>NZ_BMZA01000009.1 GCF_014652555.1 Novosphingobium colocasiae
CCAGCCGAAACTTTCAACCCGTTGCACTTCGGATGTGAATCCACACCCGGATCAAGTCCGGGGTGACGTAACAAGACGAACTTCGGTTCCACCACGCCAGAAGCCGTGGGCGGCTCGGGATGACGAACGCGGTGATGTGGTGGCAGTCGCGTTCCGTTGGCCGCGATCAGTTCTCCGAGACGACCGGCTTGGGCGTTACCGCCTCTGCAGTTAGCACGCGGGGCTTGGCCGGTCCGCTGGCGATAGCAGTCGCCAGGGCCTGGGCTTGCGGGCAATCGTTGCCGCACAGGCTCTTGAGCCGCGTCAGGTTGCGGCCCGCCTTGTCGAGCGCGCCCTTTTCGGCCAGCGCCAGACCTTCGCCACTGATCGCGTCGAGGTTGCGCGGATCGGCTTCGAGCGCGGCGCGGTAGTAATGGACCGCCTTGCCCTGCATCCCGGTGCGCCGCGTCGCATCCGCCAGGCCCAGCAGCACGCTGACGCTGCCGGGCTGAACGGTTAGCGCCGATTCGTATGCGTCGATCGCACTATCGAGGTCGCCGGCACGCGCGGCAGTGCGCCCTTCCTCGACCAGCGCCGCGGCGCGAGGATCAAGCTGTTCAGGCGGGGCGGAAAACGATGCACTGGCGGAAATGGCCGCAACGAGCGACAGCGCCAGAGCAGCGGGAGTATAACGCATCAACAGGTCCTTGGCCGAGGGCAGCGTCCTCTTCATAGGGCTTCACGCTAACACAGCCGCTCGAACCGCGCGACGAAAAAGCCGTCGGTCCCGTCGTGCCACGGTGAAAGCCGCAAGCCGTGGCCGCGCGGTTCGCCGGCCGGCAGGCCCGGCGGATCGGCGCGCCAGCTATCGCCCCGATTGGCCAGAAACGCCGCCGCCTGCCCGGCACCTTCGGCATCCAGCAGCGAACAGGTCACGAACACCAACCGCCCGCCCGGCCGCACCAGCCGCGCGGCGATATCGAGCAGGCGGGACTGCATCTGCGCATAGCGATCGAGCTGCACCGGGGTCAGCCGCCAGCGCGCCTCGGGATTGCGCCGCCAGGTGCCGGTGCCAGAGCATGGTGCATCGACCAGCACCGCATCCGCTGCGCCTTCGACTGCCGCCAGCGCCTGCGCCTCGCGCTTCGGATCGAGCAGCAGCGTCTCGATCAGCGATGCCCCCGCGCGGGTCGCGCGTTCGGGCAGGCGGGACAGGCGCGCGCGGTCGATATCGCAGGCGAGAAGCCGGCCCCGGTTCGCCATCGCCGCCGCCAACGCCAGCGTCTTGCCCCCCGCTCCGGCGCACAGATCGACCACCGTTTCGCCCGGTTGGGCGGCAACGGCTTCGCAGGTAAGCTGCGAGCCGGTGTCCTGCACTTCGATCATGCCGGCCCGAAATGCCGCGCTTTCCTCAATCCGGCTGTCGGCGGGAAAGCGCCAGCCATGCGTCGCGACGGTGCGCGTGCCGCCTTCGGGCATTTCTGCCGTATCTGCGCGCAGGGTGTTAAGGCGCACGTCCAGCGGGGCGCGATCGAGCAGCAGTGCCGCATCGGTCAGGGCCACACCGCTCTGCTCCAGCCGCTGTTCCAGCCAGCCTGGTGCCACTCCTGCGGCGGCGGGGGTCTCATCAGCGCCGATCGGTGCCGGGGCATGTGCCGATCCGTCGAACAGCGCGGAAACCGCCGGATCATCGCTCGCCAGCCGCAGCATCGCCGCGCGGCCGCTGGCCGGAACCTCTCCACAGGCGCGGATAGCGCGATAGGCAAGCTCGCGCACGGCGCGACGGTCCTTGGAGCCGGCGAAGCGGCGGGTGCGGAACCAGTCTGCGATCAGCCGGTCAGCCGGAGCCCCGCCCGCCTGCGCGGCGGCGATCACGCCGTCGAGGATCTCGATGGCGGCCTGGACGCGGGCAGCCGGGGTCACCGGGCCGGCTCAGCGGGTCGGGTAGTTGGGTGCTTCGCGGGTGATCGTCACGTCGTGGACGTGGCTTTCGCGCAGGCCGGCATTGGTGATGCGCACGAACCTGGCGTTCTTGCGCAGTTCCTCGATCGTCCCCGCGCCGGTATAGCCCATCGCCGCCTTGATGCCGCCCACCAACTGGTGCAGCACATCGCGCGCCGGGCCCTTGTAGGCCACCTGCCCTTCGATCCCTTCGGGCACCAGCTTCATCTGGTCCTTGATATCGCCCTGGAAATAGCGATCGGCAGAGCCGCGACCCATGGCCCCGACCGAGCCCATGCCGCGATACGACTTGTAGGCGCGGCCCTGGTACAGGAACGTCTCACCCGGGGCTTCCTCGGTCCCGGCCAGCATCGAGCCGACCATGATCGTCGACGCACCGGCGGCCAGCGCCTTGGCGGCATCGCCCGAAGTGCGCAGGCCACCATCGGCGATGACCGGCACGCCCGACTTGTCGGCCTCTTCAGCGGCTTCCATCACGGCGGTAAGCTGCGGCACGCCGACCCCGGCAACAATGCGGGTGGTGCAGATCGAGCCCGGTCCGATACCCACCTTCACGCAATCCGCGCCGGCATCGATCAGCGCCCGCGCCGCTTCGGCGGTGGCGACATTGCCGGCGATGACCTGGGCGGAGTTCGACAGCTTCTTGACCCGCTCCACCGCCAGCGCGACATCGCGGTTGTGGCCGTGCGCGGTATCGATGACGACGACATCACACTCCGCCGCCAGCAGCGCTTCGGTGCGCTCGAAACCCTTTTCGCCCACCGTCGTCGCCGCCGCCACGCGCAGCCGTCCGGCCCCGTCCTTGGTGGCGTTGGGGTAAGTGACCGCCTTCTCGATGTCCTTCACGGTGATCAGGCCGACGCAGCGGAAGGCATCGTCGACGACCAGCAGCTTTTCGATCCGGCGCTGGTGCAGCAACCGACGCGCCTCTTCCTGCGAGACGCCGGTCTGCACGGTGGCGAGGTTCTCGTGCGTCATCAGTTCGCGCACCGGCTGGAACGGGTTATCGGCAAAGCGCACATCGCGGTTCGTCAGGATGCCGACCAGCCGGCCGGAGGCTTCGACGACCGGGATGCCGCTGATGCGGTGCGCGGTCATCAGGGCCTGCGCCTCACCCAGCGTCGCGTCAGGCGCGATCGTGATCGGGTTGACGACCATGCCGCTCTCGAAGCGCTTGACCGCCCGGACCGCCGCGCACTGTTCCTCTACCGTCAGGTTGCGGTGGAGCACGCCGATGCCGCCCATCTGCGCCATCACGATCGCCATGTCCGCTTCGGTCACGGTATCCATCGCCGAGGAGATGACGGGGATGTTCAGCCCGATCGTGCGGGTCAGGCGGCTGCGGGTATCGGCCTGGGTGGGCACGATGTCGGACTTGGCGGGACGCAGCAGAACGTCATCGAAAGTCAGACCGAGCGGAATTTCCATCAGTGCCACCTTGAGCGGTTGTCATGCCCACAGGAGGGCACAGCCGGGGAGAATCGTGGCGGCCCATGTAATCAAAGGGACCGTCAAGGGCTAGGCGGTATTTTCGCCGGCCCTGCCGCCCCTATCGCCCCTGCCCGGCACCTTTGGAAAGCGGCGTTGGCGGGACCTTGCGGACATCGGCGAACCAGCGCCCCAGCGCCGTCAGCATCTTCACGTCCTCCGCCGCGCCGCCCAGTTCGATCGGGTGCGACAGATCATCACCCGGACGGTGATAGTTGCCGTCGAAGAACGCGCGCATGAGATCGAGATTGCCGTAGGCGGTGGTCACCATCACCGCAGGAATATCGTGCTGGAGCAAGGCCCAGCCGTCCTGGCGGCGGACGAACTCGTTCGCGGCATCGCCATCGACCAGATTGAACCGCTCCGCCTTGGCGACACGGGCGATATCGCGGTCCAGCCCGGTCATCCCCCGGCCGACGACGGCGAACGGCGTCCCGCGCGGGGCGACCGCAACCGAATCGATGTTGAACGCCGCGACGATATGCGACAGCGGCAGCGGCGGATTGTCGGCAAAGGCATGCGCGCCGAGCAGGCCCAGCTCCTCACCGGTGGTGGCGAGGAAATAGACGTCGCGATCCAGTTGCGGCAGGCGCGACAGCCGGCGCGCCACTTCGGTCAGCGCCGCCACCCCGCTGGCGTTATCGACCGCGCCATTGCACACCAGGTCTTCGGCCGGCGGCTCGGCGCAGATGCCGAAGTGGTCCCAGTGCGCCAGGAACAGCACCGCGCCATATTCCGGATTACGGCCGGGCAGCCGGGCGATCAGGTTGTGGGTGTTGATCGTGGTTTCGCGGGTGGTAGCTTCCATCGATACGCTCAGGTCCAACGGCACCGGCAGGAAATCCGGGGAAGCGGCCTGCTTTTCGTACCAGTCCAGCGAATGCGGGCCGCCGGACATGACGTTGGCCATCGCATCCCGGCTGATGAAGGCTTCGAGATCGCCGCCCAGCGAATCCTGCGCCAGCGCATAGCCCGACCGCTGCCGCCGCGCCGCCACCTCATCCAGGTTGCGATCACCATCCAGAACGGTCAGCACCGCCGAGGCACCCGCCGCCAGCAGCGCGTTCTGGCGGGTGCTGTCCTGGCTGTCGGCATTGTTGCCGTCCAGCACGACCGCCACCCTGCCCGCCAGTTCGGTGCGCGAATAGTCCTGCCCCCGGGCGTAGCCCACGAACAGCATCGGCGCATCGCGCACCAGACTGCGGCGGCCCGAAGTCAGCACCAGCACCTTGGCCGGCATGTAGATCGCCCGCCGCCCCTTGCGCGCGAACTGAGCCACCGAATCGGCCGGCTCGCGGGCCACCATCGTCACCGGGGCGAACCATTCGTTGCCGGGATCGTTCGTGCCCGAAACCAGGCCGATATCGTACCACTGCCGGGCGATGTAGCGCAGCGTCTTGGCCTCACCCTCGGTCCCGGGCTCGCGGCCTTGCAGATCGTCGCTCGCCAGCACTTCGATGTGGCGGCGCAGTTGCGCTTCCAGTTCCTGATCCGCGCGACTGCGGGATGCCGCATTCAGCGGCGCGGCGGGGAGCAGGATCAGGGCGCAACTGCACAAGCACAGCGCGTGCAGCACCCCCCCTGCCCGACGCATCGCGCCGGCCAGCCCGCCCAAGTTTTCGGTTCCCACCCTGCCGCTGCGATTCACGCCCCGAATATACGCCGTTTGCGCAAGTTGGCGCGGGGAATCTGCGCGCCGACGGACCATACCGTCCTTTTCCTGCAAGCCGTGAAAGCTGCGCCGTGGGGGCTGTCCAGAACCAGCCGGCACGCTATGCGTTAGCAGCAAGCCGATCCATCGTTTCAAGGGTAGCCAGGATGCGTCTCGACAGGTTCAATCCCGCCAATGTCCGCGTCAGCAATTCCGGAGGCGGCGGGGGCTTTCCCGGCGGGGGTGGCGGAAAACTGGGCTGCGGCACGCTGATTCTGGTGCTGATCGGGGCCACCGTGTTCGGCATTGATCCTCGGCAGATGCTGGGCACGATCGACGCCGTCCAGCAGCAGACCCCGCAGCGCCAGGAGCAGCAGGCCGGGCCGCAGGACGCCGAAGCGATCTGCGCCGCCAACGATTACGCGCTGGAATCGTGCAACGCGCTCAGTTCGCTGAACACGACCTGGCAACCGCTGTTCGCCAAGGCCAACATCCCGTTCGAACAGCCCACACTTAACTTCTACAACGGCGGCACTCGGTCCGGCTGCGGCGCGGCGCAAAGTTCGATGGCGCCGTTCTACTGCCCGGCAGATCAGGGCATCTATATCGACACCAGCTTCTACGACCAGCTTGATCGCGAACTGGGCGCAAAGGGCGATTTCGCGCGGTACTACGTGATGGCGCACGAATATGGCCACCATGTCCAGAAGATGGTCGGCCTCGAAAATCACGTTCGCGAGGCGCAGCAGCGCAACCCTTCGCAGGCCAACGCGCTGCAGGTGCGGATGGAACTGCAGGCCGATTGCTACGCCGGGGTCTGGGCCGGCAAGCACAAGGACCTGATCGAGCCGGGCGACCTTGAAGAGGGCATGACCGCGGCCAGCGCCATCGGCGACGATACGCTGATGAAAAACGCCGGGCGCGAAGTCGCGCCCGAGAGTTTCACGCACGGCACCAGTGCCCAGCGGATGGAATGGCTGCGCAAAGGGCTCGACACCGGGAACGAGGACGCTTGCGACACGTTCGGTAACTGAGGGTCGGACGGGCTACCGATCAACAGGAGGATGAAATGCGCAAAGTCTGGTTGATCGCCGCTGCCGCCGGCACGCTGCTGGTCATGCCGGCACAGGCCCGGCAGGACAAGCCGGCAGATGCCAAGCAGGAAAAGGCCGAACGCCCGCTTACCGATGGCAATCCCAACCTTGTCGATGCCGCCAAGACCCCGCTCAGCGATCTCAACATCGACAAGAAGGACATCCCGCCGACGCTGACCAATGCCATCGCCGAACCCTATACGCTGGACGGGCTCAAGGGCTGCAAGAAGCTCAGCTCCGCGATTACCGAACTCGACGGCATCCTCGGGCCGGACATCGAAATGCCGCAGGAAGATCGCGAAAAGCTGAGCAGCGGCCGCATCGCCAAGTGGGTGGTGGCCAAGTTCATCCCGTTCCGTGGCCTGATCCGCGAGATTTCAGGTGCCAACGATCAGGAAGTGCAACTGCGCACCGCCGTTCAGGCCGGCATGGCCCGCCGCGCCTTCCTCAAGGGTGTCGGCGAAGCGCGCGGCTGCAAATATCCCGCTCGCCCTGCCCCCGCGAGCATGATCGCCGCCCGCAAGGCCGAGATCGTGGCAGCACGCGAACAGAAGAATGCCGACAAAGCAGAGGGCAAGACGGTTGCCAAGGCCGATTGACGGGCCGCATCAGTCGGACTGGGGCGCAACCTGCTTGCCGACAGTGCCCCAATCCACCCCGCGCGTCGCGTACATGACCCCGGCCAGCGCCACGAACAGCAGCAACGCGCCGATCATCAGTGACCAGGCCTCCAGATTGAGCAGTACGAACAGCAGCGCATAGAGCCCGACCAGCAGGGCCCCGATGAAGCGCGCGCGTTTCCAGGTTCGCAGCACGGCGGCGCTGTAGCAGGTGAGCAGGCCGATCATCGCCCCGCCCGCCACGACATAGGCGGGAGTGAACCCGATCACTTCGGCAAAGGCCAGCAACAGCACGAAGAACAGGACCAGCCCGGCCCCGGTCAGCAGGTATTCCACCGCCGCCACCCGCGCCCCGCCGACCACGTCGAACAGGAAAAAGGCAAGGAAGGTGAAGCCGATGAACAGGAACCCGTACTTCACCGATCGATCGACCTTGGAATAGAGGTTCACCGGCTCGATCAGGCTGATGTTCAGGCTGTGGCTCGGGCCCCCGACAACTTCGTTCGCGCCGCCAGCGGCAATGTCCACCGCGCTTGGCGCAATAGCTTCCGCCATGCCGTAGCTGTTCCCCGGCGGCTGGGGCAGGCCGAAATCCTGCGTCGCCACCGGCGGCTGGCCGAGCGCGAGCTTGTCCACCTCGTAATGCGCGGTGAAGCCCTTGTCCGACACTTGCGGTTTTTCGGGCAGGAACGAGCCGTCGAAGCTAGGGCTGGGCCATGCCGAGCGGACGTCCCACTCCGTCGATCCGCCGCGCGGGACCAGGCTTATGGTGCGGCTGCCGCGCAGTTCGAAGCCGTAATCGACATCGAGCGCGCCCAGCCCGTCCCAGGCGAGGAAAGCGAAGAAACCCTGTCCGCCGGACGATGCCGGGCCTTTGCCGGGCTGCACCTCCAGCGGCCGACCGTTGGCGAGGAGCCTGCCGCCCGTGGTCAACCCCCGCGCGTCGGAAGCGCCCATCCGCAATTCGGCACGATCCCACAGCAGGCGTTCACGCGTCACCCCGAACCGCGCCAGATCGCCCGGCAGCGCAAACCGCGCCTTGCCCTTGGTCTGCGCCACGAACAGCACCGAACGGTAGATCGACTTGCGCCGCTCCTGCGGATCGATGCGGGTCGTCGCGCGGTTGCTGACCGGCGAGATGTAGAGGTTCTTTTCCACCTCGACCACGCGGCTGACCTGCTTGCCGTCGACCGTTTCGTTCTGCGTCTGCGTGGTGCGGAACGGCACCACCAGCACCGGCCCGGATATGACCTGCGGCCCGCCCCACCCGGCGTTGATCGCCGCCTGCGCCGTGGCCGATTGTTCCTGCCGGTCATAGACGAGGGCGTAGACCAGCATCAGCGGCGCAATCAGCACCAGACTGACGAGACCGACGAACAGTAGCTTCATTCCGGGAGAACGCTCACGGCGCGGGGTGGGCTCGGTCATGTCCTCTCCTGCGGTTTATCGGTGCGGACGAACCGGATGACACACGCGGCCTGTGTTCCTGCCATCGCGCTGAACGGATACTATGCGGATTATCATCCAAGTCCATGGCCCACCAGCCAAACCGAGCAACTGCCATGCTCGCTGACAGGATTCATCTGTCATCGTCTTTGCGAGCGACCAAAGGTCGCGAAGCAATCCAGGGCCGGCGCAATCCGCCCTGGGTTGCTTCGCCTACGGCTCGCAACGACGAGGAACGGGAACGGATGAACCCGTTTCTCGGGGAGACAACAAGGCGCTGCGAGCCGATGCAACCAGATAGATCATGATTATATGGGCAGGCGTTGCCATAAAAAGCGTGTCCACCGCCGTATTGGCGATGATGAGACCCACGCCCGCGATACCCACACCGGCGATCGTGGTCACGATCCATGACCGTGCAGTTCTGTTGGCGTCCCATTGCCAGAGCGATGCAGGCAGTCTGCCAAACCCTATCATCAACACAGCACCTACCGTGGCCGAGATTGCTGCGATGATAGGATACCCGATTGTCGCACTGATGATTGGGATCCCCGCGCTATCTGCGCACAACGGCACATAATCACCGCGCCGGACGTCAAGGACAATACTAACAACGAAGCCGACCCAGCCGACAGCAAGCGCACAAAAACCCAGCACGAAATATGTCCGCCTAAGAACAGGCGTCGTAGGCCAGCGTCGGTCCCTATCGGGGAACATCTTAACGAGGAGAAGCAAGACGACACCGGCCAGGACTAGGCTGGCACCACCCTGCATAAGCGGATACCGCCAGGTCAAAAGCGGCAACAGCTCATCGTTCCATCCGGAACGATAACGGCCATCCAGCCCGCAAGCGGCCAGCTTGATCCGCCCGGCAAGTTCAGGGTTCTTGTAAGCCGGAAAAAACAGGCCGCTGGCGAAAATCAATCCGCCAGCGGCCGTAATTATTGCTGCAAGTTTGCCCGTCGTGAAGCCGGCCAGACCTGGCATGGCTCAGTAAACGCGCGCCTTCGGCTTGATGTATTCCACATCATCGGTCAGCGTGAATTCGTGGACCGGGCGGTAGTCGAGACGCACCGCGCCGCCCTTGCCGCCCCAGCCGTCGAACCAGCCCACGGTATGCTTCATCCAGTTCGCGTCGTCGCGGTTGGGGAAGTCTTCGTGAGCGTGGGCGCCGCGCGATTCCTTGCGGTTCTGCGCGCCGTGCAGGGTGACGGATGCCTGGCTGATGAGGTTGTCCAGCTCCATCGTCTCGACGAGGTCGGAGTTCCAGATCAGGCCGCGGTCCGAAACCTTGATGTCGGTCATGCGGGCATAGGTCGCCGCCAGCTTTTCCTTGCCTTCGACCATCAGCTCGTCGTTGCGGAACACCGCCGCGTGGAGCGACATCGTGCGCTGCATCTCGGTGCGGATTTCCGCCGTCGGCGAACTGCCGTTGGCGTTGCGGAAGTGATCGAGACGGGTCAGCGCCAGATCAGCCGAATCCTTGGGCAGTTCGGCCTGCTTGGCCATCGGCTTGATGTTTTCCTTGAGGTACAGGCCCGTCGCCCGGCCGAACACGACAAGGTCGATCAGCGAGTTCGAGCCAAGGCGGTTAGCGCCGTGGACCGAAACGCAAGCCGCTTCGCCCACCGCGAACAGGCCCGGAACCACGGTTTCGGGATCGCCATCGGGGCCGATGGTCATCACGCGGCCGTTAAAGTCGCACGGAATGCCGCCCATGTTGTAGTGGACGGTCGGCACGACCGGCAGCGGCTGGCGGGTCAGATCGACGCCGGCGAAGATCTTGCCGCTTTCAGTGATGCCCGGCAGACGTTCGCCCAGCACCTTGGGATCGATGTGATCGAGGTGCAGGTAGATGTGGTCCTTGTGCGGGCCCACGCCGCGGCCTTCGCGAATTTCCAGCGCCATCGAACGCGACACGACGTCACGGCTGGCGAGGTCCTTGGCCGAGGGCGCGTAACGCTCCATGAAGCGCTCGCCCTCGGAGTTGGTCAGGTAGCCGCCCTCACCGCGCGCACCCTCGGTGATGAGGACGCCGGCACCGTAGATGCCGGTGGGGTGGAACTGGACGAATTCCATGTCCTGCAGCGGCAGGCCGGCGCGCAGCACCATGCCGCCGCCATCGCCGGTGCAGGTGTGCGCCGAAGTGGCGGTGAAGTACGAACGGCCATAGCCGCCGGTTGCCAGCACCACGGCCTGCGAACGGAAGCGGTGGATCGAACCATCGTCCATGCACAGCGCGATCACGCCGACGCACTGGCCGCCTTCCATGATGAGGTCGATCGCGAAGTATTCGATGAAGAAGTCCGCATCGTACTTCAGCGACTGCTGGTACAGCGCGTGCAGCATGGCGTGACCGGTGCGGTCAGCGGCGGCGCAGGTGCGCTGCACCGGCGGGCCTTCGCCCATGTTCTGCATGTGACCGCCGAACGGGCGCTGGTAGATCGTGCCATCGGCGTTGCGGCTGAACGGCACGCCGGCGTGCTCCAGCTCGTAAACCGCGGCGGGGGCTTCGCGCACCATGTATTCGATGGCGTCCTGATCGCCCAGCCAGTCCGACCCCTTGACGGTGTCGTACATGTGCCAGGTCCAGTGATCGGGCGTGTTGTTGCAAAGCGAGGCGGCGATGCCGCCCTGCGCCGCGACGGTGTGCGAGCGGGTCGGGAAGACCTTGGTGATGCACGCGGTCTTCAGGCCCGCTTCGGCGGAGCCCATCGTGGCGCGCAGCCCCGAGCCGCCGGCGCCGACGACGACGGTGTCGTAAGTATGGTCGATGATCTTGTAGGCAGGCGCGGACATCAGGCGTGAGCTCCCAGCGCGAGGCGGATGATGCAGAACACGCCGAACGCGGCTCCGCCGAAAGCGGCAAGGTTCAGCGCGGCGATGCAGGCGAACTTGTTGGCATGTTCGTGGACATAGTCCTCCACCACCACCTGCAGCCCGAGGCGGGCGTGCCAGAAGGTGGAGATGACCAGCAGCGCCATCGCCGTGGCCGGCACCGGCTTGACGATCCATTCGATCACGCTGGCGTAATGCAGGTTGGGCAGCATCAGGATCGAGACGACCAGCCACAGCACCAGCAGCAGGTTGCCGATCGCGGTGAAGCGCTGCAGCAGCCAGTGATGCGCGCCGCTCTTCGCCGAGCCGAGGCCGCGCACGCGGCCGATGGATGTTCCGTTACCCATGTCTCAAAGCCCTCAGCGAAGCAGCAGGATCGCCCAGAAGGCGACGGTAAGCAGGATGCCGGCGACCGGCGCGAGGATCGAGCCCAGGCGGTTGACGCCGAGTTCGAAGCCGGCACCGATATCGAGCACGAAGTGGCGCAGCCCCGAAGACATATGGGTGAAGAACGACCAACTGATGCCGACCACGACGATCTTGAGGATCAGCTTGACGAGCCCGGTCAGAATGCCGGTGCCGCTCCAGTCGAGCGTGCCGAGATCGGCCCAGACCCAGCCTGCGAAGCTTTCATAGGCAGCAGGACCGCTGGCGAGCGCCCCCAGCCACCACAGCAGCAGCCCGAGGCCGGCGAACGCCAGGCCGCTGCCGCTGACGCGGTGCAGGATGGACACCAACATATGCGGGCCCCACCGCCAGATCTGGAGGTGCGGTGAAAGCGGACGGTTTTTCTTCGTACCGGCTTCGGCCATGCTCTTGCGAATCCCCTTGCCATCGGCGACGCGCACGCCGCCCATTCGCCCACCCCCTTAGCCGAAATGTTGCACCGCGCAAGCTGCGCCGAGCACATCGCCGGAACCGTCCTGCCGCCTAAAGCTGGTCCTTGCCCCGGTACGCGCCTAAAGCGCCCGGGTGACTCGCGCCATGATCCGATCCTTCGCCGCCCTGTCGCCGGGGCTCCTGGCCGCCTCGGCATTTCTGTCCTTACCGGCCGCCGCAAAGACGCCTGCGCCGGAGCCGCGCGCGCTGGCGGCAAGCTGCGCCGGCCGCGATGGCTGGGCTGACCCGGCACCACCGGCCCATATATATGGCAACACCTGGTACGTCGGCACTTGCGGCATCACCGTGCTGCTGGTCACATCGGCCAACGGCCATGTGCTGGTCGATGGCGGACCGGAGGAAGCGGCCCCGCTGGTCCTCGCCAATATCCGCAAGCTGGGCTTCGATCCGCGCGATGTGCGCTGGATCGTCGCCTCCCACGAACACCACGACCACGTCGGCTCGCTGGCGGCGCTGAAGGTGGCCACCGGTGCGAAAGTCGCCGCGCTGGGCAGCACCGCCGCCGCGCTCGAAGCAGGGGAGCCGACGCTCGACGATCCGCAGCGCGGGCTCATTGCGCGCGCGCCGTCGGTGGCGGTGGACAAGGTGCTGGCCGACGGGGACAGCGTTACGCTGACCGGGACCGGCCTGCCGCTGGTGCTGACCGCGCATGCCACCCCGGCGCATTCGCCCGGCTCGACAAGCTGGACCTGGCAAAGCTGCGACCCGGCGCTCACCTGCCGGATGATCGCCTATGCCGACAGCATCTCAACCCCCGCAGCGGATGGCTATCGCTTCAGCGCCCACCCCGATCGCGTGGCCCGGTTCGCGCTCGGCGCGGACGCGATCGCTGCCCTGCCCTGCGACATCCTGTTGACCCCGCACCCCGCCGCCAGCGCCATGTTCGAACGCTTTGCCGCGGGCGGCGCGCTGGTCGATGCCGCCGCCTGCGCCAGATATGCCGAAGCCGGCCGCACGCGCTTTGCCGCGCGCCTCGCCGAAGAAGCCGGAAAGAACAAGCCATGAGCTGGAAGATCACCGCCCTCGCCCCGCGCCTGCTGGTGGAAGCCGCGCTCATCGCGCACGAAGACGCGCTGGACTGGGATCATGATATCCTGATTTCGGGCAGCGAGGTGGCCGAGGACCAGCCTGACGACTGGCGTCTTGAAGCCTGGCTTTCGCGCAAGCCGACCAAGGCAGACAAGGCGGCGCTCGCCGCGCTGTTCGCCACCGAAGTGCCGCCGTTCGTGGTGGAGAAATTGCCCGAGACCGACTGGCTGGTCACCAGCCAGCAGGGGCTGGAGCCGATCAGCGCCGGCAAGTTCCATGTCCACACCCCCGATCACCCCGCCAGCGAAGATGCCGGCGTCGTCGATTTCGTGATCCCCGCCAGCCAGGCCTTCGGCACCGGCCAGCACGCCACCACCGCCGGTTGCCTGACGATGCTGACCCATATGAAAGCGCAAGGGCTGGTGGTCCGCAACGCTGCCGATATCGGCACCGGCACCGGCATCCTTGCTTTCGCCGCGCGGGCGCTGTGGCCGCAGGCCTATTATACCGCGAGCGATATCGACCGGGTCTGCGTCGATGTGGTCAGTGGCAATGCCGCCGCGAACGGGGTGCCGATGGGCAGCGGCGCGGGGCGGATCACGATGACCGTTGCCGACGGCATGGACCATCCGCTGATCGCGGCACGCGGGCCTTACGATCTGGTGATGGCCAATATCCTTGCCGGGCCGCTGGTGGCGCTGGCACCTGACTTCGGCGCGGCGCTGGTGCCGGGCGGGCATCTGCTGCTGGCGGGGCTGCTGGAAACGCAGGAGCCCGGCGTCCGGGCCGCGTGCCGTCGCGCCGGGTTGCGGCTGGCGGGGCGAATCGTGCGCGGTGACTGGTCGATCCTGTGGCTGCGCAAGCGTCCGATTCGCTGAAGGGTCGCGCGGTCAGCCGCGAACAAGCTTAACGGCACCCAGCACCCGGCCGTGGTTTTCCAGCGTCTTGCGCACGCTTCGCGCCAGTGGCGCATCGAACACCAGGGCGAACCGGTCCTCCACCACCCAGCGCACCCGACCCGCCACCGGCAGGGTCGAATCGAGCAGCACGAGCAGGACCTGCCCGACAACCGGCCGTGCGCCGAGGGCGACGAACTGACACCCTTCCGCAGACACGTGTCTGGGAATGCCTGTAAAATCGGCAAGATCATTGCCCGCCATCGGGCCCGAAACCTTATTCAATCCACCAGCTCCTGCTTGCCGCTACGGTAATTAATACAGGTAAACGCGGTGTAAAGCGGTTCCGAAATATTAATCTACAGGTATCAGGCTGAATTATCGAATAATTCAGTAAACCTACCCTGCATCATGTTAACCACAAAATGCAGTCAGTTGTTTACCTTTATGACCAAGAATTGAGACACCAAGGGGGGCTGGTAGCGGTAGCAACAGCTCGAGAGGTCATATGCTTCATACGGATAACATGCGTGCCCAGACGGTAGTCGGACCGCTGGGCGAGCCCATCAAGAAAGACACCCTGCCGCCACGCAACACCTCCCGGTGGGTCGTGCGGCGCAAGGCCGAAGTGGTGGCAGCAGTCAACGGCGGGCTGCTGACGATCAACGAGGCCTGCGATCGCTACAACCTCACATTGGAGGAACTGGCATCGTGGCAACGCGCGATCGAGCGTGAAGGCATGGCCGGTCTGCGCGCCACCCGCGTGCAGCACTATCGCCAGATGCACGAACGCCGGGCGCGACTGTCCTGAACCTCAGTGCCGGGGTTGAGCCTGAGTGATGCCACCTTGCATCTCCCCGGCGGGGCGGGGTTGGGGGTGGGGGAGCGATGCCGCCAGGCAACGCGTCGACGCTGGCGGCGGTACACCCCCCACCCAACCTCCCCCCTCAAGGGTGGAGGAGCAAGAGAGGATCACCCGGCTCTAAGGCAAAACCCTAACCCGCGTTGCGGACGATTTCGGCCCAAGCCGCTTCGTCGATCACCGGGATGCCCAGTTCCGCAGCCTTCTTGAGCTTGGAACCGGCACCCGGCCCCGCGACGACGAGGTCGGTCTTGGCGGAAACGGTCCCTGCCGCCTTCGCGCCCAGCGCTTCGGCCTGGGCCTTGGCTTCATCGCGGCTCATGGTTTCCAGCTTGCCGGTGAACACCACGGTCTTGCCGGCGACTTCGCTGTCCTTCGTCTCGACGATGTAGGGTGGCGGCGTCACTTCGCTGAGCAGATCGTCCCAGACGGTTCGGTTGTGCGCTTCGTGGAAGAAGTCTCCCAGCGCCTCGACCACCACGGGGCCGATGCCGTCGATCGCCAGCAGATCGGAGCGCGCCTCGTCATCGCCGCCATGCGCGCGCTCTGAGGCATCACGCAGCGCCGGCAGGCTGGCGAACCGCTTGAGCAGATCGCGCGCCGTCACCGCGCCGACATGTCGGATCCCCAGCCCGAACAGCAGCCGCGCCGCATCGGGGGCGCGCTTGTTTTCCACCGCTGCCAACAGGTTGTCCACAGACTTGTCCTTCCACCCCTCCAGCGCGAGAATGTCGCCTCGGCGCTGCCTCAGGCGGAAGATGTCGGCCGGGCTTTCCAGCCAGCCCCTGGCGAAGAATTCGTCGATCGTCTTTTCGCCCAGCCCCTCGATATCGAGCGCGGCGCGGCTGACGAAGTGCTTGAGCCGTTCGGTCCGCTGCGCCGGGCAGACCAGTCCGCCGGTGCAACGGACATCGACCTCGCCCTCTTCGGCCACCGCTTCGGAGCCGCATTGCGGGCAGTGATCGGGGAAGGCAAAGGCCGGGCGATCTTCGGCGCGGGTCCGGTTCTCCACTACTTGCGGGATAACGTCGCCCGCGCGCTGCAGCACCACCCGGTCTCCCACCCGCACCCCCAGCCGCGCGATCTCGTCACGGTTGTGCAGGGTGACGTTAGTGACGGTGACCCCGCCGACCAGCACGGGTTTCAGCCGACCCACGGGGGTGAGCTTGCCGGTGCGGCCAACCTGGATGTCGATCGCTTCGAGCGTGGTCTCGGCGCGTTCGGCGGGAAACTTGTGGGCCATGCCCCAGCGCGGGGCCTTTGCCACGAAGCCGAGCCGTTGCTGGTAATCCAGCCGGTCCACCTTGTAGACCACGCCGTCGATCTCGAACGGCAGCTCGGCCCGCCCGTCGCGAATGGCGCGATAGGCGGCCAGCATATCGTCCAGGGTATGGCACAGCCGGAACTGCGGCGAGACCGGCAGGCCCCAGCTTTCGATGATGCGGATCACTTCGTGCTGGCTGGCCCCGGGTACCGCGCTCGCCGCGCCCCAGCCATGCGCCCAGAACCGCAACGGCCGCCTGGCCGTAACGCTCGCGTCCTTCTGCCGCAGCGAACCGGCAGCAGCGTTGCGCGGGTTGGCGAACTGGCGAACCTTGCCCTCTTCAAATGCTTCGCCCCGCGCTTCCGCCTGCGCGCGGCCTTCGTCCATCAGCCGCGCGTTGAGCGCATGGAACGCGGCCTTTTCCATGTAGACCTCGCCGCGCACCTCGAACACTTCGGGCAGATCGGCACCGGCAAGCTGCTGGGGAATGTCGGCAATGTGGGCGACGTTGGGGGTCACATCCTCGCCCACCTGCCCATCGCCCCGCGTCGCCGCGCGCACCAGCCGGCCGTGTTCATAGCGCAACGAGCAGGACAGCCCGTCGATCTTGTCCTCCGCCGTGAACGCCACCGGCGCATCATCCGCCAGCGCCAGAAAGCGCCGCACGCGCGCGACGAACTCGGCCACTTCCTCGTCCGAGAACGCGTTGTCGAGGCTCATCATCCGAACCTCGTGCGCCACCTTGCCCAGCGGCGAAGCGGCAACCTCGTGGCCCACCTGCTGGCTGGGGCTGTCCGGCCGGATCAGATGCGGAAACGCCGCCTCCAGTTCGGCATTGCGGCGCACGAGCGCATCATACTCCGCGTCGGAAATCTCCGGCGCGTCCTCGGCGTGATAGAGCTTGTTGGCGCGATTGATCTGGCGCGCGAGCCGCATCAGTTCGTTGGCGGCTTCGGGTTCGGTCGGCCCGCTCATTCGGTGCCCTCGTTGTAGTTCAGTGCGAAGTCTTCGTAGACCCGGTCCTTGTCTCGCTTTCCGACGGCTACCACCAAAACCACGATGCGATCGTCGAACACCCGGTATACCAGTCTGAAACCCGCCTTGCGGAGCTTCACCCGGTAGGCATCACTGTAACCGCGCATTCGCGCCGCAGGGACGTGCGGGTTATCGAGAAGCTTGTCGAGCTTGCGAGCGAACTGCTTACGAATGTCGATATCGAGACGCCGCCACTGCCGCGCGGCATGGCGACCGAACCGCAATTCAAATCGGCTCACTTCAACAGGTCTTCGATCGACACTGTTTCTGCGTCGTCCACATCGTCGAGATGATCCGCCAACTCTCGTTCGAGTTTGCGCTCATCGAAAATATCAAGGATGTGGTCCCACACTTCGGGCGAGATGATGTAAGCGACCGCACGGTTGCGATTGGTAATCGCCACCTGCTGCCTGCGTGCTTCCTCGATAACGGCGGCGGGGTTCTTTTTCAGCTCGCTGATGCTAACCGCCACGTCGGCCAGGATTGGCAGCACGGCGGCAGGCTTAAAGGGCTTGTTCATGACCACATAGTAGGTCTCGAAACAGGTCTCGTCAACGGTACCGCCTAGCCGTGAGTTCGGCCTTAGCTTATCCAAGTCGGCTGTTCATCCTCAATCGTCCAGCCGCCATCCCTCCTGACGAGACGAGCACGAAATCCGTGTCCTCCAAGACGACCGACTGCATAATAGTATTCGACCCAACATCGCCGAAAAAGATCACAATCAACGCGGTCTACCCCCGCCAATGCTGCCCGCTCTCCGCGCGGACCTTTGAAGGGATCGAGGTCGGTTTTACATCTTTGGCCGGCGACTGCGCTGCCGCCGCCTTTATTCAAGCGGGTGAGCAAACTGGGGGACGCAAGCCTTTCGCCGACAAAAATGCAGACGGTCACATCAGGATTTTTGACAATACTCGATTTCCAGATGGCAAAAACAACATCGTCGGTGATGGGCACTGGAAACGTCTGATTAGCGAGCGTAACGGCACTGCCGGCAACTCCTAAAACGGCCACGCCGAGGATGATCCCTTTGAACCATCCCCGCACTACACCCCCTCCAGCAACCGATCCGCCTGCGCCCGCGCCTCATCGGTCACCTCGGCCCCGGACAGCATCCGCGCAATCTCCTCCTTGCGCGCGGCATCGTCCAGCAGCGCCACCGAAGTGCGCGTGACCGTTTCCTCGCTCGATTTGGCGATGAGGTAGTGTCGGTCCCCGCGCGCGGCGACTTGCGGGCTATGGGTGACGGCCAGCAACTGCCCGCCTGCCGCCAGCCGTGACAGGCGCTCGCCGATGGCGCTCGCCACCGCGCCGCCGACGCCGCGGTCGATCTCGTCGAAGATCACCGTTGCCGCCCCACCCTCCTCTGCCAGCGCCACCTTGAGCGACAGGATGAAACGCGACAGTTCGCCGCCGCTGGCAATCTTGGCGAGCGGGGCGAAGTCGGTGCCGGGGTTGGTCGAGATGAGGAATTCCACCGCATCCATCCCCATCGGCCCCC
Source organism: Novosphingobium colocasiae (assembly GCF_014652555.1). Classification (GTDB taxonomy): domain Bacteria; phylum Pseudomonadota; class Alphaproteobacteria; order Sphingomonadales; family Sphingomonadaceae; genus Novosphingobium; species Novosphingobium colocasiae. The sequence continues at coordinate 18,563 of NZ_BMZA01000009.1, forward strand.
AACGATCTTCCGGCAGGCGCACCACCGAAGTCTGGAACCGCGCCGCGTCCAGTTTGAGCGGGGCCAGTTCCGCCTTCACCGCTGCGTCCAGCCGCACCGCCGCCGCGCGTCGCCGGTCGTGCAGCGCGCCAGCCGCCTCGCGATAGGCCAGCGCCGCCTTGTTCGCCGCGCGCTCCAGCGCCGCAAGGTGTTCGGTACCGCCTTCGATCGCGTCGAGCGCGGCGCGCATCCCGGCCATGCGGGCGGGCAGGTCGTCCACTGCGCAGCCGTGCTTGCGGGCTTGGGCGCGCAGTTCGAACAGCCGGGTTTCGATACGGTCGAGTTCAGCGGGATCAAACGTCAGAGCTTCCGCCGCGCGTTCCAGCCTCTCTTCAGCCTCGCCTGCCTCGATCACCGATCGATCCAGCGCCGCCAGCGCCTCGGCCAGCAGCGGGTGTTCGCCCGCGATCCGGTCCAGCCGTCGCGCCGCCGCCCGCAGCAGTGCCAGCGCCGAATCGGACCCGCTCCACAAGTGCTGCAGGGCGGCAAGATCATCGGCCAGCTTCTCGCCCTTCTGCATGTCGGCGCGGGCCAGGGCCAGCGCCTCCTCCTCGCCCGCTTCGGGGGCAAGCGCGGTGAGTTCGGCAAGGTGGGCGAGCAGCAGGTCCTGATCCTGCGCCGCCCGGTCCACTTGCGCGCGCGCATCGTCGAGCGCCTCGCGCGCGGAGCGCCAGTCCTTCCACGCGCGTTCGACCACCACCACATCGGCCCCGGCGAACCGGTCGAGCAAGGCACGATGCCCCCGCGCGTTGACCAGCCCACGTTCGTCATGCTGGCCGTGGATTTCGACGAGCGCCGGCGCAATCTCGCGCAGGAACGCGACGCTGACCGGCTGATCGTTGCAGAACGCGCGGCTGCCGCCATCGGCCTTCAACTGGCGCTTGAGAATGAGCGGCTCGCCCGGCTCGATCTCAAGCCCCGCCTCGTCAATGGCAAAACGGACGGTCGCCGGCAGTGCGGCGAATTCGAACGTCGCGGTGACGCCGGCGCGATCGGCTCCGGCCCGGACCAGCCCGCTATCGGCGCGATTGCCGATCACCAGGCCCAGCGCATCGAGCAGGATCGACTTGCCCGCTCCGGTCTCCCCGGTCAGCGCACCGAGGCCCGATGCGAACTCCAGGTCGAGCGCCTCGATCAGAACGATATTGCGGATGGAAAGCCGGGTCAGCATGTTCGCGAAGCGTTCTAGCGAAAGCTTCGGCGTCCGTCATCCGCATTGATGGTGCGCCATTACCCTTGGTGAACCAGCACGATGAACTGGGCCACACCGTTGATCCACGCCGCGATCAGCAGAGCGATCCCGGCCTTGACGTAGGGATTCCAGCGGTTGGCGGAAGATTCGTTGCGCAGCGCATTCGGCGTGCGCGGCATGTTCGAAGGCATCGTCGCTCCTGTCGCGTTGCCCCACCCTTGCTGTTTACAAAGCACATTCCGCGATTTTGTTGCCCGATACGCGCGACGAACCGCTCAGGGTTCCCCAACGAACGGCGGCTCGGTCGCGATCTTGTCGGCCAGGGTCAGGCGATCGAGCATCGCGGCAGTTTCATCGCGCAGCGTCAGCATCAGCCCGCGCAGCCGGCATTCCACTTCCGGCAGACAGTTGGCGCAGGTCTCATGCGCATTGCGGCTGGCGCAAGGGACCAGCGCCAGGCTGCCCCGGCAGAGGCGGATGATATCGCCATAGCGGATATCCACCGGCGGCAGCGCCAGTTCGTACCCGCCCGAGCGGCCGCGCTGCGACATGACGACACCTTCGCGCGCCATTTCCGAAAGGATCACGGTCAGGAACTTGCGCGGGATGTTCTGCGATTCGGCGATATCGTCCAGCCGCACCGGACCCTTGAGGTAGTGGTCCGCAAGGTGCTGCAAGGCACGGATCGTATAGCGAGTCTTCTGCGAAAGCATGAGACCGGCACAACAGGACGCGCCGGCAGAAATGTCAACCGGGACGGGGATGATTCCCCGACATTCCGGCGGATTGCCGGCGGTGCGATCAGGTCAGGTTTTCGGCGGCGTGCTTGCGCATGAGATCGTAGGCACGTTCGTACCACTTGCTCTGCGGATAGTTGCGCTCGAGCACGGCCGCCGCCTTCTGCGCTTCGGCCGGGATGCCGAGCGACAGGTAACCCTCGACCAGCCGGAACAGCGCCTCGGGCGTGTGGCTGGTGGTCTGGAAATTATCGACCACGTTGCGGAACCGCAGCGTGGCGGCCAGCCATTTGCCGCTGCGTTCATACGAACGGCCGATGGTCATTTCCTTGCCCGCAAGGTGATCGTTGACGAGGTCCAGCTTGAGCTTGGCGTCCGAGGCATAGCTGGTGGTCGGATAGCGGCGGGTAATCTCGGTCAGCGCGGTACGCGCCTGCTCGGTCGTCTTCTGGTCGCGGGTGACGTCGCTGATCTGTTCGTAATAGCACACCGCGATCAGGTAATAGGCGTAAGGCGCGTCCTTGTTGCCCGGGTGGATCGACAGGAAGCGCTGCGCCGAGGACACGGCCTTGTTGTAGTCGCGCGCGGCGTAATAGCTGAACGCGCTCATCAACTGGGCGCGGCGGGCCCAAGGGGAATAGGGATGCTGGCGCTCCACCTCGTCGAACAGGGCGGCGGCCTGCTTGGTGCGCCCCTGATCGAGCCGCTGCTTGGCGGCCGCATAGAGCGTATCGACATCGCGGGCGACGTAAGCGGTATCCTTCGCCTTGCCCCCCCGGCCGGCGCAACCAGCGGTGAGAACGAGCGCCCCGGTAGCGGCGGCGAGCATGGCGGTCCTGAAAGGCGAGCGTTCGAGCATGGCGGGGTCTATAACCAGCGACGCGGTGAACGCCAAGTGAAGTTGCGCAGGTGATCCACGGCGCGTGACTTTCGCCCCTCGATTGCCCTAAGCTGCTCTCATGGCCACAGAGACGCAGCTTTATTCACCCTTCCTGTCCGATGCCCTTGTCATCCTTGGCGCCGCCGGCGCGGTCATCCCGGTATTCGCCCGGTTTCGCATCACCCCTGTGATCGGCTTCATCCTGATCGGGCTGCTGGTGGGGCCGTTCGGCCTTGGCCGCCATGTCGGGCAATTGCCGTGGCTTTCGTACATGACGATCACCCGACCCGAAGAACTGGATGTGTTCGCCGAATTCGGCATCATCCTCCTGCTGTTCTCGATCGGGCTGGAACTGTCGTTCGGGCGGCTGTGGGACATGCGGCGGCTGGTCTTCGGGCTCGGCTCGCTGGAACTGATCGTCATCGGCTCGGCGCTCACCTGCGTGTTCTTCATGCTGGGCCAAGCGCTATCGGGCGCGCTGGCGCTCGGCCTCGCGCTGGCGCTGTCGTCCACCGCTCTGGTGCTGAAGATCACGAACACCAACACCCCGGTGGGCCGCGCCGCGCTGTCGATGCTGCTGTTCGAGGATATCGCGCTGGTGCCGATCATCTTCCTGCTCGGCGCACTCGCCCCCCATGCCGCAGAGGGTGGCGTGGGCAATCTGGTGACTACCGTGATGTGGGGTTCGCTCGTCGTCGGCGGCCTGCTGGTGCTGGGGCGCTATCTGCTGCCGCCGCTGTTTGCCCAGGCGGCGCGGACCAAGAGCCCGGAGCTGTTCCTGGCCGCCAGCCTGCTGGTCGTCATCCTCGCCTCGCTCGCCACCGCAGCGGTCGGCCTGTCGCCGATCGTCGGCGCGCTGGTGGCAGGGCTGCTGATCGCGGAAACCGATTATCACGCCGAGGTCGAGCAGATCATCGAGCCGTTCAAGGGCCTCGCCCTCGGGGTGTTCCTCATCACCATCGGCATGAGCATCGATCTCGCCATGCTATGGGACAACCTCGGCCCGATCCTGATGGCGACGGCGGGGGTGATCGTGCTCAAGGCGGTGGTCACCGGGCTGCTGCTGCGGATGATGGGCGCGCGGTCCAGCACCTCGGCGGAAACCGGGGTGCTGATGGCCAGCCCATCGGAAACGACGCTGATCGTGCTGTCCGCCGCCACCGCCGCGCAACTGATCGACCAGCCGACCGCGCAGTTCTGGCAGGTGGTGACGGCGATCGGCCTTACGGTGACGCCGCTGATGGCGCTGGCCGGGCGGATCTTTGCCCGCCGGATAGACCGCGCCGAACCGGCAGAGCAGCCGCCCGTGCAGGAAGGCCTGCCGCCGTCGATCATCGTCGGCTTCGGACGCGGCGGCAAGCTGGTGGCGGACCTGCTGATCCATCACAAGCGTCCCTATCTCGCCATCGAGGCCGATGTCGATCTGGTCGCCGCCGGGCGGCGCAAGGGCTACAATGTGTCCTTTTCCGACGCGGCACGGGGCGATGCGCTGATTCGCGCGGGCGTGGAACATGCCGCCGCCGTGATCCTGACGATGGACGAGCCGGTGATGGCGCAGCGCGTGGTGCGCAAACTGCGCGCCCAGTTCCCCGCCCTGCCGATCATCGCCCGCGCCCGCGACGTCGATCACGCCGCGCAACTCTACCGGGCCGGCGCGACGCACGCGGTACCCGAAACGCTGGAAAGCACCCTGCAGATGAGCGAGGCCGTGCTGGTCGAAACCGGCGTGGCGATGGGCCGCATCATCGCCTCCATCCACGAAAAACGCGACGAATTCCGCGATCGGATCATGAAGGACGGCGGGTTGGATGAAAAGCCGGCCCTGCGGACCGGATCGATGCCGGCGGCGGAGGGTGTTTGAGCGGAGAGCGCCCACCCCGCTGCGGCTAAGGCCTGCAGCCTAAGCCTCGCTCCCCTCCCGCGAGCGGGCGGGGATACTCGCGCTTGCCCTCCCGTTCACGGGAGGGCCGGAAGGCTTGATGATTCATCACCTAGCCGGACGGGGTGGGCACTCCCCACCACGACTCCGTTCACCCCCTCGGTTCGAACACTGACCAGCCCGTCTTCTGCACCAGCCGTTCCAGCGCCAGTTGCCCCAGATGCGAATTGCCGCTGGGGTTGAGGCCGGGCGACCATACCGCGATGCTGGCCACACCCGGTGCGACCGCTAGGATGCCGCCGCCCACTCCGGACTTTCCGGGCAAGCCGATGCGAAAGGCGAAATCGCCTGAATTGTCGTAGTGCCCGCAAGACATCATCAGCGCATTGATGCGCCGCGAGCGCCGCTCGGTGACGACGCGGTGCGCGCCAACCCGGCCACCGTCCATCAGGAAGCGCCCGGCCAGCGCCAGTTGCCGGCAGCTCATGGCGAGCGCGCAGAAGTGGAAATAGACGCCGAGCACCCGCTCCACCGGTCCGTGGATATTGCCGAAAGCGCGCATGTAATTCGCCAGTGCGAAGTTGCGAAAGCCGGTTTCCTGCTCGGCCCACGCCACCGTCTCATCGATCGCGATGCTGTCATCGCCCGCCAGTTCGCGCACGAAACGCAGCAGTTGCCCGATCGCCTCGCGCGGCTCCAAGCGGCCCAGCAGCACGTCGCACACGACGATGGCACCGGCGTTGATGAAGGGATTGCGCGGAATGCCCTGTTCGGTTTCCAACTGGACGATGGAGTTGAACGCCGACCCGGAAGGCTCGCGCCCCACCCGCTTCCACACCTGATCCCCCACCGCCCCCAGCGCCAGCGTCAGCGCGAAGACCTTGGAGATCGACTGGATCGAAAACGGCTCCTCGGCATCCCCCGCCGTGTGGAGCGAACCGTCGGCCATGACCACCGCGATGCCGAATTTGGTATGGGGCACCGAAGCGAGCGGCGGGATATAGTCGGCAACCTTCCCCCGCACTTCGGCGAAGCGCATTTCCTCGGCGATTTCGGTGATAATGGCGGACAAGTCAGCGATACCCACCTCCGTTCGTGCCCCCCCTTTTTCGTCATTCCCGCGAAGGCGGGAACCCATCTCCTGACGATCCCTGTTGCCCGATCGTCAGTTGGGTCCCCGCTTCCGCGAGGATGACGAGGTAGAGGTGATGGCAGCGGTCACCCCGCCAGCACCGCCCTCACCGCCGCGATCGCATCCGCTGCCTTGTCGCCATCCGGGCCACCGCCCTGCGCCATGTCGGGGCGGCCGCCGCCGCCCTTGCCGCCCAGCGCCGCAACGCCCGCGCGAACCAGATCGACGGCGCTGATCTGGCCCGTAAGGTCATCGGTGACGGCGGCGGCGATGCTTGCCTTGCCTTCGTTCACCGCGACCACGGCGGCGACGCCCGAGCCGATGCGCTGCTTGGCCTGATCGAGCAGGCCACGCAGTTCCTTGGGATCGAGGCCATCGAGCACCTGGCCGGAGAAGGTCACGCCGTTGACCACCTCGTCCGCGTTTTCGGCCTTGGCCGAGCCGCCGCCGAGCGCCAGCGCCTTCTTCGCCTCGGCCAGTTCGCGTTCCAGCTTGCGGCGCTCATCCAGCAGCGCGGCGACGCGGGCTTCGACATCCTCCGGCGTGGTGCGCAAAGCGCTCGCCGCGCCTTTCAACATATCCTCGCGGCCGACCAGCCACTGGCGCGCACCCTCGCCGGTCATCGCCTCGATGCGCCGCACGCCTGACGATACCGCGCTTTCCGAAACGATGCGGAACACGCCGATATCGCCGGTGGCGCGCACATGGGTGCCGCCGCACAGTTCGACCGAATAGGCGTTCTCACCCGCCTTGCGGCCCATCGATAGCACGCGCACCTCGTCGCCGTACTTCTCGCCGAACAGCGCCATCGCACCGGCGGCAATGGCATCGTCGGGCGTCATCAGCCGGGTCAGCACCGGCTCGTTGGCGCGGATTTCCGCGTTCACCTCGGCCTCGATCGCGGCAATATCATCGGCGGTGAGCGAGACCGGCTGAGAGAAGTCGAAACGCAGCCGCTCTGCCGCGACCATCGAGCCCTTCTGCGTCACGTGCCCGCCAAGGCGATTGCGCAGCGCCGCGTGCAGCAGGTGCGTCGCGGAATGGTTGGCACGAATGGCATCGCGGCGCTCGACATCGACGGTCAGCAGCACCGAATCGCCCACCCGGATCGTTCCGGCCTGAACCGTGCCATGCATCGCATGGAGGCGGCCCAGGGGCTTGGCAGTATCGGCAACCGCGATCTGCAGTTCGTCGTTGCCCGCCCCGGGCGCGCCGGTGATCGATCCGGCATCGCCGACCTGGCCGCCGCTTTCGCCGTAGAACGGGGTCTGGTTGGTCAGCACCACCACGGCATCACCCGCCCCGGCGCTCTCGACTTCCTTGCCGCCGACGACCAGCGCCACCACCCGGCCCTCACCGTGGGTGGCGGTGTAGCCGGTGAACTCGGTCGCGCCCTCGCGCTCGGCGATGTCGAACCAGATTTCGTTGTCGGCCGCCTGGCCCGAACCCTTCCACGCCGCGCGCGCCGCCGCCTTCTGCTGCGCCATCGCCGCATCGAAGCCGGCGCGGTCCACGCTCATCCCACGCGGCCGCAGCGCGTCCTCGGTCAGGTCATAGGGGAAGCCGAAAGTGTCGTAGAGCTTGAACGCGGTCTCGCCCGGAAGTTCGCCACCCTCGGCCATCCCCGCGGTCGCCTCGTCGAGCAGCTTGAGGCCGTTCGACAGGGTGCGGCGGAACTGCACTTCCTCGCGCTCCAGCGTTTCCTCGATCAGCGGCTGCGCGCGGCCCAGTTCGGGATAGGCCTGGCCCATCTCGGCGACGAGGGCGGGGACCAGCTTGTGCATCAGCGGGTCTTTCGCGCCCAGCAGGTGCGCGTGGCGCATGGCGCGGCGCATGATCCGGCGCAGCACGTAGCCGCGCCCTTCGTTGCTGGGCAGCACGCCATCAGCCAGCAGGAAGCTGGTGGAGCGCAAGTGATCGGCGATCACCCGGTGGCTGGCCTGCCGCTCGCCTTCCGCCTTCACGCCGGTCAGGCTTTCCGAGGCGGCGATCAGCGCCTTGAACGTATCGATATCGTAGTTGTCATGCACGCCCTGCATGACGGCGGATATGCGTTCCAGCCCCATGCCGGTATCGATCGACGGCTTGGGCAGGTTGCCGACGATCTCTCCGGCCGCCTGCTCGAACTGCATGAACACCAGGTTCCAGATCTCGATGAAGCGATCGCCGTCCTCTTCGGGCGATCCGGGCGGGCCGCCCCAGATGTGATCGCCATGATCGAAGAAGATTTCCGAGCAGGGGCCGCACGGGCCGTCATCGCCCATCGACCAGAAGTTGTCCTTGGTCGGAATGCGGATGATCTTCTGGTCGGGAAGGCCGGCGATCTTCTTCCACAGATCGAAAGCTTCATCATCGGTGTGATAGACCGTGACCAGCAGCTTATCGACCGGAAGCGCCCATTCCTTCGTCAGCAGGTTCCAGGCGTGGGTGATCGCCTGTTCCTTGAAATAATCGCCGAACGAGAAATTGCCCAGCATCTCGAAGAAGGTGTGGTGGCGCGCGGTGTAGCCGACGTTGTCGAGATCGTTGTGCTTGCCACCGGCGCGCACCGATTTCTGCGACGAGGTCGCGCGCGGCACGCTGCGCGTCTCCAGCCCGGTGAACACGTTTTTGAACGGCACCATGCCCGCATTGACGAACATCAGCGTCGGATCGTTATACGGAACGAGCGGCGCAGACTGCACCACTTCGTGCCCGTTCGAGCCGAAGTAATCGAGGAAGGACCGGCGGACTTCGTTAGTCGTGTGCATACTCGCGCCGATAAGCCACGCGCGCGGGTGGAGCAAGCGCGAACGCGCGGATATAGGGGGGCATTGCCCACCCCGTGCGGCTAGGCGGCAAGCCGCCAAGCCTTCCGGCCCTCCCGTGTACGGGAGGGCAAGCTCAAGTATCCCCTCCCGTTTACGGGAGGGGCGCGAGACTTGCGTGCGCAGCACGTTAGTCGCAGCGGGGTGGGCCTTCGCGACGGTGCGTTCTCAAGTGGCTTATACCTAACCCCGCTTTACCGCAAATCGAGCGTCGTGGCGCGATACGGGCGGCATGGCCAAGCTTCTCCCGCCCCTCCTACGCCGCCTGCGAGCCGATGCGCGCGGTGCCTCGGCGATCGAGTTCGCGATGATCGCGCCCGCGCTGTTCGCGGTGCTGGTGGCGACGATCGAGACCTCGCTGGTCTACCTCGCGCAGGACGGGCTGGAGACCGCAGCGGAAACCGGCAGCCGCCTGCTGCTGACCGGACAGGCGCAATCGGGGCTCACCGCGAGCCAGTTCAGGACCGCCGCCTGCAGTGCCCTGCCGCCGTACATGACCTGCGCCAACCTGATGGTCGATGTCCGCGTCGCCGGCAGCTTTTCGGCCGCCGATACCGGCATGCCTACGCTGACCTACGATTCCGGCGGCAACGTCACCAATGCCTTTTCCTATGCTACCGGCGCGCAAGGGTCGATCGTGGTGCTGCGCCTGCTCTATCTGTGGCCGACCAATGCCGGCCCGCTGGGGTTCGCGCTGGCCAACCAGCCGGGCAACAAGCGCCTGCTGGTGGCCACCAGCGTGCTGCGCACGGAAAGCTACTGAGATGGCATCGCGCCGCCCGGCGGAACTGCTGCGCGCCCTCGCCCGCGATTGCGGCGGCACCGCGTTGATCGAGTTTGCCTTCGCCTTTCCCTTCCTGCTCACGCTGTACCTGGGGGCCTACCTGTTCACCGATGCCAGCGCCTGCGATCGCAAGGTGACGATCACCGCGCGCGCGCTGGCCGATCTGGCCAGCCGCAGCGCCAGCCTGACCGAAAGCGACGTGACTGCGATCCTCAATGCCAGCGCGCAGGTCCTCTCACCCTATCGCTCCGCGAATGCGACGATGGTGCTGAGCGAGGTCCAGGTGACGGACGCCACCCACGCCAGGGTCATCTGGAGCCGCACCCTTAACGGCACCGCGCTGGTTGCGAATGCCAGCATCACGACGCCGTCCAACACCGCCGCGACCGGGACGTACATGATCCTGTCGCGAGTGACGTACCAGTACCGCCCGGTTGCCTGGCTGTGGCCGATGGGGCAGATCAACCTTGCCGATTCGATCCTGATGCTGCCGCGCAAATCCGATGCGGTGCCGTTGTCATGATCCGCCGCGCCCTCACACTATTGCAGCGCCGTTTCGCCCGCCTGCGGGCCGATGCGCGCGGGAACGTCCTGATCCTGACGGCGCTGGCGCTCGTGCCGCTGACGTTCGCGGTCGGCTTCAGCATCGACTATACCCGCGCCATGAAGCTGCGTACGCGGATGAACGCGGCGGCGGATGCGGCGGCGCTGGCGGCGGTCAACGTGGCGATGATGCAGCAGAGCGACAGCGCCGCCACGGCAGCGGCGCGGGCGATGTTCAATGCGCAGGTCAGCGGGCTGCCGGGGATGATCTACGATACCGCCAACCCGGCCAACCCCACCGTCACCATCGTGTCCAGCGGCGGGGTCAACATCGGGCGGAAGGTCACGGTCAGCTACACCGCGCAGTCGCGCAACCTGTTCGGCGGAGTGCTGGGCAAGGCAACCTTGACGATCAACGGCTCGGTCACCGCCGATGCCACCCGCGCGCCGCATGTCGATTTCTACCTGTTGATGGACACCTCGCCCTCGATGCTGCTGCCATCGACCACAACGGGCCTCAATTCGATTCGCACGGCGACCGGCTGCGCGTTCGCCTGCCATACCCAGAACCCGCGATCGGACGGGATCTATGTGCGCAATGCGGCCGGCCGCGACATCTGGCTCGACACGGCGAGCGGGAACTGGTGCCCGGTGAACGCGACCGACAGCACGTATATCTACTGCACCAGCGGCACGCGATACCGCAAATCAAACGGGCAATACGCCGACAGTTACTGGCTCACCCGCAATTTTTCGACATTGTTCGGCGGCAGCAACATCACCTTGCGGATCGACGACGAGGAAGCGGCGGCCCAGCAACTGATCCCGTTCGCGATCAACTCTGCCGCCGGCAACCGCGTGACGTACCGCTTGCAGATGTTCACCTATGACTGGACCCATCCGGGCAATACCCACCCGGTGAAAACGATCACCGGCACCATGGCGGACGTCAACACCCTGTCCGGCTACGATGTGCCCAATTTCTACGGCCTGCAGGATAACTGGTATATCAACAACTGCCCCACCAGCACCTATTGCAACAGCGACATGGGCAGCGAAGTGCACAACGCGCTGGTGCGGATGAACGCGGTGATGGCAACGCCGGGCGATGGCTCCACTGCCGCCGGCCCGCAGGGCGTGCTGTTCATCATCACTGACGGGATGGCTGATGAAGTCTACAGCGGCACCCGCTGGAACCGCGAATGGAATGCGCAGGACCTGGCGGACTGCACCACCATCAAGAACCGCGGCATCCGCATCGCCGTGCTCTATACCGAGTATCTGCCCGAATCGATGACCGGGGATAGCTGGTCACAAGCCAACGTCGCGCCGTACCTTGCCAATGTGGAGCCCGCGCTGCGCTCTTGCGCCTCGGCCCGGGCGGACGGCACCGCGCTCTACTACAAGGTCACCACCGACGAGAGCATCGCCGATGCCCTGACCTCGCTGTTTGCCCTGACCGTCCAGACCGCAAGGCTGACGCGGTAAGCGTCGGCTGAGCACCCCGTTTGCAACAAGGCCGCATGGCACCCCGTTACAGCTCGCCACCCGCATGTCCGCGCCCGTCGGGGCAGTGCCAACGCGAGCGTGTTTGCGCGCATTACTTCGGCTTGGCCCTCACGCTCATCCTTATCGACGCGATATGGCAGAGAGTTTTATCCTCACCATCGACGAAATTTCAGGCATCCGCCTTATGCAGAATTAACTGGTCAATTTTTCTATTAGAAAAAAGAGAGATCGCTCTACGTTCTGCGCAAAAACCGATAGATGCGCACTTGCCGATTATTTTTGCCAATGCCATTGGTTCGTCGTCGGGAGCTAGCTCATCATCACCATAAGCAAAACTACAAATTTCTTTTTCGGCAGAAACTGCACAAAAATGCATTACCTTTCGATCAAATTTTTCATCACTTGATCGATAGTTTATTTTAATATTTAAATCTAGGCGCATTATAATTTTACGCAAAAATGAAGAAGATCTATATTTATCATCGTCAATTTTTAGCGCAAGTAGTAAATCCTTAGCCTTGGCGCTCGCTCTATAAATTACGCAAATTTCCCCATCCATATGGCACCCTAAGGTTATGTGAATACGCGTCGCTAATGAGCATCACAGTCTATAGAACGCAGATTCCTTTTTCAAACAGTCTCTGCCGATCTTAGAGTTAGATCGAGGCGTCCGCACAAATGCCGAACGCGACATCTAATCGCGCCTGTAGCAGGCGTAGCCGATGTCGTGAACGATCGGCTGCGTAACAGTCGTGTGCAACGAAACCGACACACCAAACACAGGCCGACGCTTCTTGACATCCCTCGACATGGCAGAAAGTAACTGGCCCCTGCCCCGTTCATCCGCCCGACCAACCCACCCCCGCCCGATCGCCCAAACGATACCGCCCGCCGGTCCGGATGGACTGGCGGGCGGCTGCAAGCTTGCTTGGGGACAGCGCTTACTCGACATCGTCCTCTGCCGAAGGGCCGACCATCATCTCCTCGGCCAGGCCATCGGTCTGCGCGCGGATGGCCTTTTCCAGGCGATCGCAGACTTCGGGGTTCTGGCGCAGGTAATTCTTGGCGTTCTCGCGGCCCTGGCCGATGCGGATCGAATCGTAGCTGAACCATGCGCCCGACTTTTCGACCAGTCCGGCCTTCACGCCAAGATCGAGGATTTCGCCGATCTTGGAAATGCCTTCGCCATACATGATGTCGAATTCGACCTGCTTGAACGGCGGCGCGACCTTGTTCTTGACCACTTTCACGCGGGTGGCGTTACCGACGATATCGTCGCGGTCCTTGATCTGGCCGGTGCGGCGGATATCGAGCCGGACCGAGGCATAAAACTTGAGCGCGTTGCCGCCCGTCGTCGTTTCGGGGTTGCCGTACATCACGCCGATTTTCATGCGCAACTGGTTGATGAAGATCACCATGCAGCGCGACCGGCTGATCGAGCCGGTCAGTTTGCGCAGCGACTGGCTCATCAGGCGGGCCTGAAGACCGACGTGGCTATCGCCCATCTCGCCCTCGATCTCGGCGCGGGGGACCAGCGCGGCGACCGAGTCCACCACCAGCACGTCGATCGCGTTCGAGCGCACCAGCGTATCGGTGATTTCCAGCGCCTGTTCGCCGGTATCGGGCTGCGAGACGATCAGTTCATCGATGTTGACGCCCAGCTTCTTGGCGTAAACCGGATCGAGCGCGTGTTCGGCATCGATGAAAGCGGCGGTGCCGCCCATCTTCTGCGCTTCGGCGATCACGTGCAGCGCCAGCGTGGTCTTGCCCGAGCTTTCCGGACCATAGACCTCGATCACGCGACCGCGCGGCAGGCCGCCGACGCCGAGCGCGATGTCGAGCCCGAGCGAACCGGTGGAGATCGCTTCGATCTGCATCGTCTCCTTCGAGCCGAGCTTCATCGCGCTGCCTTTGCCGAAGGCGCGATCGATCTGGGCAAGCGCGGCTTCGAGCGCCTTCTGACGGTCCATGTTGTCCTTTTCCTTGCCTTCCTGGATCAGCTTCAACTGAGCAGCCATGTCACTTCCCCTTGTGCTACCGGCCCGGCCGGAAAGGTCAACGTCGTGGAAAGCGATGTATCCTCTTTGTTCACGGAGAACAAGAGGGGAACTTTGGCGGATTACCTATTTTTAACGGCGGTTCGCCGTCTGCGCGGTGCGGGCCAGAACATCCCCGACTTTTTCCGAGAGCTGCTGCACGCTGAACGGTTTGGGCATGAACCAGGCGTTGGCAAGGCTGATCTCCTTGCGCAACTGTTCCTCGGCATAGCCCGACATGAACAGCAGCGGCAGGCCGGGCCTGATCCGCCGTATCTCGCGCGCCATCGCCGGCCCGTCGAGCGTCGGCATGACGACATCGGTGACGACCAGATCGAACTCGCGGCCCGACTGGACGATTTCCAGCCCTTCCTCGCCATCGCCGGCGCAGGTCACCTCGTAGCCCTGCCGGGTCAGCGCGCGCTGCGCCACCATGCGCACCGGCTCTTCGTCCTCCACCAGCAGGATGCGTCCGCCGCCGGCCCACTGGCTGACCACCGGTTCCGCCCGCAACGACGCGGCCGACGTTGGCGCGGCGCCGGGAGCGGCGTGATAGACCGGCAGATAGACGATGAACCGGCTGCCCTTGCCCAGCTCGCTCTCGGCGAAGATGAACCCCCCCGATTGCTTGACGATGCCGTAGACGGTGGAGAGGCCCAGTCCGGTGCCTTTGCCCTGATCCTTGGTGGTGAAGAACGGCTCGAAGATCTTGCCCAGCACTTCGGGCGGAATGCCGCCGCCGGTATCCTCGACGATCAGCGCGGTATATTCGCCGACCGGGATGATCTCGCTGCGCATCGCGCGGACATCGGACGGGTTGACCTTGCGCGTGGCCAGCGTCAGCCGGCCCGCGCCGTCGCTGCCGCCGCGCGTCCCCGGCCCTTGGCCCTGCCCCTGCATCGCATCGCGCGCGTTGACCGCCAGATTGACGATGACCTGCTCCAGTTGGGTCGGATCGGCCCGCACCGGGCCGAGATCGCGATCGTGAGTTACGATCAGTTCGATCTTCTCGCCGATCAGGCGGCGCAGCATCTGCGAGACATCGGCCACCACATCGGGCAACTGCAACACCTCGGGCCGCAGCGTCTGCTGGCGGGAGAACGCCAGCAACTGGCGGGTCAGCGAGGCGGCGCGGTTCGAATTGGCGCGGATCTGCTGGATATCGTCATAATCGCTGTCGCCCGGCGTGTGCCGCATCAGCATGAGATCGCAGGTGCCCAGGATCGCGGTCAGCACATTGTTGAAATCGTGCGCCACCCCGCCGGCAAGCTGGCCGACCGCCTGCATCTTGGTCGCCTGCGCGACCTGGCGCTTGAGCCGCGCTTCCTCGGTACTGTCGGTCAGGCCGAGCAGCACCGCCGCCTCACCCAAGCCCCGCACGCCGGCGAGGCTGAGCGAAACCGGATCGTCCGGCTGCCCGACCAGCCGCACCGCGATATCGCCGGCGGTCGCGGGCCCCTGCGCAAAGCGGCGGATCGCTTCGGACAGCGCGCGCTTGTCCTCACGCACGGCAAGGTCGGTCGGATAGGTCGGCGGGGCCTGCCCTTCGCGACCGGCGGCGCGCATGAAGGCGGGGTTGGCGAACAGCAGCCGCCCGTCGCGATCGGCCATGGCGAGGCCGAGCGGAAGCTGGCCGAGCAGCGCTTCGAGATGCGGTGCGGCGGCCCCGCCGCCACCGCCCGAGCCGATCCCCGCCGTCGCATCGACGACGAGCATCAGCGATGGTGTGGTGTCCGGATCGGGCGGGGCATCGCTATCAGGATCGGCCACCGGCACGTGATAGAGCACCAGCGGCCCGCCACGATCGCCATCGCGCGCCCAGCCAATGCGATCGCCTTCGTCCTGGCGGAGCTGGGCGACGAAATCGTGCCCGGTCATATCGGCCAGCGCGTCTCCGGTCGCGCCCAGCGCGAAGCCGGCGCTGGCGGCGCGGATGGTGCCGTCGGGATCGACCAGCGCGGCGGCAATGCCGGCCCGCGCCAGCCCCCGCCCCAGCTTGCCGTCAAGATGGACGACCATGTCAGCAACCGGATCGCTGGTCGATGCGCGGGTAAAGCGCCAGACGAGGAAATCGTCCCCGCGCCCGCAGCGGCTCACCTCCACTTGCCACGACGATCCGCTCAGCCCCGCCTCGCCCTCGGCGCGGATATCGCCGCGCGCCGTGCCGTCGCGCCAGGCCTTGCGGGTCATTTCGGCCAATGCCTCGGCCGAAGCGTCGTTGACCGGCAGGCGCGGCGGGGCCAGGCCGGAGAACCACGCACCGAACGCCGCGTTGGCGCAGGTCAGCCGGCCGGCGCGGTCGGTCACGGCGATGGCCATGTCTTCGCGCTCGATCGCGGCGACGGTCACCGACCAGTCGGGCAGTGCGAACTCGGGTTCCGCCGCGCGCGGTTTGACGCGCGAGATATAGACGGCCAGCCCGGTCATCGCCGCCATCGCCGCCACGAACACCGCCACCAGCAGCCAGTCATCGGCCGTGAACCACACCACCGCCACGCTCAGCGTCAGCGCTGCGGCGACGATCAGGATATCGTAAGGGCGCAGCGGCGCATCGCCGGCGGGCTTGCCAAGCCCGGTCAAGCGACCTGCTCCGGCTCGGCGATCACCGCCTCATCGCTTGCAGGCGGCACGGCGCGCAGCGGGCGAAGGCCGCGCGCGCGGTGCTTGCGGCCGATCCAGTGCCGCCAGAACCAGGACGACAGCAGATAACCGACCGCTGCCGCCACGGTCGATATCACGAACAGCCCGAACACCAGCGCGGGCGCGGCGTCCGAGAGCAGCCAGCGCCCCCAGGCACCCAGCCCCGCGCCGCTTTCGTAAAGCGCGCTGAAGGTGGAGAGATCGGCATGAAAGCCCATGCGGTTGCCCAGCCAGATCGAGGCCGCCAAAATCAGCGGCGTGGTGGCCGGATTGGACAGGAACGTCATCGCCGCCGCCAGCGGAATGTTGCCGCGCACGGGCACGCACATCAGCGCCGCGCCGACGATCTGGACTCCGGGGATCAGCGCGAAGATGCCGATCAGCAGCCCCACCGCCACGCCGCGCGGGACAGAGCGGCGGGTGAAGCGGAACAGTTCCTGCCGACGCGCGAAAGGCGCGGTCAGGCGATTGGCCTCAAGCTCGGCATGGGTGGGCATCTGGCGGTGCAGGAAAGCACCCAGCCGCGACAGGATGCCGCTCATCAGCCGTGTTCCCGCATCAGGCGCGCCTGTTCGCGCTTCCAGTCCCGCTCTTTCACGGTATCGCGCTTGTCAGCCGCGTTCTTGCCCTTGGCCAGCGCCAGCTCCACTTTCGCGCGGCCCCGGCTGTTGAAATAGATCGACAGCGGCACCAGCGTCATGCCCTTGCGCTCCACCGCGCCCTGCAACCGCGAAATCTCCCGCTCGTGAAGCAGCAGTTTGCGCGGGCGGCGGGGTTCGTGGTTGAAGCGGTTGCCGTGGCTGAATTCGGGCACGTTCGAGTTGATCAGCCAGATCTCTCCGCCTTTCACCTCGGCATAGGATTCGGCGATCGTCCCTTCGCCGAAGCGCAGGGACTTCACCTCGGTCCCGGTCAGCGCGATGCCGGCCTCGAACTTGTCCTCGATATGATAGTCGAACCGCGCGCGGCGGTTTTCCGCGACGGTTTTCGCCTTGTCGAACAGAGAATGCTGGGGACGTGCCATTGTGAGGGCCATGTAGGCATGTCGCGGCGAAAAGGGAACCGGGCGTCCGCGCCATTTTCCGTGGACTGCCCCCTGTCCGGGAGGAAGCAGTTTTGCGCCATGACGGGTGCGAATTTCAGCTTGTTAACTTGAACGACGGTGCGCAACATCATCAACCGGAATCGAAAAAGCACCGGGGGGGGTAGACTTGCCGTTCAATCCGTTTTTCTCGCGCGCCGCAACGGCGGCCGCTGCCGCGCTCGGCCTGATGGCGGGGCCTGCGGCATTGGCCGCGCCGCCCGCGCCGCCGCCGCTGGAAGCTTACGGCGAGCTCGCCAGCATTTCGATGCTCACGATGTCGGAAGACGGGAGCAAAGTGGCGGCGATCGTGCGGGCAGCGAACACCAATGTGCTGGTGGTGTTCGATCCTTCGGGCAAGGTCACTCATAAGCTCGCCGTCGGCGATGCAAAGGTCCGGGGCATCCACTGGGTCGGAAACGACACGGTGCTGCTCGTCACATCATCCACGGTTGCCCTCGGCTTCGGGTTCACCACCGATCGTGCGGAACTGAGCAGCACGGTGATCATCCATCTCGACGGAGCAAAGCCCGAGGTCATATTCGCCGGCCGCAACAACATCGCCCAGACCACCACCGGCTTTTACGGCGTCCGCATGGTGGGCGGAGTGCTGCAGCCCTATATCGGCGGGATCGCTTACGAGGTCAGCAAGTTCGGGGCTGATCTGACCAACACCAACACCACACTCTTCCGTGTCGATACCCGCAGCAACGATCCCACCCGCATTGCGGCCGCCGCGCCGGTCGATCACTCGCGAGACTGGCTGATCGCACCCGATGGCACCGTGGCGGCGACACTGGACGTGGCGGAAAAGACCGGGGACTGGGTCATCAAGAATGCCAAAGGCCTGAAATTGGCAGCCGGCAATGACCCGACCGGCGATGTCAGTCTCTACTTCTTCGGCAAGGACGGCTCCACCGTCATCTACGGCAAGGCGGAAGAGGACAAGACGTTCAACTGGTACGAGGTCCCCCTCGCGGGAGGTACGCCAACGCCCTTCCTGAAAGATGAGGAAATCGAAACCACCTATACGGACCCGTTGACAGGAAGGCTGATCGGCTATCTCCCGGAGGGTGAAAATGCCAAGCCGGTCTTCTATGATGCCCGCCATCAGATGGTCGCCGGGCAGGTTTCCAAGGCTTTTGCCAAGTACCACATGCAAATGACCGACTGGAACGCGGACTTCTCGAAGGTCCTCGTGTACACTGATGGGGGCGACGGTGACAGCGGCACTTGGTTCTTCGTGGATGTGGGCAGCCTCAAAGCCAACGCAATCGGCTATGAACGCGAGAAAATCATGCCCGATCAGGTCGGGCCGATTTCCACCGTCACCTACAAGGCGGCAGACGGGCTGGAGATGGACGGCATCCTTACCCTGCCGCCGGGGCGCGATCCGAAAAACCTGCCGGTCATCATGTTTCCCCACGGTGGCCCCGCAGCTTACGACAGCCCCGCGTTCGACTGGTGGGCGCAAGCCTTCGCATCGCGCGGCTATGCGGTGTTCCAGCCCAACTTTCGCGGGTCCACGAACCGCGACAGCGCCTTCAAGCACGCAGGCGACGGCGAATGGGGCCGCAAGATGCAGACCGACATTTCCGACGGCTTGGCGGAACTGGTGCGTCGGGGGATCGTCGATCCCAAACGGGCGTGCATCATGGGCGCCAGTTACGGTGGATATGCGGCGCTGGCGGGAGTGACCTTGCAAACCGGGCTCTACCGCTGTTCCGTATCGGTGGCGGGGATCTCCGATGTCACGCGGATGTATTCCACCGACATGCGCGAGAGCAATTACAACAAGATGCTGCGCTCCGGCCTGCAAGAACAGCTTGGCGATCCCGCCAAGCTTGGCGAAGTGTCACCCCGCCGCTTCGCCGCGCGGGCCGACGCACCCATCCTGCTGATCCACGGCAAGGACGATACGCGCGTGCCATTCGTGCAGAGCACAATGATGGTGGATGCCCTCAAGGATGCGGGGAAACCCTACGAATTTGTGATCCTGAGGGACGAAGACCACTTCCTTTCGCGCAGCCCCACGCGCAAGCAGATGCTGGAAGCGGCCATGACCTTCGTCCAGAAATACAACCCGGCGGATTGAGCGAGGCTTGCGCAGAGTCCCACCCCGCTGCGACTAACGTGCTGCGCACGCAAGTCTCGCTCCCCTCCCGCAAGCGGGCGGGGATGCGCGGAGACGCCCTCCCGCGCGCGGGAGGGCCGGAAGGCTTGGCGATTTTATCGCCTTAGCCGGACGGGGTGGGCCATCCTCCCCCGTCGCCGACAGCTCCGAACTTACAGTATCCCCGCGTGAACCAGCGCCGCGTCCACCGCCCCACGCGCGGCCTCGCCGCAGGGGACCATCGGCAGGCGCAGCTCGTTCTCGATCCAGTCGTGCACCTGGGCCAGCGCATACTTGCACGGGCCGGGCGATGCGTCCTCGAACATGGCGTAGTGCAGCGGATAGAGCTTGTCGTTCAGCTCGCGCGCGCGGGCCAGATCGTTCGCGGCGCAGGCAGCCTGGAATTCTGCGCAGAGTGCCGGCGCGACGTTGGCGGTGACCGAGATGCAGCCAACGCCACCCGCCGCGTTGAACGGCAGCGCCAGTTCATCATCGCCGGACAACTGGCAGAACGCCTTGGAAATGCCCATCCGGTGATCGGTCACGCGCGACAGGTCGCCGCTGGCGTCCTTGATGCCGACGAACGTGCCGGGGAACCGCCGCGCCAGTTCGCACACGGTTTCCGGCTTGAGATCGGTCACCGTGCGGCCCGGCACATTGTAGAGGATGATCGGCAGCTCGGTATTCTCGGCAAGGTACGAGAAATGGGCCAGCAGGCCTTCCTGGCTCGGCCGGTTGTAATAGGGGGCAACCACCAGCGCGGCGGCGGCACCGCTCTTCTTGGAAAATTTCATGTGGAGAACCGCGTTCATCGTATCGTTGCTGCCGCAACCGGCGATGATCGGCACCCGGCCCGCCGCCTGTTCCACGCAAACCTCGATCACGCGGTGGTGTTCGGCGTTGGAAAGCGTCGAATTCTCCCCCGTCGTTCCGCACGGCACCAGCGCCGAGGAACCCGATTCGATCTGCCAGTCGACCAGCTTGCGAAAAGCTTTTTCGTCGAACGCTCCGTCGCGAAACGGCGTGACAAGCGCTGGAATCGAACCGGAGAACATGGACTTTACCTCTGCTGATGCGCCATGAATGCCGTTCGGCCGGGCCCCTGTGCCCGGCAACCGGATCATGTTCAGGGCCTGATAAGGAGCCTTTTCTCAAAATGTCCAGCATGCAGCGCGTTTCCGCTCTCCTTCTGGCAGCGGCGAGTTTCGCATTCGTGCCCCCGGCGTTTGCCGCCGAAGGGCGCGAATGGGATCTCGCAAGGGCCCAGTCGATGCAGGACCACGATCTTGTCGTCCACCAGTCGATCGACCGCTGGCGCCAGCTCCAGGCCGCCGGCCAGCTCGATTTCGGCACTTACGCCAACTTCCTGATGACCTATCCGGGCTATCCGCAGGAAGAAAAAATCCGCCGCGCGGCCGAGAAGGCTGTCGTCAATGACGCCTCCGATCCCAACACCGTGGTCGCCTTCTTCGATCGCTTCCCACCGCTCACCAGCGAAGCGGGCGGTCGCTATGCCACGGCCCTTTCGGCGATCCGCCGCTATGACGCGCCGACCAAGGCGGTGGCTGCCTGGCGGGCCGGCAGCCTTTCGCCCAACGCCGAAGCCACGTTGTTCTCGCTCTATCGCGATTTGCTGACCACCGCCGATCACGATGCCCGGATGAACGCCCTGTTGTGGCAGGGGGAGACGGCGCAGGCCGAGCGCGAGATTTCGTTCGTCTCCCCGGCGCGGCGCGGGCTGTTCATGGAACGGCTGACGCTGCTGCAGGGCATGGCCCCGGGATCGCTCGGCGTCGACCTGCCCGGCGATGCGCTGCGCGATGGCGGCTATGTGTTCAACCGGGTGGTCCAGGCTCGCAAGGCCGGCAACCTCCCCGCTGCCGCTTCGCTCCTCGCCAACCGCCCGCCGCTGGCCGCGCCGGTGCCGCAGCCCGAACGCTGGGTGAAGGAGCTTCTGGCGGCGGCCCGCGCTTCGGGTGCAGACATTGCCGTGCGCATTGCCAGCCAGATCGACGATGGCTTTGCGCCGGGCACCGATATCTCGCGCCTCAGCTATCGCCTGCGCGATGATTACACCACGCTGATGTGGCTGGGCGGCACCAAGGCGCTGTGGGGTTTGGGTGATGCGCGCCGTGCTGCGCCGCTGTTCTATCGCTATGGTGCCGCCGCGCAGACGCCGGGGACCCGATCCAAGGGGTTCTACTGGGCCGGCCGCGTGCTGGACGATGCCGGCGACAAGAGCGGCGCGGCCCGCTATTTCGAGCTGGCGGCGCAATATCCGCACTACTTCTACGGCCAGCTCGCCCTCGAACGGCTGGGCCGCCCGCTGCCCGATCTCGACACCCGCCCCAAGGCCGTGCCCACGGCATCCCAACAGAGCGCATTCATGGGCCGCCCCATCACCCGCGCGGTGATCGATGTCGCCCGCGACGGGGACTGGCGCACGACCGTGCAGTTCTTTCGCGAAATTTCAGACCAGGCGCAGAGCGAGGCGGACCATGTGCTGGTGGCGCAGCTTGCCCAGCAGATCGGCCGCCGCGATCTCGCCGTCATCCTCGGCCAGTCGGCCCATGCCGATGGCTTCGGCGATTTCGGGGCGATCGCCTTTCCGCTGATCCCCACCCACCCCGGTGCCAACTGGACCATGGTCCACGCGCTGACCCGCCAGGAAAGCCAGTTCGCCCAGAACGCGCTGAGCCACGCCGGCGCGCGCGGCCTGATGCAGCTTATGCCGGGCACCGCGCGCGAACAGGCGGGCAAGATGGGCCTTGGCTATGACCTGTCGGCGCTGGTAACCGACTCCGCCTATAACATCCGGCTGGGCGATGGCTATTTCGGGCGGATGATGGATTACTTCGGCGGTGCCACCCCGCTCGCCGTCGCCGCTTACAATGCCGGTGCGGGCAATGTGAACAAGTGGCTCGCCGCCAACGGCGATCCGCGCACCGGATCGATCGACTGGATTGACTGGATCGAGAAGATCCCGATCTATGAGACCAAGAACTACGTCCAGCGCGTGCTGGAAAACGCTGTCGTCTACGAAATGATGTATCCCGCCAAGTCGGACTACACCGGGCCCAATCCGCTTTCGCGGCTGATGCCCGGCAAGCGCCGGCCCGGCTGAGCAGCATAGCATGAAGCCCGATGGACCGCCGATCACCCCGGCCGGAATGGCCGCGCTGCGCGCGCGCTATGACCACCTGCTCGGCACCGAGCGCCCGGCGATCGTCGAGATCGTATCATGGGCTGCGGGCAACGGCGATCGCTCCGAAAACGGCGATTACCTCTATGGCCGCAAGCGCATGCGCGAGATCGACCGTGAGCTGGCCTACCTCGCGCGGCGGATGAAGGCGCTGCGGGTGGTCGACCCGGCGCGGCAGGAAGTGCGCACCCGTGTGTTCTTCGGCGCAACCGTGACCCTGGCCGACGAGGACGACGAGCAGCTCACCATCACCATCATCGGCGATGACGAGCAGGATGCGAGTGCGGGCCGGATCGGCTGGAGCGCGCCGCTGGCCCGCGCCCTGCGCGGTGCTGCGATCGGCGATCTGCGCCGCGTGAACCTGCCGTCGGGGGAGAAGGAATGGGAGCTGCTGGAGATCAGCTATCCCGCCGGCTGAAGCCGATCAGCTTTCCAGCAGCAACGCGTAATCGCGCATCAGATCGTTCGCGCGCACGTTTGCCAGCACCAATCCATCGCCGTCGCGCTCGCCGAAGCGCCGACCGAGGATGCGGCGAACTGCGGCAACAGCGCTGTCGTTCAGGCCGTATGTGGTCGCCAGCACTTCCACTGCGGCAGGCAGCGGCTGGGCCGCCAGCATCTCCAGATTGAGCGGGTGATAGCCGAACCCCAGCATCACCAGCCGCTGCGAATCCGCGACCACCGCCTGCATCGCCGCGACAAGACCGGTATCGGCCAATGTCTGCGCGCCGGTGCGGATGCCCGGAACCAGCGCCTGCATATCGCCCGGCACCTCCACACCCCATTCCAGCGCCGGCCCGGTGCCGGACTGCCATGGCAGCCTGCCCAGCGTGCCATAGGGATGGACTATGCGCAGCCGCTCGCTCACCAGTTGCTGCGCTTCTTCGAACGGCATCCCGAAGGCCATCATCAGCGCATGGGGCATGAAATGCTCGACCGACCGGTCATAGCAGAACGAGATCACCGAAACGGCATCAAGGCAGCTATCGACGCGCGACAGCGGCACCCCGTTCGTCACCAGTTGGCCGAACTGGTAAAGCCATGATTCCGTCCCTTGGATCGGCAGATCCCCGGTCACGCGCGGTGCCAGTCGCAGGATGGATTTGGCCTCACCCTGGCACAGGAAGTGGATCAGGGTCAGCTTGCCGCAGGCGACCACCAGCGGATCGGCATCGTGCTGGTCCAGCACAGCATCCACCGACCGGGCCAGCCGCGCCGCCAGCCGCAGCCGTTCCGCCGCCTTGAATGCAGCCGCCTGATCCTGCCCGCGCGCCGTTGCCAGCGAGGTGAAGTAGTGCGCCAGCATCGCGGTATCGCGCGACTGGGTGGGCGTGCCCAGGCGCGAGAATTCCAGGCTCTGCCCGATCTTGAGCAGCAACTCGTCGTTGGCCGGCATCGCCAGTTCGCTGGCGGCCCCCGCGCCGATGATGAAGGTGGTCCTGGTCCTGATCATGTTCTTTCCGGCCGCAAGCGCCCATCCGCCCGCGATGTGGTTAAGAATGCAATGCCCGCAAATGTTTAATTCCGCGTCACCGGCACCCGCAGGCGACAGCGATCAACCGCCGGCATGGTAGAAATCGTAGATCGCCCGCGCCACCGTGGCACTAACCCCCGGCGCACGCTGGAGGTCCTCCAGGCTGGCCGCGCGCACCTTCCCCGCCGTGCCGAAGTGCAGCAGCAGCGCCCGTTTGCGCGCCGGGCCGATGCCGGGGATTTCATCCAGCGGGCTGGCAGTGATCGCCCGGCTGCGCTTTTCCCGGTGCGCGCCGATGGCGAACCGGTGCACCTCGTCACGCAGCCGCTGAAGGTGGAACAGCACCGGCGAATTGACCGGCAGCATCTTTTCGCGGCCGTCGGGGAAGTGGAACACCTCGCGCCCCTCGCGGCCATGATGCGGCCCCTTGGCGATGGCGATCAGCGGCACGTCCTCTATGTCCAGTTCCTCAAGCGCATCCTTGACCGCGCTCATCTGGCCCTTGCCGCCGTCGATCAGCACCAGATCAGGCCACTGGCCGCCATCGCGATCGGGGTCTTCATCCTGCGCCCGCGCGAACCGGCGGGCAAACACCTCGCGCATCATGCCGTAATCGTCGTTGGTCTGCGCCTTTCGGATGT
Source organism: Novosphingobium colocasiae (assembly GCF_014652555.1). Taxonomy (GTDB): domain Bacteria; phylum Pseudomonadota; class Alphaproteobacteria; order Sphingomonadales; family Sphingomonadaceae; genus Novosphingobium; species Novosphingobium colocasiae. The sequence continues at coordinate 43,252 of NZ_BMZA01000009.1, forward strand.
TCCACTTGCGGTACTGGTTCTTGATGAACCCCTCCGGCCCCGCCACCACCATCGCTCCCAGCGCATGCGCGCCCTGGACGTGGCTGTTGTCGTAGATCTCGACCCGCTGCGGCGCTTCGGGAAGGTCGAGAAACTCCGCCATCTCGCGCCAGACTTTCGCCTTGGTTCCGGTTTCCGCCATGCGCCGGTCCAGCGCCTCGACCGCATTGCGTGAAGCCTGCGCGATCAACCGCCGCCGGTCGCCGCGCTGCGGCACGCTCACTTCCACTTTGCCGCCCGCCGCAGTCGCCAACGCCTCGGCCAGCAGGTCCGCCTCGGGCAAATCGCGATCGACCAGGATCAGGCGCGCCGGGGGCACTTCTTCGTAGAACTGCGCCAGGAACGCGGTCAGCACCTCAGCCTCGGCCAGCCCCTCGGTGTGGGTCGGGAAAAAGGCGCGGTGGCCCCAGTTCTGCCCGCCCCGGATGAAGAACGCCTGGATGCCGACATGCCCGCCCTTGGCTGCGACCGCGAAGACATCGGCATTGGCGACACCGGCGGCATTGATCGCCTGGCTGCCCTGGATGAAGGTCGCCGCGCGCAGACGATCGCGCAGCATCGCGGCGCGTTCGAAGTCCAGCGCCTCGGCCGCTTCGGCCATCTGCGCTTCCATCCGGCGCTGCACCGCGCTCGATTTGCCGCCCAGGAACTCGCGCGCCTCGGCCACCAGTTCGCGATAACCCGCCGCGTCGATCCGGCCGACGCACGGCGCGGAGCAGCGCTTGATCTGGTACAACAGACAGGGCCGGTCGCGCCGCGCGAAGAAGCTGTCGGTGCAACTGCGCAGGAGGAAAAGCTTCTGCAGCGCATTGATCGTGGTGTTGACCGATCCGACGCTGGCGAACGGGCCGTAATAGTTGCCGGTCGCCCGCCTGGCACCCCGGTGCTTCATGATCCGCGGGAAGGCATGATCGGCGCGCAGCAGGATGAACGGGAACGATTTGTCGTCGCGCAGCAGCACGTTGTACGGCGGGCGAAAGCGCTTGATGAGCTGGGCTTCCAGCAGCAGCGCCTCAGCCTCGGAATTGGTGGTGACGATCGTCATCGACCGGGTCTGGCTGACCATCCGCTGCAGCCGCCCCGGCAGGCGTTCCCACTGCACGTAGTTGGCGACGCGGTTGCGCAGCACCCGCGCCTTGCCGACATAGAGCACATCGCCCCGGGCATCCTGCATGCGGTAGACGCCCGGCCGCGCCGGCAGCGTGCGCACCGTATCGCGAATGACCTCGGCCCCGCGTGCCAGATCGGGCGTATCGCTGCCGCGCACCGTCGTCACCGCCCGTTCCTCGTGGAAGCGTTCGGTTCCCTTCGGGTGGTCAGGGGTTCCGGCGGGTGTTCGGGCCATGCTGGCCAGATAGGGCTTCAGAGGCGGATTGGAAATGCGGCGCGCCCCCGGGCCCGGCACGAACCCGGGGAAACTTCCGCGATCAGACCGCCGGCTTGACCGCCCTTCCCCATTCCATCCAGCTCACGAAGCGCGGCGCTCCGCTGGCATAATGGGCACCCATCCGCTCGGGCGCGAAACCGGCGGCAGCGATCGCCGGGGTGACAGGGCGGGTCAGGTGGCAATTGCCGGCAAGGCTGCTCCACACCGGTTCGATCCGCGCCTGCCAGCGGGCGACGCCGGCGTCCGGCGCGTGGCCGTGCTCGGCATAGAGCAGCGCCCCGCCGGGCTTGAGAACGCGGCGCAGTTCCGCCAGCGTCCGGCCCGGATCGTCCACCGAACACAGCGTATAGGTGCAGACCACCGTATCGAAGCTGTCGTCCGGAAACGGGAGTTGCTCACCAGCGCCGGCCACGAATTGCGCATCGGGAACGCGGGCGGCTTCTCGCGCAAAGTCCAGCCCCTTGGCCGATGGATCGAGCCCGCAATAGGCCGTTACTCTGGCTGGATCGTAAAACCGCTGGTTGATCCCGCCGCCGCAGCCGATCTCGAACACCCGCCCCTCGGCAAGCGGCACCACCTGGCTGCGGACCTTCATCACCGACGGATGGCCACAGGCGCAGCGGATCAACCGCGGCACAACCTTGTCGTCCCACCAATGCCGCAGACCCATGCATCCCCTCCTTATCGCTTTGGTCCGGTCTACCGCGCCGGATGGGGTGCTGGCCAGCGCTATTGCCGGCGCTGGCCAGCCCGCCCCCGTGCCCTTCCGTAGTCTCCCCTTGCCCTGCGCTGGTGAATCGCTAGAGGGGGTCAGGAGTCGCGGCCCATGCCGCAGTGCAAAACGACGGGGACGATTGATGGCGCAGTTCACGCTTCCGGCCAACAGCAAGATCAAGAAGCAGGGCAAGGTCCACAAGGCCGAAGGCGCCACCCGCGTCAAAAAGTTCACCGTCTATCGCTACGATCCCGATTCAGGCGAAAATCCGCGTTACGACACGTTCGAGATCGACCTCGACACGTGCGGCCCGATGGTCCTCGACGCGCTCATCAAGATGAAGAGCGAGCAGGATCCTTCGCTCACTTTCCGCCGGTCGTGCCGCGAAGGCATCTGCGGTTCGTGCTCGATGAACATGAACGGCTCGAACGGCCTCGCCTGCACCACCGCCATCGAAGACCTCAAGGGCGATATCCGCATCACCCCGCTGCCGCACATGGACGTGATCAAGGACCTCGTTCCCGATTTCACGCACTTCTACGCGCAGTATGCCTCGATCCGCCCTTGGCTGCAGACGGTGTCGACCACGCCTTCGGGCAAGGAACGCCTGCAAAGCCCCGAACAGCGCGAGAAGCTGGACGGCCTCTACGAGTGCATCCTGTGCGCCTGCTGCTCGACCTCGTGCCCGAGCTACTGGTGGAACTCCGACAAGTTCCTCGGCCCGGCGATCCTGCTCCAGGCCTATCGCTGGCTGGCTGACAGCCGCGATGAAATGACCGGTGAGCGTCTGGATGAACTGGAAGATCCGTTCCGCCTCTATCGCTGCCACACCATCATGAACTGCGCGAACGTGTGCCCCAAGGGCCTCAGCCCGGCGCGTGCCATCGCCGAAATCAAGAAGATGCAGGCAGAGCGCCAGGTCTGAGGCTGAGCCCGGGCGAAGCGGTCGCGGCGACGTGAACGGCGTGTACGGCAGCACCACCAATCCTTCGGCCGACCGCGCATCGGCCGGACGGGGGGCCTGCGCATGAGCAGCCTTATGAACCGGTACGAGGCGCTGGTCGCCACCGGCGAACTGCGCCCCGATCCCGAGCAGGCCGCTGCGGCCGAGCATCTCAGCAAGCTGCAGCGCGCGCTGCACAAGGCCGCCGCACCGGCCGGGCTGCTGGCGCGGTTCAAGGCGCGCAAGAAGGCCCCCGGCCCGCGCGGTGCCTATATCTGGGGGGGCGTCGGGCGTGGCAAGTCGATGCTGATGGACCTGTTCCACCAGACGCTCGACATTCCGGGAAAACGACGCATCCATTTCCACGCCTTCATGATCGAAGTGCACGCGCTGTTGAACGAGGAGCGCAAGAAGGAAAGCGGCGACCCTATTCCGCCGGTGGCGGCCACCCTCGCGCGCGGGCTCCAGTGTCTGGCGTTCGACGAGATGGTGGTCAACAATTCCGCCGATGCGATGATCATGAGCCGGCTGTTCACCCGGCTGATCGTCGATGAAGGGGTGACCGTGGTCACCACCTCGAACCGCGCCCCGCGCGAGCTTTACAAGGACGGGCTCAACCGCGAGCATTTCCTGCCGTTCATCGCGCTGATCGAGACCGAGCTCGACGTGATGACGCTGAACGGCCCGACCGATTACCGCCTTGCGCGGCTGGGCGGCATGCCGACCTGGCACACTCCGCTGGGCGAGGACGCGACGGAAGCGACGCGTCAGGCGTTCTACCGCCTAACCGACTATCCCCCCGAAGACGCCGACCATGTGCCAAGCGAAGAGATCGACGTCGGCGGCGGGCGGCTGCTGCATGTACCCAAGAGCCTCAAGGGCGTGGGCGTGTTCAGCTTCAAGCGGCTCTGCGCCGAAGCGCGCGGCGCGGCCGATTACCTGGCGATCGCCCGGACGTTCCATACCGTCATCATCGTCGGCATCCCGAAGCTCGGCCCCGAAAACCGCAACGAAGCGGCACGCTTCGTGACGCTGATCGATGCACTGTACGAACACCGCGTCAAACTGATCGCCGCCGCCGATGCCGAGCCCGAACTGCTCTATCAATCCGGCACCGGGCGGTTCGAATTCGAGCGGACGGTCAGCCGGCTGAACGAAATGCAGAGCGCGCAATACATGGCGCTGGGCCACGGCGAGGACTGATTTCGTTAACGCCGCCGCGCATTCGAGCGAAAAATGGTTACCGAAATGCGAATCACTTGCTCGCTGAAGCCGTGCTCGATGGGATTTGACTGTGGCGCGGCTGCTGATTTCGTTCAGAAACGACCATTGCAAGATGAGAAATTGCAGCGCGATCTGCTCGCCTGATCCGTCAATTCAACAAATAACCGGAAACCAGAAAGAAGAAAGGCGAAGTCAAACCATCTGTTTGACTTCGCCTTTTCTTTTTTATGCGTCCACTTCGTGAATATATTCAGCGAAGTAAGATAGCTATTCAGCCACCCTTGGGACGACCTCCGATGTTACCGAGCATTTGACATTCCCCATGTGAACGACCGACAATTCGGTCGAACTCATGGATAACAAAGGGTTAAATGCTCGGCAAGAAAATTTTAACCGGTTCTTAAGGTTTCCCTCCGGCCCATCATCGTGATGAAATCGTCAAACGCGACAGGCCGGCTGATATAGTAGCCCTGGATCTGGTCACAGCGCAGGCGCTTGAGCAGGTCCAGCACAGCGGCGGATTCAACACCTTCCGCCACCACCTTGCGCTCCAGCGAGTGTGCCATTTCGATGATGGACTGAACCAGCAGGTAATCCTCGCGGTTGTTTTCCATCGCCGAGATGAAGACCTTGTCGATCTTGACCTCGCCCGCCGGCAAATACCGCAGATAGTCGATCGTCGCATTGCCGGTGCCGAAATCGTCGATCGAAAGCTTGAGCCCCATTTCGACCAGCGACTGCAGCATACGGAAAGTGCGCGAGCTGCGATCGAGGCGATCCGTCTCGGTGATTTCTAGCATCAGGTTGGCCGGTGCCAGGCCGTGGGTCTGAAGGCTGGCGCGGATCATTTCGGGCAGGCCGGGATTGCGCAGCAACTGTGCGGAGATGTTGACCGATACGATCAGATCGAAGCCCAGCCGGCGCAGCTTCACCGCCGAGCCGACCGCTTCGTCCAGCACGAAGCGGGTGATGCGCTCGATACGATGGTATTCTTCGGCGATTCGGATGAACTTTTCCGGGCTGATCGGCCCGCGTTCCGGATGCGACCAGCGCACCAGCGCTTCCATGCCGGTGATCCGGTTCGACGCCAGGTCCAGCTTGGGCTGATAGGCGACCCACACTTCGCCATTGTCGATCGCGCGATCGAGCGAGGTAAGCAGCGATATTTCCCAGTGCGCCTCGTGCTTGCGGCTATCGTGCTGATAGACCAGCTCGTCATTGCGAACCGCCTCTTCCGACGCCTGCATCGCGTTGGAAACGCGGCCGGCGACGGGGCGATCGAACTCGGAATCGAAGCCGCAGTTGAACGACAGGTCGATGTCACGCCCGGCAATCTGGATGCCGCTCTGGACGATCCGGTGCAGGCCTTCGAGATTGTCCATCAGGTCGAACGGGCTGCGGATCGAGGAGAGCCACAGGTACATGCCGCCTTCGTGATAGACGACCACGTCCGGATCGCTGATCCGGATCCGCCGCACCACTTCCGCTGCCACTTGCGCTTCGACCGGCTGCGCGAAACTGCCGATGATCGCGCCGTAATTGCGGATCTTGAGCGCGACGAGGATGCGATCGGCCGGTCCGTTCTGGTTGCGCAGCGCCTGTACGCTGGGCAGGCCCGATCCGGCATTGGTTTCGCCGGCGTTCTCCAGCTTGTCGAGCGACCGCATGCGGAACAAGGCGATGCCTGTCGCGGCAATCGCCGGGAACACATCGACTTCGACCAGCTTCATGTCGCAAACGAACGGGAACACGATCAGGATCGCGATCAGCGCGACCACGCGCTTCGCATCCAGCGAACTGCCCCGCTGCATACCGGTAAGCACGACGGCGAGCGCCAGGATCAGCGCGGGGAAGGCTCCAAGCCGGATAGGGATGCCATTACGCAAAGTCTCGGCGGCGATAGCGTAAAAGTATCCGCCGGGGACATGGCCTTGGCCAAGCAGCAGCCGGGTCGTGCCGAAAGCCGCAGCCGATGGATCTATGATCACATCGCGCCCAGCGATCACATCTGCATCGAACTTGTCGTTCAACACATCAATGTAGCTGACATCCGGAATGGAATCCGCCTGGATCGAAAAGTCGGGCCGGAATTCGCCGTCGGGTAGCGATTTAATCTCGGCAATCTTCGCAGGCATGCTGGGAATTTTGCCAGCCGCGCTGTTGGAGTAATAGAGGAGGCTGATCCCCATGTTGGATGTATGGAACATCGCGGCAAGGGAAACGGCTGCTTTTTGCCCACCAAAGGAGTTAAGCGGGACGGAACTGACGTAGTTGTAATGCTGCTCGGTGCTTTCGCCCGGTACGCCGAAGAAAATCTTATCGGGATACCGCGCGACGACTTCTGCAAGTTCGCCATCAAGTTGCGGGCCCGCCGTGTGGGTGTAAGCCCATTGGAAGAACACGCGCCTAGCCCCGGCCTTCAACAACGCGTCAGCAACGCGAGCGTCGTATTCCCGACCGATCTCGGAGGTCTTCAATTCGGCAACCGTACGGTCATCTTGTAAGACCATAACGATACGGCCATCGGAGCGGTGGCTGCGAACCATGTTGCGCGCCGCGATGATAAGGTCTTCCATCGGAGAATTCGCGGTCGGGCACAGGGCGAAGAACAGGCCGACTAGGCTGGCCCAGAGCACGATCCGCAGGCGCGGGTTTTTCCAGCGTTCGCGCAGTTTTTCCATGACCGCGCTCATGCCCCGGCCTCGCTGGCAGCACGGGCGGTCAAACAGCACGAGACAGGCCGATTTCTCAGCCTGTCTGCGTGGTTCTGAACCAGCCGGGTGCAACCAATTGCCTGCATGCTCTCTTTCGCAATGCCGATCTACAGGACCGCTCTAGGGCAATTGTGCTAAGATAGTGTTTAGTTAATTCGACGATCTGCCGTGAAATCCGGCGTCGCGAAGGGAGCCGTCAGGCGAGTCCCAGCACGGTAAATGACCGGTCGAGCATCAGCAGTTGCCACAGCAGCCGCGAATGATCGGCGCGGCCGGTGCGGTGCGCTTCGGCGATCGTCGCCAGTCGCCGGGTGTCGAACCATCCGGTCCCTGCCAGCGCCGCGCTGTCGGCAATCGCCCCGGCCGCCCCCGCCAGCGGCCCGCGAAACCAGCGCGCGATCGGGGTGACGAAGCCCTGCTTGGGGCGGAACAGGATGTCGTCGTCCAGGAACCGGCGCATCGTGTGCTTCATCAGCCACTTGCCCTGCCCGCCACGCACACGCAGGTTTTCCGGCAGGCTGGCCGCGAATTCGATCAGGCGATGGTCCAGCAGCGGCTCGCGCGCTTCGAGGGCGACCGCCATGCTGGTGCGATCCACCTTGGTCAGGATATCGCCCGGCAGCCAGAACTTGAGATCGGCGTACTGCGCCTGATCCAGCCCGGATCGCGCCGGAGCGCCACGCATCAGCGCCAGCATCTGATCCTCGGCCCGGTAATCGCCGCGCAAGCGCAGGTAGTCGGGCGAATAGAGGCTCTCGCGCAGCTCGGGCGGGGCAAAGGACAACGCCCGCGCATAGCCTTGCGCGCTGTCTCCGGCGAGCGAGAGCAAGGTGGTCTTGGCGCGCAGCGGCCGGGGTGCCCAGTCCGCCTTGGGATAGACCGCACCCAGCGCGCCGAACAATGGCCCGCGCAGCGCCTGCGGCATCAGCGCGCGCATGCGATCCTCGCCATGCAGGAACACCTGCCGCCGATAGCCCGCCAGCGCCTCGTCCGCGCCGTCGCCCGAGAGCGCCACGGTCACCGATTCGCGCGCGAGCTGGCACACCCGCCAGGTCGGCAGGGCGGAGGCATCGGCGAACGGCTCGTCGAACATCGCCGCGAGCGCATCCACCGCCTCGTAATCGTCCGATGAAACCGTGCGGCTCACATGATCGGTACGATACCGATCGGCGATGCGGCTGGCATAGCTCGTTTCGTCCAGTGCCGCGTCGTCGAACCCGATCGAGCAGGTGCGCACGGGCTGCGCGCTCGCCTCGGCCATCAGCGCGACAACGCTGGAACTGTCCACCCCGCCCGACAGGAACGCACCCAGCGGCACGTCCGCGACCATCCGCGACGATACCGCCTGCCGCATCAGGTGCAGCAGTTCCGCCTCCAGATCGGCAGGCTTGCCCTTGCGCCGTTCGCTGAACGACACGTCCCAGTATTGCACCGGCACCGGCATCGGCGCGCCGTGGCGCAGCAGCAGCGTGTGCCCGGCGGGCAGCTTGGTCACGCCCTTGAGCATCGAGCGCGTATCGGGGACGTAGCCCCAGGCAAGATAGTCCTCGACCGCCAGCGGATCGACTTCGCGCCGCAGCAGCGGATGCGCCAAAAGCGCCTTGAGCTCGGACCCGAACGCCAGGCTGCCATCGCTGAGCGGGGCCATGAACAGCGGCTTCACCCCCAGCCGATCGCGCGCCAGGAACAGCGTGCGGGCATCGCAATCATAGATCGCAAAGGCGAACATACCGTGGAGGCGGCTGACGCAGTCCGGCCCCCAGCGCTGCCAGGCGGCAAGGATCACCTCGCTATCGCCGTCAGTGCGGAACTGCGCGCCGTGCTGGCGCAGTTCGTGGCGCAGTTCGCGATAGTTGTAGATTTCGCCGTTGAACACCAGCATCGCCCGGCCATCCGGTGCCGGCATGGGCTGCGGCGATCCGGCCAGATCGATGATCGACAGCCGCCGATGGCCCAGCGCAACGCCCGGCGCGGTCCATACTCCGGCGCCATCGGGCCCGCGATGGGCGATGGCATCACACATCCGTGCGACCCGGTCAGGATCGACCGGCTTGGGCGTTTCGAGATGGTAAATACCGGCTATGCCGCACATGCGAAATCGATCCTATCGCAGCCGCGCCATGCGGTCCATCCACATATCGAGCGGGCCGCTGTCCTTTCTGAACCGGTCGATCGCGCGCTGGGCAGGAGCGCCGCGGCGGTCTTCGGCGGAAAGGATCAGCATCATCGTCGGCCGGGCGCGCAGCAGCAGGTGATCGGCCATCGCCGCCAGCTTGAGGCGGGCGTTGCTGGCGGTGGTCAGATCGCCGGTGCGGTACCAGGTGACGGCTACCCGCTCGACGTCAGTGCCACCCATCAGCCGCTCGCCTCGCCCGCCATCGACGCTGGTCGCGGCAGACTGCCAGGCCCAGGCGCTGTTGGGCATCAGCGCGCCTTGGCCAAAACCGCCCGCCTCGCGTCCTTCGCCCTGCCCGGCATAAAGCGCCAGGAATACGTCCACAACCATGCCATCAGGACCGGCATAGCGGCCTAACAAGCGGTGATCCGCACCCTCCGCGCGCGGTTCCCACCAGATGCGCGGGGTGTAATCCACCCGCTGCCACCCAGCCACCGCCGGCAGATCGATCCGGTCCGGCATCGGCGCGGCAAGGTCTTGCGCAGCCATTGCCCAGCCACGGGCCGTAACGACAACAAGGGCGATTGCGCAAAGCCCAGCGACTGGCGGGATGCTGGCGGCGGCGAGCCGGGTCAGCAGCGGGTTGGTGTTGATCGCCTCGGCATCGATCATCGCCGCGTCAGGGCGGCGGTCGAAGAACGGCCAGGCGGCGGCGATGACGATCGCCAGAACGACGGCGAAGAACACCCAGCCGTAGATGATGTGATCGATCCCGCCCGCCACTTCGACGCCGACGTACTGCGCTGCAAAGATGGTGCCCCACGCGCGCGCGCCGTTGGCAAGGATCGGCACGACCAGGCAGACCGCGAGCAGCACTGCCCGACGCACAGCGCTGACGAAACAGACATGCGCGGTCAGCACCCCGAAGGCGATCATGGCGATCAGGAACTTCACGCCGGAACAGGCTTCAGCGACCTGGAACAGGCCGGCGGGGGTATCGATGAACACCCCGTCGATCCGCGCGGGGATGCCGCTGAAGTGGGTCAGCGCGATCGTGATCTTGGCGGTCACCGTCTGCAGAAGCGGAACCAGCTCTTCCCCGACGGGGATCAGTAACGCCATATAGCAAAGGGGAAACAGCAGCCCCCAGGTAGCCCGCACACCCAGCAGCAGCGGCACGCAAGCGCCCAGCATGGCCACCGCCCCGGCCTGTCGCGCAAGGTCCAGCCCGGACAGCGCGCCGAGCAGCCACAGGAATGCCGCCCCACCCAGCAGGAGCAGCCCCGGCCACCACGTCTGCGGCGCGATCTGCGCCAGTTCGCGGCGGCGTTGCAGGGCCAGCCAGCCGATGATCGCCGGGATCAGCAGGATATGGTTGTACGTGGAAATGTCCCACCACTGCCGCAGCATCGCCAGCCAGTCGCCGCCGAACAGCACGATCAGCACCAGCCACGCCGCACCCAGTCGCAGCAGCGCCGCGCGCCATGGTGCGGGGACCGCCTGCCAGTCGATCAGGCGGCCGCTCAGGATGCGGGCGTCAAGCTGCATCGGCATGATGCCTCGTCGCCAGGCCAAGCCACCCGGCCAGGGGCGCGAGCGCCGCTTCCCAGCCGGCATGGCCGACGATCCAGGTCCGCGCGGCCGCCCCCATGGCATGTGCGCGGCCCGGATCGCCGGCAAGCGCGACAACGGCTTCGACCAACTGGTCGTCGCTATCGGCTATGGCGTAATCGTGCTGGTCCCGTGCCTCGATGCCGGTCGCGGCACCGGTGGTAAGCACCACAGGTAAGCGCATTGCCATCGCTTCGAGCACTTTGTTCTGCACCCCGCGCGCGATCTCCAGCGGCACCAGCGCGATATCGGCGGCGGCCAGCCAGGGGCGGACATCGGGCACCTTGCCCCAGACATGAACCCCGTCGCGCCCGTCGAGCGCGGTCAGCGCCGCAACCGGGTTGCGACCAACGATGTGGAGGCTGGCCCCCGGAATCCGGGCGCGGATGCGCGGCAGGAGCCGTCGGATCGCCCGGAGCGCCGCGTCGACGTTGGGGGCATAGTCCATCTGCCCGGTAAAGATCAGGCGCGGCCCGTCATGGCCGGCAAGGCGCGGTTCGGGCAGCACATTTTTCGCATCGAACAGCGCGCTGTCGATGCCGTTGCCCATCGCCGCGACCCGGCCCGCCGGGGCCGTCTTGTCGAGCCGTCCGCGAAACAGTGCCGCCTCCTGCGCGCTGATGAGCAGCGTGTGATCGGCAAGGCCCGCGATGCGCGCTTCCTCAGCGGCCAGCAGGCGCGCCTCGCGCTGTTCCATCCAGCCGCGAAAGCCCCCGCTTTTGGCGGCATAGGCCTCAAACTTGGCGGAATCGACATCGACCAGATCCGCGACGATGCGGCCGTCGAAATGCGGCGGCAGATATTGGCCCATCTGCCCCGAGAAGAGATAGATCGCGGCGATCGGCCGGGTCCGCAGCACCTCTGCGATATAGCGCGACAGGCGGGCGTCACGGAATGCGGCCAGGCTGATCGGCTTGGCCGTAATCAGTGCCTCCATCCCGGAGCGTGCCAGCGATTTGGTGCGCGGCAGCAGGCAGTGGCTGGCGGCCAGCCCGGCCAGCGCGCGTTCGTGGGCCATGTCATCGGCATCGTCCGCAAAGGTCGCGACGTGTACCGGCCCCAGCCGTGCCAGCGCCTGAAGCACGTTGAACGAGCGGATCTTGTCACCGCGATCCGGCGGAAAAGGAATGCGGTGCGACAGGAACAGGATTTCGGGCCGGACTGCGCCGGAACCACCTGCCCCTGACGGCACGGGAACCGCGTGCATCATCCGATACCGCGCGCGATCAGCGGGCCCAGCCGGTTGGCAATAGCCAGCGGCAGCTTCTGCCACAGCCTGATCTGCAGCGCGACCCGGGCGCTGGTCGGATCGGCATCGCGCGCAAGTGCGCCGGGAGCCGTCCAACCGGCGTAGGTCAGCGGCTCGGGCTCGAAACCCCAGTTGCGCTTGAAATGATAGGCCCCGCTCAGGGTCTTGGAGCGGCCGAAATCGAACCGGGCGCAGCCCTTCCGGCGGGCGTGCAGCATCAGTTCGTAATACATCCGGTCGTTGGCCCGCAGCGCCCGCGCATCGCGGGTGCCGCCGCCCCAATAGGGCATGACAGCGCCGTCATGGTAGAGACTAAGGACCCCGGCCACCGGACGCCCCTGATGCCAGACGGTCAGGATATCGGCATCCGCGCCGAATCCGTCGAGCACACTGTCCAGCAAGGCGCGCGGGAACACCGGGGTGCCGAGGTTGCGGTAGCTTTCGCAGAACACCGCATAGTGCGCGGCGCGGTCCCCCTCTTCGCGGCCGACGCGGACATCAAGGTCGATGCCGAGCGAACGGCGTACCTCGGCGCGCTGCTTGCGCGGGATGGCGAGCAGTTCCGCCTCGTCGTCTGCCGCCAGCGGCCGGGCGAAATTGCAGTGAGACTCGGTCTTGAGCGTCCAGCCTCCGCCCGCATCAGGCAACGCACCGCCGCGCAGTTCGATGGCGGGGCAAGACAGCCGCAGTGCCAGTTCCTTGGCCGCGCGGAATAACGCAGCGGGATCGGCACCGGGAGTGGCCAGCAGGCCGCCACCGACGGCAAACCCGCTGGATGCCAGCACCCGTCCGAATACCGGCGAATGGATCGCATCGAGCGGCAGCAGCCCGACGACTTCCCCGCCCCGTTCCTCCACCAGCGCAAAAGCCCGGTTGCCCGTGGCCTGCGCGACCGAAACGAACCAGCAGGGCCGATGGAACGGCGTACCGTGCGGGTGGGCCAGCACGAAGGCATCAAGCCGGCGCAGTTCGTTGACATCGCCCAGATCTGCCAGCCGGATGGTCCCGGCATGGGGTTTGAACGGCGCGTTCATGCCGCCATCCTCATCGCCCGGGCTGCTTCGCGCGCGGCCAGATCGTCCATCCGGCCCCAGCGGAATTCAGCCACGAGTTGGCGCAGCTTGGCTTCCATGACCGCCAGGTTGGTATAGTGGCGGATGCGCGAACGCAGCGGCGCGTTATCGATGCGCGGCTGGGCGGCGTCGATCTCCCAGGGGTGGAAATAGAACACCGCCGGCCGGCCTTCGCGGTTCACCTGGCGGATCGCCCAGCGCGAAAAACCGTAAGGCAGCACGCGGAAGAACCCGCCGCCGCCCGCCGCCAGCCGCCGACCGGCAAACAGCGCCGTGGTCACCGGGATCTCAATCAGGTCCGATCCCGGCAGCGGGTGAAAGGCAAATCGCGGCGCATCACGCCAGCCATAATGATCGTGCACCACCGGGGCGACGCTGGAGCTATAGGCATAGCCCTGTTCGGCCAGCACCTCGAAGGCCCACGGCGTGCGGGCATCGATCGAGAAGCTGGGGGCGCGATAGCCGGTCACGGGCGTGCCCGCCGCGTCCTCGATCGCCTTGCGGCTGCGGGTCAGATCCTCGCGAAACGCAGCGGCACCAAGCCGGAACACGCGATCATGATCCCAGCCGTGGCTGGCGATTTCGTGCCCGGCAGAGACGATCCGCCGCATCAGCGCCGGGTGCCGCTCTGCCACCCAGCCCAGCGTGAAGAACGTGCCCTTGACGCCACCGGCATCGAACAGCGCCAGGATAGCGTCGCAGTTACGCTCGACCCGATCGGCCAGACGCGGCCAGTCGTCCTTCGCGATCACCGTCTCGAAGGCACCGACCTGGAACCAGTCCTCGACATCGACGGAAAGACCGTTGACCGGCCCGGTGGCATTCATCGCGTGGCACTCCGCAAGCAAACGGGTCTTGGCAGAGCCGGGTGTTCGGCCCCCGTCAGGAAGGATCAGGCGGCCTGGCGCGTGCCCTCGCCGCCTTCGATCCATTCGATCAGCATCGTCAGGGTATGGCGCAGGGTGGTTTCCTGTTCACCAAGGCGCGCTTCGAGCCGGGCGGCGCGATCGTTGACCTCTGCCAGTTGCGCCTGCAGCGCGGCCACTTCGTCAGCGCCCGCAGCCGGCTCGGCAGCCTCCCGCTTCTCGGAAGCGGCGGCCAGTTCGACGACGGCCTGCTGCAATTCCTCGATCTGCTGATCGCGTTCCGCCAGCGCGGTCTCGATCAGCGCCACGGCATCGGCGGCATCGAACGAAGGCACCGCTTCGACCGGATCGCCGGCATAGGCTACCGGCGCGCTGAACGCGGCCGGTGCGGGCGCGATCGGTGCGGCAACGGGTTGAGGCTGGGAAGCGACCGGCGTCACCAGCGAGATCGAGCCGTCATCGTTCAGTTCGTCGAGCACCTGGCGCAGCATCGTGCTGTCGATCCGGGTGCGCTTGTCCACCGCCCCCAGCAGCAGCAGGCGGTTGACGATCTGGTTGATCCGCCGCGGGATGCCGCCGGTTGCCTCGTGAATTTCGGAGAATACCCGCTGATCGAAGCTGGGATTGCCCTTCCAGCCGACGCAGGCCATGCGGTGCTCGATGTAGGGCTGCACTTCCTTGGCATCCATCGCCGAGAGGTGGTGCGTGGCGATCACCCGCTGGCGCAGTTGCTCCAGCCCCTGCGATTCGAGCAGCGTCTCGCGGAATTCGGGCTGACCCAGCAGCAGCGTCTGCAGCAGCGGATAAGCGCCGAGCTGGAAGTTCGACAGCATGCGCAGTTCTTCCAGCGCGCCGACCGACAGGTTCTGCGCCTCATCGACGATCAGCAGGCAGCGGCGACCGGCGCGCGCTTCCTCATGCAGAAACGCCTCGATGGCGGCGAGCGCGCTGGCCTTGTCATGGCCGGCGATATCGAGGCCGAAGGCATGGGCGACGACGTGGACGATCTCCTCGCCGTCCAGCGCGCTGGTGACGATATGCGCGGCGGTCAGCCGGGCCGGATCGATCGTGGCCATCAGGTAAGCCACCAGCGTGGATTTGCCCGCGCCGACTTCGCCGGTGATGACCACGAAGCCTTCGCCCTGCGCCAGGCCATAGCCCAGGTAGGACAGCGCTTTGCGGTGTGTGCCGCTTTCGAAATAGAATGCCGGATCCGGCGTCAGTTGGAACGGCCGGCCATCGAGCCCGTAGAAATCATCGAACATATGCTGTCCCTCTTATTTTCGGGCTCAGAAGCCGTAACGCAGGCCCAGCAGGGCCGATGCTGTCCAGATATCGTCGATCGCCGCGTCCTTGCGGCTGATCCCGTCGATGCCGACCGCTGCCGTGGCGCGCAGACGCCGCGTCAGCATGCGGTAGTAGCTGGCGGTTGCGCCGTAGCCGGTAACGTCGCCGGCCAGCGGATCGCTGGTGGTCAGCCAGTTGGCATAGGCGTTGGTGGACCACCCGGCGGAATCGCCCAGCGCGCCGCTGAGGTAGGCCGCCAGCCAGTAGTTCTCGTCCAGCACCCCGTTCGCTGCGGCCAGTACAGTGCCGCTGGCGGCGATGAACTTGCGCCGGTCGTAACCCGCGCCGATCCCGGCGTTCAGTTGGCCGATGCGCATGGTGTAGTTGGCGGCGATGCCGCGCGCGCGGAAGGTGGACGAGCGGACCGAACCCAGCGCGCCGCCGAAGCAGCCGTTGCCGTCCAGCGTGTTGACGCAACTGGTGATGTTGCCGGTCAGCGGATCGCGGACCACTTCGAAATCATCGGGCAGCTTGTCGAGCACGCGGTTCACCTGCCCCCCGAAGCCCGCGATGTTGTCATAGACCGCGACCGACAGCGCGCTGCGATCATTCGGGGCATAGCTGAAAGTCCCGCCATAGCTGGTCGACCCATAGCGTTTGCCGACATAGGCGCTGAGCGCGGTACGCGCGCTGGGACGCCACATCACGCCCACTTCCCAGGTCAGGCCGCTGACATCATAGGCCAGCACCCGGGGGGATGACTTGTCGGTCACATAGCGGCCATCGCTGCCGATGATCGGATCGCCGTCCTCATCGCGCCTGGCATCGCGCGAGGAAACCTCGACGTCCTCGTAACCGATCGCGCCGGTCACCTGGACGGTGCGGCTGACCGGAACAGTCACCATGCCGCGCCCCTGCATGTCGCGCACGCGCTGGTCGAGGTTGGAGACGTCTTCCTGGTAGAAGCTGCCGGCGACCGCCAGCCCGACCGGCAGCACCGTGCCCGGTGCCACGCCCGCTTCGGCATCGGCAACCTGAACCGTGCTCTTGTCGAACACGTCCGCCGCCGCGCCGGTCGGGCTGGCGCGAAACGCATTGTCATTCTCCACCTTGGTGAAGCCGGCGCGATAGTTGGCGGACAGATTGACATCGCCGGCACGGGTAGTCAGCGAGGGGCCGCCGTAGATCGAATAGATGTTGGTGGTGGATTCGTCGTCCACGAGGCCCGAGCGCACCGCCGCGCCGCCGTTTTCCACGTTGGCCTGCGTCGCCAGCGCGCCGGCTTCGATAGTGAAGCCGGGGATCACCGTGGCATAGCCGCGCGCGATGCCGCTGATGACATCGCCGTCGCGGGCGTTCTTGCCCCAGCCGAAGTGGCGTTCATAGCGGACCGAGGCCGAAGCGGCGTTATTGCGCCCGCTGATGCCAAGATCGACGCCGACCGCTGCCTGGGTATAGGTCAGCACATCGTTGCCCGGCGAAAGCTGGGCATCGACGATCTGGTCGAGTTCCAGATACGGGGCGATGTAGACCTGCTTGCCGCCCTTGCCGCCCCGGCCGGACTTTCCGGCGCGCTTCGAAGCCTTGTCGTCCGGTGCATAGACCGGCTGATCCTCGCCCGAAGAGCCCGACGAGCCGACCGTGTCATAGCCGATCGATTGCGCCGGCGCGGTCTGCGGCATGACGCCGCCGATGCCCAGCGCCGCGATCACCAGCAGCGACGATGCCGGTTTCAACGATGCGGATGTGCGTTGCGCAAACATGCCGATCATCCCCTGTAGCCGTAATAGGACCCGAAGCGGCGGCCGCTCGGGCTGAACTGGGCTGCGTTCAGCAGCAGTTGGACATTGGGACAGGCCCCCAGCAGCGTGACGCAATCGTCGAGCGCGCCCTGCCCGGTGCGGTCCGCCCGCACCACGACCATGGCTTGGCCGACATACTTGGCGAGTTCGGCGGCGGGCGATGCCGCCAGCGCCGGCGGGCTGTCGAAGATGACGATCCGCTGCGGCGCGCCTTCGGTCAGCCGGTCGAGGATCTTGGCGGTGCGCGAGGAAGACAGATATTCGCTGTCATGCGCGGTGGTATCGCCGGCGGGGAGTACCCACAAGCCCGGCACATCGGTGCCCAGCACGCATTGCGCGACGTCGATCCGCTCGTCCATCAGCGCGTCCATCAGGCCGGGGCCACCGGGCAGGCCCAGCGCCGAGAGGATCGACGGCTTGGCGAAATCGGCATCGACGAGCAGGACCTCGCTCTCCTTCTCGGCCGCGATCGACAGCGCCAGGTTGAGCGCGCAGTAGGTCTTGCCTTCGCCCGGATGGGGCGAGCTGACCAGGATGCGCTGGGCGGCTGCACCGGGCATCTTGCTGCGCAACTGTGCGCAATTGACCAGAAGCTGACGCTTGATGATGCGGAATTCTTCGAGCAGCGCGGTCACCGTGCCTTCCGGCACGATCAGCCCCTGCTCGCGCAGACGCTCCCGATCGACCGGGTGATGCTTGCCATGGAAGGCCACCGGCGCGGCGTCATCCGTCACCGGATGGCGCACCGTTTCCGCCGCAGCCGGAGCGGGCTCTGGCGGGATCGGTGCGGGCGGCGGCGTTGCTGCCGCCTTGCGCGGGGCGACGGGCTGGCGCGCGGGGGCGGCCGGCGGCGTCGGGATCGGCGGGGCGATGAAGCTGTTGAGATCGAAACGTCCGCCGGCCCGCTCGATCAGCGATTCGCGGCGCGCTTCGCCACCATCGGCCGGGGTGCGCGAGGTTGCGCCGGGCATGGGGATCTTGCTGTGTTCGGTCATTGCGCCATGCTCCTCAGGCCACCATGCCGCGCTGGATGAATTCGACCGCGAGCAGTACGACGAACAGTCCGCCCAGAGCGGCGCTGGCACCGTAGAAATACTTCAGCCGCCGCTGGCGCAGGGCGCGCGCGCTGGCCGTCAGGTTCTGCGAAATCGCGCCCAGAACCGGCAGGCCCGTCGCCCGCTCCAGCCCGGCCGTAGTGGCGAAGACCGACCGCACCCGGCTGAGGGCAAAGGCACCGGCGCAACCGCCGACCACGCCGACCAGCAACACGCCGAACAGCAGCACCGGCCGGTTGGGCGCGGTGGGCGCGCGCGGTGTCGTCGGCGGATCGACCACCTCGAACTTCACCGCCTCGCGCTCGGTCTTCACCTCGCCACGCAGGCGCAGTTCCTCGCGGTCCTGCAGCAGCTTGTCGTACTGGCTGCGCAGCACGTCATAATCGCGGTTGATGCGCTGGGCCTCGGCAGCCAGTTGCGGATCGGAGATCATCGACGTGGTGAGGGAAGCGATGTCCGACTGCATCGCCGCCTTGCGCGACGTCAGCGCCTGGACATTGGCTTCGCGATCGGCGCGGATGGAGACCAGCGAACTGTAGGCCGGGTTCGGCATGCCGCCGCCGCTGGCCTGTTCGCGCGCCGCCGGGCCGCGTAGGGCATTGACCTGGTTCTGCGCCGCGATCACGTCGGGATGGCTATCG
The DNA here is from genome assembly GCF_014652555.1 of Novosphingobium colocasiae. Taxonomy (GTDB): domain Bacteria; phylum Pseudomonadota; class Alphaproteobacteria; order Sphingomonadales; family Sphingomonadaceae; genus Novosphingobium; species Novosphingobium colocasiae. The sequence continues at coordinate 61,974 of NZ_BMZA01000009.1, forward strand.
GTCAGCCCCCGCGCCTTGAGCCCGCCAAGCGCCATTTCCGCCTGCGCCAGCGATGCCGAGGCGCTGCCGGCCTGGCCGCCGGGCATGGTCTTGGGGGTGCCGCCGATCTGACCGTCGATCGCCGCCAGCGCGCTTTGCGCCGCGATCAGGTCAGCGTCGATATCCCGCAGCGACGCGCGCGAGGTTTCCAGCCGCTGCGAAATCGCCGCTCCGCCCTGAGCCAGTTCGGGATGCTGGGATTCGAATGTGTTGCGCTTGTTCTCGGCCGATTCCAGCTCCTTCTCGCGCGTGGCGAGCTGCTGGTTCACGAATTCCAGCGTCTCGACCATGTCACCGCGGTTGCCGGAGAGGTTCTCCTCGCGGAAGATGTCGATCAGCTTCTGCGCCACATCCTGCGCCAGCTTGGCGTTTTCCGCGTCCGAGAAGCTGGCGTTGTTGGCAGTGGCGGTGATCTCGAACAGGTTGTCCTGCTGGCTGACGACCTTGACGTTATCGCCGAGCTTGAGAACCGCAGCTTCCATCTGCTTGGGGTCTTCGATGGTATCGCCCAGCCGGGTCGCGCGGACGACCTTTTCCAGATTGACCGCGCTGGTCAGGGTCTGGCGGATCCGCTCGATATCGCGCTTCTTGTCGGCAATGCCGATGCCGACCTGCTCGGCCAGCGCATCGTCAAGCTGGATGAATATCCGCGCCTTGGATTCGTAGCTGTTGGGGATCAGCGCCACCACCAGCCAGCCCAGCAGGCAGATCGCCCAGGCAATGCCGAGGGCCAGCCACCGCCGGTGCCAGACGCTGTGGATCGCCGCCAGCAGTTCTTCGTAGAGGGTATTCATCGCGTGGGTGTGCCCTCTGCCGTCAGAACATGCTTTCGGGGATGATGATCACATCGCCCGGGCTCAGCATGACGTTCGCCTTGCTGTCGCCCTTCTTGAGGAGGTCGCCCAGGCGCAGCGCGTATTCCTTCTGCTTGCCGCTTGCCTTGTCGAAGCGGACCAGCCGGGCCTTGTTGCCCGCCGCATATTCCGACAGGCCGCCCACCGCGATCATCGCGTCGAGGACGGTCATGTTGGCGCGGTAAGGAATGGAAGCCGGCTTCTCGGTCGCCCCGACGACGCGGATCTGCTGGCTGTACGTGCCGGCGAAACCGTTGACGATGACGGACACGAGCGGGTCCTCGATGTACTGGGAAAGCTGCAGGCGAATATCTTCTGCCAGCATCGCCGGGGTCTTGCCCACCGCCGGCATGTCGGAAATCAGCGGCGTGGTGATGCGCCCGTCCGGGCGGACCTGAACCTTGGCCCCCAGTTCGGGATTGCGCCACACGAAGATCGTCAGATCGTCGAGCGGGCCGATCACGTATTCCTCGCCGGGGCCTTCCTGCATCGACACGAACGAAGCGGGCGGAAGCTCTGGCCCCGAAGCGGTGGAACAGCCGGCAAGCGCCACGCTCGCAAGGGCCGTTCCAGCCAGCAAACGGGTCAGGCGGTGGGGTCGAAATGACACGGTCCGGGGCTCTTTCCTGGTTGGCCCGGCCCCCGCATCGCGATCTTCACGCGCGGGGTCCTGGCAAAATCCAAGTCGAGCTATCGGAAAAAAGGGTGAATATTGCGTTAGCCTTGGGCCATCAAATCGATCGCGTTCCCGTTTCGGGACAGCGGCCGGGGCAAAGCGTTAATACCGCTAAACCAGCAGTTCCAGCGCCGGCCCCTGCCCCAGGAATGCCATCGGGCTGGCACTGGCTCCATAGGCCCCGGCGCAGAACACCGCCACCAGATCGCCCACCTCGGCGCGCGGAAAACCGCCCTTGTCGGCCAGCTTGTCCAGCGGGGTGCACAGGCAACCAACGATGCTCGCCTCTTCCTCCACCTCCGCCCCGAAGCGGGTGGCGATGGCGCTGGGATAGTTGCGGCGCACCACCGTGCCGAAGTTGCCGGATGCCGCAAGCTGGTGGTGCATGCCGCCATCCGTTATCAGGAAAACTTCGCCATGGCTGACTTTGCGATCTACTACCCGCGTCAGATAAACCCCTAATTCTCCTACCAGATAACGGCCAAGTTCGATGCAGAACGCGGTGTCCTGCAACACATCGGGCAACCGCTCGAACCGTTCGGCGAGACGGGCCCCGACGAAATCGAGATCAAGCGGCGCTTCTCCGGGGAAGTACGGAATCCCGAAACCGCCGCCCAGGTTGCAATGGACCAGCGGCAGTCCGCATTCGTCGGCCAGCCGCGCGGCCAGCTCCAGCGTCTGCCCCTGCGTTTCGGCAATCGCGGCCGCGTCCAGCGCCTGGCTGCCGGCGAATATGTGAAAGCCGCGCCATTCCGCCCCGGCCGCAGCGATTTCGCGGGCGAGCGCGGGCACTCGCTCGGCATCCAGCCCGAACGGCTTGGCACCGCCGCCCATCTTCATGCCCGATCCCTTGAGATCGAAATCCGGATTGACGCGGATTGCCAGGCGCGGGACCACGCCCAGCCGCTCGCCCAGCGCCAGCGCGCGCCGCGCCTCGTTTTCGGATTCGAGGTTGAGCGTTACCCCGGCAACGATCGCCGCTTCGAGTTCGGCATCGCGCTTGCCAGGCCCGGCAAAGCTGACAAGGCGCGGATCGATCCCGGCCTTGGCGGTGATCGCCAGTTCGCCGCCCGAAGCGATATCGAAGCCATCGACCAGCCCCGCCATCAGTTCCAGCAGCGGCACGAAGGGGTTGGCCTTCACGGCATAGTGCAACGCCAGACGCGGCGGCAGCGCCGCCCGCAGCCGCGCCACCTGCGCGCGCAGCCGATCGGCTGCATAGAGGAAGAGCGGCGTGCCCCCGGCTTCCTCCACCCACTGCGTCACCGGTCTCCCGCCGACCACCAATACGCCGTCGCGCGCTTCGAAACCGGCAGGGATCGGGCCCAGCGGCTTCACGCGACCAGCTCCGCCAGCAGGCCGGCGCGGTCGATCTTGCCGTTCGGGCCAGTCGGCATCGCGGCGCGCCAGTGGATCGCCTTGGGCTGCATGAAGTTGGGAAGTTCCTGCATCAATCGTCCTGGCAGCGCCGTTTCGGCATCGTCGGCATCGGCGCTGGCGCGCACGACAAGGTGAATCGCGTGGCCCAGCCGCGCATCGGGCACGCCCAGCGCCACCGCCTCGGCGACGAGGCCGGTCGCCAGCGCGGCCTCCTCCACCTCTTGCGGGCTGACGCGGTTGCCCGCCGTCTTGATCATCGCATCGCGGCGGCCGACGAAATAGAGCAGCCCTTGCGCATCGCGCCGGACCCGATCGCCGGACCACACGGCGGTCCCGCCATAAGTGGACGCCGCCGGGGCGGGCCGGAACCGCTCGGCGGTGCGCGCGGCATCGCGCCAGTACCCTTGCGCCACCAGCGGGCCGCAGTGAACCAGTTCGCCCTCCGCGCCGTCAGCCGCCACCGCCCCGGCATCGTCGATGACCAGGATCTCGGCATGGGGGATAGCCTTGCCCATCGATGTCGGATGGCTGTCGACCAGCGCGGGATCGAGATAGGTCGATCGGAATGCCTCGGTCAGCCCGTACATCGGGAACAGCCGCGCCTGAGGAAACAGTGCCCGCAGCCGCCGTACCAGATCGACCGTCAGCGCGCCGCCGCTGTTGGTCAGGCGGCGCAGATGGGCGGCGGTCTCGGCCGGCCACTCAAGCTCGGCAAGCTGGACCCAAAGCGGCGGCACCGCCGCCAGCGTGGTTATGCCATGACGCGCAACCGCCTTTACCACATCACGCGCCAGCAGATAGTCGAGCGGGACAACGCAGCCGCCGGCATGCCAGGTGCTGAAAAGCTGATTCTGCCCATAATCGAACGATAGCGGCAGCACCGCCAGCGTCCGGTCGCTGGCATCCATGCCAAGATATTGCGCCACGCTGTGCGCCCCCAGCACCATATTGGCATGGCTGAGCATGACCCCCTTGGGCCTGCCGGTGGAGCCGCTGGTGTAAAGGATCGCCGCCAGTTCATCCGCCCCGCCATCGCCCGGCGGCAACGCGACCCCGGCTGCGGACGCGGCTTCCCACGCCGCGTTCTCCTCGATCACCAAACAGTCTGCGGGCACATCGCCCTCACCCAGCGAGGCCAGCCGCGCCGCGTTGCCGATCAGCAGCGCCGCGCCGCTATCAGCCAGAATATGCGCTACCTGCGCGTGCTTGAGCAGCGGGTTGACGGGAACATGGACCAGCCCCGCCCGCGCAGCCGCCAGCGGCATCAGGCAAGTCAGCTCGCCCTTCGCCGCCCAGCTCGCCACCCGGCCGCCGCGCTCGGGCACCATCCCGCGCAGCCAGCCCGCCAGCAGGCCGACACGCGATCTTAAGTCCTTGTAGCTAAGCGTGCGATCACGCAGCACCAGCGCGTCGGCATCATCTTCGCCGCGCAGGGCAAGATGATCGAGCGGCAGGATCGGGTTTTCGGTCTGGCCGCGCATGACGGACGAAAGGCTCCGAGAGGTTCAGGAATACCGTGATTGCCATCGCATACACTCGCGACCTTAAGGAAGTCCAATCGGACGCGCTGCTCGGCCCGCTGCTCTCGGCCGACCGGCAGCGCGCGCCATTCGACCGGCTGGCGTGGTGGCAGGCGCTGGAACAGCATTGCGGCCTGGCCCCGCTGATGGCGATCGCGCGCGATGGCGACGATGCTGCGGTGCTGCCCTTGACGCTGGGCAAGGACGGGCCACGGGCGCTGGCCAACTGGTACACCTTCCGGTTCCGCCCGATCCTGACCGACGGACATGCCGCCCCGGCGTTGCTCGCCGCCCTCGCCCGCGATCTGGCGGGGGCGCATGCGCGGATCGTCCTCTCCGGGCTGCCTGACGAGGATGGCAGCGCCACGCTGGTGGAACGCGCGTTCCGCGCCGCCGGCTGGCTGGGCATCCGCGCCGAGTGCGACACCAACCATGTTCTGGCCCTCCAGGGCCGCGATTATCAGACCTATCTTTCCGGCCGTCCCGGCCCCTTGCGCACCACCCTCAAGCGCAAGAGCGGCAAGGTCGATGTGCGCGTGCTGACCCACTTCGATCCTGCCATCTGGGCCGCTTACGAAGATATCTATGCCGAAAGCTGGAAGCCCGAAGAAGGCAGCCCGGCATTCCTGCGCGCCTTTGCGGAGGCCGAAGGCGCGGCCGGACGGCTGCGACTGGGCATCGCCCACGTGGGGGGAGAGCCTGTCGCGGCGCAGATGTGGACGGTGGAGGGCGGCACTGCCTTCATCCACAAGCTTGCCCACCGCGAAAGCGCCAAAGGTGTCTCGCCCGGCTCCGTGCTCAGCGCGGCGCTGTTCCGCCATGTCATCGATGTTGATCTGGTATCGGGAATCGATTTCGGCACCGGCGACAATCCCTACAAGCGCGACTGGATGGAACTGGTGCGCCCACGCTACAGCCTGACGCTGATCCGTCCCGCTGCCCCGCGAAATTGGCCGTTTCTGGCAAAATTCGCCTTGCGACGCCTTGCCCGATGGGCGAAGCGGGGCTAGAGCCCAGCCCTTTCGTTAACAAGCCGACATCCGGGGGCCATGTCCGATACCGTAACCGATCAGTTGCTGCGTGGCATTCTGGCCAGCGTGCTCGGCCTGGCACCGGACCGGGTGGCCGGCTTCGACGCGCAGACCGGCCTGTTCGGCCATCTGCCTGAACTGGATTCGATGGCCGTCGCCGGTCTGCTGACCGAACTGGAAGACCGGCTGGACATCGTCATCGATGATGACGAGATCGATGGCGAGATGCTGGAAACCTATGGCGGCCTGCTCGCCTTCGCGATCCGCAAGCGCGAAGGCACGGCCTCTACCGGAGCCTGAAGCGTGGTCCCGGCTACATGGCCTTGCCCCCTGCCGGGCGGCGGCCAGGCCCGGGAGTATGCGCTGATCTTCGATCACGGGCGGGAAACGCGCCTGCTGATCGTCCCTGCCCTGTTCGATGAAGGCAACCGCCTGCGCCGGCTGACCGTCGATGTCATGCGCCGGCTCGACGGGGCCGGCATCGATTGCGTGCTGCCCGATCTGCCCGGCTGCAACGAAAGCCTGCAGCCACTCGAATTCCAGGACACCGCCGACTGGCTTGACGCCATGGTCGCCGCCGCGCGTCACTTCGGTGCCACCCATGCGCTGGGCATTCGCGGCGGCTGCCTGTTCACGCCGGGCCACCTGCCCGGCTGGCACTATGCCCCGGTCAAGGGCAGCGCGATCCTGCGCCAGATGCTGCGCGCCCGGGTCCTGTCCGCGCGCGAAGCCGGCCGCGAGGAGGATCGTGACAGTCTGGACGCCTTGGCGCATGAGGACGGGATCGTGCTGGCCGGCTATCCGCTCGGCCGCGACTTCTACATGCAGTTCGCGACGATGGCCCCGCAGGCCGACGCCACCGTGATCGCGCAGGACGATATCGGCGGTTCCGGCCTGTGGCTGCGTGCCGAGCCGGGCGAAAATCCCAAGCAGGCCGATGCGCTGGCGGCAACGCTCGCGATCGGACTGAACGCATGACCCGCCACCACTTCGCCTTCGACTGCGCCGGCGCGCGGCTGATCGGCACTCTGGATGAAGCGCCGGGATCAACCGGCCTGCTGATCGTCAGCGGCGGCAACGAAGTGCGCGCCGGAGCCTGGAACGGCCAGGCCCTGCTGGCCGCCGAGATCGCCATGCAGGGCTATCCGGTGATGCGCTTCGACCGGCGCGGTGTGGGCGATAGCGAAGGCGTGAACGCGGAGTTCCGTTCAAGCGGCCCGGACATCGCCGCCGCCCTCACCGCTTTTCACGAACGCTGCCCGTGGCTGTCGCGCGTCGTCGGCTTCGGCAACTGCGATGCTGCCAGCGCGCTGATGCTGGCGCGCGGCGCGGAGTGCGATGCGCTGGTGCTGGGCAATCCCTGGACGATCGAGAACGACAACGAAGCCGCCCCGGCTGAAGTGGTGCGCGATCATTACCGCCGTCGACTGGCCGATCCCGCCGCGATCCGCCGCTTGCTGACGGGCAAGGTCTCGCTGGTCAAGCTCGCCCGCAGCCTGTTCGCCGCCGCCCGCCCGGCCCCGCCGCAAAGCGTAAGGCCAACGGGGCTGGCCGGCGAGATATCCGACGGCTTGCAGGGTTTCGATGGCTCGGTGCGTTTCCTCATCGCCGGGCGCGACCGTACCGGCCTTGCCTTCCTGTCACGCTGGAACCGGAACGATCCCCGCCTGCGCACCTGCCCGCAAGCCTCGCACAGCTTCGTCGAGGACGAGGCGCAGGACTGGTTGGTCAGCCAGGTGCTGGAAGTGCTGGAAGGTTAGGCGTCCTCCTCCTTGGGGGAGGGGGACCATGCGCAGCATGGTGGAGGGGCACAGGCGGTTTACGGAACGCCCGTCTGCAGCCGTACCGTAACACGAAGGTGCCCCTCCACCACCCTGCGGGTGGTTCCCCTCCCCGTTTCGCGGAGGATCAGGCTGCGACTTCCGCTTTCAGCCGCTCGAACTCGCGCTCTGCCAGATAGCGTTCGGCATCGAGGGCGGCCATGCAGCCCGCACCGGCGGCGGTGATGGCCTGGCGGTAGACGTGGTCCGATACGTCTCCGGCGGCATAGACCCCCGGGATCGCCGTCTTGGGCGTGCCCGCTTCCACCAGCAGATAGCCGGTATCGTCCATCGCCAGCTTGCCCTTGAACAGCTCCGTCGCCGGGGCGTGGCCGATGGCGACGAAAGCGCCGTCCGTGACGATCTCGCTCTGCTCGCCGGTCACCGTATCGGTCAGCGCCAGCGCGCGCAGCTCACCATTTTCGCCCGGCATGAAGCGATCGACCTTCTTGTTCCAGATCACCGATATCTTCGGATTGGCGAACAGCCGGTCCTGAAGGATCTTTTCCGAACGCAGACTGTCGCGGCGGTGGATCAGGGTCACGTCGTCGGAGTGGTTGGTGAGGTAGAGCGCTTCCTCGACCGCAGTGTTGCCGCCGCCGATAACGACCACCTTCTTGCCGCGATAGAAGAACCCGTCGCAGGTGGCGCAGGCGGACACGCCCTTGCCGGACAGTTCCTGCTCGCCGGGAACGCCCAGCCAGCGCGCTTGCGCACCGGTGGCAATCACCAGCGTCTCACCCTCATAAGTATCGCCGCTATCGCCGGTGGCGACGAATGTCGGGCCCGAGAGATCGACCGAGGTGATGATGTCATACATCATCCGCGTGCCGACATGGACGGCCTGCGCCTCCATCTCCTGCATCAGCCAGGGGCCCTGGATCACCTCGCGAAAGCCGGGATAATTCTCGACATCGGTGGTGATGGTCAACTGGCCGCCGGGCTGGAGGCCCTGCACCACGATCGGCTCCATCCCCGCGCGCGCTCCGTAAATGGCGGCGGAAAGACCGGCGGGTCCCGATCCGATGATGAGCATGCGGGTCTTGTGTGCTGTGGCCAAGGGAAGTGCCTTCTTCGCTTCTTCGGATTTCGTCCGGCGAGATAGGGTATGAAGGGGGCTTTTGCCAAGCACGGCGACGGCATCGATTTCGTTCACACCCGGCAATCCGGGCTTTATCCCCATGCCGGTTCCAGGGCGCTCGGCAGGCTGCGCATTGATTTTCCGGTCAGGCCGCTCCAAGTGGTCCGCCATGAGCACCATTCCCGGCCCGACCTCGAACCGTTTCATGTCGCAGCGTTTGCGGCTCAACTATGCGGAATGGGGCGATCGCGATGCGCCTTTGCTGATCCTCCAGCACGGCGGGCAGGATCACTGCCGCAGTTGGGACTGGGTGGCCCGCGAGCTGATGCAGGACTGGCGGATCATCTGCCCGGACCTGCGCGGCCATGGCGACAGCGAATGGTCGCCCGAAGGCTATTATGGGTTTGACGCCTATGTTTATGATTTTGCGCAGCTGGTCCATACGCTGGGGCGCGAGCAGGTGACGATCATCGGCCATTCGCTGGGAGGCAATGTGGCCACGCGGTTTACCGGGCTTTATCCGGACAAAGTGCGCAAGTTCGTCAACATCGAAGGGCTGGGCCCGGTTGAAAGCATACTGCCCGACAAGGGCAAGGGTACTCCGGCCGAGCGCCTGCGCGCGTGGATCACGGCCAAGCGCGACACGGCCGGCCGCATGCCCAAGCGCTACACCTCGCTCACCGACGCCTGCGCGCGGATGAAGGAGGTCAACGGCTTCCTGACGCTCGAAAAGGCACGCCACCTGACCGTTCACGGCACCACTCGCAACGAGGACGGAACCTGGAGCTGGAAGTACGACAACTACCTGCATGTCTGGCCGACGACGAGCCTGACGCCCGAGCTGCTGAATGAAATCTGGACTGCAATCACCTGCCCGCTACTGCTCCTCTACGGCAAGGACAGTTTCGCCACCAGCCCGGCAATCGACGGCCGGCTGGAACGCCTCCCTACCGCGCGGCTGATCGAATACGAAAACGCCGGGCACTGGCTGCATCACGACCAGTTCGATCGATTTATGGCTGACGTGAAAGCATTTCTGGCGGAATAGGCCACTGTTGCGCGGACACAGTCAGCGCGCAGTCGCCTCGGCAACGTGAGACGATACCTGCGGGAATCGCGAAAAGGGTTCGGCAAAAGCGGCGACAGCCGCGACGACACCAAGGATCACGGCGGGAATGACCAGCACGGTCATCGCCGAGCGACCAGTAGCGCCGAACTCGTCGTCCTCTCGATCAATTTGAGGGAAATCCTGCCGGTCCATGCAATCGGAACCAGGCATCACCCGCAGTGTTCCCAAGCGCCCCGATGACCGTAGCGGCTCACAGCAAGCAAGCCACGCTCCGGCGGTCAGATGCCCTTGCCGTGCGATAACCCCGCCCTGAGACGCTGCATGCCAACGCCGGGAACGGGCGTATCAGGAAAGAAGGAAATATCCCAGCGCCGCCCAGCAGGCGAGACATAGCGCGATGGCGACGACCAGACCGCGCGAATCGTGCTCCTCCCCGCTTTCGGCAGACCGATGCGCAGCATAGACGCGCGGCGCGGACATCCCGCCCGCCACGGTGTACCGGCTTGCGCCCCGGTTCATTCCAACAACATTGTCTTCAGCGACCTTCATCGAACCACATCCTACTCGCATGCGGGACCCGGCGACTGGCGAACGGACCCCACGACCTGTTCTGTTTTTATGGTCGGCAAGGTGCTGCCCTTGCCGCTGCGTTCTTCTCCGCAGCACATTTGTAACATGAACTGTCATTTTATCCTAGACTGCGGAAAAACTTTCCCAAAGTTACGCACATGCCTCTGAAGAATCGTCGCCGATCTACATTTTGGTAATTTTATTACTTTTTTAAGATTTTAAATTTTTCCATTCGCCCATTAATGATGCATTGCAGCATGGCTGGTTTTCAATCGGTTAGGGTCATCATCGCGCGCGCAGCCCTCAATCAGGGCGCAAAAAGTTCTGCATAGCACAACGCCGGCCGCGTGACGTGGCGAGCGCGCATGCGCCGCAGCGATTGATGGCGAAAGGCGCTTTTACCCGTCCGAAAGAACGGTGATTCGCGTGAGGGGGTTTGGCGCGCCTGACCCGTGCAGCGAGTAGCGCCCGCCGCGCAGCCATCGGGACGACCCGCAGTCGTGGCCATGCGAAGCTATGCTCGCAAAACCACCTCCTCGCGCCTGCGAGGTGGCAGGGCCGAAGCCCCATTGCCATGCTTTGAAAAGAATGGCGCGCCCGGAACGATTCGAACGTCCGACCCTCAGATTCGTAGTCTGATGCTCTATCCAGCTGAGCTACGGGCGCGTTGGAGTGGGGCCAATAGAAAGGGATCGAGGCCCCGTCAACGCCTTTCGACACTTGGCGGGAAGAGATTTTTTTCCACCCAGGCAATGAGCGCGGCGGCCAGCGGATAATCGAGTTCGGGCATCGCCAGCGCGGGCACTCGGTGCGGGTCCAGCCAGGCCATCGCCTCGCCTTCATGCAATTGCGGCTCGCCCGTCCACTGCCGCGCGGCATAGAGCAGGATCACCAGCGACCGGGACGAACCGCCTGTGGACGAAGGCACGGTCATGCCGCTGGCGAAGCCGACCGGGCACAGCGCGGCGGGATCGATCGCGATGCCCAGTTCCTCTGCCATTTCGCGCGCGGCGGCCGCCTCGGGGGTTTCCCCGGCTTCCACCTTGCCACCCGGAAATTCCCATAGCCCGCCATGCACGGAACTGTGAGGCCGCTGGTGCATCAGGACATGGCCCTGCCCGTCGATCAGCGCGACGGCCGCCACCAGCAGCGCCGGGGCCACGGGGGGATCGGGATGTGTCGGATATTCTGTCAGTTCAACCATGGCGTTTAGCTTTGAATTAACCGTGACCTGCCACACAGGACCCTATTTTGCGGGCGAGCTGCAAGGACGCCATGACCGGTTTTCGCGAATTCATCAAAACCCTGCGGTCGCTTTTCAACGACAGCACCGCGGCGAGCACAATCGAATACGCGATGATCCTGGGGTTCATCGTGCTGCTGATGTTCATCGCGCTCACCGGCCTTGCCACCGAGGTGACCCAGTTGTGGAACGACATTTCGACAAAAGCAGCAAACGCTGCGGGCCAGTAGACCCACTTAAGCTTTTTTCAACTAATCGCGCCTAATTCTGCAGTTGTCCGGGGGGCCAAAGGGGCAAAACGGATCGGGTACACCAGACTGCTACATCCAGGAGACTGACTATGAAGTTTCTCGCCAAGCTGCGCCGCAACGAAGAAGGCGCCACCGCTATCGAATACGGCCTGATCGCCGCTCTCATCGCCGTTGCCGCGATCGCCGCGATGCAGGGCATGGGCTCGCAGCTCAAGTCCACCTTCGAGAAGACCTCGTCCAACATGGCGTCTGTCAACAACTCGTAAGGTTGAAGCGTCGAACTGATCGACGCAAAGCTAAACGGATGAGGGCGGCAGGTTATCCTGCCGCCCTTTTCGTATGTGCTGATGCCGCATGCGCTTGGCCGATCGCAGTAATAGCTAAATCTATCAGTAAGTTACGATCTTGACGAGCTGCCCCGCCTTCAGCGTGGAGGTGCTGGTCAGCCCGTTCAGCACCAGAAACCGCTCCAGCTTGGCATCGGAGAATGCCATGCGGTTAGCCAGCGACTGGATGGTGTCGCCGGATTTGACAGTCACGACGTCGAGTTGCCGGGGCTTCACGCTGCCGGCTTCGCTGGCCGAAATGCGGTGCAGGCTCTTGAACATGGAGTTGTAGATACCGGCGTTGCCCGCCTGCGTCAGCGCCACGAAGTGGTACGCCTGCCCGCCGCCGAAGTCGTAAGCGAAGACCACGGCATCCATCTGTCCGCTCGAACCCTGCACCCGGGCGACGCCATAGGCGGCGGGAATGCCGTTAACGCTGGCCGATTCGATGCTCGACGGGGTGATCTGCGCCTGCCCGCTGGGGGTGAGCGCGGCAAAAGCAGCGCGAATGTACGAATCGAGGGTGCCGGTCAGCTTGCCACCCGAAAACTGTGCCTTCCCCGATTGCCCGCTGATGGTCACCGCGCTGCTGCCGTTGACCATGAAGAAGCCGTCCGGCGCAGAAAATGCGAATCGCAGCACCGGGTGCGTGAAGTTTCGCCCGTCGACGATGCCCTGCTTGGGGTCATCGCCATAGACCAGCCCGTCGATTCGCGAGAGGAAGGTATCGCGATTGAGCGTACCGGTGGCATTGGCCCCGGCCCGCGTCATCGCCGCGCGCACGCGTGAGGCGGGATCGGGGTGGGTAGAGGCCCATTCGGGCACCTGATTCGACGTGCCGCGAAGTTGCGCTTCCAGCGCATTCTGCCGCGCCAGGCTTTCCAGCACCGTGCTCATCGCGCGCGGATCGTATCCGGCCCGCTTGAGGTAGGTAATTCCCAGATTGTCCGCCTCTTCCTCTTGCGCACGCGAATATTTCAGCGTCAGCAGTTGCGACCCGGTAGAGAAGACCTTCTGGCCCAACTGGCCCAGTTCGTTATTGCCCAGCAGCACTCCGCTCAGGATCGAACCCAGCGCGCCCAGCACCTGGTTACGCTTCGCTGCCGATTCGCGCTTCGCGGCGTGCCGCGCGGCGACATGGCCGACCTCGTGACCGAGGACCCCGGCCAGTTCGGCCTCGTTGTTCATCAGCGCGGTCAACTGGCGAGTCACGTAGACATAGCCGCCGGGGATCGCGAAGGCGTTATTGACCGGCGAATTGAGCAGGGTGACGGTAAAATCGGAACGCGCATTGCCGAGGCCCGACTGAACCGCGATGTTCTGCCCCACAGACGTGACATAGCTCGCCTGGGGGCCGGTTACCGCGCCGCCGAATTCCGCCAGCAGTTGCGGGTGCGCCTTGGCCCCTTCGGCCTTGTCCGTCGCGCTGATCGCGCGCGGTGCGCTTGCCACGCTCTTGGATTTGGCGCTGGCCGTGCCGTCCGCCGCGCAGGCTTGCAGGACCACGGCAACCGCGATGAACGGCAGGCCCACTTGCACCAGCCGCGAACCAATTGCTCTTTTCATATGCATCCCCATTGTCGCCTGTCCCATCAGCAACCTGATATCGTTCTGATTGTTCCGCGTGTTCGGGTTCCGCGTCAACGCCCCGCACGACCGAGCGGGTGACGGGCATTGACCAGTTCGACCAGCCTGGCGCTGTCAACATGGGTGTAGATCTGGGTGGTCGCGATGTCGGCATGGCCCAGCAGGGTCTGCAGCACGCGCAGGTCCGCCCCGCCCTCCAGCAAATGCGTGGCGAAGGCATGGCGCAGGACGTGGGGAGAAACCTGCGCCGGATCGATCCCGGCCCGCACTGCGAGGCCGCGCAGCAACTGGAACAGCCGCACCCGCGTCAGGTGCCCCGCCGCTCCCGATGACGGAAACAGGAAGCGCGGCCCCTTCGCCGCCGCCTTGCCCACGCCGCGCACCGCCAGCCAGCGGGTCAGTGCGGCGCGGGCGCGGGTGCTGACCGGCACCATGCGCTGTTGCCCGCCCTTGCCGGTGACGTGAAGGAACGGCGCGTCGCGGGGGACTGCCGCGATCGGCAGGCTGACCAGCTCGCTCGCCCGAAGACCCGATCCGTACAGCAGTTCCAGCAGAGTAAGGAGCCGGATCGCCTCGCGCGGGGCACCCGCTGCGCTCGCCTCATCCTCGGCGCGCAGCAGCATCCGTTCGACATCGTCGCGCGAAAGGACGCGCGGCAGCGGCCGGCGCGTGCGCGGCCGGGGCAGCGCGGCTGACGGGTCGCCGTCGCGCATCCCCTCATCGACCAGGAAACCATAGAACTGCCGCAACGCAGAACAGCGCCGCGCCAGCGAGGATGCGGCCAGGTCCGACCATGCCGCCGCCAGCCTGCCCACCGCCGCCTCGTCCGCCCCCGCCAGATCGCCCAGCACCGCGCGCGCCGCTTCCAGATCGCGGCGATAGGCGGCAAGCGTGTTGGCAGCGGCTCCGCGTTCGGCGGCGAGCATGGCGAGGAACCGTGCAACAGGATCGTCCGGCCCGGTTTCCGGTCCGTCCGCCACCCGCGTTAGCCCCGGCCGCCTGGGATCATCATGCGCGCGCGACGGCTTCGGCCGCGATCATCCGCGCCTCTGCGCCCAGCCCCACCCGGTTCAGCGCCGAGACGATGTGGAACAGGTAGCGCGGCGTCATGCCGCCCCAATCCCGCCCCTGCATGCCAAAGCCGGCCAGCAGCGCCACACTGGCCTGATCGCCGCGCGCGGCGGCCGAATCGATCGCCTGCGTGAAGCGCGTCGTGCTGTCGAGCTTGAGCGCCATGTCGCTGGAATAGCGCTGGACATCGCCGTCGCCGAGCCGCCCGAGCCCGGCAAGGCCGGCGATCAGGAACGCGCTCTTGCGGCGGTTGCCGCTCTCGTCCGCACCGGCAAACGTATCGATGGCTCCGGTATCGACGGTGCGCGAGGATATCGGCGAGGCCAGCGCCAGCAGCGCCCAGCCCTCGCTCCCGGCGTTGACCACCGGGGCCCAGCGCATCGCATTGGCGTCATAGCCCGCCGCCAGCATCGAGGCGATCAGCGGCGCGGCATTGTCCGCCATGTCCACCGCTGCGGGTATCCGGGCGGCGGCGGCGGCGGTCAGCACCTTGCGGCCGTAGCCGGTGATCGGCCCGCCCGCCCCGGACCACAGCGCCTGCATCGCGGCAAGGCGATCGGCGGGGCTGTTCCCGGCGTAACTGTCACGCAGGGACGTCGCGAGGTCCTGCCAGCTTCCGGTGATGTCCTGCGCGGAATAGATCTGGCTGTAGAGATCGACCATCGCGGCGGTGGACAGCACCCCGGCACCCGCCGCGCGATCGGCGGCAGCGGCGCGGCGCTCCAGCCCCACCATCGGCGCGGTTGCGGTGATGAAATCGTAATCGCGCCCGGCCTTGGCCATCAGGTCCTTGGGCGGTTCGAGCCCCACCCCGATCGCCAGGCCATAACGCCACGGCGTCATGTCTGCCGCCTCTTTCCACTCGATGGTCACCGCGCGGCGCGCCTTGCCCGCTGCGCCTGCGTACTTCTGCGCCAGCAGCGTGTCGATGCGCGGCATCCGCCCGCGAGACTGCATCTTGTCGAGCCTCGACAGCCCCGCCATCGCATTGCCCCGAAACGCCTCGCAGATCGCGCGCGTCGCGTCCCAGCGCACGTCCTGGCTGAATTCGCCGTGGACGGCGGTCACCGGGCACAGGCCGGTGAAATCGGCGGTGCGCTGATAGACGTCGAGCGCCAGCGGGGCATAGACCGGGGTGTAGTTGGCGATATCGACGTCTTGCAGAAGCGCCCGCGCCGCATCGCCCTCGCCCATGCGCAGCAGCAGGCCGACGCGCAGCGCGGCGAACTCGGCCGGGTCCATTCCGGCGGGTGCCTGCAACCGCGAAGCCAGTGCCCGGCGCAGCAGGATATGGCCCCACCGCGATACCAGCGTGCCCTTGTTGAATTGCAGCGCCACCCGCACCAGTGACGGGTTCTGCGCCGCCAGCGACGGTGCCGGCAAGCCGCCCTCGCTCTCGTCAATCAGCCCCACCGTATCGAGCGAACGCTTGGCACCCGGCGGCATGTCGATCTGCGCCCGCGCGCCCAGCAGCGCCTCGAACTCCTGCGGGGTCATCGCCACCAGTTCGGCCAGCGTCGGCACGCGCGAAAGGATGCCGGTCGGCACCGGCGCGGTTGCCACCGTGCTCTCGCCGGGCAGCGTGATGGGGGGCATGCCCGGCAGCGGCTGCACCACCGGGGTAGAGGTCGCCTTGGGCGTGGGCACGCCCGAGGACGCGCGCGGGCCGCTTTGCGCGGCGGGTCCGGCGGGGGCGGCAGGCTCGTCAAAGCCCTTGGGCAGCAGCGATTCGGGGCCGTTCTGCGCCAGCGCCCAGCCCGACGTCAGCACCAGCGCCGCGCCGAGAAACAGATGACGACGCTTCATCGCGGCAACTCCGGCACGGCAACAGTCTGGACGATCCCGGCCACCGGCTGTTCGCCGCCGGCGCGCCACGCCATCACCGCCAGCCCCGCTATCACCAGAACCACCACTGCAGCGACAAGGCCCTTGCGCATTGAAACCGCCACTCGCCTTCCTTCTGACACCGCCAGCCCATCGCCCACGCTTGCGCTGCGACCTAGCGCAACTATAGGCGGTGGGGCAATGGACGTCGACCGCCACCTCTTTTCCGCCGAGGAAATCGCCGCGCTGGGGCGTCGGCTGGATCGCCCGATCGTGCTGGTGGGCATGATGGGCGTCGGCAAATCGAGCGTCGGCAAACGGCTGGCCGGGCTGCTGCACTGTCCCTTCGTCGATGCCGACGACGAGATCGAGCGCTCGGCGCAGATGACCATCCCCGAGATATTCGCGCAATACGGCGAGGATTACTTTCGCGACGGCGAGCGGCGGGTGATCGCCCGGCTGATGTCAGAAGCCCAGGGCAACCGCGTGATCGCCACTGGCGGCGGCGCGTTCTGTAACGCGGAAACCCGCGCGCTGATCCTGGAGAAAGGCATCGCCGTCTGGCTCGACAGCGATATCGACACGCTGGTCGATCGCACCGCGCGCAAGAGCAACCGGCCGCTGCTGCGCACCGGCGACCCGCGTGAAATCCTCACCCGCCTGCGCGACGAGCGCGCCCATCACTATGCCCATGCGCCGATCCACGTGGTCAGCGCCAATGGCCCGCACGCGCATACCATCACCAAGGTACTGCAAGGAATTTCGCAATGGCTGTGATCCCGGTCGACATCGCCGGCCGCCCTTATGAAGTGCGCGTAGGGGCCGGACTGCTGGCGGAACTGGTGGCGCAATGCCGTGGCCGCCTGCGCAAGCGCGCGGTGCCTGTCATCACCGATGCCAACGTCTATGCCGCCTGGGGCCCGGTGGTGGAGGCATCGCTGCGCGACAGCGGTCATGAACCGCACTGGCGCGTGCTGCCGCCGGGCGAGCAGACCAAATCGTGGAGCGAGCTGGCGGCAACGGTAAACTGGCTGCTCGATCTTGAGGTGGAGCGCGGGGATCACATCATCGCGCTGGGCGGCGGGGTGATCGGCGATCTCACCGGTTTTTGCGCCGCTGTCGTCAAGCGCGGCTGCAAGTTCATCCAGGTGCCGACGACGCTGCTGGCGCAAGTCGATTCCAGCGTCGGCGGCAAGACCGCGATCAACACCCCAGCGGGCAAGAACCTTGTCGGCGCGTTCCACCAGCCCTCGCTGGTGCTGGCGGACCTGTCCGTGCTCGAAACCCTGCCGATGCGCGAACTGCGCGCCGGCTATGCCGAAGTCGTCAAGTATGGCCTGATCGATGATGCCGATTTCTTCGGCTGGTGCGATGCCAACGGCGCGGCGATGCTGGCGGGCGACAGCGCGTTGCGCGAATACGCCGTCGCCCATTCGGTCAGCGCCAAGGCGCGCATCGTCGCCGAGGACGAGTTCGAGACCACCGGGCGGCGCGCCCTCCTTAATCTGGGCCATACCTTCGGCCACGCACTGGAGGCCGAGACCGGCTTTTCCGATCGCCTGCTGCACGGTGAGGCGGTGGCGCTGGGCATGGTGCTCGCCGCCCGCTACTCCGCCCGCCGCGAACTGATGCCGCGCGCCAGCGCCGAGCATGTAGCGCAGCATATCGGCGATGTCGGCCTCCCCGCCAGCCTTGCTGCGCTGGGGCTCGATTGCGACGGAGCCGGGCTGGTCCGGCACATGCTGCACGACAAGAAGATGGACGCCGGCACCCTGCCCTTCCTGCTGATGAACGGGATCGGCAAGACCTACCTCGACAAGTCCGTGTCGCTCGACGATGTCGCGGCCTTCCTCGACGAGGAACTGGCCCGCACGCCGGCCTGACCGTCCGCTTCGAGCGATCCTGCAACCCTGTCGCATCGCGGCGTGACACTGCGTCACGTCGTTGCTATGTTGCGCCATACGATAACAAAATAACAGGACCGCCATGACTGCGGCAGAGGCCACTCCCGAACTCGACCAGAGCGAAAGTCTCGTCAATCCTGCCGATCGCGCTTTCCTCGGCCATCCCAAGGGTCTGGGCTACTTGTCCTTCGTCGAAGGGTGCGAGCGGTTTTCGTATTACTCCATGCAGACGCTGCTGGTGCTCTACATGGTCAAGTTCCTGCTGCTGCCGGAAAATGCGGGGTCGGTGCTGGGCCTCGGATGGCTGCGCGAAACCCGTTATTCGGGGCTGGACGGACAGCCGCTGGCATCGGCGATCTTCGGCGATTACACCGCGCTGGTCTATCTCACCCCGATCCTGGGCGGGCTGATCGCCGATCGCTGGCTGGGACGGCGTGCTACGCTGATCCTGGGCGGAGTGGTCATGTCGCTCGGCCATTTCCTGATGGCGTTTCAGGGCCTGTTCGTGTTCGCCCTGCTCAGCCTCGTCGTCGGTGTCGGGCTGTTCAAGGGCAACATCGCCAGCCAGGTGGGAGAGCTCTATCGTCCGAATGACCTGCGCCGGGCGATGGCGTTCCAGATCTTCTATATCGCCATCAACGTATCGGTCATCGCCGCGCCGCTGGTCTCCGGAACGCTGGGCGAAAAGGCCGGCTGGCACTACGGCTTCGCCTGCGCCGGCGTGGTCATGGTCTTCGGCCTGCTGCTTTACCTCAAGGCCCGCCCGTTCCTGCCCGAAGACGCCCGCCCGGCCGGGAACACTGCGGCCCAGATGGTGAAGCTGCAGGCGTCGGACTGGCCGCGCCTTGCCGCGCTGGCGGTACTCGTGCCCGTCCTGGCGATCTCGCTGCTGACCAATCAGGAGATCTTCAACGCCTACCTCGTCTGGGCGGACGCACGCTTCCAGCTCACGTTCCTCGGCCATACCCTGCCGACAAGCTGGATGATCACGATCGACGCCACGCTCAGCTTCTCGATGCTGGTGGCGGTTGCCGCGTTCTGGAAGTGGCGAGCGGACCGCACCGGGCGCGAGCCGGACGAGCTGGGCAAAATGGTGATCGGGTCGGTGTTCACCACCATGGGCGGGATGTGCCTGGTGATTGCCTCGGCCACGGCGGGCACGGGCAAGATCGGCCTGTTCTGGCCGGTGATGTTCCATCTCGTCAATTCGATCGGTTTTGCCCACGTCCTGCCGGTCAGCCTGGCACTGTTCACCAAGATCGCCCCGCGCGCGCTGAATGCCACCGTGGTCGGCATCTACTACCTCGCCTTCTTCGCCGCCAACTTCATCGTCGGCAAAGTGGGCGGCTGGTATTCCAGCATGGACACGACCCAGTTCTGGCTGCTCCACGTCGCCAGCGCCGCCTTCGGCCTGATCGCGTTCGCGGTGCTCAGGATCGTGCTGGGCAAGGTGCTCACGGGTGAGCCGTCGCGGGGTTGACGGGGGCGGTTAAAACAACCGCGCCCCGTTCGGCACCGGTCGGTCGGGCGAGAACAGCGTGACGCGGCCTTGCCCGTCCGCAAAGCCCAGCGTCAGCACTTCGACACCGCCTTGCCGATCTGGCGCGGCGGAAAGTTCACCACCGCGGCCAGTTGCCGCCCCACCAGTTCCGCACACGAATAGAGCGCCGCGACTTGCGCGACGCTCTTCTTTTCGCCCACGCCCGGACCGAAATCGATCCGCAGCCGGTAGCTTGGCTTGCGTGCCCCCTCGTAGACCTCGGCCGCGATCACCGTTCCGATGCGGATATCGACGTTCAGGAACGCATCGAAACCGATCGGATCGCCGGGTGGCGCGGCCGGATCATGATCGAGGTGCATGCTACTCCATTTCGAGGATCACGGCGTCCACCGCCAGGCTTTCGCCCGCCTTGGCGTTGACCGACTTGATGACACCGGCCTTTTCGGCCCGCAGGATGTTTTCCATCTTCATGGCTTCGACCACGGCCAGCGGCTGGCCGCTTTCCACCTTGTCCCCCTCACCCACGTGCAGCGCGACCAGCAGGCCGGGCATCGGGCAGATCAGGAACTTCGAAAGATCCGGCGGCGTCTTTTCGATCATGTAGTGCGACAGGTAGGCGACGCGGGTCGGCAGGCAATCGATCTTGTGGATCGCGCCGCGCGTGGTCATCCGGAAACCGGTGCGGGTGTTGGCCAGCTTGATGCCGATATCCTCGCCATCGACCTCGGCTTCCAGGAACGGATCGCCCGGCGAATATTCGACCGCAAGATCTACCGGCTTGCCGTCAACGGTCACCCCGTTGCCGAGGATCTTTACCTGATAGGCGGTCTTGGCGATCGTCACCGTCCAGTCGTGCGGTGGATCGGTGGGCTCGGCAAGCTGGCCCGAGATGCGGCGCGCCCGGTCCGACCGCGCGGTGGAAACGAACCCGGCCACCGCTGCGAGCTTGACCTTGAGGTCTTCCGATGCCGGGGCACCGGTGAAACCTTCGGGATATTCCTCGGCGATGAAGCCGGTGGTCAGTTCGCCCGAACGGAAGCGCGGATGCTGCATGATCGCGCTGACGAAATCGATGTTGTGGCCCAGCCCCTCGATCTCGAACGCATCGAGCGCGGCAACCTGGAGGTCCGCGGCCTCGTCGCGGGTCTTGCCCCAGGTGATAAGCTTGGCGATCATCGGATCGTAGAACATCGAGACTTCGCCGCCTTCATAGACGCCATCGTCCACGCGCACGCCGTTGATGCCGCGACGGCCGTTGGCCGCGCCGTCTTCCTCCCAGCCGGCAACCGGCGGGCGATAGCGGGCAAGGCGGCCGGTCGAGGGCAGGAAGCCGCGATAGGGGTCTTCGGCATAGACGCGGTTCTCGATCGCCCAGCCGTCGATCTTCACGTCGTCCTGCGTCATTTCCAGCTTCTCGCCGGCGGCAACGCGGATCATCTGTTCGACCAGGTCGATGCCGGTGATGCACTCGGTCACCGGGTGCTCCACCTGCAGGCGGGTGTTCATCTCGAGGAAGTAGAAGCTCTCGCCGGTGGCATCGGCGCCCGAGACGATCAGTTCGACGGTACCGGCCGAGTAGTAGCCCACCGCGCGCGACAGGGCGACGCACTGCTCGCCCATGGCCTTGCGCATCTTCTCGGTGACGAAGGGCGACGGCGCTTCCTCGACCACCTTCTGGTGGCGGCGCTGGATCGAGCATTCGCGCTCGTTCAGATAAAGGATGTTGCCGTGCTTGTCTCCCAGGATCTGGATTTCGATGTGGCGCGGGTTGAGGATGAACTTCTCGATGAACACGCGGTCGTCACCGAACGAGTTCAGGCCCTCGCGCTTCACGCTTTCAAAGCCCTCGCGCACGTCCTTCTCGTCGTAAGCCAGGCGCATGCCCTTGCCGCCGCCGCCGGCCGAGGCCTTCATCATCACCGGATAGCCGATCTCGTTCGAGATGCGCACCGCGTGCTCGGTATCCTCGATCTCGCCGACGAAGCCGGGGACGACGTTGACGCCCGCTTCCTTGGCGAGCTTCTTGGATTCGATCTTGTCACCCATCGCGGCGATCGCGCCCACGGGAGGGCCGATGAACTCGATCCCCTCTGCCGCCAGCGCCTCGGCGAACGAGGTGCGCTCGGACAGGAAGCCATAGCCCGGATGAACCGCTTCAGCGCCGGTCTGCTTACAGGCAGCGATGATTTTGTCCGCGATCAGATAGGACTGTGCTGCGGGTGCCGGGCCGATATGCACGGCCTCGTCCGCCATCTGCACGAACGGCGCGCGGGCATCGGCGTCCGAATAGACGGCCACCGTCTGGATACCCATGCGGCGCGCGGTCTTGATAACGCGGCAGGCGATCTCGCCCCGGTTTGCGATGAGGATTTTCTTGAACATCAGTCCCTGTCTTTCGTCACTCGCCACGCGGCGAAAATTCCAATTGCGATCAGCAGGATCAAACTACCTGGAAACATCAGGAACTTGATCAGTCCGTCGTTCACACATTCTGGGCTTCCAGGTTCCCCGCAGTCACCCAATGCCGCACCAAACAGCATCAAACAAACAATCGCCGTTCCGACCAACCCAATTCCGACGCATCCAATTTGTCGAACAAGATCTTTTGGACGGTCGGCGTAACTCACACCTTTATCACTCCGCCGCCTCCGCCTCGGGCATTTCCAGCTTCGCACAGCCCTTGGGCATGCGGCTCGCTTCGACATCCGCGCTCGTCTCCGCGATGGCCATCGCGCGCAGCCCCAGCCGCGCAAACATCGCGGCGTCGCTGTCGTCGCCCGCGTTCGGGGCTGTCAGCAGCTTGTCGCCGGTGAAGATCGAGTTGGCTCCGGCCAGGAAGCACATCGCCTGCGTCATCTCGGACATGCTCTCGCGTCCGGCAGACAAACGCACCATCGAGCCCGGCATGGTGATCCGCGCCACCGCCACGGTGCGCACGAACTCCACATCGTCGATCTTGGCGAGCGGGGTGTCAGCCAGCATGTCGCCCAGCACCGTGCCCTTGACCGGGACCAGCGCGTTGACCGGCACCGATTGCGGATGATCGGGCAGCGTCGCCAGCGTGTGGATGAAGCCCACGCGGTCCGCCCGCGTCTCGCCCATGCCGACGATTCCGCCGGAACACACGTTGATCCCGGCCATCCGCACGTTCGACAGCGTATCGAGCCGGTCGTCCATCGTGCGGGTGGTGATGACCTGGTCGTACCGCTCGGGCGAGGTGTCGATGTTGTGGTTGTAGTAATCGAGCCCGGCCTCGCTCAGCATGTCGGCCTGTTCGGGTGTCAGCATGCCCAGCGTCATGCAGGTTTCCATGCCCATGCCGCGCACGCCCTTCACCATTTCGATGATCGCGGGCATGTCGCGGTCCTTGGGGTTGCGCCATGCGGCGCCCATGCAGAACCGGGTCGAGCCGTTATCGCGCGCCTGCGCCGCCTTCTGCAGCACCTGCTGCACTTCGAGCAGCTTGGTCGCCTTGACCCCCGAGTTGGCCGAGACCGACTGCGAGCAGTAGCCGCAATCTTCCACGCAACCGCCGGTCTTGATCGACAGCAGCGTGGACAACTGCACTTCTGCGGGATCGAAGCTTTCGCGGTGGACCTCAGCCGCACGGAACACCAGCTCGGTGAACGGAAGGTCGAACAGCGCGGCGATTTCCTCGCGAGTCCAGTCGTTGCGGGGGTGTGCGGTCATGATCCTGTTCCCTTATGCCGCTGTTCGTGCGCGGTCGTGTGCATATGCGGCCAGTGCCCCAGCATAGTACGGACCGGCCCGCCGCTCCAGTTCGCCGTCGCCGTAGCCTTCCAGCGAACTGGCAAGCCGGGCGACCGCTTCATCGCTGAGCGATACCAGCGGGGCGCGGTAGATGCCGATGGTGAACACGATCGCGCGCGACTTCGGCAAGCGGCGCAGGGCCTCACGCTCGCATCGCGCGAACAGGGTTTCGCCGGCATTTTCGGCGGTCACGTGGGCAAAGCGCTGTTCAGGCGGCAACTTCGGCATGTAGCGCAGATCGCCCGAAGGCAGCACGAAAGCATTGGTGCGGCCGAAGATGTTGAACGACTGCAAGCCGTCCATGAACTTGTCCACCCCGCTCGCCAGTTGTTCGGCATAGCCGTGGATCGGCTGGTGCACTTCATGCATTGGCCGGCCCATCTTCTCGGCGATGCGCCAGTCGGTTGGGAAGGCCACGGCCGCAGCGCTCAGGTGAAACGGTGCACCGGGAGCAGGCTGCGTGATGATGCAGAAATCTTCCCAGAACGCACGCGCGCAGGCTTCCAGCCCGCCATTGATGCCCAGCAATTCGGCCAGTTCGGCGATCGCGGCTTCAGCCTCGGGCAATATCGCCACGCTGTCCGGGAAGGCATCGAAGGCGACCGCCCGCGCGGCCAGATCGGGCGCGGGATCAAGCCACTCGCTCTCCGTCAGCTTTACCAGACCCATCCGCAAGGGTCCGGAGACCCTCGCGCTAGGCAGCAAAGCCTCGACGGAGAAACCGAGCGACATCCGCCTGCCTACTCGGCCGCTTCCAGTTCGCCGCCCGCCGGCGGCATGTTGTGGCCCAGCAGGCGCAGCACGTCGGCGGCGCATTCGACCACGTTCGAACCGGGACCATAGATGCCCTGAACGCCGGCATTGCGCAGGTATTCATAGTCCTGCGGCGGGATCACGCCGCCCGCGATTACCTTGATATCGGTGCGGCCCGCTTCGCGCAGCTTGCCGATCAACTCGGGGATCAGGGTCTTGTGCCCGGCCGCCAGCGAGGACGCACCAACGACATCGACGCCACTTTCCAGCGCCAGCACGACGGTCTCGTCCGGGGTCTGGAACAGCGGGCCGGACACCACGTCAAAGCCCATGTCGCCGAACGCCGAAGCGATCACATTCGCCCCGCGATCGTGCCCGTCCTGGCCCATCTTGGCGACCAGCAGCTTGGGCTTGCGGCCCAGGCGGCATTCCACCGCGACCACGCCATCCAGCACCTGCTGCCAGCGGCTATCGCCTTCGTAAGGGGCGGAATAGACGCCCTTCACCGGGGTCGGCTGGGTGCCGTAGCGGTCGAAGCTTTCCTCCATCGCGCTGCTGATTTCGCCCAGCGTCGCACGGGCGCGGGCCGCTTCGACGGCCAGCGCGAGGAGGTTGTTCTCGATGCTGGAGGCACCTGCGGCACCATCGCGCAGCGCCTGAAGCGCGGCCTGGCACTTGGCTTCGTCACGCTCGGCCTTCATCTTGTTGATGCGGGCAATCTGTGCTTCGCGGACCTTGGCGTTATCGACTTCCAGCGTTTCGAGCAGGTCTTCGTTGGCAAGGCGGTACTTGTTGACGCCGACGATCACGTCGTCGCCCCGGTCGACGCGGGCCTGGCGAGCGGCGGCGGCGGTTTCGATCATCGCCTTGGGCCAGCCGGCGGCAACCGCCTTGGCCATGCCGCCCTCTGCCTGCACGCGCTCGATGATTTCCCATGCCTCATCGACGAGCTGCTGGGTCAGCGCCTCGATGTAGTAGGAGCCGCCGAGCGGATCGACGACCTTGGTCATCCCGGTTTCTTCCTGGATGATGATCTGGGTGTTGCGGGCGATACGGGCCGAGAAGTCGGTCGGCAGCGCGATGGCTTCGTCCAGCGCGTTGGTGTGCAGCGACTGGGTGCCGCCCAGCATCGAGGCCATCGCCTCGATCGTGGTGCGGATGACGTTGTTATAAGGGTCCTGTTCCTGCAGCGACACGCCCGAAGTCTGGCAGTGGGTGCGCAGCATCTTGGACCGTTCGTCCTTCGCGCCGAGCTGGGTCATCGCCCGGTGCCACAGGGTACGCGCGGCGCGCAGCTTGGCCACTTCCATGAAGAAGTTCATGCCGATAGCGAAGAAGAACGACAGGCGACCCGCGAACTTGTCGATATCGAGGCCGCTGGCCACGCCGTACTTCACGTATTCCATGCCGTCGGCGATCGTGAACGCCAGTTCCTGGACCTGCGTCGCACCGGCTTCCTGCATGTGATAGCCGGAGATCGAGATCGAGTTGAACTTGGGCATTTCGCGGCTGGTATAGCCGAAGATGTCCGAGATGATCCGCATGCTCGGCTCGGGCGGGTAGATGTAGGTGTTGCGGACCATGAACTCCTTGAGGATGTCGTTCTGGATGGTCCCGTCGAGCAGCTTGCGCTCGACCCCCTGTTCCTCGCCCGCCACGATGAAGAACGCCAGGATCGGGATCACCGCGCCGTTCATCGTCATCGAGACCGACATCTTGTCGAGCGGGATGCCGTCGAACAGGATCTTCATGTCCTCGACGCTGTCGATCGCCACGCCGGCCTTGCCGACATCGCCCACCACGCGCGGGTGATCCGAGTCATAGCCGCGGTGCGTCGCCAGATCGAACGCGACCGAAAGGCCCTTCTGCCCCGCGGCAAGGTTGCGGCGATAGAAGGCGTTCGATTCCTCGGCAGTGGAGAAGCCGGCGTACTGGCGAATGGTCCAGGGACGACCGGCATACATCGACGCCTTGACCCCACGCGTGAACGGCGCGAAGCCGGGCAGGCCGGGATCGACGGTCACATCCTCGGCGGTGTAGAGCGGCTTGACCGCGATGCCTTCGGGCGTGTTCCAGGTCAGGTCCTTGCCCTTGACTTCCTTGTCCGCCGCAGCCTGCCAGTCGTTGATATCTGCCATATTCCCTGTTCCTTCAAATCCCCTCTCCCCAAGAGGGGAGAGGATACGAAGGCTTGCCCGCTTGCGGGCTTAGCCGAAGTTGGAGAGGGGCGTCTCCCCTCTCCGCTGCGACTAACCTTCGCTTCGCGAAGGCAAGTCTCGCGCCTCTCCCCGAAACGGGGAGAGGGCTGATCGTTCAATGCCCCGCCCTCAGTGTCCGTGGGAGGGCGTCTCCATGATCTCTGTCAGTTGGCCACCCATGTCCTTGGGGTGGACGAAGAAGATCATCGTCCCGTGCGCACCGATCCGGGGTTCGCCCAAGACCCGCTTGCCCTGCCCTTCGAACCAGACCTTGGCAGCCTGAATATCGGGCACTTCGTAACAGATGTGGTGCTGGCCGCCCAAGGGGTTCTTCTCCAGCCACTTGCCCACGGCGCTGTCGGCAGTGGTCGGCTGGAGCAGTTCGACCTGGGTTCCGGCGGTCCCGCCTTCGCCCGGCGTGTTCACGAAGCACACGCGAACCTGCTGGCTTTCCAGCACGAACGGTTCGGTGATGTCGGTTGCCCCCATCACATCGCGGTAGAACGCAATCGAGGCATCAAGATCGGGCGTGGCGACGCCAATGTGGTTCATGCGGCCAAGTTTCATGATCCTGAATTCCTACAATAGCTTACGAAGCTTCGCAGCACTTGCCGATCTTTGAGCGTCGCAACGGGATACCTATCTGGCCCAATTTGCAGCGTCTGGCCTGCGGCCATTTCATCAAAGATCGCGCTACTGGCCGGCAAATTGATAAGGTCCGTCTGCACCCCATCGATGGGCGCGGCATTTTGATGGCCAGCGATGACCGCAGGAAAAGGATATAGCTGGACCTCTCGCTCGACGGAAATTTGATCATTGCCCGGCTCACAGCTCAACTCGATCTCCGGCTCGGAAGCGTCAGCCGTGAATGCAATTGACCGGATTGGACTGGCTCCTATCTCTATCCAACGCGCAGCCGCCTGCCCGGCCCAACACTGGTCAGGTAACATCCCGACAAATGCCGTCAGACCGGACACAACGATCGCGCGAGATCGAAACGCGATGGTCACCCGCAATTCTCGATCACCATGGCGATGCCCTGGCCACCGCCGATGCACATCGTGATCAGGCCGTACTTGCCGCCGGTGCGCTGGAGTTCGTAAGCGGCCTTGATCGTCAGGATCGCGCCGGTTGCCCCGATCGGATGGCCCAGCGAAACGCCCGAGCCATTGGGGTTCGTCTTGGCTGCATCAAAGCCCAGTTGCTTGGCGACGCCGCAGGCCTGCGCCGCGAAGGCCTCGTTGCTTTCGATCACGTCGATCTGGTCCAGCGACAGCCCGGCGCGCTTCAGCGCAACGGGAACCGCATCGACCGGGCCGAGCCCCATGACCGAAGGCTCAACCCCGGCATGGCCCCAGGCCAGGATCTTGGCGAGCGGCTTCAGCCCCTTTTCGGCAACCGCCTTGCCGCTGGCCAGGACCACCGCGCCCGCGCCGTCGTTGATGCCACTGGCATTGCCGGCGGTCACGGTGCCGTCCTTCTTGAACACCGGCTTGAGCGCGGCCATGCCTTCGAGGCTGGCATCGGTCCGCACGTGTTCATCGGTATCGAACACCGTAACGCCCTTGCGGGTCTTGATCTCGACCGGGACGATCTGGTCCTTGAAGTAGCCGCCGGCAATAGCGGCGGCAGCGCGGCGGTGGCTTTCCACTGCCAGCGCGTCCTGGTCCTCGCGGCTGATCTGGCACTGTTCGGCCACGTTCTCGGCGGTGACGCCCATGTGATAGTTGCCGAAGGGGTCCTGCAGCGCGCCCAGCATGCCGTCCTCGAACGTGAGGTCGCCCATCTTGACGCCCTTGCGCACCGCGCTGGTCAGGTGCGGCGCGTTTGACATCGATTCCACGCCGGCACCGATAGCGATATCGTGCTCGCCCAGCGCGATGGCCTGGGCCGCCGAGACGATCGCCTGCAGGCCCGAACCGCACAGGCGGTTGACGTTCATCGCCTGCGACGCAATCGGCACGCCCGCATTCACTGACGCGACGCGCGAGATATAGGCGTCTTTGGCCTGCGTCGGCACGACGTTGCCGACCACCACGTTTTCCACGTCCGAAGCCGGGATGCCGGCCCGCGCGATCGCTTCCTTCATCACGATCGTGCCCAGATCGGCCGGGCGGAACGAGGCGAGGCTGCCGCCGAACGAACCGATGGCCGTGCGCGCGCCGCTGACGATGTAGATATCTTCCATGTTACCTGATTCCCGATGCGTGCGCCCGATGCGCGTCGATGCGATCCGGTTCCCCACCTTGGGCAGGGGTCAGCCAGCCCTAATCACAGAGGAATGTTGTCGTGCTTCTTCCAGGGGTTTTCGAGCTGCTTGGTGCGCAGCTTGCGCAGGCCCAGCGCGATCCGCTTGCGGGTGGAATGCGGATAGATCACTTCATCAATGTAGCCGCGGCTGGCGGCGACGAACGGGTTGGCGAAGCGGTCTTCGTATTCCCTGGTCGAAGCGGCCATACCTTCTTCATCCTGGCCGCGGAAGATGATCTCCACCGCGCCCTTGGCCCCCATCACCGCGATTTCGGCGGTCGGCCAGGCATAGTTGAGATCGCCGCGCAGATGCTTCGAGCTCATCACGCAATAGGCCCCGCCATAAGCCTTGCGGGTGATGACGGTGATCTTGGGAACGGTCGCTTCGGCATAGGCGAACAGCAGCTTGGCACCGTGCTTGATGATGCCGTTATGCTCCTGATCGGTGCCGGGCAGGAAGCCGGGAACGTCCTCGAAAGTGATGATCGGGATGTTGAACGCATCGCAGAAGCGCACGAACCGCGCGGCCTTCTTCGAAGAGTTGATATCAAGCACGCCGGCCAGCACCATCGGCTGGTTGGCGACGATGCCCACGGTCTGGCCCTCGATGCGGCCGAAACCGATGATGACATTGGCCGCGTGGCTGGGCTGAAGCTCGAAGAAATCGCCTTCGTCCAGCACCTTGCGCAGCACTTCATGCATGTCATACGGCTGGTTTGCGTTCGGCGGGACAATCGTGTCGAGGCTCTTGTCCTCGCGGTCCCACGGATCGACGCTCGGCCGGACGGGAGCGGCTTCGCGGTTGTTGAGCGGCAGGAAATCAAAGAAATCCCGCGCCGCCAGCAGCGCCTCGACGTCGTTCTCCAGCGCCAGGTCGGAGACGCTGGTCTTGGTGGAATGGGTGATCGCACCACCCAGTTCTTCCTGCGTCACCACCTCGTTGGTCACGGTCTTCACCACGTCGGGGCCGGTGACGAACATGTAGGAGCTGTCCTTCACCATGAAGATGAAGTCGGTCATTGCCGGCGAATAGACCGCACCACCGGCGCAAGGGCCCATGATCATCGACAACTGCGGCACCACGCCCGATGCCAGCACGTTGCGCTGGAACACCTCGGCATAACCGGCCAGCGCCGCGACGCCTTCCTGGATGCGCGCGCCGCCGGAATCGTTGAGGCCGATCACCGGCGCGCCGACGCGCATCGCGGTGTCCATCACCTTGCAGATCTTCTGGGCATGGCGGTTCGAAAGCGAGCCACCGAACACGGTGAAATCCTGGCTATAGACATAGACCAGGCGGCCGTTGATGGTACCGGAGCCGGTGACCACGCCATCGCCCGGAATCTGTTTCTTCTCCATGCCGAAGTCGATGCAGTCATGATGGACGTAGAGGTCGGTTTCCTCGAAGCTGCCCTCGTCGAGCAGGACTTCCAGACGTTCGCGCGCGGTCAGCTTGCCACGGGCGTGTTGTGCCTCGATGCGGGCTTCGCCGCCGCCCATGCGGGCCGCGCTGCGGCGCTTCTCCATTTCGGCGATATTGGCTGACATGCTGACAGGTCCCCACTCGAAAATGTTCAAATCGCAAAATCGGTCCGCACGCCTAAGGCAGTTTGCGGCGATCAGGTCAATAGCTTTTAATCGTCCGGTTAAACTGATCCCCGGGGAATCCGGAGTCGGGATTCCAAATTTCTATTTCAAAAGGACGAGTTCCTCGGCCATCGTAGGATGGATGGCGATGGTAGCGTCGAAATCGGCCTTGGTCAGCCCGGCCCTCACCGCCACTGCCGCTGCCTGCATGATCTCGGGTGCATCGGGCCCGATCATGTGGATGCCGACCACCCGGCCGTTCGCATCGTCGCACACCATCTTGTAGAGCGACCGCTCGTTACGGTGGGCGACCACATTCTTCATCGGCCGGAAGTCACTGGTGTAGACCCGGACCGCGCCCAGTTTCATGCGCGCCTGCGCCTCGCTCATGCCGACCGATGCGATCGGCGGATGGCTGAAAACGGCACTGGGAACGCAGGAATAGTCCACCGTGGCAGGCGTGCCGCCGAACACGGTATCGGCAAAGGCCTGGCCCTCACGGATGGCGACGGGGGTCAGTTGCACGCGATCGGTCACGTCGCCGACGGCATAGATGTGATCGACGCTGGTGCGCGAATATTCATCGACGACGATCGCGCCCTTGTCGTTCACGCTGACCCCGGCCTCTTCCAGCCCCAAGCCTTCGACGTTGGGCACGCGCCCGGTGGCGAACATCACGCAATCCACAGTCAGCGGTTCGTGATTGGTCATCGCCACCGATAGCGAGCCGTCGGGATTGCGGGTGATCCCCTCGAATTCCGCCCCGAAGCGGAAGTCGATCCCCTTGGCGAGCGATATTTGCAGAAGCCGGTCGCGCAGTGATTCGTCATAGCCGCGCAGGATCGTGTCCGAGCGGTTGATGATCGTCACTTTCGAGCCGAACTCGTTGAAGATGCCGGCAAACTCGTTAGCGATATAGCCGCCGCCGGCAATGAGCACGCGGTCGGGGATGGCATCGAGGTGGAACGCCTCGTTCGAGGTGATGCCGTGTTCATGCCCCGGACAGTTCGGCACGAAAGGCCGGGCACCGGTCGCGATCAGGATGACTTTCGCCGTCTTCTTCACCCCGTTCGCCAAGGTGATCTCGTGCGGGCCGGTGATGGTCGCGCGTTCGTGGAATATCTCCACCGCGTGGTTTTCCAGCGTTTGGGTATAGAGGCCGTTGAGCCGGTCGACATCGCCCAGCACGTTATCGCGCAGCCGCTTCCAGTCGAAGGTCGCCTGCGGAATGTCCCAGCCGAAATGCTTGGCGTCTTCCAGGTCTTCGGCAAAGTGGGCTCCGTAGACCAGCATCTTCTTGGGCACGCAGCCCCGGATCACGCACGTCCCGCCGACCCGGTATTCCTCTGCCACCGCCACGCGCGCACCATGCGCTGCGGCGACGCGGCTGGCCCGCACGCCGCCGGAACCGGCACCTATCGTGAACAGGTCGTAGTCGTACTCATCAGCCATGCGGCAAGGCTCCTGTCGATCCGGCACAAAGCGTCGCCGGCGGGTCAGGCGGCATATGGGCCCGTAAGGGCCCGATTGCCAAGCGGTTGCAGCCGATCGTGTAAGCCCTGGCCATTTTTCGGCTGGCCGGACCAGAGCCCCGAACCATCGAAACTCTATTGTCTACCATTTTGCTTGATATACATTGAGAGAGCCGGAAAAGACCGATTCGGCCCCGGATGCCACCGGCTATCGCAACGAGGAGACGCCCGATGACACGCTTGCATCACAGCCAGAATTCCGCGTCGCAGGAACCCGCCGTCTTGTTGGTCCCCGGCCTTGACGGCAGCGGCCCCGATCACTGGCAATCGGCGTGGGAACGCGAACTTCCCGATGCCCGCAAGGTCGATCTCGGCATGTGGGACAATCCCCATCGCAATACCTGGGTCAACAAGCTCAACCTCGCCGTGCATCGAGCCGGCAAGCCGGTGGTGCTGGTGGCGCACAGCCTGGGCTGCCTGGTCACGGCGTGGTGGGCCAAGTTCGAACAGCCCGGCTGGTCCGAACCGGTGGTCGGCGCACTGCTGGTGGCCCCGCCCGAGGTCGATTTCTTCCCGCGCGATGAACGCGTCACCCGGTTCGCCCCGACGCCGGCCGATGCCCTCCCCTTCCCGTCAATCCTGGTCGGCAGCCGCAACGACCCGTGGATCAACTTTGACGCCGCCCGCATGCTCGCCCGGCGCTGGGGCAGCGCCTTCGTCGATGCCGGCGATGCCGGGCATATCAATGCCGAGTCGGGCCATCACCGCTGGCTGAACGGCCGCGCGCTGCTCGATCGGCTGATCGGCGGCGGGCTGGATACCGCGTCCCGTCCCGCAGCGGCCGCCGGCACATTGCCGATCCATTCGGACTGGGCCGAAGGGCTGGAATACCGCAGTTAGGCGTTATCCGTCGGCCTCGAGTCCCCAGCGTCAGGCAGCCGCGCGCAAATGGCCGCCGGTGCGCTGGGGGCCAAGGCTGGCGTTGGAGATGCCGTCGATCTCGGCGATCCTCTCAACGATCTCGCCGTCCAGCCGGAAATCCCAGCCCAGCCGCACCGACTGCCGCTTGCCGCCGCCCAGCAACAAATGGGCGATCACCTCACCGCGCCGCTTGTCGCCGGCCTCCAGCAGCATGGCGAGTTCGCGGATCGCCCCCACCCGATCGACTTCAAGCACCAGCCGCATCCGGGCATCGGCAGTAACGGCGCTCAGCGGCCGCGCCCCGCGCACGGTGACGCGCGGCGGCTCGTCGGGACTGGGGCTGTCGAGTTCGACGGTGAGCAGGACGCAGGTGCCGTCCTTCGCCCACTTCACAAAATCATCGACCAGCGTCTCCTCGAAGCACGAGGCCGAGAAGTTTCCTGACTGGTCCGAGAAATCGGCCATCACGAAGTCTTTGCCCTTGCGGGTCTTGCGCTTCTGGACGTTCTCTACCAGCGCCGCCATCACCGCCGCGTTGCGGCCGGTGCCGGCGCTGCCGCTCAGCAGGCTGGCGTGGGTACGCGCGCCGTTGGCCGATGCCACCGCGCGATATTGCTCGACCGGATGGGCGGCAAAGTAGAAGCCGAAATTCTCGCGCTCCTTCGCCATCTGCTCCATCCGCGTCCACGGCGGGCAATCGCTCATCCGCAGATCGGGCTCGGCATGATCCTCGCCGCCGAACAGGCCCACTTGCGCGCTCTGCCGGCTGCGGCTGGCTTCATCCGCCACCGCCAGCAGCAGATCGGCATTGGCCAATACCCGCGCGCGGTTGGGATCGAGCCCGTCCAACGCGCCGGCGGCGGCGAGGCTTTCCAGTTGCCGCCGGTTCATCGATCCGGCGGGCGCGCGCTTGAACAGGTCCTGGAGGTTGGCGAACTTGCCGTTCGCCTCGCGCTCGGCAACGATCGCGTCCATCGCCTTTTCGCCCACGTTGCGGATGCCCGCCAGGGCATAGCGCACCGCGTGGCTGTCGGGCGTTTCCTCGACCGTGAACTCGGCTTCGGACATGTTGATATCGGGCGGGGCCAGTTCGATGCCGTTGCGCCGCGCGTCGTCCACGAACACCGCCAGCTTTTCCGACTGGTGCATGTCGAAGCACATCGATGCGGCATAGAATTCGTGCGGATAATGCGCCTTAACCCACGCCGTGTGATAGGCGAGCAGCGCATAGGCGGCGGCGTGCGACTTGTTGAAGCCGTACCCCGCGAACTTGTCGATCAAATCGAACAGTTCGTTCGCCTTGGCCGCTTCGATCGCCGATTCACGCTTGCAGCCATCGACGAACCGCTGGCGCTGCGCGTCCATTTCCGCCTGGACTTTCTTGCCCATCGCCCGGCGCAGCAGGTCGGCATCGCCCAGCGAATAGCCGGCGAGTATCTGCGCCGCCTGCATGACCTGCTCCTGATAGACGAAAATCCCGTAAGTTTCGCCCAGGATGCCGGCCAGCTTGTCATGCGGATATTCGATCGGGGCGAGGCCGTTCTTGCGCTGGCCGAACAGCGGGATGTTGTCCATCGGGCCCGGCCGATAGAGCGAGACGAGCGCGATAATATCGCCGAAATTGGTCGGCTTCACCGCCGCCAGCGTGCGGCGCATGCCTTCCGATTCAAGCTGGAAAACGCCAACCGTATCGCCGCGCTTGAGCAGTTCGTAGACCGCCGGATCGTCCCAGGCGAGGGTCGACAGGTCGATCCGGATGCCGCGCCGCTCCAGCAGGTCGCACGCCTTGCGCAGGACCGACAGCGTCTTGAGGCCGAGGAAGTCGAACTTCACGAGCCCGGTGTCCTCGACATATTTCATGTCGAACTGGGTTACCGGCATGTCCGAACGCGGATCGCGGTAAAGCGGCACCAGTTGCGCCAGCGGGCGATCGCCGATCACCACCCCGGCGGCATGCGTGGACGAGTTGCGCGGCAGGCCTTCCAACTGCGTCGCGAGATCCACCAGCCGCTTCACTTCGCGGTCGTTGTCGTACTCGCGGCGGAAATCGAGCGCGCCGTTCAGCGCGCGCTCCAGCGTCCACGGGTCAGTCGGATGGTTCGGCACCATCTTGCACAGGCTGTCCACCCGGCCATAGCCCATCTGCAGGATACGGCCGCAATCGCGCAGCACCGCGCGGGCCTTCATCTTGCCGAAGGTGATGATCTGGGCGACGTGATCGTGGCCGTACTTGGCCTGGACATAGCGGATCACTTCGCCGCGCCGGGTTTCGCAGAAATCGATGTCGAAGTCCGGCATCGACACGCGCTCGGGGTTGAGGAAGCGTTCGAACAGCAGCCCGAGCTTGAGCGGATCGAGATCGGTGATCGTCAGCGCCCAGGCAACCAGCGAGCCCGCGCCCGAACCGCGCCCGGGGCCCACCGGGATGCCGTTGTCCTTGGCCCACTTGATGAAATCGGCCACGATCAGGAAGTAGCCGGGAAAGCCCATCCCGATGATGATTCTGGTCTCGAAATCGAGCCTTTCGGCATATTCGAGGAAATCCTGCGTCACCCCGCGCGGGCGCAGCGCCTCATAGGCCTCCGCCCGTGCCTCGCCCTTCATCGCCATCGCCGCGTCAAGCTCGGCCTCGGTCACCTCGGGCCAGTACGCCACCAACCGCCGCGCCAGGCCGCGCCGCGAATCGTCCGCCAGCATCCGCGCCTCGCCCTCCCGGTCACCCGCGAGGCTAGGCAACAGAGGCTTGCGCTTGGGCGGCGCATAGGCGCAGCGCTGGGCAACCACGAGCGTGTTCGCGAGCGCTTCGGGCAGATCGGCGAACAGCTCCTGCATCGTCTCCACCGGCTTGACCCAGCGTTCGGCCGAGGAGCGCGGGCGATCGGCGGCATCGATATGGGTGGAGTTGGCGATGCACAGCAGGGCGTCATGCGCCGGGTGGAAATGCCGCTCGTCAAACTGAGCGGGATTGCTGGCCACCAGCGGCAGATCGCGGGCATAGGCGAGATCGATCAGCGCCGCTTCGCTCGCGTCCTCGATCGCCTCGCCGCTACGGCTGATTTCGACATAGAGGCGGTCCCCGAACAGCGCCTGCAACTCGTCGCAATAGGCACCGGCGGCGTCACCGCGGCCTTCGCCGAGCAACCGCGCCAGCGCGCCTTCCGCGCCGCCGGTCAGGCAGATCAGGCCATCGGTATAGCCGCGCAGCGATACCAGTTCGACATGCGGATCGCGATCGAGCGGCCGATCGAGGTGCGCGCGGCTGACGTGGTGGCACAAGTTGAGCCAGCCAGCTTCGTTCTGCGCGAACAGGGCCAGCCAGTCGATCGGCTGTTCATGCCCTTGCCGCGCCGCGCCCGGCCGGATAACCGCGAGGAACGTCCCGACGATCGGCTGCACCCCTGCCCCCTTGCAGGCCGAGGCGAAGATCGGCGCGCCATAAAGCCCGTTGCGATCGCAGATCGCGGCGGCGGGAAACTTGCGCTCCTTGGCCAGCTTGGCGGCGGCCTTGGGATCGATCGCCCCGTCCAGCATGGTGAAGCTGGAGAAGATGCGCAAAGGAACGAAGGGAGCGTAAGCCATCGATCAAATCTTGGCCCCGCTCCCCCGCGCAATCAAGGCCACGCCGGGGATAACTGCGGGGATATCGGCCCATAGGCGGGAATGGCTGGACAAGCCCGGGCAGTTCGTCTGCATTGCGCCCGCCGTCATTTCAGGAACCCTGTGCCCGTGTCCGATACCCTCGATCCCGCTATCCGCCAGTTCATTACCGACAGGTTCTACCAGCCCGGCTTCATGACCAACTTCGATACCCGCATCGTGACTCTCGAATATGGCCTGTGCGTGATCGAAATGCCGGCCTCCCCGCTCATCCTGCAGGATCAGGGATTTTTCCACGGCGGCGCGATCGGCGCGCTGGGCGACACCGCCGGCGGCACTGTCGCGCGCACCGTGCTGTCCTATCCGGGCGATGTGCTGGCGCTGGAATACAAAGTCAACTTCCTGCGCCCCGGCGTGGGCGACAAGCTGGTCGCCCGGGCCAGCGTGCTGCGCAAGGGCCGCTCGGCCATCATCACCCGCGTCGATATCGACTGCGTCACCGGCGGTGAAGCGAAGCTGTGCGCGGCGATGCAGCAGACGGTCGTGCCGGTTGGCGCGGGGTGACGTGGGTAAGCTCTTCCCCCCGACATACGGAGCTCGGCGAAGGAAGAATGAACCTTGAACCGAGGTCAGGGCGACTGGTCGCCGGAAGGTAGCGCTGTGTTGGTGGTCGCCGGGCGGGGCCACTCGGGTGGGGGCCGCCACCAGCCGTGGCCTTGCTGCGCGGCGGCGACGGTCTCGATCGACCGGTCTTCCAGCCGGATCGCCAGGCCGCCGGTCTTCTCCAGCATGCGGCGATCTGCTTTCAGCCAGCGGGGATGGCAGGAGCGCGGCAGGAAGCGATCGGACAGGACGATGTCCACCCGCTCGCACGCCGTCGCCAGCGCCCGCTCGGGCACCGCATCGCGGCCGCGCGACAGCAGCACCAGCCAGCGCCTGCCCCGCCGTTCGAGCCGCAGGGTGCAGAAATCCCGGTTACAGCGGGCACCGGGCCAGTCCTGCAGGAGCACCGGCTCCCCCTGCATGCCGGACAGTTCCAGCAGATTGTCGCGGGTATAATCGGTCCGGCTCTGGCGCAGCACCAGCAGAGTGCGGCCGGTCTGCCCTTCTGCCTCGCTGAGCACGCCGACAGTGCGGCCATCGCCGGACAGCAGGATGTCGGGCGGTGACAGCGTCATCAGCAGCACGGTACCGGCGCAGACCGGCGGCAACCCCAGCCAGCGTACCCGGCCCGGCCAGAGGCCCAGCCACAGCCCGCCGGCCACGAACAGCGCGAACGCTTTAATGCCGAATGCCGGCAGCACGGTGACCGCGCCGGGCAGCCCGGCGGTGAACCGCGCGATGGCCAGCAGCAGCGCGATGGCCTGCGCCGTCAGCCACCAGAACGGCGCGCCAAGGCCCAGCGTATCCAGCAGCAGCGAAAGGCCCAGCAAGGGCATGATCGCAAAGGTCGTCAGCGGGATGGCGATGACATTGGCCAGTGCGCCGTACACCCCGGCGCGGTGGAAGTGATAGAACCCGATCGGCATCAGCGCCATTTCGATCACCAGCCCGGTCACCACGATCATAACCGCATTCCGGGCCAGGCGGGCCGGCCACCATTCATCACGCGGGGCAAGAAAGCGGCGGGCGGGCGCTGAAGAACTGACCGCGATGATCGCCAGCACCGCCGCGAAGCTGAGCTGGAAGCTTGGCCCGACCAGCGCTTCGGGCCACAGCAGGAGGACAAAGAAAGCCCCCACCGCCAGCATCCGCAACGACAGGCTCTCGCGCCCGAGCACGGTGGCGGCGAGAACCAGCAGCGCGCCGATGCACGATCGCACCGTGGGTACCTCCGAGCCGCTCAGCAGGGTGTAACCGATCCCCACCAGCGCCCCGGCACCGGCCGCGAAAACCGGCAACCGCACGCGCAGGGTAAGCCAGGGGATCAGCGCCGCGAGCCGCAGCACGATGAAGAAGGTCGCCGCGATCACCGCGCTGACATGAAGGCCGCTGATCGACAGCAGGTGGGCAAGCCCGGCATCGCGCATCGCATCGACATCGCCCTCGGCCAGCGCGCCTTCATCGCCGGTGACGAGCGCGGTGGCGATGCCGCCGGCGTCGGGATCGACCCGCGACAGGATGTGGGCGGACAGCCGGTTGCGCAGATCGCCCAGCATCGCGCCGCCCTGTCCCGCCTCCACCACTTCGACCGGCCCCAGCGCGCTGCCGCTGGCGGCAAGCCCGGCGAACCAAGCGGTGCGCGCGAAGTTGTAGGCACCGGGCAGCATCGGCGGGGCCGGCGGCATCAGCCGCGCCTTGAACCGCACCAGCGCACCGGGCTCCACTCCCGGCCGTCGGTGGGCATCGGGCAGATTGACGCGCACCTTGATCGCCCGCCCGGTCCCCTGCTCGCGCGTGGCGAGCACCAGCCGGTCGCGCGCCTGCGCGCTCTGATGCTCGATCGCCAGCACCCGGCCGACGAAGCTGCCGACCATCGGCCGCTCGATCGGCGCGGTCCCGACCACGTGCGATCGCGCCCAGACAACCAGGCATCCGGCCAGCGCCATCGCGAAAATCAGGCTGAAACTGGCAGCGATATAGGGGTCACGACCGGAACGGCGCAGCGCCAAAGCGCCGATGCCGGACAGGATCAGGCATATACCACAAAAGACGATCCACGCGGTGGCCCCCGGCAGGCCGAACCAGGCGGCGATGCCAGCCGCGAAGCACACCACCAGCCATGGCCCAAGGTCGAGACGGGAGGCACCAAGAAATTGCTCCAACCCCGCCAAACCTCTCGACAATCGGCGCAGTCTGTTCCATTGCCCATGCTGCATTGCAGCGCCCCTAACGGGCGTCGTGCCATGGTTATCGTGCGGGTCGGCAGTGGTGGCCATCCCCCGCATTGGACAGGAAGGTTAATTGGATGACAAGCGGCGGAGCATCGAACGACGTGGGGGCGGGCAAAACCGTCGTCACCCGTTTTGCTCCTTCCCCCACCGGGTACCTGCACATCGGCGGGGCACGCACTGCCCTGTTCAACTGGCTCTATGCCCGCCACCACGGCGGCGCGTACCTTCTGCGCATCGAGGATACCGATCGCGCCCGCTCCACCGAACCGGCGATCGCCGCGATTTTCGATGGCCTGAACTGGCTGGGCCTGGGCGGTGACGCGGAACCGGTGTTCCAGTTCGCCCGCTCCCCCCGCCATGCCGAAGTCGCGCAGCATCTGCTCGACACCGGCCACGCCTATCGCTGCTATCTGACGCAGGAAGAACTGGCCGCGCGCCGGGCCAAGGCGCAGGAAGAACGCAAGCCCTTCCGCATCGAAAGCGAATGGCGCGATGCCGATCCCGCCACCTGGCCCGCCGATTCGGCCTATGTCGTGCGGATCAAGGCCCCGCGTGAGGGTGAGACGGTGATCCACGATCTGGTGCAGGGCGAAGTGACCGTCCAGAATCGCGAGATCGACGATTTCGTAATCCTGCGCGGCGACGGCACGCCGACCTACATGCTCGCGGTGGTGGTGGACGACCACGACATGGGCGTCACCCATGTCCTGCGCGGCGACGATCACCTCAACAACGCCTTCCGCCAGCTTGTCATCATCGACGGCATGGGCTGGGAGCGTCCGGTCTACGGCCATGTCCCGCTGATCCACGGATCGGACGGGGCCAAGCTTTCCAAGCGTCACGGCGCGCTGGGCGTCGATGCCTATCGCGACGAGATGGGCGTGCTGCCGGAAGCCCTGTTCAATTACCTGCTGCGCCTCGGCTGGGGGCACGGCGACGAGGAATTCATCGCCCGCGACAAGGCGGTCGAATGGTTCGACATGGCCGATGTCGGCAAGAGCCCGTCGCGCTTCGATCTGGCCAAGCTGCAGAACCTCAACGGGCACTATTTGC
Source organism: Novosphingobium colocasiae (assembly GCF_014652555.1). Classification (GTDB taxonomy): domain Bacteria; phylum Pseudomonadota; class Alphaproteobacteria; order Sphingomonadales; family Sphingomonadaceae; genus Novosphingobium; species Novosphingobium colocasiae. Next base: position 102,157 of record NZ_BMZA01000009.1, read on the forward strand.
GCGAGGCAGAGGATGGACGGCTGGCGCAACTGGTCGGCGAACGGCTGGCCGGCCGTTTCGGCGCGATCGACCTCGATCTGCTGACGCGCGCCATGCCGGTGCTCAAGGTCCGCGCCAAGGACCTCAACGAACTTGCCGAAGGTGCCGAATTCCTCTTCGCCAGCCGCCCGCTGGCGATGACCGAGAAGGCGCAAGGTCTCCTCACCGACGAGGCGCGGGCGCGTCTCGGCCAGATCCACGATCGTCTCGGGACCGAGCGGGCGTGGACCCTGGAAGGTCTGGAGGCCAACCTCAAGGCAATGGCCGAGGAGCAGGGACTGGGCCTCGGCAAGCTCGCACAACCGCTGCGGGCGGCCCTGACAGGTCAGACGACCTCGCCGGGAATTTTCGATGTTCTGGTTTTGCTCGGACGTGACGAGAGCCTCGCGCGGATAGGTGCGCAGGCCCGGGTTGCGGCCGGGTCGCAGTGATAAGGAGAAAGATTGGTGGGTGATCAGGTGAAGCTGAGCGCAGGGGGCAAGGACTACGAATACGCCGTGCTGAAGGGCAGCGTGGGTCCGGACGTCATCGATATCCGCAAGCTCTACGGGCAGACGGACATGTTCACGTTCGATCCGGGCTTCACGTCAACCGCCAGTTGCGAGAGCGCGCTGACCTATATCGACGGCGACGAAGGGGTCCTGCTGCATCGCGGTTATCCGATCGGGCAACTGGCCGAGCAATCCTCGTTCATGGAAGTGTGCTACCTCCTGCTGAATGGCGAGTTGCCCAGCAAGGACGAACTGGACAAGTTCTCCTGGACCATCAGCCGCCACACCATGGTCCATCAGCAGCTCAGCAGCTTCTTCAGCGGCTTCCGCCGCGATGCGCACCCGATGGCCATCATGTGCGGCGTGGTCGGCGCGCTTTCGGCATTCTATCACGATTCGACCGATATCTCGGACCCGGTGCAGCGCAAGATCGCCAGCCACCGTCTGATCGCCAAGATGCCGACGATCGCGGCGATGGCCTACAAGTATTCGGTCGGCCAGCCGTTCGTCTATCCGAAGAACGACCTGTCCTACGCCGGCAACTTCCTGCGCATGACCTTCGGCGTCCCGGCCGAGGAGTACGAGGTCATCCCCGCCGTCGAAAAGGCGATGGACCGGATCTTCATCCTGCATGCCGACCATGAACAGAACGCCTCGACCTCGACCGTGCGTCTGGCCGGTTCATCGGGCGCGAACCCCTTCGCGTGCATCGCCGCGGGCATCGCCTGCCTGTGGGGCCCGGCCCATGGCGGCGCCAACGAAGCGGCGCTGGAAATGCTGCGCGAGATCGGCACCCCGGACAAGATCCCGCACTACATCGCGCGGGCGAAGGACAAGAACGATCCGTTCCGCCTGATGGGCTTCGGCCACCGCGTTTACAAGAACTACGACCCGCGCGCGACTGTCATGCAGTCGACCGTGCGCGAAGTGTTCGAGGCGCTCAAGGTTTCCGATCCGCTGTTCGAAACGGCCATGCGGCTGGAAGAGATCGCGCTGAACGATCCCTACTTCGTCGAAAAGAAGCTGTTCCCCAACGTGGACTTCTATTCGGGCATCATCCTTTCGGCGATCGGCTTCCCGACGACGATGTTCACCGTGCTGTTCGCGCTCGCCCGCACTGTGGGCTGGGTGGCACAGTGGAACGAGATGATCTCCGATCCAGGCCAGAAGATCGGCCGTCCGCGCCAGCTTTACACCGGGCCGACGCAGCGCGACTACATTCCCGTCGCACAACGCTGAGTGGGTGGCGGGCTCGGCCCGCCGTCCCGCCGCGCCGGACAGACAAAAGGGCTCCCACGCCACGGCGTGGGGGCCTTTTTGCTGCACCGCACCCGCGAAACGTGCTATACTCGCGATGACTGGAGGTCCGGCCATGCGGTTTCTGGCGGCAATCTGTTTCCTGATCGGCGTTGTGGCCGTGGCCATGGGCGTGCTGTGGATGGGCCAGGGCACCGGGCTGATCCTGTGGCCGTCGGAAAGCTTCATGCTGAACCAGCGCACATGGGCGTTCCATGGCGTCTTGCTGACCGCATCGGGCCTGCTGCTCCTGTGGCTTTCGCGTCGGGGCCGCCGGCTCGGCTGACGCCTTCAGCCCTGCGGATCGGCCGGTAGATCAAGGATGAAGCGGGCCCCGTGGCCGGGGGCGCTTTCTACCGAAAGCTCGCCGCCCATTGCCCGCGCCAGCCGGCGTGAGATGAACAGGCCCAGCCCCGAACCGCCATCGCCGCTGCGGCCCAGCCGTTCGAACTTCTCGAACACCTTGGCCTGATCGGCGGGGGTTAGGCCCGGCCCGGCATCGGTCACCACCGCGCGCACGCCATCGCCGTGCCGCCCTGCAGTCAGCCAGACGTGAGAGCCTTGCGGCGCATATTTGATGGCATTGGTGATCAGGTTGAGCAGGATCTGCAGCACCCGGCGAAATTCGGCGATCGCGGGCACATGGTCACCCTGCCCCGGCGCATCGATCAGCACCCCCGCCTCGCGCGCGCGGACGTTGAGGATGCCGGCGGCCTGTCGGCACACTTCCGCCAGATCGATGCGATCGGGCGCGGTGTGGAAGCCGTCCGCCTCCACCACTTCCAGATCGCCAAGGTCCTTCAGCAGATCGAGCAGATGCCGGCCGGCATGGGCGATTTCCTGCGCATACTGGGCATAATCATCGGGCAGCGGCCCCGCCAGCCGGGTGCGGATCGTCTCGGCATTGGCGATGATGCGTGAAATCGGCTGGTGCAGCACCGGAGCCAGATCCTGCCCGACCAGACTGGTGCGCAAGCCCTGCCCCGCAGGCGCGGCGGCGGGGGCCGCGATTACGGCGGGCGGCTGATCGGACAGCAGCAAAAGTTCGAAGCCATCGGGATCGAACCCCGGCTGCATGTGCGGGATCAGCGACACGCGCCAGCTCCGCAGCGAACCGGGGACCGTCACCCGCGCGCCATCCAGCAGCCGCCAGTGCAGCGGTTGCTGGTGCGTGGCGTTTTCCGGCGGCAGGAACTCGGTCCAGTGGCGGCCTTGGCCCGCCTCCATCGCGGCGGTCAGCGCGGCCAGTTCGGGGCTGTCGGACAGCACCGTCAGCACGCGCTGGCGCGCATCGAGCCGCGCGCTGAGTTCGGCGACATGGCGATCGGTAGCCTGCCGACGCTGTTCTATCGTGGCGCTATCCTCGGTCGGGCAGGCCGATGTCTGCCAGTTGCGCACCCGGATCTCGCAACCTTCGCCCGCGCTGTCGGGCACGACCTCGACCCAAGCGGAGACGGCTTTGCCTCCGTCAAGGGCATTGATCGCCCGGCCCATGCGAAAACGGAAGCGGCGGGCCTTGCGCACCAGTTCGAGCAGTTCGGGAATGGCGATCGTCCCCGGCAGCTCGCCGCCGCTGCGCAGTTGCAGACCGGCGAGCGGCTCTTCCGCTTCCAGCAGCCGGTTGTCACCGTCGCACAGGGCTCGGGCCAGGGTGATCGCCTCGCCGTTCATCAGCCGGTGTAGCGGCCTGACGCGAGGATGGAGGCTGCAAGGTCAACGCCGAGCCGATCGAAACCGACAGGCATCGTGACATCGGGATGCAGGGCCAGGAACTGTTCCTCGACCAGCGAAGCCTTCTGCCCGGCCGCGCGCAGGGCCAGCGCAAAACGCGCCAGTTGCGATTCGTGCGTGGACAGCACGACCGGGTCGCGCTCCTGCCCCGATCCCATCGCCAGTGCGGTGAGGAACAGCGCAATCCCGGCGTGGCTGATAGACAGCGCCGCCTGTGCGCCGCCGCCCATGCTCACCACCAGCCGGCCAGCCAGGCCAAGGCGGCTGGCGGCTTCGTCATAGCGTTCGCGCAAGCCCACCTCGGCGATGCCCGATCGCCGGGCCAGTTCGGGGTCGGATGCGCAGACCGCGCGCAAGGCCAGCAGCGCGGCGTGAAACAGTTCGCCGGGCAGTTCAGACGGAGCCAGCTCCATGCGCCGCTGTGCCTGGCACCAGCGCGCCTGCGCGGCAAGGAAGGTCATCCCCAGCCCCTGCGTGGCGGAATCGGGCGATGCGATCAGCGCCTGCACCAGCGGCGACACCACCGGATCGAGCGCCAGCCGCGCTTGCAGACGTTCGGTCAGTTGCCATTCGAGCGCGGTGCAATGGAGGTGGGCCAAGAGCGCCGGATGATCCATGAACGCCCCGGTCAGCGCATCGACCAGCTTGGGCGGATGGCCCCCGTGGACGGCCTGGCCATCGACAGCGAAGGTGGCATTGAGCAGCCCGTTGGCCAGCGCCGCCAGCATTCCTCGCACCCGCGCGAGGATTTCGTCGCTGAACACCGAGTTGTCTTCGGCGGAGATGAGATGGCGCAGGATCGGCAGGATCGTGCCCGCCATCGCGTCGCCATGCGCCAGTTCGGCGCGCATGACGGCTTCTACGGTTTGCGTGCGCGGCGGATGGACACCATGATCGATCATCCGTCCATCCTATACCTGCCTTGGTTAAATCGGAGTTAGAGCATTTTCTCGGGTTAGGACGCTGCCTCAATCGCTTGCGTGAAGGCGGCGACGGCCGCTGCCTCATCGGTTTTCCAGACGGCACCCGACACCGCGATGAAGTCCGCCCCGGCGCGGATCAGGGGGCCGCAGTTCTCCGGCGTGATGCCGCCGATCGCTACGCAGGGGATCTCGAACAGCATCTGCCACCAGGTCAGCGCGCCCAATTCGGCCCGGTGCTTGGTATCCTTTGTCTCGGTCGGGAAGAACGCCCCGAAGGCGACATAGTCCGCCCCCGCTTCTCCCGCTTCCATGGCGAGGTGCTTGCTGTCGTGGCAAGTCACGCCCACTTGCGCATCCTTGCCCAGCGCCTTGCGCGCTTCCTCCACGGTGCCGTCACTCTGCCCGAGATGAACGCCGTCGGCCCCGATGCGCTTGGCCAGGCTGATCGAATCGTTGACGATGAACGCCACTTCGCGCGCGGCGCAGATTTCCTGCAGCGGCGCGGTCAGGCGCACCGCTTCGTGCTGGTCCACGTCCTTGACCCGGAACTGGAACGCCGCCACCGGCCCGGCATCCAGCGCCCGGGCAAGGCGCGCGGGAAAATCGCCGCCCACCTGCAACGGCGAAATCAGGTAGAGCTGCGTCGGCGCGCGCTCATGCTCGAAGATCGGTGCATCATCCATCGCGTTCGCCTAGCGCGACGCGGCGCGCCGGGAAAGTGTTTCGCGTTCCGGCCGGGTTCAGCTTGCCCCCGCCAGACCGGCCGGCATGCGAACCAGAAGCCTTCTCCTCGCCGTGGCGATCACCCTGCTTGCGGGTGCGTGCGCCGCAAAACCGGAATTCAACCCGCCCAAGGGCACCGCCCTGCCCCCGCCCGAAAGTGCCGACAGCGCGCTGTCCTACGCCCGGATCGGCGAGACGGTGGCCGTCGGCGGCCCCCGCGTCACGCCGCTGACGGTGCTCGAAGACAGCCGGTGCCCGATGAACGCGCGGTGCGTGTGGGCCGGGCAGGTCCGGCTGTCGGTGCGGGTCGAGACCGGGGCGGGCACCCGCGACATGGAAATCACGACCGGCAAACCGCTGCCGGTGGCCGACGGCACGCTGGAATTGGCGGAGGTCCAACCCGACCGGGTGGCCGGCGGCGACAGCGGCGGGCAGATCAAGCCCCAGAACTATCGCTTCGGCTTCAGCTTCGTAGACGGTTTGTAGAGCGAGGTTGGCGCGGCGCTCTTACGGTATCGGTTGGCACAGGCGTGAGGCGTAGCCGCAAGAGCTTCCCCATCTCCCCCTCTGGTCACCCTGAACTCGTTTCAGGGTCCATCCTGCGGTTTATGCCGCAGCGTCCGAAGGGCGCTTCCGGCACGGTTGCGCGCCTACACCGCGCTTCGGCGCATGCGGCCCGATGGATGCTGAAACGAGTTCAGCATGACGGAGCTTGGGCGGCAATTGTAGTTTTCTTGCCCCCGAAACCAAAAAGCCCACCCCGCGAAGGGTGGGCCTGATGGTTTCGGAACCTGGAAGCTCAGGCCGTGGCGGCCGCTTCGGTCTTCTGGGTCGAACCCTTGTAGATATCGTCGATCGCTTCGCCGAGCGATGCATCGAATTCGGCTTCGGTCATCTGGAAGCGCAGGTCGTTCAGCAGCGCGCGGCTGAAGCTGGCGATGATGCCCTTGTTCTTGGCCAGTTCAACGCAAGCTTCGGGGCGGGCATAGCCGCCCGACAGCGCGACGACGCGCAGCACCTTGGGGTGGCTGACGAGCGGATCGAACGTGCCCGGCACCACCGGCAGCGAAAGCTTGAGCATCACCTGCTGGCCTTCCGGCAGCGCATCAAGGTTCTTGAGGATTTCGGCGAGCAGGATCGTGTCGCACTCGGCGCGGGTTTCGCTCTTGATGTTCACTTCGGGCTCGATCATCGGCATCATGCCGTGGCTGAGCACCTGTTTGCCTACCTCGAACTGCTGCTTGACGACGGCGGCGATGCCTTCGGCATTGGCCGAGTTGATCACCGAGCGCTCCTTGGTGCCGAACACGCCCAGCGCCTTCGAGCGAACCAGCAGTTCGTCCAGCGTCGGCATCGGCTTCATGAGCTGCACGCCGTTGACTTCGTCTTCCAGACCCTTGTCGATCTTGATGAACGGGACCACGCCCTTCTCGATCAGCGCGGCCGGGGTCGGTTTGCCGCCGACGGTGCCGTCCATGGTGCGCTCGAACAGGATCGCGCCGATCACCTTGTCACCGGTGAAGGCGGCGGAGGTGATGATGCGGCTGCGCATGTCATGGATCAGGCCGAACATTTCCTCTTCGGTCGACCAGGCGCCTTCCTCGATGCCGTAGCCCTTCAGCGCCTTGGGCGTGGAACCGCCGCTCTGGTCCAGCGCGGCAATGAAGCCGTTGCCTGCCGCCATCTTCGCGTTCATCTCGGAAAAGTCCATGGATCACCCTGCTGTTTGATTGTAACGAAAACTATGGGCCCGGCTTATCGCGTCACCGGTCATCTCGCAACTGCGGCATACACCGCGCTGACCGTCTCGGCGCGGGACGGGAGCGGCCGGCCGCGCTTTCACGCCGAAGGTACCGCCCCGTTGCCGCGCGCGGTAGTGGCGGACCGGTTCAGCCAGCGGCGGAACGGCACGTCGTAAAAGTCCACCGCCATCCACGAAACCGCCAGCGCCATCGCGATATAGAGAACCGCGCAGAGCAGCGGGTTCCACCCGGCCTGATCCTTGAACCAGCGGAACGGCTCGATCAGCGCCCAGTGGACGGCATAAAGCGCGAACGACACTTCGCCGAGGAAATGCGCCGGGCGCTCCAGCGCCGCCGGGCATTCGAAGCGCGAGCCCAGGAACAGCAGCACCGGCCACAGGACAAGGATGCACAGCAGATCGTACTGGGCGATTTCCGGCGTCTTGACCGGAATGCTGACCCCCAGGCCAAACCCCACGAACAGCCCCAGCGCATAGGCGATGGCAAGCAGCAGCAGCGCCCCCACCCAGCCCGCCGGCCGCTCCGCCGGGCGCGGCAGTCGGGCGATCAGCGCGCCCAGACTGAACGAGAACATGGTGCGCGCCAGTGCAACATCCCATTCGCGCCACAAGGCACCGATATTGGCAGACTTGTGGGCGATCACCACCGGCACCATAATCCACGCGCTGAGCGCACAGATGAGCACCAGCCCGAGGCGTGGCAGGCGGAACATCACCAGCACCATCAGCAGGCTGGCGACCAGTTCGAAGAACAGCGTCCAGGCCGGCAGGTTGATCGGAAACAGCGCGTGCGTGACCGGCGAGGGCAGCATCAGGAGATTGGTCGGCAGGCTGTACAATATCCTGGTCGGCGACGGCACGCCATCATCGCCCAGCGCGATCCGCCCGAACGCGACGCAAGTGCACAGCACCATGCCCAGCAGGAACAGCGGATAGAGGCGGACCACCCGCTGGCGCATGAACGCCACGGTGCCGTGCCCGCCGCGCCAGCGATCGTGATAGGCCTGCCACAGCACGAAGCCGGAAAGCGCGAAGAAGAAGTCCACCGCCACATAGCCGTGCGGCGCGCGGATGAAATCGAAATGGAACAGCGCGACGGCCAGCGCGGCAAGCCCGCGCATGCCGTCGAGCGTTACATAACGGCCGGGCGCGATCGGCGCACGCTGTCCGCCGCGCCGGGGCGCGGGGATAGCATCCGGCAGAGCGCAGGCCGTCGCCACGATCAGGCCGAAAGCGCGGCCACGCCGGGCAGTTCCTTGCCTTCCATCCATTCAAGGAAGGCGCCCCCGGCGGTCGAGATATAGGAAAAGTCCGCAGCCACGCCCGCGTGGTTCAGCGCTGCAACGGTATCACCGCCGCCGGCCACCGAGGTGAGCGAACCTTCGGCCGTCAGCGCTGCGGCGGTCTTGGCCAGCGCCACGGTGGCGGCATCGAACGGGGCCATCTCGAACGCGCCGAGCGGGCCGTTCCACACCAGCGTGCGGCAGGTCTTGAGGACATCGCCCAGCGCCTCGGCCGCTGACGGGCCGGCATCGAGGATCATCTCGTCGGCAGCCACTTCGTGGACGTTGCAGGTGCGCAGCGAAGCGGGATTGGCGGCGAATTCCTTGGAGACCACCACCTCGTAAGGCAAGTGCACGGTGCAACCCGCCTTGTCCGCCGTTTCGAGGATGGCGATCGCGGTGGGAGCCAGATCGTGTTCGCACAGCGACTTGCCGACATCGACACCCTTGGCGGCGAGGAAGGTGTTGGCCATGCCGCCACCGATGATGAGGTGATCGACCTGCGCCACCAGATGGGTCAGCACGTCCAGCTTGGAGGACACCTTGGCCCCGCCGACCACGGCAGCGACCGGCTTGACCGGAGTGCCCAGCGCCTTGTCCAGCGCTTCCAGTTCGGCCTGCATCGAGCGGCCGGCATAGGCGGGCAGCACGCGGGCCAGCCCTTCGGTACTGGCGTGGGCACGGTGCGCGGCGGAAAAGGCGTCGTTGACGTAGAAATCGCCATTGGCGGCAATCGCGTTCACCAGTTCGGGATCGTTCTTTTCCTCACCCTTCCAGAAGCGGGTGTTCTCGAGGATGGCGACATCACCGGGCCGCAGGATGCCGACCGCCTGGGCGACGATATCGCCGGCGACTTCGGGCACGAACATCACTTCCTTGCCGATGACCTTCTCGACCGCACCGACCACCAGGCTGAGCGACATCACCGGATTGCGTTCGCCCTTGGGGCGGCCGAAATGGGCGAGCAGCAGGACCTTGGCGCCCTTGGCGGTAAGATCGCGGATCGTCGGAACGGCAGCGCGGATGCGGGTATCGTCGGTAACCAGGCCATCCTGCATCGGCAGGTTGAAGTCCACGCGGACCAGCGCGACCTTGCCGGTCACATCGCCCAGATCGTCAATCGTCTTGAAAGCGCTCATTCCTCGATCCTTATCTCGTCACCGACGGCAATCTCGCCGTCCTCCAGCACCCGGCCGCAGAACCCGCCGCGCCAGTCGGGCGTGAGCGCCGCGCGCAGTCCGGGGACCACCGCTTCCATCCGCTCGCACGGATCGCATTCGCGGGTAATCTCGATTTTCAGGTGCGCCCCTATGGACACCACCGTACCCGGCTTTCGCGGCAACGACAGCCCCGAAATCAACAGGTTGGCCCGCCGTTCGGACCAGTGGGCGGCATGGCCGTCAGCCAGGGACAGTTCTGCCAGCGCGGCTTCCCAGCTTTCGACCTCGATGAGGGTGATCTGGCGGCGATTGGAGCGCCCCGGCCTTGTCGCCCCACGAAAATCGCCGTGAACGCCCTCTTCGCGCGTCACGGCGACATGCGGGACCGTCTCCATCGGGCCGCGCGGCCGGGAATGGCGCGCGATCCCGAGGAGACGTCCGTTCATGGCTGGCCTTAGAGGAACGAGGCCATCACGCCGGCGGTATCGATCATCCGGTTGGAGAAGCCCCACTCGTTGTCGTACCAGCTCAGCACGCGGACCAGCTTGCCGTCGATCACCGCGGTTTCGAGCGCGTCGATGGTCGATGAGTGCGAATCGTGGTTGAAGTCGATCGAGACCAGCGGCTCTTCGGTGTAGGCCAGAACGCCCTTCAGCGGGCCCTCGGCAGCGGTCTTGAGCAGCGCGTTGACTTCGGCGACGGTGGTGTCGCGCTTGGGCTGGAAGGTCAGATCGACGACCGAGACGTTCGGGGTCGGCACGCGGATCGACGAACCGTCCAGCTTGCCGGCCAGATCGGGAAGCACGAGGCCGACGGCCACGGCAGCGCCGGTGCTGGTCGGGATCATGTTCATGGCGGCAGCGCGGGCGCGGCGCGGGTCGGAGTGGATCTGGTCGAGGATCTTCTGGTCGTTCGTGTACGAGTGGATCGTGGTCATCAGGCCACGCTCGATGCCGATGCTCTCATGCAGGACCTTGGCCATCGGCGCGAGGCAGTTGGTGGTGCACGAAGCGTTCGAGACGACGACGTGGTCGGCGGTCAGCTTGTCATGGTTGACGCCGAAGACGACGGTCAGATCGACGTTCTTGGCCGGAGCCGAGATCAGCACGCGCTTGGCACCGGCGTCGAGGTGCTTGCCCGCGCTCGCCTTGTCAGTGAAGAAGCCGGTGCATTCGAAAGCGATGTCGATGCCGTTTTCGGCGTGCGGCAGGTTGGCGGGATCGCGCTCTGCGGTCACCTTGATGCGCTTGCCGTTGACGACCAGATCATCGCCGTCAACTTCGACCGTGCCCGAGAACGGACCGTGGACGCTGTCGCGCTGGAACAGCATGGCGTTGGCCTTGGCAGAGGCCAGGTCGTTGATCGACACCAGCTCGAGGTCATGGTCGGTGCGCTCGAGAATGGCACGCGCCACATTGCGCCCGATACGTCCGAAACCGTTGATCGCAACCTTGGTCGCCATGTTCAAAGTCCTCCTGGTTAAATGCTGAGCTTTTCGAGAATCCGGGGCACGATGGCTTCGGCGGTGAAGCCGAAGCGCGCGAACAACTGCTTGGCCGGGGCCGAAGCGCCGAACCGGTCAAGCCCGATGTTGAGCCCGCCGTTGCGGCTGACGGCGGTGTAGCGCTCCCAGCCGAGCGTCGTCCCGGCCTCTATCGAGACGCGCAGGATCGACGGATCGTTCGGCAGCACCTCGTGCTGATAAGCACTGTCCTGAGCGTGGAACAGTTCCATGCACGGCATCGACACCACATCGGCACCGATGCCCTGCGCTTCCAAGGCATCGCGCACATTGCAGGCCACTTCGACTTCGGAACCGGTCGCGATCAGGATGACCTGGCGATCGGCCTTGGCGCGGCGCAGGGTATAGGCCCCGCGCGCCGACAGCATTTCGCCCGAGGTGCGCAGTTGCGGCAGGTTCTGGCGGGTCAGCGCCAGCACGGACGGCGTATCCGGCGTCTGCAGCGCCATGTTCCAGCACTCGGCCGTCTCGATCAGGTCAGCCGGGCGATAGACGTTGAGATTGGGGATCAGACGCAGGCTCATCACCTGTTCGACCGGCTGGTGAGTCGGCCCGTCCTCGCCCAGCCCGATCGAATCGTGCGTGAACACATAGATCGCGCGGACCTGCTGAAGCGCAGACAGGCGCACGGCGTTGCGGCAATAGTCTGAGAAGATCAGGAACGTGCCGCCATAAGGTATGATGCCGCCGTGCAGCGCCATGCCGTTCATCGCGGCGGCCATGCCGAATTCGCGGATGCCGTAATAGACATAGCGGCCGGCATAGTCTGCGGGCGTGAACGGAGCCTGGCACTTGGCCTTGGTGTTGTTCGAGCCGGTAAGATCGGCCGAACCGCCGACCATTTCCGGCACCAGCGGAGCCAGCACGTTCAGCGCGTTTTCCGAAGCCTTGCGGGTCGCGACCGAGGCATCGCCTTCCAGCCAGGCGGCAAAGGCCTTGGCGGCTTCGTCACCCTCGGGCAGCTCGCCGGCCATGCGGCGGCTGAATTCGCCCGCCTGCGGATCGGCGACCTTGCGCGCTTCCCATGCCTCGCGCGCAGCCTGTCCGCGCGCGCCGAGCGAGCGCCAGTCGGCAAGGATTTCGGCGGGGATTTCAAACGGGGCGGCAGTCCACCCCAGCACGCCGCGCGCGGCGGCGATCTCGGCATCGCCGAGCGGCGAGCCATGAACATCGTGGCCGCCCTGCTTGTTCGGCGCGCCCTTGCCGATCACCGTGCGGCAGGCGACGAGGCTCGGCTTGGCAGAGGCTGCGGCTTCGCCCAGCGCGCGTTCGATGTCCGCGAAATCATGCCCGTCGCACGAGAACACGTCCCATCCCGAAGCGCGATAGCGCGCGGCGATATCTTCGCTGGTCGACAGCGAGGTATCGCCGTCGATGGTGATCCTGTTATCGTCCCACAGCACCTTCAGGCGGCCAAGGCCCAGCGTACCGGCAAGGCCGATCGCCTCGTGGTTGATGCCTTCCATCAGGCAGCCGTCGCCGGCGACGACCCAGGTGTTGTGATCGACCAGCGCATCGCCGAACGTCGCATTGAGGTGGCGCTCGGCCATCGCCATGCCCACCGCCATCGCCAGCCCCTGGCCCAGCGGGCCGGTGGTGCATTCGATGCCGGGGATCAGGAAGTTTTCCGGATGGCCAGCACACACCGAACCCATCTGGCGGAAATTGCGGATGTCCTCCATCGACGGGCTGGCATAGCCGGTCAGGTGGAGCAGCGAATAGATCAGCATCGAGCCGTGGCCGGCCGACAGCACGAACCGATCGCGGTCCGGCCATTTCGGCGCGGCGGGATCGAACTTGAGGAACTTGGCGAACAGCACCGTCGCCACGTCGGCCATACCCATCGGCATGCCGGGATGCCCGCTGTTGGCCGCCTGGACCGCATCCATCGACAGCGCCCGGATGGCGTTGGCCATCGGCGCGAGACGGTCGGGGGTCAAAGTCATGGATGCTTTTTCCGCTAAAGCTGTTGATAAGGCGATTCGATCTCCCCGCCCCTTTAGGCGGAGGGGGGCGCGCGTCAAGTTCAGCGGCCGCGCGGCCGTAGCCGCGAACTCTCAGCGAACCACGCCCGGATGGCCCCGGCACGGTACAGATCGCTGTGAACAACTGTGGCCAAGTCCTTGCGTTTCACCGCTTTGCGCGTAGCCAGAATGGATGACCGAGGAACCGATCGCACAGGCGCTTGCGCGGATCGAACTGGCGCTGGACCGGGCAGAAAGCGCCGCACGGGAAGCCGGTGAACTGGCGCACCGCCACGCCCGGCTCAAAGCCTCGGTGGCACGCAGCCTGCACGAACTCGATTCCCTCCTCGAAAAGACCGGCAAATGACTGGTAATGCTGCATATCCTTCCCGATCGGCAATCTGGTGAGCAACGTGGCGATCACGATCGGCGGGCGCAGCTACACGCTTGCCTGCGCCGATGGCGAGGAAGCGCATATCCGCAACCTGGGCCGCCTGATCGACGAAAAGGCGGTGGCTGCCGGTGCTGTCGGCCAGTCCGAACCGCGCATGCTGCTGTTCGCCGCGATGCTGCTGGCGGACGAGATTCACGAGCTCACCGCCAGGCGCGACGGCGCGGCGCAGAAGGCCGATGAGATGGCCCGCCGGATCGACACGCTGGCCGGCCGGGTCGAGAATATCGCCGCCTTGCTCGAAACCGCCCTTGAGAGCGCCCGCCACAACGCCTAGATGAAGGGCGACGGGATCTGCCCGGCACGAGCCGTTCGAACATCCCTGAGGCTATAAGCAATCCAAGGGGGCTGTCCCTGCCCGCACCCTGGTGCGACGCATATGGTCCCCACCTGACGTTGAGGCGTCAGAGGATTTCTAGGAAACCGACCCATGGTGGACCCGTCACCCCCCGCAAATACCCCTCCGATCGATGCCGTGTCCGAAAAGGCGCGGCTGCGCGCCCATTACCGCAAGGCGCGGCGTGATCAGGTGGAAGCGTTGCCGCAAGCCTTGCGCGCGCTCGTCCTCAATCGCCCGCCGGCACCCGTCGCCGCGCTGTTCACCGACGATGCCCCGATCGGGCTGTACCACCCGGTCGGCGCGGAGGCACCGACGCTGGGCTGGGCGCGCTGGCTGATCGAACAGGGCCACACCATCGCCCTGCCCTGGTTCGCCGCCCGCGATGATGCCATGCACTTTCGCCGCTGGAGCAATCCGTTCGATGAGGACGAGCTGGCACCGGGGCCGTGGAAGTTCCCGCAGCCATCGGCCGAAGCCGAGGAGCAGGTCCCCGGCACCGTCATCGTGCCGCTGGTAGCCTTCACCGCCGATGGCCATCGCCTCGGCCAGGGCGCAGGGCATTACGACCGCTGGCTGGCCCGCCACCCGCAAACCCGCACCATCGGCCTCGCCTGGGATTGCCAGCTCGCCGACACACTCCCTTGGGAGGGGCACGACCGCATGCTCGACATGATCGTCACCCCCACCCGGATCTACGAAGGACAATCCTGATGCGCGAAGCCCCGACCTGGCGAATCCCGTTCGGTGTGCTGGCGCTTTGCGTTGCGCTGGGCCTGTATGGCATGGCCGTGGCAACCTGGATCGCGCCGCTGATCCAGCGCTGGCCGGCGCTGCTGCAGACGCCCGTCTATATCGTGCTGGGCGTGGTCTGGCTGCTTCCGCTCAAGCGGTTCCTGATCTGGATGGAAACCGGCCGCTGGGGATGAACCGGCAGCTTCAGCACAGATCGAGCATTCACTGCTAACTACTTTGACCGAAAAAGAAAAAGGCCGGGCGAACCCGGCCTTTTTGCTTGGCTTTCGTCACCGCGACGATCTGCCTTTTCCCAAGTGGCGCGAGTGACGGGGCTCGAACCCGCGACCTCCGGCGTGACAGGCCGGCACTCTAACCAACTGAGCTACACCCGCGTTCTGGCGGTTGCGTCCGCTTGGGAGCCGCGCCTCTATGCCAGCACCGGGGGGCTGTCAACACTGTCCCAACAACCGCCGTGCATTTTTTCGGAATGCCCCCGTCCCGCTGTGGCGACGAACGTGGTGGAAGGCGGATTAACCATATTTTTGTGTGTTCGCCTGCATGGTCCACCCATCTCAGAGGGGGTCTGGTTTCGATGAAATGGTATCGCAATGCCGGTGCGCTCGTGTTCGTGCCTGCGGCGCTGATCGCCACCGGCGCACAGGCGACCAGCCAGCCGGCCGTGGCGACGGACAGCGCCGTCTATGTCGAACGGGTCTCGGCCGGAGCCGGGCGGCGGCTCGAACCGGCCCGCACGCTGGCACGCGGCGACCGCATCGTCACCGTCGTCACCTGGTATCGGATGGGCGGCCAGGGTGGCTTCGTCATCACCAACCCCCTGCCGCAGCGCCTTGCCTATCAGGAAAGCGCGCAGGACAATCAGGAGGTCTCTGTCGACGGCGGCCGAAACTGGGGCCGCCTCGAAACGATGCGGGTGGGCAATCGCATGGCGACGCCCGAAGACGTGACCCACGTGCGCTGGCGCATTCCGGCAACGATGGCGGCGCAAGGACGCGGCCAGATCGCCTATTCGGGGATCGTGCGGTAACACAACATCGCAGATAACCGCTCGTCGCCCTGAACTTGTTTCAGGGCCCATCCATCGGTTTGCGCGGCTTTCGGTGCCGAGCGTCTACGGCACCGAAGGAAAATAGCCCGCGAGCCCAGCGCGCGCCCGACCAGTGCGCTTTGCTGCGCGATGGATGCTGAAACGAGTTCAGCATGACGATAATTGCGGCGGAACTTCCGTGATTTACCCCGCCAGCAGCACCGCCGGCGCTTCCAGCAGCGCCTTCAGCTCCTGCGCGAAGTTGGCCGCGTCCCAGCCGTCGACCACGCGGTGATCGCAGCTCATCGAGACGTTCATCAGCTTGCGCTTCTCGATCCGCTCGGTCCCGTCCGCGCCTATGACATAGGCGGGCCGCTCGACGATGCGATTGGGGCCGATGATGCACACTTCGGGGCGATTGATGACCGGTGTGGTCGCGATTCCGGCCAGCGGGCCCAGCGAAGTGACCGTCATCGTCGACCCGGAAAGCTCCGCCGGTTTCGCCGATCCATCGCGCGCAGCCTGTGCCAGCCTGGCAATCTCCTGCGCCAGTTGCCACAGGTTGCGATCCTGCGCATCGCGGATCACCGGGACCATCAGGCCCGAAGGCGTCTGCGTGGCGATACCCATGTGGACCGCGCCATGGCGCGTCACGATCCCGGCCTCGTCGTCATAGCGGGCATTGAGCATCGGATAGTTGGGCACCGTGCGGCAGATCGCCGCGATCAGCAGCGGCAGCAGGGTCAGCTTGGGCCGGTCACCCCGCGCCGCGTTCAACTGCGCGCGCGCTTCTTCCAGCGCGGTCACGTCGAATTCCTCGACATACGCGAAATGCGGAATGTTGCGCTTTGAAGCGGCCATGTTCTCGGCAATGCGCCGCCTGAGGCCGATGACCCGCACCTCTTCATCGCGCCCCTTGCGCCCGGCCGGCTGAAAGCCGCCCGCAGCATTGTAGGCGATGAAGGCGTCCAGATCGCTGTGGCGCACGCGGCCATCCTCGGCCGGGCGCACTTCGCCAAGATCGATGCCAAGATCGCGGGCGCGCTGCCGCACCGCCGGGCTGGCGAGCACTTTCGCGTGGCCCGGCCGGGCGGGTGCCGGTGCAGCCGCGATGATGGCGGGCGCAACCTGCTCCCTCTCCCCTTCAGGGGAGAGGGTCGGGGAGAGGGGTTGTTCGGCAGGGTCGGGCTTAGCAGATGCAGGAGCAGGAGCATCCCCCTCTCCCAACCCTCTCCCCTGAAGGAGAGAGGGCTCATCGGCTGCCTCTTCACCGTCAGTCTCGATCACCACCAGCGGCGCGCCGATCGCGACGGTGTCGCCCACCGCGCCCGCCACTTCGAGAACGGTGCCCGAAACCGGGCTCTCCATCTCGACAGTCGCCTTGTCGGTCATCATGTCGGCCAGCCGGCCGTCTTCCTCGACCCGGTCGCCGGGCTGGACGTGCCAGGCAACGATCTCGGCCTCGGCAATGCCTTCGCCGATGTCGGGCAGGCGGAATGTATAGCGTCCCATGGGGCGTCTCAGTCCTTCATCAGCCGGTCAATCGCTTCGCCGATGCGCACGGGGCCCGGAAAATACGCCCATTCGAGGCTGTGCGGATAAGGCGTGTCGAACCCGGTCACCCGCTCTACCGGCGCTTCGAGATGGTAGAAGCAGCGCTCCTGCACCAGCGCCACCAGCTCGGCCCCGAACCCGGAAGTGCGTGTCGCCTCGTGTATCACCAGGCATTTGCCGGTCTTTTCGACAGACTTCTCCACAGCCTCCGCGTCGATCGGCACCAGCGTGCGCAGATCGATGATATCGGCATCCACCCCCTTCTCGGCGCAGACCGCCTCGGCGACGTGGATCATCGTGCCGTAGGACAGCACGGTCAGCGCGCTGCCTTCGCGCACCGTGCGCGCCTTGCCGAGCGGGATGGAATAATAGCCCTCGGGCACCTGGCCGCCGGCATGGCCCTTCCAACTGCGCGCCGGGCGATCGTAATAGCCATCGAACGGGCCATTGTAGATGCGCTTGGGTTCGAAGAAGATCACCGGATCGTTATCCTCGATCGCCGCGATCAGCAGGCCCTTGGCATCGTGCGGAGTGGACGGGATTACCGTCTTCAGCCCGGCCACGTGCGTGAACAGCGCTTCGGGGCTCTGGCTGTGCGTCTGACCGCCAAAGATGCCGCCACCGAACGGTGATCGCACGGTGATCGGCGCGGTAAACTCCCCGCCCGAACGATAGCGCAGCCGCGCCGCTTCGGAGACGAGCTGGTCGTAGCCGGGATAGATATAATCGGCGAACTGGATTTCCGGCACCGGCCGCAAGCCATAGGCGGCCATGCCCACCGCCGCGCCGATGATGCCGCATTCGTTGATCGGCGTATCGAACACCCGGTTCTTGCCGAACTTGCCCTGCAAGCCCGCCGTCGCCCGGAATACGCCACCGAAATAGCCGACATCCTCGCCCATGATGACCACATCGGGATCGCGGGCCATCATCAGATGCAGGGCGTCGTTGATCGCCTCGATCATCGTCATCGGCCGGGTCGCGGCGTCGGGCAGACTGACCGCTTCTTCCTCGATCATGTCAGCCTTCCTCCTTCCAATCGGGCCATTTTATCCGGCGCTCGCGGATCGCCTGATCGGCCTGTTCCTCCAGATGCCAGGGCAGCGTCTCGTAGACGTCCTCGAACATGGTGTGGAACGGGTGGTGCAGGCCATGGCCGAGGATGCCGTTCTTTTCGGCCGCGCGGGTTGCATCGCGCACTTCTTCGGCCACTTCGCGGTCCATCGTTTCCTGTTGCTCGACCGACCATTCGCCCAACGCGATAAGGTGGCGCTTCAGCCGCGTGATCGGATCGCCCAGGGGCCACTCCGCCGCCTCGCGCGCCGAGCGGTAGGCCGCCGGATCGTCAGAGGTGGAATGCCCTTCGGTGCGATACGAGAAATGTTCGATCAGCGTCGGGCCGTGGCCGGACCGGGCCCGGTTGGCGGCCCAGCGCATCGCCGCATAGACCGCCAGCAGATCGTTGCCGTCCACCCGCAGCCCGGCGATGCCGTGCCCTTGCGCGCGCTGAGCGAAAGTCGCCCGCTCGCCGCCGGCAAATCCCGAAAAGCTCGATATCGCCCACTGGTTGTTGACGACGTTAAGGACGACCGGCGCGTTGTACACCGCCGCGAAGGTCATGCCGGCGTGGAAATCGCCCTCGGCGCTCGATCCTTCGCCGACGAAACCGGTGGCGATGCGGGTATCGCCCTTGATCGCGCTGGCCATTGCCCACCCCACCGCCTGCGGGATCTGCGTCGCGAGGTTGCCCGAAATGGTGAAAAAGCCGAAATCGCGCGCCGAATACATGATCGGCAACTGACGACCCTTCAGCCGGTCGGCCCGATTGGAATAGATCTGGTTGACCATGTCCACCAGCGGATAGCCGCGCGAAATCAGCATGCCTTGCTGGCGATAACTGGGAAAGATCATGTCATCGTGCGCCAGAGCAAAGGCGCAGCCGATCGACACCGCCTCTTCGCCGGTAGACTTCATGTAGAAGCTGGTCTTGCCCTGCCGCTGTCCGCGATACATCCGGTCGTCGAACGCACGGGTCAGCGCCATCATCCGCAACGCGCGGCGCAAGTGATCGGCCGAAAGCCCCGGGTCCCATGGCCCCACCGCCCGCGCCTCGTCGTCCAGCACCCGGATCAGCCCGGTGGTGAGACCCCAGGTGTCGGAGGCCGGACAAGCCTCGTCAGGGCGCGGAGCGGTGCCGGCTGCGGGAATGTCGAGATAGCTGTAGTCTGGCGTATCGCCGGGGCGGAAGCGTGGCTCGGGGACATGGAGGCTGAGCGGCGCAAGGTTGCCCGGCGCGGCGGCGCGTTCGGCTCCGGCCTGCGGTTCACCCAGCGGATTCACGGCCATGCTGTCGCTCTCCCGAAAAGAGCCTGACCGACAGGAATCGGAAATTCAGGCTTATCGTATATTCCGTTAATGCGTTATAATATTTCTCTCACTCGCAATGTCAATCCTCTCCCATCTGCGTCAGACCGCCACGGGTGCCGCGATATGCGCTTGCGGAGCGTAGCCGCTCACCACGAAATCCTCGATCCGGTAATCGAAGATCGTCTCCGGCCGGCGCGCGAGTTCCAGGTGGGCCATGCCCTCAGGTCGGCGCGCAAGCTGTTCTTCCACCAGCGCCGCATGGTTGAGGTAGAGATGGACATCGCCACCCATCCAAATCGCTTCACCCGGTTCGAGGTTGCATTGCTGCGCCATCATGCGCGTCAGCAACGCCAGCGACCACATGTTGAACGCGAAACCCAGCCCCAGGTCGCAACTGCGCTGGTAGAGGATGCACGACAGCCGGTTGCCGGAAACGTGGAACTGATACGACTTGTGGCACGGCGGCAGCGCCATGGCGTCCAGCTCGGCCACGTTCCACCCTTCGATGATGTGGCGGCGGCTGCCGGGGTTGGCTTTCAGGCTGGCGACCACTTGCGCCACCTGGTTGATGCCGGGGCCTTGCCGGTAGAGCCCATCCGCAACCGGCTCGAACGTCGGCCAGTCCACCCATTGCTTGCCGTAGACCGGCCCCAGATCGCCCCAGCGCGCGGCGAAATCGGCATCCTCGACGATGCGGGCGGAAAATGCCTTGCGCTCGATCGGATCGCCGGTCTCGCGGCGGTAGCGGTCGAGCGGCCAGTCGGTCCAGATTTCCACCCCTTGCGCGCAGAGCGGGCGGATGTTGGTGTTGCCGGTCAGGAACCACAGCAATTCGCGGGTCGCCGTCTTCCAGTAGACCCGCTTGGTGGTGAGCAGCGGCATCGCCCCGCCGGCCAGATCGAAGCGGATCGTCGCCCCGAACAGGGCGCGGGTGCCGATCCCGGTGCGATCGACCCGCTCGTCCCCCTCCTCCCAGATCCGGCGCATCAGATCGAGATACTGCCACTCCCAATGCGCGGGGTCGGCCCGCTCGGCGGCGATGGACTGCGGCAGGGCATGAGTGGAGGCGCTGGTCATGGCGGTAAGCTAGGCCGGTTGCAGGTGAAGGGAAAGCGTTCGAGTGCGCTCCTCCACCGTGCAACGCCGGTCCACGAATTGTTACCGGATCGGGGCGAAGGAATGGCCCGCACAGTCCCGCATTTCCGGCTCTCGACGGCCGCGCCGGCAACCGATGGACGCAGCAGCGGCACGCCATTTTCGGCGGCGGCATAAAAAGCCCGGCCCGCCCCTTGCCAGCACCGGAATCGCCATCTATAGGCCCGCTCCTGCCTTGACGGCCGCTTGCGGCCCGATCCGGTCGGGGAGTAGCTCAGCCTGGTAGAGCACTGTCTTCGGGAGGCAGGGGCCGGAGGTTCGAATCCTCTCTCCCCGACCATTTTCACCCATCGAAATCGAAACTTTCCCCTTGCGGGGGCCTTGACGCTGCGGCCAGTGCGGGCTGCTCCAACAGCCGCGCCGCATGTCGCTGATGTTATGAGAACCCGTTTCGTGTCGAGCGAAGTCGAGACACCCCGAGCAGCGTGGCCGTGTCTCGACTTCGCTCGACACGAACGGAAGGGCGGGGGTAGTCGCGACTTGATGCAGCGGACAGGCACAGCTCAACGAAACGGGCACGCTCCTGCTGAAGCTGCCCATCATCTACCGCCGAGCGCATGAAAGCCAACGCCCCGGCCATATCACCCCGAAGTGGCAATACAGCCGGGTCGCATGGTTCCTATCGCAGCGAGACGACGTTGTCCGAAACGCGCTTGTCCACGCGCTCGCCGGTGTAGAGGCTGGCCATCGGCTCATCCCCGACGGTCAGCACATCGCCCTGGCCAAAGCCGTTGAACGCCGTGCGCATTGCCGCGCCGTAAGCGCCCAGCATGCCCACTTCGATCCAGTCCCCCGCCTTGATGTCGGCGGGCAGCATGAAGGGGCCTTCCATGAAATCGGCATCGTCGCAGGTGGGGCCGTAGAACGAGAAGCCCTGCAGCTCGCCCGAACGCTCGCCGTCGCGGGCGATGCAGTCCACCGGGAAGCGCCAGCCGATGTGCGCGGCATCGTAGAGCGCGCCATAGGCGCCCTCGTTGATGAACAGCTCATCTCCCCGGCGCTTTTCCACCTTGACGATCATCGAGCTGTATTCGGCCGACAGCGCCCGGCCGGGTTCGCACCACAGTTCGGCGTTGTAAGCGATCGGCAGCGCTTCGAAGTGGCGATGGATGATGGCGAAATAGTCTTCGAGCGGCGGCGGCTCCATGCCCGGATAGGCAGAAGGGAAACCCCCGCCCACGTCGATCATGTCGATCACGACACCCGCATCGGCGATGGCGGCGCGGGTCCGCTCCAGCGCCTGGACATAGGCGAACGGGGTCATCGCCTGCGAACCGACGTGGAAGCACACGCCCAGCCAGTCCGCCACCTGGCGGGTCGCCTGGAGCAGCGGGCCGGCATCGGCCAGATCGATGCCGAACTTGCTGGCCAGGCTCAGTTCGGAATATTCCGAGCTGACGCGCAGCCGCACGCACAGGCGCAGGTCCTTGGCGCGATCGCCGTGGCCGTCACGGGTCGCTTCGACGATCTTTTCCACTTCCTCGAACGTGTCGAGGCTGAAGGTGCGCACGCCGTGCTGGAAATAGGCTTCGCGGATGGCGCTGGCGGTCTTGACCGGGTGCATGAAGCACAGCGTCGCATCGGGGAGGATGCTGCGCACCAGCCGCACTTCGGCGATCGAAGCGACGTCGTAATGCGTGATCCCGTTGTCCCACAGGACCTTGATCAGGTCCGCCGAGGGGTTGGCCTTGACCGCATAGAGCGAGCGGCCCGGAAACTTCGTGGCGAAGAAACGGGCGGCCCGGCCTGCTGCGTGCGGGCGGTTGAGGATAACCGGTTCGTCGGGCGCGAAGGTGCGCGCTACAGACGGTGCGTCAGGATACTGGTGCAACTCAAGGGACCCCCAATAGGCCTTTCGGCCAGACTACACATAGACGAAGCTGCCTTGCGGTTTGGAAGTCCCCATGGGGCAGCGAGAGGGCGGATATAGGGCGGGGCACATGAATCGCAAGTGAAAATCCCCCGGGTTCACAAAAACGTCACAAACCGGGAATGGTCAACTGGGGCCGTCACTCGCGGCATCCATAATATATATATTATTCAATGTTTTATACTGAAATCCGGTAAATCCGGATCAGCATCGCCCGGCAGGAACCAAGCGACGCTTTGTGCTTCCCAAAGCGCTGGCCCCGTGCGGCGGTTCCGTTCGACTCGATCAGGCCGGGGCAAAGCGGCACATCGGCGCGCCGGGCCGAGCCGCGATCAGCTCAGCCGGCCGCGGAAATCCTCGTAATCGAAGCGCCGGACGCATTCGAGCGCATCCGTCTCGCTGTCCCACAGCCAGATCGACGGCAGCGGCACGCCGTTGAAAGTCGTCGTCTTGACCATCGAGTAATGCGCCTGATCGCAAAACGCGAAGCGCAGGCCCGGCTCGACCGGAACGGGAAAGCAGTAGTCGCCGATCACGTCACCGGCGAGGCAGGAAGGTCCGCCAAGCCGCACCGCGCCCCCTTCCCCTTCGTCAACTTCCACATCGTGCGGCAGTTCGCCCAGCATGGCGGGGCGGTAGGGCGCTTCGATAACATCGGGCATGTGGCACGTCGCCGAGATGTCCACGACCGCCACCGGCATCCCGTTCCAGCCGACATCAAGCACGGTGCCGACGAGGATACCGGCGTCCAGCGCCACAGCCTCGCCCGGCTCGATATAGACCTGGGCCCCGGTATCCTCGGCCATGTCGATCAGGAACTGGACGAGTTCGTCCACCTGGTAATCGGCGCGGGTGACATGGTGGCCGCCGCCGATGTTGATCCAGTTGAACTGCCCGAAGAAGGGTTCGAAATAATCGAACACCTTGTCCCAGGTCCGTTGCAACGGCTCGAAGTCCTGCTCGCACAGGTTGTGGAAGTGGAACCCGTCGACGAGTTCGACGTGCTCCTCGGTAAGCTGGTCGATCGGGAACCCGAGCCGCGAATGCGGTGCAGAAGGGTCGTACTTGGGCACTTCGCCCTCAGGATGCAGCGGATTGATCCGCAGGCCGATGTCGAACGCCTCGCCCCGCGCACGCGCTTCCTCGATCTGCGGCCAGAACCGCTCGATCTGCGCGGGCGAGTTGAAGATCACATGGTCCGAAAGACGCAGGATCTCGGCCAGGTCCTCGGCCTTGTAGGCGGCACAGTAGGTGGCGATCTCGCCGTCGTAGAACTCGCTCGCCAGCCGCGCTTCCCACAAGCCCGATGTGCAGACGCCATCGAGATATTCGCCCACGATCGGCGCGGTGGACCACATCGAGAATGCCTTGAGCGCGGCTAGGACTTTGGCCCCCGATCGTTCGCCGATGTCGGCCAATACCCGCAGGTTCGCGCGCAGCCGCGCGGCATCCACCACGAACGCCGGGCTATCGACCCGTGACAGATCGAACTGGGCGAACGCGCCCGGATCGCCGGCTCTGGTTTCCATCTGTTATTCTCCTGCGGCAAGCCAGTCGCGCACCAGCGCGGCGAAGGCAGCCGGATCGGTTTCGGGCAGCATGTGTTCGGCATCGGGCACTTCGATAAGCCGCCCCTGTCCGCAAGCCCGCGCCACCGTGCGCGAAGGGATGGCGAAGACCGGGCGGGTGCGCGCACCCATGCCGACAGTCACCGGCACCTGCAAGCCGCCCAGCAGGGCAGCGGTGATCGGCGCGGGCGGCTGCCCCTTGCCCAGCAGCATCAGCGGCATCATCGCCGCGTTCTCTTCATAGATCGCGCGCCGGTCAGGCGGCAGCCGGTCGATCGCATCGAGATCGCCGGGCTGCGCCATCATCAGCCGCACGCCAGCCAGCGGCCCCCTCTCCTCGATCGCCCTGCCCACCGGCCCGAACGCCTTCTTGAGATCGGCGATGAACGCATCGCGGTCTGCCGGGTCGTCGATGTAAGTGGACAGCGCCGGTTCGTAGAGGAACACCCCGGCGAACAGGTCGGGCCGCGTCAGCGCCACCAGC
This sequence comes from Novosphingobium colocasiae, assembly GCF_014652555.1. GTDB lineage: Bacteria > Pseudomonadota > Alphaproteobacteria > Sphingomonadales > Sphingomonadaceae > Novosphingobium > Novosphingobium colocasiae. Next base: position 126,620 of record NZ_BMZA01000009.1, read on the forward strand.
AGCGCCGGATGGCAGGAATAGGACCACGCGACCACATTCACCGGCGGCAGCATCGCCGCCTCGATATAGGCGACGATATCGTCACGATGCCGCTCGGTGCCGAAGCCCGAACCATCGTCCGGCCAGGGCGCCGTGCCGAAGTAGGTGAGCGTCAGCGCCCGCGCATCCAGCCCGGCGGGCAGGTGATCGATCACCGGCGTCCAGATTCGCGCATCACCCGCAGCGCCGTGCAGGAACAGCACCTGCCCGGTCATCGCAGCGGCCCCTTGAAGATGAACCACGCGCCCAGCCCGACAAGGCAGAAGCCGATGACCTCGTTCCACCCCGGCTTCTGGCCGAACAGCATCCACGCCACCACCACGAAGGCGGCGAGCGACATCGCTTCCTGCAGCACCTTGAGCTGATCGAGCGAATAGACCCGCGCGCCGATGCGGTTGGCGGGCACGGCCAGCCAGTATTCGAAGAAAGCGAGCCCCCAGCTCAGCAGCACCGCCGCCCATAGCGCCTTGCCCGGCACCTTGAGGTGCCAGTACCACGCCACGTTCATCACCAGGTTGGAGCCGGCCAGCATCACGACCGGGGCGACCAGCGACCAGTTCACCGGAGGCTGCCGTTACGGGAGCGCACACTCGTCATTCCCGTGAAAGCGGGAACCCATCTCCACCCGTGCCGGCAAGCACACCCGCGCAGCCGGGTCCCCGCTTTCGCGGGGATGACGAAGGTGTGGTATGGTCCCGAAGGCTCCATCAGAACGGCAGCGGCCCGTCGAGTTCCTCCACCGTCCACGGCAGGCCGTGCTCGTTCAGCATGGCCATGTACGGATCGGGATCGAACTGCTCCATGTTGAACACCCCGGTGCCTTTCCACGCGCCGGTGACGATCATCGCCGCGCCGATCATCGCCGGGACGCCGGTGGTGTAGGACACCGCCTGGTTGCCGGTTTCGGCGTAGGCATCCTCATGATCGCAGATGTTCTTGATGTAGAACGTCTTCTCGCCCGACCCGTCAGGCGCTTCGCCGGTCGCGATGTCGCCGATGTTGGTCTTGCCCTTGGTCGTCGGACCCAGGCTCGCGGGTTCGGGCAGCACGGCTTTCAGGAACTGGAGCGGAACGATCTCCACCCCGTTGTAGATCACCGGATCGATCCGGGTCATGCCCACGTTCTGCAGCACGGTCAGGTGCTGGATATAGGCATCGCCGAACGTCATCCAGAAGCGCGCGCGCTCCATCTCGGGGATGAACTTCGCGAGGCTTTCCAGTTCCTCGTGATACATCATGTACATGTTCTTGGGGCCGACACCCTCGAAGTCGAACGTCTGCTTGACGCCCATCGCCGGGGTTTCGACAAACTCGCCGTTCTCCCAGTGGCGGGCAGGCGCGGTCACTTCGCGGATGTTGATTTCCGGGTTGAAGTTGGTGGCAAACGCCTGGCCATGATCGCCGCCGTTGCAATCGAGGATGTCGAGCGTGCGGATGGTCTTGAGCTTGTGCTTCTTGAGCCACATCGCGAACACGCTGGTAACGCCCGGATCGAAGCCCGAACCCAGCAGCGCCATCAGACCGGCCTGCTTGAAGCGCTCCTGATAGGCCCACTGCCAGTGGTATTCGAACTTCGCCACGTCCTTGGGCTCGTAGTTCGCGGTATCCATGTAATGCGTGCCGGTGGCGAGGCAGGCGTCCATGATCGCCAGGTCCTGATACGGCAGCGCCAGATTGACCACCAGTTCCGGCCCGATCGCGCGGATCAGGTCCGAGGTCGCCGCCACGTCATCCGCGTCGATCGCATAGGTCGCAACGGTCACCCCGGTGCGCTCCTTGACCGAGGCGGCGATCGCCTCGCACTTCGACACCGTGCGACTGGCAAGGTGGATGTCCGTGAAGATATCGGCGTTCATCGCCATCTTGTGGACCGCGACAGACCCGACGCCGCCCGCGCCGATCACCAGAACCTTGCTCACACCATGTCTCCTTCGGGAGGCCGAACGTAAAGTCTGCGCATATAGGGCCCCCGTGTGACAACTCAACAGCATGTGAAACGCGGCAACGCCCCGCTGGATGCGGCGGGCGGGCCGGAGGTCTGTCACAAACTGCCACGGACCCGTCATCACCCGGTCACCGGGCGGAGGCAATCGCGGCCTCGATGTTCACGAGGAAACCGCTGCCAGTGCCCCATGCCCCTTCCCGCCTGATCGAAAGTGCCGTGGTGCGCCGCTCCGGCGGTCATGGCGCGCGCCTGCTCGACAAGGCCTTCGCGTTCGCGTTCCGGGGGCTGGTCTATGCGCAGATCTGGGAAGACCCGGTGGCCGACATGGCGGCGCTGGAGATCGGCCCGGACAGCCGCATCCTGACCATCGCCAGTGGTGGCTGCAATGCCCTCTCCTATCTCACCGCCGATCCCGCCGCGATCACTTGCGTCGATCTCAACACCGCACACATCGCGCTCAACAAGCTCAAGCACGCGGCGCTGCGCCACTTGCCCAGCCATCAGGCGCTGCGCCGGTTCGTCGTCGAGGCGGATCACCCGGCCAACCCGACGACATACCGCCGGCTGATCGCCCCGCACCTCGACGAAACCAGCCGCCGCTACTGGGAGGGCCGCGATCTGGTCGGACGGCGGCGGATCGGCGCGTTCAAGCGGGGCATCTACCGGCAGGGTCTGCTAGGGACCTTCATCGGCGCGGCGCACGGCATCGCCCGGCTCTACAAGGTCGATCCTGCGGAAATCCTCGGCGCGGCGACGCTGGAAGAGCAGCGCCGCGTGTTCGACGAGCGGTTCGCGCCCGTATTCGAACGCCCGCTGATCCGCTGGCTGACCCGGCATCCCGCCTCGCTATTCGGCCTCGGCATCCCCCCGGCGCAGTTCGATGCACTGGCGGGCGAACAGCGCATGGCCGATGTCCTGCGCGAACGGCTGGAAAAGCTGGCCTGCGATTTCCCGGTCAACGACAACTATTTCGCCTGGCAGGCCTTTTCGCGCGGCTATGGCAAGGCGCAGGACTGCCCGCTGCCGCCGTGGCTGCAGATGCGCAACTGGGACACGGTGCGCGAACGGCTGCACCGGCTGGAAGTACGCCACGCCAACTTCACGGCCGTCCTCAAGGACAGCGCGCCGGGCACGTTCGACCGCTTCATCCTGCTCGATGCGCAGGACTGGATGGACGATGCCCAGCTTGCCGAGCTGTGGGGCGAACTGGGGCGCATCGCGCAACCGGGTGCCCGCGTGCTGTTCCGTACCGCCGCCGCGCCGTCGCTGCTGCCCGGCCGTGTCCCCGATGCGATCCTCGACGGTTGGGACTACCGCGAGGGGCAATCGCTGCAGGCCACGCGCGATGATCGTTCGTCGATCTACGGCGGGGTCCACCTTTATGTCCGGAAGGGATGAACGCCATGGCCAGCCTGCCCACCGATCACGGCGCGCTGATGGACAGCATCTATCGCGGCCAGCGCCACATCTATGATGCGACCCGTAAGTATTACCTGTTCGGCCGCGACCGGCTGATCGCCGGGCTCGCCTGCCCGCAAGGCGCACACGTGCTGGAGATCGGCTGCGGCACCGGCCGCAACCTGGCGCGGATCGGCAAGGTCTGGCCGGGCGCGCGCCTCCACGGGCTCGACATATCCGCCCAGATGCTCGCCAGCGCGCGGGCGAAGCTGGGGGCGAGCGGCCGGCTGGCGCTGGGCGATGCCACGTCCTTCGACGCCGCCGGCCTGTTCGAACGCGCCGGGTTCGACCGGGTAATCCTGTCCTATGCCCTGTCGATGATCCCCGACTGGCAGGGCGCCATGCACCGCGCAGCGGCCGCGCTGGCACCGCGCGGGGTGCTGCACGTGGTGGATTTCGGCGATCTCCAGGGCCTGCCCCGTCCGCTGCGGGCGCTGCTGCGAGCTTGGCTGGCGCGATTCCATGTGACCCCGCGCACCGATCTGGTCGAGGCCGCTACCCGTATCGCAGCCCGGCATGCCCTGCGGCTGACCGCCACGCGCGGGCCGCTGGGCTATTATCGCCTGATCCGCCTGGAACGCTGATCGCGATTGACAGCGCCCCGCGCCGGGCCGAACACTCGGGCCAGCGGAAGGGGAGCATAGAAAATGACGGGAATGTCGATCCTGCAACCGGTCGTCGCGCTGACCGTGTGGACCATGATCATGTGGTTCTGGCTTTACGGCACGCGCATCCCGGCGATCCAGGCCGCCAAGCTGGACCTTGAGGAACTGGTCACCGACCCGACCGTGACACTGGACCACAAGCTGCCCCCGCAGGTCCAGTGGAAGGCCCACAACTACAACCACCTCCATGAAGCGCCCACGGTGTTCTACGCCGTCGCCATCACGCTGGCGATCATCGGGCAGGGCGATGGCCTCAACGCGCAAGTCGCCTGGGCCTATGTCGTCCTGCGGGTGATCCATTCGATCATCCAGTCCACCGTCAACGCCATCAACCTGCGCTTCGGCGTGTTCGCGCTGTCCAGCTTCTGCCTGATGTTCCTGGTCGCCCGCGCCGCGCTGGCGATGTTCTGAAGAACGCGATAGGGCGCGGCGATGGATTTTGACGATCAGTTGCGCCGCTATTTCGGCACCGCCGACCAGGCGGACATCGCCCCCGCCGCAATGGAAGCCGGCGTCGAACGCATGCGCGTTGACCTTGGCCTTGAGACTGACCGGGGCCGCCGTTTCGCGCTCTGGGCTTTGCTGACGATGCTGGGGGCCGCGCCGGACCTGGATGTGGCGTTCAAATCCCGCGAGGATCAGGACGCGGCGCGCGATTTCCTCGACATGCTGGATCGGCAGGGCTGAGGCTGCGTCTTATACCAAGGCTCATTGATCCGAACGCATAGCCCTCTCCCCTTCAGGGGAGAGGGTTGGGAGAGGGGGGATGGCGCCACTTCGCCCCCTCTCTACTCCGGCTAGGCGGACAAGCCGCCAAGCCTGCGTATCTCTCCCCTAAAGGGGAGAGAGAGCGACATCGGTCAAAGATATTGAGACTCGGTATTAACCCGCAGCGCTCTCGAACCCCTCGTGATCCAGGTCGAGTAGCACACACAGTGCATCAAGCGCAGCGGAAATGTGCGCGGCCGGCAAATCAAGGCCGCGCGCGTCGTAAAGGCGCAGGATTTCCAGAAGCTGTCCCGCAGACAGGACAACCGGATCGACCGAAGGTGCCAGGATGCTTGCCATCGCGACCGCGACTCCATCATGTTCGGGAAACCGCCCCAAGTGCTTTCACGTATATCGCAATCGCCCGGCTCGCGATAGCGCAAGGTTCAGGCGTCGCGGACGAAATAGCTGGCGAGTTCGACGTGGGTTGACCAGCGGAACTGGCCCACCGGCCGCAGATCAGCCAACCGGAAGCCCGCCTCGATCAGCCGCGCCGCATCGCGCGACCAGCTTGACGGGTTGCAACTGATATAGACGACCCGCGCGACGCTGCTCAGCGCCAGGCAATCCACCTGCTCGCGTGCCCCGGCGCGCGGCGGATCGAGCAACACCGCCGCGAACCGGCTGAGTTCATCAGGCTGTAGCGGATTGCGGAACAAGTCGCGATGATCGCAGAACACCGGAAGCTGCGCGCGCTCGGCCGCTGCCTTGCACGCCAGATGGGCATCGCGCGCAGCCTCGGCCGCCAGCACCTTGGTGCCCGGCCCGGCCAGAGCGAACGCAAAAGTGCCAAGGCCCGCGAACAGATCCGCCACGGTCGCCGCGCCGTCCAGCCATTCGCGCGCCGCCGCCACCAGCGCCGCCTCGCCATCGGCCGTGGCCTGCAGGAACGCGCCGGGCGGCAGCGGCACGCTGACTTCGCCCAGGCGCACGGTCACCGGCTCGGGCTCCCACACGGTTTCATAACCGTAGCCGCCGTCCATCGTCAGCCGCGCCAGCTTGTGGTGCTGGGCGAAAGCCAGCATCGCCTCGGTCGCCGCCAGTCCTTCGGCGGTGAGCCCCCTGACGCCCAGGTCCACGCCCTGTTCGGTCAGCGTCATCTCGATGTCGGCAGCCATGCGCGGCTGCGCGAACTTGCCGCGCGCGCCCTTCTTGGCCGGGGCTGCCTTGCCCATGGTGATGAGCAGCTTGCGCAGCGGAGCGAGCAGCGCCACGAGTTCGGGCACCAGCACCGGGCATTCTTCCAGTTCGACCAGCCGGTGCGAGCGCGCCTCGCGGAAGCCGATCACCACCCGCCCGCCCAAGCTTTCCGCCCGCAGCGAGGCCCGACGCCGCGCGCCCGGCGGCGACAGATGCGGCGGAGCAAGATGCTGCGCACCAAGCTCCTGCGAGGACGAGGCATTGGCGACCCGCGCCTCGACAAACCCGCTCAGGCTCTCTTCATCCAGTTGCTGCAACTGACAACCGCCGCAGCGCCCGAAATGCCGGCAAGGCGGGGCTACATGGTGCGGCCCCCACTCCAGCGAACCGTCCGCACCGAGCAGATCGCCCGGCGCTGCCCCCCAGGCAAAGCGGCCTGACGCGGTAACGCCATCGCCCTTGCTGGCGATGCGAAGGATTTCCTCGGCGGCTTCGGTCACAGGCACGCGGCCAGTGCTTCCGCCACGCGCCCGGCCAGCGCCCCGGCGGTAAAGCCCGGCGGACAGCGCCGTGCCGCTTCGCCGTGCAGCCAGACCCCTTCGCAAGCGGCAGCGAACGGTTCCACCCCGGTGGCCAGACGGCTGGCGATCGCGCCGGCCAGCACATCGCCGGTGCCGGCGGTCGACAGCCAGGAACTGGCGCGCGGGGCGCAGGCCAGCCGGCGGTCCGGGGCGGCGATCACGGTGTCCGACCCCTTGGCGACGATCACCATCCCGCTCGCCCGGGCCAGCGCCGCCGCGCGATCCGGGCGCGAGCCGCCGCCGTCGCAATCGAACGCCCGCTCCAGCGCGACCAGCTCGCCTTCATGCGGGGTCGCCACGGTCGGCGCGGATCGGCCGGCCATCAGCCGCGGCGACAGCAGCACCAGCGCATCGGCGTCCACCAGCAGCGGCACCGGATCGGCCAGCGCCACCGCCAGCCGCTCGCGCGCCTCGCCATCGCGGCCCAGCCCCGGCCCGATCAGCACCGCACCGTTGCGATCGTCGCTCAGCACTTCGGCCACCGGGCCGCCGTCGACCACCAGGTCGGCGGGCACGTTGCGCTTGGACGATGCGAACAGCTTGACGTACCCGGCCCCGCCGCCCTGTGCCGCCGTCGCCGCCAGGATCGCCGCGCCCGGCATCGCCCCGCCGACCACCGCCAGCAGGCCGCGTCGGTACTTGTGGCTATCGGCAGCGGGGGCAGCCACGCGCGGCCGGTCGATCACTTGCGCGGTGCCCGCCACCGGCGCGACGCCGATCGGCACCAGCCGCAAGGCCCCCATTGCGGCGCTCGCCGGCATCAGGAAGTGCGCGAATTTCCATGCCCCCAGCGCGACCGTCAGGTCATAATCGGGGAGGCCGGGGTTGAGCATCATGCCGCTATCGGACTGCACCCCGCTGGGCACATCGATCGCGATGCGGTGCGGATGCGCCGCCGCCAGCCGCGACAGGCGGCCGAAGTCAGCGGCGGAGAGCGGCCGGGTCAGCCCGCTGCCGTAAAGGCAGTCGACCAGCAGATCACCCGATGCCTCGGCGTCCGCATCGAGGACCGTTCCGCCATAGAGCGCTGCGGCGTTGCGGGCGGCATCGGTTGCCGGTGGGGCCGCCGCAATCACCGCAACCTCGCCGCCGCGCTCGCGAATGGTTTCGGCGATGACATAGCCGTCCCCCCCGTTGTTGCCCGGCCCGCACAGCACCGTCACCGGCCGCCGGCCCGCCAGCCGCCAGACCCATTCGGCCGCGCCGCGCCCGGCCACCTGCATCAGCGCATCCACCGAAGTACCGGCATCGATCAGCGCCTGTTCGGCAGCGCGCATCTGCACCACGGTCAATATCTGGCGGCTTGCCGGCACCCGCTGAGTTCCCTTGCCTTATGACGCTTTGGCGCGATCAGCCGCGACTAAGCTGCGTCACGTCGCGCACGGCACCGCGCGCGGCGCTGGTGGTCATCGCCGCATAAGCCTGCAACGCCGCCGAGACCGCGCGCTTGCGCGGGTGGACCGGGGTCCAGGCAGCCGCTCCGCGTGCTTCCTGCTGGGCGCGGCGATGGCTCAGCACTTCGTCGCTGACCGCCAGGTGGATGGTGCGGCCGGGGATATCGATCTCGATCGTATCGCCGTTCTCGACCAGCCCGATTTCGCCGCCTTCGGCCGCTTCGGGCGAAGCGTGGCCGATCGACAGGCCCGAGGTGCCGCCGGAGAACCGCCCGTCGGTCAGCAGCGCGCAGGCTTTGCCCAGACCCTTCGATTTGAGGTAGCTGGTGGGATAGAGCATTTCCTGCATGCCCGGCCCGCCGCGCGGCCCTTCGTAGCGGATCACCACCACGTCGCCCGCGCCCACTTGCCCCCCCAGGATGCCAGCCACCGCCGCATCCTGGCTTTCATAGACGCGCGCAATGCCGGTGAACTTGAGGATGCTGTCATCCACGCCCGCCGTCTTCACGATGCACCCGTCGCGGGCGATATTGCCGTAAAGCACCGCCAGCCCGCCATCCTGGCTGAAGGCATGCTCCTTGTTACGGATCACACCGTTCTCACGGTCGATATCCAGCTCTTCCCAGCGGGCGGACTGGCTGAAGGCGGTCTGCGTGGGCACCCCGCCCGGCGCGGCCCTGAAGAATTCCTGCACCGAAGGCTCGTTAGTGCGGACGATGTCCCAGCGGTTCAGCGCATCGCCCAGCGTGCGGGCGTGAACGGTCGGGCAATCGGCGTGCAGCAGCCCGGCGCGGTCCAGCTCGCCCAGGATCGCCATGATCCCGCCGGCACGATGAACGTCTTCCATGTGAACGTCGGACTTGGCCGGGGCGACCTTGGACAGGCACGGCACCTGGCGGCTGAGGCGATCGATATCGGCCATCGTGAAATCGACCCCCGCCTCGACGGCGGCGGCCAGCAGGTGCAGCACGGTGTTGGTCGATCCGCCCATGGCGATATCAAGGCTCATCGCGTTCTCGAAAGCCTTGAAGCTGGCGATGGTGCGCGGCAGCGCCGTTTCATCGTCCTGATCGTAATAGCGATGGCACAGGTCCACGACGACACGCCCCGCCTCGCGGAACAGGCGCTCGCGATCGGAATGGGTGGCGAGGGTCGAACCATTGCCCGGCAGCGACAGGCCCAGCGCCTCGGTCAGGCAGTTCATCGAATTGGCGGTGAACATGCCCGAGCACGAACCGCAGGTCGGGCAGGCCGAACGCTCGATCGCGGCGACTTCCTCGTCGGTATAGCTCTCATCGGCAGCGGCGACCATGGCATCGACCAGATCAAGCGCCTGGGTCTTGCCCTTGAGCACGACCTTGCCCGCTTCCATTGGCCCGCCCGAAACGAACACGCACGGGATATTGAGCCGCATCGCTGCCATCAGCATGCCCGGGGTGATCTTGTCGCAGTTGGAGATGCACACCATCGCATCGGCGCAGTGGGCATTGACCATGTATTCGACGCTGTCCGCGATCAGATCGCGGCTGGGCAGCGAATAGAGCATGCCGTCATGGCCCATGGCGATGCCGTCATCCACCGCGATGGTGTTGAATTCCTTGGCCACGCCCCCCGCCGCCGCGATCTCTCCGGCGACAAGCTGGCCCAGATCCTTGAGGTGGACGTGGCCGGGCACGAACTGGGTGAACGAATTGACCACCGCGATGATCGGCTTGCCGAAATCGGCATCCTTCATCCCTGTCGCGCGCCACAGGCCCCGGGCACCGGCCATGTTGCGGCCGTGAGTGGAAGTGCGCGAACGATAGGCAGGCATGGGACGAACTCCGGGTCTGGGCGCGTGCGTGTACCACGCGGACAAGGGCTGCCACCTACACTTTGCAGGATTTCAATTCAACGCCATATTTTGTAATTTTATTACCGTCATCGCGAGGGGTTTAGCGGGTGCCCAGCACGGCAGCGCAGACCTGCGTCAGCCGCTCTGCCCATTCTTCCTGTCCGGCCGCATCGGCGATCAGGTCCTGCCGCACCTCCACACCCAGATAAGGGTGCCGGCCTTCGCAATGGCGGTTCATCGTCGCGTTCAGCAGGACACCGGAATAAGGCAGTTGATCACCGACGCACAGCCCCTGCCCCTCCAGCAGCGGGATGGCGATCCGCGCCGGGGCATCGTCGTGGTTGTAGAGGATGCCGATGTGCCAGGGGCGGGCCTCTTCGGGCTTGCTGGCAAGTTGCGGGGTAAAGCTGTGCAGCGACAGCACCAGTCCGGGCCGCACCGTGTCCAGCACCTCCGCCAACGCCGCGTGGTAAGGGCGGAAGAACCGGTCCAGCCGCGCCTCGCGCCCGGCATGGTCCAGCGCGTTGCCGGGTATGGCGTGACCGTCGCTGGCGATCGGGCACACCGTGGGCGCGTGCTCGTCGCGGTTGACGTCGCAGACGAGGCGGCTGAACTGGCACAGGAAGGCCGCGGCCCCCGGCCGGACCATCCGTTCCGCCACCCCCGCCACGCCGATGTCGATGGCCACATGCTCGTCCAGCAGGTGCGCGGGAATGCCAAGGTCGATCCCAGCCGGGATGCGGTTAGAGGCATGGTCGGAAACGATCAGCAGGCCGCCGGGCTCCGGTGATCCCAGCAGGCGGTAGATTTCGGATTTCATCGCGCCCTTATCGCAGCTTTCCAGCCATTTGCCACCAACCCGGTTGGCTGCGAGCCAATTCTTGCGCCGCCGCGTCCCGGGCCCCTGGCGTGTCGTAAAGGGCAAAGCAGGTTGCGCCCGATCCGGACATGCGGGCAAGGAACGGCGCGGTATCGCGCAATGCCGCCAGCACCTCGCCGATCTGTGGGCATAGCCCCAGCGCTGGCGGTTCCAGATCGTTGCGCCCCGCCAGCGCGATCGTGCGCAGCGATCCTTGCGGCATCGCCCCGCGATCGATCCCGTCCCACGCCGCGAAGACCGGCCCGGTCGGCACCGGCAAGCGCGGGTTGACCAGCAGCACCGGGCACCCGGCCAGATCGTTGTCCGCCACTTCGGCAAGTTCAGTGCCCGTCCCGGTGCCGATGCACGGCCGCGACAGCACGCAGGCGGGAACATCCGCCCCCAGCTTCGCGGCCCGCAGCGGCCAGTCTTCGGGCAACCCATGCGCGCGCTCGACCATGCGGAACACCGCCCCGGCATCCGCCGAACCGCCGCCCAGCCCGGCCGCCACGGGCAGCCGCTTGTCCAGCGTCACCGCCCAGCCGGCCCCATGGGGCAGCGTATTCAGCGCCTTGGCGACGATGTTCCCGAACGGATCGTCCAGCGCCACGGCGAACTCGCCATGCGCCGAAAGCCGGTCGACGGCGCCCGGAACCGCGCTCAGCCGATCGCCATTGTCCACGAAGGCGAACAGCGTTTCGAGCTCATGATACCCGTCATCCCGCCGCCTCCGGACATGAAGGGCAAGGTTGATCTTGGCGTATGCGGCTTCCTGCATCGGCGTAGTCCTCTCCCCTTCAGGGGAGAGGGTTGGGAGAGGGGCTACACTCGCACACGCCCCTCTCGACTGCGGCTGCCGGAGTGAGATTCCGCCGCATTACATATTCGGGTAGTTCGGGCCGCCGCCGCCTTCGGGCGTTACCCATTCGATGTTCTGGGTGGGGTCCTTGATGTCGCAGGTCTTGCAGTGGACGCAGTTCTGCGCGTTGATCTGGAGGCGCGGGCCGGCGCCGTCGGGATCGACGAATTCATACACGCCCGCCGGGCAATAGCGCGCTTCGGGCCCTGCGTAGAGCGGCAGATTCACCGCCGTCGGGATTGCCGGGTCCTTGAGCTTCAGATGGCAGGGCTGCTCTTCCTCGTGGTTCGTGAACGAGAACGAGACGCTGGTCAGGCGATCGAAGCTGATCTTGCCGTCGGGCTTGGGATACTCGATCGGCTGGTAAAGGTCGGCGCGCTGCAGCGAGGAGGCATCGGTGTGGTGCTTCATCGGCTTGGCGACGCCGAAGCCGAACAGCGTGCGCAGCCACATGTCGGCACCCGCCAGGATCGTCCCCAGCTCGCCGCCCCACTTGGCGACGAGCGGCTCGGCATTCTGGACGAGCTTCAGTTCCTTGGCGATCCAGCTCGCGCGCACGGCGTCGTCATAGTCCTGCAGCGTGTCCTGCGCGCGGTCGGCGGCGATGGCTGCGGCGATCGAATCTGCCGCCAGCATGCCGCTTTTCATCGCGGTATGGCTACCCTTGATGCGCGGGACGTTGACGAAGCCGGCAGAGCATCCCGCCAGCACACCGCCCGGGAACGCGAGCTGCGGCACCGACTGCCAGCCGCCTTCGTTGATGGCGCGCGCGCCATAAGCCACGCGCTTCCCGCCTTCGAGGATCGCCTTGATCTCCGGGTGGGTCTTCCAGCGCTGGAATTCCTCGAACGGGTAGACGTAGGGGTTCTTGTAATCGAGCGCGGTCACGAAACCTAGCGAGACCTGGTTGTTCGCCTGGTGATAGAGGAAGCCGCCGCCCCAGTTGTCGGTTTCCGACAGCGGCCAGCCTTGGGTGTGGATCACGCGACCCGGCACGTGCTTGTCGGGATCGATGTCCCACAGTTCCTTGATGCCGATGCCGTAGACCTGCGGTTCGCAGTTCGCTTCGAGGTCGTACTTGGCCTTGAGCCGCTTGGTCAGGTGGCCGCGCGCGCCTTCGCAGAACACGGTGTATTTGCCGAGCAGGTTCATGCCCGGCTGGAAATCGTCCTTGGGGTTGCCTTCCCGGTCAACGCCCATATCGCCGGTCTGGACGCCGATCACCGCGCCGGCATCGTCATAGAGAATTTCGGCGGCGGGGAAGCCGGGGAAAATCTCGACTTCCAGCGCTTCGGCCTGTTCGGCCAGCCAGCGGCACAGGTTGCCCAGCGATCCGGTATAGTTGCCATGGTTCGAAAGGAACGGCGGCATGAACAGGTGCGGGATGGAGAACTTGCCGTTCTTGGTCATCGCCCAGTGCCAGTTGTCGGTCACCGGCACTTCGGCCATCGGACAACCCATCTCGCGCCATTCGGGCAGCAGCTCGTCAAGCGCCTTGGGATCGAAGGTCGCGCCCGACAGGATGTGGGCACCGATCTCGGAACCCTTTTCGAGTACGCAGACCGCCAGCTCCGGGTTGATCTGCTTGAGCCGGATCGCCGTAGACAGGCCGGCGGGACCGCCGCCGACGATGACGACATCGTAGGGCATCTCTTCACGTTCGATCATTAGGTCCCCCAGCAATCCTGTTCGACTTCATCCGGTTTGCCGCGTTGTTCACACGGCTCAAATGCAAGTGCCTTGATTGCTGGGGAGCGGCAGGTCAAGACCGTTCCGATGGATCGAGCAGGGAACTCCGATTTTGCCGAGGCGATAGCCGGCGCGCTGGACTGGTGGCGCGAGGCCGGGGTCGATGCGCATTTCGTCGATGATCCGATCGCCTGGCTCGCCCCCGCCCAGCCTGCAGAAGACGAAGGAAGGCCCCGACGCGACGGCTGGCCGGCATCGCCACAGGCCCGCGATGCGGCCCGCCCGCCCGAACCCGCAGCCCCCCCCGCAGCTCCATCACCGCTGACCGATCTTCCCGCCGATCTGACGGCTTTTCGCACCTGGTGGCTGGATACTCCGGTCGTCGAAGCCGGCGGCGCGGGCCCGCGCATCGCGCCGCAGGGCGTGCCGGACGCGCCACTGATGGTGCTGGTCGACATGCCGGAGGACGAGGATAGCGACAGCTTGCTGTCGGCACGGCAGGGCCGGTTGCTCGATGCCATGCTGTCCGCCTTCGGGCTGAGCCGCGCCGAAATCTATCTTGCCAGCGTGCTGCCCCGCCATGTCGCCGCGCCGGATTGGCAAGCGCTGATGGCTCAGGGCCTTGGCCAGGTGACGCTGCATCATCTGGCGCTGGCGGCACCACGGCGCATAATGGTCCTTGGCGGACACATCCTGCCGCTTATCGGCCACGAACTGCCGCAACGCACTGCCGTTTTACGAGAACTTAACCATGAGGGTACGACGATACCACTGCTGGCTTCATGGGGCCTGACCGCGCTGCTGCAAAGACCCGGCGGCAAGGCGGCCCTGTGGCGGACCTGGCTTGAGTGGACGGCTGCATGATTCCGCAAGGATCGTGCGGCAGCGTTCCCGGCCATTAGCAGGGCCAGTGAACGCGAAACCGGTACTGGGGGTTAACCTTGACGGGAATTGAACGGGTGCGCAACTTGCCGGCGCGCCGCATGATGAAGCAGACCGCCCGCCGCACCGCCGCGCTTGGCGCACTGGCGTGCGCGGTGCTGCACGCCGCCCCGGCGCTGGCGAACAGCGCTGCGGTCGATTACTTCCGCACCCGGGCTGACAGCACGGCCGTGCCCTCGCTGCTCAGCCAGGATGACCGGGCCTATTACAAGCAGGTGTTCGCCGCTATCGATGCCAAGGACTGGTCTCAGGTCCAGTCGCTGCTGGCAACGCGCCCGGACGGCCCGCTGCACCAGCAGGCGCGCGCCGAATACTACCTCGCATCCGGCTCTCCCAAGGTTGAGCTGGCCGATCTTCAGGCCTGGCTGACCCAAGGCACGGACCTGCCCGGCGCGGACCAGATCACCCGGCTGGCGCTCAAGCGCGGCGCGGAAACGGTCCCGGCCTTGCCCGCCGAACAAACCTTTGCCCGCCTGCCCTCCATGCCCAAGCGCGTGCGCCCTGCCTCGATCGCTGACGGGACGATGCCGGGGGCGATCTCAGCCGGCATCCTCGACAAGATCAAGAACGACGATCCGGTGGGCGCGCGGGTGCTGCTGGACGGCATCGACGCGACGCTGAGCCCATCGGCGCGGGCCGAATGGCGGCAAAAGGTCGCCTGGAGCTTCTACATCGAGAACCAGGACGCGCCGGCCTACGAAATGGCGCAGCGCGCGGCGATGGGTGCCGGCCCTTGGGTGGGTGAAGCGTGGTGGACCGCCGGGCTCGCCGCATGGCGGCTGGGCGATTACGATGGTGCCGCCGATGCCTTCGCGCGGGTCGCTACGGCGTCGGAAAACGATGAGCTGACCAGCGCTTCGTACTATTGGCGCAGCCGCGCGCTGGTGCGGGCGCGCAAGCCGCAGGATGCCGCCGATGCGCTGCGGCTTGCCGCCGCCCGTAACGAGACGCTCTACGGCATGCTGGCCAGCGAACAGCTTGGCCTGCGCCTGCCCGAACAGCACGCGGCGGCCGATTTCACGCAGACCGACTGGCAGCAGTTGCGCACGAACGCCAATGTCCGCACCGCCGTCGAACTGGCCGAGATCGGCGAGGATGGGCTGGCCGACGAAGTGCTGCGCCATCAGGCGCGGATCGGTGATGGTACCCAGTACGCGCCGCTGACCCGGCTGGCGCGCGATCTCGGGCTGCCTTCAACCCAGCTCTGGATGGCCTATAACGCCCCGCCGGGCGGACGACCCGAGCCGGCAACGCGGTTCCCCACCCCCAAGTGGACGCCGCTGGGCGGATGGACGGTCGATCCGGCGCTTGTCTATGCGCACGCGCTGCAGGAATCGGTGTTTCGCGCCGATGTCGTCAGCCCCGCCGGTGCCCGCGGGCTGATGCAGATCATGCCCGCCGCCGCGCGCGATCACGCCGGCAACATCGGCGTGGCGGGTTCGGCAACTGACCTCAACAAGCCCGAAGTCAACCTGGCGTTCGGCCAGCGCCATCTCCAGATGCTGCAATCGCAGCCGGGTACGCAAGGACTGCTGCCCAAGGTGATGGCCGCGTACAACGCCGGCATTCTGCCCGTCACCCGCTGGAACAGCGAAGTGAAGGACCAAGGCGATCCGCTGCTGTGGATGGAATCGCTGCCCTATTGGGAAACACGCGGCTACGTGAACATCGTCATGCGCAATTACTGGATGTATGAGCGTCAGGCCGGTGGCCCGTCGGAAAGCCGGATGGCGCTGGCGCAAGGCATGTGGCCTACCTTCCCCGGGCTTACCGGATCACAGGGCGTGCGGCTGACCGCGAACGGAGCGATCCTGCGTGGCCATTGACGCCGAGCGCACGTTCAAGCCGATCCGGATCGCGCTGCTGACGGTTTCCGATACGCGCACCCCCGAGACGGACACCTCGGGCGATATCCTGGCGCAACGCATCACCGATGCCGGACACACGCTGGCGCACCGCGCGATCGAGCGCGATGATGCGGCTCTGGTTGCAGATCGCTTCAACGCCTGGATCGACGATCCGGAGGTGGATGCGATCGTTTCGACCGGCGGCACCGGCCTTACCGGCCGCGACGTCACCCCGGAAGCGCTGGAGCGTATTCCCGGTCGCCGCGACATTCCCGGCTTCGGAGAACTGTTCCGCTGGCTGAGCTACAAGACAATCGGCACATCCACCGTCCAGTCGCGCGCCTGCGCCATCGTCGCGCGGGGGACTTACGTGTTCGCCCTGCCCGGCTCCAACGGCGCGGTGAAGGACGGCTGGGACGGCATCCTTGCCGAACAGCTCGACAGCCGCAACCGGCCCTGCAATTTCGTGGAACTGATGCCGCGCCTGCGCGAAGTTTAGGCGGGGAGGACATATTTCGATCTCAACGATCGGCCGTTTTTGGGGGAGACAGCGGGAACTGTGAACGGCGGGTAGTTGGGGGATGCGGACAAGTGTCAGACGGGCCATGGCTAATGCCCTCACGTCGGCGCACCGTTATCGTTTAGTATTGGGAAATCTTTCCTGTGTTGCTCGACCACCTTGCGAAAGTCGCCGCGAGGGGCCCAGTGGGTACGTCGAAAACTATCGTGGACACCTATACAAGCCAATGGTTCCCTCATGAACATTTCGGCCACATAGGGGAAGTACAGTATGTGCTCTTCGCCTACAGCCAACTTCTTTGGCAAGCCGCCTGCATAAGGCCCCGTTGGCTCGTCTGGCTGCGCTAAATTCGCAATTGGATTGAGGAGCCCAAGGCGGGTTCTGCGCTTGTACCAAGGCGTTCTGGGGCGCGCGACAGCGCAGTCGATTACGATTTCACCCGGACCAAAGTTAGTGAAATTGAGCGTCAATAACCTATGCGGCGGATCGCTGCCGACGATGCGCATGAGCATAAAGGTCACTCTCACACGCGGCTTTGGAAAGATGAACTTTTGCCAGACATTCCAAATGAAACTCGCCATAGCGATTAGCAGCGAGAAAAGACTGATGAGCAATGCCCAGTCTGCGGTCGTCATTTTGTCTTACTGAAAAGGCTACACCTGCCATCCAGTTTGTCGCCAGGCCGCAGTGAAGTCAAAGGGATCATCCGCAATGTCGGCGTCTCCGGAAAGGCCGCATTCGATCCACAAGCTATCAGTACCGGATCCGCATCGCATAGTTGAATTCGCCCACGCCGTCTAAACGGCGAAGATCGGCAGCCGCGCCGCCTCCACTTCCGCCAGCGCGATCCGAAAAACCTCGCGCAGCGTCCGCGCATAGTCTGCCGCATCGGCAATCTCGCGCTGCTGCGTCCCCTCCGGCCCATGCACCGTCAGATACCGGTCCACCATCGAAGCGAACCCTTGCGGCTGCGGGATGCTGGCCACGCACAAGGTGGTGAAACGGGTGCCGGGGCGGGTGGAGGTCCAGTGGTTGGCCTGCTCCAGATCATCCTCGGCCACCGCGCCCATGTCGAAGGCATATTGCGCCTGCCACTCCCCATGCGGAGCGGCGCGGCCATCGGTGGCGTGGTGCGAACCGGCGCGTTCCAGCAGCCACTGCCCCCGCAGCGCGCCCTGCTCGCCGATGCAGCGCAAGCGGTGGCCGGCCCCGTCGCTGGTCTGCGCCGTCGCGCCATCGACGATCGGCAGCGGCGGCAGGTTGGAGCCGCCGAACCCCGCATCAGCGAGCCACAGTGCGCCGTCGATCTCCACCGCCAGGCAGATATGCGTGCGCGGTGTGACGATGCCGGGGCCGACGCCGAAATAGACGCGCGCCAGCAACGGGCGGCAGGCGAAGCCGAGCGCTGCCAGCGCATCGCGCAGCAAGCGGTTATGCTCGAAACAGTACCCACCCCGCCCGCGCGCGACCAATTTGTCGAACACGGCGGCGCTGTCGATCACTATACCGCGCCCTAGCGGGATATCGAGGTTTTCGAACCCGATGGCGAGACGGTGCGCGGCCTGCAGCAGGCTCAGCCCGGCAGCGGTCAGCGGCGGCGGGGCATCGAGCCCGATGCGGGCGAGGTAGCGGGCAAGGTCGAACGAGGCGGCGGCGACGGTCATGCGATCCCATGCCACGCCGGCGCGGCGATCGGCAAGCGCCGTTACAGCAAGCGCAGCGCCCGCATGCTGCACACTTGCCCGCCGGCTACGATCAGATGATCGACAAGGCGGACTTCAAGCGCACGCAGGACGGCGTTTGCGCGCGATGTCGCGGCGATGTCGGCCTTGCTGGGCGTCGCCAGCCCGGATGGATGATTGTGCGCCAGCACCACCCGGCGCGCGTTGAGGTCGAGCGCCCGCCGCACCAGCAAGCGCAACGGGATCATCGAGGACGCGGCGCAACCGGAATTGGTGAGGTCATCGCCCAGGAACAGCCCACGTTCGTCGGAATAGACCATGTGCACGACTTCTTCGGCACGCATGCCGATAGTGCTGATCAGATAGTCGCGAAATTGCGCGCTATCGGGGTCGACCGCCTGGCCGACCAGCCGCTCGCGGGCGGCCGCAACGGTGAACGATCGGGCAGCATCGAGCGCTTCGGCCACCGCCTCCCCATCGCTGGAAGCCTCGACTATCGCCTGTGTGGACGCCGCATGGAGGCGCGCGAGTGTTCCGAAATGACCGATCAGCCGCTCGGCCTCGGCCTCGGCGGCGGGGCCCAGAACCGGTCCGAGTATCCGCGCCACGAGGGGTATTTGCCGATACGTGCCGTCCGCCTGATATGCGCCGTCAACCCCAGCAGCAGCGCGAGAACGTTCACGTAGAACGGCAGGCGCATCATCACCGCGTAGACCACCGGATGAATATGCTCGAAAGCGGCCCGGTAGACGTGGCTTGTAACGCTGATCAGTTGCGCGCCCGCTATCCAAAGCGGGTAGACCCGGTTGGCGCGCAAGGCGATTGCCCAGGAGATGGCAAAAAGAACGATATCCTGTGTCGCATGCCCAAGTTCCAGATTGGCGTAGGACGTGCTGCCGATCACGGCGTGGTACAGCAGATCCGCCACGATGGCGCCGACAAGCGCACCCGACAGCAGTTTCTCCGGCATCGCGCCCTTGATCAGCGCCACCACGAAGAGCGCCACACAAAGCCCGTACTGGAACGAGGCCCGGGATACCCAGATCTGGTCAAGCATGCAGGCATGCCTGACCCGATGCGGGTCCCGGGCCGATGTTCAGGCGCTCAGGCGATCGAGTTCGACGTCCTGCAACTGGCCTGAGGGGCATCTGCCCGGCTCGTCGGCCGTGGCTTTCACCTCGTGCCCAATCGACAGCAGTTCCTGGTGCACGCGCATCATGTCGTGCTGGCTGGTCAGCAGCGTGCGCTGCGTCTTGGCCAGCCGGACCAGTGCCGACTGCCCGGTGAAGACTTCGACCCCATCGGCCTGCCGGGCGAGGAGCATCGATTCCATCAGCCTGGCCGAAGCCAGCAGCGCATTGTCGAGCGAGAGTTCTGCTTCGGGCAGATGGCGTCCGATCCGGGCAGCAGCAGCAGCGATATTCAATGTCATAGGGACCCTCCGTTCGCGCCGCCGGCCCGTTCTGAGCGGCGCTCCTGTGTGCGTTGGGAGGAAGGGAAACCGGCATGTTCATCACATGAGACCGTTCAAGGCCTGGACCACGCTCAACCCGATCATCGCGATAACCAGCATCCCCCCGGATATCGCAATGATTGCAGCCGTTCGATTCAGCCCCGCATGTTTCCCGTCGAGCACCTCCGGGACGATCCGTTCGAAGTCCGCCTCCTGCCATGGTGCCTTGAGCCGGATCGCATAGGGTTCGGCCAAGGCGGCATCGGCAAGGGCGAAACTTTCTGCCGGATCATCCTGAGCCGATCGATCATCGAATCCGGCCGCGTCGGGTAGCTGAAGATTGTTAGCTGTTAGGGAATTACAGGCTGCATCGATCTCTGCCTGATACTGGCGATAGACCCGCGCCAGTTCGGCCCGGGGCGGCGATCCGGCGCGCGCGCGGATCGATTCGATCCGCTGGTTCACGGCGCTTTCGGAAATGCCCAGTTCCCAGGCGATTTCCTTGCTGGTCCGGTTTTCGGAAACGAACCGCAGAACTTCGTGCTGCTTGGGCGTGAGCCGGGCAAAGGCCCGTTGCAACTGCGCGGCCCTGCCGACATTCTCGGCCGGAAGGCGTTCCTTAGTCACGGGTACACGACCATCGGAATTCCGCCACAGTTTGCGTGCGATCCATCAGACGGCGTTAATAATGTTTCACCGCGCATCAGATCAAGGCGGCAGTGATACATTTTCTACGGCAATGGTTTGTAAACCCGGAATTTTGACACCATTTCGGAGCTACCGGACACGTCAGCCCCACCTGAACGAATCGTCAACTTATGCCAAAGCCTGTTGATCCGAACTCATAGCCCTCTCCCCTTCAGGCTACCGGATTCACACATTGAGTTGGCATTGTAGTGTTTGAGCGGCGCGTTTGGCGGCTTGGATTTCGAGCCAGCCTTGGAGCATGACGACGGGGCCGGGTTTTCCGTAGTATCCGGTCCATCCGCCGAGGCGGGCGCAGACCCATGCGGCATAGGCGAGCGAGCCTTTTGGATGGGGATTTTTCTGGCGCGCGGTTTTGCCCTCGAGCCTGGCGCAATAGGCTTCGAGGAGAGGGATGTCGGCGACGTCGAAGCTGTCGGTGCAGGG
>NZ_BMZA01000010.1 GCF_014652555.1 Novosphingobium colocasiae
TCAACCACACGGAATCACACCTGCTCCCTCCTTTCAATCACGATGTGTGCATCCGGTAGGCCCGTACCGGGGATCACGTCGCCCGCCTCCGGATGGTGTGCCACATGATCGACCAGTTCGGCGCGCTCGCTTTCGCTCCAGATCCGTTCAGCCGATCGCGCAAACGCGTGCGTCTCGGCCACCGTGATCGTACGTGTCGTCATCTGCGCATTGTACGTCAATGACGCCCAAAAGGCAAGCGTCGGTCTTCTCTGTCCAATCGCCGGCCGGAAAGCCGCGCGCTTCGACGGCCAATGCTTCCCAGCATCGACCTTTCTGTTCGCGCCAAAATATTGCGGCAGTGCACAAATCCACCTTGCCGCAGGGCGCGCCTGTGGTAGCCATGGCGTGGGAGAAGGATGGAAAGGAGCGGGGGTGTCGCCCCCTTTTGGCGATGACCGGCATCGCGATGGCCCCTTTCAACGGGGTGGCTGCGCGGGCCCAGCAGGAGTGCGGCCGTGGCTTCAGAACCTCTTCCCGATATCGGCGGGGAAACTGCGTCGGAAATGGATGCGCATATCGTCAAGGTGTTGCGCCACCGCGTCGGCAAGGACGAACGCGCCGCCCGCCAGCATGACTGGTATACCGCCTCGATCCTGGCCTTGCGCGATTCCATCATCGATGCCTGGTTCGCCTCCACTCGCCGCACTTATGACGAAGGCGGCAAGCGGGTCTATTATCTCTCGATGGAGTTCCTGATCGGCAGGCTCCTGCGCGATGCGCTGTCGAACATGGGCATGACCCGCGAATTCGAAGCGGCGCTGAGCGCGCACGGGCTCGACCTTGCGCAGCTTGAGGAGCTGGAGCCCGATGCGGCGCTGGGCAACGGCGGCCTCGGGCGGCTGGCGGCGTGCTTCATGGAAAGCCTCGCCACGCTCGATATCCCGGCCTACGGTTACGGCATCCGCTACGTGAACGGCATGTTCCGCCAGCGGATCGATGAAGGCTGGCAGGTCGAACTGCCCGAAACCTGGCTGGCCCACGGCAACCCCTGGGAATTCGAACGGCTCGAAAGCTCCTATCGCATCGGCTTCGGCGGCGAAGTGGCGGCGGATGGCGATCATGTCGTCTGGCACCCCGCCGAATTCGTCGAGGCGACGGCGGTCGATACGCCGGTGGTCGGCTGGCGCGGCAAGCGGGTCAACACGCTGCGGCTGTGGACGGCCAGCCCGCTCGATCCGCTCAAGCTCGATGCTTTCAATGCGGGCGATCACTTCGGCGCGCTGGCCGAACAGGTTCGCGCCGAAAGCCTGGTGCGGGTCCTCTATCCGGCCGACAGCAGCCCGGCCGGGCAGGAACTGCGGCTGCGGCAGGAATTCTTCTTCACCGCCGCATCGATCCAGGACATCGTGCGCCGCCACGTCCAGTACGAAGGCGATATCCGCACGCTGCCTGAAAAGGCGGCGATCCAGCTCAACGATACGCACCCGTCAGTGGCGGTGGCGGAACTGATGCGGCTGATGGTCGATCAGCACGGGCTCGAATTCAACGAAGCCTGGGAGGTGTGCAAGAAGACCATCTCCTACACCAATCACACCCTGCTGCCCGAAGCGCTGGAAACCTGGCCGCTGCCGCTGTTCGAGCGGTTGCTGCCGCGCCACATGCAGATCATCTACGCGATCAACAGCCGCATCCTGCGCGAAGCGCGCAAGGCCGGCTGCAGCGATGAACAGATCGCCGCGATCAGCCTGATCGAGGAAAGCGGCGAACGGCGGGTGCGCATGGCCAACCTGGCCTTTGTCGGTGCGCATTCGATCAACGGCGTGGCCGCGCTGCATACGGAACTGATGAAGGAGACGGTCTTCGCCGATCTCCATGCGCTCTATCCCACCCGCATCAACAACAAGACCAACGGCGTCACGCCGCGCCGCTGGTTGCAGCAGTGCAATCCGGGGCTGACCAAGGTTATCAGGGACGCGATCGGCCACGATTTCCTCGACGACGCGGAAAAGCTGGTGGATCTCGCCGCGCTGGCCGAAGATTCGGCGCTGGGTGAGCGGATCGCCGAGGTCAAGCGGTCCAACAAGGTCGCCCTGGCAGAGCATATCAAGAAGACCATGGGCATCCGGCTCGATCCCGATGCCCTGTTCGATGTCCAGATCAAGCGCATCCACGAATACAAGCGCCAGTTGCTCAACCTGATCGAGACGGTGGCGCTCTACGATCAGATCCGCAGCCACCCCGAACGGGACTGGGTGCCGCGGGTCAAGATTTTCGGCGGCAAGGCCGCGCCGAGCTATCACAACGCCAAGCTGGTCATCAAACTGGCCAACGACATCGCCCGAAGGGTGAACGCCGATCCGTCGGTCGGCGGGCTGCTCAAGGTGGTGTTCGTGCCGAATTACAACGTCAGCCTCGCCGAACGGATCATTCCGGCGGCTGACCTGTCGGAGCAGATTTCCACCGCCGGGATGGAGGCTTCGGGCACCGGCAACATGAAGTTCGCGCTGAACGGCGCGCTCACCATCGGCACGCTCGATGGTGCCAACGTCGAGATCAAGGACCATGTCGGCGATGAGAACATCATCATCTTCGGCCTCACCGCCGAGGAAGTCGCCGCCAAGCGCGCCGATGGTTATAATCCGCGCGAAGTGATCGAAGGATCGCGCGAACTGTCGCAGGCGCTGTCCGCCATTGCCTCGGGCGTGTTCTCGCCCGATGATCCGGGGCGCTATGCCGGGTTGATCGGCGGCATCTACGACAATGACTGGTTCATGTGCGCCGCCGATTTCGATAGCTACGCCGCCGCCCAGCGCTCCGTCGATGCGCGCTGGGAAGACCCCGCCGGCTGGCGCACCGCCGCCATCCGCAACATCGCCCGCGTCGGCTGGTTCTCGTCCGACCGGACGATTGCCGAATATGCCAAGGACATCTGGAAAGTTCTGTGAAACCACCTGAAAGTGCCATCGACGCGCTCTTGCTGGGAGTTCACGCCGATCCGTTCTCCTTGCTGGGTGCCCACTCCGGGCCGGACGGCGTGCTGGCGCGGGCGATCCTGCCGAGTGCCGACAGCGTAGAGGCGCTCAGCCTCGATGGCCGCCCGCTGGGGGTGCTGACCAAGGTCGATGACCGCTTCCTGTTCGAAGGCAGCCTGACCGGCGACCCCCAGCCGATCCGTTACCGCTGTTCGGCGGGCGGGCACGATTGGGTGGTCACCGATCCTTACAGCTTCGGGCCGGTGCTGGGGCCGGTGGACGATCTGCTGATCGCCCAAGGCGCGCACATGCGCCTGTTCGACAAGCTGGGCGCGCATCTGATCCGCCACGAAGGGGCCAGCGGCGTCCATTTCGCGGTCTGGGCCCCCAATGCGCAGCGGGTCAGCGTGGTCGGCGATTTCAACGACTGGCAGCCCGGCCGCCACGTCATGCGCAAGCGCGCCGACATCGGCGTGTGGGAAATCTTCATCCCCGACATCGGCGATTACCGCGCCTACAAGTATTACATCGTCGGTGCCGATGGCGTCGCCCAGCCGCTCAAGGCGGACCCTTTCGCGTTCATGTCGGAAATCCGCCCGCACAACGCTTCGATGACGGCGCGTCCGGCCAAGCTGGACTGGGGCGATGAGGCACACCGGGCGCACTGGGCCTCGGTCGATGCGCGCAAGGTGCCGGTCTCGATCTATGAAGTCCACGCCGGATCGTGGCAGCGCGACCGGTTCAACTGGTTCCTCAACTGGGACGATCTCGCCGATCAGTTGATCCCCTATGTGGTCGAGATGGGGTTCACCCATATCGAATTCATGCCGGTGATGGAGCATCCTTACGATCCGTCGTGGGGCTATCAGAGCACCGGGCTCTATGCCCCCAGCGCCCGGTTCGGGGAGCCTGCCGGGCTGGCCCGCTTCATCGACGGCGCACACCGCGCCGGGATCGGGGTCATCCTCGATTGGGTGCCCGCCCACTTCCCCACCGATCAGCACGGCCTCGTCCGCTTCGACGGGACTTCGCTGTACGAGCATGAGGACCCCAGGCAGGGCTTCCACCCGGACTGGAACACCCTGATCTACAACTTCGGCCGGCGCGAGGTGCAAAGCTTCCTCATCAACAACGCGCTGTTCTGGGCCGAACGCTATCATGTCGATGGCTTGCGGGTGGATGCGGTGGCCTCGATGCTTCACCGGGACTATTCGCGCCAGGAAGGCGAATGGATCGCTAACGACGAAGGCGGCCGCGAGAACTGGGAAGCGGTCGAATTCCTGCGCGAAACCAACAAGGCGCTGGGCGCGGCGCACCCCGGTTTCATCACCTTCGCCGAGGAATCGACCACCTGGCCCGGCGTCACGCAGCCCGCGCTCGATGCCGCGCCGGGAACCCGCGCCACGGCGCTGGGGTTCGGGTTCAAGTGGAACATGGGCTTCATGAACGATACGCTGCGCTACATGGCGCGCGATCCGGTGCACCGGCGCTATCATCATGACGATATGACCTTCGGGCTGATGTACGCCTTCAGCGAGAATTTCGTCCTGCCGCTCAGCCATGACGAGGTCGTCCACGGCAAGGGGTCGCTGCTCGGCAAGATGAGCGGCGATGAATGGCAGCAGTTCGCCAACCTGCGCGCCTATTACGCGCTGATGTGGGGCTATCCCGGCAAGAAGCTGCTGTTCATGGGCCAGGAATTCGCCCAGCGCCGCGAATGGAGCGAGGAACGCGCGCTCGACTGGGCCCTGCGCGCCGAACCCTCGCACGAAGGCGTGCGCAATCTCGTCCGCGATCTCAATCGCATCTACCGCGCCAAGCGGGCGCTCCATGCCGGGGATTGCGATGCCGATGGCTTCCGCTGGCTGGTGGTGGATGACAGCGCCAATTCCGTCTTCGCGTGGCTGCGCACGGCACCGGGCGTCAATCCGGTGGCGGTGATCTCCAACATGACCCCTGCGATGCTGTCGGGATACCCGCTGCCGCTGCCGCACGACGGCAAGTGGAACGAAATCCTCAACAGCGATTCCCTGCACTATGGCGGTACCGGCAAGGGCAATTTGGGTCAGGTCAAGACCAGCGGCGGGACCGCCATGGCAACGCTGCCGCCGCTGGCGACGATCATGCTGGAATTCGCAGGGGAATAAGGGAGTGGCTGGGATGAGGACGCAGACGGGACAGCCGCTGGCACGCGACGCCATGGCCTATGTGCTGGCCGGCGGACGCGGCAGCCGGCTCAAGGAACTGACCGACAATCGCGCCAAGCCGGCGGTCTATTTCGGCGGGATGAGCCGGATCGTCGATTTCGCGCTGTCGAACGCGATCAATTCGGGCATCCGCCGCATCGGCGTCGCCACCCAGTACAAGGCGCATAGCCTGATCCGGCACATGAACCGGGCGTGGAACTTCATGCGCCCCGAACGCAACGAAAGCTTCGATATCCTCCCCGCCAGCCAGCGCATCTCCGAAATGCTGTGGTACGAAGGGACCGCCGACGCGGTGTACCAGAACATCGACATCATCGAAGCGCACGCCCCGCGCTACATGGTGATCCTGGCGGGCGATCACATCTACAAGATGGATTACGAGCTGATGCTGCAGCAGCACGTCAACTCGGGCGCGGACGTGACCGTGGGCTGCCTCGTCGTCCCGCGCGAGGAAGCGAGCGGCTTTGGCGTCATGCATGTCGATGCCCGGGATCGCATCACCGCGTTCATCGAAAAGCCGGCCGATCCGCCCGGCATTCCCGGCGATCCGGACAATGCGCTGGCATCCATGGGCATCTATGTGTTCGACACCAGCTTCCTGTTCGAACAGTTGCGGCGCGATGCTGCTGACCCCGGTTCCGGGCGCGATTTCGGCGGCGATCTCATCCCTTACATCGTCAAGCACGGCAAGGCGCAGGCCCACCGGTTCACCGCCAGTTGCATCCGCGCGGCAGAAGAGATCGAGGAATACTGGCGCGATGTCGGCACGCTCGATGCCTATTTCGAGGCCAACCTCGATCTGACCGATACCGTCCCCAAGCTCGACATGTACGATCGCGAATGGCCGATCTGGACCGATAGCCGGGTGGCCGCCCCGGCGAAGTTCGTCCATGACGAGGAAGGCCGGCGCGGGCACGCGATCTCCTCGCTCATCAGCCAGGATTGCATCGTCTCGGGGGCCTATGCCCGCCGCTCGCTGCTGTTCACCGGGGTCAAGATGGGAAGCTGGTCCTGCGCCGATGAAGCGGTGATCCTGCCCTATTGCAACATCGGCCGGCACGCCCGGCTCAGCCGGGTCATCATCGATTCGGGCGTGCGCATTCCCGAAGGGCTGGTGGTCGGCGAAGACCCGATCCTCGATGGCCAGCGCTTCCGCAGGACCGAAACCGGGGTGTGCCTCATCACCAAGGCGATGATCGAGCGGCTTGAACTGTGATCGCCGTCGGGCCACGCTCGTGACATGACGATCCGGGTTCTGTCCGTCACCTCCGAAGCGGTGCCGCTGGTCAAGACCGGCGGGCTGGCCGATGTCGCGGGCGCGCTGCCGGCGGCGGTCGCGCCGCACGGCGTGGCGATGACCACGCTGCTGCCCGGCTATCCGGCGGTGCTGGCCGCCATTGCCGGGAGCAGGGGCAAGCCGCGCGCGGTCCACACCTGGGATGCGCTGCTCGGCACCCCGGCGCGGCTGCTGGCGGGAAAGCTGGGCGATCATCCGCTGCTCGTCCTCGATGTCCCCGCGCTGTTCGCGCGTGACGGCAGCCCTTATGGCGATCTCGCCGGGAACGACTGGGCCGATAACTGGCACCGCTTCGCGGCGCTCGGGCGCGCGGCGGCGGACATCGCCGGGGGCTGCGTGCGATCAGGGGGCAAGCCGCAGGGCTTCGATCTGGTCCACGCGCACGACTGGCAGGCGGCAATGGCCTGCGCCTACCTCCATTACGCGCCGTTCGGGGAAGCCCCGCTGCCCAGCGTGATGACCATCCACAACATGGCGTTCCAGGGCCGCGCCGGTGGCGAGGTGTTCGCCCGGCTGGAACTGCCGTCGCAGGCGTGGAGCCTCGATGGCGTCGAATACCACGGCGGGGTCGGCCTGCTGAAGGCCGGGATCGCCACCGCCAGCCGCGTCACCACCGTCAGCCCGACTTACGCCCGCGAAATCCGCTCCGCCCGGTTCGGGATGGGGCTCGAAGGTCTGATCGCGGCGCGCGGCAATGCCGTCTCCGGCATACTCAACGGCATCGACACCGCCTTGTGGGACCCGTCGCGCGATCCCGCCCTGGCCGCGCGCTTCACCCGCCGCACCCTTGAAAAGCGCAGCCTCAACAAGCGCGCGCTCGAAGCGGAATTCGGCCTCGATAGCGGCGATGGACCGCTGTTCGTCGTCATCACCCGGTTGACCTGGCAGAAGGGCATGGATGTCCTGCTCGAAGTGCTGGACCACCTCGTCGGCATCGGCGGGCGGCTGGCGCTGCTCGGCTCGGGCGATGCGCAGATAGAGCGCGAACTGCTGCGCGCCGCGGCCCGCCATCCGGGCAAGGTGGCGGTCCGGCTCGGCTATGATGAAGGCCTGTCGCACCGCATGCAGGGCGGCGGCGATGCCATTCTGGTGCCGTCACGCTTCGAACCTTGCGGGCTCACGCAGCTTTACGGGCTGACCTATGGCTGCGTTCCGGTCGTCGCCCGAACCGGGGGGCTGGCCGATACCGTGATCGACGCGAACCCGGCGGCGCTGGCCGCAGGCGTCGCCACCGGCATCCAGTTCGACGGCGTCGATTACGACAGCTTCGCCGCCGGGCTGTCGCGCACGGTGGAACTGTTCGCGCAAGCGCCGGTCTGGCGCGCGATCCAGCGCAACGCCATGGCCGGCGACTTTTCGTGGACCGCCAGCGGCAAGGCCTACGCCGAGCTGTACCGCTCGCTCGTGCCATGATGCGGCGCGGGCGATGACCCGGCTGGGCGCCTGGATCGAACAGGGGGCCACCCATTTTGCGGTCCGCGCGCCCGCCGCCCGCGCGCTGTGGCTGTGCCTGTTCGGGGAAAGGCGGGCGGAACAGCGTATCGCCATGATCCGGCAGGGGGAATGCTGGACGCTGAGCCTGCCGGGCGAACGGGCTGGACAGGCTTACGGGTTTCGCGCCGATGGTGAATGGAGCCCGGATGCCGGCCTGTGGTTCGATGCCGCCAAGCTGCTCGTCGATCCCTACGCCGTCGAACTGGACCGCCGGTTCGTCCAGGACCCGCGCCTTGCCCGATACGGGGCCGATACCGCCGCCATCGTCCCCGCCGCCATCGTCCCCGCGCCCCGCGCGGTGGTAAAGCCCGCAGCCCCGCGTTTCACGCCCGGCGGGCTGATCTACGAAGTCAACGTGCGCGGCTTCACCATGCTCCACCCCGATGTTCCCCAGGCCTTGCGCGGCACGGTGGCGGCGCTGGCGCACCCGTCGGTCATCGCCCGTCTCAAGGCCCTGCACGTCACGGCGGTGGAACTGATGCCGGTGATCGCCTGGCTCGACGAGCGCCACTTGCCGCCGCTCGGCCTCGTCAACGCCTGGGGGTACAACCCGGTCGCGATGATGGCGCTCGATCCCGGCCTGTGCCCCGGCGGCGTGGCCGAACTGCGCGATACGGTGGCCGCGCTCCATGCCGCAGGGATCGGCGTCCTCCTCGACATGGTGTTCAACCATTCGGGCGAAAGCGATCGCGAAGGGGGCGTGCTGTCGCTGCGCGGGCTGGACGCGGCGGCTTATGCCCGCGCCGCCGACGGCACCCTCATCAACGATACCGGTTGCGGCAATACACTCGATTTCGCGGTCGACTGGGTGCGCGAACTGGCGCTGGCGACGATGCGCCACTTCGTCAGCGCCTGCGGGGTGGACGGCTTCCGCTTCGATCTCGCCCCCGTCCTCGCGCGCGGGCCGGGCTTCGATCCGGCCGCGCCGATCTTTGCCGAAATCGCCGCCGATCCGCTGCTGGCCAATCGCGTGTTCATCGCCGAGCCGTGGGACATCGGGCCCGGCGGCTATCAGCTCGGCAACTTTCCCGGCCACTGGCTCGAATGGAACGACCGCTTTCGCGATGACGTGCGCCGCTTCTGGCGCGGCGAGGCGACGATCGGCGCGCTGGCCACCCGGCTGGCCGGATCGACCGATGTGTTCGGCCCCCATTTCCCCCACGGCGATTGCCGCTCGGTCAACTTCCTCGCCGCGCATGACGGCTTCACCCTCGCCGATACGGTCGCTTATGCCGAGCGGCACAATGAAGCCAACGGCGAGCATAACCGTGACGGGCATGGCGAAAATTTCAGTTGGAACAACGGCGTCGAAGGGCCGAGCGACGACCCCGCCGTGATCGCCGCAAGGGCTCGCGATCTGCGCGCCCTGCTCGGCACGTTGTTCGCCTCGACCGGCACGATCATGCTGACCGCCGGTGACGAATTCGGCCGCTCGCAACAGGGCAACAACAACGCCTATTGCCAGGATAACGCCATCGGCTGGATCGACTGGACCGGCCGCGACCGCGATCTGGAAGCCTACGTCCAGGCCCTCAGCGCCCGCCGCAGCGCGCAGCCGGGCGCATACAGCCGCTTCCACGAACCTGTCCACTGGCTCTCCCGCGACGGCTACCCGATCGCGGCGGCCGAATGGGAAGCACCGGAATCACACTACCTGCGCTGCCTCGGCGAGCCCGGCACTCCGCCCGCCTTCACCATCGACCGCACCACCCGCACCGTGGTCATAGGGGAGTAGCCCCGAGGCGCGCAAACCGGGGGCGGTCTATCCGGCCCGCGAACCTGAAGTCTGCATCCTCTCCCGACCTCCCCCTGAAGAATGGAGGAGCACGCCATGCAACGAGGCGGGATGGTACTCGTCATGGCGGAGGCAAATTCATGTGTCCGCCTCCGCCGGCATTGATCCCGTTCGCCGCCTGAACTGGCCATTGCTTAAACTCGGCCAGAGGGTCTAAATCACCTTCATGATGACTTCACCACCAAGCGCATCAGACCTGACGCTGATGGGGGATGGGGCGCAGTTCGTTCCCGCAGGAGCATTGAAGGTTCTTGATGAACTCGGCGCTGCCCTTGCGAAACTTCCGTCCGATCAGGCGGGTGTCCGCATCCATGGTGTTTCAGCGCTGTCGGCAGTTTTGGGTGCGTCTGGCGTCGTCGGCAGCATCGCAGAAGCTTTGATGGGGCGGAAGTGTGCTCCAGTCCGAGCGATCCTGTTTGACAAGACAGCGACTACCAACTGGGCCTTGGCGTGGCATCAGGATCGAACCATTTGCGTGAAGCAGCGCCTACCGGTGGATGGCTTCGGCCCCTGGACGATCAAGCGCGGTCTTCAGCATGTAGCGCCGCCCTATGACCTTCTCGCCCGAATGGTGACACTTCGTGTGCATCTCGATGACGTGCCTGCACAGAACGCGCCGCTGCTTATCGCACTTGGCTCCCATCTTGCCGGGAAGCTGGAAGTCGATGCATACGCAGATGTGTTAGAGCAGTGCAATGCATTTGCTTGCTTGGCTAAGGCAGGTGACGTTTGGGCCTACGCCACGCCTATTCTGCATGCGTCTGCTGTGGCGACAAATCCTAGGCGTCGCAGGGTGCTGCAGGTCGACTATTCCGCTGACGAGTTGCCTGGTGGATTGGAGTGGTTGGGCGTGTGACGGCCGGTTGAGGACCTGCACCGTGCGCGATCAAACACCGCTCGGCACCATCATCAGGTACCAAAACGCATCGGGGCGTGATCCGCTGGAGGGCGAGCGGATCACGCCCTGGCTACAGGGGACCCGAAGCATCACGCACGCGCGATCCATCCGGCCGGACGCCGCGTGGACGCCCTCCCTGCAAGTCCGGTTCGGGGTAGATTTGCGCCCGATGCGCCGGATGGCCCGCCTTCAGTTGTCCCGCGAAATCAGCCCCTCCCGTTCGTGTCGAGCGAAGTCGAGACACCGCAGCGCAACCCACATGTCCGCCTGTTCGGCCGGCGCTGGGGCAATGGGCCCCCGGTTCAGTAGCAGCCGCGCGAGGCGAGGACTGCGGGGACGGTGCGCATGCAGATCGCGACATCGTAAAGCGTCGATTTGCGCAAGGCGTAGAACGCATCGAGCCGCACCCGCGCCTCGTAGGAAACCTCGTTGCGGCCGCTGACCTGCCACAGCCCGGTCAGCCCCGGCCGCACCGAGCAATAGGCGCTGAACCGCGCGCCATAGCGCACCACTTCGGCCTCCACGATCGGGCGCGGGCCGACGATGCTCATGTGCCCGGCCAGGATGTTGAACAGTTGCGGCAGTTCATCGAGGCTGCTCTTGCGCAGCACCGCGCCGATGCGGGTAATGCGCGGATCGTTGCGCAGCTTCTGGTCGCGCGCCCATTCGCCGCGCGCTTCGGCCGAGGTGGCGAGGAGATCGTGCAGCACCTCCTGCGAATTGGCGACCATGGTGCGGAACTTGAGGCAGGGGAAGCTGGTCCCGCCCAGCCCGATCCGCCGCTGCACGAACAGCACCGGCCCCGGCCCGGACAGCCGCACCGCCAGCGCGATCGCCAGCAGCAACGGCAGGAACAGGACGATAGCCGCCAGCGCCACGGCCATATCGAACGCGCGGCCCAACCCCGTGCCCGCGTGATGCCCGGTCTCCGCATGACGTTCTGCCCCGGCATGATCGCCCAGCGGCTGCACCCAGGCTGTGGCCGGCGCGGGGCCGGCACCGGGGGCAGCCACGCTGCGCGCGGGCACGGGACGTCGTGCCAGATTGCGCGGGTGACGCCGCCGACGGCGACGCGCAACGCGGTCGGGCGGTGCCATCACCCCCGCGCCGCCGCCTTCCAGTGGCAGGATCGGCAGCCCCCCGCCGGTCATCGCGAAATTAGGAAAGTTCACTCCAGCTTGGTCGTCAGCGCACAGGTCCATCTAACCATCCCCCTGAAAGGAAACGGATATCCCCACCACGAAGAGTAACCGCCTTTGGTTGACAGCATCGTAATTGAAGTAAATCGCGCGTCAATATTCCGATGATGCAGTGCAGCACGGGAGAATGATCCGAAAAAGATGAATTAAGGCGGTAAATTAGGTGGTATTACTTATACAAGTTGGTGTAATGTCAAGTCTCAATAGCTTTGACTCATGTTCCTCTCTCCCCTTCAGGGAGATACGCAGGCTTGGCGGGTTGTCCGCCTAGCCGGCGTAAAGAGGGGGCGAAGCGGCACCATCCCCCCTGAAGGGGAGAGGGCTATGAGTTCGGATCAATGAGCCTTGGTATTAGCGATGCCCGTGAGCGCGCAACCCGTCGTAGCTGGCGCACAATCTGCCTCCGCACTGCGTTCATTATGGAGCGGGTCGCTTCGGGATTAACTGCCATTTTCATCGCTTTTCTCACCAGCAGGTGCCGACGCGGCCGCGCCGATCGACACGACGACAGATCAGCCGCGTCTGCTAACGATTGCATTTTCGGGAACTGACGAATCGCCCCCCTCAATTCTCACGGAATGCCCGCGCGAGCTGGTCGGACAGAGGCTTGAGGATGTAGCTCAGCATCGAGCGTTGGCCGGTCTGGATAAAGGTTTCGGCCGGCATGCCCGGCCGCAGCCGCAGCCCGCCTAGCCGCGCGATCTCGCCGCGATCGAGGCTGATCGTTACCCGATAGAACGCGGCCTGGGCGTTGCGGTCGTCGGTCCGGTCGGCGGAAACGTGAGTGACGTGGCCGTTCAGTTCGGGCGTTGTCCGCGTGGAAAAGGCGCTGAAGCGGATCACCGCCGGTTGGCCTTCGTGCACCTGATCGACATCGACCGGTGCCACCGTCGCCTCCACGACCATGCGATCATCGTCGGGCACGATTTCCAGCACCGTCTGGCCCGGCGGCAGCACCCCGCCCACCGTGCGGAACGCCAGCTTGTCGACCACCCCGGCCTGCGGGGCGCGGATCACCGACTTGTCGTAACTGTCATCCGCCGCTGCCTGCGCGCGGCGCAGTTCGGCGATGCGGCCCAGCACGTCCATCAGTTCGCCGGCGGCGTTGGACCGCGCATCCGCGCCGATCGCGCCGCGCTGCACGCGCAGTTCGTCGATCCGGGCAGAGGAGGCGACGGCGCTTTCCTGCGCCCCGCGCGCATCGGCGGCGAGGCTGGAGGCGGTGCGTTCGAGCGCGTTCAGCCTATCGAGCGTGGTGTAGCGCCGTTCATAGAGCTTGCGCGTGGCATCCAGCTCATCGTTGATCAGCGCCGCCTGGTCATCCAGGCTGCGGGCCTTGGTGCGGGCCGCGCTCATATCGGCGGCGGTCTGCGTCACCCGCTGGTCAAGCTGCGCGGCGGCAGCCTGCCGTGCGGCGCGGCGCAGTGCGAAGGTGCGCCGTTCCTGCCCCATCAGCGTGGCGATGTCCGGATCGGCGGCGCGCCGGGTCAGCTCGGCGGGAAAGGCGATCGCCGCTGCGCCGTCCCGCTCCGCCGTCAGCCGCGCGGCGCGGGCCAGCAACTGGTCGACATTCTCGCCGGTATAGGTCGCAGCCGCCTGACTGACCGTGGCGTCAAGCCGCAGCAGCGGCTGTCCCTTTCCGACATGATCGCCATCGCGCACCAGCACATCGGAAACGACCCCGCCGGTGGGATGGCCGATCTGCCGCACGAACGAGGCGACGCCGACCTGCCCCGGCGCGATCACCGCCCCGGCCATGGGCAGCACCGCCGCCATGCCGCCGAGGCCGAACACCAGCGCGCCGCACAGGATCAACCCGCTGCGCACCTCGCTTTGCAGGCGTTGTTCGGGGACGTATTCGCCCGAATGCCCGGGGACGGGCAGGGCGGCGGCGGAAACGAGGGCCGGGCTCGGCATAGCGCTATCCTTTGCGGCGGCGGGCGGGAAGGATCAGGCCGCCGGTTTGAAGTTGAGGCGCTGCAGCATCTCGCCCCGTTCGCCCATCTGGCGGATCTGGCCGTCGGCCATGACCATCACCTGCTCGACATGCGCGAACACCGATGGCCGGTGGCCGACGATCACCACCACCGCCCCGCGCTCCTTGGCCTTGCGCACCGCTTCGGCCAGCGCGGCCTCGCCCACCGCATCGAGGTTGGAATTGGGTTCGTCCAGCACCAGCATGAACGGATCGCCATAGAGCGCGCGGGCCAGCGCCAGCCGTTGCTTCTGTCCGGCCGAAAGCCCGCCGCCGCCGGGTCCGCCCAGCCGGTAGTCATAGCCGCCGGGCAAGGCGACGATCATCTCGTGAACGTCTGCCGCCTGCGCGGCGGCGATCACCGCTTCGGGCACCGCCTGCGGATCGAAGCGGGCGATGTTCTGCGCGATCGATCCATCGAACATCTCGATCGCTTGCGGGACATAGCCGATATCGCGGCCCAGTTGCACCGGGTCCCACTGATCGAGCGCCGCGCCGTCCAGCCGCACTGCGCCGCGCAGCAGTGGCCATGCCCCGGTGATCGCGCGCATCAGCGTGGATTTGCCCGATCCGCTATGGCCGATCACCGCCACCGCCTGCCCCGCCTCCAGCCGGAAGCTGGCGTTGGCCAGCGTCACCCGTTGCCGCCCCGGCGGGCCGCACACCGCGCCCTGCACCTCCAGGCTTTTCGCCGGGCGCGGCAGCGGCAGCGGTGGTTCGCGGCGGGGAACGGCGGCGAGAAGGGCGTTCAGCCGTTGCCAAGCCTGCGTCGCCTCGGTCATCCCCTTCCACTGGCCGATCGTCTGTTCGACCGGCATCAGCGCGCGGGCCGAAAGGATCGATCCGGCGATGATGACGCCGCCGGTCGCATAGCCGCGAATGACCAGGAATGCCCCCATCGCCAGCACGAAGCTTTGCAGGAACATGCGGAACGCCTTGCTGATCACCTGCATCCGGCTGGACACGCCCGACAGCCGATCGTGCGCGGCGATGATCCCGGCGCTCACCGCGTCCCAGTTCCGTCGCAGCCAGGCATCCATGCCCAGCACCCGCAGCACTTCGGCGTTACGGCGCACATCCTCGGCCATGGCAAACCGTGTGGCCGAGGCGGAGGCGACGTCGGCCGTCGGCCCTCGCGTGCGGACGTCCCCGGCCAGCATCAGCGTCACCAGCACGGCCACCCCCACCACCGTCGTCAGCCCCAGCAGCCAGTGGAACACGAACAGGATCAGCAGGAACAGGAGGACATAGGGCAGGTCGAGCAGGGCCAGCGGGCCCTGCCCCGAAATGAACGCGCGCACCATGTCGAGATCGCGCACCGGCGCGCTGCCCGAAGGCAGTGGCCCGGCGTCCAGCTCGTACCGGCTGATCACATCGAACATGCGATCGGAAAACAGCCGGTCCGCCCGCGCCCCGGCGTGCATCAGCACCCGCGCGCGGATCACGTCGATCAGCCCCTGAAACAGATAGGCCACCGCCACCATCAGCAGCAGCCCGAACAGCGTGGGCAGGCTGCGGCTGGCCAGCACGTCATCGTAGACCAGCAGCATGAAGAACGAGCCGGACAGCAGCAGCACGTTGAACACCGCGCTGAAGATCAGCACCGGCCCCATCACCGGCCGCAGCACCTGCAGCATCGCGCCGACATGGCCCAGCAGGCGGGACGGTTGCGCCGGGGTCATGGCGCGGCCACTCCTGGTGGCACCGCAGCCGGGGCAGGCACCAGGGCCATGGCGTGGCCCGCCTCGTCGTCGTGCTCGATCGCCAGCGGGGTGGCCTTGAAGCGCTGGTCCACGAACGGCGCATCGATCAGCCGGACCAGCGGCCCGCTCGGCAAGCCGGTGAACGGGCCGGGGCCATAGCCGGCGGGATCGTAAGCCGGGGTGCCGGGCGCGAAGGCATCGGCGCGAAGCTGGCCCATCGCGCCCAGCAGCAGGGCGTGCTGCACGAACAGTTGCGCTTCGGACTGCGCCTGCGCCTGGCGCGATACCAGCAGGTCGCGCGCGGTATCGAGCACGTCGAGCGAGGTGAGTTGGCCGGCCAACTGCTGTTCGCGCGCGCCGTCCAGCGCGCTTTGCGCCGCGGCGACCGCGCGGGCATAGGCGGGCAGGGCGCGGCGGGCGGCGGCGAGCTGGTCCCAGAAACTGGCGATATTCTCGCGCACATCGCGCGATGTCTGTTCCGCCCGCTGGCTCGCTGCATCGGCGTCCTGCTGCGCCTCGCGGATGCGGGCGGAGAGCAGCCCCGCCGAAAAGAACGGCACCGTCACGCCCACGCGGGCCTGCGCGGAAAGCTGGTGCAGGTCTTCGAACTGGAGGTCGGGCCGGGTCATGCCGACCGTGCCCGAAGCGCTGACATAGGGCCGGGCGTTGCCCTTGGCCTGGCCGATGCGGGCCCGGGCTGCGGCCAGTTCGAAGCGCGCCTGTTCGACCAAGGGGCTCGATTGCGCGCCGATGTTCTGCGCGTCGGCGATGGTGGCGGGTAGCGGCGGAAGCTGCGGCAGCGGGGCCAGATCGTCGGGATAATGGCCCGTCAGGTTGCGGAAGGTGTTGCGGCTCGCTTCCAGGTTGCCTTGCGCCAGTTCAAGCTGCGCCTGACCGCTGAAAATGCGGTTGCGGGTTTGCTGCAGGTCGGTCTCGGTGGCATAGCGCGAACTGTAGCGGGCGCTGGTCTGGTCAAGCTGTTCGTTCAGCAGCGACAGGTTCTCCTGCGCGATCCCCACCAGCTTGATATCGCGCAGCACGGCGGCATAGGTGATGATGACGTTGGCCATCAGGTCCTGCTCGGTAGCCCGCAATTGCGCGATCGAGGCACCGTAGCCGGCCTGCGCGAAGCGGCGCTGGCTGGCGAGCCGGCCGAAAGTGAACAGCGGCTGGTCCACCGATAGCGAGGCTTGCGGTGTGAAGCTGCCGGCCTGCTGCACGGTCACCCCGCGATAGCGCGAACGCTGCCAGGAATAGACATAGCCGGCATCCCCGGTCAGCGTCGGGCCAAAGGCGGCGCGGCTCTGCTCCACCCGTTCCTGCGCGGCGCGGGTCGATGCCCGGGCGGCTTGCGCGCCGGGGTTGTTTTCATAAGCGGCGGCAATCGCATCGGCCAGCGTTTCCGCCCGTGCGGCCGCAACCGGCAGGCCGAGCGCGAGGGCACCCGCGGCGATCAGCAGGGCGAACGGCGGCCGATCCGCGCCGGGACGGCGGGGGTCAGGCGTGTGCATGGATGCTCCACGATGCCGGGGCGGTGCGATGCCGGTGGCGGGGCCATGGATCATGAGGCACGCGAAAGATCGCCCTGAAAGCTGATCCAGCGTCGGTTGGCCTCGCTCAGGCACTGGCTGTCGACCGGGCGGTTGTATCGCCCGCAATCCCACAGCACCACTTCGACCCCGGTGCGCCGGTCGCTCACGTACAGAAAGGCGACCGTGCGGGCGACCGGGTTGTCGGGCGAGCCGAAGCCCTGCGCCCGCCGGTCCCAGCCGACCACCTTGCAATAGCTTGCCCCGCGACACTGTCCCAGCCCCTGCAGCGCCAGCGCGTCGCCATCGCCCTGGGCATCGACGAGGATGAAGTGATCGCCACTGCCCCGGTCCACCAGCCCGCTGCCGGGCGGACGCGCGGCGGCAAGCCCCGCCGGATCGTCGAGCGCATAGGCGAGGCGCGGCGTATCGCCCCCGGCATGGGCGGGGGACAGCATCGCCAGCCGCGGCTCGCGCTGTTCGCCGCCGGCATAGCCGCTGGCAAAGGCCGCGCGCCGGCCCCAGCCGCCGTGCCAGCGAAAGAACAGATGCGTGCCGACCTTGGCGATCTTGTCGAGCGATGCGCTCCAATAAGGGTGCACCCAGTCGGTATGGTAATGCGTCGCCATGCCCACGCGCGGATCGGTCGTCCCGGCCAGAAACGCGCGCGCCGTTTCGCGGGCGCGTTGCCACCCGGCGACAGAGGGCCGCCGCGCCAGCGCGCCGTCGCAGGTGAAGGTGAACTGGCACCCGGTGCTGCGCTGCGCCCCCTGATAGACGACGCCGCACACCGTATGCGGATAGGCCGGATGACGCAGCCGGTTCAGCACCACTTGCGCCACCGCCTGCTGACCGCCGCGATCGTCGCCCGCTTCATACCATACGGCGCTGGCCAGACAGTCCAGCGCCCGCGCGTAATCGGCCGAAGCCGGGGGCACGACAAACGGGATCGGCGCATCGGGCCCGAGCGGCTGAAACCCGATCGCCGCATTGATCGCCCGCGCGCTATCGCGATCGATCCGCGCGAAAACCAGCGGTTCTACCGGCGGCGCTGCGAGCGGGGTTTGCGCCCGAGCACCCGGCAGCGGCGCGCCGGCAGCGGCCGGACTCTGGCGATGCGTTAGCCTCGCGCTGTGCGGGCCATGCATCTGCAACACGAACACGGCGATGATCGCCAGACACACGGCGACCAGCGGCCACCGTCCGATCACCCCAGCGCCTGCAAGCGGCAAGGCTGCGGGAGACGAGCGACGTCCAGCAGCGCTGAAACGCACGTCCCCTTGCAGGCCATCCAACCCCGGCTCCGCCGCGCGACTATGGATGATTGCACCACCTGCCCCTCCCCCCTCCAGGGGGGAGGTCGGGAGGGGGGTGTCCCCCTCCTCCATCGACGCGCTGCCTGCGGCATCGCTCCCCCACCCCCGCCCCCTCCCCGGCGGGGAGGGGAGATGCGGGGGCGCATCGTCAGCATCCAAACCCAAGAATGCAGATCGCCGCCCGAGCGGACGGGCACTTCTGGCACTCGATCGCGCTTCGATTTCCGTCGCAGGTGCAGCAGCGTCTGGCTCAGCACCCAATCCCCACCCTTGCTGCGGCACCCCGCCGATCACGGCGGCAATCGGCGCTGACGTCGCCGAGGCTGCGCCCCAGACGCTCCCAAGCGGACCCCCGGCATCCGCCCCACGCGCATCCTCCGCACCAAGCGGCCGGGCGAAAAGCAGGCGCATCAGCGCGCCACCGTCAGGCTGATCATGCCGCCGAACTGGCGGTAGGGATCGAACGGGGCCCCGCGTCCTTGCGCGAACCTTTGGCTGTACGATACGCTCGCCTGCGCGCTCAGCCAGTTGTTGATCCGCCACACCGGGCCGGCCGATAGAGACAGCGTGCGCGCCGAATAGGTGGCATGGCCGTAATCCTCGAATGTCAGCGCGCCTGCCGCCAGCAGCGAGACATTGCGCCGGTACTCGTATTCCAGCTCGGCCCGCCCGGTCGTGACCGTGACGGCGCTGACGAGGTCGTAAGGGCTGGTGGTGACGGTCTGCTCGACACTGCCGCGCACGGTCAGCAGGCGGGTGGGGTAATAGCGCAGTTGCGCGGATATCGCGGGCCCGGAAATGCTGCGCTGGCGCGGATCGACGAAGCGGTGGGTGCGATACCCCGCCCCCACTTGCGCGATCAGCGCCCGGCTGAGGTCATAGCGCACGCCGATCAGCCCGCTCCAGTCATCGGCGTCGCGGTTACCGATGGCGGGGGAGCGGCGATAATCGAACCGCTGATAGGCCCCGGCGGCGAATACCGAGGTGCGGGCGCTGATGTCGAACGAGGCGACGAGTTGCCCTTCGTACCGCTCGCCGTCGCGGAACCGCTGGTCGCTCGTCGCGCCGTCCACGCTTTCATAGCGCAGCCAGGTCACCCCGGCGCGCGCGTCCAGCGCGAAGCGGTTGAACCGCTTGTGCCCGGTCAGCGCTCCGTCCAGCACGCGCCGCAGCAGCGGTGGCCCTGCGGTCAGATCGTTTTCGACCGAGCCGCGCTGGATCACTTCGCGGCGATAGCCCGCCTCGGCCGCCAGCGCGGCCTGGTCATTGCCCCGGCGAAACGCGGCGCGCAGGCCGTATTCGGTGGTGTCCTGATCGTGCAGCCGGGCATAGATGCTGCGCCGCAGGCTGGCATCCACCGCCAGCGCGCTGAGCTTGGTCTTGCGGGTGATCCGCAGCCGCGGTTCGACCTGGAGCTGGGCATCCGCCTCCCGGTGATCGGGGGTGAAGAACACGTTGTCGTCCGCCCGCGCGCCGAAGCGGACCGAAGGCAGGATATCGAACCCGCGCAGGTCATAGCCGATCGGCTGGTAGCGCGGCAGCTTGCGGTTCCCTGCCACATCGTCGGGTTCGGTGACCGGCGGGGACAGGCTCTGCGCGCGGGCGGTGAACGCCCCGCCCAGCGTGCCTGCGCCCAGCGCGGCGATCCCCAGCGAGGCCTGCACGATCGCGCGCGCGGCGCAGGGCGCGCGCGAGGCGCAGGGCGCGCGGGAGGCCGTCCGTCCGCGCGCGCCCGGCGGCGCGGGGACGCAGGTGCTGTTGTGCCGCATCGGTTAGAAGCTGCGCTCGGGAATGCGGATGGTGTCGCCGGGCTGGACCGGGGTGGCGCCGTCCAGCCGGTACAGCACTTCGGCCGGGGCATCCTTGTGGCGGATGAACACCCGCTTGGTCTCGGCGCGATACGTGAAGCCTTCGGCCTTGGCGACGGCGCTGTAGACGGTCAGCCCTTCGACGTAAGGGAACTCGCCGGCGTGGTTCACTTCGCCCAGAATGTAGAACGGGCGGAAGTTCAGCACCTCGATCGAGATGCTGGGATCGTCCAGGAAGCCCTGGCGCAGCGCGGCGGCGATCTTCTCGCTCAACTGGGTGATGGTGCTGCCGCGCGCCCGGATCGCGCCGATCAGCGGGAAGGCGATCGAGCCGGTGCCGTCTACCAGATATTCGCCGGTCAGCTTGTCTTCGCCATAGACGGTGATGCGCAGCCGGTCCCCGGAGCCGAGCGCGTAGCCTTCTTCGCGGACCGGCATCGCACTGGCCGGAGGGGCCTTGGCGGCGCAGCCCGAAACGAGGGCGCTGGAAACGAGAATGCCTGCAGCTAGAAATAATGATCGCATGGTAGCCAGCCCCTTGGATACGCAGACCGGAAGCGGCCTGCCCGACGAGAATCCGGTAAGAACGGTCGGCGGAATTTCTCGTAATCTGGCTTTGAAACACCCTCTTTTACAAAGGCAGACTGGTTCGATTTCGATCCGATACGAAGATATCGCCTCCATATTCGATCGACCTTGCCCTTATTATGCTGCCGTCACCGATACAGATGCACGGGGCCGGGACGCACGCGGACTTCGCGCGAACCGGTAAGGACCGGCGCGGAAATGGGTGCCGCAGGCGCTATGCTTAGCCAATGGCATGCCGGGGCGAAGGGAGCGCAAATGCCCCCTTCGCCTGCGGGGGGGTCAGTTGTAGAAGTTGTAGTCACCCAGCACGAGCTGGTTGCCGTTCGTCGATCCGATCGCGATCACGTAGTCGAGACCGGTGATCGTGCTGTGGATCGAGTAGTACTGTGCATGGACGTCGCCGCCGGGGCTGGCGCTGTTCTGGCCATAGCCGATGAAGCTCAGCGTGGAGCCTGCGCCGAAGCCCTGCAGGTACAGGAAATCGTTGTTGCCGGCCTGGTAGACGCCCGCGCCGTTGAAGTCGTAGATGAAGTCCTGTGCCTTCGCGCCGAGGCCGGAGTTGGCGTTGAGCCCGGCGTCGAAGTCTGACAGCTTGAGGACGAAGGCGTCATTGCCCGCGCCGCCATAATAGGCATCGACCCCGGCCCCCCCGACAAGAGCATCGTTGCTGCCGGTTCCCGCGATCTTGTCACTGCCACTGGTGCCAATCACGATTGTCATGCAAACCTCCTAAGTAATAGTACTAGTGAAGACGAAATATGCGACGTATATCGAACGCAAGGATGGGGTTGATCGCTAAATCATCCCGGTTTGTCGAAAATGTGCCCTCCGTTTACGACACTTCATTATAGGTCTTTAATTTTGACGACTTCAAGGCTGTGTCATTGTTGTTCGTCGTGATTCTGCTGGTCGTTTGATCCGTTACCGATCGAACAATTCTCGTCCTGCGGAGAGTTGGCGCTATTTTTAGTGTGAGATTTTCGCTGGTGCCGCTCGGTGATCGGCGGCCTCGACGGATGGACAGGCCAGGAGTGCCGAGCCGATGGTGCATTTCGGACTAGAATGGAAAATTCGGCGAACCCGTCGTGGCACAGGCGGCGGCGAATCGTCGCGCGGCAGGGCAGGGGCGACCGGCGCGTGAAAATGCTCCGCTATCGCCCCGCCGTCGCCAATTTCGGGGATGATCTGAACGATATCCTGTGGCCCGCGCTGGCCCCGGCGCTGTTCCGGGATGAAGCGCATGGCCCGCAACCGGACGATGCCGCCTGGTTCGTGGGTATCGGCACGATCATCGGCATGCCGCCGGGTGTTGCGCGCCGGCTCCACGTGTTTTCGAGCGGGATCGGCTACGCTCCCGTCGCGGCATGGCGGGGCCTGCAGGTTGACTATCACTGCGTGCGCGGCCCGATCTCGGCGCGAGTTCTCGGCCTTGAGTCCCACCGCGCGCTGACTGACGGGGCGATCCTGGCCCCGCTGCTGCCGGAACTCGCCGGGGGCGCGGTGCCGCAGGCCGGCACCGTGGTGGTCCCGCATTACGAAACCATTGCCTTTCCCGGCTGGGACAAGGCGGCGCGGCTGGCCGGGATGCGGCTGGTCGATCCGCGCGGCACCCCGGCAGAGGTCATCCGCGCCTTGCGCGGCGCGCAACTGGTGCTGACCGAATCGCTGCACGGTGCGATCCTGGCGGACAGTTTCGGCGTGCCGTGGGTGCCGTTCGCGGTGTCCGGCAATTTCTCGACCGCCAAATGGGCGGACTGGGCGGCATCGCTGGACCTGCGGATCGCGGTGACGATGGTGGTCCCGCCCGATCCGATGCCGCTGCTGCGGTTCGGCAGGCGGGCCGAACCGTTCGGCACGCGGATCGCCATCGACCCGGAGGCTGCGCTTGGCGAATTCCGGTCGCGGGTCGCGCCCGCCCGGCAGGTTTCGCGGCTCAAGCGCGCGGCCAAGGCCGTGCTTGAAGGCGTACCCCCGGCGCGGGCGCTGCTCGGCTATTCACCCGATCGCACGGCGGAGCACCTGCTGCGTCTGGCACAGGCCTCCCCCTGGTGCAGCGCCGAGGCCCGCCGCGACACCCTGCGCGCCGCGATGCGCGAACGGCTGGAGACGCTGGTGCGGGCGCAGGATGCGTTGTGCAGTACCGTGGATTGACCGTCGCGCCGCGCGGGCTGGCTTTGGCGCGCGGCTCGGCTATCATGGCCCGGTATGCTCCCGCTAGGTTTCCGCCTCGATGGATGATCGTCCGAAAAGCCCGCGTGGTCTCGGGGTTTCTCCCGATGTCGCGGCTAACGCTTCCTCGGCCGGGGCGGACTATCGGGCTGGCCGGAACATGCCCCAGGATCGCAACCTGCCAACCCGAAAGGCCGCCCGCGCGGCCGGGTCCATCGGCGCCCGCCCGGTCCGCTGGCGCTGGTGGTTCGTCGGCCTGTGCCTCAGCCTCGCGATGTGGGCCGGGATCGCGGCGCTGCTCGGCGTGCTCTGAACCGGCTGCCGGGCAATCCGCAACCGAATAGGCTGTAAATCGGATGCATCTCGGATTGAGGGGCCGGCGGCTATGTTCATAGGCTGCACGGGTTAACCCGAAGCCCCGGCGATGCCGTGCGGTCGCGGGTCTTCCCCGCAGCCGCACGCCGCCACAACGCACGGCCAGACCCGGAGCCCGCCGTTGAACAAGAGCCTTTCGCTGTTTCTGGACCTGCTGCGGCTGGGTGCCGCGCTCTTGGTGCTGGTGGGCCATATGGCCGAAGTCTTCGCGCTGCACTTGCCGGACCTGATCCACCACAGCGCCAAGGAAGGCGTGGCGATCTTTTTCGTCCTTTCGGGCTTCGTCATCGCCTTCGTGACGGACGGCCGGGAAAAGGACTGGCGCGCCTATGCCCGGTCGCGGTATCTGCGCATGGTGTCGGTGGTGCCGCTGGCGCTGGTGGTGCTGTGCCTGTGCTATGCGATCGGGGTCCGGATCGATCCCGCGGCATACGCGC
This sequence comes from Novosphingobium colocasiae, assembly GCF_014652555.1. Classification (GTDB taxonomy): domain Bacteria; phylum Pseudomonadota; class Alphaproteobacteria; order Sphingomonadales; family Sphingomonadaceae; genus Novosphingobium; species Novosphingobium colocasiae. The sequence continues at coordinate 23,745 of NZ_BMZA01000010.1, forward strand.
CGGGTCCGCTGGCGCTGGCCGGGACCGTGGGCGATCCGCCATCTCTGGCCGGGGTTCTGCGCTACCTCACCTTCACGAACGAGCTGTGGTTCGCGCGCGGGGTCATCAGCACCGGCGCGCCGTTCTGGTCGCTCGGGTTCGAAATGGCGTACTATGTCGCCTTCGCCATCCTGCTGTTCGGCCGGGGCTGGTGGCGCGTGGCGATGATGGCCGCGTGGGCGGCGGTGTGCGGGCCGCGCATCGTCCTGGCATTTCCGCTCTGGCTGATCGGAGTGGTCGCCTGGCACATGGTGCGGCGCGGGGTCAGGCTCTCTCCGGCGCGCGGCTGGCTACTGGTCGGGCTGACGGCGCTGGCGGTGCTGGCTTGGCGCAAGTTTGCCAGCGCCCCCGCCGCGCCCTTGTTCGAATGGCACGCGCCCGGCGCGCTGGCGCTCAGCATGGGCTACTATGCGGTGCTGGCGGTGCTGATCGCGCTGCTGATCGTCAGCTTCGCGGCCACTGCGCCGGGGCAGGGTTTCTGGCCTGCCCTGGTCGAACGCGCGGTGCGCTTCCTCGCCGGTGCCAGCTTCACGCTGTACATCGCGCACTTGCCGCTGATGGTGCTGTTCGCGGTCTTGCTGCCGGTTTCGCTGGGCGGCGCGGCGAAAGCGGCGATAGCCACCACTTTGACGATCCTGGCTGTATTGTTACTGGCTGAGGTGGGTGAGCGCAGGAAAAATACTTATGCAACTATCACGTACAAACTGGGTCAGTACGTAGCCTGATGTTCTCTGTAAATTAAGGTTTGAAAACAGTTAATTTTAATTCACCGCAATCGTTTCAGCCGGATTATGACTCGTATTCCTAATTTCCCTTTCAACCCGGCGGCGGATGGGACGCCCTCGGTTCGAAAGGGATCAGCATCATGGCTTTCAGTTATACGAACGCCCTCGGGCTTTCACTCAGGTCTTCGGACACCGCGACCAAGGCATTGTTCGGCACGGCGGGCAAGGATCTGCTCCTCGGCACCGCCGCGAACGATATCATGCGCGGTTACGGCGGCGGCGATATCTACAAGGGCGGCCTGGGGGATGACACGTATATCATCTCCAGCATCAAGGACGCCGTCACCGAAGCGGCGGCGCAGGGGACCGACACGATCCGGTCCTCGGTCTATCACGTCCTTGAAGCCAACGTCGAAAACCTCATCCTCGAAGGCAAGAACGCCTGGTACGGCGGCGGCAATGCGGGTGACAATGTCATCATCGGCAACGAATTCGATCAGCAGATCGATGGCAAGGGCGGCAACGATTTCCTCATCGGCGGGGGCGGTGCCGATACCTTCATCGTCACCGCCGGCAACGGCAGCGACGTCATCGCCGATTACACCGTCGGCACTGACCATATCCGCCTCGGCGGGCAGGGCCTGACCAATTTCAGCCAGGTCCAGTCCCATCTGAAGCAAGTCGGCCGCGACACCGTGCTGACCTTCGACAATGGCGAACGGCTGGTGCTGAACGGTATCAAGGCCGGCACCCTGACAGCGGCGGACTTCACCTATGATCGTGACGCTTCGAAGCTGACCCTGGGCTTCAGCGACGAATTCAACACGCTCAATCTCAATATGCGGCAAAGCGGCTGGCGCACCGAATACGGCAACGGCGGCCCCGGCTCCGTCGCCAGCCATACCCTGCAGGGCGAGGCCGAAGTCTACACCGACCCCACCTGGACCGGCACCGGCAGCAAGCCTTTGGGCGTCAACCCATTCTCGATCGACAACGGCGTGCTGACCATCACCGCCGCGCCCGCGAGCGATGCGATCAAGCCGTTCATTGACGGGCACACCTATACCTCGGGCCTGCTGACCTCGAAGTTCTCCTATGCCCAGCAATACGGCTATTTCGAGATCCGCGCCGCGCTCCCCGCCGGCAACGGCTTCTGGCCCGCCTTCTGGCTGCTGCCGACCGACAATAGCTGGCCGCCCGAACTCGACGTGTTCGAGATGCTCGGCAACGATCCCAACGTCGTCTACATGACCACGCACGGCCGCGAAAACGGCGCGAACACTATGGCGCAGGACAGGGCGGTGATCGATTCCACCCAGTTCCACACGTATGGGGTCGACTGGAACGCAGATCGGGTGATCTACTACATCGACGGCGTCGAAGTGGCCCGGCAGGACACGCCCGAGGCCATGAAGAAAGAGATGTACATGCTCATCAACCTCGCCGTCGGCGGGGACAAGAGCTGGGCGGGCCCGGCCGATGCAAGCACCGGTACCGGCGAGATGAAAGTGGATTATGTCCGCGCCTACCGCACGGCGGACACCGTATCGGCCACCGTCAACGGCACCCACTACACTTACGATCCGTCCGCTCCGGTCACCGGCGGCACCACGCCCGACGGACATACTACGCCACCACCTCCGCCCGCCTCGGGCTCGACGAGCGGCGGGCCCGGCTATGCCTCCCTGACCGGCACCGCCGGCAACGACACCTTCACCGTCACCTCCACGCTCGACAAGATCGTCGAGGCGAAGGACTGCGGCATCGATCTCGTCCTGTCTTCGGCCAGCTACACCTTGCCCGATAACGTCGAAAGCATCCTCCTTTCGGGCAGCGCCGCGATCGATGGCACCGGCAATGCGCTCGACAACCGGCTGATCGGCAACGCCGCTGCCAACGTGCTGACCGGACTGGCCGGGAACGACTATCTCGATGGCTTCGGCGGGGCCGATACCCTGATCGGCGGCCTTGGCGACGATACCTACAAGGTCGACAATGCATCGGTCAAAATCGTCGAGAATGCCGGGGAGGGCACCGATAGCGTGCTGTCCACCATCACCTACCGGCTGGGCGACAACCTCGAAAACCTGCGCCTCGACGGCACCGCCGACCTGGACGGTACCGGCAACGCCCTTGCGAACCGGCTGGTCGGCAACGACGGGGCCAATGTCCTCACCGGGCTGGACGGCAACGACTATCTCGACGGCGGGGCCGGAGCCGATACGCTGATCGGCGGCAAGGGCGATGATACCTTCATCGTCGCGCAGGTCGGCGATGTCGTCATCGAAAAGCCGGGCGAGGGGCTCGACACCGTGTTCGCCGGCATCAGCCACACGCTGTCGGCCAACGTGGAAAACCTGATGCTGACGGGAACTGCTGACATCTACGGCATCGGCAACGATCTGGTCAACCGCATCATCGGCAATGCCGGCGCGAACCTGCTCGACGGCGGCGATGGTGCCGATACGCTGATGGGCGGCGCGGGGGATGATGTCCTGATCGGCGGGGCGGGCTTCGACGCCCTCTACGGCGGCGACGGCGCGGATACCTTCGCGTTCTCCGGCCGCTGGGGCATCGACAGCATCGCCGATTTCAAGGTCGGGACTGACAGGATCGTTCTGGTCGATACCGATCCCGCCAAAGTCGGCATCGTCCACATCGGCAATTCGACGATCATCACCGTGGGGGCCGAGAAGATCACCCTCGCCGGCGCACCCACCGCCAGCTTCGCCGATATCACGTTCCAGTCGGACACTGATTTCACCCATGCCGTGGGACTGCTGGCCTGAGTCCCATCCCGCTGCGGCGGGACAAGGAAGGATTTCACGCGGAGACGCGGAGGCGCAGAGAGGTCAGGTACGCGGCATCGCCGCCTTCCTTGTCGAGGCTGCGTTTGTCGCCACGTAGAAGGGAGACGAAGGCTGCGCCCTTGCGCGACACCTCTGCGCCTCCGCGCCTCCGCGTGAACCATTCTTTCCCTTTCACGAGCCTAACCCCAAATCCCCTCCGATATCGATCAGTCTTCCCGGCCGCCCGGTCGACCCTGATCGGCCCAGCCTGTATCCAAGTCGCGGCACCGGTCCGGTGCCGCGGCTTCGGGGATTCTTGCGCGGATGCTTCGTAATATCCAGGCCCTGCGTGCGTTGGCGGCGCTCATGGTGGTGGTCGTGCACCTCGAAACGCTGGCCGCGCCGCTCGGCATCGGCGCGGGGCAGCTCGCCCCCTTCGCGGTGGGGGTGGACCTGTTCTTCGTCATCAGCGGCTTCATCATGGTCCACACCACCGCGCGGCGCAGGCAAAGCCCGGCGGCGTTCCTCGCCAACCGCCTCTTGCGCATCGCCCCGCTGTACTGGACGCTGACCGCGCTGCTGTTCGCCCTGGCCCTCGCCGCCCCCGGCCTGCTCGGGGCGACGCGGGCCGATCCGGTGGCGCTGCTTAAATCGCTGGCCTTCATCCCCGGTGAACGCGCCGATGGCACGATGCGGCCGGTGCTGTTCGTGGGCTGGTCGCTCAATCTGGAAATGGCGTTCTACTGCGTCTTCGCCCTGTGCCTGACGGTCGCGGACCTGCGGCGGGTGCTGCTGGGCGTGGCCGTGCTGGTAGCGATCGCCGCCTTCGGCTTTGCCGCCAGGCAACACCTCGCCCCCGAACTGCGCTTCCTGACCCAGCCGATCCTCCTCGAATTCGCGGCGGGCATGGCGCTGGGATACCGGTATCAGGCCCACCCCGGCGATCCCCGCCGCGCGCGGGCGGCGCTGGCGCTGATGCCGCTCGCATTCCTGGCCCTGATCGCCGCAGCCACGCTGCCCGAACCGCTGGCGCGCGCGCTGCCGGTGCCGCCGGCGCTGGCGCCGGCGGCATGGCTGGTGTGGCTGGCGCTGCGGGCGGAGGCCGGGGGCAGGGTGCTGGCCGCGCGGCCGGTGCAGGCGCTGGGCGACGCCAGTTACGCGCTGTACCTCAGCCACCCCTTCGTCACGCAGGGCTTCGCCTTCCTCGCCGCCGCGCTCGGCCTGATCCATGCCGGCACCGCGCCCGCGCTGATGATCGCCTGCGTCGCGCTGGCGGCGCTGGTCGGGCTGGCGGTGCATCGCGGGCTGGAACTGCCGCTGACGCACCTCGCCCGCCGCCTGTGCACTCCTGCCACGCGGACACGCGCTGCACCGGCGGGCGCGGAATGACCGGGGCCATCCTCCCGCGCCATCAAGGCCAGGCGGACGGCAGCCGCCTGGCCGCGCTGTTCGCCGATCGCAACTGGCAGGATGGCGTGTTCGCCGGGCTCATGCTGCTGTCGCGCATCCCCGCCAACCTCGGCACCGCCGGCGGGCTCGCGTTTCTGCTCCTCGCCGGGCTCTATACCCTGCTGCGGCTGGAGCAGGCCGGGCTGACGCTGCGCCGCTGCTGGCCGCTGCTGGTCTATCCGGCGGTGGCGCTGCTCTCGGCAAGCTGGGCTGATTTCCCGGAGCTGACCCTGCGCGCCGCCGTGCAGATGACCGTCACCGCCTATGCCGGCCTGCTGCTCTCGCAGGCGGAGCGGCCGCGCACCGTGCTGCTGGCGTTGCTGGCGGTCTACGGCGGCTATACAGTCGCCTCGTGGCTGGCCGGCAATACCCGGGCGGACGGGCTGGGCGAGGCTCCGGCGCTCTATGGTCTGGGGGGAGAGGCGAAGAACTACTTCGCCGATACTACCGGCACCGCCGTGCTGCTGGCGCTCGCCGGGCTGGCGATGATGCTGGAACGGCGGGCCTGGGCATGGTCGGCGGCGCTGGCGATTGTCACCGCGATCTGCGTCATGGCCACGCTGGCGGCGCGCTCCGCCGGGGCGGTCGCGGCGCTGCTGTCATCGGGGGCGCTGCTGGCGGCGCTGCTCCTGCTGCGCAAGGCCTCGCCTGCGGCCAAGCTGCTGTTCGTCATCGCGCTGGTCACCGCGCTGGTGCTGGGCGCGCTGTTCTTCGATCAGTTGCTGGCGCTGGTCCAGCAAGCCTCGAACAAGGATGAAGGGCTGACCGGGCGCGCTTACCTGTGGTACCGCGCCGCCTTCTACACCGCCGAACGGCCATGGCTGGGCGTCGGCTACTTCGGCTTCTGGACCGCGCAAAACCCCGAAGCGATCGGCCTGTGGCGCTATTTCGACGTGCGGCAGGAAGGCACCGCGTTCTCGTTTCACAACGGCTATATCCAGACCTGGGTGGAAACCGGCCTGATCGGCGTGGCCGCGCTGGTCTTGACCTGGGCCGCCACCGCCGCCCTGCTGCTGCGCCGCTTCGTCATCACCCGCTCGCTGCCCGCCTGCTTCTGGCTGGCGTACCTCGCGCACGAAATGGCCAAGACCCCCGTCGAACCCATCCGCCCCAGCGCCCTCGTCGCCCCCACGATCATGATGTTCGCGGCCGCCGGCTTCGGCTGCCTGCCGGTGTTGCGCCCACCCAGACCCTGATTGCACGCCTAGCATCCCCCCGCCCCGGCGGGGCGGGGCCGGGGGTAGGGGAGCGCTGCCGCAAGGCAGCGCGTCGACGCCGGCGGGGGTACACCTCCTCCGAACCTCCCCCCTCAAGGGTGGAGGAGCAGCCAGTCCCATCAAGCGCCCCGCGCTCGAAAGATCGCACATCGTCGCGGCATGCAAACGCCGAAATCGTCTTTTGCCCGCCAAGGGCACATTGTCGTGTTCGAAGAAACGGCTACTGTCCTCGCGAGGAGCGCCAATGAGCGACCAGACTATCACGGAGGCATTCTGCAAATGACAACGGCTCTAAAAGCTCTGGCGATTCTGCTGTGCCTTGCTGCGATTATCCTTGCCGTTGTCTTCGTCAGGACCTTCGAGGCAGGGGATCCTGGCGTGACTGGGATATTCTCATCGCTTGCGGCGTTCGCGGCTGCTTTGGTAACCAAAGCATGGTGGAATGCCCGAAGCGCCAAGCTAGGCGTTGCCGCAAAGGGGGGGGGCGAACGCTCCGGGGACAAATGAAAGGCAATGATCCGTTCGTACATATCCCGCGACAAAAGTCACCATTACGGGATTACCGTGCCAGTTTGATAAATATACAAATGTGCCAGTCATGCGCCGCGGCCTGCCCCCGTTGTCTCGTCATCGCCGGCTTGTCTTATCATGCGACCCAGCGTGGCAACTGGCGGCAGCAGACATTTTCGAGGATAGGAGGATGGAGCAACAACCGCTCCCTTCAAGCGGCTGCGCTCGAAGGATCGCGCATCGTCGCGGCATGCAGACGCCGAAATCGTCTTTCGCCCGCCAAGGCGACATTGTCGTGATCGAAGAAGCGGCTACTCTGCTCGCGAGGAGCACGATGCGCGACCAGACCATCACCGTGAAAGCTAGAATCCGGCTTTTGTCGAAAGCCGAGGGTGGCCGCGCTTCCCCGATCAGAGGCAGTTTCCGCCCCAACCACAATTTCTTCGGGGCGGACGATCGCGAAATGACGATAGGCCAGATCGATTTGCCGGATAATGCAGAGTTGCAACCCGGAGCCAGCATCGACCTGGCGATGACGTTCTTGAATTGGCCCGGCCTGGAGGGGCAAATCTACCCGGGCCGGGAATGGCGCATTCAGGAAGGTGCCAGGCTGATTGGCACCGGCACCGTTCTGGAGGTTCTTCCCGCCGGTAACGGGCTCACAGTTGAGACGTAAAGCTGGCCACTTATGGTCACTCCTATGGGGTCTATTTACGTGCGTGACACAAGTGAATTGCAACAGCTTTTCGGGCGATCGATGACGAATGCGCATCGTCGGCTCCGAGGCCTATCAATGCGGTAACGCACCATGAAAGGTGGCGCGCAAGTTCGTCATCGTCAGCGCCTCGGGAAAGCATGCCATAAAGCTGTTCCGCATAGGCGTCATACTCTCCCGAAGCGTTGGGATCGTCATTGACGCCGATCGGATCCCATTCTTTCCACAGCAACATCTTGATTGCGTCAAGTTCGGTCATAGCTGGTGCCTATCACGCGAAAGCCGGACGGGTTAGACTGGAATTGCCGTGCCAGTTTACTAGGCCGCAAATTCATAAAACGGGCCGGGCTGTTGCAGGAAACCCTCGCAAATCCGGCGCACAGCGCTACATAATCGAACATAGGACGTGGCGGCGTCATCCTGCCCTTATGGAAGGGGCCGATGCTTCTGGCCGAAGCGCCACGTCCTACGCCCTGACAGGCTGTGGTGGACCGCAGCCCTCAAACCTTATGCCGATGCCCGGCGATGCTTGGGCAGGGCAACCGCCTTGCGGCGCTTCTGGTTCTCCTGCTTCATCTCGGTGAATTCCGGCTCCAGCTCCTTCAATCGCTTCACCAGACCGGACAGGTCGTATTCGTTGCTGGTCTTGCCGCGCCCAGGCCGGGTGCGCTCGATACGCTGTACAAGGCCGGCACTTTCCAGCTCGGCGATCTGCCGCTGCACCTGCCGCTCGCTCATGCCCATGCGCTCGGCCAGCAGCTGCTTCTTCGGCCAAGGCCGTTGCGCGGCGTCCCACCAGATGTCGGCCAGGTGCATGATGACGTTGAACTGCACTGGGTTGATGCCAAGCCGCGCCTGCGCTTGCATGAGCAGCGACGGCACAATACAGAAACCCAGGTCCATGACCGGCTTGCCGTATTTCTTCTCCGACGCCTTGCGGGTGTCGGCCTTTGGCTTGATTGGCACGACCTTGGTGGGCTTGATAGATGAGACGATTTTGACCATGTTGCGTTACCTCGTTGAACGCAATATGTGTCGATTTCTGGCTACTTGCAATGGTAGCCGACTGGACTTCTATGTCCGATCGCGCATAGACACCAGCGTCCGGTTAGGACAGGTCGCCCACGTCCGATGAATCAGGACAGTCCGGTTAACCTGCACATCGGCATAAGGGCATACTAACATAGCACTCTAGGCAGACCGGTCGCGGATGACCGGTCGGTCGAGACAATTCCAGCGCCACGTGCGTTTGGAATTTGAATGAACGCCGCGAGCGGCAGCTTCCGCCCTTCGGCTTCCAGAAGCCGACAATCCGCTTACGGCCCAGTCTCGGGCGTGGATGGAAGTTGCCCCGGCACGCCGTGAATGTCCGACTTGGTCATGAGCTGCCTTTCACCGCTGACGATGAGAAAGACGGCCTTGTCCCAATGTCAGCCGTTCCAATCATTGCCGAATTTGTCCACGCCGCCTCGGCAAGCGACTGACCTACAAAGACACAGTCGCATAGGTTGAAGCATGAGCAGCAAATCATTGCGAAGCCCGTTTCAAATCCCGTCGAATGCCAGTAAAACGAATGGCAGCAATGCGGAGCTGCGGCCGTGGGCTGGCTGATTGAACTACTGGGTGAAGGCTTTTGGGAGATGGGGACAGAGTTTGCCCATCGCCGCTGGGGTTGGCGCGGCTTGGTCGTCGCAATAGTCTGCCCCCTCGCCGTATGTGCAATCGCGATCTGGCTGATTCTGGGGTGATGGCCCAAGCAATGGCAACATCGTCTGGCATAGGCTCATGGAGCCCGTGCGGCGCGACGGCAGCGGCCGGCCGAAATTCTGCGGACCGCAACCACAAAGGAAGTAATGGTTCACGCGAAGGCGCGAAGGCGCAGAGGTGTTGCTCGATGCCGCCGACGCCAGCCCCGTTTCAACGCCGCGACAAACGCACCCTCGAATGGGAAAGCGGCAGTGCCGCAAGCGCAGCACCTCTGCGTCTTTGCGCCTCTGCGCGAACCCGTTTTCTTCTTTCGGACCAGCCCCACCGCCCCGTCTCAGGCGCTGCGCTGTCGAGCAAGTGGGGGAGCGCAGGCGAGACACGCAAACCAGCGCGCCAGCGTGTTTCGACCTCGCTCGACACGAACGGATTCAGATTTCCGGCGCTTGGCGTTAGCGACCCCTCACCGCAGCGGCCACACCGATATCCTGCGGATCGCATAGCGCCCCGGAAACACCGTCTTCGCATCCGGAAAGCCGCCCCAGGCCCCGCCGATCGCCAGGTTGGCGATCAGGTAGGCGCTGGTGCGGGTCAGCGCGGGCGGGGTGGCGGCGCGCGAGACCTCGCGGCCGTCGATGAACCACACGATCACGTCGGGCCGCCATAGCACGCCATAGCGGTGGAACCCGGCCGAGGCGTCGAACGACAGCCGGATGCGGCGCGAGACCTTGGTGCGCCCGGCGATCACCGTGCAATAGACCGAGCGCGGATCGCCCAGGCCTTCGAACACGTCGATCTCGCCGGACTCGGGCCACGCGCCGTCGATCGGCATCAGCCAGAACGCCGGCCACATGCCCTTGCCCACGGGCAGGCGCGCGTCGATCTCGAAATAGCCGTAGCGCTGGGCGAAGCTGAACTTGGTGGTGATGATGCCGCCATAATAGGGCTTGTTCCAGGCCAGCAGCCGCGCCCGATCGGGGGTGCGGTGGGCCATGATCGTCAGCATCCCGGGGCGGTGGACGAACGGATCGAGGCCCAGCGGGCGCGGGCCGGGTGCGGGGCCTGCACCGGGGCCGGTGCCCGGCCCGCCGGCGCTCAACCCCGCGAACGCCGCGTCCGATCCGAAGCTGGTCGATGACATGTGCCGGTTCGCCATGGAGAACGCGCCGCCATAGCCATAGACGGTGCGCCAGCGATGCGGCTGCAGCGGGGGGGCCTGATCGGTGCCGTGATCGAACGTGGCGAAGCGATCCTCGAACGCGGGGCGGGCGCTGGTGTCGATATAACTGGAGAGCGGCGCACCGGCCCTGGCCTCCTGCGCTTCGCCCGCCACCACGATCGGCACACCGGCGGCCAGCGCGGGCGGGCAGGGCGGCAGCGCCAGCGCCAACGCTATTACCAGTGCGGTACCCGCCATGGCGAGGCGGGCGATCCGTGCCGTCGGCGAAGGGCCGGGCATTGTCGGAAGGCGAGGGCGCATACCAGTTCGATCCCATGGCCGGGGGCGCGGGGATCGCCGCCGGAACCGGGTGCCATCCTACCCGGCTCGCCTCGTAAGTATGTGTAATTCGCCTCCATAACGGATGCCTCTGCGGTTCGGCGAGCGGCGGCGGTGGACTAGCCTTGGCGCGAATCGCGGCGGATTTTCGCCGGTCGGTCATGATCAGCGCAAAAGGGGCAGTGCGTGCCGGCCAATCCGCAAGTGTCGATCCTGCCGCAAGTGTCGATCCTGATGGTCGCCCGCAACGCCGGGCGCACGATCGATGCCGCCCTGCATAGTGCCCGGCGGCAAACCGTGTCCGCGATAGAGATCGTGGTGGTGGATGATGGCTCGGTCGATGATACCCCGGCGCTGGCGCAGGCGCATGCCGCCGCCGATCCGCGCGTGCGGGTGCTGCCCGGCCCGCGCCGGGGGTTGAGCGCGGTGCGCAACGCCAGCCTTGCCGCCGCCGCCGCGCCGCTGGCGCTGATCCTCGACAGCGACGATCTGCTCCATCCCCGCCATGTCGAACGGCTGTTGCGGGCGCGGCAGCGGTCGGGCGCGCAGGTCTGCGCCGCCAACATGCTCGCCTTCGCGGTGGACGACGGGGGCAGGGCGCTGCGGGCGGTGCCGTTCGCGCCGGGCGATGCGTGGCGCGTGCCGCAGGATATCGGCGCGGCGCGGTTCGTCGCCGCCAACATGATCGGCGGGGGCGGGGTCTCGCTCGGCTATCTCAAGCCGCTGCTCGACCTCGGCTTCTTGCGCGCGCACAGCCTCGCCTATGACGAACGCCTGCGCATCGGCGAGGATTTCGATCTCGTCCTGCGCTGCCTGATGGCCGGGGCGCGCTACCGGTTTGTTCCGGAGCCGACCTATTTCTACCGTCGCCACGCGGCATCCACCTCGCACCGCCTCGATCGGGCGGATCTCACCGGGCTGCTGCTCGCGCTCGATCAGGCGGACGTGGCGGCGGATGATGATGCGCTGGCCCATGAACTGGCGGCGCGGCGGGTCAACCTTGTCGGCACCTTGCGCCATCTCGATGCGGTGGCGGCGTTCAAGCAGCGCGCCTGGGGCCGCGCCGTCGCGATCCTGCGCGGCGATCCGGTGGCGCGGCGGCTGATGCGCGGCAGCGTGCGCGAAGGGCTGGCCCGGCGGCTTGGTCTGCCCGCCAGCCCGCAGCCCGGCACCCGCCATCGCCTCGCCGGGGCGGAGGAAATTCAGCCCTTTCTCGAAGCCATGGCCGATGCCCTGATCCCTTCCACCCCCTTGCCGGAGCCCGTGCATGCGGCCGATCGTCTTCCTGTTTCCGCATGATCGCATGGACGTCGGCGGCAATTCGGCGCAAGTCCGGTTCCAGCACGCCTGCGCCCGCTTCACCCGCGTCTCCGCCGCCGCCTACGGCCCGCGCGTCGCCGGGTGGGACCATCTTGACGATGTGCTCGCCCACACCGCCACCGGCCCCGAAGCGCCCATCTTCGCCATCCATTGGGGGCCGGATATTGCGATGCTGTTCGATCGGCTGCGCGGGCGCGATGTCGTCTATTTCGCGCACAGTTCGGGCTGGGGCATGCGCATTTCGCCGCAGGTGCCGATCCTGTGCGTCAGCCGCAACACGCAAGCCTACTGGGGCCGCCGCGCGCCGAACAACTGGATCGCCCATGTCCCCAACGTGATCGACGTCCCCAACGTGATCGATCCGCCCCCCGCCGTGCCGCCCCCCGCGCGCGATATCGATGTGCTGGTGCAGACGCGCAAATCCTCGCGCTACCTGCTCGAACGGCTGGTCCCGGCGCTGCGCCCGCATTGCCATGTGGTCCTGCTCGATGGCTGGGTCGATGATCTCGGCGCATGGATGCGGCGCAGCAAGGTCTACCTCTATGATTCGGTCGAACACTGGATCGCCGTCGGCGCGACCGAGGGGTTCGGCCTCCCCCCGCTGGAGGCGCTGGCGCAAGGCTGCGTGGTGTTCTCCAGCGTGAACGATGCCCTGTCGGACTATCTCGATCCCGCCGTCAACTGCCACAAGCTGCGCGTCCACTCGCTGGCGTGGGACGTCGAACAGGTCCGCCAAGCCGTCGCCGCGCAGGGCCCCCGGCCGCCGGACGCCGCCTTTCTGGAACCCTACGCCCCCGCCGCCGTGGCGCAGCGGCTCGAACACCTGTTCACCGGGATCGAGGCGTTCTTCGCCCACACCGCCCGTCACACACCGGACATTGCCGATCCCTGCGCCCGCCACCGCCCCACCCCCCTGCAACGCGCCAAACGCATGCTCCGCGCGCTGGCCGCGAACGAGTGAGGGGGGCCACCTCAACCATCCTCAATCCTCCTCATCCTCCCGCTCCGCCAGCGCCGCCTCGCTCCGCGCCCGCATCAGGTCCAGCTTGGCGTCGATCGAGGCATAGATTTCCTCCTGGCTCGGCCGCTCCGCCTCGATCGCCGCGCGCACGCGCTCGTACAGGGCGGAGCCGGGGCGCAGGTCCACGTCGCGGCCATAGCGGCCGCTGCGGCGCTGGCGCAGCAGGAACAGGATCAGTTGCGTATCGTGGCGGACATAGTGGGCCACCACCTCGCCCCCGCTCACCAGCGGGCGCAGCTCGCCGACGATGGCGCGTTCCAGCGCGCAATCCTCCAGCCGCATGATGCCGCGGTCGATCGCCGCCTCCCACGCGGCGGCGAACCCTTCCGCCCCGGCCAGGCCGCGCAGCTTGTACAGCGCCTCCAGCGAAGCCCCGATCCGCCGCGCCGCCTGCGTCACGATCCCCGTCGCCGCCAGCGCCGCGATGAACGCGCGCTGCCGGTCGGGCGTGATCGCATTGCGGCGCGGCCGCTTGTGGAGATAGGGCGCAAAGGCCAGCAACGGATCATCCCCGTCCGGCTCGTCGCCGGCAAACGCCGTGCGCGAAGTGCGCCGAGAAGGCCGGACCGAAACACACGCCAAAGCCGCAGGCGATGGCGTCCCACAATCCCCCCTCCCGTTCGCGGGAGGGGCCGGGGGAGGGCCTGTATCCTCCCGCTCCCCCCGCGCGGCGGGGCGCCTATCCTCCCCCACCGGGGGAGGGGGACCATCCGCAGCGCGGACGGTGGAGGGGCGCCCGCCAATTACGGAACGTCCATCATCGCCCCCCTTGCGGGAGCGGGTCTTGCGATCATGCGGCATGGCAAAGGGATCCGGCGCAGTTGAAACGAGTTCCCCAAGGCTGGCCTATGTACCTTAATGGCGGGGCTGTAGGAAAATGGTTTCAGCGTGCAGCCACCGCCGCCCGGTCATCTTGGCCGGGTGCTGGCGCGCCACGCGGCAAGGTCGATCAGCTCGCCGTGGTCTGCCGTGAGCGCCGAAATGCTCGCATGTTCGGTCAGGACGATCACATTGCTCGTCGGCCAGCGCGCGTTGGGAACGACGATGGCCTCGTATTCGTAAAAGAATGCAACCTCGCCGATCTGCTGGGTGGTGGGGTATTCACCGCCGCGCTGGACGTAGGAAAGCTGGCCATAGAGTTGCATGTTCACGCCCAATGCGGCGAGGCGGCCTTCCCCGGAAAGGTCCAGCACACGGGTCAGTTCCGCACTGATCCGATGGACGCGCTTTGCCGGTCTGGAGGGCGGGATCGGCTGGCCGCGCGCGGCATGGAACCATGCCTCCGCCAACGCCCCGTCGCGCTCGCTGGATGTGTAGAGCACATCGAAACTGCCGTCGTCCCAACGCCCGCCCGATCGCCCGGCGCTCAGCGGATCACGGCCATCACTGACCACCCGCCACAGTCGCGCGTCCAGTGCAATCGGCGTTTCGCTCTCGATCGCATCCAGCAAAGCCTGCGGTCGGGGCAGGCGATAGTCCTGACTCAAAGATAGGCCTCGGCATCGAGGCGATCGAGGATCGCGATGACCTCGGCCGTGCGATCGTTGACGATCAGATCGATCGCCCGCTGCCCGTCAAGCTGCGGATGCTCCGAATAGAGCCAGATGCGCACTTCCTCGGGCGTGTAATACTCATCCAGGCGGCTCACCACATAGTGAAGCCGCGCCAGCAAAAGCTGCACCTCGGGCCTGGGCGCATGCGAACCGGCTTTCCAGCGGTGGACGGTTGCCGAAGAGACATCGGCGAAATTGGCAATGTCGGTTCCCTTCAGGCCGCCATCGTCCTGCAACCTGTCGATGAACCGGGAAACGGCATTCATGCTGTCATGACCTTCCACACGCATGCGCTCCGCAAGATGTCCTGCCCCAGTCGCGCTGCGGCGCGCGCCAAAAGAAAGCACACTTGCTGTATCCATCACTATCATATCGTTTTCACGACTGCCAGTCGGTGAAAACCAGTTGCATCACAGCCGAATGGAAAGCGGGCGGCTGCGCAAATGCATGGACCTCGTTCCCCATCCTCCCCCTGCGGGGAAGGGGGACCATCCGCAGCGCGGATGGTGGAGGGATCCGGCGCAGTTGAAACGAATTCCCCAAGGCTGGCCTATGTGCCGCGATGGCGCGGGTGTAGGAAAATGGTTTGTGCGGCAAGGGTTGGAGACGGCCCACCCCGCTGCGACTAAGGCCTGCGGCCCAAGTCTCGCGCCCCTCCCGCGAGCGGGAGGGGAAAACAGCACTTCGCTGTGCCGTGGCGCTGGCACCCCCTCCCGCCTGCGGGAGGGGAGCGAGACTTGCGGGCTTGCCCGCTAGTCGCAGCGGGGTGGGCCATCCCGAGCCCCCCGCAAAACCGAAATCTCAGCCGAAACCGCCGCTAGCACCATCTCCATTTCCCGCAAGACCGCAGCGTTCGGAAACCGCAGCACCCGCAAGCCTTGTTCCGCCATCCAGCGATCGCGCGCCAGATCGTATTCGGGGCGCGCATTGTGGGAAAACCCGTCCAGTTCGATAACAAGGCCCAACTCGCGACAGAGAAAGTCCGCGAAATACGGGCCAACCGGCATCTGCCGGCTGAACTTCGCCCCCATCTGCCCTCGCGCGAGATACCGCCAGAGCATCCGCTCAGCGGGCGTAGCCGCATTGCGCAACTGGCGCGCGCGCTGCGTATGGCGGGGTTTGAAATCGGGCACCGGCGTAGGCTGTGGTGCGTCGCCGAATATGGGGAGTTAAAAAGTTGTCAGCCGAGGGCAGGGGCGGCCCACCCCGCTGCGACTAAGGCCTACGGCCCAAGTCTCGTGCCCCTCCCGCGAGCGGGAGGGGAGAATAGCGCCCGATTTCGCGGTAGCAATAGCACTGGAAATCACTATGGAAGCGCATGTTATTATTATTGATGCAGCATCTATCCGATTATGTTAACTTCTTGAGAAGAGAGGTTGCATGACTTCGAAATAATAAGCGTCTCTAAGCCGAATCCATTCGTAAGACTTGTCGTGGATTATTGGCATAGTGGCCCAATCTAACGGTGGTTGACCCCACGGGTGAATAGGAAACACCGCCAAATCAACTGAATAAGGGATTAGGTCGGGTAAGAGCTTGGCATTTGGAGCATTGATACAGTGGAGGATCAATTGATCCAGTACGATGGTGGTGACTGCCAGGTTTGTCTCGACCACGTCGGGGGCAGTCGCATCGGTTCCCAGGATAACGGTGCCGGGGCGGTTTGAATACGTAATCCTATGGAATCCCGAACCCCGACCGAGCCACATCAGCCATCCAGGGGGCACCGCAAGATTTCTACGTATAAAATTTCGATCATTCACTGTGACTCCACCAGATTTCGGGAAGCTCATCGCTACAACTGACGTGGTCATGGCCAGCCATACCGATATTCGTTCCGCATGTTGTGCCGAAAACTTCGTCCAGTCTCCATTAATCAAAGGGGAGAGAATCGGAATTAACTCATCCTGTAGATCCTTCATCCAGCCTGTGTTGCAGATTTCACAGACCATGAGGAGTTGTCTCGTCCCCAAGTTTCCGCCACGTGTTTTAACGAATCGCTGAAATGTCGGTTTGGATTCATTTTTGATGTAAAGTGTCGCAACATGAGTATGGTTTTCGCTCACCCGAGGAATTATATTACGTAACCAGTTCGGGACTACATGTTCGCGGGTCATGTTTTTTCTCGAGCCGCAAAATATACAGCGGCGTGCGTGAGGGGAAGTCGCGGTCATGATATTTTCAAAGCGTCACGAAACTCTGCTGGAGTCAATATTGTGGCTGCAGAAATATCACAGTTTGCTAGCGCGCCTCGGAACGGCAGGTCTCAATGCCCCCCAACCTTGACCCCACCCCCCAAACCCGCTAACGGCGCGCATCCCTTCGGGCCCCGCCCGGAAGGCACAACATAGAGCTGAACGCTGCCGCTTCCCGCCTTTATGGCGGAAAACGGCAGAGTAATCCGTGGGTTGGTCCATCGGGTGGAGTGTTCTTCGGCTCACGCTGCATGGCCCCGGCGGTCCTTTCGGACGCCGCTTCGGCCTTGCCCTTTGCGTGATTCGCGGCATCTTCCTTTCGAGAAACCTGCTCCCGGACCCGGTTTGAACCGGGGTGCGACGGGTACCGGCCGATGCCTTCGGCCCGCATCCATCGCACTCCCATTTGAAGAGAAGAGCCAGATGCCCACTATCAACCAGCTTGTCCGCAAGGGCCGCGAGCCGCAGAAGGCCAAGAGCAAGGTCCCGGCGATGGAGCAGAACCCGCAAAAGCGCGGCGTCTGCACCCGCGTCTACACCACCACCCCGAAGAAGCCGAACTCGGCGCTGCGCAAGGTGGCCAAGATCCGCCTGACCAACAGCCGCGAAGTCATCTCGTACATCCCCGGCGAAGGCCACAACCTGCAGGAGCACTCGGTCGTGCTGATCCGCGGCGGCCGCGTGCGCGACCTTCCCGGCGTGCGCTACCACATCCTGCGCGGCGTGCTCGACACGCAGGGCGTCAAGGACCGCAAGCAGTCCCGCTCGAAGTACGGCGCCAAGCGTCCGAAGTGACCCGGGCCTAGCCGCATAGAGTCATTCTTCTCCCGCCTCACGGCGGGTGCGGCACCGGCCCTCTCCCCCACCCGACCACCCGACAGGGTAGTCTCATGGGTGGTCGGGTGGGGGAGAGGGCCGGTGCCGCGAGGCGCTCCCGGACGGGAGTGCCGCATTTCCGAAGGAAACAGCGAAAATGTCACGTCGTCGTCGTCCCGAGAAGCGGGAAATCCTGCCTGATCCCAAGTTCGGGGATCAGACCCTGTCGAAGTTCATGAACAACCTCATGCTCGACGGCAAGAAGTCGGTCGCGGAATCGATCGTCTATGGCGCTCTCGATACCATGCAGAGCCGCGCCAAGGCCGATCCGGTGCAGTTGTTCCACGATGCGCTGAACAATGTGAAGCCGCAGATCGAAGTGCGTTCGCGCCGCGTCGGCGGTGCGACGTACCAGGTGCCGGTCGAGGTTCGTCCCGAGCGCGCCCAGGCGCTGGCCATCCGCTGGCTGATCACGGCCGCGCGCAACCGTCCGGAAACGACGATGGCCGCGCGCCTGTCGGGCGAGCTGCTCGATGCCGCCAACAACCGCGGCAATGCCGTGAAGAAGCGCGAGGACACGCACCGCATGGCGGACGCGAACCGCGCCTTCTCGCACTACCGCTGGTAAGGGGGTCTGTGTCGCCCGGGGGCTGTCGGTCGATCGGCGGTCATCCGGGCGTCACACTTCCAATTCAGGGGGCGAGGGCTTATCTCATGGCCGCTTCGCTCCCCACACCCTGAGCTCTCTAAGGATTTTCACCATGGCCCGCAGCCATCCGCTCTCGCTGTATCGCAACATCGGTATCATGGCGCACATCGACGCCGGCAAGACCACGACGACCGAGCGCATCCTCTACTACACCGGCAAGTCCTACAAGATCGGCGAAGTGCACGATGGTGCCGCGACGATGGACTGGATGGAGCAGGAGCAGGAACGCGGCATCACCATCACCTCGGCGGCCACCACCTGCTTCTGGAAGGCGGACAGCGGCCAGGGCGAGGAATACCGCATCAACATCATCGACACCCCCGGGCACGTTGACTTCACCATCGAAGTCGAACGCTCGCTGCGCGTGCTCGACGGCGCGGTCGCCTGCTTCGACGGCGTCGCCGGGGTCGAACCGCAGTCCGAAACCGTATGGCGCCAGGCCGACAAGTACGGCGTCCCCCGCATGTGCTTCATCAACAAATTGGACCGCACTGGCGCCAACTTCAAATACTGCGTGCAGTCGATCATCGATCGCCTTGGCGCGACGCCGGCGGTTCTCTATCTGCCGATCGGCATGGAAGCGGACCTCAAGGGCCTCGTCGATCTCGTCCACAACCGTGCGATCATCTGGAAGGATGAATCGCTGGGGGCCGAGTTCTTCTACGAAGAGATCCCGGCCGACATGGCTGACGAAGCGGCCGAATATCGACTCAAGCTCATCGAACTCGCCGTCGAACAGGACGACGACGCGATGGAAGCCTATCTCGAAGGCAACGAGCCTGACGTCGATACGCTCAAGAAGCTGATCCGCAAGGGTACGCTGGGCCACGCGTTCGTGCCGGTGGTCTGCGGCTCGGCGTTCAAGAACAAGGGCGTGCAGCCCCTGCTCGACGCCGTCGTTGATTACCTGCCTTCGCCGCTCGACATCGAAGACGTGCAGGGTGTCAAGGTCGATAGCGACGAGAAGGACAGCCGTCCGCCGGAAGACGGTGCGCCGTTCTCCGCGCTGGCCTTCAAGGTCATGAACGATCCGTTCGTCGGCTCGCTCACCTTCATCCGCATCTACTCGGGAACCCTGTCGAAGGGCAGCTACCTGAACTCGGTGAAGGGCAAGAAGGAAAAGGTCGGCCGCATTCTCGAAATGCACGCCAACGACCGCAAGGACATCGAAGAAGCCTTTGCGGGCGACATCGTGGCGCTTGCCGGCATGAAGGAAACCACCACGGGCGACACGCTCTGCGCCGAACGCGCGCCGATCGTGCTGGAACGCATGGAATTCCCCGAGCCGGTCATCGAACTGTCGGTGGAGCCCAAGACCAAGGCCGACCAAGAGAAGATGGGCGTCGCGCTCAACCGTCTCTCGGCCGAGGACCCCTCGTTCCGCGTGTCGACCGATCATGAATCGGGCCAGACGATCATCAAGGGCATGGGCGAACTGCACCTCGACATCATCGTCGATCGCATGCGTCGCGAGTTCAAGGTCGAAGCCAACGTCGGCGCGCCGCAGGTGGCTTACCGCGAATACCTCGCCAAGCCGGTGGACATCGATTACACGCACAAGAAGCAGTCGGGCGGTACCGGCCAGTTCGGCCGCGTGAAGGTCAAGGTCACTCCGGGTGAACGCGGTTCGGGCTTCGTCTTCAAGGACGAGATCAAGGGCGGCAACATTCCGAAGGAATACATCCCGGCGATCGAGAAGGGCTTCCGCGAGACCGCCGAGACCGGCTCGCTGATCGGCTTCCCGATCATCGACTTCGAAGTGCTGCTCTATGACGGTGCATACCACGACGTCGACTCTTCGGCGCTGGCATTCGAAATCTGTGCCCGCGGCGCGATGCGCGAAGTGGCCCAGAAGGCGGGCATCAAGCTGCTCGAGCCGATCATGAAGGTCGAAGTCGTCACCCCCGAGGATTACCTCGGCGACGTCATCGGCGACATGAACAGCCGTCGTGGCCAGATCCAGGGCACCGACACCCGCGGCAACGCGCAGGTGGTCGAGGCGATGGTGCCGCTTGCCAACATGTTCGGCTATGTGAACCAGCTCCGCTCGTTCACCCAGGGCCGTGCCAACTACTCGATGTTCTTCTCCCACTACGACGAAGTCCCGGCGAACGTCGCGGCCGAAGTCAAGGAGAAGCTCGCCTAAGCTGGCGGGTCGAAGGAGAAGCTTGCCTCCGGGCAGGAATGGTTCTAGGGGCGGCGCCTGCGATTCCGTGGGCCCCGCTCCGAAGCCTGCAGATTCACATTCAAGACGAAAGAAGGTTTGAAAGATGGCCAAGGCAAAATTCGAGCGGAACAAGCCGCACTGCAACATCGGCACCATCGGTCACGTTGACCATGGCAAGACCACGCTGACCGCTGCGATCACCAAGGTGATGGCCGAAGCTTTCGGCGGTGAAGCCGTTGACTTCGCCAACATCGACAAGGCTCCCGAAGAGCGCGAGCGCGGCATCACCATCTCGACCGCCCACGTCGAGTACGAGACCGAAGCCCGTCACTACGCGCACGTCGACTGCCCGGGCCACGCTGACTACGTGAAGAACATGATCACCGGTGCCGCCCAGATGGACGGCGCGATCCTGGTCGTGAACGCCGCTGACGGCCCGATGCCGCAGACCCGCGAGCACATCCTGCTCGCTCGCCAGGTCGGCGTGCCGGCGCTGGTCGTCTACATGAACAAGGTTGACCAGGTCGACGACGAAGAGCTGCTCGAGCTCGTCGAACTCGAAGTGCGTGAACTGCTGTCCTCGTATGACTTCCCGGGCGACGATATTCCGATCGTCAAGGGTTCGGCTCTGGCCGCTCTCGAAGGCCGTGACGACAACATTGGCAAGGAATCGATCCTTGAGCTGATGAAGGCGGTTGACGAGTTCATCCCGCAGCCCCCGCGTCCGACCGACAAGCCCTTCCTGATGCCCGTCGAAGACGTGTTCTCGATCTCGGGTCGCGGCACCGTTGTGACCGGCCGTATCGAGACCGGCATCGTCAAGGTTGGCGACGAAGTCGAAGTGATCGGTATCCGCAACACGCAGAAAACCGTCGTCACCGGCGTCGAAATGTTCCGCAAGCTGCTCGACCAGGGTGAAGCCGGCGACAACGTCGGCGCGCTGGTTCGTGGCCTGAAGCGTGAAGACGTGGAGCGTGGTCAGGTTCTCGCCAAGCCGGGCACCGTGACCCCGCACACCGAGTTCACCGCCGAAGTCTACGTGCTGTCGAAGGAAGAAGGCGGCCGTCACACGCCGTTCTTCGCCAACTATCGTCCGCAGTTCTATTTCCGCACCACCGACGTGACCGGCGAAGTGATCCTTCCCGAAGGCACCGAAATGGTCATGCCGGGCGACAACGTCTCGCTGTCGATCAAGCTGATCGCCCCGATCGCGATGGACGAAGGTCTGCGCTTCGCTATCCGCGAAGGCGGCCGCACCGTAGGTTCGGGCGTGGTTGCCTCGATCTCGAAGTAAGCTTCGCAGATCACGGGTAACACCGGACAAGAAAAGCCCGGTCTTCCGCAAGGGAGGCCGGGCTTTTCGCATCAGGGGAGGAGAGCCGGAGAATGGCGCGCAAATATTCCAAGCATGGTCCGCGCGAGGACCTCTATCGCGATGACGAGGAGGAGCAGGCCGCGCCCAAGCCTGATTGCTGGCTGTGCGGGCGTCCTTGTGGGGAAGAGGTGGTCTGGCACCACCCGGTACCCAAGAGCCGGGGAGGGCGCGACACGGTGCCGATGCACCCGATCTGCCAGCAGACCATCATCGCCCACTTCACCAATTCGCAGTTGGAACGCTTCGGCATGGACGCCAGCGGCTTGCTGGCCGATCCGGCGATTGAGAAGTTTGTCGCATGGGTCGCGAAGAAGGATCCCGACTTTTACGCACCCATCCCGAAGAAGCGGAAATAGACCGGTCTCAGCTTCGCAACCGGTGCGCGGCGCGGATCAGGTCGGGCTGCTCATCGTAGAAGGCGATGAGTTGCCGTGGCGTAATCCCGCATTCGCGGCGACGGCCATAAAAGAATGGTGCCGGTGCCGCATCCATCCCGCGCCGGTTGCCACAAAACCGATCGAGCCAGCGTAGCCACAGGAAGGGCAGGGTAGCAAAGCTACCGAGTTTCTCGTTCCGCAACAGTGACTGGGCGAGATAGCGTATCGCGTTGACCACACCCGTTCCGGGACCGGACGAAAAGCCCATCGCCTCGACGTCGAAATCGCGGAACAGCCAGCGCAGACCACTCGCGGTGTATCGCGTGAAATCGTAGTTTTGCTCGACGATGGGCCACATGAACGCCACGTTGGCGAAAACGAGACCGCCCGGGCGCAGCACCCGGTGCATCTCGGCCACGATCGCCATGGGATCAAGAGTGTGCTCAAGGACCGCCTGGACCCATACGGCGTCGATGCTGCCGTCCGCAAAGGGCAGTCTGTGCCCGTCCGCCACGACTGTCACCAACGGGCTGGCATAGACGTCGAGGGCGATGACGCGGACCCGTTGGTCCTGATACAGTGCATCGGCCCCGCTGCCGACACGACCGCCGCCGATCACGAGTATGGTCGGATCGACGCGATCTCGCGTCAAGCTCTCGATCAGCCGTTGCGCAAAATGGGGCGATGCATGATTGCAGCCGTGCAGGATGCGTGAAACGAGTGGGCTGCGCTCCCGCCGGTCAAGTGGGCTGGCACCGCCGGTCTCGATGATCGCCGCGCGATCGATGTAGCTGCGTTCAAAGTCAATGAGGACGGGTTTGCCGCCAAGGCTCGCGAATGGCTCGGCGTTCTGTGAACATTTGGGAGCCGTGCAACGCATGCTCTCGCGATCGATGGTGAGAGGCCCGTGACACGCGGGGCAAGCAAGCCGATCGATGATAAGGCGTGCATCTTCAACCAGCATGGAGCCTCCTTCGCTCTTGCTGGAGCAGGTCCTTTGCTCGTGATTTGCCCAATTTTTTCATTTTATTGCTTCAGTGCGCCCGATAACCGACGCACCAATCCTGCCGCCGTTCCGGCCACCTCAAGCCGTGCGGGCCATATCCTCCGAGAATGTCGCAAATCAGCGCTTGCGCGAATCCCGATGCCGATGTAGGGGCGCGCTTCGAATTTGTTTGGGGCGTATGCCCTTTGGCTCTTTCTCATCGGTAGCAGGTACATGGAAGCTCAGAACATCCGCATCCGCCTCAAGGCGTTCGACCACCGCGTTCTCGATCAGGCAACGGGTGAAATTGCGGATACCGCACGCCGCACCGGCGCTCTGATCCGTGGCCCCATCCCGCTGCCGACGAAGATTGAAAAGTTCTGCGTCAACCGTGGACCGCACATCGACAAGAAGTCGCGTGAGCAGTTCGAAGTGCGCACCTACAAGCGTCTGCTGGACATCGTTCAGCCCAACGCCGCGACCGTCGATGCGCTGATGAAGCTCGATCTGGCTGCCGGCGTGAATGTCGAGATCAAGCTGGCGTAAGCCTGCCAGTCTCAGGCGCAAAATTTCGGACTTCGGTCCACATCCTTTCCGATCCCAAGGATCGGCTTGAACGAGGGAAACCTCGCGAGAGACAGAGCCCCCGGCACCAACGCCGCCGGTGGACACAAGGGATACCTCTGGGGCTTGCTCCAGGAATGCGTCCCCCGTCTCGCTTCCGCCGCCCATATGGGCGGGCAGGGAGCACCCAGCCCGGACGGGGGCCACGCATCGCACCAGGGCTGGACACGCCTGCGGGGATGGTCCCTGTTGGCCTCTGTGAGGAGTTTTGGTCATGCGCACCGGCGTGATCGCTAAGAAAGTCGGGATGACCCGCCTTTTCCAGGAGGACGGCCGGCATGTGCCCGTCACCGTCCTGGCGCTGGAAGATTGCCAGGTCGTCTCCGTCCGTACCACCGATGTCGATGGCTATGTTGCCGTCCAGCTCGGTGCCGGCGAAGCGAAGCAGAAGAACGTAGCCAAGCCGCAGCGCGAGCACTTCGCCAAGGCGCAGGTTCCCCTCAAGATGCGCGTCGCGGAATTCCGCGTCGCCGACGACGCGCTCCTGGAAGTCGGCTCCACCATCGCTGCCTCGCACTTCGTGCCCGGCCAGTTGGTTGACGTTGCCGGCCACACCCAGGGCAAGGGCTTCCAGGGCGCCATGCGTCGCTGGGGCTTCGGTGGTATGCGCGCCACGCACGGCGTGTCGATTTCGCACCGTGCCCACGGCTCGACCGGTAACCGTCAGGATCCGGGCAAGGTCTTCAAGAACAAGAAGATGGCCGGCCACATGGGCGACCGTCAGCGCACCCAGCAGAACCTCGAAGTCGTCCGCGTGGACGACGAGCGTGGCCTGATCTTCGTCAAGGGCTCGGTGCCCGGCTCGAAGAACGCCTGGCTCACCGTTTCGGACGCCGTCAAGGTGGACCGTCACGCCGAGGCTCCGTACCCGGCCGGTCTGAAGACCGCCGCCAACAGCAACGATCAGGCTGCCGACACCCCCGCGGAAGACACCGCGGCCGTCGAGGCGACCGAAGGCCAGGAGGGCTAAGTCGTGAAGGTTCAGGTCCTCAATCTGGACGGCACCGCCGGCACCGGCGAAGTCGATCTCTCGGATGACGTGTTCGGCCTCGCGCCGCGCGCCGACATCCTCCATCGTGTCATCACCTGGCAGCTCGAAAACCGTCGCGGCATCGCCCGCGCCACTCGCGAGCGTTCGGACGTTGCCCGCACCGGCAAGAAGTTCGGTCGCCAGAAGGGTGGCGGCACGGCCCGTCACGGCGATCGTGCGGCTCCGGTCTTCATCGGCGGTGGTAAGGCTCACGGCGCTCGTCGTCGCGAGTTCGACGTTTCGCTGAACAAGAAGGTTCGCGCGCTCGGCCTCAAGATGGCGCTGTCGTCCAAGGCGCAGGGCGGTCTGGTCGTCGTCGACAGCCTCGACGTCGAAGGCAAGACCAAGGCGCTCGTCGCCACGCTCGCCAAGGCGAACTGGGGCAAGAAGGTCCTGGTGATCGACGGTGAAGCGGTGAACGACAACTTCGCCCGCGCCGCGCGCAACATCGTCGGCCTCAACGTGCTCCCCGCCGTCGGTGCCAATGTGTACGACATCCTGAAGCATGATACGCTGGTGCTGACCCGCGCCGCTGTCGAAAAGCTGGAGGCGCGCTTCAATGGCTAAGAACGCAGCGAAGGACGTGGACATTCGTCATTACGACGTGATCCTCGCTCCGCACATCACCGAGAAGTCGACCCTGCTTTCCGAGCAGAACGCGGTCGTTTTCAAGGTGGCCGACAAGGCGAGCAAGCCCGAGATCAAGGCTGCCGTAGAGGCTCTCTTCGGCGTCAAGGTGACCGGCGTGAACACGCTGGTCGTCAAGGGCAAGACCAAGCGCTGGCGCGGTAAGGAATACCGCCGCAGCGACGTGAAGAAGGCGATTGTCACGCTGGCCGAAGGCCAGTCGATCGACATCACCGAAGGCGTGCGGGGTTAAGGCACCATGGCACTCAAGACATACAACCCGACCAGCCCCGCCCGTCGCGGCCTGGTCCTCGTAGACAAGTCGGCGCTCTGGAAGGGCAAGCCGGTCAAGTCGCTGACCGAGGGCAAGAGCAAGACCGGCGGCCGCAACAACAAGGGTCACGTGACCTCGCGCGGCATTGCCGGCGGCCACAAGCAGAAGTACCGCTTCATCGACTTCAAGCGTCGCAAGTGGGACATGGATGCCACGGTCGAACGCCTGGAATACGATCCTAACCGCACCGCGTTCATCGCTCTGGTGAAGTACACCGACGGCGAACAGACCTACATCATCGCCCCGCAACGTCTTGCGGTTGGTGACGTGGTCGTCGCCGGCGAGAAGACCGACGTCAAGCCGGGCAACGCGATGTTGCTCTCGCAGATGCCGGTCGGCACTATCTGCCACAACGTGGAGATGAAGCCGGGCAAGGGTGGCCAGATCGCCCGTTCGGCCGGCACCTATGTGCAGGTCGTCGGTCGTGACCGCGGCATGGTGATCGTGCGCCTCAACTCGGGCGAACAGCGTTACCTGCGTGGCGATTGCATGGGCACCGTTGGCGCCGTGTCGAACCCCGACAACTCCAACCAGACCCTCGCCAAGGCCGGCCGCAAGCGCTGGCTGGGCCGTCGCCCGCTGACGCGCGGCGTCGCCAAGAACCCGGTCGATCACCCGCACGGTGGTGGTGAAGGCCGCACCTCGGGTGGCCGTCATCCGGTCACGCCGTGGGGCAAGCCGACCAAGGGTGCCCGCACCCGCAACAACAAGCAGACGGACAAGATGATCATCCGTTCGCGTCACGCCAAGAAGAAGAGGTAAGTCACGATGGCACGTTCCGTCTGGAAAGGCCCCTTCGTCGACCTCTACCTTCTCAAGAAGGCTGAAGTCGCGCAGGAGGCCGGCAACCGCGCCGGTCCGATCAAGACCTGGTCGCGTCGCTCCACCATTCTGCCGCAGTTCGTTGGTCTGACGTTCAACGTCTACAACGGCCGCAAGTTCGTTCCCGTCGCCGTCAACGAGGACATGGTCGGTCACAAGCTGGGTGAGTTCGCTCCCACCCGCAGCTTCCCCGGCCACGCCGCCGACAAGAAGGGCAAGCGCTGATGAGCAAGCAAGCTGCACCCCGCAAGGTTGGTGACAAGGAAGCTCTCGCCGTCGGGACCACGATCCGTGGTTCGGCACAGAAGCTCAACCTGGTCGCCGGCCTGATCCGCGGCAAGCGCGCCGAGGATGCCATGAACATCCTCGCCTTCTCGACGAAGGCGATGGCTGTCGATGCCCGCAAGGTGCTCGCTTCGGCGATCGCCAACGCGGAAAACAACCACAACCTCGACGTCGACGCGCTCGTCGTTGCCGAGGCATCGGTTGGCAAGTCGATCACCATGAAGCGCTTCCACGCCCGTGGCCGTGGCAAGTCGACCCGGATCCTCAAGCCGATTTCGCGGCTGCGGATCGTCGTCCGCGAAGTCGAGGAGGCCTGATCCATGGGTCACAAGAGCAATCCGATCGGTCTGCGCCTGCAGATCAACCGCACCTGGGACAGCCGCTGGTTCGCGGAAGGCCGCGATTACGGCAAGCTGCTTGAGCAGGATCTCAAGATCCGCAAGTTCATCATGGAATCGCTGCCGCAGGCCGCGATCTCCAAGGTGGTGATCGAGCGTCCCGCAAAGAACTGCCGCGTGTCGATCTATGCCGCCCGTCCGGGTGTCATCATCGGCAAGAAGGGTGCTGACATCGAGAAGCTTCGCAAGAAGCTGGCCACGATGACCGATGGCGACGTGAAGCTGAACATCGTCGAGATCCGCAAGCCGGAAATCGATTCCAAGCTCGTCGCCCAGGGCATCGCCGATCAGCTCGTGCGTCGCGTCGCTTTCCGTCGTGCCATGAAGCGTGCGGTTCAGTCGGCGCTGCGTCTGGGTGCCGAAGGCATCAAGATCACCTGCGGCGGCCGTCTAGGCGGTGCGGAAATCGCGCGTACCGAATGGTATCGCGAAGGCCGCGTGCCGCTGCACACGCTGCGCGCCAACATCGATTATGCCGAAGCCGAAGCGCTGACCGCATATGGCATCATCGGCATCAAGTGCTGGATCTTCAAGGGTGAGATCCTGGGCCACGACCCGATGGCGCAGGACCGCCTGATGATGGAGGCTCAGACCTCCGGCGTGCGTCCGGCACGCTGAGGCTGAGGTAGGACAAGCACCATGCTGCAACCGAAGAAAACCAAGTTCCGCAAGGCCTTCAAGGGCCGGATCAAGGGTGACGCCAAGGGCGGCACCGATCTGAACTTCGGATCGTATGGCCTCAAGGCCATGGAGCCCGAGCGGATCACCGCCCGCCAGATCGAAGCGGCCCGCCGCGCGATCACCCGCCACATCCGCCGTCAGGGCCGGTTGTGGATCCGCGTCTTCCCGGACGTGCCGGTTTCGAAGAAGCCTGCCGAAGTCCGTCAGGGCAAGGGCAAGGGTTCGGTCGAATACTGGGCTGCCCGCGTCAAGCCGGGCCGCATTCTGTTCGAACTGGACGGCGTCGCCGGCCCGCTCGCTGCCGAGGCTTTCAGCCGCGCTGCGATGAAGCTGCCGATCAAGACCAAGGTCGTTGCCCGCCTCGGCGACACCTCGCACCTGGAGGGCTAAACCCATGGCCAGCAAAACCGAAGACCTGCGCGCCAAGAGCGACGATCAACTGGGCGCCGAGCTTGCTGATCTCAAGCGCGAGCAGTTCAACCTGCGCTTCCAGGCTGCCACCAACCAGCTAGAGCGTCCGGCCCGCGTCAAGGAAGTGCGTCGTGAAATCGCGCGCATCAAGACGCTGCAGGCCGAGCGTTCGGCGCAGTAAGGAGGAAACACGATGCCCAAGCGTATCCTGATCGGGACCGTTGTTTCCGACAAGACTGACAAGACCGTGACCGTGCTCGTCGAGCGCAAGGTGAAGCACCCCCTTTACGGGAAGATCATCCGCCGCTCGAAGAAGTATCACGCGCACGACGAGGACAACACCTTCAAGACCGGTGACCAGGTCCGCATCGAGGAAACCAAGCCCTACTCCAAGACCAAGACTTGGAAGGTGCTTGACCGTCTCGCTGCGAGCAAGGGCACCGCGATCGAGGCGAACCTCGAAGTCGACGCAGCCAACTAAGACGATTTTTGGAACTGCCGGACTTGTTCCGGCAAGCCAGTGAGAAGGAACCGGATCGATGATCCAGATGCAATCCAATCTCGACGTCGCGGACAACAGCGGCGCCAAGCGCGTCCAGTGCATCAAGGTGCTGGGCGGGTCTAAGCGTCGTACCGCAGGCGTTGGCGACATCATCGTGGTGTCGGTCAAGGAGGCGCAGCCCCGTGCCCGCGTCAAGAAGGGCGACGTTCACCGTGCGGTGATCGTTCGCACCAAGAAGGACGTGCGCCGCGCCGACGGCTCGGTTATCCGTTTCGACGGTAACGCCGCCGTGCTCATCAACAAGAACGAGGAGCCGATCGGCACCCGTATCTTCGGCCCCGTGGTGCGCGAACTGCGCGGCCGCGGCTTCATGAAGATCATCTCGCTCGCTCCGGAGGTGCTGTGATGGCTGCCGCGAAGATCAAGAAGGGTGACCGCGTGATCGTCCTGTCCGGCAAGGACAAGGGCCGCACCGGCACCGTGAGCCAGGTTCTGCCCAAGGATGGCAAGGTCGTGGTCGACGGCATCAATGTCGCCACCCGCCACCGCAAGCCGACCCAGGCGAACCCGCAGGGCGGCATCGACCGCACTGCCGCGCCGATGGCGATCAGCAAGGTTGCCGTAGCCACTGCGGACGGCAAGCCGACCCGCGTGCGCTTCGAAGTCAAGGACGGCAAGAAGGTCCGTGTGGCCGTCAAGTCCGGGGAAACGATCGATGGCTGACAAGTACACTCCGCGCCTCCGTTCCAAGTACGATGCGGAAATCGTCAAGGCGATGACCGAGAAGTTCGGCTACAAGAACGTGATGGAAATCCCCCGGATCGAGAAGATCACGCTCAACATGGGCGTGGGCGAGGCGAGCCAGGACAAGAAGAAGGTCACCACGGCCGCTGCCGAGATGGAAGCCATCTCGGGCCAGAAGCCGGTCATCACCAAGGCCCGCAAGTCGATCGCGCAGTTCAAGCTGCGTGAAGGCATGCCGATCGGCTGCAAGGTGACCCTGCGCCGCGAGCGCATGTACGAATTTCTCGATCGCCTCATCACGATCGCGATGCCCCGCATCCGCGACTTCCGTGGCCTGAACCCCAAGTCGTTCGACGGCCGTGGCAACTATGCGATGGGCCTGAAGGAGCAGATCATCTTCCCGGAGATCAGCTACGACAAGATCGAGAAGGTGCGTGGCATGGACATCATCGTCACCACCACCGCGAAGACCGATGAGGAAGCACGCGAACTGCTGCGCCTGTTCGGTTTCCCGTTCCCGGCGGAAGCCGCCGAAGAGAAGCAGGCCGCGTGAGCGGTCTTAGGTAAGAGAGCTTAAGTCCATGGCGAAACTGAGTTCCGTTAACAAGAACGAGCGTCGCAAGAAGCTCGTCAAGCAGTATGCCGGCAAGTACGCGCGCCTCAAGGCCGTTGCCGACGACCAGAGCCTTGACGAGACCGAGCGCCTCATTGCTCGTCTCAAGCTGGCCGAAATCCCGCGCAACGGCAATCCGACCCGGATTCGCAACCGCTGCGCGACCACCGGTCGTCCGCGCGGTTACTACCGCAAGTTCGGCCTGTGCCGCGTCGAGCTGCGTGATCTTGCCAACAAGGGCATGATCCCCGGCGTGACCAAGTCGAGCTGGTAAGGGGCATTTAGAATAATGGCTATGACCGATCCCCTGGGTGACATGCTCACCCGTATCCGCAACGGCCAGCAGGCGAAGAAGGATTCCGTCCTTTCGCCCGCTTCCAAGCTGCGTGCCCGCGTTCTGGAAGTGCTCCAGCGCGAAGGCTACATCCGTGGCTTCAGCGATGACGCGTCGGGTGCTCACCCGCAACTGCGCATCGAACTGAAGTATTTCGAGGGCGAACCCGCGATCAAGCATATCGCGCGCGTCTCGAAGCCCGGTCGCCGCGTCTATTCGGGTTCCAAGGAACTGCCGATCGTGCGCAACGGCCTTGGCATCACCATCGTGTCGACGCCGCGTGGCGTGCTCTCGGACGCCGAGGCCCGCACCCAGAACGTCGGCGGCGAAGTGCTCGCGGAGGTGTTCTGATGAGCCGCATCGGCAAAAAGCCGGTGGCGATCCCGAGCGGGGTCTCCGCCAACATCGATAACGGCATCCTGTCGGTGAAGGGCCCCAAGGGCACGCTCACCATGGGTCTGTCCGATCTCGTCACCTACGAGCTGGACGACGCTGCCATCGCGGTGCGCCCGGTCAACCAGACCAAGGCCTCGCGCAGCCACTGGGGCATGCAGCGCACGCTGGTTTCGAACCTCATCTCGGGCGTGACCGAAGGTTACACCAAGGTGCTCGAAATCACTGGTGTCGGTTACCGTGCCAACGCTCAGGGTCGTAACCTGAAGCTGCAGCTCGGCTATTCGCACGACGTCGACATCGCGGTGCCGGAAGGTCTTGAAGTCAAGACCCCTGACAACACCACGGTCGAGATCTCCGGTATCGACAAGCAGAAGGTCGGCCAGCTCGCGGCCGAGATTCGTCGCTGGCGCAAGCCCGAACCCTACAAGGGCAAGGGCATCAAGTACCGCGGCGAGTTTATCTTCCGTAAGGAAGGGAAGAAGAAGTAATGGCAAAGCTGTCCCTCTTCGACCGCCGCAAGCGGCGCGTCCGCACCGCCCTTCGTGCCCGCTCGGGCGGTCGTCCCCGCCTGTCGGTGCATCGCACCGGCCGTCACATCTATGCGCAGATCATCGACGATGCGCAGGGCCGTACCGTTGCCGCAGCCAACACGCTGGGTGGCAAGGGCACCGATGTCGACGCGGCAACCCGTGTCGGCAAGGAACTGGCCGAAGCCGCCAAGCAGGCCGGCATCACCACTGTCGTGTTCGACCGCGGTGGCTTCCTCTATCATGGTCGCGTCAAGGCGCTGGCCGATGCCGCCCGTGAAGCCGGGCTGGAGTTCTGATCATGGCTGACGAAAACAACATTGAACAGATCGCCGCAGAACAGCCGCAGGGCGGTGAAACCGAAGTCCGCGAAGGTCGTGGCCGTGGCGGCCGTGGCCGTGGCGGCGGCGATCGCGGTGACCGTGGCGGCCGTGGTGGCCGTCGCGATGATCGTCGTGGTGGCCGTGGCGGCAACGACGACGAGCAGGGCGAAGAGCTGATCGAGAAGCTCGTCCACATCAACCGCGTCTCCAAGACCGTCAAGGGCGGCAAGCGCTTCGGTTTCGCCGCGCTGGTCGTGGTGGGCGATGGCAAGGGCCGGGTCGGCTTCGGCCACTCGAAGGCTCGCGAAGTGCCGGAAGCCATCACCAAGGCGACCGCTTCGGCCAAGAAGAAGATGATCCGCGTTCCGCTCAAGGAAGGCCGCACCCTGCATCATGACGGCAAGGGCCACTTCGGCGCCGGCCAGGTCAACGTGCGGTCGGCTCCGGCCGGTACCGGTATCATCGCCGGTGGTCCGATGCGCGCCGTGTTCGAAAGCCTGGGCATCCATGATGTCGTCTCGAAGTCGGTCGGCACCTCGAACCCCTACAACATGATCCGCGCCACCTTCGACGCGCTGACCAACCAGGCATCGCCCAAGTCGGTCGCGCAGCGTCGCGGCAAGAAGGTCGCCGACCTTCTCGGCCGTGGCGGGGCCAGCGAGGTGGAGGCCGAAGCCGCCGCCGCCGCTATCGTGGAGTAAGCAGCATGGCCAAGATCAAGATCAAGCAGATCGGTTCGCCGATCCGTCGCCCGGAAAGCCAGAAGAAGATCCTCATCGGTCTCGGCTTGGGCAAGATGCATCGCGTGGTGGAGTTGGAAGACACCGCCGAAGTGCGCGGTGCCATCGCCAAGCTTCCGCACATGGTCCAGGTGGTCGACTAAGACCATCGGCACTCTGTGTCGCGACCGAAGGGCCCCGGTGGAAACGCCGGGGCCTTTTGTTTTGAACAGCCTGGAGGTCGGACGGCGGGTGAGGGCCTTCCCAGCGCACGTGCTTGTGGTATGGGCGTTCGCCGCCGAGTTCGTTCACGCCGCCTAGCTCCCCGGGGGAAAGCATTGTTCCGTAAGGCGATCGTCACTGCTGCCTTGTCCGCTGCCACGCTGGCCCTGGGAGGCTGCGGCAATTCACCCGGCGATGATGCCCGGCGTGGTGCGCGCGGGCAGGAGTGCAGCGATGGCAGCTATGTCCCCGGCTTTTACCAGAAGCAGGCTCGCGCGGACGGCACCCTGCGGCATGCGCTGCTGACCCGCGATCCCGATCCGGTTGCCGAAGCGCGCAAGGCCATGGATCGCGGCGATTTTCGCCTCGCAGGGCGGATGACCGTCGATGGCATCACGACCGAGGCATACGGCGCGCGCTGCCGGCTGATGGGCGGCCTGTCGCCCTGGACCGCGCGAGTCATCGAATTCACCCAGAACGAAGGGCAGAAGCCGGCTTCGTCCGATCTGGTCGCTTTCGCCAGCGTCTACAACGCCACGGTGATGGCAGACCGGCGCTATCCGTTCGACGATATCTGCCGCGCCTATTCCGGCAAGCCGCAAGCCGAGGACAATGCCTCACACCTGTTCGAGCCCGGCTATCGCGCTTACGGGTATCCGGGCCTGCGCGCCCCGGCCAAGCCGAGTGACATCTGGCAGGCGGCGCGGCGTGGATCGATCGCGCGGCTGCGGCTGTTGCTGCGCGCCGGGCGCGATATCAACCAGCCCGATCTGTTCGGCATGAGCCCGCTCGCCTGGGCAGTGGCCTATCGACGCTGGCCGGCAGCGGACTTCCTGCTCAATCAGGGCGCTTCCCCGGCCGGGGCGAAATGCCAGGGTCTGGTCGATCGCGATTCGCCGATGCAGATCGCCCGCACCATGCGGTGGGGGGCAATGATCTGGCGCATGCGGCCGCTCATCACCGAAGACGATTTCGCCACCCTGCGCCAGTTGCCGCGCGCGCATGACCTTGGGATCGATGCCTTCAACAAGAGCCTGACCGATCTGCGCGGCGTCTACAAGGCGCAGCTCGTCACCAAGCCTTTCGCGCGCCATGAGATGATCATCGCCGTCGATCCGGAGGGTAAGTCTCTCGACTGCCGGCTTGAGCCGGGAACCGGGTTCGACAAGTTCGACGCGGCGCTGTGCCAGCGGGGGATCGAGGTGCTGCGGTGGACACCCGCGCGCGATGCGTTTGGCATTGCGGTCCCCGCCGATGGAAAGCTGGTACTAGGTCTGGGTGATAAGCCGAGGCCGTAATGGCGATAGCGCAGCCCGGCCAAAAAGGCGCGTGACTCTTTACAAGGTTTCGCTTAAGGGGCCGCCTTTCCATCCAGCGCGACAACAGCGAAAGCGAGTGCAGACCATGAAACTGAATGATATCCGCGATAACGCCGGAGCCCGTCACCGCCGCATGCGCGTGGGCCGGGGTATCGGCTCGGGCAAGGGCAAGACCGCCGGCCGCGGCCAGAAGGGTGCCAAGGCGCGTTCGGGCGTTTCGATCGCCGGGTTCGAAGGCGGCCAGATGCCGCTGCACATGCGCCTGCCGAAGCGCGGCTTCAACAACAAGAAGTTCGCCAAGGACTACGCAGAAGTGAACCTGGGCGCGATCCAGAAGATGATCGACGCCGGCAAGCTCGACGTGTCGGGCACGGTGGATCACGCTGCGCTGAAGGCCGCCGGCCTGGCTCGTGGCGGCAAGGACGGCGTGCGCCTGCTGGGCAAGGGCGAACTGACCGCCAAGGTGGCGTTCGCGGTGACCGGCGCTTCCAAGGGTGCGATCGAAGCGGTCGAGAAGGCCGGCGGTTCGGTTGCGCTGCCGGCGGTTGAAACCGCCGAGGCCTGAGGCCCGCGCCGCACTACAGGATACCGGAGAGGGCGAGGCGCATCAGCGCTTCGCCCTCTTCTCGTTTTTGCGCGGAGTGGGCTTTGAGACATCCTACGAATGTCTATATGGCCAGTTCCGTTCCGGGGTTCGACAAGGGTGGCATCTGTCGCTAAGGCCGAATCCGAAAAGACAGTTTCGAGGCAATTCGCAAGATCATGGCTTCCCGCGCCGATAACATCGCCAGCACGCTCAGCCTGGCGAATTTCTCCAAAGCTACCGAACTGAAGAACCGGATCTGGTTCACGATCGGCGCGCTGATCGTGTTCCGCTTCCTCAGCTTCGTGCCGCTGCCGGGCGTCAACCCGCTCATCCTGCAGTCGCTTTACAGCAAGACGCAAGGCGGCATCCTCGATCTGTTCAACACGTTCTCGGGCGGCAGCCTTGAGCGTATGAGCCTCATCGCGCTCGGCGTGATGCCCTACATCACCGCCTCGATCGTCGTGCAGCTTGCGGCATCGCTGCATCCGGCGCTGATGGCGCTGAAGAAGGAAGGCGAGGCGGGGCGCAAGAAGCTCAACCAGTATACCCGTTACGGGGCCGTCTTCCTCTGTGCGCTGCAGGGCTACTTCCTGGCTGTGAGCCTGGAGGCCTACGGCGCGTCGACCGGCATGCAGGCGGTGGTTGATCCCGGTATCATGTTCCGCGTCGGCGCGGTGATCAGCCTGGTCGGCGGCACCATGTTCCTGCTGTGGCTGGGTGAACAGATCACCTCGCGCGGGATCGGCAACGGCGTTTCGCTGATCATCATGGCCGGCATCGTCGCGCAAATGCCCAAGTTCGCCAGCAACCTGGGTCAGGCCTATAGCGCCGGCGATACCGGGTCCGTGCTCATCATCACGCTGATCGTGCTGGTGGTGGCGCTGATCCTGATGATCTGCTTCATGGAACGCGCTCAGCGCCGGTTGCTGATCCAGTATCCCAAGCGCGCGACCCAGCGTGGCATGATGCAGGCCGATCGCTCGCACCTGCCGCTCAAGATGAACACCGCCGGCGTCATCCCGCCGATCTTCGCCAGCTCGCTGCTGCTGCTGCCGCTGACGATCACCCAGTTCGCCGGCAAGTCGCTTTCGCCGGAATCGACGATGGGCAAGGTCGTCGTCTCGCTCAACCAGTATCTGGGCCACGGCAAGCCGCTGTACATGCTGCTTTATGCCGCCGGCATCATCTTCTTCAGCTTCTTCTACACCGCGGTCGTCTTTAACCCGGACGAGACGGCGGAGAATCTCAAGAAGAACGGCGGCTTCATTCCCGGCATCCGTCCCGGCAAGAACACGTCCACCTATCTCGATTACGTGCTGACCCGGGTGACGGTGATCGGCGCGGCCTATCTGACGATCGTATGCTGCCTGCCGGAATACTTTCTGTCGCTGACCGGGCTGCCGCTGCTGTTCATGGGCGGCACCAGCCTGCTGATCGTGGTCAACGTGACCGTGGATACCATCACCCAGATTCAGTCGCATCTGCTGGCGCACCAGTACGGCGACCTTATCAAGAAAGCCAAACTCAAAGGGCGCATCCGCTGACAGGGGCGTGAGGCACCTTTTCGCATCGAGAGGATACAGGGCGTGAACATCATTCTTCTGGGCCCCCCGGGGGCGGGCAAGGGAACCCAGGCACAGCGTCTGGTCGAACGGCACGGCATGCGCCAGCTTTCGACCGGCGACATGCTGCGTGCCGCCGTCAAGGCCGGCACGCCGACGGGGCTGGAAGCCAAGGCCGTGATGGAACGTGGCGAGCTGGTTTCGGACGCGATCGTCTCGGCGCTGATCGGCGACGAGCTGGACGCGATGGGGGCCGATACCGGTGCCATCTTCGACGGCTATCCCCGCACCGAGGCGCAAGCCCGTTCACTGGATGAAATCCTGGCCGCGCGCGGCCGCAAGCTGGATCATGTGATCGAGCTGGGCGTAGACGAGGACGCGCTGGTGGAGCGGATCACCGGCCGCTACACATGCGCCACGTGCGGCAAGGGCTATCACGATACGTTCGAACAGCCCAAGGTTCCCGGCACCTGCGACAAGTGCGGCGGCACCGAATTCAAGCGCCGCCCTGATGATAACGCTGAAACCGTGCGCACCCGCATGGCCGAATATCGCGCCAAGACTGCCCCGATCCTGCCGTTCTACGAAGCGCAGGGGATCGTCAGCAAGGTCGATGGCATGGCCGAGATGGACGCTGTGACCGACGCGCTCGAAAGCATTCTCGCCAACTGATCGCGCGACCGCGCCCATGGAGCCCGTGCACAGATGACCAAGGAAGCATTCCCGGCCATCCGCTGGGCTCTCGCGATCGCCGGGGCAGCGGCTCTTTCCTTCACGGCGGGGCCGGCGGCAGCGAAAGTGGCGCAGGTTTCGGACAGCGGGTTCGTGATCCAGCATGCGCAAATGGTAGCCGCCAGCCCGGCCGAGGTGTGGCAGTTGCTGCTTCGCCCGGCCAAGTGGTGGGACAGTGATCACACCTGGTCCGGCGATGCCGCCAATCTCACGATCGACCCGCGCGCAGGCGGCTGTTTCTGCGAATTGCTGCCCAGCAAGGATTCCCCGCGCGCCGCACCGCGCGGCACGGTCGAACACATGCGGGTCGTCTACGTCGAGGAGCCCCGGGTGCTGCGGATGGTCGGCGCACTAGGGCCGCTTCAGGGCGATGCCGTCACCGGCACTCTTACATTCCAGCTCAAGCCGGCCGAAAAGGGCACGGCAATCATGATGGAATATGTCGTGGGCGGATTTCTGCGGGTGCCGATGGCGCAGATGTCCGGCGGTGTCGATGGCGTGCTGGCCCAGCAGCTTGCCGGTCTGGTCGCCAGGCTGGGTGGGGCGGTGGCGATCGATGCGCCGGCGAAGGGCAAGGGCAAGGCGAAGTCCGCGCCGGCTGCAGAACCCGCTGCCGAAGCGCCGGTGGGGGAGGCACCCGTGCCCGATCTGTTCGATCTTCCCGCCGAGAATGCCCCGGCTGATGCGCCCGATGGCGAGCCGACCGAGCAGCCGGTACAGGGCAATCCCAACCTGCCGTCAGGGCGCTGATCGCCGCCGAAACCGCCCTGAACAACAGCGCTTTCGAACGCCGCGCTTTCCTGTTATAGTGCTGTGACGGGCAGCGATTGCCCGTTTCCGGTTTCCGCCCTGGAAAACCATGTCGCGTCGCGTGGGCGTCGTTGACAGGGCTTGCGAATCGTTCTAAGCGCGCCCTTCACCCGATGGAACAAAGGTAAGTCCGGATTGCTGTGGCGATGTTAACGCCGGCGGCCGGGCTTTTTGCCATTTCGTTTTGTCGGGGGGCGTCCGGGACAATGGGCCAAGGCCCGCCGGGCGGTAAAGCGTTGAGATAGGGTGGCTTTCTGCCGTCCCTGTGGAGCATGGAGAATTAAGTGGCTCGTATTGCCGGGGTAAACCTCCCCACCAACAAGCGCGTGATTATCGCGCTGACCTATATTCACGGTATCGGCCGTACCAAGGCCCTCGAAATTGCAGACAAGCTGGGCATCGACCACAGCCGTCGCGTTCAGGACCTCTCGGACGCCGAAGTGCTGCAGATCCGCGAAACGATCGACGCCGATCTCGTTGTGGAAGGTGACCTGCGTCGCCAGACCGCGATGAACATCAAGCGCCTGATGGACCTCGCCTGCTACCGTGGCCTGCGTCACCGCAAGGGCCTTCCGGTTCGCGGCCAGCGCACGCACACCAATGCGCGCACCCGCAAGGGTAAGGCCAAGCCGATCGCCGGCAAGAAGAAGTAAGCCGTTCCGGGCCGCAACGCCGGCCCATCGGCTTTGACGCAAGCTATAGCGACAGGATACACAGATCATGGCACGCGAACCTCAGCGCATTAAGCGCCGCGAGCGCAAGAACATCACCAGCGGCATCGCGCATGTGAACGCCAGCTTCAACAACACCATGGTGACCATCACCGACGCCCAGGGCAATGCGATAAGCTGGTCGTCCGCGGGCATGATGGGCTTCAAGGGCAGCCGCAAGTCGACCCCGTATGCTGCGCAGGTCGCGGCTGACGATGCCGGCAAGAAGGCCGCCGAACATGGCGTCCGCACGCTGGAAGTCGAAGTCAAGGGCCCGGGTTCGGGCCGTGAGAGCGCGCTGCGCGCCCTCCAGGCGGTCGGTTTCACCATCACGTCCATCCGCGACGTGACGCCGATCCCGCACAACGGCGTTCGCCCGTCCAAGCGTCGCCGCGTCTGATCGTGCCTGCCGGACGGTGAACCGGTCACCGTCCGTTTTCGGATCGCCCTCGCGCCTTTCCACCAGGCGCCGGGGGTCACCGCCATCACTCCCAGGGGAAGTCCATGACTGTCAACATCAAGAACTGGCAGGAACTCAAGAAGCCCAACAGCCTTGAGGTCAAGCCGGGACCAGACCCCAAGCTCAAGGCGACGTTTGTCGCCGAACCTCTTGAGCGCGGCTTCGGCCTGACGCTCGGCAACGCGCTGCGTCGCGTGCTGCTGTCCTCGCTGCAGGGCGCGGCGATCACATCGATCAAGATCGAGAACGTGCTGCATGAATTCAGTTCGCTGAGCGGTGTTCGCGAAGACGTGACCGACATCGTGCTGAACGTGAAGCAGATTGCGCTGCGTATGCAGGGCGAAGGCCCCAAGCGCCTGCAACTGTCCGCGACCGGCCCGGCCGAAGTCAAGGCCGGCGATATTGCCGTCACTGGCGACATTGAGGTCATGAACAAGGGTCTGGTGATCTGCCACCTCGACGAGGGTGCGACGCTCAACATGGAGCTGACCGCCGACACCGGCAAGGGCTATGTCCCCGCCGTGTCGAACCGTCCGGTCGATGCGCCGATCGGCCTGATCCCGGTCGATTCGCTCTACTCGCCGGTGCGCCAGGTGTCGTACAAGGTTGAAAACGCCCGCGTCGGCCAGGAACTGGACTACGACAAGCTGAGCCTGACCGTCGAGACCGACGGCACGGTGACCCCGGAAGACGCGGTGGCTTATGCCGCCCGCATCCTCCAGGACCAGCTCAGCCTGTTCGTCCACTTCGAGGACATCGCTCCGGTTGGCACCTCGCCGATGCTGGGCATGGCTTCGAGCGGGTCGGCTGCGCCGGAAGAGAGCGATACCAACCAGCTCAACCGTTACCTCCTCAAGAAGGTGGACGAGCTGGAGCTGTCGGTGCGTTCGGCCAACTGCCTCAAGAACGACAACATCATCTACATCGGCGATCTGGTCCAGAAGACCGAAGCCGAGATGCTGCGCACGCCGAATTTCGGCCGCAAGTCGCTCAACGAGATCAAGGAAGTCCTCTCGTCGATGGGCCTGCGCCTCGGCATGGACATCCCGGGCTGGCCGCCCGAGAACATCGAAGAGATGGCCAAGAAGCTCGAACAGGAACTTCTGGGCTGATCGCTTGAAGTAATACTTCGTCATTCCCGCGAAGGCGGGAAGCCATCTCCCGATCCGTCCAGTGTCGGTCGATAGGAGATGGGTCCCCGCTTTCGCGGGGATGACGGGGCAATGAGATGGGCAGGTGGCCCCCGCAAGCGTCACCAGGATCGGGGTACCTCACACGGCCCCCCTACGAACGGAGAACGGAAAAATGCGTCACAAACACGGTCAACGCAAACTGCAGCGCACCTCCGGCCACCGCGCCGCCCTGCTGCGCAACATGGCTGCCGCGCTCATCAAGCACGAGCAGATCCAGACCACGACGGCCAAGGCCAAGGAATTGCGCCCCTACGTCGAAAAGCTGATCACGCTCGCCAAGCATGGTGGCCTGTCGAACCGTCGTCTGGCCCATGCGCGCCTGATGGACGAGACCCAGGAAGCCAAGCTGTTCGGCGTTCTGGCTGATCGCTATGCCGGTCGCAACGGTGGCTACACCCGTATCATCAAGGCCGGCATCCGCGCTTCGGACGCCGCGCCGATCGCGATCATCGAACTGGTTGACCGCGATGTCGATGCCAAGGGCCAGGATTCGGGTCCGGTGAACAACGAAGCCGAAGACTACGCCGAGGCCTGA
Source organism: Novosphingobium colocasiae (assembly GCF_014652555.1). Taxonomy (GTDB): domain Bacteria; phylum Pseudomonadota; class Alphaproteobacteria; order Sphingomonadales; family Sphingomonadaceae; genus Novosphingobium; species Novosphingobium colocasiae. Next base: position 64,408 of record NZ_BMZA01000010.1, read on the forward strand.
GCCCGGCCGCCCGGAGACGGGTTGCAAGACATGCGGCCGCGCCGGGAAGAACCCGGCGCGGCCGTTGTCGTTTCGAGCGGGTTGCGCCACTATAGCGGGCTGCGACGGATTCGCGCCTCCCTGAAGCCGACAGCGGTGCAGGGGTAAACGCAAAGAAAAGCAACGGGAGTTGGTGATGGTTCGCCTGCGGGCGGTGCTGGGGCTCTTGCTCGCCACGCTGGCGGGGCCCATCTCTGGCGGCACGATGACAGACATACGCTATCCCGAAACCCGCCGCGACGATGTGGTTGAAACCCGCTTCGGCGAAACCATCGCCGACCCCTATCGCTGGCTGGAAGCCGACGTGCGCGAGGCACCGCCGGTGGCCGATTGGGTAGCTCGTGAGAATGCTGTCACGCGGACCTATCTCGATGCGCTGCCGCAGCGGGCGCACTTCCTGGAACGCATTCGCACGCTGACCAATTACGAACGCTTCGGGCTGCCCGAGAAGGCCGGCGCGCGCTATTTCTACATGCGCAATTCGGGGCTGCAGAATCAGGCACAACTGTTTGTGCGTGATGGACTGGCTGGCGTGCCGCGCCTGCTGCTCGATCCCAATGCCTGGGCCGCTGACGGGGCGACCGCGCTCGATGCCTGGAAACCGTCGCTCAACGGCCAGTATCTGCTCTACAGCGTGCAGGACGGCGGCACCGACTGGCGCGTGCTGCATGTGCTGGACGTGCGCACCGGCAAGCCGCTGGCCGACGAAGTGCGCTGGGCGAAATATACCGGGCTGGCGTGGGTGGGTGAGGAAGGCTTCCTCTATTCCCGCTTCCCCGAGCCCGCACCCGGTACGGCCTTCCAGGGGGCGACGTTCGATCAGGCGATCTACTTTCACCGGCTCGGCACGCCGCAGGCCGAGGACGAGCTGGTCTATTCCACCCCCGAGCATCCCGGTTACGGCCATACCGCCCGGGTCACGCAGGACGGCAGGCTGGCGATCATCACAACCACCGTCAGCACTGACGCCCGCTACGAAGTGCGCGCAATCGATCTGAAGGCGCGCGCCAAGCTGGGCTGGAAGACGGTGCCGCTGGTCAGCGGGTTTACCGATGACTGGCGTCTGGTCGAAGGCGTTGGCAAGCGGCTGTGGTACGTGACCAACTGGAACGCCCCGCGCTTCCGGCTTGTCAGCATCGACCTTGGCCAGCGCAATCCGCAATGGACGCAGATCGTGCCTGAAGGCGCGGCGATCCTGGAACGGGCGGGCATCGTAGGCAACGCGGTGATCCTCAATTACCTGCGCGATGCCGCCAGCCATGCCGAAGTGGTAAGCCTCGACGGCCGGCCGGCGCGGGCGATCACGCTGGGCGGGTTCGGCACCGCATCGGGATTTCGCGGCCGCCCGGGCGATCCGGAGACGTTCTACAGCTTCACCAGCTTCGCCTGCCCCTCGGCAATCTACCGGATGGACATGGAGACCGGCCAGACCGCGCCGTTCGCCGAGCCGGGCGTCTGCTTTGATCCGCAGGACTATCTGGTCGAGCAACGCTTCTACGCTTCGAAGGACGGGACGCGGGTGCCGATGTTCATCGTCCGGCGCAAGGACCTTGCCCGCGCCGGCAAGCCGCTGCCGACGCTGCTCTATGGCTATGGCGGGTTCGATGTGGCGCTGACGCCGGGGTTCTCTGCCATCCGTATGGCTTGGCTCGAAGCGGGCGGGGCCTTTGCGATGGCAAACCTGCGCGGCGGCGGCGAATATGGCCGCGAATGGCACGAGGCGGGCACCGGTGCCAACAAGCAGAACGTCTTCGACGATTTCATCGCCGCCGCCGAATACCTTATCCGCGAAGGCATCGCGAAGAAGGATGGCCTGGCCATCCAGGGCGGCTCCAACGGCGGATTGCTGGTCGGCGCGGTGGTCAACCAGCGGCCGGACCTGTTCGCCGCCGCCGTCCCGCAGGTGGGGGTGATGGACATGCTGCGCTTCGATCAGTTCACCGCCGGGCGATACTGGGTCGATGATTACGGCCATCCCGATCGCGAGGCCGATTTCAAAGTCTTGCGCGCCTATTCGCCTTATCACAACATCGCATCCGGCAGAGACTATCCGCCCATTCTGGTGACCACCGCCGATACGGATGATCGCGTGGTTCCCGGCCATTCGTTCAAGTACGCGGCAGCGCTTCAGCATGCCAGCATCGGCAACCGGCCGCACCTGATCCGTATCGAAACCCGCGCCGGGCACGGGTCCGGCAAGCCGACCGACAAGGCGATCGAGGAGGGGGCCGATATCCTTGCCTTCCTGGCGCAGTGGACCGGGCTTTCGGTTGACGCGGCCGATGCAGCCAGGCGCTGACACGGCACGGTTCATCGCCACGAAAGCATGAGGGGCCTACTTCGATAACCATAAGCGGCGCGCATTATCGCGCGTCCGATCCGGGATCATTGAACATGACCATGCTGCGTTCGCGCCTTGCCGTTGCCCTGACGGCGACCGCCGCTTTCGCGATGACCGCCACGCCCGCGCTCGCGCGCGGCCATGGGGGCTGGCACGGCGGCTATGGCCACCGTCACCATGGCGGCGGGATCGACGGCGGCGATCTGCTGGCCGGTCTGCTGATTGTCGGCGGTGTGGCGGCCATCGCCACTGCGGCCAGCAACTCGGCCCGCGACCGCGACCGCGACCGCGACCGCAACGACGCGCGCGACCGGGACGGCGGACGCTACGAGGATGATAGTGCCGGTTCCGATCGCGGGCGCGACGACGCTCCGGTCGGCGCACGGGATCAGGCTTCCGGGCATTTCGACGATGCCGTCGGCGTCTGCGCCGACGAGATCGAGAAGGGCGATTGGCAGGTGGATACGGTCGATACCGTTACCCGCAGCGCGGATCGCTACAGCGTGAGCGGCCGGTTGACGGATGGCCGCGGCTTTGCCTGCTCGATCGATGACAGCGGGCAGGTGCGCAGCGTCGCCGTTGATGGCCATGGGGTCATCTGAAGGTCATAATCACCGCCTACCCCAGCACGGCGAACCCCGATCGCCGTCCGGACCCAGTGTTCGGGCGGCGATTGCGTTTGGTGCTTGTCTTGCCCCGCCCATGCGCTACTCCCGCAAAAGTTGAATCATAATTCATATCGGAGCAGGCCATGCCCATTCATCCGCTTTCGCGTCTTGCCGGCATGCCCGCGCGCAGCGGCAGGCCCTATCGGGCGCTGGCTTTGGCAACCCTGCTGGCGGCAACCTCCGCGCCGGCACTGGCACAGGAGCAGGCCGTGGCGCAGGAGCAGTATGACCTTGCCGCCCAGGCGGGAAAGCTCGCGCGGATCGCGATGCCGGTCGATGCCAAGTTCCTGACGGCGGAGGAGCGCGATGTCGTCAACCTGCTGATCCAGGCGTCCGATCTGATGAGCCAGATCTATTTGCGCCAGCGTTCGGTCGATAATCCGCAAGTGCGCAAGGCAGTGTCGATGAACCGGCGGGCGGACCGCGATCTGCTGGTCGCCATGTTCGATCGCAATTTCGGTCCCTGGGACGAGCTGGCCGATCTCCACCCGTTCTGGGGCACCGCGCCAATGCCCGAAGGTGCGGGCTTTTACCCCAAAGACCTGACCCGCGAGGCGTTCGAGGCCTATCTCGCCGCTCACCCGGAACAGAAGGACGCGCTGACCAGCCCCTATACCGTGGTGCGCCGCGAAGGGGACAAGCTGGCCGCCGTGCCCTATTCGCGCGAGTATCGGGAATGGCTCGAACCGGCGGCAAAATTGCTGCAACAGGCGGCGGCGCGCACTTCCAATCCGTCCTTGCGCAAGTTCCTGCTGCTGCGCGCCAACGCCTTTCTGACCGATAACTACTTTGCCAGCGAACTGGCGTGGATGGATATCGAAGGAACCCCGATCGAGCCTGCGATCGGTGCCTACGAGGTCTATACCGACCGGCTGATGGGTGTGAAGACGTCGTTCGAAAGCTTCGTGACGCTCAAGGACCCGGAGGAAAGCGCAGCGCTGGCCAAATACAAGGCCTACTTGCGCGACATGGAGGGGAACCTGCCGATCGAGGATCGCTACAAGAACTTCCAGCGCGGCTTCGCCAGCCCGATCGCGGTGGCCGATCAGGTCCACGGTGGCGGCGACAATGTGCCTGGCGTCCAGACCATCGCCTTCAACCTGCCGAACGACGAGCGGGTGCGCGAGGCGAAGGGCGCGAAGAAGGTGATCCTTGCCAATGTGTTGGGGGCCAAGTTCGAACGCATCCTCCAGCCCATGGCCGCGCATGTGCTGCCCGCCGATCAGGCGGCGCTGGTGGACAAGAAGTATATGCAGCTTGAAACGCTGTTCCACGAACTGTCGCACAGCCTGGGGCCGGGGACGATCGTGGTGAACGGTCAAACCACCACGGTCGACAAGGCGCTCAAGGAGCAGAACTCGGCGCTGGAAGAGGCGAAGGCCGATGTCGCCGGAGTGTGGAACCTCCTGCTGATGATGCAGAAGGGTGAACTGCCTGTTGCCGAGAAACCGCAGCTTTTCGCCACATACTTCACCGGCATATTCCGCGCCGTCCGGTTCGGCGCAGTCGAGGCGCACGGCAAGGGCGCGGCGCTGCAACACGCTTACCTGCGCGATCAGGGTGCGTTCGCCTGGGATCCGGCGGCTAAGCGCTACCGGGTGGATAACGACAAGATGGAAGCCGGGCTCAAGGCACTGCTGCACGACATGTTGATGCTGCAGGCCAATGGCGATTACGCCGGCACCAAGGCGTTTCTCGACAAGTGGGGCAAGCTGGATGCCGAGGCTGACGCCGCGATCGCATCAATGGCGGACATCCCGGTCGATATCTTGCCGGTCTATCCCGACAAAGTGTGAACAGGGGCTACCTGATCAGGCCGAGATAGAGCGTTACGGTCAACAACGAGACGATGGTCGATACCAGCACCACCCGCGCGGTGAGCGCGGCCTCGCGGTTGTAGAATTCGGCCAGCATGAACGGACCGGTGCCGGTGGGCAGGGCGGCGATCAGTACGGCGCAGTGGGCGGTGAGCGGTTCGAGCCTCAGCACCCAGACCGCGAGGATATAGGTCAGCACCGGTTGCACCAGCAGCTTGGCGGCGATGAACACCGCTGCCGTGGCGTTCTGGCCGCGCGGGGCCCGGCCGTGGTCGGCGGCGAGGAACAGGCCAAGCGCGACGAGCGCACAGGGCGATGCCGCGCCGCCCAGCAGCTTGAGGTACTGGGCAGCGACATCGGGCAAGGCCACCCCGGTGATCGGGAAGAACGCGCCCAGTGCCGGCGCGACGACGATGGGATTGCGCATCAGCTTGACCACGACCTTGCCGACCAGCGCCGCACCGCGACTGCCGTCCTGCAAACCGGTCTCCAGCACGGCGATGCCCACCGCGAACAGCAGACAGATCGTCACGATCGAGGCGATCAGGGTAAGCGCCAGCCCCTGATGCCCGAACACCGCCAGGGCCAGCGGAAAGCCCATGTATCCGGTATTGGCGTAGCCGGTGGCCAGCCCGTCGATGGCGCTGTCGGCCAGCGGGCGGCCGCTCAGCCGGCGCAGCGCCACGGTTACGCCGAACACCAGGAGCGCCGGGATACCGAAGGCGAGGATGAAGCCGGGCTGCCAGATCTCTTCGGGCTTCGCGGTCGCGGTCACGTCGAACAGCAGCGCAGGCAGGCCGAGGTAGACGACGAAGCGGTTCAGTTCACTCGTTGCCGCCGCGCCCAGCATATTGAGACGCCGCGCCAGCCAGCCTGAAAAGATGAGGGCAAAGACCGGCAGGACGGTCAGGAGCGGAAGCAGCACGCGGAACCCTGGGTTGGCGGGAGACTGCCGCTCCTAAGCATGTTTCGAGGGCGGAGGAAACGATTTGGCGTCAGTGCGCGAGGCTGATGGACGCGGTCCCCTTGGCGCGCACCGGCAGATAGAACCCTTCACCGGTGGCGCGGATGCGGCCGGTCTGCGTGTCGGTGACTTCCGCGCGGATCACCAGATCGCCTTCGCGGCGCACATCGATGGCGCGGGCGATCTTGCCCAGCAGCTTGTCGAAGTCCTTCTGGAAGTTCTGGCCCAGCGCCTGTTCGAGGGTGGAGGAGAGTGCAGGGGCGTTGACCAGCGCCAAGGCCAGATCGCCGGCCACGGCATTGGTGTCGCCGCTGACCTGCAGTTCGCGGAATGCGACTTTTCGCGAGTTTGGCGCATTGACCGGCCGCGCGGTCAGCCAGATGCGACCGCGCGTATCGGCCAGCGCGCCGTCGGGGTCGTTAGCGGTGAAATCAAGCCCGACGGCAATACGCCCGCCGGTGGTGCCGTATATCGTGGCTGAGCGGAACTGGGCCATGACCGGCCCGTATCCCGGCACGTCGAACGGCCGCTTCGACCGCTTGTGCAGCGCCTTCATCAGGACGGGCTCCAGTTCGCGGTAATCGGCGATGACCGGGATATAGAAGGACAGATCGCCGACCTCGCCGGAAAGCGGCGCGCGCGGGGGCAGGGGGACCGGGGCGGGTTCGGCCGGTCGCGTTCCCACCTTGGTGCGGGTGATTGCCTTGAGGCCAAGGCGCAGCAGAAGGCTGTGGCCGCGCACCGAATAGCCGCCGTACTGCAGTTCGACCGGCCTTACCTGCATCCACACTGGTGGGTTCCGTTCGTTGAGTTCCAGCGTCGTGAAGCCCGATTTCCACGCCTGTGCCACCGTTTCACGCACCCGCAGCGCTTCGAGTTGCGCGGGGAGCGTGCGTTCGAGCCGCGCGATCACGGGCCCGAGTTTCGCATCCGCTTTCTCGGTCAGATCGATCCGCTGGCCCAGGAAATCGAGATGTGGTGCGTTGGTCCAGTCATAGGAGATGTCGATCTTGCCGGTCAGGTTCCAGTCTTTGGCGAGATCGAGCCGGACCCGGGCGTGCGCCATCGCATCGGCGGTGGCGGTCTCCCGCCGCAGCACGCCGCCGATGTCTTCCGCGCGCAGGACGGCGTGGAGCGGCATGGCGATCAGGATATCCTGCCCGTTGCCTTCGAGCCGCAGCGGTCCGCGCGATACGCTGCCGACGATCCGGCACTTCAGCGTCGGCGTCTTTACCCGGGCGATGCCGAGATCGATCTTCTTGCTCGCGACACAAACCTGATCCGGCTTGTCGATCGTCCACAAGGTGCGCGGAATTTCGCGCTCCAACCGCGTCACAAGGCTGCCGAGATCGGCGCGCACCGGCACCGTGACCAGTGAGGGGACATCGTCCACCTTGATCCGGTCGGTCGCACGGGGCGGGGCACCTTCGGCGGCCTTGCGATGGCATCCGCCAAAGGTCAGGACCAGCGCGGCAACGCCTGCCATGGCAGCCCGCGCAATGAGGCCTGCCGATCCCGATTTTCGATGCGCCCACATGGACGACAAAAATCGTCAATCGGCCAACGGTTCCGTGGCCGCGATCAGGCGCAGCCTTGGCTGAGGGCGATCAGATGTGGATCGGCTTGCCGGTAACCGCCATCGCCGCTTCCTTGATCGCTTCCGAATGGGTCGGGTGGGCGTGGCAAGTGTAGGCGATGTCTTCGCTGGTTGCGCCGAACTCCATCGCCTGCGCGGCCTGGGCGATCATCGTGCCGGCGACACTGGCGATGCACCACACGCCCAGCACGCGATCGGTTTGCGCATCGGCGATCACTTTCACGAAACCGTCAGGCTCGTGATTGGTCTTGGCGCGGCTGTTGGCGAGCATCGGGAACTTGCCGACCTTGATCGCGCCGCGTTCCTTGGCCGCTTCTTCGGTCAGGCCGACACCGGCAATCTCGGGCTGGGTGTAGACCACGCCGGGGATGACATCGTGGTTCACGATGCCGGTCAGCCCGGCGATGTTCTCGGCCACGGCGATGCCCTCATCCTCGGCCTTGTGCGCCAGCATCGGGCCGGGGATCACGTCGCCGATCGCCCAAACGCCCGCAACCTTGGTCGCGAAATCGTGGTCGGTCTCGATCTGGCCGCGCTGGTTGAGTTCGAGACCGATCTTGTCCAGCCCGAGGCCTTCGGTGTTCGGGCGGCGGCCGATGGCGACCAGCACCACATCGGCCTCAAGCACTTCGGAGTCCCCGCCCTTGGCAGGTTCGACCGATACCTTCGCCGTCTTGCCCTTGACCTCGACGCCGGTGACCTTGGTCGACAGCTTGAGCGCCATCCCCTGCTTCTTGAAGATCTTCGCCGCTTCCTTGCGCACGTCCATGTCCATGCCGGGCAGGAGCTGATCGAGGAATTCGACGACGATGACTTCGGCACCCAGACGCCGCCACACCGAGCCCAGTTCCAGCCCGATCACGCCGCCGCCGATGACGACCATCTTCTTCGGGACCGCAGCCAGTTCCAGCGCGCCGGTGCTGTCCACCACCACGCCGCCGGCATTGTCGATCGTCACGCCCGGTAGCGGCGTGACCGAGGAGCCGGTGGCGATGACGATGTTTTTCGCCGTCACCGTCTTGCCGCCCACATCAACGCTGTGCGCGTCCTTGAAGGCGGCATAGCCCTTGAGCCAATCGACCTTGTTCTTCTTGAACAGGAACTCGATCCCGCCGGTCAGGCCCTTCACCGCATCCTTGCGCTGGCCCTGCATGACATCAAGGTTGAGCTTGGGCGTCACCTCGATACCCATGGCGGCCATCGCCCCGCCCTTGGCGGCGTCGAAGTATTCCGAAGCGTGGAGCAGAGCCTTCGAGGGGATGCAACCGACGTTGAGGCAGGTACCGCCCAGCGTCTCGCGCCCTTCGGCGCAGGCGGTCTTCAGGCCAAGCTGCGCCGCACGGATCGCGGCGACATAGCCGCCCGGGCCCGCGCCGATGACGAGCACGTCGTAATCGTAAGTCTGGTCAGCCATGGCTCTCTTCCGTGTCCAGCAGTATCAGTTGATCATCGCCAGCGCGGCGAGACCTCGGTTCGCGCCTTCGGACAGGAACGAGCGCAGGCGATCGATATCGTCGATGATGAAGTCGATCGCGCCTTCGCCTTCCTCGGCCAGGGTCGCAGCGGTGTAGACGTTATCTTTGACCATCGCGTTGGCGTCATAGCGTTCGCGCAGATCGTCATCGTCAAGCTGCGACAGCGCCGCATCGGCCAGCGCGATCGCTTCCGCCGGGATCAGCCAGGCCGGGCCGAACCCCTGATCCCTGCCGATCTTCTCGAACTTGCCGACGATGATCGACAGCGGGCCGTCGGCCGCGCCGGCAGAGCCGGTCAGCAGGTGGTGGATCGCCTGCCACTGGGTGTCGAGGTCGAAGGGGATCGCCGGATTGTGCACGTCGGCGGGGGCGTCCAGCAGGTCGGGATCGACATCCATCCCGCTGATGAACGCGCCGATGTCTTCCGGGTTCGCGCGGAGCCGCGCGACGGTTCCGGCATCAGCCTGCCGCGCGGTCCAGATCATGTCCTTTGCCATCTCGTCCCGTTCTCGATCAGAGGTCGATCAGCAGGCGCGTCGGGTCCTCGATCGCTTCCTTGATGGTCTTGAGCGCGGTCACGGCTTCGCGGCCGTCGATGATGCGGTGGTCATAGGACAGCGCGATGTACATCATCGGCCGGATCACGATCTGCCCGTCGCGGACCACCGCCCGGTCCTCGATCCGGTGCAGGCCGAGCACGGCCGACTGCGGCGGGTTGATGATCGGGGTGGACATCAATCCGCCGAAAACGCCGCCGTTGGAGATGGTGAAGGTGCCGCCGGCCATGTCGGCCATGGTCAGCGTGCCTTCCTTCGCCTTCTTGCCGAAATCGGCAATGGCGCTTTCGATCCCGGCGAACGAAAGCTTGTCACAGTCCTTGACCACCGGCACGACAAGGCCGTTCGGCGCGGAGACGGCGATCGAGATATCGACGTAATCGTGATAGACGATCTCGTCCCCGTCGATCTGGGCGTTGACCGCCGGGATGTCCTTGAGGGCCAGCACCGAAGCCTTGGCGAAGAAGCTCATGAAGCCGAGCTTGATGCCGTGCTTCTTCTGGAACACGTCCTTGTAGCGATCGCGCGCGGCGATCACGGCGGACATGTCGACATCGTTGAACGTGGTCAGCAGCGCGGCATCGTCCTGCGCGCTCTTGAGCCGCTTGGCGATGGTCTGGCGCAGGCGGGTCATCTTCACCCGCTCTTCGTTGCGGGCGGCGGCCGGTGCAGGGGGGGCGGCGCTGGCGGCAGGCGCGGGGCTGGACGCCTTGGCCTGCGCGGCGGCCACCACGTCATCGCGGGTGATGCGACCGTCCTTGCCGGTGCCCTTGATGGTGGCAGGATCGATCCCGTATTCGAGCACCGCGCGGCGCACCGCCGGCGACAGCACCGAGGCCGCACCCGAAGCGTCGTCAGCGGCAGGTGCCGGGGCCGGGGCCGGTGAGGGCGTAGCGGCCGGGGCCGCAGCCGCAGGCGCAGGCGCTGCCGCAGGCTTCGCCGCAGCGGTGCCCGATCCCTCCTCGATCGTCGCGATCAGCGCGCCCACCGTCACGGTGTCGCCTTCCTTGGCGAGTTGCTGGGCCAGCACGCCGGCATGCGGGGCCATCACATCGATGGCGACCTTGTCGGTTTCGAGGCTGGCGATGGGCTCGTCAGCGGCAACGGCTTCGCCCGGCTGCTTGAGCCATTGGCCGATGGTGGCTTCGGCGACGGATTCGCCCAGGACGGGCACCTTGACTTCGGTGGTCATGTCTTATCTCAAGCCTTCTGCTTGCGACGGAGTTCGGAACGGACGGAAAGACCCAGAGCATCGGCCACCAGCGCGGCCTGCTCTGCGGCATGGCGCTTGGCAAGACCCGTCGCGGGCGAGGCTGAGGCGTTGCGCCCGGCATAGCGCGGGCGCGGCGATTTGATACCGGCCTTCTTGGCGGCAGCCTCAATCAGCGGATCGACGAAGAACCACGATCCGTTGTTCTGCGGCTCTTCCTGGCACCACACGATCTCTTCGAGACCGGTCATGCGCGAAAGCCGCGTCGTCAGCGGTTCGCCGGGGAACGGATAGAGCTGTTCAATCCGGATGATCTGGGTATCGGTGATCCCGGCACTGTCGCGCGCCTCCAGGAGGTCGTAGTAGACCTTGCCCGAACACAGGATCACCCGCCGGGTCTGCGCATCTGCCGCCGGATTGTGGTCCGACAGAATGCGGAAGAAGTGCCCGTCGCCGATGAATTCCGAAGCGGCCGACTTGGCCATCGGATGGCGCAGCAGCGACTTGGGGGTCATGATGACAAGCGGCTTGCGGAACGGGCGGTGCATCTGCCGGCGCAGCAGGTGGAAATAGTTGGCCGGGCTGGTGATGTTGCAGACCTGGATATTGTCCTGCGCGCACAGTTGCAGATAGCGCTCCAGGCGGGCCGAAGAGTGTTCCGGGCCCTGGCCCTCGTAGCCGTGTGGCAGCAGCAGAACCAGGCCGTTTGCCCGCAGCCACTTCGCTTCCGATGCGGCGATGTACTGATCGATGATGATCTGCGCGCCGTTGGCGAAATCGCCGAACTGCGCCTCCCACAGCACCAGCGTCTTGGGATCGGCGCTGGCATAGCCGTATTCGAAGCCGAGCACGCCGTATTCCGACAGGGTGGAATTCAGCACTTCGAAGTTGCCGTGCGGGACGGTGGTGAGCGGGGTGTACTTGCGCTCGGTATTCTGATCGACCCAGACCGCGTGACGCTGGCTGAACGTGCCGCGTTCGCAATCCTGGCCTGACAGGCGCACGGCATAGCCTTCGGAACACAGCGAGCCGAACGCCAGCGCTTCGGCGGTCGCCCAGTCAAACCCTTCGCCGGTCTTGAACATCTCGCGCTTGGCGTCGATGATCCGGGCGAGCGTCTTGTGGACGGTCAGGTCTTCCGGAACCGTCGTGAGCGTGCGGCCGAGGCTGTCGAACAGCTTGGCCTCGATCCCGGTCTGCACGTTGCGCCGCGCGGTTTCCGGATCGACCGGCTTGTTGAACCCGCTCCAGCGACCGGCGAACCAGTCGGCGTGGTTGGACTTGTAAGTCTTTGCCGCTTCGAATTCGGTTTCCAGCAGCGCGTTGAAATCTGCCTCGGCCTGCGCAAGGAAAGTGTCATCGATGACGCCTTCCTGCTTCAGCTTGTCGGCATAGATGCGGCTGACCGGCGGATGCTTGCGGATCTGGGCATACATCAGCGGCTGCGTGAACGAAGGCTCATCGCCCTCGTTGTGCCCGAACCGGCGATAGCACCACATGTCGATCACGACATCGCGGCCAAAGGTTTGGCGGTAGTCGATCGCCAGCTTGCAGGCAAACGTCACCGCCGCCGGATCATCGCCGTTGACGTGCAGGATCGGTGCCTGGACACCCTTGGCGACATCGGTTGGATAGGGCGAATTGCGCGCGAACTGCGGGCTGGTGGTGAAGCCGATCTGATTGTTGATGACGAAGTGGATACAGCCGCCGGTGTTGTAGCCTTTGACCCCGGACAGGCCGAAGCATTCCCACACCACGCCCTGGCCGGCAAAGGCGGCATCGCCGTGGATCAGCACGGGCAGCACCTGGCGATGCCGCGCGCCGGGACCGATATCGTCGCCGATATCGTCATGGAACACCTGATAGGCGCGCACCTTGCCCAGCACGATGGGGTCGACCGTTTCGAGGTGCGAAGGGTTGGGCATCAGGCTCATGTGGACCTTGATGCCGTCGAACTCGCGGTCGGCCGAGGTGCCGAGGTGGTACTTGACGTCGCCCGATCCGCCGACATCCTCGGGGTTGGCGGTACCGCCCGAGAATTCGTGGAAGATCACGCGGTAAGGCTTGGACAAGACGTTGGCGAGGACGTTGAGGCGGCCGCGGTGGGCCATGCCGTAGACGATCTCCTTGACGCCGAGCTGGCCGCCGTACTTGATGACAGCCTCCAGCGCCGGGATCATCGATTCCCCGCCATCCAGCCCGAAGCGCTTGGTGCCGACGTACTTCTTGCCGAGGAACTTCTCGTACTGCTCGCCGCGCACCACGGCCTGCAGGATCGCCCGCTTGCCGTTGACGGTGAACTCGATCTCCTTGTCCGCGCCTTCCATGCGATCCTGCAGGAAGCGGCGCTCCTCGACATCGGCGATGTGCATGTATTCGAGGCCGACCTTGCCGCAATAGTTGGCGCGCAGGATCTGCACGACTTCGCGCACGGTCGACCATCGCAGGCCCAGCACCCCGCCCACATAGACTGGCTTGTCGAGATCGGCACCGGTGATGCCATGGTATTCGGGCGTCAAGTCCGCCGGAAGCTTGGAATGGGTGAGGCCGAGCGGATCGAGGTTGGCTCCCAAATGACCGCGCACCCGGAATGTCCGTATCAGCATCAGCGCACGCATCGAATGCATGACGATTTCTTCGGTCGCCGCCCCGTCCACCTTGCTGCCGCCCTTGGCGGCCGCCTTCTCGATCGCCACGCGCAGCGCCGACGGATCGAGGGCCTGGGTCAGGTCGTCCTCGAATTCGGCCCCGACCGACGGCCAGTTGCGGCGCTGCCAGCTCGGACCGGGCTGCGGACCGTCAAGGTCTTGAGCCGCAGGCGTGAAATCGAGGTTTTCGTTGCCCATGGGACACCTTTTCTGACCGGGACGTCATGTCCCGGCGCTACCAAGCGAACTCGTCTTGCGGGCCTTGGTCGCTTCCCGGGGAGGGAGAAGTGCAGGTCCGCCTGCGGATGAGGCCGTTTTCAGCCCCGGCGGGGCCTACGGCCTTCTGGTTAAGTTTTCCGCGCCCCGGTGGGTGCGATAAACCGCAAGGGGCGCGGAAATATTCAGGGGATCAGGCAAATTCCTTCAGCGCCTGGACCAGCGTTTCACCCAGCAGCGACGGGCTGGGCGAGACGAGGATGCCGGCGCTTTCCATTGCCGCGATCTTGTCTTCCGCGCCGCCCTGGCCGCCCGAGACGATCGCGCCGGCATGGCCCATGCGGCGGCCCGGAGGAGCCGTGCGACCGGCGATGAAGCCGGCCATCGGCTTCTTGCGGCCGCGCTTGGCTTCGTCCTTGAGGAACTGCGCCGCTTCTTCTTCGGCCGAACCGCCGATTTCGCCGATCATGATGATCGACTTGGTCTCGTCGTCGGCCAGGAACAGTTCCAGCACGTCGATGAAGTTGGTGCCGTTGACCGGGTCGCCGCCGATGCCGACAGCCGTGGTCTGGCCAAGGCCGGCGTTGGTGGTCTGGAACACCGCTTCATAGGTCAGCGTGCCCGAACGGGAAACGACGCCCACCGAACCCTTCGAGAAGATGCTGCCGGGCATGATGCCGATCTTGCATTCGTTGGGGGTCAGGACGCCGGGGCAGTTCGGGCCGATCAGGCGCGACTTCGAACCGGTCAGCGCGCGCTTCACCGGGATCATGTCGAGCACGGGGATGCCTTCTGTGATGCAGATGATCAGTTCCATCTCGGCATCGATCGCTTCGAGGATCGCATCGGCCGCACCGGCGGGCGGCACGTAGACGCACGAAGCGGTCGCACCGGTCGCGGCCTTGGCTTCATGCACGGTGTCGAACTGGGGCAGGTCAAGGAAGGTGGTGCCGCCCTTGCCGGGGGTCACGCCGCCAACCATCTGCGTGCCATAGTCGAGCGCGGCCTGGGTGTGGAACGCACCGGTCTTGCCGGTCATGCCCTGGGTGATGACCTTGGTGTTCTTGTTTACGAGGATGGACATAGGGATTTCCTGTTCCTGATCGGGGAAACAGCCACTGATGGCTGGGGAGGTGCCAAGTCGGGTAGAGACCCGCGCGGCACCGGCCTGTCCGTCAGGCCCGAACCGCGCGGGGGAATCAGAATGTTCAGTTCAGCGAGCCGTCGATCGCCTTGCAGGCGACCAGCAGTTCCTTGACCGCATCGACGGAGACCTGGAAGTTCTGCTTCGCTTCATCGTCGAGCGCGATTTCGATGACTTCTTCGGCGCCGTTCGCACCGATCACCACCGGCACGCCGACATAGAGGCCGTCGAGGCCGTACTTGCCATCAACGTGGACGGCGCAGGGCAGGATGCGCTTCTGGTCGCCCAGATAGGCTTCGGCCATCGCAATGGCGCTGGTGGCCGGGGCGTAGAACGCCGAACCGGTCTTGAGCAGGCCGACGATCTCGCCGCCGCCCGAACGGGTGCGCTGGACGATCGCGTCGAT
This sequence comes from Novosphingobium colocasiae, assembly GCF_014652555.1. Classification (GTDB taxonomy): domain Bacteria; phylum Pseudomonadota; class Alphaproteobacteria; order Sphingomonadales; family Sphingomonadaceae; genus Novosphingobium; species Novosphingobium colocasiae. Next base: position 79,490 of record NZ_BMZA01000010.1, read on the forward strand.
CGCTTCCTTCGACGAACGGCCCATCTTGACGAGATCGTCTACCGGGATGCCCGAAACGGTGGTGTAGCTGGTGACCGGCACCATGGTGTCGCCGTGGCCACCCAGCACGAACGCGTTCACGTCCTTGACCGAAACGCCGAATTCCCAGGCGAGGAAGGTGGCGAAGCGGGCCGAATCGAGCACGCCGGCCATGCCGACGACCTTGTTGTGCGGCAGGCCCGAGAACTCGCGCAGCGCCCACACCATCGCGTCGAGCGGGTTAGTGATGCAGATGACGAATGCGTCGGGCGCGTTGGCGGCGATGCCTTCGCCGACCGACTTCATGACCTTGAGGTTGATGCCGAGCAGATCGTCACGGCTCATGCCCGGCTTGCGGGCGACGCCAGCGGTGACGATGATGACGTCCGCGCCGGCGATATCGGCATAGTCGTTCGTGCCGGTAACCTTGGCGTCGAAACCTTCGACCGGGCCGCACTGCGACAGGTCGAGCGCCTTGCCCTGGGGCAGGCCTTCGGCAACGTCGAACAGGACGATATCGCCCAGTTCCTTCTTGGCGGCGAGGTGCGCCAGCGTACCGCCGATGTTGCCAGCGCCGATAAGCGCAATCTTCTTGCGAGCCATTGTGTCTGCGTGTCCTTCCCAGCGGCGGGATTTCACCGGGCCCAAGGCGGCCTGCTTCATCCCGCAAAAGGCAGGCGCCGAAATGTGCAGGGGCCGGTTACGCCCGTCCCGCACACTTTGCAACCGCGAAAGCACCGGATCGGGACGGGCCCTCACTTTTATTTATGATAATAGTTCGCAATTGCATTAATGACTTGGCGAGTGCGCGCAGGGGTGCGGGGCACCGACTTGAAACTATTGCATCTGATCGCCATCGCGAACCCGCGAAGCGAATTAAGCAGTCAAAGGCGGCTGAAACCGCCGTGGACCGCCACGCGACCTTTGGTCGCGCGCGATGACGAAGCGGCGGGATGGAAAGCGGGCGGCGCTTAGCCGTGGCCGGCGGGGCCGCGTCCGGTCAGGATCACCAGCTTGGCCGCCATCCGGCGATCGAGGTGGCGGCAGATTTCCAGCCAGTGGCGGTACTCGGCATCGTCCAGCATCACATGCGCGGCGAGTGCTGCGTCGCGGGCGCGGGAGGCGGCGGACAGGCCGTGGCGGGAAAAATGGCGCAAGGCGCGGGCCAGGCTGCGCTCGTCCGCGAAGCCACGGGCGCGCGTGGCCAGGGTGCCGGCTTCGGCCTGGTTGTCATTGATCGCGCTGAGGGGAGCCGAAGGGCATAGGGCGTGCCGGACGGCGGGACTGTAAGTGCCCCGGGCGGCGGCAAAGCGGATCGTCATCGGGTCGCTGTTCCTGTGCGGTTTGCTCTTGGAGACCGTTTAGAGCACGAGGCGCTAAGCCTTGATGAGGGGCTATGGTTGCCGCTTTGTTATTTTATCGCTCAGTCGGCTTGCTGGGTAAGCCAGCGCCCGGAGTTTGCATACTCCGCTTTTATTCCCTGCGTTTCCGGCAGGTTGCGCGCCTGATATAAAGTGTCTCCGCCGCGTGCCTTGACGTCCTCGGAATAGCGCGGCTGTGCAAAAGCTGCAGGCGGCGGCGTTGCGGCCCCAGTGCGCGTGCCTTGGTCGGCTGCCGCGAAGGCGCGTTCGATCGCCACCGGATCGAGCGTTGTGGGTAGCGGCGTTTCCACCGTCGCGCGCGGGTGCGGGGCGGGCAGCGGCTCGCCGCCGAAATAGGCGAACCGGAACGTCCCCGGCCGTCCGGCCGCGCCCTGGAAGGCATAGAACCGATGCGCGCCGATAGTGCCGAGATAGTCGAGGCTGGCGGCCCAGTACGGGTGGACCTGCACCGTGTGATAATGCGTTGCCAGGCCCACCGGAGCATAGACGTAACCCGCCAGCGCCGCCCGGGCGACCGCGCGGGCGCGGTCCCAGAACAGCGCCACCGGCCCGCGTGCCAGCGATCCGTCGCAGGTGAAGGAGAACTGGCATCCGGTCGATCGTTCCGAGCCCTGGTAGACCACCCCGCACACCGTGTTGGGATAGGCGGGGTGCGCCACCCGGTTCAGCACCACCTGCGCCACCGCGCGCTGGCCCGAATCGGGCTCGCTCGCCGCTTCGTAGTAGATCGCGGCGGTCAGGCACTGTTCGGCGCGGGTGCGATCGACGCCGCTGTTGTCGATGCGCATGGCGCGGGCGACCGGGATGCCGGCGGGATCGTTCGGGGCGTCCTCGGCGTCCGAATGGATGCCTTCGCCGATCTGCGGCACGGGTGGATCGAGTTGCAGATAATAGAAAGCCGAACCGGGAAAGCTGGCCCCGGCCTGTTCGAACGGCATCGGCTCCACAGTGGCATCGGTGGCCACGGCGTTGCCGATCGAGAACCGGTCCCAGGTGCCCTGCGCCGCGAATGCCGGCAGTGCCACTACGGCCAACGCGGTGACGCCGAGCGACCAGCGCTTGTCGAGCAGCGAACCGCTGCGGCCCGTCATCCCGCCCTTGCGCGTGAACACGGCAGCGAAATCGCCGGGGCGCTCCGCTTCGGGTTCGAACGCGTCTGGGCGGGACGGGGAAGCGGTCACGCAGGTCCTTCGATGGCGCGCGGTGATGCGCGTTGTGCTTGCTGCGACACGGCATTTACCCTGCTTTTGCCCGCCGTGCATGGCCGCTGGCGGTGCCGTCCCGTTGCGGTACAACCCTGCGTTGTAGGATTAACCGGTTAAGAAACCGTGCGTTTGCCCCGTTTATCAAGGGCTTGGACCAAAGCACTTGTCATGCCGCAGTGCGGCGACTAGGAGCGCCGCCACGTCATAGGTGCCCGCTATGTGGGCCTAAGAGGGAATTCGGGTGAAGGGACTTGTCCCCATTCCCGTAGCTGCCCCCGCAACTGTGACCGGGGAGCCCGCGCTCCACATGCCACTGGCCCTCATCCAACGAGGCCGGGAAGGCGAGGGCGGGCCGTGATCCGGGAGCCAGGAGACCTGCCTGCTGACGCCGTTATTCGCGCCGGGCGGGGTGTACCGGAAATGCAGCGGGATGGGCACGGCTTCATGAGAGCCGGGCACGCCTCCGCCATGAACGGCAATTCGTTCAGGTCAGGAGGAAGCTATCTTGCGTAAGTATCTGTATTTCATCACCACCGCCCTTGCGGTGAGCTCGCCCGCGTTCGCGCAGGACAATCAGGCCGTCCCCGCCGCCGATGCGGTGCGCGACGATCTCATCACTGTCGTCGCCACCGGCGGGGCCACCCGCGTCGATTGGGCCGGGCAGGCGATCTCGGTCATCGGCGATGCCGAAGTGCGTTCCGTCCAGGGCACTGACCTCACCCGCGTGCTCGAACGCCTGCCGGGGATCACGATCTCGCGCAATGGCGGGCTTGGTGCCACCACCAGCCTGTTCGTGCGCGGTGCCAACTCGCAGCAGTTGCTGGTGATGGTCGACGGCATCCGCGTCGCCGATGTTGCCGCGCCGGGCGGCGGCTACGATTTCGGCGGCCTGTCGAGCGGAGGGATCGGCAAGGTGGAACTGCTGCGCGGCTCCAACTCTGTCATCTGGGGTTCGGAAGCGATCGGCGGCGTGCTGGCGCTGACGAGCCGCGACATCGACGGGGTGCAGGCCGGCATCGAATACGGTTCGCGCGACAGCGTCGATGCCCAGGTCGATGGCGGCGTCGTCGGCGATCGTTACGCGATCAACCTCAACGGCGGCTATTCGCGCACCGATGGCATCTCGCAGTTCGGCGGCGGCAGCGAGCGGGACGGCTACCGCCAATGGCGGGTCGGCGGCCGCGCCCATGTCGATCTGACGCCCGAGCTGACCGCGCGTGTCGTCGGTCGCTACTCGGACGGTCGCACCGATATCGACGGATATCCCGCACCCGCCTATGTTTTCGCTGACGATCCGGAATATCAGAAAAGCCGCGAAATCGGCGCGCTGGCCGGTCTTCGCTACAGCGGCGAGGCACTGACGCTAGACGCCAGCTATCAGCTCTCGGACACCCGCCGACGCTATTACGATCCCACTTTTTCCCCCGAGCCCAATTATGAAACGCAGGGGCAGACCCGCCGCGCCCAGTTGGCGGGCTCTTACGACATCCTGCCGGCGCTGCGGCTCGATTTCGGGGCGGATCACGAGTGGTCGCGCTTCGATGTCTCGTTCGAGGAGCGCCGCCGCGCCAACCTGTCGAGCGGCCATGCCATGCTCGGCTGGTATTCCGAAGCGGTAACGGTGGCCGCCGGTCTGCGCTACGACGATCACTCGCGCTTCGGCGATGCCTGGACCTTCGGTGCGAACGGCTCGGTCGCGCTGGTTGGCGAGCTACGTGCCCGCGCATCCTACGGTGAAGGCTTCAAGGTGCCGACGCTTTATCAGCTTTTTTCCGACTACGGTAATGACAAGCTACACCCCGAACGCAGCCGCAGCTATGATGCCGGACTGGAATGGGGCGATCGCAACGGCGCGCTGTTCGCCGCCGTCACCGGGTTCCGGCGCGACAGTCGCAACCTGATCGACTATGTCTCGTGCTTCAGCACCAGCAATCCGCTGTGCGATGACGGCGGCTACGGCTTTTACGACAATGTCGGCAAGGCCCGCGCCACCGGCGTCGAAGTGGAGCTGGGGGCTCAGGTGTCCCCGGCGCTGCGCGGGCGGGCGAGCTACACCTATGTGAAGACCACCAATCGCACGGCGGGCGATCCCAACCAGGGCAACGATCTGGCCCGGCGTCCGCGCAATGCCATCACCGTATCGCTCGACTGGACCAGCCCCTGGGGGCTGGTGCTGGGCGGCGATATCCGCATGGTGTCCGATGCTTATGACAATGCCTCCAACGCCACGCAGATCGACGGCTGGGCCACTGGCACGATCCGCGCCAGCCTGCCTCTGGGTGAGCACTTCGAACTGTTCGGGCGCGTCGAGAACGTGACCGACAGCCACTACGAAGTGGTCAGCGGCTATGGCACGGCCGGTCGTTCGGCCTTTGCCGGGGTACGGGTGAAAATGTGATCCGCCGCGCCGCCCCGCTCATCGCGCTCCTCCTGACCGGCTGTCTGCCGGACGGGCAGGGCGCGGCGGTGCCGGGCGGCGCGCCTTCGGCTGCCCGGCCGACCATCGTATCACTCAATCCCTGCAGCGACGCGATCCTTGCCGGGATGTCGGTGCCCGGCCAGTTGCTGGCGATCTCCCACTACAGCCAGGAGGCCACCTCGACCTCGATGGACCTTGCCGCCGCCCGCCGGCTGCGGTCCACCGGCGGCACGCTGGAAGAGGTTCTGGCGCTGCGCCCGGATATCGTCGTTGCCGGGTCTTACGTCTCGCCACCGTTGGCGCAGGGCCTGCGCGATGCCGGCATCCGGCTGGTCACCTATCCGATGCCGGCCACCGTCGCCCAGTCGGAAACGCAGATCCGTGATCTGGCCCGCCTTTCCGGAAATATCGCGTATGGCGAGCAGCTTGTCGGCGCAATCGAACATGCTTTGAAAGCTGCCGACCGGCATCGCGGCCAGCCTCCGGTCCAAGCGCTGGTGTGGGAAATGGGCGGGATCGTGGCCGGCAACGACACGCTGATCGCGGACCTCCTCGCGCACGCCGGGTACGCCAATGCGGCATCGGCGCGCGGCCTCGCCCAGGCCGACTACCTGCCGCTCGAACGGATGCTGGCCGACCCCCCGCGCGTGATCTTCACGATCGGCCACGCTGCCGGTGAAGAGGACCGGCTGCTGCGCCATCCGGTGCTGGCGCGGCTGGCCGGGGTGCAGCGCATTCCGCTTGACGGCAGCCTGCACTGGTGCGGCGGCCCGACGATCCCGCGCGCGCTTGCACGCCTCGCACGCCTGCGCGAAGGGTTGGCGAAATGAACCGCCGCCTGATCCTGCTGCTGCTCGCCGCGCTGGTGCTGGCAGTGCCGCTGTCGTTGCTGGCGGGGCGGGTGTGGATCGATCCGTTCGCACCGCAAACGCGCTATGCGGCCGTCATCGTCTTTGAACTGCGCTTGCCGCGCGCGATCCTGGCGCTGGTGCTGGGGGCGGGGCTCGGCGCGGCGGGTGCGGCGATGCAGGGTTTCCTGCGCAATCCGCTGGCCGATCCGGGCCTGTTCGGCGTCGCGCCGGGCGCGGCGCTGGGCGCGGTGCTGAGCTTCTGGACCGGCTATGCCGCTTCGGCATGGCTGCTGCCTGTTTTTGCGCTGTGCGGGGCGGCGGGGGCCATGGCGCTGCTGGCGTTGATCGCCGGACGCGACGGCGGCATCGCGCTGTTCACGCTTGCCGGGTTGATGATCTCAAGCCTCGCCGGCGCGCTAACCAGCCTGGCGATCAGCCTTTCGCCCACGCCGTTCGCGATGAGCGAGATCGTGACCTGGCTGATGGGGGCGCTGGCCGACCGATCCTGGCGCGAAGTGTGGATCGCCACGCCGCCAACCCTGGTCGGGATCGCGCTGCTCGCCAGCGTCGGCCGCAGCCTTGACGCGCTGACGCTGGGCGATGCGGCGGCACGCTCGCTCGGCGTCGATCCGCGCCGGCTGCAGGCGCTGATGATCGCCGGCATTGGGCTTACCGTTGGCGCGGGCGTTGCGGTGGCGGGGATCATCGGTTTCGTCGGACTGATCGTGCCGCACCTGGTGCGCCCGCTGACCGACCGCCGCCCGTCGAGCCTGCTGGTGCCCAGCGCGCTCGCCGGGGCGCTGCTCTTGCTGGTCGCCGATTGCCTGTGCCGTATCCTCCCGCTCAGCGGTAGCGAACTGCGACTGGGCATCGCGCTCAGCTTGCTCGGTGCGCCGTTCTTCCTCGTCCTGCTGTTGCGGATGCGGCGGGGGCTGGCATGACGCTGAGCGCGCAGGACGTGACCCTTGCCGGCCGCCTCTCCGGCGTCTCGCTGTCGTTGCGGTCGGGCGAACTCACCGCCATCTGCGGGCCAAACGGGGCGGGAAAGTCCAGCCTCCTGGCCTGCCTTGCCGGCCTGACCGCACCCGAAGCCGGCACTGTCCTGCTCGACGATGGCAAGCTTGCGGCGATCCCCGGAGCGATGCGGGCGCGGCGGATCGGATATCTGCCGCAATCACCGCAGATCGCTTGGGATATCTCGGTCGAGGTGCTGGTTTCGCTGGGGCGGCTGCCCTGGCCCGACGCCCCCTCGGAGACTGCGCGCGCGGCGATCGAGGCTGCGCTTTCGGCGATGGATATGGGACATCTGCGCCACCGCCCGGTCTCGCGCCTGTCGGGCGGCGAGCGGGCACGGACGCTGATGGCGCGGGTGCTGGCAACACGGCCGGACTGGCTGCTGGCTGATGAACCGCTTGCCAGCCTGGACCTGGCGCATGCCTCGGGACTGATCCGTTGTTTCCGCGATCAGGCAAAGGCCGGGCACGGGGTGGTGCTGGTGCTCCACGATCTGGCCTGCGCGATGAATCATGCCGATCGGGTGGTGGTGCTCGATCAGGGGCATATCGCCGCCGATGGCCCGCCGCATGAGGCGCTGAACGAAGATGTGATCGCGCGGGTATGGGGCGTCAATGGTCGCTGGCTGGGGGAGCCGGGCTTTCGGGCGCTGTCGCTGCCCTGACGGGTCAGCGCGGGCCGACGCCGCGCGCGAACTGGTCCTGCAGATTGCGCAGCGCCCGCCCGGATACCGGCGGCAAGCCGCGCGGCTCGCGCCCTTCGCGCAGAGCCTTGCGATCGGCTTCGCTCGGTTGGACCACACGGACCCGAACCGCCGCCTTGCCCTTGTTCCGCACCCCCAGTCGCTCCGCCGCGCCGCGCGACAGGTCGATGATCCGCGCCTGCTCACCAAACGGGCCGCGATCGTTCACCCGCAGCAGGATACGCTTCCCGGTGTCAAGCGCGGTAACCTCGACATAACTCGGCAAGGGCAGGGTGCGATGGGCGGCGGTCGCCCACCCGGTCTGGAACCGCTCCCCGTTAGCGGTGCGATTGCCGCTCTCATTGCCGTACCATGTGGCATAGCCGAGCATGTCGTAGCCCGGATCGGCGGCGGGCGTATAGGTTGTGCCGCGCACCATATAAGGCGGGCCGATCCGCACCGGCACATCCGCCACCGGCCGAAACTTGCCGCCGCCGCACCCGGCGAGTGCCATTGCGGCAGCGGCTGCCAGCGCAAGCCGGCCGGGACAAGGATAGGCGCGGACCATACTCAAACGCTAAGCCGGTCCCGCCGACGCGTCACGGCTGCGTCGCGCTTTATCCTCTGCTTTCAGGTCTCAGGCGGTGTGAAACCGGCCGCCTGACCAGATACGCATCGGCTCGGCCCCACCTCCGCGCTTTTCGGCAATCTGGCGGTCGAAAATGAGCGAACCGGTCCGCTCGCTCCCGTGGGGCGCGAAACGGTTGCGGCGATAGAGCATCTGCTTGTCATCGATCATGGCTCTTCTCCTCTCACCTCACCATATAGACCTGATGGGGGCGTGCTGCCAGATCGGGCAGGCGCTGCCTCGGGATTTATCGCCCTGTCGGACCGTGCATCAGGCCATCGGCAGGGCGCTGCTACCGGGCGCAGTATTCGGTGTACCCGGCGCGGCAGGCAGCCACGTCCCGCCGCCACTGCGCCACGGCCTCGTCATACTCGCGACGGGCATCGGCATAGTCCGCCTCGGCGCGCGTGGCGCGATAGCCGGAGTCGTGAGCGGGCGGCGGTGAAGTCGCCTCGTACTCCGCACGTCCGCGCGTCGCATCGTAAGCGCGCCAGCCACTGGCGTAGCCCGCGTCGCGATCGCGGACTGTGGCGAGCTGGGCTTCGTTCATGCGACGGATCGTCTCGCGGTCAGCTTCGCGCGCGGCTTGGTTGCGCATGGCGGGATCGGTCGGGTCGTCAGCCCGAGCGAGCTGCGGGGCGGCGGCGCTTGCCAGTGCGAAGGCGGTGAACGCGGCGCGCGCCGCCACGCCGAACGGAGTGGGTTTTCTCATCGTATCATCCCTGAAACGCGGTGTTTTTCGCTCCGCGTCGGCGTGCGCGAAGACGTATGGCGTGTTGCCGCCGTACCGCGCCAACGAAATGCGACGGGGAGAGTGGCCTAGCGCCGACCGGTGCAAATTTCGGGGCGGGGTGGCCGTGCGTTGCAATCCCGGCGGCGCGCGCCAACATAGGGGATCGAACCCGGTGCATCGATCCCGCGTGCCTCTTGCGATGCGCGAACAAATCTGGAACAAATATCTCCCATGAGTCTTACCACGATTTCCGTGCGCGGCGCGCGCGAGCATAATCTCAAGGGTTTCGATATCGATCTGCCGCGCGATGCGCTGATCGTCGTCACCGGGCTGTCGGGATCCGGCAAGTCCAGCCTCGCGTTCGACACGATCTATGCCGAAGGCCAGCGCCGCTATGTCGAGAGCCTGTCCGCCTACGCGCGGCAGTTTCTGGAGATGATGCAGAAGCCTGATGTCGAGCATATCGACGGCCTCTCGCCGGCCATCTCGATCGAGCAGAAGACGACGAGCCGCAACCCGCGCTCCACCGTCGCCACCGTGACCGAGATCTGGGACTACATGCGCCTGCTGTGGGCGCGGGTGGGTGTGCCCTATTCGCCCGCCACCGGCCTGCCGATCGAAGCGCAGACGGTGTCGACGATGGTCGATCGGGTGATGGACCTGCCTGAAGGGACCCGCGCCTATCTGCTGGCACCGGTGGTTCGTGGCCGCAAGGGTGAATACCGCAAGGAACTGGCCGAGTGGCAGAAGGCCGGCTTTACCCGGGTGCGGATCGACGGGGAGTTCTATCCGATCGAGGATGCGCCGGCGCTGGACAAGAAGTTCAAGCATGACATCGAAGTGGTGGTTGATCGTATCGCTGTGCGGGACGGCATCCAGACCCGGCTGGCCGACAGTTTCGAGCAGGCGCTCAAGCTGGCGGAAGGCCTTGCCTACGTCGATCTCGCCGATGGGGTAGTGCCCGGGCGCGAGCATGAGGGGCAGGGCGGGGCGATGAAGGGCGCGGGGTTGCCTGCCAATCGCATCGTCTTTTCCGAAAAGTTCGCCTGCCCGGTTTCCGGCTTCACGATCGAGGAGATCGAGCCGCGGCTGTTCTCGTTCAACGCGCCCCAAGGCGCATGCCCGGCGTGTGACGGGCTGGGCGAAAAGCTGCTGTTCGATCCGCAACTGGTCGTCCCGAACGAACATCTTTCGCTGAAGCAGGGCGCGGTGGTGCCGTGGGCCAAGTCCAACCCGCCTTCGCCCTATTACATGCAGGTGCTGGCGAGCCTGGCGAAGCACTTCGGCTTTGACCTTACAACGCCGTGGGACGCGCTTTCGGCCGAGATCAAGGTGGTTATCCTGTACGGCACCGCCGGCAAGCCGGTGCCGCTGACATTCAAGGACGGCAAGAAGGAATATACCGTCTCCAAGCCGTTCGAAGGGGTGATCGGCAACCTCAATCGCCGCATGCTCCAGACCGACAGCGCCTGGATGCGCGAGGAACTGTCCAAGTTCCAGACCGCGCAGCCGTGCGAGACCTGTGACGGCAAGCGGCTCAAACCCGAGGCGCTGTCGGTCAAGCTGGCGGGGAGCGACATCGCTGACGCCGCGCGGCTGTCCGTGGCCGATGCCTGCACGTGGTTCGGCGCGCTGGATGCGAAGCTGACCGATCAGCAGCGGCAGATTGCCCGCGCCATCCTCAAGGAAATCAACGAACGGCTCGGATTTCTCAACAATGTCGGTCTGGATTACCTCAATCTCGATCGCACCAGCGGCACGCTTTCGGGCGGCGAAAGCCAGCGTATCCGGCTGGCCAGCCAGATCGGATCGGGCCTTTCCGGCGTCCTCTACGTTCTGGACGAGCCGAGCATCGGCCTGCACCAGCGCGACAACGACATGCTGCTGGTCACCCTCAAGCGGCTGCGCGACCTCGGCAATACGGTGATCGTGGTGGAGCATGATGAGGATGCCATCCGCGCCGCCGATCACATCGTCGATCTGGGGCCGGGGGCCGGGGTCCACGGCGGCGAAGTGGTCGCCCAAGGCACATTGAAACAGGTGCTCAAGAGCAAGGACAGCCTGACCGCCGCCTACCTCAACGGTACCCGCAAAATCGAGGTGCCCAAGGTGCGGCGCAAGGGCAACGGGCACAAAATCGTGGTCGAGAACGCCCGCGCCAACAACCTGACCGGCGTGACGGCGGCCTTTCCGCTCGGGACGTTCTGTTGCGTCACCGGGGTGTCGGGCTCGGGCAAGTCCTCGCTGACGATCGATACCTTGCAGGCCGGGGCCAGTCGCGCGCTGAACGGGGCGCGGGTGATCGCCGGAGCGCATGACCGCATTACCGGGCTCGAGAAATGTGACAAGGTGATCGAGATCGACCAGTCGCCGATCGGGCGCACCCCGCGCTCCAACCCGGCGACCTACACCGGGGCCTTCACCCTTATCCGCGACTGGTTCGCCGGGCTGCCGGAATCGCAGGCGCGCGGTTACAAGGCCGGACGGTTCAGCTTCAACGTCAAGGGTGGCCGCTGCGAGGCCTGTCAGGGGGACGGGCTGATCAAGATCGAGATGCACTTTTTGCCCGACGTCTACGTGACGTGCGAGGAATGCCACGGCCGGCGCTACAACCGCGAAACGCTGGAAGTGAAGTTCAAGGGCAATTCCATCGCCGATGTGCTCGACATGACGATCGAGGATGCGGAGGAGTTCTTCAAGGCGGTGCCGCCGATCCGCGACCGGATGCACATGCTGAACGAGGTGGGGCTGGGCTACGTCAAAGTTGGCCAGCAGGCGACCACGCTATCGGGTGGCGAGGCGCAGCGGGTCAAGCTGGCCAAGGAACTCGCGCGGCGATCGACCGGGCAGACGCTCTACGTGCTGGACGAGCCGACCACCGGCCTGCACTTCGAGGACGTGCGCAAGCTATTGGAGGTGCTGCACCGGCTGGTCGATCAGGGCAATTCGGTGATCGTGATCGAACACAACCTCGATGTCATCAAGACAGCGGACTGGATCATCGACCTCGGCCCTGAAGGGGGCGTGCGCGGTGGCCAGATCGTTGCGGAGGGCACGCCCGAGCAGGTGGTCAAGGTGCCCGGCAGCTTCACCGGGCATTACCTCAAGCCGCTGCTCACCGCCTGAACAGCAGGGCTGATCAGGCGGCGGGGGCCAGATCGGCCTGCGGTTTCGGCCGGCTTGTACCGGCCGGAGACCGGGCGTCGCGCGCGAGCTGTTCGATGAAGGCCAGCTTGCCGACGATCGCCTTTGACAGGTTGAACGGATAGAGATCCGGCTGGCCCATCGCCCGGTTCATCGCGTTCATCGCGAAAGCCAGCGGGGCCATCGCCTCGGCCAGGCGGGCAGCCTCGGCGGTATAAGGATCGAAGCCGATCTCCACCTCGCGCGGTGCTCCCGGCGCGCCCAGTTCGAGCGACAGGTCCAGCCCGCCGCCGGTGGCGAGAACATCGACGATATGGAGATAGTGCGCGAAGGTTTCGGCGAAATCCTCCCACGGGTGTGATGTGGCGTAATGACTGACATAAGCGTCGGTCCAGATATTGCCGCCGTTATCGGCGTAGTGCGCCTGAAGGGCGGTCGAATAGTCGGCGCGCTCATCGCCGAACAGGGCCCGGAACGCCTCAAGCCGCTTGGCATCGGGAGCAACCAGTCGGGACCAGAAATGGTGGCCTACTTCGTGCCGGAAGTGGCCCAGCAGGGTGCGATACGGCTCACCCATCGCCGCGCGGGTGCGTTCGCGTTCGGCGTCGTCGGCCTCGATCAGGTTGAGCGTTATCAGGCCGTCGTCGTGGCCGGTCAACACGCGCCGGTGCCCGGTCGCCTCCGCTTCCGGGTCATGGAGGAAATCGAACGCCAGCCCCTGACGCTCGGGCGTTTCCTCAGCTTTGGTCTCCAGCGGGAGGCCAAGCCGGATCAGGGTATGGAACATCCGCCGCTTGGCCGCTTCCACTTTGGCCCAGCGCTCCGGCACGGTCGGTTCGGCCAGGTCGGGAATGGTGCGATTGTGACGGCAGGCGCGGCACATCGGCGTATCGTCGTCGGTTTCCACCAGCCAGTTGCAGATCTGGAAATCGTTGTTGTTGGCGCAGACCACGACAGGCGCTTCGTTGCCTTCGCCGTCGCGCCAGGTGGTGGCATTGTCGGCAAGGAACAGGAAGGTGTCGCGGCCGGGTTCATAGCCCAGCGTGGCGCTGCATCCGGGGCAGACGCGCACTTCGAAATGGTTGAGCCGGCGGCAATTGGGGCAGGGATAAGGGCGCATAGTCTCTTCTCGTCAGCCAGAGGGGCAGTCGGGCACATAACGAGGAAGCGCCACCGCCGTTTCCGCGTGGCCGAGAAATATCGAAGCGGGCGGTCCGGTCAGGCCGGCGGTCGCTCGCGATGCACTTTTTGTCCGTGGCGGGGAACCAAGTCCGCCCATAGTGCATTTGGGGTGTGAAGGTCGGCGCGGTGTTCTTCCCCCCCCTCCCGCGCACCGCGTCGGCCGCCCCCTACAGGACAGCGTCACCCTACACGGTATCAACCGGGTTGGGTCAGTCGTCGGCCTCAACGGCGAGCGACACCATGCCGCTGCCCGCGCGCTCGATCCCCAACTGGCGCGCTGCGGCCTGGGACAGGTCGATTACGCGATTGCCGTGAAACGGGCCGCGATCATTGATGGTTACAATAACAGATTGGCCGGTGGCCGCATTGGTCACTTGCACGTGCGATCCCATCGGCAGGCTGCGGTGCGCTGCGGTCAAGGCACCGGGATCGTATCGTTCACCGCTGGCGGTGCGTGCGCCGATCAGTTCGCGGCCGTAATAGCTGGCTATCCCTTTGCCCATCGGCTGGTAGACCGGTGCAGGGGGTGGCGCAGGAACAGCAGTAGCCGGAACCGGGGAGAGGACGGGAGCGGGCGAAAGCGTGGCCGCCGGTGCAGTGGGCGAAACCGCAACGCGGACCAGGGCGGAATCGGCATGAAGCGGACTGGCGATCAGGAACATGGTGGCCGAGCACAATGCCGCCACTTTGCTGATGATGATGGCCCGCAAAACATACCCCGCTTCGTCATTGACGATGCGCGGCTTCTACAGGAAGCGGCCGCCGGTGGGGATGGCGGGACTCGGGACGCGCGAACGGCCCGTCGCGTTAAGGCAACGGGCCGCCGAGATATGTTAACAGGTGAGCATTTGCGTTAACCCGGCATCGTGCGCCGGGCGTCCGGTCAGCGATCGCGCTGGGCGAGCAGGCGCAGGCGCAGCGCGTTGAGCTTGATGAAGCCGGCCGCGTCCTTCTGATCATACGCGCCGGCATCATCCTCGAACGTCACGTGGCGTTCGGAATACAGCGAATCCGCGCTCATGCGGCCGACCACGGAAGCCTGGCCCTTGTAGAGCTTGAGCCGCACCGTGCCGTTCACCCGCGCCTGCGAATGATCGATCGCGGCTTGCAGCATCTCGCGCTCGGGTGCGAACCAGAAACCGTTGTAGATGAGCTCCGCATACTTGGGCATCAGCTCGTCCTTGAGGTGAGCGGCCCCGCGATCGAGCGTGATCTGTTCGATGCCGCGGTGCGCGCGGGCATAGATCTCGCCACCGGGCGTCTCGTACATCCCGCGCGACTTCATGCCGACGAAGCGGTTCTCGACCAGATCGAGACGGCCGATGCCGTGCTTGCGACCGAGATCGTTGAGAGCCGCGAGAAGGGTGGCCGGCGACATCGCGACGCCGTTCAACGCGACGCCATCACCCTTTTCGAAATCGATGGTGATGTATTCGGGCGCATCCGGCGCATCCTCGGGATTGACCGTGCGTGAATAGACGTAGTCCGGGGTTTCTTCCCACGGGTCTTCCAGCACCTTGCCCTCGGACGAGGTATGGAGGAGGTTGGCGTCGGTCGAGAACGGGCTTTCGCCGCGCTTGTCCTTCGGCACCGGGATCTGGTGCTGTTCGGCCCAGGCGATCAGCGCGGTGCGGCTGGTCAGGTCCCATTCGCGCCACGGGGCGATCACCTTGATGTTCGGATCAAGCGCATAGGCCGAGAGTTCGAAGCGCACCTGATCGTTGCCCTTGCCGGTCGCCCCATGGGCAACCGCGTCAGCCCCGGTCTCGTGCGCGATCTCGATCAGCCGCTTGGAGATCAGCGGCCGGGCGATCGAAGTGCCCAGGAGGTAATCGCCTTCGTATCGGGCATTGGCGCGCATCATCGGGAACACGAAGTCGCGCACGAATTCCTCGCGCAGGTCATCGATATAGATATTGCTTTCGGGCAGGCCCATCAGGCGGGCCTTGGCACGGGCGGGTTCCAGTTCCTCGCCCTGGCCGAGGTCGGCGGTGAAAGTCACAACCTCGCAGCCGTAAGTGACCTCGAGCCACTTGAGGATGACGCTGGTATCGAGGCCGCCGGAATAGGCGAGGACGACCTTCTTGATCTCGGAGGACATTGGTCACGGGCTCCCGCGTGGAATCGTGGCGCGCGCCTAACAGTGCCGCCGCCTTATCGCAACCTTTGCGGCTCAGCCGGTCAGCCCCGCCTCTGCGTCGGCAAGGTAATCGCGGGTGATGGGGGTGGCGTGGCGATCGCGGATGTACTGGATCTGGTAATTGCACATACTGCCGCTCTCGAACGCGGCGGTGGCCCCGGACAGATAGAACAGCCACATGCGATAGAACCGCTCGTCCATCATCGCGATGATCGCGTCCTTGTTGGCCACGCAGCGCGAGTACCATTGCCGCAGGGTCTTGGCGTAATGCAGCCGCAGGTTCTCCACGTCGGCCGCGATCAGCCGCACTTTCTCGCTGGCGGCCACGGTTTCGCTGAGTGCCGGGATATAGCCGCCGGGGAAGATATACTTGCGGGTGAACAGATCGGTCGCGCCGGGGCCACCCATGCGCCCGATGGTGTGCAGCAGCATTACCCCGTCTTCCGCCAGCAGGGCGCGGGCGGTGCGGAAGAACTGGCCGAACTGCGCCTGCCCGACATGTTCGAACATGCCCACTGAGACGATCCGGTCATAACGCTCCCCGCGCGCTTCGAGGGCGCGGTAATCGACCAGTTCGAACGTGACCAGATCGGTAACGCCCGCCGCCTCGGCGCGCTCGCGGGCAAGGGCCAGTTGTTCTTCGCTGAGGGTGATGCCGTGCACCCGCGCGCCGGTCTTGCGGGCCAGGTAGATCGCCATCCCGCCCCAGCCACAGCCGATGTCGAGAATGCGCAGCGGGGCGGCGGACGGGGTATCGAGCCGCAGCTTGGCGGCGATGTGGGCGAGCTTGGCCTCCTGTGCCTGTTCCAGCGTCATGCTGTCATCGGGCCAGTAGGCGCAGGAATATTGCATGTGATCGGTATCGAGGAACAGCCGGTAGAGATCGTTGCCGATGTCATAGTGATGCGCGATGTTGCGCTTGGCGCGCGCTGCTTCGTTCATCCCGTCGATCAGGGTGACGAGCTTGCCGCCCAGTTTCTTGAGCGCGCCCTTCGGCGCGATGTTGCCGCCATGATCCCACCGGTTGTTCATCCGCAGCAGGGCAGCGAGATCCATGATCTCGCCCGCTTCGACGATGAGCCGGCCATCCATGTACGCTTCGCCGGCACCGATACGCGGGTCCATCAGGATCTGGCGCTCGGTTGCCTTGTCGACCAGGCGGATGCGGATATCGGGATAGCCCGGCGCGCTCTGGCCGACGGTGGTGGTGCTGCCATCGGGACGCAGGATCGTCAGCGTCCCGTGGCGGATGGCCTTGGCAAGATAGCGGTCAAGGATCGGTGCGCTCACGGTTCGAAACCTCGGTCAGGGGGCCATCATTGGCGGGCAAGGAACAGGACATCGCGCGGCTGTGCAAGGAGGTGTTGGCCGGAATCGACGAATACCGTCTCGCCGCTCGCCAGCCAGCCTTCGCTGAGAAACAGGGCGGCATCGGCAATGTCGTCCGCCAGCGTCTTGCGGGCCAGCAGGTTCATGCGATGGGAAATCTCGGTCTCCGCCTCGGTCTGGTCGTGGCTGGCAAGGATCGCGCCGGGGGCGATGCCGTAGACCCGGTCCGCTGCGTTGGCTGCCGCCATTGCCAGCATCGGGATGGTCGATGCCAAGGCGTGCTTGCTCATCGTGTAGGAGAAGAAATCCGGATTGGGGTTGAGCAGCTTCTGGTCTGTCACATGGATGACCCGCTTGCCACCGGCGCTTTGGGCTAACCGCAGGAAATCCTGGCTCAATCGGGCTGGAGCGGCGGCGTTGACCTGCATGGCGCGGGCGAAGATCGCCGGGTCGATCGCATCGGCGGTGTCGAGATCGAACACCCCGGCGCAATTCACCAACACGCGCCAGTCAGGCAGGCTCTCGGCAAGGTCGCGCACCATGCGGCGGCAATCCGCATCATCGTCCAGATCGCAGGCGATGATCTCGGCAGAGGGCAGTTCCGCGGCGACCGCGCGGGCCTGATCGAGCGAGCGGCCGTAATGGATGACCACGTGCCAGCCTGCGGCCCCGAAGGCCCGGGCAATCGCTGCCCCAATGCGCTTGGCACCGCCGGTCACCAGCATGGCGGGGCGATTTAGCGGCATTGCGGGGGAGAGCTATGGCAACGGGGCGGGACGCACGACATCGCCCCTTGGACCACAAACCCTCCGCATGGGGAAGGCATCCCGTACATCCACCGCCGGACCGGCGCGCCAGACCCTTGCTGTCGCGCCGGCGATGGGCGGTTTAGGAGTTGACCGTCGACATGCTCGACGAGGTCTTGGTGAACGTGGATTTCAACTGCGAACCCATGCCCGACATGGCGGTGATCGCCGCGACCGCGATAAGCGCGGCGATCAGGCCGTATTCGATAGCTGTTGCCGCAGTCTCGTCGCGACGAAGATATTTCAGTATCCGCACAAAGGCCCCCTTGGACGAAAGAATTATCGATCAATCCCCTGCGAACGCTGAGGAACGATTGGTAGGAATACGGACAAATCATTTATAAAAAGGTAATCACATGGTTATTCGCGCGTTTACGATCTGAGGAGCAGGCTCACCGGCACTGCAAATCACCGCGATCGATTTCGCGGCCGACCACGCCGCCCAGCACGCCGCCGACTACGGCGCCCAGCGTCTTGTCGCCACGCCCAGCCACTGCGCTGCCGGTGAGCGCGCCAAGCCCGGCCCCGATGATCAGGCCGGTGGTGCCGTTATCGCGGCGGCAGTAATAGCGCCCGTCGCGGCCGCGCCAGATGTGGTCGTTGCGGGTAATCCGGCGCGGGTGGTAATAGCGCCCGCGATCGTCATAGATGCGGTCGCGGTGGCGATGCCCGTCGCGATACTCCTTGTGGCGGTGCCCGTGCGCCGGGGCCCATGGCGGCGGATCGGCGGCGGCGGGCAGGGCGGGAAGCGCCAGGCCAAGGGCGGTGAGCGCGAGGATGAACTTTTTCATGGCTTGCTCCATCTGCCGGACATGCGCCGGAATGAAGCGATGATGTGCCAAGTGGTTCCCGTACCCGGGATGAACTGCGAGGTCAGGTTCCCGACAGGCTCAGGCGCTGAGCGTCTTGCCCGGCAGGCTGACGTACCACTTTGCGATCCACGGCATGACTTGGGCATAGGGAATAGGCGGGCAGATGCCGTATCCTTGGCCATAATGGCACCCCAGCGCCACCAGCCTTTGCCGCGTTTCCAGCGTCTCCACCCCTTCGGCTACGAGCGGGATGCCCAGGCTTTCGCACAGCACCACCAGGCTGCTCACCAGCGACTGGTCGAACCGGCTTTCGGAAAAGCGGGCGATGAACGAGCGGTCGATCTTGATTTCGCCGACCGGAAATTCGCGCAAGTAGCCGAACGAGGTAAAGCCGGCCCCGAAATCGTCGATCGACAACTGGATATGGTGCGCCAGCAGGCTCTCGATCACCCGGCGCGTTTGCGCGGGATTGTTGATGAGCGCGGTCTCGGTCAGTTCCAGCGTGACGCTGCGGGGATCGATGCCGTTAAGGCGGACCTTTTCGGCCACCCGTTCGACAAAGCCGGGCCGCTCCAGCACGCGCGGTGAGATGTTGACCGCCAGCGTCACGTCACCCACCGCGCTGCGGATCGGGGCGAACTCGGCCAGCACCCGGTCGAGGCAGTGATAGGTGAAGGTTTCCAGCAGCGGCGATTGCTCGACCGTGCGGACCAGGTGTTCGGGCGAGATCGGCTCGCCCTTGGCGCGGTTCCAGCGGACCAGCGTTTCGAACCCGGTGATGCGGCCATCGCGCATGTCGATCTTGGGCTGCCAGTGCCAGTCCACTTCGTTCGCCGCCATCGCCGCTTCGAATTCTTCGAGCAGAACCGGCCGGTCGATCGCGGTCAGCCCCAGTGCCAGCGTATCGGTGGCGACTACCACCTTGTCGATCCCGCGCTTGGCATCGTACATCGCCGCGTCCGCTGCCGATAGCAGCGCGGTGGGCGCATATCCCAGTTGCGGGCACAGCGCCACACCCGCCGAAGCGCCGACGTAGAGCACCCGCTGGTCGTGCAGGATCGGTTGCTCGACCAGCTTGATCAGCTTGCCGACGATCTGCAGCGCCGCTTCGTGCGTGGCGATGTTTTGGAGGATCAGCGCGAATTCATCGCCGCCAAGCCGGGCGATCGTATCCACTTCGCGCAGGTTCGCGCGTAGCCGCCGGGCCACCATGCCCAGCACCATGTCGCCGGCGGCATGGCCGAGGCTGTCGTTCACTTCCTTGAACCGGTCGAGGTCGATCATCACCACCGCCACCGGATCGCCGCTGCGGCGGGCACGGGCGCAGTGCTGTTCAAGCCGGTCGAAGAACAGGCTGCGGTTGGGCAGGTCCGTTAGCGGATCGTGCATGCTGCGGTGAGTCAGCTCCGCCTCGGCGCGGCGCAGGTCCTGGCGGTATTTGCGCCAGGCCATGCATTCTTCCACCGATGCCGCCACTTTTTCCGCTGACAGCGCCTTCTTGGTGAGAAATTCGGTCATACCCGATTTGATCGCGGCGGCGGCGATCTGTTCATCGCCGTTGCCGGTGACCGCCACGATCGGGCAATCCGGATCGAGTTCCTGATGGATCGCCGGGACGAGATCGCGGCCGTCCCCGTCGGTCAGCCCGAAATCGAGGAACACGATATCGAAATGGGTAGCTGGACGGCGGATCAGTTGCAGCGCTTCAGCGCGCGAGGCCGCTTCGACCACGCTGATCCGGCGCGGACCGTGATGGAGCATGCGCGTCAGCCGTTCCCGATCGACATCATCGTCATCCACGATCAGGGCGTGGATGTCGGTAGGGGAATTGTGCAGGAATTCCATGGGGATGCGGTCCTTGTGGGGGCACGTCAGGGGAGGTTCTGCGTCCTCGCGTACTGGTTCATGAAGTCCGCGAGCAGGGCGAACTGCGGGCCGACGGCGGACTTGACCATGTAACCGGCCACCTGCTCGTCATAGGCGCGGGCGCGGTCCTGATCGCGCGCCGAGGTGCTGAGCACGAACACCACCGTGCGGCGCAGTACCGGATCGGCGCGCATTTCCTCCAGGAACTGAAAGCCGTCCATGCGTGGCATGTTGAGATCGAGCAGCACGATCACCGGGGTATGGATGCTCTTGTACGGGTGCAGCCCGCGCAGGATTTCCAGGGCTTCATAGCCATCCTGCGCGGTGACGGTGTGGCTGGGCACCTCGTGCTTGCGAAAGCTGCGCAGCACGCCTTCAGTGGCCACATCATCATCATCGACGAGGAGGACGGTGCAGAACAGCGGCCGGTGCAGCGGTTCAGCCATCGCTTTCTTCCTTGAGCTGGATGCGCGGCCAGTACACTTCGAAGCAGGCACCCCCGAGCGTTCCTTGCGGGGCGACGGTGATCATGCCGCCGTGGGCATTGATCATGCGCCGGGTGAACGCCAGGCCCACCCCGTCACCCTCGGTCTCGGGGGAGGCGCGGTGGAACAGTTTGAAAATGCGCTCCTCGCTGCCTTTGGCGATGCCCTTGCCATCATCCTCGACATGGAACACCCAGAACCGCCCGATCTCGCGCAGAGAGATGCGGATGCGGCCCTTGTCGTGGCCGTGATGCTTGACCGCGTTGGCGATCAGGTTGCGTAGAGACGTGGCCAGCGGGGCGCGCGGGCATTCGATCGGGTGGCCGATGATGTCGGTTTCCACGGTGAATCCGGCCGGTACATCGGCGAGGGCGATGCAGTCCGCCACCAGCGCGATGGGATCGACCCGGTTGACGATCGGATCGCGGGTGCCGGCGCGGGCATAGACCAGCAGATCGTCGATCATCTGTTCAGCGCGGCTGATGCGCAGTGCCACCCGTTCGAAGTTGTGGCGGACATCATCGGACAAGCGGTCTTCCCCTAGGTCCTCACGGATCCAGGTGATCAGATCGGCGATGCCGCGCAACGGCGAGCGCAAGTCATGGCTGGCGACGTAGGTGAATTCCTCAAGCTGGGCATTCGTTCGCTGCAGCGCTTCCTCGGCGCGCTTGCGGCCGGAAATGTCGCTGACGATGGCCATGAACAGCGGCGACAGACCGCCACCCACCGCGCTCAGCGCGATTTCGACCGGGAATTCACGCCCGCAACTGTGCAGCCCGGTCAGGTCGCGGCCCGACCCCATCATCCGCGAGGCCGGGGCTTCGGCATAGCCGCGCAAGTGGTGGATGTGCCCTTCACGAAAGCGGTCGGGCAGCAGCATGCCCAGCGGCGCGCCCACCAGCGCATCGATGCGATAGCCGAATTGGTTTGCCAGAGCGTCGTTCGCCCACACGATCTGCCCCCGTGCATCGATGATCAGCACGCCGATCGGCGCGTGCAGCAGCACGTTCTGCAAGTCTGACGAAACGGGCAAGGCTATCTGCACGGCAACTCCGGAGTCACGATGATGAAGCCCCGTTTCGCCGGGGCGGGTTTTGTACGTGCGACCGGTGAGCAGGCCTGCTTCGCGCAAGCTCTTGCCCGTCCATTGCGAATGATTAGCGCCGACAGACTTTCCGCAATGGCAACTGCCGCCACTGCACAAACCCTAAGGGATTGGCCGGGTGAAGTCCGCCGGGGAAGGACCGGGAATGGAGGTAAATGGGGGGGGCGGCACCGTTCCGGTGCCTTAGGGTCAGGACCCTAACCCCGTCCCCGTCAGATTTCGACGAACTTGCCCGCTTCGCGGTCCTTGCGCACTTTGAGTGCATCGAAAACCGATCCGCTCATCGTGATCCACACACCCGCCGGGGCGGACTGGCAGCAGGCGAAAGCCATGCCCAGGTTGAACGGCGCATCGCTTTCCGCGAACCGCGCCGGGGCCAGCGCGCCGGTGAGGACGATCGTCTTGCCGGTAACGTCGGCCAGCGCGGCTGCAGTATGCGTCATCGTGTCGGTGCCGTGGGTGATGACCACGCGGGTTTCCGGCGCGGCGTCGATGGTGGCGCGGATCAGCGCGCGATCGGTATCGGTCAGGTCAAGACTGTCCTTGCGCATCAGTTCGACCACCCGGAACGGGTGCGCCACCCGGGCGATCGCCAGCAGCTTGTCGATCACGGTTTCGCCGATCTTGTATTCGCTCAGCGCATCGAAATACTGCTTGTCGAAGGTGCCGCCGGTGGTGACGACGAGGATGGGAGCAAGCGACATGGCGGTTCCTTAGGCCGGTGCCTTGGCCATCTCGGCCAGGGTCACGTAATCGATCTTGCCGGTGCCCAGCACGGGCAGGGCATCCACTACGCGCAGGTCGCGCGGCAGCATCAGCTCGGTCACGCCGTTGGCGCGGCCCCATTCCAGCAGCGCCTTGGCGGTGGCAGCCCGGGCGGTGGTGAACAGCACGAGTTGCTCGCCCTTCTTGGCGTCGGGGCGGGTGACCACGGCGTGTTCGGCATCGGGCCAGACCTTGCCGGCATAGCCTTCGACCGCCGGCAGCGACACCATTTCTCCGCCGATCTTGGCGAACCGCTTGGCGCGTCCGCGAATGGTGACGAACCCTTCGGGATCGATGGTGACGATATCGCCGGTGTCGTGCCACCCTTCGGCGGGCGGCTGTAACTGGCCCGGCGCATTGGCGAGTAGATAGCCCGCCATGACATTGGGCCCGCGCACGAACAGGCGGCCGCCTTCGTCGATGCCCGGCACCGGCTCCAAACGCGGCTCTAGCGACGGCAGCAGCCGGCCGACCGAGCCGGCGCGAAAGTGCATCGGCGTGTTGACCGCGATCACCGGCGAACATTCTGTCGCGCCATAGCCTTCAAGGATGCGCAGGCCGAACTTTTCGGCATACGTGCGGCGGGTCTCGTCGCGGACCTTTTCCGCCCCGGCGAAGATGTAGCGCAGGGCATAGAAGTCATATCCGTGCGCCATCCGGGCATAGCCGGCAAGGAACGTGTCGGTGCCGAACAGGATCGTCGCGTTCGCGTCATAGGCCAGCGCGGGGACGATGCGGTAATGCAGCGGGCTGGGATAGAGGACGGTGCGGATGCCGTTCAGCACCGGCAGCAAGGTGCCGCCGGTCAGCCCGAACGAATGGAACACCGGCAACGCGTTCAGCACGATATCGGTGGGATTGAAATCGATCCGCGCGGCAAGCTGCGCGCAATTGGCAAGGAGGTTGCGGTGGCTCAGCACCACGCCTTTCGGGCTGCCCTCCGATCCCGATGTGAACAGGATCACGGCGGGATCGCCGGGCGCGATGGCAAGCCGGGCATGGCGTGCGGGAGCGCGCCACCCGGTCAGCAGATGCCACAGCTTGGCCCCGCCGCTGATCTGCGCCGCCAGGTCCTCCAGATAAAGGACGCGCCGGCCGTCCGCTTCCAGCGCAGCAATCACCGCACCAAGCTTGCCCTGCTCGACGAAAGCGCGCGCGGTGACCACGGTGCGTATTTCGGCGGTCACGCAGGCCGAGCGCAAATTGGCTTCGCCGGCGGTGAAGTTCAGCATGGCCGCCACCCGTCCGCGAGCCTGCAGGCCGAAGAACGCGGCCACCGCGCCCGCCACGTTCGGCAGCAGCAAGCCCACCGCTTCGCCTCGCGCGGTTTGGCGCGCCAGCACGTCGCCCAGCAGTTCGGACCCCAGCACGAGCCGGTTGAACGACATCGGATCGCGTTTGAGGTCTTCGACCACCAGCGCCTTGCCGCCGTGGATATGGCGCGCCTCGCACAGCGCGGCGAACAGCGTGCGATCGATGGCAGAGGTATCGAAGATCATCCCGCTCATCACGTCGTACAGCATCCGCCCCGCCTCGGCACGGCGCTGGCGGGCGGTCATCTCGCCCTCGATCTCGAACCGGCGCGGCGGCAGGATGTCGATCGTGACTTTGGGGAACGGGCGCGTCCGCACTTTGCCCTTGAGGCGCGAGAAGGTGGAATACTGAGGACCGTCAAGCCTGACCGGAACGATCGGCGCATGCGCCTTGTCGGCGACCATGCCGGGGCCGTCGAACACTTTCATCAGCGCGCCGGTGACGGTGATGCGGCCTTCGGGAAAGATCACCAGCGTGCGCCCCTCACGCACCGCCCGGACCATCGCCTTGGCGGCCATCGGGTTGGTGGGATCAACGGGAAACGCCTCGAACAACTGGAGGAACGGCTTGATCCACCAGGCGCGGGCGATGGCGGTGTGGACCGCGAAGACCGGCCGTCCGGGCAGGAACGCGCCGAGCAGCAGCCCATCGAGGAAGCTGAGGTGATTGACGACGACCACCGCCGGCTCACCTGGCGCGGGCATGTTCTCCGCCCCGCGCAGTTCTACACGATAGGCGAGCCGCAGCAGCAGGCGCACTGCCCCCTTGAACAGCGTGTCCGGCAGCAGCCAGACGCTGATCAGTGCGACCACCAGCGTGGCGAAGCCCAGCGCGCCGATGACCGCCGGCACGCCAAGGCCCTTTCCGAGCAACAATGTGGTCACCAGCACCAGCGACACAGTCACCCCGGCGTTGACGATGTTGTTGGCGGCAATGATCTGAGAGCGTTCGGCGTCCGGGGAGCGGACCTGAAGGATCGCATAAAGCGGGACGATGAACATCCCGCCGGACAGCGCGATCACGAAGATATCTGCGACGGCGCGCCATGCGCCGGGCGTGGCCAGGAACTGCGACAGCGATGCGCCGGGGGTGACCACTTCGAACGAGCTGGATGAAAGCCACAGGTCGATCAGTCCCGCTGCCAGCGCCAGCGCCGATATCGGGACATAGCGCGCGGAGACCTCGCCCTTCAGCAAGCGGTTCACCACCAACGAGCCGAGCGCGATCGTGATCGAGAAGACCACCAGGAACGCCGTCGCCACCCGTCGGTCGGCCCCGAACGATCCCGAGACCAGCGGCGCGAGTTCGGAGAGCAGCACTGCCCCGGCCGCGAAGAACCAGCTAATCCCCAGGATCGCCAGCCACACGCCGCGCCCTGATCGTGCAGTGCCCAGCACGGCGCATGTGCCGCGCAGCACGTTCCAGTCGATCGGATGGCTGGCGCGCGACGGCGGCGCGGTGGGAACCGCCAGGGCCGCACCATAGCCCAGCGCGGCGCAGCCCATCGCCAAAACGCCTGCCTCCCACGGCGGCACAACGCCGCCCAGCAGTTGCCCGGCCAGGATCGCCAGGAAGGTCCCGCCCTCGATCAGCGCGGTGCCGCCCATGATCTCGCGAGGAGAAAGATGCTGCGGCAGGATCGAGTATTTGACCGGGCCGAAGAAGGTGGAATGGACGCCCATCAGGAAAATCGCACCCAGCAGCAGCGGGATGGAACTGGCGGCAAAGCCGATCAGCCCGACCACCATGATGCCCAGTTCCGCCACCTTGATCCACCGGATCAGGCGCGCCTTGTCGATGCGATCGGCCACCTGCCCGGCGAGGGCGGACAACAGGAAATACGGCAGGGTGAACAGCCCGGTGGCGATCACGCCCAACTGCTCGGCCATTTGGGGCGCGCTGGCATAGATGCCGTAGTTCGCTAGGAACAGCATCGCGAACTTGAGCAGGTTGTCGTTGAAGGCACCCAGGAACTGGACCACGAAGATCGGGCCGAAGCGGCGCTGGCCCAGCAGCGAGAAATCAGGTGCAGACAAGCAGGGACTCCTCAGGGACAGGGCAGATGCGGCAGTCCAATCTGCCATAATGGGTAAGGCGGCGTTTCGCTCCCGGTCAATCGTCCGCGTCGTTGTCGGAGACGCTGTCGGCCGCCGCAGCACGATCGGCCCAGTCGGCCGGGATGCGCAGATTTTCGAGCAGGCAATCGACGAAGGTTTCGATCTCGCTGTTGGTCAAAGCCTGACCCCGCACGATCGAGGAAAACCGGAACCCTTGCACCGCGCACATGGTCAGTTCCATCAGAACCCCGGCGCGCGCGGGCGGGAATCCGCCTTCGAAGAACCGCAGCAGCCTGGCGCGCAGCGTGGTGATGCCGTTGCGAAAGAAGACCTCACCCACCTCGGGGAAGCGCCCTGCCTCGCCGATGACGAGGCGAGTCAGGCCGATGGCGGAAGGCGTCATCAATCGCGCGCAGAGGCGGATCAGCAGTCTGCGCAGCGCCTCGACCGAGAAACGGTCCACGTCGAGCACATCGCGCAGATCATTCTCCAGCTTTGCAACGAGGTCCTCGACGACCGCGTTGAACAGCTCTTCCTTCGATGAAAAATGGGACCACAGAGTTGTCTTCGACCCGCCCAGTTTATCAGCTATCGCAGACATGCTGGTTGCCGCGTAGCCATTGTCGAGAAAGCCCTGATGGGCGATCGACAGGATCGCGGCCCGGCGTCTGGCCCGGTTTTCCTCTCTTTTGCTCGTGCACTTATCCATTGATACTGACTGGTACACTTTTATGTTGACACTGGCAACCGGCAAGCCGATAAAAATCGTACCGATGAGTATGAAATCTAAAATTCGAGTCGCCCGCAGCGCGCTTGGTGCCGCCGTCTGTTGCGCGGCGCTTGCCGCCTGCGCCGCCCCTGACCTGGGTCCACGCCCGCAAACCCGGGCACCTTCCTCACAGCAAAGCGCGCTTTCGCTAGCTAACCGCACCACCGTCGGCGCACCCGCATGGCCGGCCGATACGTGGTGGCGCAGTTTCGGCGATCCGCAGCTTGATACGCTCGTTGCCGAAGCGCTGGCGAATTCGCCTGATGTCGCGCGGGCAGAAGCGCGCATCCGCCAGGCGCGCGGTGCGGCGCTGATCGCCGGGGCGCAGACGCTGCCCAGCATCGGCGTCGATGGATCGGCCGGCTTCACCAAGCAGAGCTACAATACCGGCGCGCCCTCCGCGTTCATCCCGCACGGCTGGATTTCGACCGGCTCGCTGGCACTGACCGGCGATTTCGATCTCGACCTGTGGGGCAGGAATCGCAAGACGCTGGCCGCCGCGACCTCGGAAGAAACCGCCGCGCAAGTCGATGCCCGGCAGGCGCGGGTCATGCTGTCGACCAACGTGGTTTCGACCTACTTCGACCTTGCCCGGCTCGCCGCGCGCGGGGAGGTGCTGCGCAACGAACTCGCGGCGCGCGGGCAACTTGCCCGGCTGGCCACGGCGCGGGTCCGGCAGGGGCTCGATAACAACACCTCGCAGCTCCAGGCCGAAGCGCTCGAAGCGCAGGCGCGCAATGCGCTGGCCGCCAATGACGCTCAGCTTCTGGTCACGCGGCACGCGCTGGCGGCGTTGCTTGGGGCGGGTCCGGATCGGGGGCTGTCGATCACCCCGGCTCCGATCGCGCGTTTCGAAGCGACACCGGTCCCCGCCGATGCCGGCATTGCGCTGGCCGGCCGGCGGCCCGATATCGTCGCCGCGCGGCTTCGGGTCGAAGCGGCCGGTTCGCGGATCGATGCCGCCAAGGCCGCGTTCCTGCCCGACATCAGCCTGTCCGGCTTGATCGGCCTTGACGCGCTGCACATCGCCGACATGTTCAAGAGCGGCTCGACTTACGGCAATGCCGGTGCCGCGATCAGCCTGCCGATTTTCCAGGGCGGGCGGCTGACCGGGCAGTTCACGCAGGCGCGCGGGGCATATGATCTTGCCGTCGCCGATTACGATGCCACCGTCATCGGCGCGTTGCAGGACGTTGCCGATGCCCTGTCCAACCGCGATGCAGCCGCCTTGCGGGAACGTGATGCCGAACTGGCGGCGCAGCGCTACGAAGCGGCCAGCGACCTGGCGCTGAAGCGCTACAACGCCGGGCTTTCCACTTATATCGATGCGTTGCAGGCCCAGACTGGCGCGCTCGATGCCCGCACCGCCGCAGTCGATGCGCGGTTCGTCACGCTCGCTTACGATATCGCGCTGCGGCGCGCGCTGGGCGGCGGCTATGCAGAGAATTCCAATGAAGGGGTCAATTGACCATGAGCGATGAAGCGCAGCAGGCCGATGCTGCCGAACCCCAGCCCGTCATCAGCAATGGCCGCCGCAATCGTCTGTTCCTGATCGTTGCCATCGTCGTGGCGGTGATCGCCGTTCTGTGGTTCGCTTACAACTTTTTCATCGGTTCTCGGTCGGTTTCCACCGATAATGCCTATGTCGCCGGTGACGTGGCGCAAGTGACAGCGGAAACCGGGGGCACCGTGGCCAGCGTCGACGTGATCGACACGCAGACGGTGCGGCGCGGCCAGATTCTTTATCGGCTGGATGCGCGCGATCAGCTTATCGCCCTGAAGCAGGGCCAGGCCGGCGTCGCCTATGCCAAGCGCATGTACGAACAGGACCTCGCCAAGAACCTCGCCCTTGGTGCGGCCAGCGATGCCCAGGATGCGGCGATTTCGACGGCGGCGGCGCAGGCCAAGGCGGCCGAGGCGGCGCTGGTCAAGGCGCGGGCGGACTATGGCCGCCGCAGCGCACTGGCCGGCACCGGCGCGGTTTCGGCCGAAGACCTGTCCTCGGCGCGTGAAGCGCTGGCCAAGGCGCAGGCCGATCTCGATGCGATGCGCGCGGGGCTGAGCCAGGCGCGGTCTGAAGCGGTGAATGCGCAGCAACAACAGCGCGCGTCGGCCGCCATCACACGCGGCACCAATGTCGAGAACGCGCCCTCGGTCCTGCTCGCCAAGTCACAACTGGCAAAGTCTCAGCTCGATTACGAACGCACGCTGGTCCGCGCGCCGATGGACGGGGTCATCGTCCAGCGCGCGATCGAAGTGGGGCAATCGATCGAAAAGGGCGCGGTGGCGATGCGGATCGTGCCGATGGCGCAGCTTTACGTGCAGGCGAACTACAAGGAGAACCAGCTCGGCAAGGTCCGCGTGGGCCAGAAGGCGCGACTCAAGTCGGACCTCTACGGCGGCGATGTCGTCTATCACGGCACGGTAGTCGGCTTTTCGGGCGGCACCGGTTCGGCGTTTTCGCTGATCCCGGCGCAGAACGCGACCGGCAACTGGATCAAGGTTGTGCAGCGCCTGCCGGTGCGCATCCGGCTCGATCCGGCCGAGCTGAAGAAGCATCCGCTGCGTGTGGGCCTGTCGATGGAAGCCGAGATCGACATCTCGGACCCTGACTGATGGCCGCGACCGCGTCGCCTGCTGCTGGTGGGGCGGGCGGTGCTGCCCGCCCGCCATCGACCGAGGACGACCGCCCGGTAACCCCGCGCATGGTGCTGATCGGGTTCCTGCTGGCGCTGTCGAATTTCGTCGTCACGCTGGACATGACGATCGCCAACGTCTCCGTCCCCCACATCGCCGGAGGCATGGCCGTCGCCGTATCCAGCGGTACCTGGGTTATCACCTCCTACGCTGTCGCCGAAGCGATCTGCGTCCCGCTGGCGGGCTGGATGATCGGCCGGTTCGGGGCCTTTCGCGTCCTGTTCGTGTCGATCGTCGGCTTCGGGGTGTTTTCGGCGTTGTGCGGCCTCGCCACCTCGCTGCCGATGCTGGTGCTGTTCCGGCTGGGACAGGGCTTCTGCGGTGGGCCGCTGATGCCGCTGTCGCAGATGATGCTGATGCGGGTCTTCCCGCCGCGTGTGCGCGGAAAGGCGATGTCCGCCTGGGTGATGACCGTCATCGTCGCGCCGATCCTTGGCCCGATCCTGGGCGGGACGATCAGCGACAACTGGAGCTGGCGCTGGATATTTTTCATCAATGTGCCGGTCGTGGCGGCGATCTTCATCGGCTTGCGCATGACCTTGGGCGGGCGCGATACCGAAACGAAGAAGTTGCCGATCGATTTCGCCGGGCTCGCGCTACTGGTGCTGTGGGTTGGCGCTTTCCAGCTTATGCTCGACCTAGGCCGCGACGAGGACTGGTTCAATTCGACCACGATCGTCACCCTCGGGTGCATCGCGGCAGTCGGCTTCGCGGTGTTCATGATCTGGGAACTGGGCGAGGCGCACCCGGTGGTTGACCTCAAGGTGTTCCGCCATCGCGGGTTCAGCGCTGCGGCGATCTCCCTGACTCTGGCCTTCGGGACATACCTCGCGTCAGTCGTGATCGTGCCGCAGTTCCTCCAGACGACGATGGGCTATACCGCCACTCAGGCCGGCTATGTCATGGCCTTCTCGGGCGTAATGGCGATCATCGGCGCTCCGCTGGTGCCCAAGGTCATCGAGTATGTCGATGCGCGGTTCGTGGTGTTTTTCGGCATGCTGTGGGTGGCGATGTGTTCGCTGCTGCGGTCGCGGTGGAATACCGATACCGATTTCTGGCACTTCGTGTTCCCGCAACTGATCCAGGGCCTCGGCGTCGCCTGCTTTATGTTGCCGCTCACGCTCATCAGCCTCAGTTCGGTAAACCCCGAGGAGGTGCCGGCCGCCGCCAGCATCATCAGCTTCACCCGCACGATCTCGAACGCCGTCGGTACCGCCACCATTACCGCGCTGTGGGATGACTATTCCCGCGCCGACCGTGCCGAACTGGTAGGGACGATGAACGGCGTAAACGAGGTGACCGCAGCGATGCAGCAGCACGGCGTATCGGCGGCAACCGCGCAGGCGAATATCGCTGCCATGGTCGAGCGGCAGGCGGTCACGTTGGCGACCGACCATACCTTTGCTCTCTCGGCGGTGCTGCTGATGCTGGCTGCCTGCACGGTGTGGTTGGCCCCGAAACCCGCGCGCGGAGCCAAGGCGGCCGAAGCAGCGGCCGAAGCGCACTGATCGGCGCGGAGGCGATCATGTCGCCGCGCAGTTGCCCAGAACGTCTGCGGCGAGGTCTTCCAGCTTCAGTTCCGCATCGACCGCGCCGGCTTCGACTGCGGCTGCCGGGGCCTGCGGCACGGTGGCGGTCTGGCGATCCTGCGCCAAGGTCCGGCAGCCGGCCGCCTGCAATAGCCTGAGCCCTTTGGCTCCATCCTCTCCCATGCCGGTCAGCACTGCTCCGATGGCGGGCATGCCGCCCCGCGCGATCGAGCCGAACAGCAACGTCGCCGAAGGGCGGAACCCTTCGACCGGATCGCGATCGACCAGACGCAGCCGCGCCGGGGTACCCGGCTCGACGATGACATGCCGCGCCGGATTGAATGCGATGTGGACTGTTCCGGGCATCAGTTCCGCCCCGTCCTCGGCCGGCCGGACGGCGCAGGCGCAGTCCTTGTCAGCGCGAGCGATGAACATTTCAGCCAGCGCCGGTTCGGTCTGGAGGACGATGACCGTGGGCGGGCAGGCCTTGGGATAGTGGCCCAGGATCTCGGTCAGCGCGTCCACCCCGCCCATCGACGTGCTGAATGCAGCGATCTTGCCATTGGCGGCATAACCGGCCGCTGCGGTATCGGCAGCGGCGCGCGGCCCGCGATGGCGGGGCTTGTCGCGGACGTTGGAATTGGCCGCTGCCAGCACGATCTTGCCGAGCTTGCCCACCGTCTTGGCGAACTGTTCGGGCGTCGCCTTGAGCGGCTTGGGGAAGCACTCCACCGCGCCCAGCTCGAACGCGCGCAGCGATGTTTCGGTGCCGCTCTGCGTGAGTGAGGAGAGCATGACCACCGGCATCGGGCTGGTCGTCATGATCTCTTCCAGGAATTCGATGCCGCTCATTCCCGGCATCTCGACATCCAGCGTGACGACATTGGGCATGAGCTGGGCGATCTGGTCGCGCGCTTCGGCGGCGTTGGCGGCGGTGCCGATGACGCGCACATTGCGGGATTGCTCCAGCACATCGCAGAACAGGGCGCGCATCGCGGCTGAATCGTCCACTACCAGGACGCGGGCATCATGCATCGCGGGGAAACCTTCCTATCGGCACGGGGCCAGTTCATCTGCCACTTACCGCTAAGCATCCAAGCATTTTCCTTAACCACGCTACGCACATCGCCGGAGTTTGCGGCAAACCCCGCGTTCGCTCGCGCTGGCCTAACAAGGATGCATTCGATTGGACCGGAGCATTTCCGGGCCCGGTTCCGGTATCAGACGAGGGATGCGCCGATGAGGATTTGCGCCAAGTGCGGGGCCCTGCGCCCCCGGCCCCTGCCGGGGACGCCGGCGGCCTGCGCGGTGGGATACTGCCACGTGCCCCTGGGACAAACCCGTAGGTCACCGGTGACGCTGATGAAGGCGCGGGGCGGTAGCGATCAGGCACGTTGCGCAGGAGCCCGAGTATGACCAGCATTACTCTGCCTGCCCGCTGTGACCGGGCTGCCGCCGAGGCGCTGTGCCCCGAATTCGTCGCCGCAATGGGCGATGGCCCCACCCGCGTCGATGCCAGCGGCGTGACCCATGTCGGGCAGGCGGTTCTGCAACTGCTGGTTTCGGCCCGGCGCAGTGGCGGCGGCGCGATCATCGTGGCGAGCCCCGCACTGGACGAAGCGGCGCGGCTGACCGGGCTGACTGCCGAACTGTTCGAAGAGGTTGAGCTGTGACCCCCGAGGAAATCCAGCAGATCTTCTTCGTCGAATGCGAGGAATCGCTGGCGGCGGCGGAAACCGGGCTGGCCGCCTGCCGCGCCGGCACGCAGGATTCGGATACCGTGAACGCGGTGTTCCGCGCGATCCACTCGATCAAGGGCGGGGCCGGGGCGTTCGGCTATGGCGCGCTTCAGGCCTATACCCACACGTTCGAAACGCTGCTGTCCGATGTGCGCGAAGGGCTGGTGGCGATTGCGCCGGACCTTATCGATCTGCTGCTTCGCGCACTCGATACACTGGCCGATCATGTCACGGCGGCGCGCGAATGCGCCGAAGCGCCGGACGATGCCGGGCTGATCGGCGAAATGGAGGCGGCGATGGCCGCTAACGCCGGGTCCGCTCCCAAGGCCACGCCTGAGCCTGACCCTGAACCGGCGATCGATAGCGGTGCCGGAGACGACTTCGGGCTCGACCTCGATGCCTTGCTGGACGATCTCACCGCCGATTTCGTGCCTTCTCCTACCCCCGCGCGCTGGCCGGTGCATCTGCGCATGCGGGCAGGGGCGATGCGCAACGGCAGCGAGCCGTTGCTCATGCTGCGCGACATCGCCGCGCTGGGGGGCGAATGCACGCACTGTGACGTATCGCAAGTGCCGCCGCTCGACAGCTTCAATCCTTCCGAAGGCTATCTCGGCTGGACTTACGCGCTGCCCGCCGAAACGCCCGAGGATGCGGTGCGAGACATCTTCGATTTCATCGGCGACGATTGCGCGCTGGCGATCGGCGAGGATGAGGACATTCCGGCGTTTGAACCGGGCGAAACCCCGGTGCCTGTCGCGGCGTCTGCCGCAGCCGTGGTTCCTGCCGCCGGCCCGGTGCCGGCCGAAGAGAATCAGGCGGTTTTCGCCACTTCCACTGCCGCCGTGCCACCGGCCGGGGCTGTCCCCGCGTCGCCTGCGGCCGGGCAATCGATCCGCATCGACCTGTTCAAGCTGGACCGGCTGATCGATCTCGTCGGCGAACTGGTGATTGCCCAGGCCATGCTGGTCCAGCGGCTGGAAGGCGTGGGCATTTCCGCAACTGACGAGCTGAGCCTGCTCGAAACCCTGACCCGCGACATCCAGGAAAGCGCGATGTCGATCCGGGCGCAGCCGATCTCCAGCGTGTTCAGCCGGGTGCCGCGCATCCTGCGCGATCTGGCCGCCTCTACGGGCAAGCACGTCAGGCTGGAGGTGATCGGCGAGACGACCGAACTCGACAAGACGGTGATCGAACGGCTGGGCGAACCGCTCACTCACCTGATCCGCAATGCGGTGGACCACGGCATCGAAAGCGCCGAGCAGCGCATCGCCGCGGGCAAATCTCCCGAAGGCACGCTGACGCTTTCGGCCGAGCATCGCTCCGGCCGCATCCTCATCGCGATCGGGGATGACGGCGCGGGCATCAACCGCGAGCGTGTGCTGGCCAAAGCGATCGAGAAGGGCATCATCAGTCCCGAGGCGCAGCTTACCGCCGAAGAGATCGACAACCTGATCTTCGCCCCCGGTTTCTCGACCGCGCAGGTGGTGTCGAATGTGTCCGGCCGCGGCGTGGGCATGGATGTGGTGCGCCAGAACGTGAAGGAACTGGGCGGCCGGATCACCATCGACAGCATCGAGGGCAAGGGCACCACTTTCACGCTCACCCTGCCGCTGACGCTGGCCATTTCGGACGGCATGATCGTCGATGTCGGCGATCAGACGCTGGTGGTTCCGCTGGCGCATGTCGTCGAAAGCCTGCGCCCGGCCGAAGCCGATGTGCAAGGGCTGGGATCGAGCCGGGCGATGCTCAACGTGCGCGGGCGGTTCATCCCCGTCATCTCGCTGCGCGATGCCCTGGGCACGGTTCAAGGGGCAACCGCTGCGGCCGAAGGCGTGCTGATCGTCGTCGATACCGAAAGCGCGGGGCAGGCGGCCTTGCTGGTCGATAACATCTGCGACCAGCGCCAGTTCGTCATCAAGAGCCTGGCCACCAATTTCCGCGCAGTCGAAGGCGTGGCAGGGGCGACGATCCTGGGCGATGGGCGCGTGGCGCTGATCGTCGATGTCGATGGCCTCGTCGCCTGCGCATTGCCGGCGCAGGAACGGCAGGCGGCATGACGCTAACGATGGCCGCCCGGATGGACCCCGTTCCCGGCATTTCTCCCGAGATATACAGCGCCGCCGATTTCAAGGCGGTGTCCGAAATCGTCTACAACGCGGTCGGCATCGTCCTGCCCGAAGGCAAGGCGATGCTGGTCTATTCGCGGCTGGCCCCGCTGGTGCGCGAAGCAGGCTGCATCACCTTCGGCAAGTTCATCGACCGGATGCGTGGCGATGCCACCGAACTGTTCAGGGCCGTGGCTGCGCTGACCACGAACCACACATTTTTCTATCGCGAAGCCCACCACTTCGAACACCTCCAGGCCACGGTCCGGCCGCTGCTGCTGGACAAGCTGCGCAAAGGGCAGCCGGTCCGCGGCTGGTCGGCCGGTTGTTCGAGCGGGGAGGAAACCTGGTCGATCGCCATGACCCTGCTTGGCCCGGAAAAGGGCGAGGGACTGAAGATGGCGCAAGGCGATCTGCGCCTCCTCGCCAGCGACATCGCCCCGCATGCGATCCGCAAGGCAGAGGCCGGTGTCTATCAGCCCAAGGACGTGCAGCCTGTCCCTGATGCGCTGCGCCGCGCCTGGACTGCCGAAAGGGCGGGCGAAGTCAGCGTGTCCGAAACGGCGCGCAGCATCGTGCGCTTTCGCCTGCTGAACTTTCTGGCCGACTGGCCGATCACCGGCCGGTTCGATTTCATCTTTTGCCGAAACGTCATGATCTATTTCGATAATCCGACAAAGGAGCGGCTCGTCCAGCGCTTTGTCGATGTGCTGCACCCCGGCGGCTGGTTGTACATCGGGCATTCCGAAAGGGTTACCGGCCCCGCCACCGATCGCCTCAACCTCGTCGGGCCGACGATCTACCGGCGGAAAGACGCATGAGCATCCGCGTCCTCATCATCGACGATTCGCCGACCATGCGGGCGATCCTGATGTCCCGCCTGCGTGAACAGCCGGACATTACCGTCGCCGGCACCGCTTCCAATGCGGCGGAAGGGCGCGAGATGATCAAGCGGCTCGATCCCGATGTCGTCACCCTCGATATCGAGATGCCCGGCATGAACGGCCTCGATTTCCTCGAAAAGATCATGACCCTGCGGCCGACGCCGGTGCTGATCGTCTCGGGCGCGACGCAGGAAGGCAACGATGTGGCAGCCCGCGCGCTCGCGCTCGGCGCGGTCGATTGCTATTCGAAATACGATCTCGCCGGCAAGCTGACCCTCGAGGACAGCGGCCGGCTGGCCGATCTCATCCGCGAGGCGGCGCAAGTGCGGTTCAACAAGCCGGCGATCGCCACCCCGGTGCTGGCGGAGGAAAGCCGCCGATCGATGAAACGGGACACCCGGCTCATCGCGATCGGCTCGTCCACCGGCGGGGTGGAGGCGTTGCAGGTGCTGCTGCGCGAATTTCCGGCCGACTGCCCGCCGACGCTGATCGTCCAGCACGTCAACCCGCGCTTCGCCCCCGCCATCGCCCGCACGCTGGATCAGGTTTGCCCTGCGCGCGTGCAGATCGCCGAGAACAACATGCCGGTACGCCCCGGCAACGTCTATCTGGCGGCCGAAGCGGGCCACCACCTGAAAGTGCGTGCCGGATCGACACTGATCGCCCGGCTGCGCCGGGGCGAAGCGGTTTCGGGGCATCTGCCCAGCGTGGACGTGCTGTTCGAATCTGTCGCCCGCGAAGTGGGCGCGCAGGCGGTGGGCATCCTGCTGACCGGCATGGGCCAGGACGGCGCGCGCGGGCTTCTGGCGATGAGCAACGCCGGGGCGCACACCATCGCGCAGGACGAAAGCAGCTGCACGGTGTTCGGCATGCCGCGCGCCGCGATTTCGCTGGGGGCCGCGCGCGTCGTTGCCCCGATCAACCGCATTGCGCGCCATGCGCTCAGCAAGGCAGCCTGACCGATGACAGAGGGCATGAACGTCGCCAGCCAGCGGCTGACCGTTTTGCAGGGCCAGTACAAGGTCAGCGCCGGGCCGCGCGTGGAGCTGTCTACCGTGCTCGGCAGTTGCGTGGCCACCTGCCTCTATGATCCCGAGGTGGAGCTGGGCGGGATGAACCATTTCCTGCTGCCCGAACCGCCCGCCAGCCACAATCGCGGCGAGGTGGACGTGCATTACGGCGTCTACCTGATGGAGATGCTGATCAACGAGATGCTGAACTACGGCGCTCGCAAGGACCGGCTGCGGGCCCATCTTTATGGCGGGGCCAACATCCGCGCCGGGATGCAGCAGATCGGCACCGCCAACGCCGATTTCGCGCGCAACTTCCTGCTGCGCGAACGCATTGACCTGGTGCGCGAGGATCTTGGCGGCACTAACGCCCGCCGCGTCGATTTTCGCCCGTCTTCCGGAATGGTCCGATGCCGGACCGTCGCCAGCTCGGACGCGCCCGAGCCCAAACCCCAACCCGTATTCCGTCCCGTGCCGCGGGGCGAAGTCGACCTGTTCTGAACCAGCGAGGCAGCCGATGAGCAGCACTACCCGTATCCTGACCGTGGATGACAGCGCATCGATGCGCGCGCTGCTCAACCACGCCCTGAGCACTAATGGCTTCGAAGTGGCGCAAGCCGATGACGGCGTGTCCGCGCTCGAATGGCTGGCGGTCAACGAGGTCGATGTCGTCATCACCGATATCAACATGCCCCGGCTCGACGGCTTCGGCCTGATCGAGCAGGTGCGCGGCGGCACCCGCCATCGTGATCGGCCGATCCTGGTGCTGACCACGGAAAGCTCGGACGAGAAGAAAGCGCGCGCCCGCGCCGCCGGGGCTACCGGCTGGATCGTCAAGCCGTTCGATACCGAAAAGCTGGTCGCGGCCGTGCGCCGCGTCTCGCACTGAGCCGGAGGCAGGAACATGCATCGCGAACTCATCACTTTCGAAATCGCCAGCCAGATCTTCGCCCTCGATATCATGGCGATCCGCGAAATCCGCGCGTGGACCCCGGTCACGCCGATGCCGCGCGTGCCGCATTACGTGGCCGGCGTGGTCAACCTGCGCGGCTCGGTGCTGCCGGTGATCGATCTCGCCGCGCGGCTGGGCTGGGCGGCGACTGAAGCGACACCGCGCCATGCGATCATCGTGTGCCAGGTCAACGGCCAGTCGCAAGGGCTCATCGTCGATTCGGTCAGCGATATCGTCGCGCTCAACACGGAACATCTCCAGGCACCGCCTACTGCCGGGCAGGATGAAGTGATCCCGTTCCTCGAAGGACTGGTGGCGATCGACGAGCGGATGGTCATGGTTCTCGACCTGCATGCGCTCAGCGCTTCCGGGGAACATGCTTTCGCGGCCTGAAGACCATGATGCACCAGCCCAAATTCGTCGCCATGGCCGAAGTGCTCGGCGAACTCGGGGCCGAGATCGAGGCGCTTGGCGAAGTGCTGTGCCGCGATCACGGTTTTGCGGGCCTTCATGTGCGTGAATTGCAGGCGATCGATCTGATCGCGCAGAAGCAGCGTGCGCTGGCGGCGATCCTGTCGGCCGGGTTCTCGGAAAGCGAGATGCGCCGCATCAGCATCGACGCGCTGCGCCGCCGGTTCTGCGGTTTTATGGACGATAGCGTGACGACGTGCGAAGTGCCGATCGAACCGCTCCGCCCGCCAGGCGCGCCGGACGCGGATATGTGGGATTGAACGCCGGGGCAAAACTCCTAAACCCGGTCAATGCCTGCTGACGCCCGCCTGCACTACCCCGCCACCGCCCGCAATCGCGATGCGATCCTTGCTGTCCTGCGCGATGAATTGTCGGATGTCGGCACGGTGCTGGAGATCGCATCGGGCAGCGGCGAACACGCGCTCGCCTTTGCGGCGGCAATGCCGCACCTGATCTGGCAGCCGAGCGATCCCGAAGCCGCCGCCCGTGCATCGATCAGCGGCTGGATCGCGGCGGAGGGCACGGCGAACCTCCTTCCGCCGCTCGCGCTCGATGCCACTGACCCGGATGCATGGCCTCAGATACGCGTGGATGCCGTTCTGTGCATCAACATGATCCACATCAGCCCGTGGCAGGCGACGCTGGGCCTGATGGCCGGGGCGGCGCGTCTGCTCGCCCCCGGCGCGCCGCTGATCACCTATGGCCCCTATCGGCGCGAGGGGATCGATCTGGAACCGTCCAATGCCGCCTTCGACGCCGATCTGCGCCGCCGCGATGCCCGCTGGGGGCTGCGGACGGTGGAGGAGGTGGCGCAGGCTGCGCTCGATCAGGGGCTGGCGCTGTCGCGAACGGTGGCGATGCCCGCCAACAACCTCAGCCTGGTGTTCCGGCGGCGCTGAAGGTCGGCCTGCCGCCAAAGCTTGAGCGGATCAGCGCGGGCAGGGCTACCGCTTGCCCGCCGCCGCGCAGCAACAGCATCACGCCATAGGCGGCCCACAGCCCGGCGTTGCCGAACGGCTCCACAAGCCACAGCATCGCGAGATAGGCCAGCAGCGCCAGCATCATCGTAAGCAGCATGGCACGGGTCCAGCCTGCCCCGACGAACACGCCGTCGAATACATAGGACACGACGCCGACCACCGTCAGCACTGCCACCCACCCGACATAGCGCATGCATTGCGCCACTACGGCGGGGTCCGTGCTGAAGAGCGCCGCCAGCCACCCGCCCGCCAGCGCATAGATCGCAGCCAGCGCCAGCGCGACGATCGCGGCGCGCAGCATCGTCGCGCGCAGGACGGCCAGGAAGCGGTCGCGCGACCGTGCGCCCAGCGCTTCGCCACAGAGGACCTGGGCAGCGCTTTCGAACCCGTCGAGGATCAGCGTCGACAGCATCAGGAGCTGGAACAGGATGCCGTTCGCCGCCAGCGTCGTCGCCCCCTGCTGCGCGCCGACCCGCGCGAACAGCAGCAGGCCCAGCGTCATCAGCACGGTGCGCAGGAACAGATCACGATTGAGCGAGAACAATCGCAGCAAGGCCCGGCGGTGCCAGGTGGCGCGCCGGGCCGCCAGTCCCAGCGCGGCACGCCCTTCGGGACGGCACAGCACGATCCCGGCCAGCGCGGCGAACTTAAGCAGTTCGGAACACAGCGTCGCCATCGCCACCCCGGCGACGCCGAAGTGCAGGCCGATCACGAACAGCAGGTCGAGCGCAATGTGCAGCACGTTCGCGCTTACTTCCACCACCAGCACCGCGCGCACCCGGCGCTGCCCGATCAGCCACCCGGTCAGCGCGCAATTGACCAGCCAGGCGGGGGCGGCCCAGTAGCGAATTTCGATGTATTGCTGCGCATGGTCATGCACCGCTCCGCCGGCGGCGAGCAGGCCCAGGCCGAACGGGATGGACAACGGCATCGCCAGCACGAGCAGCGCCCCGATGCCCAGCGCCACCACGAAGGCCCGCGCCAGCGTTGCCGCCTGCATCTCCCGGTCACCGCCGCCCACCGCTTGCGCGGTGAGCGCGACGGTGCTGGTGCGCAGGAAATTGAACACGCCGAGCAGCCCGAACATGTACTTCGCGCCCAGTTCCACCCCGCCTTGCGCGGCGGCATCGCCGAGCCGTCCGATCGTCCACATGTCGGCCAGCCCGAACAGCGCCGTGGCGAGGTTGGTGAGCATGGCCGGTACGGCGATCGTCCACACCATGGCGGCGGCATGGGCGCGAAGCGGCGGGGCTGGGTGGGAAGGCATCGGCCCGATGCCATCGCTTTAACCGGGCCGAGCTGCAAGCTTGTTCGCACTGTGGCAGGCTGAGAAGTCCGTTCGCCGCTATCGGCACCGAATCAGTGAGCGCTGCCTCCGGCGCGATTCGCGGTACTTTCGCACTTGCGGCATGGTGTTTTTGAAATTGCTGCATCGCGCAAGCGCAGGTGAGCAACAGGGCCGGCCGTTGGTGCGGCGATCGTGGGCGGCCATATCCTGTATAGCCGATTAACGAGCGAGCTTCACGGTTTTCTACAAGAGAGATGTTTTTGCCAAACGGCGCTTGCATCCCGCCCGTTCATGCTGCAAGTGCGAATGATGCGCTGGAAAACGGGTTTTACGCGACCCTGAATCGGCGCGCCGGAGGCATCAGATGCCCCCGGCGCGCTCTCTCCCAACCTCCATTCAGCCTGTCGGCCGATTGGCGCGTATACTGCATGAGAAATTTGCTGCTGCAAGCCCGAAATGCGCGAAATTTCAATCCGCTTCGGGGTGTTGCAGTCTTGCCGATTGTGTTGGCGGTGAGGGTCCGATTTCTGTCACTTCGCTTGGCGCGACCGGCGGGTCGAAACGCTCTCAGCCGTTCGCCAGTGGCTCCACCATCTGCAGCATGCGTTCGATATCGGCGGGATGGGCAAGCCCGGTGCCGGCGCGCAGCACGGCGGCTGAGCCGGCGGCCATGCCGATGCGGAAGGCTTCCAGTTCGCCTTTCCCGGATGAAAGCGCATGAACCATCGCGGCGACGAAACTGTCACCCGCGCCCACGGCGCTGGCCGCTTCGATCCGCAGTGCCGGCAGGAAGGCGTGGCCGCTGGCGCGGGCCAGCACCGCACCTTCGTGGCCCATCGTCACGGCGACCAACCGCGCCTTGCCGGCCCGCACAATCGCCACCGCCGCTTCGCCGATATCGTCCACCGATTGCACCGCGCGCCCTACCAATGTGCGCAGTTCGCCCAGGCTGGGTTTGATCAGCAGCAGCCCCCCGGCTTCGACCCCGGCTTTGAGCGCCGCGCCCGAACTGTCCAGTACCACGTCGATCCCGCGATCCGCCATCAGCCGGGCAACCCGCACATAGAAATCGTCTGGAACGCCCGGCGGCAGCGATCCCGAAAGCACCATTGTGGCGCAGTCCGCTTCGGCCAGCACGTCCAGGCAGTGCCGCCACTCGGTTTCGCTGATACGCGGTCCGCCGGGCGTGAACCGGTATTCCTTGCCCGTCGCATGTTCCAGCACGGCCGAGGCGATGCGGGTGGGCCCGGCGATCGGGATGCGCACGCTGTCAAGCGCCTGCTCCGCGATCAGGCCGTCCAGCGCCGGACCGGTCGGCCCGCCCGAAAGGTAATAGCAACGCGCCTGGCCGCCGAGCCGGGTGAACACCCGCGCTACGTTGATGCCGCCGCCGCCGGGGGCATACCATTCGTTATCGGTCCGGATCTTGTGCGTATGGCGCATCTGCGCAACGTCGTAGGACACGTCGATTGTGGGGTTCATCGTCAGCGTGGCGATGGATTTCACGAAGGGACTCCTGTTGCCATGCCGGGAACGATTCGACGCTCCCGCATTGCAACACCGAAAATCCGGCGCGGGCAACCCGCCTCGCCGATGGGCCGGTGCTTCAGGCCGCGTCGCGGCGTTCCATCGGGTATCCGTTCGCTACCAGCGCCGCTTCCGCGCTTGGCTGCGGGCGGCCGTAGAGGTAGCCCTGGCCTTGGGTGCAGCCTTCCTCGCGCAAGTAGTCGCGTTCGAGTTCGCGTTCAACGCCTTCTGCCGCCACGGTCAGGCCAAGGCTGCGCCCGAGGCCGATGACCGCCCGGATCACCGCGCGTGACGTCGTGTCCTCATGCAGGTTGAGGATGAACGACTTGTCGATCTTGATCTTGGTGAACGGGTAATTGAGCAGGTAGCTGAGCGAAGAATAGCCGGTGCCGAAATCGTCGAGCGAGATGCCGATCCCGAAGGCGCGCAAGTTGCGCAGGATCGCGGCAGGGCGCGGGCCCTTTTCCATCAGTACCGCTTCGGTCACTTCCAGTTCGAGCCGCCCGGCGGGCAGGCCCGAGGAGGACAGGGCATTGATGACCGTGCTCAGGAGATTGCCGTTACGGAACTGCAGCGGTGAGACGTTGACCGAAACCTTGACGTGATCGGGCCAGGTCATGGCTTCCTGACAGGCATGGGTCAGCACGAAGCGGCCGATCTGGTCGATCAGCCCCAGTTCCTCGGCAAGCGGGATGAACACTTCGGGCGAAATCGTGCCGCGCTCCGGGTGATGCCAGCGCAGCAAGGCCTCGAAGCATTCGATGCGTTCGCTTTCGAGATTGACCAGCGGCTGGTAATAGATTTCGAGCGCGCCGGATCGCACCGCCTGGCGCAGGTCCTTCTCAAGCCGGTTCTTCTCCTGCGCGGCCGCGTCCATGCTGGCCGCGAAGCTCTTGCAGGTGCCGCGCTTTTCCGTCTTTGCGGCATAGAGCGCCAGATCGGCATAACGCAGCAGCGTCTCCGGGTCGCTGCTGTCATAGGGTGCGGTGGCGAAGCCGATGGTGGCGCCGATGTGAATGACGTTGCCCAGCAGATGGAACGGTTCTGTCAGCGTGGTGATGATCGATTTCGCTACCAACTCGGTCTGGGTCCGGCTGGAACGGCGGAAGATGATGGCGAACTCGTCGCCGCCGATGCGGCACAGCAGGGCTTGCGGAGGCAGCAGTTCGCGCATGCGCTGTGCCGCTTCGGTCAGCAGGGCATCGCCATAGTGATGCCCGAACGTATCGTTGACCGCCTTGAAGTGATCGAGATCGATCAGCGCGATCGTCACCGCCTCGTGCGGGGCGGCGGTCTGCACCACGTCGTGCAGGTGTTCGCGGCAGTGTGCGCGGTTGGCCAGGTCGGTCAGCTCGTCATGACGGGCCATATAGGCCATGCGCTCTTCAATCCGGCGGCGCTCGGTGATGTCGAACAGCGAGACGATCGTCGCCTCGAACCCGGCGAGTTGCGACAGGCGGGTGGAAATGACGGCCTCGACGGCCACGCCGCCTTTGGCGCGCATTTCCCAGTGACGGCCGGTTTCAGAACTGTCGGTCCCCAGGACTTCGCTGGCCTGGGCCCACAGATGCTCGGGGAACAGCGTTCTGGCGGGCATGTCCTGCAATTCGTCCGCCTCGTAACCGAGGTAGATGCATGCCGCTTCGTTCGCGGATCGCACCAGTCCGCTGCGCGTGTCGTACACCAGCATCGGCTGCGGGCTGCGCTCGAACAGCAGGCGGAAAGCCTCTTCCTTCTGGCGAAGCTCGGTGATGTCCACGCGAAGACCGATGGTGCCGCCGTCGGCGGTCTTGCGCTCCTCGATCATGATGCACTGCCCGTTGGACAGGCGCTGTTCGTGCCGGCACCCGGGCTGTTCGAGTAGCGACAGGCGATGCGCCAGCCATTCCTCCTCACAGCCGATCGCTTCGGGGTAGTCGCCGCGCTCGATGCCGATCTTGAGCGTATCGGCAAGGCGCGCGCCCTTGACCAGCAGATCAGCGGACTTTGAATAGATCTCGGAGTATTTCTGGTTCCAC
The DNA here is from genome assembly GCF_014652555.1 of Novosphingobium colocasiae. Taxonomy (GTDB): domain Bacteria; phylum Pseudomonadota; class Alphaproteobacteria; order Sphingomonadales; family Sphingomonadaceae; genus Novosphingobium; species Novosphingobium colocasiae. The sequence continues at coordinate 123,396 of NZ_BMZA01000010.1, forward strand.
AGGATGTACCGGCCTTCCGCATCAAGGAAGACGATGCCCTCCGGCAGCACCTCGATCGCTTCACGCAGCCGGCTTTCCGCCCGGGAAGCCGCCTCGAGCGCCTGCTCCAGTGCCCGTACCGTCTCGTCCTGATCAGGACTTCCGCTATCGCTTGCCAAGTGTCCCTGTTCCACCACCATGCCCCGCTGTTGGGCTGAAGGTAAGGGCAAGCAGTTAACAATTGATGGTTGCTGCGCTTGCGAAGAAAGGATGTCGCAAAATGCGCACTTTCGCACGTTTACGCCGGAAATTCGTGCGTTGGAGGCGTTGCGCCGAATGCTGCTTGGCGGCAGGGCGGGCCTGCCGAAGTAGTAACCCCGAGCTTCGTCGCAACCTTCTTTTTTCGAGCGCCTTAAGCTTTTGCTCGACTTCGAGGTCGTTGGCCAGGATCGGATCGACAGGCTTTTGCCCCGCGCCGCATAACCGCGACATGCGGGACCAATTCCCGACAGAATTGACCCGCCGCACCACGGGGTGCGACGGGTCAAGCTTTCCTCCCCAGGAAAGTCTTGGGAAGCCCCGGCGCTGCCGGAGCCTCGAACGGTGCGCATCAGCGGCGGATGGCGCTGCCGAGGCGGTGATAGAGGTGCGAATACTTCGACGAGATCGGATCGTCCTCGTGCGCTTTGAGGTAGAACAGAACCGCCTCCCGCAGCAGCTTGAAGTCTTCGTTGGACAGTACCGCGCGGGCGCGGGCCGGTTCGGGCGTGGGCGTATCGTTCATGTCACGTCTCCTTCCTTGCTCGCTGGGTGGTATACCGTGAGCGGGTTACTGAACCGGCCGAAACCCGAAAGGCTCCGCGTTTCGGCCGGGGGTTTTGTATTGAACGCGCGCCTCAGGCGGCGGCAAACTGGTTCATCGTGTTATGGGCACCGCCGGCCTTGAGGGCGGCTTCACCGGCGAAGTATTCCTTATGGTCGTCGCCGATATCGGAGCCGGCCATGTTCTGGTGCTTCACGCAAGCGATGCCCTGACGGATTTCCTCGCGCTGGACCTGCTTGACGTAGCCGAGCATGCCTTCTTCGCCGAAGTAGCGCTTGGCGAGATTGTCGGTCGACAGCGCCGCCGTGTGGTAGGTCGGCAGGGTGATGAGGTGGTGGAAGATCCCCGCCTCACGCGCCGCGTCGGCCTGGAAGGTGCGGATGCGCTCGTCAGCTTCGTTGCCCAGATCGGTGCCGTCATAGTCGATGCTCATCAGGCGGGCGCGGTCATAAGCCGAAACGTCCTTGCCCTCTGCGGCCCACTTGTCGAACACCTGCTGGCGGAAGTTCAGCGTCCAGTTGAAGCTGGGCGAGTTGTTGTAGACCAGCTTGGCATTGGGGATGACTTCGCGGATGCGGCTGACCATGCCGCCGATTTGCGCGACGTGGGGCTTCTCGGTCTCGATCCACAGCAGGTCGGCACCCGAATTGAGCGCGTTGATGCAGTCGAGAACGCAGCGGTCCTCCCCGGTTCCCGAACGGAACTGGTAAAGGTTCGAGGGCAGGCGCTTGGGGCGCAGCAGCTTGCCGTCGCGGCTGATGAGAACGTCGCCATGACCCAGGGTCGCGGCATCGACTTCGTCGCAATCGAGGAAGCTGTTGTACTGGTCGGCGATGTCGCCGGCTTCGCGAACGAAGGCGATCTGCTTGGTCAGGCCGGCACCGAGCGAGTCGGTGCGGGCAACGATCAGGCCATCGTCAACGCCCAGTTCCATGAACGCATAACGGATGGCGCGGATCTTCGCGACGAAGTCCTCGTGCGGAACGGTAACCTTGCCGTCCTGGTGGCCGCACTGCTTCTCGTCCGAAACCTGGTTCTCGATCTGCAGGCAGCAGGCGCCGGCTTCGATGAACTTCTTGGCGAGCAGGTAGGTCGCTTCGGCGTTGCCGAAACCGGCGTCGATATCGGCGATGATCGGAACTACGTGGGTTTCATAGTTGTCGATCGCATGCTCGATGCGCTTGGCTTCGACGGCGTCACCGCCTTCGCGGGCCTTGTCGAGATCGCGGAACATGCCGCCCAGTTCACGGGCGTCAGCCTGCTTGAGGAATGTGTAGAGTTCCTCGACCAGCGCGGGAACCGAGGTCTTCTCATGCATCGACTGGTCAGGCAGCGGGCCGAAATCCGAACGCAGCGCGGCAACCATCCAGCCCGAGAGGTACAGGTAGCGGCGCTTGGTGGTGCCGAAGTGCTTCTTGATGGAGATCAGCTTCTGCTGCCCGATGAAGCCGTGCCAGCAGCCGAGCGACTGCGTGTAGTTGGCGGGATCGGCATCGTAAGCGGCCATGTCTTCGCGCATGATCTTGGCGGTGTAGCGCGCGATGTCGAGACCAGTGCGGAAGCGGTTCTGCAGGCGCATGCGCGCGACGTTTTCGGGTTCGATGCCGTTCCAGTGCGATTCGAAGGTCTGGCCGGCTTCGGCGATGGTCTGCTGGTAAGTCACGATGCTCAATCCCTTGGTGCAATGCGTGTGGGGTGCGATTGCGTTGTTGCGATGAGCGGCTGCTAAGCGAAAAAATGTTGCGCGGGAATTCGACTTGAGGTCGCGTTGTCAAACTTTACAGATATTCCTTGTAAAGTTGTCATGTTGTGACATGAGAGGCCTGTTATGGCACAGAACCGCCCGCTCTATCTTGGTCCCCGATTGCGCCGGCTCCGCCGCGAACTGGGCCTGACCCAGCAGGCAATGGCAGCCGATCTCGAAATTTCGCCCAGCTATATCGCGCTGCTGGAGCGCAATCAGCGGCCGGTCACGGCGGACATGCTGCTGCGCCTCGCCACCTCCTACCGCCTCGATATCGGCGATCTCGCGCTCGATACCGGGGAAGACTATGCTCGCCGGGTCAGTGATGTGCTGCGCGATCCGATCTTTGCCGATATCGACCTGCCGGCGCTGGAAGTGGCTGATCTGGCCATGAGCTTTCCCGGCGTCTCCGAAGCGCTGCTGCGGCTCTACACTGCCTATACCCGCGAACAGCAGGCGCTGGCCGAGCGTGAGGAAACCGGCAGCACCGGCGAAGTCGATCCCACCGTCGAAGCGCAGCGCTATATGGCCGCTGCCTCCATGCACTTTCCCGAGCTGGAGGCGCGGGCCGAGGAGCTCGCGGCAGAGATCGATACCGCCGGCGGGGCGGAGAAGTGGCTGGCCGCCAAGGGTGTGCGGGTGCGCTTCCTGCCGCCGGACGTGCTGGTCAATTCGCTGCGCCGGTTCGATCGCCACAACCAGCAACTGCTGCTGGACGAGACGCTCGACGGTCCCGCCCGCGCTTTCCAGCTCGCGACTCACATCGCCTACACCGCGATGCGGCTCGATCTGGCGCGGCTGCTGCGCGATCATCGGTTCACCAGCCCGACCGCGCAGGTGCTGGCCCGTCGGGCGCTTGCCGGATATGCGGCGACGGCGCTGCTGATGCCATACAGCCGCTTCGTGCGCGCCGTGGATGCGCGCGGATACGATATCGAGGCGATAGCCCGCCATTTCGGCTCCACGTTCGAACAGGTCGCCCATCGCCTGGTGATGTGCAATCGTCCGGCGGATGACCGGGTGCCGTTCTTCCTCATCCGCATGGACGAGGCCGGGAACGTCTCGAAGCGGCTCGACGCAACGGGCGTGCCGTTCGCCATGCTCGGCGGGCCATGTCCCTTGTGGCAGGTCCACACCGTATTCCGGCGGCCGGGCGAGATCGCGACCCAGTGGCTGGAACTGCCCGACGGCCAGCGCTTCTTTTCGATCGCCCGCACCGTCACCGCCTATGATGGCCGCTTCGGCCGTGCTCCGCTGGTGCGCGCCATCGCTCTGGTCTGCGCGGCGCAGGATGCCCCGCGCACGGTCTACGCGGCCGGGCTGACCCCGGACAAGGCACCGGTGACCCCGATCGGACTGAGCTGCCGGCTGTGTCACCGCGCCGAATGCCGCGCCCGCGCGGTCCCGCCGATCGGTCGCGAAATCCTCGCAGACGATACCAACCGCCCGACGCAGCCGTTCAGTTTCTCGGAGAGCTGACCGGCACGCGGGTTGCGCCGAGGCTGCCGCAGATGAAGTGTGCGAAGATGACCGAGCCGATCCAGGACTTTACTGCCCGCACCCTGCGTCGGCCCCGCTGGAAGGTCGTCGTGCTGGTCCTGCTGTTCCATGTTATCGTCATTCTGGGCCTGATCCGCGCCTTCACCCCGCACCTGATGACCCAGGCGATGCAGAGCGTGACCGATGCGATCATGGTGACGGTCACCACGCCGCCGCCGTCGCCTCCCCCTTCGTCAACCGCAACCGCGTCGCAGGATGCGGGCGCGGCCGCCCCGCCCGGACGCAAGGCCGATCCCCGCGCGGTGACTGCGCCCCGGCCGAAAGTTGCCGTTACTCGCAAGGCTGCTGCTCCGGTCAGCGGCACCGGCAGTGAAAACGCCGCCGGGGCTGCCGACAAGGGGGGGGGCACCGGGCGACAGGGGGCCGGGATAGGCACCGGGGCAGGGGGCGAGGGCAGCGGTACCGGCGGTGGCGCTATCAACCCGCCGGTCAAGATCAGTGGTGATATCAATTCGGCGCGCGATTACCCGCGCGAGACCCGTGACTTGCGCATCGGCGACCGGGTGGTCGTGGCGCTGACGGTCGGCATCGATGGCCGTGTCACCGCTTGCCGCGTGATCAAGCCAAGCCGCGATGCGCAGGCCGATCGCATTACCTGCCGGCTCGCCACCGAGCGGTTCCGGTTTCGCCCGGCTACCGATGGCGGCGGCCGACCGGTCGAAAGCACTTTTGGCTGGCAACAAAAATGGTTCTTCAACGCTTCTTCGGCATTGCAGCATTATCGAGCTATTTTTTCTTAGTTCTCCGTCCCAATTGCGACATAAGCCGAGTCATGGTCATGATAGTCCCTGTAATTCTCTGCGGCGGCAGCGGAACGCGCCTTTGGCCGCGAAGCAGAAGCGCCAAGCCCAAGCCGTTTCTTCCCCTCGTCGGCGATTGCACCTTGTTCGAGGCTTCGCTTCGGCGTTGCCCGTCCGATCTGGGGTTTGCCGCGCCGGTCGTGGTGACAGGCCAAGTGCACCTTGAACACGTTGAAGCCCAGCTTCGCGGGATCGATGGCGCGCAGGTGCTGGTGGAGCCGGTGGGGCGCAATACCGCTGCGGCGATCGCGATGGCGGCGTGCCGGCTGCCCGACGATGCGGTGATGCTGGTATGCCCCAGCGATCACCACATCGGCAACGCGCAGGCGTTTGCCGAAGCGGCACTGGCGG
>NZ_BMZA01000011.1 GCF_014652555.1 Novosphingobium colocasiae
TGCGGCGCTGATGGCCCGCTATCCCGGCGCTGTGCTGGTGATCCCGCGCGAGGGCAGCTTGACCGTCGCCGGTCAGGACGTGGCACCCGGTGGCTGCGCACTGGCGATGGCGCTGGGCGAGGTGCAGTTCGCACGCGAGGGAACGTGCCTGCTGGCCACGTCATGCGCGCCCTGAACGTCGCAGAATTACCCGATTTTCCTTGACAGACGGGCGCTCGCGTCGCGAACATGTCTTCTGTTGGAGGGGGCGTGGGACCAGATCCGAAAGCGCAGATTAAGTGGGGCATCGGCGCTTGCGTGCTGACGCTGCTGGTCGTCGGGATTCTCGCTTTCGTGCCCGATCCGTTCTTCCGCACCCGCGCGATTGCGACCACGCTCGATAACGTCGCCGGTATCGATCCGGGCACCCCGGTCTCCTTTCGCGGGATCGAGCTGGGCAAGGTCCGATCGGTCGATCTCGATCCCGCCACGCGCAACTTTCGCGTCCGGCTCGACGTCCGTCGCGACTGGCAGCCGACCGGTTGCACCTATGTTCTGGCCGGTGCCGCCAACCCGTTCACCGCGCCTTCGATCGAAATCGTCGCGCTGGAAAAGGCGGACGCTGCCACTACCGCAAGCTGCCGCAACCAGATGGCGCTGCGCGATTGTGCGGTCGTGCCGCTGCTCGATCGCGACGCCGATGCCTTCCCCGCCTGCCGCCGCGCGCCCGATCTGATCGCCAGCACGACGATGGCGGTCAACGAAGCCGCCAACGTCGCGCGGTCCGCAAACCAGATGGCGCAGCGGCTGCAGGTGATACTGGGTGGCGAAGGTGGCGGCGGTGCCAGCATGGCGCAAGTGGCGGACAATGCCACGCAGACGCTGGCGGCGCTCAATTCGCTCAGTTCGCGGCTGGACAGCAGTTTCTCGCCGGGGCGCGGCGATATCGCGCTGACGCTGGGCAACGTGAAGCGGATGACGGGGCGGATGGCCGAGGTAGACGTGCGCTCGGTCAACGGCATCCTGCAGAACGCCAACGGCATCGTCGGCGATAACCGGGTCGGCGTCGGCGTGCTGGTCGATCAGACCGCGCGCAGCGCGGCGCAGGCGAACCAGATGCTCGAAGGCGCGTCGGCATCGCTGGTCGAAGCCACCGCCAACCTCAGCCAGATGACCGCCAATCTCAACACCCTGACCGAGCGGCTCGCCGCCGATCCGACTTATGCGGTGCGGGGGCAGAAATATGCCGACCCGCCGGGACTGGAGAGGGGCAAGTGATGCGGATGCTGACCGGCCTTGCGGCGCTGGCCCTGCTGTCCGGCTGCGCGATGATGGGCAAGGCCGATGCGCCGGTGACCATGCGCCTTGCCCCCGCGTTCGCCGGGGACGGCGCTCCGGTCCTGGCCGGATCGGTAACGGTTTCTCCGGTGCGTGCGGGCGGGGCGCTGGCGGTGCAGCGTTATGCCTATGTCGATCCGGCAAGACCGGCGGAGATCAACCAGGCGGCCAGCCTGTTCTGGGAGGAACCGCCGCCGCGCCTGATCGAGCGGGCGCTGGTGAGCGGGTTGCGCGGTCGCTACGCCGTGGTCACCGGGCCCGAAGCGCCGGTTGCGGCAGACATGCGCGTGATCGCCATCCTCACTCACTTCGAGGAAGTCTCCGCGCCGGGTGTGGCGCAGGCACGGGTCGGGTTCGAGGCGAGCGTGGTGGCGGGGGGCAAGGTGGTCCGGACCGGCAGTTACTGCGCAAACGCGCCGATCGCCGGTTCCACGGCGACAGACCGGGCGCGCGGCTTCGAAGCGGCGGTTGAGGGCGCGGTCGGGGCGTTTGTTCAGGCGCTGGCGAAGGGTGCCACGTCCGCTCCGTCCTGTTGAACCAGCACACCGTTCTCCAGCAGCAGCACCCGTTCGCACAGCCGGTGGGCCAGCCCACGGTCCTGCGTCAGCAGCAGCAGCGCCCGGCCGCGTGCGATGATCTGCCGGGCCAGCACCGCTTCGATGGCATCGGCATCGGCACGCAGGCCGACGAGCGGTTCGTCGAGGATAAGCAGTTCGGGATCGCGCACGAAGGCGCGCGCGAGTTCCACCCGCCTCCGTTCACCTTCCGACAGGTTCCCGGCAATGATCGGCGCGGCATGTTCGATGCCGAAATCGAACAGCGCCCGGTCGATCCGCCGCCGCAACCGCTTGCGCGCCGCCGGGGCCGCGTCCAGCGCGAGCCAGAGGTTGTCTTCTACCGACAGGCTGCCGATCAGCGAGCCGCCCTGAAACACCATGCCGCAGCGACCGCGCAAACGCCGCTGCGCCGCAGCGGGCAGGGCCCCGAGGTCTTCGCCGAACAGCGCCACGGAGCCGGTGAGCGGCGGCGTCATCCCGATGGCAAGGCGCTGGATGACCGACTTTCCCGTCCCGCTCGGCCCGATGATCGCCGCCCGTTCGCCCCGGCCCAGGCACAGGTCGAGCCGATCGAACAGCCGCCGCGCGCCGATCACCAGCGAGACGGCGGAGAAGCCCAGAACGGCCGCGTCGCTCATGCCAGCACTGCCCAGAGGCTGGCGGCGGCGAAGATCGCCAGCAGCCCGGTGGTGAACGCCCGTCCGGCATGGCGACCGATCTCGGCCGGTGCCCGCACCGGCTTCGCCCCGACCGTCGCCCCTACCATCAGCGCGATCGTGGCGAACAACAGCGCCTTGCCCATGCCGATCAGCAGCGCGTGTCCGGTCTGACCGGTCAGCGCGATCTGGGTGAAGGTGTGATAGGCAAGGTTCGCCCCCAGGTGCAACGCGATGGCCGCTCCTGTGAGCGCGGAGAGGGCGGCGATCAGCATGTGGACCGGGCTGGCCAGCAACACCGCGATGATCGGCGGGCCCAGCAGGCGCGGCACCGGATCGTGCCCCATCGCCTCCAGCGCATCCACTTCGCGCGCGAGCGATAGCGCCCCGAGGCGTGATGCGAGTTCGACCGACACGCTGCCCGAAGCGAACACGCCGACGACCAGTGGCAGAATCTGGCGCATCAGCGCATCGGCAAGGGCGGCGATGATGAGCAGCGGCACGTTGTAGACCTGCAGCACTTGCCCGGCGGCGACGCCCGCGATCACCCCGGTCAGCACGGCCAAGCCGATCAGCGTGACGACCGGCCCCCACACGAACCGCGCCATCGCTTCGCCCAGCCCGGCCTCGGCCAGCGGATCGCGGGTCGACACCGTCCGGGCAAAGCCGCAGAACCCGTGCCAGACCAGCCAGACGCCGGTGCCGATGCCCTTGCAGGCCTGCATCGCGCGGGTCAGGACCATGGCGTGGAAACCTTGCCGCTGCGGGCCTCGATGCGAACGGCAGGTAGCGGGGTCTGCGCCGCGCCGATGACGATCGCCAGTTCCGCCCCGGCGCGCAGCACCGTCAGCGGGTCTCCGGGCGGGTCCACGCCGATCACGCTATCGGCGCGGAGCAGCAGCGCGTGTGCGGCTTGGGCTTCGTCGGCAGGCATAACGGACAGCAGGCGATCGGCATTGCCGGTCACGACCACGCGCACTGCGCCCGGCCAAGCCATCAGCAGCGCGCGGCTGCCGGCATCGTCCAGTCGCCCGCTCAGGATCGGCACACGGTCGGGATAGTGCACCTGGATTGCCGCGATGACCTGCTCCATCGCTGCTAATGTCGAGGTGGTCGCTGGATCTGCACCGGGTTCGATGGCGATCAGCAGCGCGCGCTGGGGGCATCGGCCCGACCGCGCCAGCAGCCGCAGCATGACCCGCACCTGTTCGCGGTCCAGGTCCTTGATCCGATCGTGCAGCGCATCGTAAGGCACGATATCGGGATGGAGACGCCGGTCGTCGTCGCGCGTGGCGGCGTAGAACCAGCCATCGGCCAGTTTGGCGGCCATCCAGCGTTCGTGTTCCGCCCGGGCCATGTCTTCCAGTTCGCCGGGGGCAAGTTGCAGCGGCGTTCCCGCCGCCTCGATCACCCGCGCGCCCAGATCGCGCAGCTTGAGTTCGTAGCAATCGGCGACCAGCCGGTTATCGTCGCGAAAACTTTCGGGCAGGTCGTCCCATTCTTCCAGCGAGGCGCGCGATCCGATGCGTTCGCCGTCGGTCAGCCGGCCTTCGAGATAGAATTCGTGGATAGAGCGGGCGAGCGCATCGTGGCGTTCCTGAAGCAGCATGTCGGGACGGGCGAACTGTTCGAGGGTGCCGAAGCGGCGCAACATCGCGCTGTCCGGCCACTGGCCCTCGGCCTCCGCTTCCGCCACGCGCGCCAGTACCGGCGGTGCAGGGCGATCGGCGGCGCGGTAATGCTCCGTCACGGCATGGGCCAATGCCATGGCATCGCTCGCCTTGGCGCAATCGATCCCCACCAGCACGGGATCGCCGTGGCGTGCGACGAGTTGGGCAAAGCCTTCGGCTCCGTCGGGCAGGGGTTCGACCAAGGCTCCCGGCGGCACATCGGCTTGGCCGTCGAGTGGACCGGCGAAGATCAGGCGCGGGCGCGCACCGTCGCGGAAGTGGCCCCCGGCCGCCATCCGCCGGGCATAGCGCAGCAGCGCCGCCGATCCGCCGAGCAGGAACACCACCCGCTCTTTCCGGCCGTGGTGGCGGAAGCGGTCGAGCGGATGGTCGATGAACACCTGGCGGGCGGCCAGATCGTCGAGCGCGATGGCGCGGGCCGAGGCGATCGCGCGCGGGACGTCGGCGGCCAGGGCGCGCAGCCGCTCGCGCGCCGGTTCGCCGGACGCGCCCGCGATCACCGCCAGCGGATCACCCGCCGGGCGGCTGCGCGCGGCCTGTGCCAGGACCAGCCCGGCAAGGTCGATATCGCGATCATCGTCATCGCTCAGCAGCAGCACCGCGCGGGCGCGATCGAGCCCAAGGCGGGTGACCGTGTGCTCGGCATCGTCCAGCGGCACCACCGCCGCGCCTGCCCCTGCTGCCGCACGCGCCCAGGCTGGATCGGCGGGATCGGCCCACAGCACCACGCTGCCGCCTGCTGCCAGTTCTGCGCGGACGATCAGCCGCGCGAGCATGCCGCTGCCGACGACGACCAGATGATCGCCTCGCTGCCGGATCAGCGGCAGCCGCAGCGGCGCGCGCAGGGCCAGCCAGGCGCGGGTGGCCGGCCAGCGCCAGCTCCGGCCTGCGTCTGGCGCATGCGCGGCCATCGCGCCCGCCTATTCGTGCGTCTGCAGGCGGACCACCGCAGCCGCGACCGTGCCCGGTGCGGCTCCGGCAAGCTGGGTGCGCAGGGTGGACAGGAACTCGCGCTCGGTCTCGTAAGTCGTCATGGCGTTGCCGAACAGCGGCGCATTGGATGCGATGGCGAGCAGGATTTCGGAGCCATAAGGCGGCGAAACCTCGAACTGCATGCCCTCCGGCTCGCCGTTGCCGATCACCACCGCCCGCTGGCGTGCGCCGTTGACGCCGGGCTTGCCGCGATAAAGCTCCACCGCGCTGCCATCGTTCTGCAGGTAGATGATGCTGAGCAACGGCCGGGCGGCAGTGGTGGCGGCGCGCAGGGTGAAACGGTCGCCCTTGGTCATCACCACCGGATCGCCCGGCTTGACCACGCCGGCCTCGGATTGCACCTGCAACTGCACCCCGCCGGCCCGGATCGCCGTGGCCAGCGTGCTTTCCGCTTCGCACTGCGGCCAGCGGTGAAGATCAACGTCCCATTTGGCAGCGGGATAGGCACGCGTCAGGGCATCGCGCAGCGTTTGCAGCGCAGCTTCGTCACCGGCGAACCCGGTCAGGGTCAGCTTGCCCGCCACCGGTTCGAGCTGCACGGTGCCGCAGGGCAGGTTGGTCACCGCATCGTTGAACACCTGCAGCGGCGTGCGCCGATCGGGGCCGGTAGCGGCCGACTGGCCCGGTGCCTGTTGCAGCGCATAGGCTTCGGCAACCATACGCTTGAACGTATCGTAGCCGATCCAGATGTACCCGCCATCGCCCCAGGTGCGGCCCCAACTGTTTATGGCGCGGAACGCCTGGCGGTCCTCGTCATAGCCTACGAGTGTCATCGCGTGCCAATTATGGTCTTCGCGCTGGAGGTGCGAATAGGTGCCCGGCCCGCGAAACTTCTCGAAGTCGGTCAGTGCGGGCATGGTGAAGACCACCGGTTCCTTGCGGAACAGCGCGCCCTTGATATCGTCGATGATGACCGGGCTTTGCCAGTCATCCGGCCTTTCGCGATCGACCGCGCGCCACCCGTCAAGCTTGAGCGCGGAAGAACGCCCCAGCATGTCCGCCCCCGCCACCGCGCATTTCGACGGATCGTTGGGGAAATCTGCCAGCGAAGCCGCCCCTTCGTCCTTGAGCAGCGACAGCGCATCGACGATGCGGGTCGGTACCTTGCAGTCCGATCCTTGCGGACGAATGCGATCATAGACGTATGTGGGGCTGGGGATCTCGTTGGCACCGCTGGGCCGGCGGCCCAGTTGCACGCCCGAAAGATAGCCGACCCCGGCATAGGCGGTGGCCCAGGCGGTGCAGTTGGGGAACGGGGTCTGGTTGCCCGGAGCCGGAAACAGCGGCGACAGGTCGACCGCCTTGGGCAGCCAGGCGCGGAATTTCCCCAGCTTGGGCAGCTTGCGATAGCTTTCGGGCGAAAGCGGCTGGAGCCCGGTGGGGTAGACCTCCTGATCCGCCGCCGCCGCTGGTTGCGCGTCGGCGGGACTGCTGGTGTCCTGCGCCATGGCGCTGATACTGGCCCCCGCCAGCGTCAGTGCCATGGCTGCGGTGATGTGCCCTGTGCGCATTGTGCCCCCCTGATATGTGCGGCGTCCTAGAAACGGTATCCCAGCGTCAGCGTCAGCGAATCGTAGCCCGCCTTGTCGGCAAAGCGGTTGTCGGCATGGGTATAGAGCAGGCCGGCGCGCATCTGGTCGAAGCGGCTCTTCTGCTCGGCCTCGCGGGCACGCACGCCCATGCTGAACCCGGCTTCGTGGATCGACTTGTACGGCATGAACGGCTCGCCGGTGAGGCGGGTGAACACGTAGCTGGCGCGCAGCGAACTTTGCCGGCCGAACATGCGCGCCTTCAGCGGCAACTGGTAGGCCAGGCCACCGCGCAAGGTCCAGTAATCGGCCTTCATGTAGAACGGCTGCTTTGACAGGAACGTGTCCAGTGTGTGCGAATAGGCCGCCATGCCGCCCAGGATCAGATCGCCCCGCCCGACCTGCGGCAGTCGATACCGCGCGGTGACCGAACCGGAGACCAGTTCCGCGTCATGGGAGAAATATTCGCCCGCCTGGAGGTTGCTGTAACCGACGCGCGGGGTGATCAGGAAGTTCTGCGAAACCGGCAGTTCGACGCCGGCATTGATGGTGCCATAGACAGCCGTAGCGCCGCCATAAGGGATCGGGCTCGATTCCCCGCCGCCGGGGAATTTGAAGATCACCTTGTAGCCATCGACGTGGTTCACGCTGATCGGCACATCAAGCAGGAACCGCGCCCGCGAACCTTCGCCGATGCGCCGGGCGTGCTGGTAGTGTCCGTCGAACCGCTGGTTCTTCTGGTACCCCGCCTTGCCATAAGTGAAGGTGCCGCCGATCGTGTCGGAATCGCCTTCGGGAGTGAATACGTCCGCGCCTTCTGGCTGGACATCGAACAGGTCGAGCGAGACTTGCGCGTTCTGCACCGGCATCGAATTGGGACTGCCGTAGCGCGGCTCGGCCGAGACATAGCCTTGCGCCGCCGGGCACTGGGTCACGCCGGGCTGGAGCACGCAGGTATAGGTTTTCGCCACGGACGTGACCGGGGCAAGCGCGGCGATGGCCGTCGCGGCGGTCAGCGCACGGGTTCGCAGATACGGGGGTCTCATTCCTCCATCCTCTCTTTTCTTGTTATGCATCGTCATTCAGTTGCCCGCCTCGTCCGGACGCAGATCGCGCACCACCCGCAGCCCCATGTCGCCGCGCCGCTTGGTGTCGGACACGGCGAACAGGTTGGCCGAGCGCAGTTCTGCCGGCGTGCTCTGGAACGAGCCGCCCCGCGCCAGATGGGCGGAGCAGGGGGCATTGCCGCAATCGGCGGTGATTTCCCAGGCGTTGCCGTTCATCTGATAGAGCCCGAAGGCGTTCGGCGGATAGGCATTCACCGCCTCGGGATAGCCGCGATAGGGCGCGGTGGTGGAACCCCGGTAGCTGGCGGTCTGATCGTAGTTGGCTTCACTGGGGGTAATCTCGTCGCCCCAGGGAAAGGCGGTGCCGGTGCCGCCGCGATCGGCATATTCCCACTCCGCCCCGGTCGGCAGGCGATAGGGCAGGCCGGACTGGACCGAAAGCCACGCCACGAACGCCTGCGCATCGGCATAGTCGAGCCCCGTGACCGGGATCAGCGGGTTGGGGTTCTCCTTCGACCAGTCCTGCACCGCGCGGCACGCCTTGTCGCGCACGCAGGCGCGCCATTCGGCCACCGTCACCTCGTAGACGCCCATGGCAAACCCATGCGGGATCGGGTGTTCGCGCTGGAGCGGCTCGTCGCTGCCGCGCCCGGGTTCGCTGCCGGGCGATCCGATGAAGGCATTCCCCGCCGGCACGATGCGCATGTAGGGGCAGTTGGCGCAGTCATAGAAGCGGCCGCTGCCCCCGGCGCTGCAACTGACGAAGCAGGGCGGCTCGCCCTGCAGGCCATAATCGAACGTGGGCTTCTGGAAATTGCGATCCGATTTCATCGCCGCCAGCGCGACCCGGTCCGACGTGCGCTTGAGCGCATCGGCGATGTTCTGCTGCGGCCGGCGCATTTCCTCCGCCAGGATGCGCGAGAAAACGCCGTTGTCGAACGCGAACTGATCGGCGCTGGTAGAGAAGGCGACGAGGTAGCCCTGATCGGGACGCAACTGCACGTCGGACTGGCGCACCAGACGGCGCAGGCCCTTGGTTCCGTCAGGGCCGATCTCTCCCGCTGCGGCGGCTTCGGGGCGAGCGGTTTCGCCGCCGGGTGGCGGTACCACCGGTTGAAGCGGCGGCTCGACCAGCACGTTGCGGCACATGTCGAGGATGATGAGCACATTCTTCGCACCCGAGCCGAGCAGCGCCTTGGTCAGCGCAGCGCGGGTCAGGCTGGTGGTGCCGGTGTCGAGCGTGCGCCCGGCATCGACCGGCAGCATCATGACATCGCCATATGTGCTGAGCGCCGCGCCGTGACCCGAATAGTAGAGCACGCCGAAAGCATCTGGCCCGGCGGCGGCAAGCTTCGCCTTGAACGCGGCGATCGCGGCGGTCATCTGCTCAAGGTTGAGATCTCGGCGCACCTGAACCGCGCCCTCCGCGCCGGCATCGGCAAAGCCGGCGGCGTTGAGCGCCGAGGCGACGCGATCGCCGTCCACCCCGGTCGCCCCCAGCGGATCGAACTGGGTATAGGCACCATTGGCGATGACCAGCGCGATCCGGGGTTCCCTGGCCTGCGCCGGGGCGGCCATGGCGACCAGTCCGACCAGCATCAGCAGGGTCAGGCGCAGAACGGTTCGGGCCATCGGGCCCAGCATCGATCCGAGCACCCCGTCCGGCTCCGCGCCCGCTTCCGGGCGCTCGCTCATTGCGGTGCCCGAAGCTTGAATTCGACCTGGGTGACCTCTCCGACCAGCCCGTCGACGTGCATGACCACGTCATAGCCGTTAGCCGCGGCATAAGGGTCCTGCGTCGATTGCTTGAACAACCCGCGCAGGAACGAGAAGAACCCCCGGCTGACCTGGCAATACTGCTTGACCGAGACGATCCCGCCCGACGCCTTGACCTGATTGAGCCACGGCACCAGTTCGGCCGGCGTCGGATCGTTGACCGGGAACGGCTGGGCCATGTTGACAACCACCGATGCCGACTTCTTAGTCAGTTGCTTGCGCAGGGCGGTGGTAAAAGCGGGGCTGGCATCGTCGGTCACCTGGGCGCGGGCAAACGGCCGTTCGCAGGTCTGCACCGTGGGCGGCTCCGGCTCGGGGGCCGGAGGCGCGGGGAGAGGCGGCGCTGGCTGGGGGGGCACGGGTTGTGGCGCTGGTGCCGGAGCCGGATCGGCGATCCCTTCCTTGGCGGAACCCTGCGGCGCATTGCGCAGGATCTTGACCCCGCGTGTATGGGTGGGCGCGGTAGTCTGTTCGGGCGTGGTCGTATCGGGCGATGGGGCGGCGCTCGTCTTGGTCGCCGCGCCGTATACGGCCGTGTGGCAAATTGCGGCCATGAAAAACGCGCCGGCGGCAGCCTTACCCCATGTCATGTCAGTGCCCCTGTCCATCCTGTAATTGCGCGGACAACAGTGGTTAGTATATGCTGCAGAATTGACCATCAAGCGAATATATTGAACCAATTCAAACGGGGGTGGGCTGTGTTCAGAAAAGCACTTTGGCGGGCCGGTCTGTCGCTTGGCGCGCTGGCCCTGTCCGCCACCGGCACGACCGCCCGGGCAGAGACCCGCGCGCTGCTGGCGGCGGTCTGGCAGTATGGCAACCCGATGTTCCAGGACCTCGAAGGCCCGGCCAACGATCTGCCGGCGATGGAGGCGATCGTGCGCAGCCAGGGGGCCAAGGACGTGACCGTGCTGCGCAACGATCAGGTCACCCGCACCAGCGTGGAAACCGCGCTCCATGCACTGGGCCTGCGATCGAAGCCGGGGGACTGGATCGTGTTCTACTATGCCGGCCACGGGACCGAGGCGGAAGCGGCGGTGAAGGGCACGGCGGACGGCGATTACGACCAGTTCATCCCGCTGGCGGGGTTCGATCCCGATGCGCAGGACACCGAGCGGTTCATCGTCGACAAGGATTTCTACGCCTGGATGGCCCGGTATATTCCGCCGGACGTGATGATCCTGATGATCGCCGACACTTGCCATTCGGGAACGATGAACCGCGCTGTCGATCCCGCCGCCTCGCGCTTCGTGCCCCGGATGGCGCTGCGCGGCAGCCGCGACGATTTCAAGCTGGTCGGCCGCCCGGCACCGCGTTTCCCCTCGGTGCTGCCCCCCGCCGCCGGGGCGGTGCGGACCATCGCGCCGGTCGATCGGGCGGACCTTCCCAATCTCGTCTTCATCGGCGCGGCGCAGGACGATCAGCTTGCGCAGGAATCGATGCTCCCCGCCTCCGGTGCGCCGTGGCGCGGGGTGCTGACCTATGCGTTCGAGCAAGGGCTGCGGCAGTCGCCGACGGACAGCAAGACCGCGACCGCCGATCTCGATCATGACGGCAAGGTCAGCGTGAGCGAGATGGGCGTCTATCTCGATGGCCGCGTCCGCTCGCTGTCCAGCCAGTTGCAGAAGCCGAACACCGCCTATGTTGCCGGAGAGGGTGACGCCGTGCTGTTCGTCACTCCGGCGCGGCTCAAGCCGCCGGCGGGCGTCGCGCTTCCCGGGCTTTACGTTACCGGGCAGGGTGCCACCGCGCTCTCGGCGGGCGGCAATGTGCCCTGGCGGCTGGCGGCCACCCGCGATCAGGCCGATTTCATCTGGAACAGCGATGATGGCCAGGTTTTCTGGCGCACCGGCGATGTGGTCGCCCGTGATGTCACTTCGCCCGGCGTGCTGCGCGGCGTGGTGGAAAAGTGGAACGCCATCGCCCGGCTCGATGCCCTGATGAACGAAAAGAAAGTGCGCGTGACCGTCGGTCCCAAGCCCAACGGTACGCGCTACGCTCCGGGCGAGCATGTCGATCTGGCGCTGCAGTACGATGGCGGCGCGGCGAGCACGGCACCGCTTTATGCCACGGTGTTCAACCTGGCATCGGACGGGACGGTCCAGACGCTCTACCCGGCATCACCGCAGGACGGGGAGGGCCGGCTGGGGCCGGACGGCACGCTGCCGGTGGTATCGACCGCCGCGGTCGCGCCTTACGGGGCGGACCATGTCGTCGCGCTGGTTACCGCGCAGCCGCCCACCGCGCTCAGGACGCTGCTGGCCAGCATCGACAACCAGCGCTTGGCCGCGCGGGTGGTGGAGCCGGTGCGGCAAGTGCTGGCGGGCGGTGGCGGGCTGTCGATCAACGAGCTGTTCACCGGGCCGTGACGGAGCCCCGAACCGCGCCGGGCCCAACCGCGCAGGACTCAGTTGCTGAGCACCACTGTCTGGCTCTTGGCGGGGCTCTTGTTGAGGATATCGACCCGGTAGCGCGCATTCGCCTTGGGCTTGAGCTGGCAAACCGGGGCGTAATCGCCGTGATCGTCAAGGCACACCACCTTGCCCGATTTGTCGACCATGCGGATCAGCAGGCTGGTGCCGGGAGAGCCGATCGCCCCCAGGCGCAGCGTTTCGCCGCCCTTCGCGTCCAGGCTGAACTGATAGGCCCCGCGCGGATCGACGCTGAGCACGCGGCGGACCAGCCCGCTGCCGAATGCCGAAGTCATGACCCCGCGCCGGGCGACCGATTCGGCAACGGTGATCTGTTCCAGCAAGGTGGCGTCGCCATCCGCCAGCACCCGCGCTTCGGCATAGAGCGCCTTGGGCGAAAACGACGCCTCGGCCCCTGCTGCGGTATCGCCATCGCTGACCGGTATTTCGGCGAGCATCCGCGCGGCGGTGATCATCGCATAAGGGTCCTTCGTGCGCCGGGCATAATCGGCCACACTGCGCGCGGCCATCGCCTGGGCGAACGGATCGACCGCCGGGTCGTTGGCCGGGGCCGGGTCGTCTGCCGCGAATGCCGGTGCGGGCATGCCCGCCAAAGCCACCCCGCCTGCCATTATCGCGACGCGCTGTAGGAACCAATTCATGGCAGACTCCTTCCCCTCGGACCAATCGGGCGCAGACTACGCCACTCGGCCGAGTTCCGGCAATCCCCTCGGGCCGGGGCAGGCGCTGGCGGCGCTGGGCACGCACCTGGCCGATCTGGCGAAAGGCCGGGTGGAACAGAGCAGATATGCCGCCTTCATCAGCTACAGCCACCGCGACATGGCGGTGGCGCGGTGGCTGCACAAGGCGATCGAATCCTATCGCGTGCCGCGCGCGCTTGTCGGCCTGGAGGGTGATTACGGCACCGTGCCGGCGCGGCTGACGCCGGTGTTCCGTGATGAGGACGAACTGGCGGGTGCAGCCCAGCTCGGCCCCAAGCTGGAAGACGCGCTGGCCCGCTCGCGCGCGCTGGTGGTGGTGTGTTCTCCGGCGGCGCGCGCGTCGCAATGGGTCGATAACGAAGTGCGCACCTTCAAGCGACTGAACCCCGATGCCCCGGTCTTCGCGGTGATCGCCGGCGGCGTTCCGGGGGAGGGCGAAGACGGCTGTTTTCCCGATGCCCTGTTGTGGGAGGTGGACGCCGCCGGGGCGAGCGACCGTTCGCGGCCGCTGGAGCCCTTGGCCCCGGACCTGCAGGTGCTCGGCAAGCGGGTGGTCAAGCTCAAGCTGATCGCCGGGATGCTGGGGGTGCCGTTCGATCGCCTCAACGATCGCGAGCAGCGCCGCCGGCGGACCTTCGCGGCGATCTATACCGTCGCTTCGCTGGTGCTGATCGTCGCCCTCAGCGCACTGTCGCTGATCGCTCTCCACAACGCCCGCATCGCCGAGCGCGAGCGGATCGCCGCCGAGCAGCAGCGCAACGAGGCGATCGCCGCGCGTGATCTGGCGGAGCGCCGGACCTGGCTGGCGCAGCAATCGGCCGAGCAGATCAGGGCCTTCGCCAGCGAGGCATGCCAGACCGATCCCGGCGGCGCGGCAGCGAGGCGTTGAAATCGGCGCAGTGATTGCGCAAGGTCAACGCCGCACGGATAGGCCGCTGCTAGGGCGCGGCTATTGCATCGCATCGGAAAGGCGCATCCTGTCCATCAACCTTGCCAGTACCGCTTACCCGGCCGTCGCGCTTCGCGGCGAGGGCGGGCGGCTGTTGCGCGATCTCGGCCTGTGCCTGTCCGGTACTCTGCTCGGCATTCGCCTCGACGGGGCATGGGCTTACCGCGAGATGCAGGCGATCTGCGGCCAGTCACCATGGAACCTGCCGGCCAAGCTGGCGGTGCATTTCACCCTGCTGCCGGCGACTTCCATGCTGATGCTGGCGGTGGTGGTGTTCTGCTTCCGGCGCACCAAGCCGATGGCCCCGACGCCCGCGCGGCGCTGCGCGGCGATGTGCGGGCAGGCCCTGCTGATTGCCGCGCTTTTCGTGGGGATGCTGGTGGCGATGAGCCTGGCCCAGTGGCCGATGAGCCGGGTGCTCCCCCCTTCGACGGCCGGGGCCGTCAGCGCTGCGCTGGTGGGGATGGCCGTGTCGATCGTGCTGCTGCACGCGGTGCGGCTGGCGCTGGAGCGGGCCGGAGTGCTGGTGCCGGTCTGTTGCCGTTGAAAGCCTAATACCAAAGCTCACAATGAGCGGCTCATCTCCTTTACTTCGTCTTTGCGAGCGACCGCAGGGCGCGCGGCAATCCAGGACGGTTTACGCCGCCCTGGATTGCTTCACCCGCTTCGCGGGTTCGCAATGACGATGTGAAGCTATGGATTGAGATTAACGCACCTCGGTATAAGAAAGTCGCCAGAGCCGGTGAGAATCAGTCGCCCCACCGGAGTGAATTGTTAAGGCTCAGATAGACTTTATTTCGTCGCCCCGGACTTGATCTGGGGCCCCGCTTGTTTTGCATTGTGTTTGACGCAAAGCGGGATCCCGGATCAAGTCGGGGATGATGAAGTTGATTACTGGCCCGCCCTCATTTCCGGTTCCCCGATCTTCCTGCCCGCTTCGGTGCCGGGCCCGCCGCCCCCGGCTTGTCCAGCACCGGCTTGGGTAGCGCGTCCAGCGTGCCGGCCTGCGCAGCCGCCAGGTAGCGCATGAAGTATTTCATGCGCAGGATGCCGAAGAAGTCGAGCATCAGCGGCAGGCCGATGCGCAGCATGTCGGCCGCTTCCTCTTCGCCGACCAGCCCTTCGGTGCGGCGGATGAAGCGGGTGGCTTCGGCGTAGGCGAGATAATCGGCCGACTTGGTATAGTGATCGAGCACCACTGGGAAGAAATTGGTGGTTTCCTCGTAGCCCGCTTCGCGCATCCGTTCCCAGATACGGATCAGGCTGGCGTCGGTATAGCTGACCGCCGAGCCCTCGGGCGTTTCCATGATTTCGATCGCCCCCAGTGCGGCAAGGCCGGCGGCGTCACGCTGGGCATAGGCGTTGGTCTGAGCCAGCGACTGGACCAGGATGGTCCGGTCATCCTCGCCGAAGCGTGCGGCCACCAGTTCTTCGAGATGCTGGAACGCAGGCGCTTCGAGCCGCTTCTTGAGCGATTCGCCGCGCAGGATCGAACTCATCTGGTCCAGCGTGACCTGGTGTTCGCGCTGGAGGTTGCGCACCGCCTGCACCGCCCGGACATGTTCTTCGTTGTAAAAGGCCACGGTGGCCTTCGGCTTGTCCGGCGGGGGCACGAGGCCCTTTCTGATCAGCACCCTGATCGTCTCCCGGTTCACGCCGGTGCGCCGCTCCAATTCCCCCATCTTCATAGCTTGGCTCTAGTTACATTTTTGCCACTTGTCATCGTTTCCCCATCACACTAAAAACTGCGTATACGCAATACGGAGTATTCGAGCGCGCGCCGCTGCCTGCAGGCATAAGGCCGCCCGGAGCGGGAGATGACCATGCACCAGTCCGACACCATCGAGCGCCCTGAGGTCGCATTGCCGAACCTGCCGTCGGGCCGGATGCTGATTGGCGGTGCGTGGGTGGCCGGGGCATCGGGCGAAACGATCGCGGTGGAAGATCCCGCCACCGGCCGCGTCTTCGCCCATGTGGACGCCGGCGGGGCCGAAGATGTCGATCGCGCGGTGCGTGTGGCGCGGGCGGCGTTCGAAAGCCCGGCCTGGTCGCGCATGCGCCCGCTCGACCGGGCGCGTCTGCTGGAAACGATCGCCCGCAAGATCGAGGAAAACGCCGACGAGCTGGCGCTGCTCGAAAGCTTCGACAACGGCAAGGCGGTTGAGCATGCCAAGGCGGTCGATGTGCCGGCGGCGGCGGAGATCTTTCGCTACATGGCGGGCTGGTGCGCGCGGCTGGGCGGCACCGTCAATCCGATCTCGGGCGATGGCCGGCAGTATCACTCCTATACCGTGCACGAGCCGATCGGCGTCGTCGGCCTGATCGTGCCGTGGAACTACCCGCTGGCGATGGCGGCGTGGAAGCTGGCCCCGGCGCTGGCCGCCGGCTGCGCCATGGTGCTCAAGCCTTCCGAGGTCACCCCGCTGACCGCGCTGCGCCTGGCCGAACTGTGCCTGGAGGCCGGCGTGCCCGAAGGCGTCGTCAACGTCATCACCGGCTATGGCCATATCGCCGGGCAGGCGCTGGTCGAACATCCCGGCGTCGACAAGATCGCCTTCACCGGCTCGACCCGCGTCGGCAAGGACATCGTGCGCACCTGTGCCAATGATCTCAAGCGGGTGACGCTGGAACTGGGCGGCAAATCACCGTCGCTGATCTTCGCCGATGCCGATATCGAGAAGGCGGCGGTCGGCGCGGCGCTCGCGATCTTCTTCAATTCCGGCCAGGTCTGCCTTGCCGCCTCGCGCCTCTATGTCGAGCAGTCGATCTACGACAAGCTGATGGATGCCATCATCGAGGTCACCAAGACCTTCAAGCTGGGCAACGGCCGCGATCCGCAGACGATGATCGGCCCGCTGGTCAGCCGCGCGCAGCAGGACCGCGTGCTCGGCTACATCGAAAAGGGCAAGGCGGCCGGTAACGAGCTGTTGCTGGGCGGCTCGAAGGGGCTCGACAGCGGCTATTTCGTGGAGCCGACCATCTTCCACAACACCCAGCCCGACAGCGCCGTGGTGCGCGAGGAGATTTTCGGCCCTGTGCTGGTGGCCACCCCGTTCACTGACGCCGACGAAGTGGTCCGCACCGCCAACGACACCCGCTATGGCCTCGCCGCCAATATCTGGACCCGCGATCTCAGCCGCGCGCATCTCGTGGCGCGCCGGCTTCAGGCCGGGATCGTGTGGATCAACACGCACGGCATGAACGATCCTTCCGCCCCGTTCGGCGGGTTCAAGGAATCGGGCTGGGGCCGCGAAGTCGGCGAAGAGGGCGTGCTCAACTACACCGAGACCAAGACCGTCACGGCGCTTCTGGGCGACTGACGGCAACCGGCGCGGGGGCGACCTCTCTCCCCGCCTCCGCGCCCCACCACAGGACAGGATGAAGGAACGGCTATGCAGATTACGGCCGCAGTCGCGCGTGAACCCAAGCAGGACTTTTCGCTCGAACAGCTTGAACTGGATGAACCGCAGGCCGGTGAAGTGCTGGTGCGGATCGAAGCCGTCGGCGTGTGCCACAGCGACATTGCCGCGCGCAACCAGTCGCTGCCGGTGCAGATGCCGGTGGTGCTGGGCCATGAAGGTGCCGGCGTGGTCGAACGGGTCGGGCCGGGCGTCACCAAGGTGAAGCCCGGGGACAAGGTTGTCCTGACGGTCGGCTATTGCGGCCAGTGCACCAACTGCACGCGCGGTGATGTGGCCTATTGCGAAAACGGCATGGCCATCAATTACTCCGGCCGCCGCGCCGACGGCAGCCCCACGCTGTGCTGCGGGGGAGAGCCCGTCAGCGGCCACTTCTTCGCGCAGTCCTCGTTCGCCAGCTATGCCATCGCGCTGGAGCAGAACACCGTGAAGGTCCACGACGGGGCCGACCTCGCGCTGGCCGCGCCGCTCGGTTGCGGGGTGCAGACCGGCGCGGGTGCGGTGTTGCGCTCGCTTGCCGCGAAGCCGGGCCGGGCGATAGCCGTGTTCGGGGCCGGTTCGGTCGGGCTGAGCGCCGTCATGGGCGCGGTGGTAGCGGGTTGCGATCCGATCATCGTCGTCGAACCGGTGGCCGCGCGCCGCGCGCTGGCGCTCGAAGTGGGCGCAACCCAAGCGATCGATCCCGCTGCCGGTGACATCGCCGAAGCGATCCGCGCCATCGTCGCGCGCGGCGTGGACTATGTGGTCGAGACGACGGCGGTGGACGCGGTGGTCAGCGCCGCCCTTGCCTCACTGGCCGGGCATGGCGAGATGGCGTTCCTGGGCGTGCCCAAGAACCCGGAGGCGACGTTCTCCACGAACCTGCTCGGCTTCCTTGCCAGCGGCGTGACGCTGAAAGCCGTGATCGAGGGCGATACCGATCCCGACACGTTCATCCCCGAACTCCTCGCCCACGTGGAAGCCGGGCGCATGCCGCTCGGCAAGCTCGTGCGGACATACCCGTTCGACCAGATCAACCAGGCCATCGACGACCAGCTCAGCGGCCTCGTCGTCAAGCCCGTCCTTACTTTCTGAGGCTTCAATTCATGGCAACCGTGCTCGAAACCTTCGGCCCGCAAGAGCTGCATATCCCGGAAGAGATTGCCGCCAAGGTCGTCAACGCCAACTTGTGCGCCGATGAACCGGCCTTCTTCGAAGCGCTGGCGTGGATGCGCGCGAACCGGCCGATCGGCTGGGCCAGCCTGCCGGGCTACGATCCGATCTGGATCATCAGCCGCTATGCCGATGTCGTGGCGGTAGAGCGCCGGGCCGACGTGTTCCTCAACATGGTCGACAACCCAATCTTCAATCCGCAGGCCGACGATGCCTTCCTGAAGGAGGTCAACAACGGCACCTGCCAGGTCGTCGCCGCGCTGACCCACATGGACAACCCCGATCACAAGGCGCTGCGGGCGATCGCAACGCCCTATTTCACGCCGGCCCGGGTCAACAAGCTGGAAGCCGATGTCCGGGCGATCGCCCGGGATACCGTGGCGAAGCTGCTGGCGGGCCCGCGCGAGATCGATTTCGTCAAGGACTTCGCGCTGGAATATCCGCTGCGCGTCATCATGAGCATGTTCGGCGTACCCGACAGCGACCTGCCCAGGATGCTCAAGCTGACGCAGGAATTTTTCGGCTTCAAGGACAGCGAGGAACAGCGTGACGATCTGGAGATCACCGCCGACATGGCCGCGCGCCAGTTCCACCGGGTGATCCAGGATTATTACGACTATTTCACCCCGATGACCCGTGATCGCCGCGCCAACCCGCGCGACGACCTGATGAGCGTGATCGCCAATTCCGAAGTGGACGGCGAGCCGATCTCGGATTTCTTCGCCAACGGCTATTACATCACCATCGCCACCGCCGGCCATGACACCACGTCATCGACCACCGCGACCGGGATGAAGGCGCTCTGCGAGAACCCCGATCAGTTCGCGCGGCTGAAGGCCGATCCTTCGCTGATCCCGACGTTCGTGGATGAAGCGATCCGGGTGGCGGCACCGGTGCGCCACTTCACCCGCACCGCGATCGAGGATGCCGAAGTGGCAGGGATCACGATCCGCAAGGGTCAGCGGCTGATGCTGTCCTATCCTTCGGCGAGCCGGGACGAGGGCATGTTCCCCGATGGCGGCGCGTTCGATCTGGCGCGCAAGCCCAACCGCCACCTGGCGTTCGGTTCCGGCCCGCACATGTGCCTGGGCCAGCACCTCGCGAAGCTGGAAATCCGCATTCTCTACGAAGAGCTGCTGCCGCATCTCACCGCCGTCCGGCTGACCGGGGCCCCGCGCTACATCGAGACCAATTTCGTCGGCGGGCTCAAGTCCTTGCCTGTCGCCTTCGAAACCAACTGACCCGAGAAGATCAAAGGGAGGAATATCTCATGAAACTGAACACACTGCTGGCCGGCGTCGCCGGCCTGGCCTTCTTCGTGCCCGGCGTGGCCTTTGCACAGGACGCGGCCGACGATTCGTCCGGCGGCGTCGGCGAGATCGTCGTCACCGCGCAGAAGCGCTCGGAATCGCTGAACAAGGTTGGTCTCACCGTCCAGGCGATGACCGGCGACGATCTGCTCAAGCAGGGCGTCAAGGACGTGGGCGATCTGGCCAGGGTGGTGCCTTCGCTGACCGTCGCCAACTCGATCTACAACACCCCGGTCTACACCCTGCGCGGCGTCGGCTTCTACGAGAACTCGCTGGCTGCCTATCCCGCCGTCAGCGTCTATGTCGATGAAGTGCCGATGCCGTTTCCGGCGCTGGTGGGCACCGCCGCGCTCGACGTGCAGCGCGTTGAGGTGCTGAAGGGCCCGCAGGGCACGCTGTTCGGCCAGAACGCCACCGGCGGCGCGATCAACTACATCGCCGCCAAGCCGACCGACATCTTCAAGGCCGGCCTCAACGCCAGTGTCGACAGCTTCGGCGAAGTCGATGCCGACGGCTATGTCAGCGGCCCGCTGAGCGACAGCCTCAAGGCCCGCATCTCGGCCCGCACCGCGCAGGGCGGCGGCTGGCAGAAGAGCGTCTCGCGCCCCGATGACAAGAAGCTGGGCGACAAGGACCTGTTCATGGGCCGCGTCCTGCTCGACTGGCAGGCCACCGATCGCCTCAAGTTCGAACTCAACGTCAACGGCATGGTCGACAAGTCGGACCCGCAGGCCGGCCAGTACATCGCGCTGTTCCCGCAGGTCGGCCCGGTCGGTGCCGAACTCGCCGCCACCCCGTTCGCCCCCAGCAAGCCCCGCGCGGCCGACTGGAACCCGGACCGCCGCCCCAAGGGTGATGACCGCCAGTGGCAGGTCGCCCTGCGCGGCGATTATGACCTGACCGACGATGTCACGCTGACCTCGATCACGTCCTACGTCGATTTCAAGCGCAAGCAGATCAACGATCCCGATGGCGTTGCTTCGGAAGCGCTCGAATTCCTGTTCGACGGCCGCCTCAAGTCCTTCAGCCAGGAACTGCGCATCGCCAGCAGCGGCACGCGCTGGAACTGGATGCTCGGCGCGAACTACGAGCACACCACCTCGAAGGAATTCGCAGACCAGCACGTCGCGCAAAGCTCGGTGGTCGCCAATCTCGGCTTCCCGGC
This sequence comes from Novosphingobium colocasiae, assembly GCF_014652555.1. Lineage (GTDB taxonomy): Bacteria > Pseudomonadota > Alphaproteobacteria > Sphingomonadales > Sphingomonadaceae > Novosphingobium > Novosphingobium colocasiae. The sequence continues at coordinate 20,715 of NZ_BMZA01000011.1, forward strand.
CAACAGCAACACGTTCTTCCTGAATTCACAGATCGACAACTATGCGGTCTTCGCGAATGCCGACTACGAACTGCTGCCTGACCTGAAGCTCAAGGGCGGCATCCGCTATACCGAGAGCAAGCGCGATGCGCAGACCTGCACCAAGGATGCCGGCAACGGCGGCGCGGCGGCGTTCTTCACCGCCACCTCGACCGCCATCCGTCAGGCGATCGATCCCACTGCCGCAGCCACCCCGGATATCCCGGTCGGTGGGTGCGTGACGCTTGACGAAGCGACCTTCCTGCCGACTTCGTACAGCAATTCGCTGAACGAGGAGAACGTGTCCTGGCGCGTCGGGCTCGACTATCAGGCGCTGCGCCAGTTGCTGCTCTATGCCAACGTCTCGAAGGGCTACAAGGCGGGCAGCTTCCTGTTCACCAACGCTTCGAGCACCGCGCAGTTTGCGCCGGTGAAGCAGGAATCGGTGCTGGCGTTCGAAGGCGGTTTCAAGGCTTCGATGCTGGACGGCGCGGCCCAGTTCAACCTCGCCGGGTTCTACTACAAGTACACCGACAAGCAGACCCGCGGTAAGCGGATCGACCCTGTGTTCGGCGTGCTGGACGCGCTGGTGAACGTGCCCAAGTCGAGCCTGATGGGCGTCGAGGCCGAGCTGATGCTCGAACCCGTCGATGGCCTCAACCTCAAGGTTGGCGGGACGTACATCAACAGCCGCATCGATGAATACACCGGCGTCGGCTTCGTCGGCGGGGTGAAGGACTTCGAAGGCAATTCGCTGCCGTTCGCACCCGACCTTTCGGTCAACGCCTCGGCCGACTACGACTTCGCGGTGACGGATTCGGTGAACCTGTTCTTCGGCGGCACCGTCACGCATAACAGTTCGACCTATTCGGTGATCGATAGCGACGCTGCCACGGCGAAGCTTGATGCCTACACCCTGGTTGATCTGCGGGCTGGCGTGTCGTTCGCCGACCGGTACCGCCTGACCGTATTCGGCCACAACGTGTTCAACGAATACTACTTCACCAACGCCCCGATCCTGTATGACACCCAGGTTCGCTACACCGGACGTCCGGCCAGCTACGGCGTTTCGCTCTCGGCCAACTTCTGATGGCAATTCGCCGGGAAACGTATAGTTTCCCGGCGAATCCTTTGGACCAACCATTGATAAGATAGCGGAGAAGATCACCTTGCGCGGAACCATGATGACGACGCCGTTGCTGCTCTCGCGGCTCATCGATCATGCGGCGGAGCATCATGCCACGACCGAGTTCGTCTCGCGCCGGATCGATGGCAGCATCGAACGCTCGGACTGGGCGCGCATGCGGGCCCGCGCGAAAAGGTTGGCCAAGGCACTTACCGCGCATGGCTTCAAGGTAGACGATGTGCTGGGCTCGCTGGCCTGGAACACCGCCAATCACATCGAACTGTTCTATGGCGCGCTGGGCATCGGCGTCGGGCTGCACACGCTGAACCCGCGCCTGACCCCGGACGATCTGCGCTACATGATCGAGAAAGTCGGCGAGACGACGGTGTTCGTCGATGCCGATACTTTGCCACTGGCCGAAAAGGTCGCCGCCATCACGCCGATGGTCACGCGCTGGGTGTTCATGGACGAGCCCGGCTCGCCCGTGCCCGCCAGCACGCTGCCCGGTTTCATCACCAAGTCCGACCTGATCGGCGATACCGACGATCAATTCGAATGGCCCTCGTTCGACGAGAACCAGGCCGCCACCATCTGCTTCACTTCCGGCACGACCGGCCGTCCCAAGGGTGTTGCCTACAGCCATCGGTCGATCACGCTGGGATCGATCAACATGTCGATGGCGGACATGTACGCCACGCAGCGTCGGGGCGCGCTGGAATGCATGATGCCGATCGCGGCGATCTTCCACGCCAACGGCTGGATGATGCCGTTCACCGCGCCGATGAACGGGGCCAAGCTGGTCCTTAACGGCCGCGATTTTTCGCCCGATGCGCTGGTCGAACTGATCGACAGCGAAGGCGTGACCATCACCGGCGCGGTGCCGACGATCTGGATGGATCTGTTCGACGCCGCCGACAAGCGCGGCTCTAAGCTCGAAACCGTGCGCACCGGCCTCCTGGCCGGGACGCGGCCGACCCGCACGCTGGCGGAGCGGTTCGAAACCTTCGGCATCGTGCTGTGTCAGTCCTGGGGGATGACCGAAGTCCCCGGCTGCGCGCGCAGTGCGCCGCCCGCGGGCTGGGACCAGTTGCCCGAAGACGCGCAGCGCGAACACCATCTGGCGCGGCAGGGCCGCGTCGGCTTCCTGTCGGAAATGCGCATCGTCAACGACGAAGGCCAGCCGCTGCCGATGGATGGCGAGCATTCCGGCCATCTGCTGGTGCGCGGCCCCATCGCCTCCGGCAGTTACGTCGGGTATAGCGCGGAAGAGGCTTTCGACTGGCTGGAGACCGGCGACATCGCGAGGATCTTCCCCGACGGCTCGATGGAGATCGTCGATCGCGCCAAGGACGTCATCAAGTCCGGCGGCGAATGGATCAGCACGCTGCAGCTCGAATCGGCGGCCACCAGCCACGCGCAGGTCGGCGAAGCGGCGGTCATCTCGATCCCGCATCCGCGCTGGCAGGAACGGCCGCTGCTGCTGGTGACGCTGGCACCGGGCGTCGCTACGCTCGACGAAAAGGGCCTTCTGGCGCACATGGCCAACCATGTCGCCAAGTGGTGGTTGCCCGATGAAATCCGCGTGATCGACACGATGCCCCGCACCACCACCGGCAAGCTCGACAAGCTGACGCTGCGCAAGCTCTATTCCAACCGTTCGGAGAACATCATCGCATGACCGGCCAGGTGCTCGAAATCGAACGGCGCGGTGCGATCGAGATCGCGACGCTGAACCGGCCCGACAGCCTCAATGCCGTATCGCCGGAACTGGCAGAGGCGCTGCAGGCCTATTTCTCCGGGCTGGTGAACCGGCTCGACGTGCGCGTGGTGTTGCTGCGCGGGGCAGGGCGGGTGTTTTGCGCCGGGGCCGAACTGGGGTCCGATGCCTTCGCCACCGAAGGGCCGGGCCGCAACCAGCGCCAGCTTGCGATGCAAAGGCTCTATTCGGGCATCGTGCGCGCGATGCGCGCCTGTCCGCAGCCGGTGATCGCGTTGGTCCAGGGCGCGGCCTGCGGTGCCGGCTTCTCGCTCGCACTGGCCGCCGATGTGCGCATCGCGGCCGAGGATGCCAAACTGAACGCGGCCTATCTGCGCGTCGGGCTGGGCGGCTGCGACATGGGCTCGGGCTATCTGCTGCCGCGTCTGGTCGGCCTGTCGGTGGCGTCCGAACTGCTCATGACCGGCAACTTCATCCACGCCCCGCGCGCGCTGGCGACCGGGCTGGTCAGTTCGGTGGTGCCGGTAGACGGCCTGCTCGATGCCGGACTGGCCATGGCCGGCGACATGCTGCGCGCTTCGCCGATGGGGCTGCGGATGACCAAGGAGACGCTGGGCCTCACCGTTGACGCTCCCGGCTTCGAAGCGGCGCTGACGCTGGAAGACCGCCAGCAGTGCATGCTGATCGCCACTTCCGATCACGAGACGGCGGTAGAAGCATTCCGCACCCGCGCCATCCCCGAATACCGCGACCTCTGACTACATTTCTGCCGCGTCCTACCCGGTTACGTGAAATTTACACATTGCGTGCAGGATGACGCTCCGAAGGCGCTGCGGGATCGCGCGCGTGAGGAGGCGGGGCCAATGGGCATTGCGGTTTTCAAGGGGCTGATCCCCAGCTTCATCCTGACCTGGGTGCTCAGCACCATCATGGGGTCGAACCAGGTCCGCCACGGCATGCTCCAGATCGAGCATACCTATTTCCAGAGCTTCGATTTCTACTGGTCCTGGCCGCTGTTCCTCGTCTCGCTGGCACTGTCCACGGCGATCTTCTGGATGATGGATTAGGGCCGCTGAGGGTATCTTGTCCGAACGGCTGGGGCAGTAACAACATTTCGCCCGTCAGCTCACCGGCCACACCGCCATGATCAGCGGCGTCCCCAGCAACAGCACCAGCAGCGAAAGCGGCGCGCCGAGGCGGGCGTAATCGCCGAAGCGATAGCCGCCCGGGCCCATGACCAGCGTGTTGCACTGGTGACCGATCGGGGTGAGAAAATCGCAGCCCGCACCGATCGCGGTCGCCATCAGGAAAGCGTCGGGCTGATAGCCCAGGTCCTTGGCGAACACCGCCGCGATCGGAGCCATCACCAGCACCGTCGCCGCGTTGTTGAGGAACGGGGTCACCGCCATCGATGCCGCCAGCACCAGCATCACCGCGCCCCATGGCGGCAGGTGGCTGGCCAGCCGCGCCAGTTCGGTCGCCATCACGTCGGACGCGCCGGTCGATTGCAGGGTGCCGCTGACCGGGATCAGCGCGCCCAGCATGATCAGGATCGGCCATTCCACCGCTTCATAGGCATCGTCCACGGGCAGCGCCCCGGTCAGCACCACCAGTCCGGCACCCGCAAAGAATGCGGTCGCCACCGGCACCAGCCCCAGCGCGGTGGCCAGCATGGCGGCGGCCAGGATTGCCAGCGCCTGCCACCCCTTGCGCGCCTGGCCAAGCCGGATCGTGCGTTCGGCCAGCGGCAGCACGCCAAGCTGCGCCAGGCGTGACGGCATGGCCTCCAGAAGTCCCTGCAGCACCACCACGTCGCCCGGTTGCAGCAGGATCGCCGAAGGCTTGTTGCGCAGCCGCTGCCCCTCGCGCGAGACGGCGACGAGGCGCAGCCCCATCCGCTCGCGCAGGCTCAGCCGCGCGGCGGTAGAGCCTGCCAAAGCAGAGCGCACGGTCACCACCCCCTCGATGATGCCGACGCCGTCTTCGTGCCCCGTCTCCTCGTTTTCGTCGGGATTGTGCAGCGTCAGTCCCGCCCCGGCGATGGCGCGTTCCAGCGCATCGGGATCGCACGACAGGATCAGCACGTCCCCGGCGGCGATGACGGTATCGGTCGATGGTTCGCTGCGCAGCCCGCGCCGCAGCAGGGCGTTGACCTCCACCTCGTTGTCGCACTCGGCGATGAACTTGGCGATGGTGATGCCGACCGGGCTCGAACCTTCGAGCACGGTGGCCTCGGTCGTATAGTCGGAGATGTTGAGCGCCTCGCCGATGGTGGCGGCGGCCCGGCGATCGGGCGGTAGCAGCCGGTGGGCAAAGCGCAGGAAGATCAAGCCGATCACCAGCAGGCCCAGCCCGGTCGGCAGATAATCGAACATGTGGAAGGGCTTGCCGGTCATCTCCTCGCGCACGCGGCTGACGATGATGTTGGGCGATGTGCCGACCAGCGTCGTCAGCCCGCCCAGCAGCGCGGCGAAAGACATCGGCATGTAGAAGCGCGAAGGGTTGGTCCCGCTCTTGCGCGCAAGCTGCGCTGCCGCGGGCATCAGCATGGCCAGCGCGCCGATGTTCTTGATAAGTCCCGAAGCCACGCCCACCGTTGCCGTCAGCGCGAATTGCTGGCTCCCCGGCCGGCGCAGCCACCGCTCCCCCAGCGCCAGCGCCCGCTCGATCAGCCCGGACCGCTGCACTGCCGCCGACAGCACCAGTGCCGATCCGACGATGATGACGATATCGTCCGAAAACCCGCCGAACGCCTCATCCGGCGGCACCAGCCCCACCGCCACCGCCGCCAGCAGCGCGATGACCGCCGTCACATCATAGCGAAACCGCCCCCACAGGAACAACGCCATCATTGCGACGAGAAGGGCAAGGGAAAGCCATTGTTGAAAAGTCATTTTGCCCGCAGTCTGAAAGCCCGAGCAGGGTAAACGCCCGGCCGCGGCGATTGTTCGGGCGGTTTGAGCGGTTGACCGAATGCAATACCCACGCGGGTGATGTGCACTGACCGGTGTATTGTGGTTCAGTGCGTTTCGTGGCATGGTCGGGCATGATGGAGAGACCCGCCGCCACCGAACCCGCATCCCCGTTCCGCACCGCCCGGCAGCGCGAGGAGGATCGGCTGGCCAAGCGGGAGGCGGTGCTGCGCGCGGCGGTGCGCATGTTCAACGAACGCGGCGTCCACGCCACTTCGCTCGATGATGTAGCGGCCAGCCTCGGCATCTCAAAGCGGACGATCTACCACTATCTCGCCAGCAAGGACCAGGTCCTGCTCGAATGCGTGACGATCGGGCTGCAGCAGCTCCTGCAGGCGGCCGAGGCCGCGCGGGAGGAGGAGAGCACCACCAAGGGCCGGCTCGTGCGCTTCCTGCGCCGTTATGCCGAGATCAACATGGACGATTTCGGCCGCTGCGTGATCCGCACCGGCGAGGAATCGTTGGCTCCCGAAAGCCGCCCCCGCTTCCGCGCGCTCAAGCGCGAGATCGACGATGCGCTGCGCCGGATGCTGAGCGAAGCGATCGCCGACGGCGCGATCGCGCCGGTTGACGTCAAGATGGCCGCCTTCGCGCTGGCCGGCGCGCTTAACTGGCCGGCGCGCTGGCATTCGCCGGACGGCGGCCGGTCCGCCGAAGAACTGGCCGCATCGCTGGTGGATATCCTGCTCGGCGGGCTCCTGCCGCGCGTTTAAAGGCCGGCCGAACTGGCGAGAAAGGGTGTCAGCCGGGAATCGGCCAGTGCCGCCGTGCGGTGGAACACGACGGCCTGATACTCGGGATTGTGGAACAGCGCCTGGAAAGTGCGGGCGTCGGGATATTCGACCAGCAGCAGTTCGTCCCAGACTTCGTCCGCCGGCGCGATCAGATTGCCGAGCGCGGTGCCATAGGCGTGGATGCGTGCGCCTTGCGCGAAGATCAGCCGGCTCGCCACCGGGGCATAGCGATCGTAGTACGCTTCGCGCCCGGTGCAGGGCGATACCCCGGCATCGGCGGCATAGTCCGCCTGGGGACGAAACCGCAGCAGATTGAGCATCAAGATCGGCTCGCCCGCCGGCGCGGCGGCAGCGACGGCATCGATCAGGTCAGGCACCATGGCCACGGCGGCAGGCATCGCGAGGCATCCTTCCGGTATCGTTCTGGTTGAAGCTGGTGGATGGCCGCATTGCCGGCCGACTGCAATGCCTTCGTCGACGGCGACGAGCGCTGAAAATCCGTTTGGCGGATCGCTCAAGTCATGCCATCAATGCTGACCATATGGTAAGCCTTGCGTCGGTCACGGCGTGGGCGGCCATCAAAGACGACACCCTGGAGAGGACTGACTATGGCCCTGAAGAAGCACCTGCTGCTCGCGATGACCAACCCTGTCGAAGGCAAGGACGCCGAATTCAACCGCTGGTATGAAGAAGTGGCCTATCCCACCTACAAGTCCCTGCCGGGCCTCGTGCCGCTCGGCCGGTTCAAGGCGGCCGACGTGCCGCACATGTTTCCCTTCCAGATGGACAACATGTTCGAATACCTGTCGCTCTATTATTTCGAGTGCGAGGACCCGGTGGCCTACATCGAACAGATCAAGGACGCGTTCACCCGCCGGCCCGATTACACCTTCAGCGAACACATCGATCAGAGCCGGTTCTGCGAGCCGATCTATGTCGCGCTGGGCGATGTCAATTTCGAGGTAACGGACCGTTACGAGAACCTGAAGTACTGACGATACGGAGGGGCAGGGCGGTCGCTGCGGCACCGCCCGCCTCAGGCCGTCACCGTGCCGCCCAGTGCGGCGGTGACCGCTGCGCGCGCGCGGGCCTCCTCCGATTCGTACAGCGCAAAAGGATCGACGATCGGCGCGCCCAGCGCTGCCTCGAATACGGCTTGCGAGGCGTTGCCGGCATAGACCCGCTGTTTCTCGCCGCCGAGGTTGGACTGGAAGATGCCGGCGGCGCTTACCGGCAGGAAATCTTCGTAGGTCATCGGGATCGGCTGGACGAGGCCCTGCGCGATCCAGTCTTCGATCTGCCCCTCCACGCCGCCGCTCCCGGCTGCGGCCTCGCCGGCCGGGGTCAGTGCGTAGCGGAAAAACCCCAGCCCTTCGCGGGCCAGTTGCGCCAGATCGTCCGGAAAGGCGGTGAAAGCCTGCGCCAGCCTTGCGGCATAGCCTTCATCCTGCGCCCCGGCCTCGTTGCGGGCCTGGGCCAGCAGAGCATCGTAGAGCGCGCGGCCTTTGCGGCTCAGCGCCAGCCCGCGCTGCTCGATCTCGCCGAACCGCGCGGTGTGCGCGCCGGCGGCATCGGCCTGATCGCCGGCGAAGCGGATCGTTTCGGACAGCGCGTTGAAGCTGGTCTGGCGCAGCAGGATCGGCACCTTGCGCGGCGGCGGCCCTTCGATCACTGCCTTGGCCTGCATCCCGCGCGCCAGCATCGCCGCCTGCGCCGCATCGATGTCGAGGGTGCGCGGGGTCAGGTGATTGATATGCGGCCCCTTGAACGAGACGATATCGGCGATCAAGCGGTGCGAGGCCAGCAGCCGCTGGTACGTTTCGGCATCGACCAGCGCCTGCGCATGCCAGCGAAACGTCTCCAGCACTTCGGACACGAATTCGGCGGCCTCGGCTTCATTCAGCCCGCCTGCGGCCGCCGCCTGATCCGCCAGTTCCAGCGCCCGCGCGCTCAGGATGCGGCGCGCGGCCAGGATTGCGGTGGCCGCCTCGCGCAGGTCCGGATCGGCAATCAGATCAAGCCGCAGCAGCGAAGTGAACACCCGGAACGGGCAGGCGCGCAGCGCTTCTTCGTCGATCGGGCGGAAGGCAGTGGAATGGACGGGAACCCCGGCAACGGTCAGGTCATAGTACCCCACCGGCACCATGCCCATGGCGGCAAACACCCGGCGCAGGCCGTCCAGTTCCTCGGCCGTGCCGACCCGGATCGCGCCATGCCGCTCCGCCCCGAGGCGCGCGATCTCGCCGCTGCTCGTCAGTGCATCGCGCAAGCCCGCGTCCGCCGCCAGCGTGGCCGCGTTCACCTCCTCGACGATGGCGATGAGATCGGCATAGAGCGGCACTTCCTGGCGGTACATCGCCGAAAGCGCGTCGGAAAAGCGGGCGCGGATATGGTCCGCGCTGACATGACCGGTCATGGCAACTGCCTAAGTCTGCGCGGGGGCCGGGGCCGCATCGCGGGTTACCGGCCCGGTGATAGCCAAGATGCGGGCACAGGCCAAGCCGTGCGGGATGTGGAATGCGCGTCCGTTACCGACAGCCGCCGCCAGTGCGGCGTAGAGGCGTCGCTCACCGGGAACCGCCTTTGCGCTTCGGTCTGGGCGGAGCCTTGCCGGAAAGCAGTGAGCCGATCGATGCGGTAAGATCGTCGATGTCGATCATGTCCGCATCAATTGCGGCGGCAAACGCCGCTATCAACGGTTCCAGCGCCGCCATGACGAGGTCGTCGCCATGCAGATGCGCCGGATAGAAGAGTTCGTGCAGGCTATCGCGGCTGGCCCCGATATCTTCGGCATTGGACATCGCCAGTGACACTGCCATCGTTTCGCTCTTGCGCAGTGGCAGGACGATGCCGAACCCGACATGCCATGGGCCGAGATCGACGAAACGTCCGGCGATCACCACATCATCCCACTGGGCTGCTTGCACCGCAAGTGCACTGTCCATGACGTGGATAATCCGGCCGTCATCGAGCAGGTCGCGGGCCAGGACGCCACCCTGCTCATGTGGTTCGTCGATAGCGAGGATAGAGAAAACCGCTGTCGGCAGTCGCATGGCGATCAGTGACCTCAGCGGATCGCGCTTGACGGCAACCTTGGGCGCGATGCGGTCAATTGCCCGCCGTGTTCCGGGCTTGCCTTTGCGAGAAAAGAGGGCCGTATCCGCAAGCATTTCCATGAGGCCAGGCGCGCCGCCGTCATGCGCGGTCAGGCCCAGTATATCCTGCGCCAGAGCCCAATCCGCGTTGGACAGCTTTTCTGCGCAAAGCTGCAGGGTCTCGTTGAACGCCTTGCGCACCGCCGGATAACCGATTGCGGAGATTTCATTGGCGTCCATGGTCTCAAGCTTGGAACTCACCCGATATTTCCTTGGTAATGATATCAAACAGAATGCAACTCGCCCGCCTGATGGCGCTCAATGCGGTGAAGTCATCCGCGGGCGAACAGGGTGCGGGAATGAAGTTCGCCTTGGGCCAACCCTTCGTCGGTCAGTTCGATCGACTTGGTCTTGCGTTTCGGGTTCGAGATCAACCCGCGCTCGTGCAGCCGGTCCATGGCCTGCCAGTCAAAGCCTTTCCAGGCCGTGCCGGTGGCATCGCGGTTCAGACACAGGAGCGCCAGCACAGCCTTGTCGATCTTTTCCATGTCGATGTCCATGGTCACTCCTTGTCCCAGTCCGGGGTGCCCGGCGCACCATTCAATTTCGCGCCGGGCCGTCGTCGGTGCAAGCGCCCGTATCCCAGGACGACGAGCACCCTATCGTTGAGCTTTCAGCCAGTGAAATCAACCGGCGGGATGACATATCAAGACGAAACGACTAAGGGCCTCGTCCCATGAGCCGCGTTCGCGCCTTTTTCATGGAACATCGCACCCTGGCCGTCCTGGTGGTCATGGCAGCCCTGTGCATGAAGATCGTCGTGCCGAGCGGCCTCATGATCGGGCAGAACGCCAAGGTTTTGACGGTGCAACTCTGCACCGATGGTATTGGCGAGGCCGTCACCGCGAAGATCGCCATCCCGATGGGGGGCGAGCATGGCGACTCGTCCGGCAAGCAAGGAAAGGGTGAATGTCCCTTCGCCTCGCTGTCGATGGCCTCGATGACGGGGGCCGATCCTGCACTGCTGGCGCTGGCGCTTGCCTTCATCCTGGCCCTTGGCTTCGCGCCGGTCCGTACCGCTCACCCCAGGCGGGTATCCTTCCTCCGTCCGCCGCTGCGCGGACCGCCGGCTCTGGCCTGACAATCTGAACTGATTTGTCGGACCAGCCGGTCCTGCGCCCATGTTGCGCGTGCACCGGCCTAGCCGGAGCCTATTTTCATGTACCAAATGCTGTGCCGTTCACCCGAACGGCCCTGGGAGCCCCAGCCTGAAAAGCTGGCGGAAGCCCCAGAACGGGCGCATCCGAAGCCCCTTATCCTGCACATGCAGGAGAACCGCTCGCACCTGACGCAGGAAGCGCGGGTCTGTTTCAGCGTCATCGCCGTGCTGTTCATCGTCACCAGCATCGGCCCGGCCTTGCATGGCTACTGGCTGGTTCCTGTCTGCTCGATCCTGGCGATGGCAGGCCTGACCTTCGCGCTTGAACGGCATGGCAAGTCCAGACCGGCCAGTGAAACGCTGGAGCTTGCCGAAGGCAGGGTGCGGCATCGCGACAGCGCGGGGCAGCAGGTCGAACTGCCCGCGTTCTGGATGAGGCTGGCTGCCGAAGGACGCGGCCCGACCGATTTGCGTCTCTTTCTGCGGGGGCGCGACGGATCGATCGAGTTCGGGCGCTGCCTCAGTCTCGATGAACGCCGCGCTGTTGTCCCGCTGGTGGCCGCAGCCCTCGCGCAAACGCGGGGGTTCTGAACCATGGGCATATTTTCGGTGTCCGATGAGCGCCATCGACGATTGCAGCGCTTCCGCCGTCATACCTGGCTGCTGATCGCGATGTGCCTGCTCGCGCGCGGCGCGGGTGCCGGGCTTGAGCAGATCGGCAAGAGCGACGGCACCCACCCGGCAAGCGTACCGCAGCCGGGCGGCGAATGCTCCATCGACCGCGAAAAATCCGACGCGACCGCGCTTGAGACCTCAAGCGCCCGATCGCGTGAACCAATCCATATCTGAACAGGGAATTCTATCCGTGAAAACTTCGATCATTGCCCTCGCATCTGCACTTCTGGTCGCCACTCCGGCATGGGCCGACGAGGCTGCCGACAATGCAAATCCCGAAGACCGGGACATCATCGTCACCGGCACGAAACTGTCGGGCGACTTCGGGGCCAAGTCCGGCATTCCGATCGTCAAGGTCCCGCAGTCGATCCAGATCCTGACGGCCGACACCATCGTCGAACAGGGTGCCCGCTCGATCGGCGACCTGCTGCGCAACGTCCCCAGCGCCAATCCCGGCTATTCGCGGGTCGGTGCCTACCAGTCGTTCAGCCTCAAGGTCCGCGGCTTTCTCGCCGACCAGATGCGCAACGGCATCCGCCAGCGCTATTACGAGGATGTCGATGCCTCCGCATTGTCCAACATCGATCGCGTCGAAGTGCTGAAGGGGCCGTCGGGCGTGCTCTACGGGCAGTCGGCCGTAGGCGGCATCGTCAGCATCATCACCAGGCAGCCGCAGGATGACACCCAGTTCGGCTCCTTCGCGGTGACGCTCGGCCAGTACGACCAGAAGATGCTGACGGTCGACATGAACACCGGCCTTGCGCCGGGTCTGGCGGTGCGGGTAACCGGCGAAGTCGAACGGTCCGGCACGTTCGTCGACTTTCAGGATATGAACCGCAAGAACGTCGCGCTCAATCTGCTCTACGCGCCGTCCGACAGCGTCGCGGCGCATCTGGTCGCCGAATATGTCGAGCGCGACACCCAGCGCAATCCCGGCCTCCCCATCAAGGGCACGGTGCAAAGCAACGGTGCCCGCGCGCTGTCGCGCAGCCTCTACCTTGGCGAACCCGCAGTTGATGCGATGAAGGCGGATGCGCCGATGGTGCAGGCGTGGGTTGATGTGAAGCTTTCGGACAACTGGACGGTGACCCCGCGCCTTCAGTATCAGGAGTTCAACACCAGCTTCCTCCAGATCAGGCTGCGCGCACCGGACGCCCTCGATCCGACCACCATCACCCGCAACGGCCGGATCGGCCGAGAGGATGACAGCTACACGATCGCCCAGCTCGATCTGTCCGGCCGGGTCGAAACCGGCCCGATCACGCACAAGCTGCTGATGGGCTACGAATACGACCATGAACGCGGCCGCTTCACCCAGAGCAACCTCAACAATGTCACCGCGATCAATGTGCTGGCACCCGTCTATGCCTTCGATGGCACGGCTCCTGCCAGGACGTTCGCGTTCGACAATTTCTACAACGTCGAAGGCCATGCCCTCTACGCGCAGGACCAGGTTGACCTGACCGATCGCTGGAACCTGATCGGCGCGGTCCGCCATAGCTGGATCGATGCATCGGACGGCGACTGGAAAGGCGCTACCAACAATCGCGCCAAAACCAGCACCACCATCTGGCAGGTCGGTTCGACCTACCAGCTAACCGATGCGTTTTCCGTGTATGCCGGTTACAACACCGGCTTCGATATCGAAAGCACCGGCGGTGCGCGCACGCGCACCGGGGCACCGCTTCAGCCCGAAAAGTCCAACCAGACCGAACTCGGCCTGCGCTTCCGCACCGACGTTTTCCGGGGCAGCGTCTCGCTGTTCCAGATCAAGCGGGTCAATGCGGTCACCGCCGATCCGGTTGATCCCGATTTCAGCATCAATGCGGGTGAACAGCGGGTGCGCGGCGTCGAGGTTGAGGGCGAATGGAACGTCACCGACTGGTGGCAGTTGAACGCGGGCTACGCTTATCTCGATGGCAAGGTCACGCGCAGCAATGACGGCATCGTCGGCAAGCGCATCGGTGATCTGCCGGAGCACAGTTTTACCGCCCGCACCGAAGTCACGGTTCCCGGAACGCCTCTCGCCCTTCGCGGTGGCGTCAATCACATCACGAACCGGGTGCTGGTAGACGGCAGCGACGTCATTCTTCCGTCCTACACGCTGGCGGATATCGGCATCGGCGTGGACCTGAACCCCGTCCGCATCGATGCGACGCTGAGCAATCTGTTCGACGAGCGGTACTTTACCGCATCGGGCAATGCCTTCGCCGTCTATCCCGGTGAGCCGCGCACATTCAGCGTGCGGTTCGGCGTCGGCTTCTAGGGACGGGAGAGCCCCATGACTTCAGCAGCAACCGAAGCGGACGAAGGCACTGTGACTCACGGCTATCGCTCCGTCTGGCGCTGGCATTTCTATGCGGCGCTCTGGACCGCCCCCTTGCTCGTCATCCTGACCCTTACCGGTGCGATCTATCTGTTTGACCGGGAGTTTGACGGCTGGTGGAACAGGGACATCCAGACGGTTGCTGCCGGACCCGTCTCCCTGTCGCTCGCGCGGCAGGAGGCGGTGGTCCGGGCCGCTTTCCCGGGAGGTGAAATCAGCCGCGTGCGTCTGCCGCATGGCGCTGGCGAAGCTGCGGTCTGGAACGTGACGAGCGCGCAAGGGGCGATCCGCGACGTTTATGTTGATCCCTACCGCGGGCAGATCACCGGCACCGCCGATCCCGCCACCCAGCCGATGAACGTCGTGCGCGACCTGCACGGCACGTTGCTGGGCGGTGAGATCGGCAGCCACGTGGTAGAACTCGTCGCCTGCTGGACGCTGGTGATGATGGCGACGGGTATCTGGCTGTGGTGGCCGCGCAAGTGGAAGGCAAGGGGCGTTTTCGTCCCCCGCCTGGCAACGCGCGGCCGCCGGTTCTGGCGCGATCTGCACGCGATCCCGTCGATCTTCAACGCCGTGTTCGTGATCCTGCTGGTGCTGACCGGCCTGCCATGGTCGGCATTCTGGGGCCCGCAGTTCGCGAAAATTGGCGAGGTCATTCCGTTCGTCGCGGCCTCGCCCAACTTCAAGGCCCCGCCGAAGGCCGATGGCAGCACCGGTGCTAACCCGCATGCCGCACATCAGCAGATGGCCGCAGCCGATCCGGACAGCGCGAAAGTCCCCTGGACGATCCGGCATATTCACCAGCCGCATGGCTCGGGTCACGGTGCGGTTGGGATTGCCGACATAGAAGCCCTGCTGCCCAAGCTCGACCGGGCGCGGTTCGGCGGCGGTGTCAGAATTTTCTACCCCCGCGACAAGGAAGGCGTGTTCATGATCTCCTACGTGCCCGACAAGGCAGAGGGCGAGCGCACGATCTACGTCGATCCAGGTTCAGGCCGCATCCTCGGCAACATCGGCTGGGCGGATTACAGCCCGACCGCGAAAGCCGTCGAATGGGGCGTCATGACGCATATGGGCCGCCAGTATGGCTTGCCTAACCAGATTGCCAATCTCGTGGTTTGCCTCACGCTGGTTGCCGGCATCGCCGCTGGCCTGACGCTCTGGTGGAAGCGCAGACCGCAGGGACAGTTGGCTGCACCGCAACTCAAAACGGGCGACCGGATGCCGGGCGGCATGAAGGTGCTGCTTGCAGTCTTGGCCATCCT
This sequence comes from Novosphingobium colocasiae, assembly GCF_014652555.1. Taxonomy (GTDB): domain Bacteria; phylum Pseudomonadota; class Alphaproteobacteria; order Sphingomonadales; family Sphingomonadaceae; genus Novosphingobium; species Novosphingobium colocasiae. The sequence goes on from NZ_BMZA01000011.1 coordinate 35,805, forward strand.
GTTTCCCCTGGTAGGGGCGACGATGGTGCCGGTGCTGGCGTGGGGATTGTGGCGTCAACGACGCCGGGCCCTGGGCGAGCCGGGCTGAGCGTTCGGCAACAATGGCGACCATCCGGCCACTTCACGCTGAAGTCCGGATGGTGCCGCCAATCGCAGAACTGGTGTGAGGAAAGCGCATCCCGATGCTGCCCTGGTGACCCCTACGGGAATCGAACCCGTGTTTCAGCCGTGAGAGGGCCGCGTCCTAACCGCTAGACGAAGGGGCCGATAAGGGCTTGCGCGCGGGGCCTGGTGGCCTTGGTTGCCGGCGGGTGCCGGTGGTGACCCCTACGGGAATCGAACCCGTGTTTCAGCCGTGAAAGGGCCGCGTCCTAACCGCTAGACGAAGGGGCCATCCGGTGTTGCACCGCATGGGCAGGACCGGCCCTCTAGCGGGGGGTGGCAGGGGGGTCAACCCACCAGACAGCAAAAAATTTCAACCCTGCGCGATGGCGGCGACGGGGCGGGATTTCAGTCGATGAATGCGGCGTCGTCGATGTGCAGTTCGGCCGCCGGGCGGCTGCCCCAGTCATCGATCCTGGCGCGCCCGGCCAGCCACAGCCGCCGCCCTTGCGCGCCGTGGAGCAGGGCCTGGCCCAGCTCGGTTTCCCCGGCGCGAAACGCCATCGCCTTGAACCGCGCGCCGTCCTGCCCGCCGACGATCAGGCGGACGTGATCGTTGCCGACGACATCGGCCTTGACGATCCGCACCGGGCCCACCGCCACCCGCGGGCCGGGCCAGCCCATGCCGTAAGGTCCCGCCCCTTCGAGCGTTTCCACCAGCGCCGGCACCAGCCCGCCGGGGGCCAGCGCAAGGTCCAGCGGCAGCGAACGGCCGGTGCTCGCGCGCGCGACATCACCGGCAAGCCGTTCGTCGAGCCAGCCGGCGAAGCCATCGAGCTGGTCTGCGGCGATGGTGAGCCCCGCCGCCATCGCATGCCCGCCGCCGCCGACCAGCAGCCCTGCCTCGCGCGCCGCGATGATCGCCGCGCCGAGGTCTACTCCAGCGATCGAGCGTCCCGATCCCTTGCCGTTCCCCGCTTCGTCAGCATCCAGGGCGATGACCAGTGCCGGCTTGCCGGTCTTTTCCTTGATCCGTCCGGCCACGATGCCGATCACGCCGGGGTGCCAGCCGCTGCCGGCCAGCACCATCACCGAACGGTTGTGCTGGGCGTCCACCTGCTGTTCGGCGGCTTCCTGCACCGCCTGCTCGATGGCGCGGCGCTCGTCGTTCAGGCGTGAAAGCTGGGCGGCGATCACGCGCGCTTCCTCGGCATCGCCGGTGGTCAGGAGCCGCACGCCGAGCGTTGCCTCGCCCACCCGGCCACCGGCGTTGACGCGCGGGCCCAGCGCGAAGCCGAGGTCGCTGCAGGTCGGCGCACGGCCAAGCCGGCTGGCGTCGATCAGCGCCGCCATGCCGATGTTGTCGCGCCGGGCCATGACCTTGAGCCCTTGCGCCACCAGCGCCCGGTTGAGCCCGTGCAGCGCCGCGACATCGGCCACCGTGCCCAGCGCCACCAGATCGAGCAGGGCAAACAGGTCCGGCTCGGCGCGACCGGTGAAGAACCCGCGCTGGCGCAGCACGCGCAAGGTCGCGACGGCGAGCAGGAACGCCACCCCGACCGCTGCCAGATGGCCGTGCGCCGCCGCGATGGGGCTTTCGTCCAGCCGATTGGGATTGACCAGCGCGGCGGCACGCGGAAGCTGCGCCGAGCACTTGTGATGATCGACGACGATCACGTCCACGCCCGCGCCGTGCGCCATCTCCAGCGCTTCGTGCGCCATCGCCCCGCAGTCCACGGTGACGATCAGGCTGGTCCCTTCCTGCGCGATGCGCACCAGCGCTTCACCTGAAGGGCCATACCCTTCGAGCAGGCGATCGGGGATGTAGTAGCGCGCCTCAAGGCCCAGATCGCGCAGCAGCCGGATCAGCAGGGCGGCGCTGGTCGCGCCATCGACGTCGTAATCGCCGTAGACCGTCACCGCCTCGCCGGTCAGCACCGCCTGCGCCAGACGTTCGGCGGCCTGATCCATGTCGCGAAAGGCCGAAGGATCGGGCAGGAAGGCGCGCAGCGACGGAGTGCGATGACGTTCCAGGTCTTCCCGCGCGACGCCGCGCGACAGCAGGAGCTGGGTCACGATGTCGTCGGACAGGCCGGGCCCGCCGCCTTCGGACAAGTCCATGTTGCCGCCGCGCCAGCGCCACACTTTGCCCGACAGCGAGCGTTCCACGCCCAATACGCCCAGGGATTGCGATACCATGGCGCAACGGTAGTCTCATGATCGCGCCGGGGGAAGGGCAGCCGGGCCCGGCTGTTTACAGCACCGGCGTTATTTCGGGGAGAAATGCAGCTTGCAGACGGATGCGGAGCGACGGCCAAGGCTGGCGGTGGTGTGGCACAGCCGCACCGGCGCGGCGCGGGCTATGGCCGAGGCGGCGACGGAGGGTGCAGGGGCGCAGGCGCTGCTGGTGCCGGCGGCCGATGTCGCTGCATCGCTGCTGCTGTCCTGCGGTGGGTATCTGTTCGTCTGCCCGGAGAATCTCGGCACGATGTCGGGCATGATGAAGGAGATGTTCGACCGCTGCTATTACCCGCTGCTCGGCGCGGTGGAGGGGCGGCCCTATGCGACGATGATCGCCGCCGGTTCGGACGGGCGCGGGGCGACGGCGCAGATCGACCGGATCGTTACCGGCTGGCGGCTGCGGAGGATCGCCGATCCGCTGATCGCCAACCAGGGCGCGCAGACGCCGGAAGAGATACTGGCTCCCAAAATGCTGGCTGCCGACCAGCACGCGGCGTGCCGCGACCTTGGGGCGGCTTTCGCCCAAGGTCTCGAAATGGGAATTTTCTGACCGGGCGGCCGATTGCAATATTGCAAGGGGCTCGACGCGGACAATGGATTGATGCCTAATATGACGGAACAGGAGTTCCTTCCATTATCGTCTCCTGGGTCAAGCCCGGGATGACGATAATAGTGCGGCGAACTGCGGTTTCAGATGACCTTATTCAGGCCATCGGGCGGCGGCCCGTGGCAGTGGGACATGGCAAGCTTTGGGCACGGAACAGCACAGCGATATACCCGAAGCCGGCCTGTCGCTGCTGTTCGCGGCGGGCGAACGGCCCGATGCCGCGCAGATGGCGGGGGTGCTGGCGCAGGCCGGCGATGCGGGGATGGGGGCTGCAATCACGCACGTGAGCCCGCCGTCGGAAGGCTGGGCCGAGATTTTGGTCAGCGGGCTGGCCTTCGATCTTTCGGGCTTGCAGCCCGCCCCGGCGGCCCCGGCGCGGCCGTTCGATCATGCCTACGGGTTCGCTGCGGATGTTCCGGACGGCCTGCGCGAGGCCGTGTTGCTAGTGCCGTCGGGCCATATCAGCGCCGGGGCGGCGCTGGCCCCGGTTGTGCGTGCGATGGTCGGGCTGGCGGCGAACCTGGTCCTGAACCTGCCGGTGGTCGCGGTGCAATGGCACCCCGCGCGCACTGTGATCGAGCCGCGTACATTCGTGCGGATCATCATGAACTGGCTGTCCGGCGGCGCCTTTCCTGCCCTCGGCCTGACCGCGCTGACCCGGGCGGAGGACGGCAGCGTGGCCAGCAGCGGGCTCGCCTATTTCACCGGTCAGGAAGTGCGGATCGAAGGCCGATCGGATGAGGCCCCTGCGGACGCGATCAAGCAGGCGATCCGCGTCGTCGATTTCCTCGCTCGCATCGGCCCGCTCGATCGGCCGTGCCCTGTCGAAGGTATGCCGGGGCTGATCGCGGAGCCTTCGCAATACGGCAAGCTGGTCTGGGTCTGGCGCAAGGCATAGGGGCAGGCGGGGCCGGGGCAGGGGCGCGCACGTTCCTGCCGTTCCGCGCGGTCAACCGCGAGGGGCTGCCCGGTTATGATCCGGGCCTGCAGCGCCACCACCTCCTGCCGCGCCAGTTGCTGTTCCGCCCGGAGTTCGCCCGGATGCTGGCAATAGCCGATGTGCGGTTCGACGATTTCCGCCACAATGGCCTGCTGCTCCCTTGCGCCGAGCAGGCAGCGATCCGGCTGGCACTGCCGCTGCATCGCGGGCCGCACCCGCGCTACACAGAACTGGTGGTCGAGCGGGTGGCGCAGATCGAGCGCGGCTGGACCACCGGGCGGGGCAGGGATCCGGCCACCGCCATCCGCCAGGTCCGCATGCGGCTGACCCTGCTGCAACGTGGGCTTCGGCGCTATCTGCTGGAAGGCTCGCGCCGAAAGCTACGGCTCAACCGCTTTGATCCGGGCGGCCATCGCAGCGATTTCGGCGATCTCGACGCGATGGCCGACGCCTTATGGGGCGCAACCGCCTGACCCGCTCCCCTCCCCGGCGGCGAGGGGCTGGGGGAGGGGGAGCGATGCCGCAAGGCAGCGCGTAAAGGTCGACGGCGGTACACCCCCTCCCAACCTCCCCCCTCAAGGGTGGAGGAGCAAGTGGCGCAATCAACCGGCGCGGCGCTCAGACCGCGTTGGCGGCGCTCAGCACGGCGCGCACGCTGGCGGTGGCGACATCTTCGTCAATGCCCACGCCCCAGACCGTGCGGCCATCGGGCAGCACGCATTCGACATAGGCCGCCGCCCGCGCGTCGGAGCTTTTGCCCATCGAATGTTCGGCATAGTCGCGCACTTCGAGCGAGACCCCGAAGCTTTCGTTAAGGGTGGCGACGACGGACGAGATCAGGCCGTTGCCCTTGCCCGAAACGCTCTGTTCCTGGCCGTTGACGCCGATCTTGCCGGCGAACAGCCGGGTGCCGTCCGGCGTGCGGCCTTCTTCCCAGTCGATCAACTGGAAGCGCTGCGGTTCGTCGAGGCGATAGGCCCGGCGGAACACGTCCCAGATATCGGCCGCCTGCAGTTCGCGGCCCAGCTCGTCGGCCAGCTCCTGCACATGACGCGAAAAGTGCGCCTGCATCCGCTTGGGCAGCTTGAGGCCCTGGTCCTGCTCGATCACCCAGGCGAACCCGCCCTTGCCCGATTGCGAGTTGACGCGGATCACCGCTTCGTAGCTGCGGCCCAGATCGGCGGGATCGATCGGCAGGTAGGGGATCGACCAAAGCTGGTCGTTGCGCCGCTCCTGCGCCGCAAAGCCCTTCTTGATGGCATCCTGATGCGAGCCCGAAAACGCGGTGAACACCAGCTCGCCGCCATAGGGGTGCCGCTCGGCTACCTTCAACTGGTTGCAGTATTCCACCGTCTGGATCACTTCGTCGATGTCCGAGAAGTCCAGTTCCGGGTCGATGCCCTGGGTGTACATGTTGAGCGCGACCGTCACCAGGCAGCAGTTGCCGGTCCGCTCGCCGTTGCCGAACAGGCAGCCTTCGACGCGATCCGCCCCGGCCATCAGCCCCAGTTCCGCCGCCGCCACGCCGGTGCCCCGGTCGTTGTGGGTGTGCAGCGAGATCACCGCCTTGTCGCGGCCGGGCAGGTTGCGGCAGAAATACTCGATCTGGTCGGCATAGATGTTGGGCGTCGCCGCCTCGACCGTGGCGGGCAGGTTGAGGATGATCGGGTGATCGACGGTCGGCTGGAGGATATCCATCACCGCCGCGCAGCATTCGATCGAGAAATCGACCTCCGCGGTAGAGAACGTCTCGGGCGAATATTCCACATGCCACTGGGTCTGCGGATACTTGGCGATCTGGTCGCGGATGATCTTCGCGCCGTTTTCGGCGATGGCGCGGATGTCCTTCTGGTCCATCCCGAACACCACCTCGCGCCACAGCGGCGAGACGGCGTTGTAGACGTGGACGATCGCCTGCTTGGCCCCCGCCATCGCTTCAAAGGTCCGTTCGATCAGGTCCTGGCGCGACTGGGTGAGGCCCTGGATCAGCACGTCATCGGGCACCCGGCCGCTATCGACGAGATTGCGGATGAAATCGAACTCGGTCGCGCCCGCGCTCGGGAAGCCGACCTCGATCTCCTTGAGGCCGACCTTCACCAGCAAATCGAAGAACCGCGTCTTCTTCTCAGCGCCCATCGGGTCGATCAGCGCCTGGTTGCCGTCGCGCAGGTCGGTTGACAGCCAGCGCGGAGCCTTGGTGATGATACGGGAAGGCCACTGGCGGTCCGGCAGGTTGATCTGAGGAAACGCGCGATACTTGACCGAAGGGTCTTTCAGCATGGTCATGTTATGAAACTCGCTCGGAAAACTGGTCTTGCTGCGGTGCGTGCTATCGGTCCCCTGGGCGCCGAGCGCGCCGCACGAGGCGACACGTCATCTCACGCCCAAGGGCGGGTAAGTCGCAGGTCAAGGCCGAGCCGGATGGTCATGGATCGAGCCTATGGGGATTGCGCCTGCCAAAGTAAAGCGGAGAAATCGGTTCGCCGCCCCCCGACGGACCCGCGATCGCACTTGCCCGCTGCGACGAACCGTGAGAGCAATCGTGCATGTTGCGCCCGTTCTTCGCACTCCCCGTTCTCGCCGCAGCCCTGCTGGCATTGCCCTTGGCGGCGCAGGAAGATCGCCACCCGGTCAGCGCCGACAGCGCCTGGTCGATCACCGGCGCGGACTGCAGCATCGATTCCGGCTGGGACGACGGGACGCAGGTGCTGATTACCCTGCATGACGACCATCACGATCTCGGTGTTTACAATAAGGCGTTCCGCGGCGTCATCGATGACAAGGTGATCCCGGTGCAGTTTTCCGCCGGAGAGCACCCGGTCAATGCGCGGCCCTATCAGGCGCTGGGCCATCGCAATGCCGACAGCACTTCGTATGTGTCGGACGTCGATGATGCCTTGCTGGATGCGGTGGCGGTGGCGGGATCGTTCCAGTTCTATCGCGGCAAGCAGCTCCTCGTCGATCTCGACATGGCGGGCTTTGCGGATGCGCTGGCGGCGATGCGCGCTTGCGAAGCGGCCAACCGGCCGCACGGCGATGGCATCGGATCGCCGTCCGGCGGGGCCGACGATGCATCAGGCGGTTCCTACGTGGCGGACGTGGCCTGAGCGGTCGCGAAGGTCCTACATCCAGCTACGAGAGAGAGCGGGGCTATCCAGGCCAGCGCCAGGCGCGTGAAATCCGAACCAACTTGTGGTGCTGATTGAGCGCACTGTGCCCCATCTATCTAGTGTCCTGACCCTAGGCCCGGTGCAGATACCGAGGGCCAAATTCACCTGAGGACGCAATTATCGCGCGGTAGTTTTGCTTGATCGTACAGTCCCTGACAGACAAAAGGTTGATAAGGGCCCACAGATGCGGCCTCGGATACGGTCGGATTGGGAGTGGATATGTCGCAGCGAAACTCCGACCGGATCGGAATAGACTATCTGTCGATGGTCGGTGCTCCGCTGCCTGAATTCATTCGCACGGCTGCGGCGGCCGGGGCGCGCAATGTTTCGTTATTCAACACTTTGCCGACGAACTTCAATCCTTGGAACGCGGCGTTACGTTCGGTTTGCGAGGACGCTGCGGTACGCCGAGAGACGATAGCTGCCGCCAGGGATGCAGGCGTTTCCATCGCGCTCGTTGAAGGGTTCGCGATCGTTCCCGAGAGTTCGGTGTAACGGCATCGACATGGGTTCGAGGTTTTGGCCGAACTCGGCGTCGCCCGCGTAAGCACCGTATCGTTTGATCCGTCCTGGAAACGAACGGTCGATGAAATGGCGGCGCTTGCGGTGATGGGTGCCGAATATGACGTGACTGTTCTTATCGAGCCCTGCGTTCTTTTTCCGTTCGGCACACTGGACGAGGTGCTGCGACTGATCGATATCGTCGCGATGCCCAGCCTGAAGTTGCTGATTGACGCACTGCATATCGTGCGCAACGGCGGCTTCGCAAAGCTGGACCAGGTTGATCCGGCCCTGATCGGCTATCTGCAGCTCTGCGACGGACCGCTTCATTCGGCTGGGCCGGAAGCCTATATGAATGAGGCAGCGCATCAGCGACTTGTTTCGGGCAAAGGCGAACTGCCGCTGGTGGATATCGTGCGGCGGGTAAGCCCGGAAACAATCGTAAGTGGCGAAGTGCCGATGGCCGCAGAGCGCGCCACAGGCGCAAGCGATCTCGATCGATTGAAAGCGATTACCCAAGGTATAAGCAGAACGCTCGAGCTGGCTTTTCCGGGTTAGAGCACTTCCGAAAGTGCTCTAACCGCAGCGCACGCTCTTGATGACCCCCTTGTCGTCCAGCTCGATGTTGAGCCGGTCGAACCGGTAATCCATCGTCATCACCGATCCCGGCTTCAGCACCCGCAGTGGCTTGTCGCCGCGCCATGCCTGGATGGCCGCAATGGCGGCGTCGGTTCCGGGCGTACCGATATAGCTTCCCAGCGCGCCGGCACCGCAATCGGGCTGCTCCTGCGCGGGCGGCGGGGTGGCGGCGGGCGGAGTGGCGGAGCTACAGGCCGCAAGCCCCAGCACGGCGAAGGCGGTGAACGATCGAGTGGTCAGCGACATCCGGCATTGTCCTTGTGCGGTTCGTCTGCCCTTTATGGCCGATCCGGTCTGAACCGCGCGTGATAATCGCGTCAGGGTTTGGGCGCATCCTTGATGAAGGCGGCGACGATATCGAGCTTCACTGCATCGCTGACCATCGGTACGCCATAGCCCAGGCCGAATTCGCTGCGCCGGATTTCGGTGTGCGCGGTGAACCCGATCGACAGCGCGTTGTTCATCTGCGGCGGCATCTTGGCCGCGCCATGGAACTCCACCGGCATCGACACGTCCTTGGTCACGCCGTTCAGCGTGAGCTTGCCGTTCAGCGTCGCGGTCTCGGCTCCCGTGCTGGTGATGCCGGTGGATACGAAGCGGGCGTCGGCCGCAGCGGGGCCGAAGAAATCGGGCTTGCCGCCGGCCTCTTTGGGCGCGGCCAGCAGATGTTCGCGCAAGCCGGCGTTCGCCACGGTCAGCTTGGAGACCGGGATGGTCATGTCGACCTTGGCATCCTGCGGCTTGGCGGGATCGAGCACCAGCGTCCCGTCCACATCGCCGAAAAGCCCGGTGTACGGCGTGACGCCGAAGTGATCGACCGTGAAGGTGACAAACGAATGCGCCGGATCAGCCTTGTACTGCCCGGCTTCGACCAGCGCAGCGGTCGATTGCGTAGTGGTGGCGGAGGCCTTGGCCTCGGCGTCCATGGCGGGGACCGGAGTGGATACCGCCAGCGCGGCACCGAATGCCGAGATAACGGCAACCGCGCTCAGCGGTCCGACGAACTGACTGAATTTCATGGGGCGGGGCCCTCCCGGTGAAAGCGCTCCATGGATGGACGCTGCGGCCGGGATATTGTTCCCGGGCGGCGAAGGCAAGCAATGCCTGCGCCGCCCGGCAACCGTTCGTCGCTTAGTTCTTCGACTTGTCGACCAGCGCGTTGGCACCGATCCAGGGCATCATGGCGCGCAGCTTGGCACCGGTTTCCTCGATCTGGTGGCGCTTGGCGAGGCCGCGGGCCGCCTTCAGCTCGGGCTGGCCGGCGCGGTTGTCCGAAACGAAGGCCTTGACGAAGCGGCCAGACTGGATGTCGGCCAGGACGCGCTTCATTTCCTTCTTGGTCTCTTCGGTGATGATGCGCGGGCCGATCGTGATGTCGCCGTATTCGGCGGTGTTCGAGATCGAATAGCGCATGTTGGCGATACCGCCTTCATACATCAGGTCGACGATCAGCTTCAGCTCGTGCAGGCACTCGAAATAGGCCATTTCCGGTGCATAGCCGGCTTCCACCAGCGTTTCGAAGCCGGCCTGGACCAGCGCGGTCGCGCCGCCGCACAGCACGGCCTGCTCGCCGAACAGGTCGGTTTCGCATTCCTCGCGGAAGTTGGTCTCGATGATGCCCGAACGGCCGCCGCCAACGCCCGAAGCATAAGCCAGCGCGATGTCATGGGCATTGCCGGTCACGTCCTGCGCGATGGCGACGAGGCAGGGCACGCCGCCGCCACGCTGGTATTCGCTGCGCACGGTGTGGCCTGGGCCCTTGGGCGCGATCATGATGACGTCGATGTCGGCGCGCGCTTCGATCAGGCCGAAGTGGATGTTGAGGCCGTGCGCGAAGGCCAGCGCCGCGCCGGGCTTCATGTTGTCAGCCAGATCGGCATAATAGATCGCCGCCTGATGCTCGTCGGGCGCGAGGATCATGATGATGTCGGCCCAGGCGGCGGCGTCCTTGTTGGACAGCACCTTGAAGCCGGCGGCTTCCGCCTTCTTGGCGGTGGCCGAACCTTCGCGCAGGGCGATGGCGACGTCCTTGACGCCGCTGTCGCGCAGGTTCTGGGCATGGGCGTGGCCCTGCGAGCCATAGCCGAGCACGGCAATCTTCTTGCCGGTGATCAGGTTGATATCGCAATCGGCGTCGTAATAGACTTTCATTTCGCTCTTCCTTGCCATGTTCGTCATGCTGAACTTGTTTCAGCATCCATTCGGCCAGCAGCGCTGCGCTATGGGGAGAAATGGACCCTGAAACAAGTTCAGGGTGACGGGTTGGTGTGTTTCAGTTTGGGTTTCGAAATCTCAGGCCTCTTCGGCCCCGCGGATCATGCCGACCACGCCGGTGCGGCCCACTTCGACCAGCCCCAGCTCGCGCATCAGGCCGACGAAGGTGTCGATCTTGTCGGGCGCGCCGGTCAGTTCGAAGATGAAGCTGGATGTCGTGGTGTCGACCACCTTGGCGCGGAACACGTCGGCGATGCGCAACATCTCGACGCGCTTCTCGCCGGTCCCGGCCACTTTTATCAGCGCCAGTTCGCGCTGCACGAACGGGCCCACTTCGGTGAGGTCCACCACCTTGTGCACCGGCACCAGCCGTTCGAGCTGGGCGTGGATCTGGTCGATCTGCGCCGGCGGGCCGTGCGTGACGATGGTGATCCGGCTCACCGCGTTGTTCTCGGTGATGTCGGCCACGGTCAGGCTGTCGATGTTATAGCCGCGCGCGGTGAACAGGCCGGCGATCTTGGCCAGAATGCCCGCCTCGTTATCGACCATCACGGTCAGGACGTGGCGCTCTTCGGCCTCTTGCTTGATCTTCATCTCGTTCCTCGATCGGGAATTGCTTTGCGCGCTCGTGGCTTCGGGGCACGCGTCGACATCGGACAGCGCCGCCAGTTCACGGGCGGCAGCCGCTTCGTTGTCAGGCGCAAGCTCGGGCCTGACAGGTGCGATGACATCGGCGTATGTCACACCAGCGCCTTGGCTTCGTCGTCCATCGTGCCGGCAACCACGTCGCCCTGCAGGATCATGTCGGTATGCGCCGCGCCCGAGGGGATCATCGGGAAGCAGTTGGTCAGCTTGGACACGAGGCAATCGACGATGACCGGGCCGGGATGGTCCATCATCGCGCGAATGCCGTCATCAAGCTGGCTCTCGTTCTCGATGCGAATGCCCTTCCAGCCATAGGCTTCGGCCAGCCGCACGAAATCGGGCAGGCTGTCGGAATAGCTTTCCGAATAGCGGCTTTCATACGTCAGCTCCTGCCACTGGCGCACCATCCCCATCCACTCGTTGTTGAGGATGAAGATCTTGACCGGCAGGCGATACTGCGTGGCGGTGCCCAGCTCCTGGATGTTCATCTGGATCGAGGCGTCGCCCGCCACGTCGATGACGAGGCTGTCGGGGTTGCCCAGTTGCGCGCCGATCGCGGCGGGCAGGCCATAACCCATCGTCCCCAGGCCGCCCGAGGTCAGCCACTTGTTCGGCCCGAAGAAGTGGAAGTACTGCGCCGCCCACATCTGGTGCTGGCCCACTTCGGTGGCGATGATCGGGTCTTTCTCCCGCGTCAGCGCGAACAGCCGCTCCACCGCAAGCTGCGGCATGATCGCCTTGGGATCGGACGGGTAGGCCAGGCTCTTGCGCGCGCGCCATTCCCCGATCCGCGCTTTCCATGCCGACAGGTCCTGCGGCTTGCGATTGCCCCAGGCCGCGATGATCTGGTCCAGCACTTGCGCACAGTCGCCGACGATCGGCAGATCGACCGGGACCGTCTTGTTGATCGACGAGCGATCGATATCGATGTGGATCTTGGTCGAATGCGGGGCGAAGGCGTCGAGCCGGCCGGTCACACGATCATCGAAGCGGGCACCGACGCAGATGATCAGGTCCGCCTGGTTCATCGCCATGTTCGATTCGTAAGTGCCGTGCATGCCCAGCATGCCCAGCCAGTCGGCATGGTCGGCCGGGAACGCGCCCAGACCCATCAGCGTCGAGGTGAGCGGGGCACCGGTCAGCGCCTGCAGTTCGCGCAGCAGTTCCGACGCACGCGGGCCGGAATTGATGACGCCGCCGCCGCTGTAGATGATCGGGGCCTTGGCGTTCGCGATCAGGTCTACCGCCTGGGCGATCTCGTCCTTGCTGCCGGCGGTGCGCGGCGCATAGCGCTGCGGCCGCTGGACAGGCGCATCGGTCCACGGCGCGGTGGCGACCTGGACGTCCTTGGGGATATCGATCAGCACCGGGCCGGGGCGGCCGGTGGTGGCGATCTGGAATGCCTCGTCGACGGTCGCGGCAAGCTGGGCCGGGTCCTTGACCAGGTAATTGTGCTTGGTGCAGTGGCGCGAGATGCCGATGGTATCGGCTTCCTGGAATGCGTCCGAACCGATCAGTGCGGTCGAAACCTGGCCGGTGATGACCACCAGCGGGATCGAATCCATATAGGCATCGGCGATGCCGGTGATGGCATTGGTCGCGCCGGGGCCCGAGGTGACGAGGACGACACCGGGCTTGCCGGTGGAACGCGCGTAGCCTTCGGCGGCGTGCACTGCGCCGGCTTCATGGCGCACGAGGATGTGGCGGATGTCGCTGTCGCCGAAGATGGCGTCATAAATCGGGAGAACCGCGCCGCCGGGGTAGCCGAATACGAATTCGACGCCCTGCTGCCGCAGAGTTTCAACCAGAATGCTCGCGCCACTGCGCTCTTCCGTCACAACACGTATCCTTCACAAACTCCGGCGCGTCTCCGGCGGGAAACGCTCCTGGTACATGCGCATGATTGGCCGGTTGGGGCATGTCACCCGGAGTCGGCCGCGCTCTCTAATGAAACCGACCCGGCACGACAATGGCCGGCCGGGTCAGCCCTCTCCTCCCTGCATACTTCCATCAGCGGGGTTGGCGCGTCTCTAGTTGACGGGAAATGTTACGTCAACCCAAATGAACGAAATAAAATTACTCGCAGAGAATGTGTGTCGAAATTATCATATTCAAGGCACGGCCAATCGGCGGGCGGCTGATGGCGCAGCCAGGTGAACTGGCGCTTGGCATATTGGCGGGTGGATTGCGCCGCAGCGGCGGCTGCCGCCTCCAGCGACGAATCGCCTGCGATGTGGCGGGCCAGTTCCGGCACGCCGATCGCGCGCATGACGGGCAGGGCAGGGTCCAGATCGCGCGCCAGCAACGCCCGCACCTCGTCCAGCGCGCCGCGCGCCATCATCGTCGAGAAACGCAGGTCGCATCGGGCATACAGGGCTTGGCGTTCGGGCAGCAGGATCGCCGGAAACAGCGTGACCGCCGCGCCGATGCCGCCTTGCGTCTGCGCCTGCCAGCGCGCCAGCGGCTGCCCGGTCGATCGCACCACTTCGAGCGCGCGGGCGATCCGCGCGCTGTCGGCGGAGGAGAGGCGGGCCGCCCGATCCGGATCCTCGACGGCAAGAGCGGCGTAGGCTTCAGTGACGGGCAGGGCGCGCACCACCTCGCGGACGGCCGGATCGATGGCGGGCACCGGGGCGATGCCGTCCAGCAGGGTGCGGATATAGAGCCCGGTCCCGCCGACCAGGATCGGGACGCTACCGGCAGCGTGGACAGCGGCGATCTCTTCGCGCGCGGCGCGGGCCCAGTCGGCGGCGGAACACGCCTGTGCCCCGTCCCACGCGCCAAACAGCCGGTGATCGATGCCGCCCATCTCTTCGGCAGAGGGGCGCGCGCTCAGCACCCGCAAGTCGGCATACACCTGCGAACTGTCGGCGTTGACGATCACTGCCCGCCGCCCCCGGCACTCCAGTTCCTGCGCCAGCGCGACGGCACAATCGCTCTTGCCGCTCGCCGTCGGCCCTGCGATGAGCGCCAGCGGCGGACGCTTGCCGCAGTCATCGAGGATGGAATTGGTGCTCATTGCCCGGCTGATAGCAGAACCGGATCATCTCTCCGCAAGAATCGACGCCGCCCGCGCGGACATGGAAAGCGCCGGCATCAGCCTGGCGAGCGCGGCGATGCTCGATTTCCGGGGCGACACCATGCAGATCGCTTCGCCAGACAATGACGCGGCCGCTTTCCGCGCGGCGATCGATGCCCATTTCGACGGCACGGACGGCCTTGTCACCGATCACGAACCGGTCATCCCCCACGTGTTTATCTCGGATATGGATTCGACCATGATCGGGCAGGAATGCATCGATGAACTCGCCGATTTCGCCGGGCTGAAAGCGAAGATTGCCGATATCACCGAACGCGCGATGCAGGGCGAGCTCGATTTCGTCGCCGCGCTGCGCGAACGGGTCGGGCTGCTGGCGGGGCTGTCCGTTTCGGCTATCGATCAGTGTCTTGCCGAACGCATCCGCCCCATGCCGGGAGCCCGGGTGCTGGTTGAAACGCTGAAGCGGCTTGGCTGCCGCACCGTTCTGGTCACTGGCGGTTTCCACCACTTCGCCGATCCGGTGGGGGCGATGCTGGGGTTCGATGCCGTCGTGGGCAACCGTCTGGAGGTCGCCGACGGCAAGCTGACCGGCGGCCTCGTCGGCGGGATCGTCGACAGTGCGGTCAAGAAGGCGACGCTGCTGGCAGAGGTCGCGGCGGCGGGCGGCGATGCCGGGCTGAATGTGGTCAGCCTCGCCACCGGCGATGGGGCCAACGATATCCCGATGCTGGAAGCGGCCAGCTACGGCGTGGCCTATCACGCCAAGCCCAAGGCCCGGCAGGCCGCCAATGGCTGGATCGACACCGGAGACCTGACCAGCGTGCTCAAGCTGCTGGGCATTCCCGAACGCGACTGGGCAGTGTAGGCCGAACCGACTGGAACGGGACGGGGACGCGATGACGAGCAAGATCAAGCACCCGCGCTACATACTGTTCCTCGCCGTGTTCGCAATCAGCGGCCCGGCGTTCGCGGCCCTGATCCCTTGGGGCGAGGCGCTGGTGGCCGGGTTCGATCTGGCGGTGCTGGTGTTCATCCTGTCCTGCGTCCCGCTGTGGCGGCGTTCCGGCCCCGACGCGATCCGCCGGCAGGCCGAGCGCGACGATGCCGGCCAGGTCATGCTGCTGCTGCTGAGCGGCGTCATCAGCGTGGTGGCGCTGGCGGCACTGACCCAGCTCATCCTCGAAAAGCAGGTGCTGGGGGCGGGGGAGATTGCGCTGCTGGTCTGCACGCTGCTGGCAAGCTGGACGTTCACGAACCTGGTGCTGACGTTCCACTATGCCCGGCTCTACTACACCGCGCATGACGGTGGCGATTGCCAGGGGCTGGACTTTCCGGGCGACGACGAGCCCGATTTCTCCGATTTCGTGAACTTCGCCTTCGTCATCGGCATGACCTGCCAGACCGCCGACATCGAGATAACCGGCCGCCACATGCGCCGCGTGGCAACCTTCCACGGCCTGTTCGCCTTTGCCTTCAACCTCGGGATTTTGGCGCTGACCGTGAATGTGCTGGCTTCAGGGGCGGGGTAGGGGCGGCCGTGGCAGGCCCACCCCGCTGCGACTAAGGTTCGCCCAAGGCTCACCAAGTCTCGCTCCCCTCCCGCCTGCGGGAGGGGCTGGGGGTGGATACTTTTCAGGCCTTCGGGTGGGTCAATTCAACCTTGCGATCAGCGCCTGCCCCGCAGCAGGATTGCGCTCCTTGGCACCGGAAATGAAGAACACATAGGCGTCGCCACCCTTGGACCATTCGCGGGCCTTGTCCGCCCAGCGATCGAGCGCCTTCTCGTCATACCCCGTCGGACAATCGGCCGTCGCCCGTTGCAGGCGGGCGTAGCTGAAATCGGCGGTCCGCTCGTCGATCTGCGGGAATTGGTCATGGTCCGCGAAGACAACCGCCATGTTGCGCGATCGGGCAAGGTCGATGAAGGCGGGATCGCGAAAGCTTTCGTGCCGCACTTCCAGCGCATGACGCAGCGCCGTGCCGTCCTGTGCATCGGGCAGCAGATCCAGAAAGCGGGCAAAGTCCTCGCGATCGAAATGCTTGGTGGCCATGAACTGCCACAGGATCGGGCCGAGCCGGTCATCCAGCCGGGTGAAGCCCTGGGTCAGGAATTTCTCTATCGATTCCGCGCCGTCGGCCAGCACCTTGCGATTGGTGCAGAACCGCGATGCCTTGAGGCTGAACCGGAAACCTTCGGGAACGGCAGCAGCCCAGTTGGCGAAGCTTTCGGCCTTCTGCCGGCCGTAATAGGTCGCGTTGATCTCGATCGCGGTCAGGTGCTGCCCGGCGTATTCGAGTTCACGCTTTTGCGGCAGCCCTTCGGGATAGAAGGCCCCGCCACGCCAGGGCTCATAGGTCCATCCGCCGATGCCGACACGGATGGACCCGGAACTCATCCTTCCATCCAGTCGCGGAAGAAGGCGTCGTTGGCTTCGCGCAGCGCGGCGATCTCCACCCCGGCAACGGCGGAGCCGCCGACGGTGCCGATCTTGACCGCACCCGGCAGTGCCGTCCCCGCCGGGACAGTCACGATATAGCGCGATTGGTCCTCGCCGAACGCCTGCGCGGTTGTGAGGGCCGCGTCGAGCGTGCAGCCGAGGTTGCCGGCCAGCGCCATTTCCGCCAGCGCGACCAGCAGGCCGCCGTCGCTGATGTCATGGACGGCGGTAACGTGGCCGTCCTTTATCCATCCGCGCACGGTCGCGCCGTTGGCGGCTTCGGCCTTGAGGTCGACGTGGGGCGGTTCGCCCGCTTCGGCCCCGGTGATTTCGCGCAGCCACAGAGATTGGCCCAGGTGCGTGCCTTCGCCGCCCAGCACCAGGATGTCCTCGCCCGCCGCCTTGAAGGCAATCGTTGCCATCTGGTCATGATCCGCCAGCAGGCCGACGCCGCCGATCGCCGGGGTCGGCAGGATGGCCGAGCCGCCGCCGGTGGCCTTGCTCTCGTTGTAGAGCGAGACGTTGCCCGAGACGATCGGATAGTCGAGCGCGCGGCAGGCATCGCCCATGCCGTTCAGGCAGCCGACGATCTGCGCCATGATCTGCGGGCGCTGCGGATTGGCGAAGTTCAGGCAGTTGGTGATCGCCAGCGGCAGGCCGCCGACGGCGCTGATGTTGCGATAGGTTTCGGCCACCGCCTGCTTGCCGCCTTCGTAAGGATCGGCGTAGCAATAGCGCGGCGCGCAGTCGGTGCTGATCGCCAGCGCCTTGCGCGTGCCGTGGACCCGCACCACCGCCGCATCGCCGCCGGACTTCTGCATGGTGTCCGCGCCGACCTGGCTATCGTACTGCTGCCAGATCCACGCCCGGCTGGCGAGATCGGCGCTGCCCATCAGCGTCAGCAGGTCCGCGCCGATATCGGCGCTCTCGGCCACCTCGCCCAGCGCCGGAACGGCAGCCCATTCGCGGTATTCTTCGGGCGAGACATAAGGCCGCTCATACTCGGGGGCTTCGTCCGCCAGCGGGCCGAGCGGGATGTCGCAGACCACTTCGCCGTTGAATTCCAGCACCATGTGGCCGGTATCGGTCACTTCGCCGATCACCGCGAAATCCAGCTCCCACTTGCGGAAGATCGCCTCGGCCATGGCTTCCTTGCCCGGCTGGAGGACCATCAGCATGCGTTCCTGCGATTCGGACAGCATCATCTCGTAAGGCGTCATCGCCTCTTCGCGGCACGGCACCTTGTTCATGTCGAGCCGGATGCCCGCGCCGCCCTTGCTGGCCATTTCGACCGAGGAGGAGGTGAGGCCGGCCGCGCCCATGTCCTGGATCGCGACGATGGCGTCGGTCGCCATGAGCTCCAGGCAGGCCTCGATCAGCAGCTTCTCGGTGAAGGGATCGCCCACCTGCACGGTCGGCCGCTTCTCGTCGCTGTGCTCGTCGAAGTCGGCGCTGGCCATCGTCGCGCCGTGGATGCCGTCGCGGCCGGTCTTGGAGCCGACGTAGACGATCGGATTGCCGAGGCCCGTGGCGGCGCAGTAGAAGATCTTGTCGGTATCCGCCACGCCCACGGTCATCGCGTTGACGAGGATGTTGCCGTCATAGGCCTTGTGGAAGTTGGTCTCGCCACCCACCGTCGGCACGCCCACGCAGTTGCCGTATCCACCGATCCCGGCGACGACGCCCTGCACCAGATGCTTCATCTTGGGGTGATCGGGCCGGCCAAAGCGCAGCGCGTTCATGTTGGCGACCGGGCGCGCGCCCATCGTGAACACGTCGCGCAGGATGCCCCCCACGCCGGTTGCCGCGCCCTGATAAGGCTCGATGTAGCTGGGGTGGTTGTGGCTCTCCATCTTGAAGATGGCGGCCTGTCCATCGCCGATGTCGATCACCCCGGCGTTCTCGCCCGGTCCCTGGATCACCCAGGGTGCTTGCGTCGGCAGCTTCTTCAGATGGAACCGGCTCGACTTGTACGAGCAATGCTCGGACCACATGACCGAGAAGATGCCCAGCTCGACCAGGTTGGGTTCGCGACCCAGCGCATGGAGCACGCGCTCGTATTCTTCGGGGTTGAGGCCATGCGCCTCGACGACGTCAGGGGTGATTCCGCTCATGGGTTCGCGCCTTAGCCTCGTCCTATAGCGCGCGCTAGGGGGTGAGGGGCCTGCCGCCGCATAACCGCCAATGCCCCGCTTGACCGCAAACCGGCGGACGGCCATTGCTGTCGGCATGACCGATGCCAGCGCCCAGATCGCCGAGATGACTTTCGAAGATGCCCTCAAGGCGCTGGAGGATATCGTGCGGCGGCTGGAAAGCGGGGACGCGACGCTCGACGATTCCATCTCGCTTTACGAGCAGGGCGAGAAACTGCGCCTGCATTGCCAGCAGCGGCTCGACGCGGCGCAGGCGCGGATCGAACGGGTGGTGCAGGGCGCGGACGGCCAGCCTGCCGGCACCCAGCCGTTCGACGCGGCGGACCGCTGATGGTGGACGCGCCGGCCACCCGGTCCGATCTTCTCGTTGACGAGCTGGAACGAATCGCGCGTGACATCGATGGCTTCTTCGACGCGGTGCTCAGCGTGCCTGACGATCCGCGCGCCCGGCTTTATGAAGCGATGCGGCACGCGGCGATTGGCGGCGGCAAGCGGCTGCGGCCGCTGCTGGTGATGGCGACGGCGGAAATGTTCGGCGTCGGCCGCGAAAGCGCGCTGCGCGTGGGCGCGGCGATCGAGGCGATCCACGTCTATTCGCTGGTCCATGACGATCTGCCCTGCATGGATGACGATGCCCTGCGGCACGGCAAGGCCACCGTCCACGTCGCGTTCGACGATGCGACGGCGGTGCTGGCGGGCGATTCGCTGCACGCCCTGGCGTTCGACCTGCTCGCCGATCCCGCCACCAGCGCCGATCCGTTCGTGCGGATCGAACTGGTGCGCACGCTGGCGGCGGCCAGCGGGGTTCAGGGCATGGCCGGCGGGCAGATGATGGATATCGTCGCCGAAACCCGCACCTTCGATCTGCAGACGGTAACCCGGCTGCAGCAGCTCAAGACCGGGGCGCTGCTGGGCGCGGCGGTGGAGATGGGGGCGATCCTGGGGCGGCTGCCGCCCGAAGGTCGCACGCACCTGCGCGGCTATGCCCGCGATATCGGCCTTGCCTTCCAGATCGTCGATGACCTGATCGATCACGAGGGCGATGCGGCGCTGGCCGGCAAGGCGGTGGGCAAGGATGCGGCGGCGGGCAAGCAGACCTTCGTGTCGCTGCTGGGGGCCGATCGCGCCCGCGATCAGGCGTTCGCGCTGGTCGATCAGGCGGTCTCGCACCTGGCGCAACACGGGGCCGAGGCGGATCTTCTGCGCGCGTTGGCGCGCTTCATTGTCGAAAGAGACCATTGATGAGCAATCCGCGGGGGGAACGGATCGGTGTCTATCCAGGCACGTTCGATCCGATCACGAAAGGGCATGCCGATATCATCCGGCGCGGTGCCAAGCTGGTTGACCGGCTGATCATCGGCGTCACCACCAATCCGTCGAAAAACCCGCTGTTCACCCCGGCCGAACGCATCGCCATGGTCGAGCGCGAGGTTGCCGAAATGGGCATCGAAAACGTCGGCGTGGTCGGCTTCAACGCGCTGCTGATGAAGTTCGCGGAAAAGCAGGGCGCGAACGTGATCGTGCGCGGCCTGCGCGCGGTCGCGGACTTCGAATACGAATACCAGATGGCCGGCATGAACCAGCAGCTCAACCCCAAGATCGAGACCGTGTTCCTGATGGCCGACGTCAGCCTGCAGCCGATCGCGTCCAAGCTGGTCAAGGAAATCGCCATGTTCGGCGGCGATATCACCCGCTTCGTCAGCGCCGAGGTCCGCAAGGACGTGGTCGAGCGGGTGGAGGCCAACGGCCTGATGGGCGATTACTGAGCGGCGGCCTGCCGAAACACCTTAATGAATCCGTTCATTGTCACGTCAGCGCCTTGGCTCTATCTGCGCTGCGATCAAGATGCGCACCATGGTTGAGAGAAGCAGATGAAATTTCGCCTGATTGCCGCTGCTGCCCTGTTTGCCTCGACCGGTTTGATGGCCCCGGCGCTGGCCGCCAAGGACAAGACGCCGGCCCCGGTCACCCCCGCCGCGCCCGCCTTGCCGACGGTGGTGGACACGGACCAGTCGCACCAGCCCGAGAACGTGCTGATCCTCGATCTGTCGAACGGCGGCCGGGTGGCGATCCGGCTGATGCCGGAATGGGCCCCCCACCATGTCGAGCGGATCAAGACGCTGGTGTCGCAAGGGTTCTACAACGGCCAGATCTTCCACCGCGTGATCGACGGCTTCATGGCGCAGACCGGCGACCCCACCGGCACCGGGCAGGGCGGTTCGCCGCTGCCCGATCTCCAGGCCGAATTCAACGCCATGCCGCACTTGCGCGGCACGGTTTCGATGGCGCGCACGGCGGAACCGAACAGCGCGAACAGCCAGTTCTTCATCGTATTCTATCCGCGCTTCGCGCTCGATCACAAATATACCGTGTTCGGCCGGGTGATCGCGGGCATGCAATACGTCGATGCCATCCATCGCGGCGAACCGCCGGCGGACCCCACGAAGATCGTCCAGGCCTCGCTCGCTTCGCAGAACCTGGCGGCTCCCCCGGCGCAGACCGCTCCGGTCGCTCCGGCGGCTCCGGTCACCGCCAGCCAGCTCAGCAATTCCAGGTCGGACTGAACCGGACCTTCCGCTGATGCGGGTTGACCTGTTCGACTTCGACCTGCCGCCAGAGCGCATCGCCTTGCGCCCGGTGCGCCCGCGCGATGCCGCGCGCATGCTGGTGGCCGCCGGCGATGCCCCCTTGCGCGATGCCCACGTCCGCGATCTGCCCGCGCTGCTGCGCGCAGGCGATGTGCTGGTGTTCAACGATACTCGGGTCATCCCCGCCCAGCTTGAGGGCACGCGCGGCCAGGCGCGGATCGGGGCCACGCTACACAAGCGGCTGGACCTGCGCCGCTGGCAGGCATTCGTGCGCAACGCCAAGCGGCTGAAGGAGGGTGACGAGATCGCCTTTCCCGCCGGCGTCACCGCCACCGCCGAAGCGCGGCACGAAGACGGCAGCATCACCCTCGCGTTCCACGGTGAAGAGCCGGTCGAAGTCCTGCTCGAACGCGCCGGGCGCATGCCGCTGCCCCCCTACATCGCCGGCAAGCGCGCGACCGACGAGGCCGACCGCAGCGATTACCAGACCATGTTCGCCGCCCGCGACGGCGCGGTGGCCGCGCCCACCGCCTCGCTCCATTTCACCCCGGACCTCATCGCCGCGCTCGACGCGGCGGGCATCGGCCGCGAGACGCTGACCCTCCATGTCGGTGCCGGCACCTTCCTGCCGGTCAAGGCCGAGGATACCGCCGAACACAAAATGCACGCCGAATGGGGCCGGATCGACGCCGATACCGCCCAGCGCCTCAACGCCGCCCGCGCCGCCGGCGGCCGCATCATCGCCGCCGGCACCACCGCCCTGCGCCTCCTCGAAAGCGCCGCCACCCCGGACGGCACCATCGCCCCCTTCGAAGGCGACACCGCGATCTTCATCACCCCCGGCTACCGCTTCCGCGCGATCGACGGCCTAATGACCAACTTCCACCTGCCGAAATCGACGCTGTTCATGCTGGTGAGCGCGCTGATGGGGCTGGAGCGGATGCAGGCGGTCTATGCCCATGCGATCGGGGAGGGATATCGGTTCTACAGCTATGGGGACAGTTCGCTGCTGTTGCCGTGAAGGCGGAGCCGATAACGAACTTTGCTAAATATCGTTATCAGGGTACCATGGCTGGCGATCATGCCGGAGCTCTGCCGTGAATGTCAGCCTGACACCTGAACTCGAATCGCTGATCCACCAGAAGGTGAGTGCAGGGCGCTACACGTCGGCGAGCGAGGTCGTGCGCGAGGCGCTGCGGTTGATGGACGAGCGCGACCAGATGCAGGAACTCTACAAGGCATCGCTGCGCGACAAGATCGCGGCCGGAATGGCCTCGCTGCGCGCCGGGCAGGGCAGCGATGGCGAAGCCTTCATGGCGCGGCTCGACGCCGATCTGGCGGCGATCGAGGCGCAGGAGCGGGAGTGACCCGCCGCTATATTCTCTCGGCCGCATCATCGCCGCCGGCACCACCGCCCAGGGCCTCCTCGAAAGCGCCGCCGCCCCGGACGGCACGATCGAACCCTTCGAAGGCGACACCGCGATCTTCATCACCCCCCGCTACCGCTTCTGCGCGATCGACGGCCTGATGACCACTTCCGCCTGCCGAAATCGACGCTGTTCATGCTGGTGAGCGCGCTGATGGGGCTGGAACGGCTGCAGGCGGTTTACGCGCACGCGATCGGCGAGGGGTACCGGTTCTACAGCTATGGGGATTCGAATTTGTTGCGGCCGGAGGTATAATCCATATGCCTCCTAGGTAGCAGGATTGGCCTAGGCTGGTTTACAGGGTTTAATAATCAAGCCCGACTTTTCTAAGTTGCGAAGAGCAGCCTGACGATGATCTTGGGCAAGCCCTGAAGGGGGCGCTTCAACTGGCTTCACTGTTCCAGACGGCACCGAACGTGCTCCCCCAGGAATTGGTAACAGCATAGAAAACTGGCCAGAATTCTGACTTCTGAGTTTATTTTTTGCCATGCTATCCCTCTTGCAACTGGGTCAACTCCTGAATCACCAGTTCCTCGCTCGACATATATGAATCAAGTGGGTGGAGGAAGAGCGGTTCGGCATCACGACGACCTTTTTCGATGAACTTGCCTGCATCGTCCTTCCGCTCTCTCCCAAGGCTCGAAAATACCCGCATTGATGCACGAGGGGCGAAACCCTCATATTGTATGAAATGGACCTTCCTAGGTTCATCTGTCAGCGTGATGGAGTCCCAATGGAGATCGAGGGCCAAACTCTTGCTGTATGGTTCGATAAAAACAACCCGAGTGATGCCTGCCGCAACTATGTGTCGGGCACAATTATGGCAGGGGAAGGTAGTCGTATACAGCGTACTTTCAACAGTTGATCCTTTCCCGATTCTTGCAACTGATACTATTGCCTCCATCTCTGCGTGAACGGATCTTGAAAATTCAATAAGATTTCGAGCGTCAGAACCTGAAACTTTCGCTACTATATCACGCACGCCGCTTTCGTTAGAGCCATCCGATGTCAATGATTTTGCAATAGAGGTGGCTAGTTTATGCTTTCGAGCATCGTTATGACAAATTTTTCCGCCCCATTTATAGCATCTTTTATCGTCAGATTCTTCTAGATCAGAAGAATATAGGCCCCCACCGGAGCGAGGGACGTCATTCCATCCAACACCAATTAACTCATGCGACTTATTGTAGATTGACGCCCCAACTTGCCGTGACATGCAGGCTGACTTCGTGGCGGCGGAGGCAGCCTTCATCATACCTGTTTCGTCATGAGTTGGAGTGTGAAGTTTGGTTCCAAATATGACATCAAGGAAGCGTTTAATCGCTGGCTTAACATTATCAACGACGTCGGTATGATTTCTAATGAAATAATCTGCTAGGTGAGCGGTTTTGCTGACCTGCTGTCCATTTTTTGGCCCTTCATACTCATCCCGATTCATAATATACTTAACAGAATTTTGATCTATGGCCCCATCGACTAAGCGTTTTTCTCTAATATTTTCCGGAGCGAACACGGAAATATGCCAGAAAAGGTCGCCATATATTTGTCGAAGCCGCTTGACCTCAGCGGGATTCTTCAATGAATCCACTATATAGACAATTCTTTTTCTGACCGCAATATCGGGCGCATTTTCTTGAACCAAGACCCCGCCACTATCTCTACGAAATAAATTTATCGTTTCAATAACGCGATCTGCGAGGTAAGATATCTTTTTATTACGGAGTTTATTTCCTGCGCTCTGGTATTGGTCGACGCGTTCGGTGGGGCTATTAACGTCTGACAGATTCATCCCTATTTCGTGCGCATGATCCCTAATTATATCACTGACCTTGATATATTTTGTTTCGTATCCGAATTCGGAAATCAGCAAATTGCTCAATTGATCACATACTGTTGACACCCCCGACCCGACGGGCCCGCTAAACGCGATGACCAACTCCAAGCTTCCTCGATCATCCGCTCTAAAGGTCTTAAATTCCATCGAACCAGCTGATGCTTCATTGGCATGCTCGGGTGTGCCCACCGCCTTCGTAGCCATGCTTTTAATCTCTCATTGCTCCATGACGGCCTTATCTATAATCAATTTTCGGCGGTTCATACAACTGATCCGAGTAGTAAAATTTCTTTAATTCCTTTTCAGCCTTTTGGCTGTTGCGGGCTTGACTAATCATCGCTTTGTTTGACGCGTGGGCATGGACTTTGAGTTCAGATTTACGGCTGCAGTTTATCGAACCCCCTTATGACTTCCGCCCAAAAAGGGTGTCCGAGGTGAGTGCCGGGCTACGGTGGCAGTTTACTCAACCCCTAAACCGCCCGCCAACTTTCCTACACGCCCACCTTTGCGATATCGTGGCCTTGCGTCAAAGCAATGCTCTTTCCCATCGTCTTCCGCCCGATCACGTGAATTTCCACCGACAAGTGTAACTTTCGCAAAACCTTATCAAATCGTTGATTTTAAATCATAAATCGCCATTTTCGAAAGTTACACGGTGTAACCTTTGTAAACTTCGCCGCTCCGACACGCTTATACCGACATACGCTGAATGTGACTCATCTCCCCTCCCCGACGGCGGGGCAATCGCATAGGAAATTGCCTTTCCGTATTGGTCACCCTGAACTTGTTTCAGGGTCCATCGTGCCTCAGACCGGGACGTTGAAAGGCGCTGGACGCTGGGACCATGCCCTATTCGACGGTGGGGCAAACCGCGCCATGGATGCTGAAACAAAGTTCAGCATGACGAAGCTGCGGGTAAACTCGTCCTATGCGATTGCCCTGGCCCCGACGGGGGAGCGAGGCGAAGCTGAGCGTCTGCCTTGGCGTCGGTACACCCCCACCCGACCTCCCCCTCAAGGGGGAGGAGTAGGGCATGATCATTCCGGCTTGGTATCAGCGCGCCAGCAGTGAACGATAGGCTTCCAGCACGCTGTGCGAGGCGGCGTCCCAGGTGTAGCGGCGGCTCGTTGCCAGTGCCGCCTGCGCCATGGCGGCGCGGCGTGGCGGGTCGGTGATCAGCGCGGCGGTGGCGTCGGCGAAGGCTGCCGCGTCGCCGGCCGGGCAGATCAGGCCGTCGTGGCTCGGCGTCACTATCGCCCGCGCGCTTTGCGCTTCGGCGCAGACCGGGACCAGCCCGCAGGCCATCGCCTCGGTCACCACGTTGCCGAACGCTTCGGTGGTGCTGGGGTGGATCAGCAGGTCGGCGCTCGCCACCGCGCGGGCCAGCGGTTCGCCGTCGAGGTGGCCGGTCAGCACCGCGCCCGGCAGGTCGGCGAACAGCGCGCGCGCCGGTCCTTCGCCGATCGCCAGCGCGCGAACCTTGTGCCCGGCCCGCGTCAGCCGCGCGACAGTATCGACATACGTGGCGATGCCCTTTTCCAGCACCAGCCGCCCGAAGAACAGCGCCACCGTCTCGTCATCGGCGATCCCCAGTGCGCGGCGCCAGTCCATGTCGCGGCGACCGGGATGGAACAGCGCCGTGTCGATGCCCCGGCTCCACACCGAAACCCGGCGGTCGCCCCGCAGGTGCGCCATATCCTCGGCCAGCGCGGCGGTCGGCACCAGCACGTGGTCGCAGCGGCGGTAAAAGCGCCGCAGGTGCCTTTCCAGCAGCGGCCGCAAGGCCTCCAGCCGGTAGTAGGCGAGGTACGTCTCGAACCGGGTGTGCTGGCTGGCGACGACCGGGACGCCAAGGCCGAGCGCGAAGGTCTGGGCGCGGGTGCCGAGGATGTCGGGCGTGGAGAGGTGCACCAAGTCGGGCGCGAAGGCGCGCAGGTCCTGCCGGATCGCGCGGGGCAGGCCCAGCGCCAGCCGGAACTCGCTGCGCACCGGCAAGGGCACGGAAGCGACCGGGATCAGCGTCCCCGCCGGTTCGAACGCCGGGGTGGCGGTGACCGGCGAATAGACCCGGACCGTGCAGCCGCTATCCTCCAGATAGCGCACCAGCCGGTTCAGCGCCATGTTGGCACCTTCGCGCAGGTAGTTGTAATTGCCGGAAAACAGCGCGATCCGCATGATCGGTTCGGCTCAGACGCGGCGGAAGTTGACCGTGGCGTTGAGGAGGAACATGACCAGCCCCGCCACCACCGAAACCAGCACCCGCGCCACCAGGTAATTCACCCCCGCCCCTTCCACCATCAGCGCGAACAGCGCCAGCGTGATTGCCAGCCCGATGCCCGAATTGACGAGGAACAGCGCATACCCCGTATGCAGCGCGCGCTGGGTCCCGGCGAAGATCCAGCTCCGCCCCAGCGCATAGTGCAGGGTGTTGGCGGTGACGAAGCTGACCCCGGCTGAAACCACCTTGTCGGCCCGCGCCAGGTGAACCAGCACCCACAGCACGGCCAGACCGACGATGAAGGCAAAGGTGCTGACCACGGTGTTGCGGGCCAGCATCGCGCCGACCGGGCGGCTCCATACCCGGCGCAGCAGGCCGGCGGCCGGTTCTGCATCCCCCCCGTTGGCCATGGTCAGCCGGGAAAGGCCGCAGGCATCAGGTCTGCAGGCTGGGTTTCCCCGGCATCGGCCCAGTCCTCGCGCCGGGCGATCCACGGGTTGAGGAACAGGAACGGCAGCTTCAGGAACAGCAGTTCGGAATGGACGAACCCGTCGATCGCGCGCTCCCACCAGCGGGTAGGCCGCCGGCCGTGATCGCGCAGCCAGCCTTCATAAGGGGCCCAGTGGCTGGGTTCGTCGCGATGGATGACCTCGAAGATGCGGGTCAGCGTGCTGTCGGACCGGACCATGGCGTTGCCCAGAAGGATTTCTACCTGGCGATACCCGCGCTGCTCGGTCAGCGAGATGACGCGGCACAGGCGCTCGAAAAGATCGTCGCGATCGACCACCGCCTGCGTGTCGAGGCGGTCGATGGTGCGGCGGAACATGATCTCGATGAACCGGTCGATATGGCCGAAGGTGCGGTCAAGCTTCATCGGCATGGTCCCGCGCCGTTCAAACCAGCGCTTGAACATCACGTAATGCTTGCGTTCGTCGGCACGATGGCGGGCGATCAGGCCGATCAGGTGGGCATCGTCCGGCGACCGACGGCGCACGGCATCGAGCACGCGATCGAGCGCGGTATAGCCGCGATGTTCGTTATAGATGTAGATGCTGCCCAGGACGTCCAGGTAGCGGCTGCGAAACCAGCGAAGCATGCGTGTCTATCCCCGCGAGTTCAGCCTGCAAAGGCGCGTTGTCGTATGAACGGAAGCTGACGAAGGTGGTTGCGCCGATCAGCCGGTTGCCGGTGAAATTTCGTCCCACTGGCCGGGTGGGATCCCGTCCAGTGTCCAGTTGCCCACGCTCCAGCGGACCAGGCGCAGCGTCGGGTGGCCGATGGCGGCAGTCATCCGCCGGACCTGGCGGTTGCGGCCTTCGCTGATCGTCAGGCGCACCCAGCAATCGGGCACTGACTTGCGGAACCGCACCGGCGGCTGGCGCGGCCACAGCGCGGGCGGATCGATCCGTTCGGCGCGGGCAGGGCGTGTCAGGCCGTCGTTCAACCGGACGCCCTTGCGCAGCGCCGCCAGCGCAGCCTCGTCCGGCTCGCCTTCGACCTGGACAAGATAGCATTTCGGCAGTTTGAAGCGTGGATCGGCGATGCGCGCCTGCAGCCGCCCGTCATCGGTCAGGAGCAGGAGCCCTTCGCTGTCCCGGTCGAGCCGGCCGGCGGGGTAGACGCCGGGCCGGTCGATATAGTCGGATAACGTCGCGCGCGGGCTGGGCGAGCGGACGTCGGTGAACTGCGACAGGACGTCGTAGGGCTTGTTGAACAGGATGAGCGCCATCGCCTCATCCCTGCGCACAACATGGCCCGCCGGGCAAGCGCCTCGCGCCGGTCAGGCGGCTACCCGCAGTTCCATCCGGTCCCAGATTTCCACCAGCGCGCGCGTCAGGTCGCGCATCATCTCTTCGGTGTGGGCGGGACCGGGAGTGAAACGCAGACGCTCGGTCCCGCGCGGGACGGTGGGGAAGTTGATCGGCTGCACATAGGCACCGTATTCGGCGAGCAGAATGTCGCTGATCTTCTTCGCCTTGACCGGATCGCCCACCATCAGCGGCACGATATGCGTGGTCGAATCCATCACCGGCAGCCCGGCCTCGCGGAACAGGCGCTTGAGCAGGGCGGCGGAGGCCTGCTGGCCCTCACGTTCGACGCTGGATGCCTTAAGGTGCTTGACCGAGGCGAGCACGCCCGCGACCAGCACCGGCGAAAGCGAGGTGGTGAAGATGAAGCCGGGGGCATAGGACCGGATGCAGTCGATGATCCGGGTGTCGGCGGCGATGTACCCGCCCATCACCCCGAAAGCCTTGCCCAGCGTGCCTTCGATGATGTCGATGCGGTGGGCCGCTTCGTCACGATCGGTGATGCCGCCGCCGCGCGGGCCGTACATGCCGACCGCGTGGACTTCATCGATATAGGTCAGCGCGTTGTACTTGTCCGCCAGGTCGCAGATCGCATGGATCGGGGCGACATCGCCGTCCATCGAATAGACCGATTCGAATGCGATGAGCTTGGGCAGCGCCGGGTCTGCGGCCGCCAGCAGCTCTTCGAGATGGTCGAGATCGTTGTGGCGGAACACCAGCTTGTCGCAGCCCGAATTGCGGATGCCGGCAATCATCGAGGCGTGGTTGAGTTCGTCCGAGAAGATGATGCAGCCGGGCAGCAGCTTGGCCAGCGTCGACAGCGTGGCGTCGTTCGAGACATACCCGGAGGTGAACAGCAGCGCGCCATCCTTGCCGTGCAGATCGGCCAGTTCGCGTTCCAGTTCGAGGTGATAGTGCGTGTTGCCGCCGATATTGCGGGTGCCGCCCGAACCCGCGCCGACATCGTGCAACGCCGATTCCATCGCCTCGATCACCTTGGGATGCTGGCCCATCGCCAGGTAATCGTTCGAGCACCATACCGTGATCGGCTTCGGCCCGTTATGGCCGGCGAAGCAGCGCGCGTTAGGGTAGGCACCCTTGTTGCGCAGGATGTCGATGAATACGCGGTAGCGCCCTTCGGAATGAAGCCGCTCGATCGCCTGGTCAAATATCTGGTCGTACTTCACGAAAGGCTCTGTCCTGCGCTGCCTGTCCCGTATGGGGCCGGGTTGATCCAAACGTCTCGCCTTGCCCGAACCGGTCGGGGGGCCTCTACAGTATCAGGCGTTTCATTGCCAGCTACTAGTCATTGGTATGACTACGGAGCAAAGCCCCTTTACGGAGCAAAGCCTCTGGGTGCCTGGGGAATCACGCTGGGGTCGCGTCCTTCCACGATGGTCATGTGGGGGGCTTCGCGGTGCAGTGCATTGATCGTCATCAACCAACCGATCTGCGCATCACGATTGAAATCGTGCACGGTCGCGGTCGCATAGCGCGCCGGGGGCCGCAGATCGCGCCAGTTAGCCCGTACCGGCGCAACATCGCCGGTCAGCAGGAATTCGCGCTGATCGGCCATCCGCAGATAGACCATCGCCATGCCGGGCGCGACATCGTCGAGCGGGATCACCACCACGCCGGGCGCGATAGCCCGGGGGAAAGGGGCGTCGCGCGGTTCGTCCGGCCGGTCGCCCTCGCTTTCGGGGGCGGGGGAGAGCAGCAAGTGGATGCTGGCACGGCGGACCGCTTCATCCACCCGATGCTGTGCGTCGGGATCATAGCCGAGGAGATCGGTCTTGCGGGCGCGCTTGGCACCGATGCCGCGCCCGATGGCGATGGTCCGGCCATCGGTCAGCCTGACCTGGTACGCGCGCAGTGAGGTGCGCGTATCGCGGACGCCACCGCCGGCCTCGGTCAGGTTGCGCATCGTCAGCCGATAGCCGAGCATTTCGTGTCGCAGTTCCAGCGGCGGTTCGCCCGGCAGCGATGCCGCCAGTTCGCGCAACTGCGCCATGGTCAGCGGCCGCGGGTGTGCCGTGCCGAGGCCGTTGTCCAGGAAGTACCAGTAGAACGGAAATCCGATTGTCGCGATAAAGACCAGCAGCAGCAGATTAAGCCGTCGCGTCAAAACACCTCGCCCTTTGCAAAACCGTAACGCCGCAATGCTTTAGCGTAGGCGTCCGGTGCGTTCCCGGACCCGGTAAATAGCGCGAGGTCATCGCTCTGGCGAGCATATTCCTGTCCCGCTGTGAGACGGGCGATCTGGCGCGCGATCCCTGCCGCGCCGTGGACGAAGCGGACATCGGGCCCGAATGCCTGCGCCAGTTCCGGCTCCAGCAGCGGGAAGTGGGTGCAGGCGAGGACCACCGTGTCGATCCTGTCACCATCGGGCATCGAGCGCAGCGCTTCGGCGGCGCGGACCACGGCACCGGCATCGAACGGTTGGCCGCGCAGCTTCGCCTCCGCCGCTTCCACCAGTTCGGGCGCGCCGTGGCGCAGCAGGCGCTTGCCGGCGGCGAATTCGTGCTCCAGCCGATCGACATAGGCCTGGCGGATAGTTGCCTCGGTGCCGAGCAGGCCGATCACGCCGCTACGGGTCAGCGCCGCTGCCGGCTTGATAGCCGGGACGGTGCCGACGATAGGCACCTCCAGCACTTCGCGCACCATGCCCAGCGCGATGGTCGAGGCGGTGTTGCAGGCGATGCATACCAACCGGGGCCGATAGCGTTCGGTCAGCCGCCCCAGCAGCCCGGCAACCCGCGCGGCGATCTGCGCCTCGGTCTTGGCACCATAGGGCAGCCCGGCGGTGTCGGCGGCATAGAGGATCGGGGCATCGGGCAGAACCTTGCGCACTTCCTCCAGCACCGTGAACCCGCCCACGCCCGAATCGAATAGCAGGATCGGTGCCGCCGGATCGACTGCGTGAGCGAGGGTTTGGGCGGGGTCGGGGGCGCTGGTCATGCTCGAAATCCTGAACTGTCCTTGCGTTAGCGGGGGCGGCGGGGCTTGGGCAACCATCATCGGCGAGGAAAGGCGCGGAGATGGCGGTAAACGTGCTTCGCGTCGCTGCAGGAAGCCGCTAAGGCCTTTGGCGATGGACTGGATATTCGCCCTGATGGCCGGCTATGCGCTGGGTTCCGTGCCCTTCGGCATCATTCTTACCCGGATCGCCGGCGCGGGCGATCTGCGCACGATCGGCTCGGGCAATATCGGGGCCACCAATGTGCTGCGCACCGGGCGCAAGGGGCTCGCCGCCGCCACGCTGCTGCTCGATCTGGCCAAGGGCCTGGTCGCGGTGGTGCTGGCAGATGCGATCTGGCCCGGCCTTGGCGTCTATGGCGCGCTCGGTGCGGTGATCGGCCACTGCTACCCGGTGTGGCTCAAGTTTCGCGGCGGCAAGGGCGTGGCGACGCTGGCGGGGGTGTGCTTTGGCCTCGCCTGGCCGGTGGGGCTGGTCTACGCCGTATTGTGGATCGGCGTGCTGGCGATCAGCCGGATATCCTCGCTCGGCGGGATGAGCGCGGCGATCGGCGCGCCGCTGGCCGCCTTCGCCTTTGGCCTGCCGATCGAAGCAGTCGCGCTCACCATCCTCGCGGCGCTGGTCGTCTTCAAGCACCGTGAAAACATCGCCCGGCTGCGCAACGGTACGGAGCCGCGCATCGGCGGCAAGGGCTGAAGCGGCTCATGGGCAGCGGGGCAGCGGCAGACCTTTCGCAGGCGGAAGCCTTCGCCCGCATCCGCCTACTGCGCTCGCCGAACATCGGCCCGGTATCGTACCGCCAGTTGCTGGCCCGGTTCGGTACCGCAATTGCCGCGCTCGATGCGCTGCCCGATCTGGCCGGGCGGGGTGGCAAGCCTTACCGGATCGCCGCCGAAGGCCGCGTGCACGATGAAATCGCGGCGCTGCGCAAGACCGGCGCGCGTTACCTGTTTCACGATTCGGCAGACTATCCGGCCCTGCTGCGCGGCGCGGAAGGCGCACCGCCGATCCTGACGATGCGGGGCGATCCGGCGCTGGCGGTACGGCCGTGCCTCGCCATGGTCGGCGCGCGCAACGCCTCGGCAGCGGCGGTGCGGCTGGCGCGCGATTTCGCGCACGCACTGGCGGCAGAGGGCTACACCGTGGTCTCGGGCCTGGCGCGGGGGATCGACGGCGCGGCGCACGAAGGTGCGCTGGCGGGCGGTGGCGGCACGATCGGCGTGATCGCCAGCGGGATCGACATCGCCTATCCCCCCGAACACGCCGCCCTGCAGGAGCGCGTGGCGCAGGAGGGCCTGCTGTTCGCCGAACAGCCCCCCGGAACCGAGCCGCTGGCCCGCCACTTCCCGGCGCGCAACCGCATCATCGCCGGGCTGGCGGCCGGAACGCTGGTGGTCGAGGCAGCGCCGCGCTCCGGATCGCTGATCACCGCAAGGCTGGCGGGGGAGATGGGGCGCGAAGTCATGGCGGTCCCCGGCAGCCCGCTCGATCCGCGCTCGCACGGCTGCAATCAGTTGATCCGTGACGGTGCCGTGCTGGTGCAGAGCCCGGCCGATGTGATCGAACTGCTGTGCGGGTTTGACGGCGTTCCGCGATCCACCTTCCGCGAGGAAGCGCCGCTCTGGGATGCGGCGGAAATGGAGGAGGCCGAACCGGCCGATATCGCCGCGTTGCTCACCACCGCCCCGGTATCGGTGGACGAACTGATCCGCCAATCGGGCAGCGGCGCGGCGGCGGTGCAACTGGCCTTGCTGGAACTGGAACTGGCGGGCAGAGTGGTGCGCCATGCCGGGGGCAGGGTAAGCCTTTCGGGCTAGGGCAGCAGCAAAGGGGACGGGCATGGAAGACAACGCACGGCAGATCGAGATCGGCCCGCTGATCACGGATTTCATTGAACTGTTCGGCCGCTATGCGGGGATCGTGCTGGGCGCGGCGGCCGGTCTGGCCGTGGCCGGTGTCGGACTGGTCCTGATCTCGACCGATCGGGCCACGCAATCGGTCACCAACATCGCGGCGTTCTTTGTGACTTTCGCCGTACTGCGCCACATCCTACGGGGGGAGAACCTGATCGAGGAGGAAGGCACGCTTGGCGCTTATTTCCGCTCATCGATCCTCAACGGGCTGGGGGTGCTGCTGGGGCTTGTCTTGCTGATCGTGCCCGGACTGTTCCTCATGTCATGCTGGTCGATGGCGGGTTGTCTCGTCCTGACCCGCAACCTGCGCGCGCGCGAAGCCTTGGGCGCGAGCTGGGAAGCGACGCGCAAATGCGGCTGGATGCTGGTTCTGGTCTACACCCTGGCAATCCTCGCAGTGGTTCTTGCCGTAGTGGCACTTGGCGCTGTGGGAGGCGTCCTGTTCGGCACGGAATCGATCGCGCAGACGGTCATCACCGAATGCGTCGGCGATCTCGTCACGACCGTCTCGGCCGTACTTTCCGTCGCCATCTATCGCCAGTTGATCGGCTCCATGGGCCCATTGCGCACGATCTTCGCCTGAGCCGATCCCTCTTGACGCCATCCGCCGCTACCGCCCACCCTGTGCGTATGTGTATGCGTGCGTGCACGCGAGAGGACAGATTTTACACCAATGCAACTCGTCATCGTCGAATCTCCGGCCAAGGCCAAGACCATCGAGAAATACCTGGGCAAGGACTACAAGGTCCTCGCCAGCTATGGCCACGTGCGCGATCTGCCGCCCAAGGACGGGTCCGTCCGCCCGGACGAGGATTTCGCGATGGACTGGGAGCTGTACGGCGACAAGCAGCGCCAGGTGAAGGCGATCGCCGATGCCGCCAAGGATGCCGATCGCCTGATCCTCGCCACTGACCCTGATCGCGAGGGTGAGGCGATTTCGTGGCATGTGCAGGAACTGCTGCGCAAGCGCCGGGCGCTGCCCAAGGACGTCCAGCGGGTCACCTTCAACGCCATCACCAAGGATACGGTGACCAAGGCGATGCAGGCCCCGCGCGAGCTGGATCAGGACCTGATCGACGCCTATCTGGCGCGCCGCGCGCTCGATTACCTGTTCGGCTTTACGCTGTCGCCGGTGCTCTGGCGCAAGCTCCCAGGTGCCAAGTCGGCCGGACGGGTGCAGTCGGTGGCGCTGCGCCTGATCGTCGATCGCGAGCGTGAGATCGAAGCGTTCCGGCCGCAGGAATACTGGTCCGTGGCCGCCCAGATGGCGCATGACGGTACCGATTTCACCGCCCGCCTCGTCACCTTCGAAGGCTCCAAGCTCGATAAGCTGAGCCTGGGTGAGGAAGGCGTGGCCATGCGCGCCAAGGCGGCGGTGGAGCAGGGCGCGTTCCGGGTCGAAGGCGTCGAGACCAAGCCGCATCGCCGCAACCCGCAACCGCCGTTCACCACCTCGACCCTGCAGCAGGAAGCCGCGCGAAAGCTTGGTTTTTCCGCCAGCCAGACGATGCGCGTGGCGCAGACCCTGTATGAGGCGGGGGCGATCACCTACATGCGCACGGACGGCGTCCAGATGGACCCCAGCGCCGTCTCCGCCTGTCGCGTCGCGATCACCGAGCGGTTCTCGGGCCACTACCTGCCCGAAAAGCCCCGCCACTACGAAACCAAAGCGAAGAACGCGCAGGAAGCGCACGAGGCGATCCGGCCGACCGAGTTCAGCCGTGATCACTTCGGCTCGGGCGACGAGGCCCGGCTGTACGATCTGGTGTTCAAGCGGGCGATGGCCAGCCAGATGGCCTCTGCCGCGCTGGAGCGCACGACCGTGACTTTGCGCGATGCGACCGGGCGCAACGAACTGCGCGCCACCGGGCAGGTGGTGAAGTTCCCCGGCTTCCTCGCGGTCTATGAGGAAGGGCGGGATAACAAGGGCGATGAAGAGGACGGCGGCCTGCTGCCGGCGATGAAGGCGGGCGACATGCCTGCCAAGAAGGCGGTTACGGCTGAGCAGCACTTCACCCAGCCGCCGCCGCGCTATTCCGAGGCGAGTCTGGTCAAGCGGCTGGAGGAGCTGGGTATCGGCCGGCCTTCGACGTATGCCGCGACGATCCAGGTCCTGAAGGACCGCAACTATGTGCGGACGGAAAAAAATCGTTTTTTTGCAGAAGAATCTGGGCGGCTTTTGACATCGTTTCTGGAACGGTTCTTCGACCGCTATGTGGCTTACGAGTTCACCGCCGGGATGGAGGACGAGCTGGATGACGTCTCCGGCGGGCGGGCGGCTTGGAAGGCAGTGCTCGAGGCGTTCTGGCGCGATTTCAAGCCCAAGTCCGACGAGGTGATGGAGAAGAAGCCTTCGGAAGTGACCGAGGCGCTGGACGAATTCCTGTCTGATTACCTATTTCCGGCCAAGGCCGACGGCACCGATCCGCGCGTCTGCCCGAAGTGCCAGGCGGGGCGGCTGTCGCTGCGCGGCGGGCGCTATGGCGCGTTCGTGGCGTGTTCCAACTATCCCGAGTGCAAATACACCCGCAAGTTCGCGCAGCCCGGCGGCGAGAATGGCGAGGGCAGCGAGGACGAGGGACTGGGCAAGGACCCGGCCACCGGTCTGGAAATCACCCGCAAGGCCGGGCGTTTCGGCCCTTACGTGCAACTGGGCGAAGGCAAGGATGCCAAGCGCGCGTCGATCCCCAAGGACATCGGGGACCTGACGCTGGAATGGGCGATCAAGCTGCTAGGCCTGCCCCGGGCGGTTGGCGTCCACCCCGAAACCGGGCTTGAAATCGTATCGAACATCGGGCGTTACGGCCCGTACCTCATGCACGATGGCAAGTATGCGCGGCTGCGCACCACCGCGGACGTGTTCGAAACCGGCATGAACGCGGCGGTATCGCTGCTGGCCGAGGCGGCAAACGGCGGCGGGCGCGGGGCTCGGGCCAAGGCCGAGCCGATCAAGGTGCTGGGCGCGCATCCCACCAGCGGGGCGGAGATGAAGGTCATGGCCGGCCGGTTCGGCCCTTATGTGACTGACGGCACCACGAACGCCACCCTCCCGCGTGCGGTCAAGCCCGAGGACCTGAGCGCAGAGGAAGCGATCCGCCTGATCGACGAGAAGGCGGCCAAGGGCCCGGCAAAGGGCAAGAAGAAGGCTCCGGCCAAGAAGGCTCCGGTGAAGAAGGATGCCGCCCCGAAGAAGGCTGCGGCGAAGAAGCCTGCTGCGAAGAAAGCGGTGAAAGCCGCCGAAGTCAGCGAAGACGAGGTCCCGTTCTGATGAGCGACAAGGTCGCCAAGCACAAGCAGCCGTGGAAGTCCGACGAGCTGCAAAAGCTTCAGGCCCTTGCCGCCAAAGGCAAGGGGCTGAAGGAGATCGCCAAGGCGCTCAACCGCACCGAGGAATCCACCAAGGACGCGGCGCGCCAGCACGGGATGGCGATCGCCAAGGTCCGCTGAGACGCCGCAGCACTATCGCGCCCTGGCACCAGCGGCCCGCGCCCGTCAGTGGTAGCGGCGCAGGAGACCGGCCAGCTTGCCCTGAACTTCCACCTCGTCAGCGCCGTAGAACTGCGGTTCGTAAGCGGCGTTGGCGGGGTCCAGACGAATCATGCCGTCTTCGCGGCGCAGGTATTTTAGCGTGGCTTCCTCGCCGCGCACCAGCGCTACGACGATTTCGCCGTCGCGGGCGGTGCTGGTGCGTTTCACGAGGGCGAAATCGCCGTCCAGAATGCCCGCTTCGATCATCGAATCGCCGGAAACTTCGAGCGCATAGTGTTCGCCCGAGCCAAGCAGCGCAGCGGGAACGGGCAAAGTGGACTGGCCTTCCAGCGCTTCGATCGGGACGCCGGCGGCGATGCGGCCGTGGAGCGGCAGTTCGATCACGTCGTTCGCGGGGGCGGGCGGGGCACCGGCAGGGGCACGCAATGCGGCGGGGGCCGTTGCGGCGACGGCGGGCGCGGGCCGCGGGTCCGCATCTTCGGGCTGGCGCAACACTTCGAGTGCGCGCGCGCGGTTGGGCAGGCGGCGGATGAAGCCGCGTTCTTCCAGCGCCGAAATCAGCCGGTGGACGCCGGACTTGCTCTTGAGATCGAGCGCTTCCTTCATCTCTTCGAAACTGGGCGAGATGCCGCTGTCTTCAAGCCGGACCTGAATGAACCGGAGCAATTCGTGCTGCTTGCGCGTCAACATCTTCGCCGCCCTTCCTGGTACCGTTCGCCGCCATGTTCCATGTGGAGCGAACATTGCCAGAACAATTAGGCAACGAACAAGCTAAGGTCAAGCAATACCGCCATTTTGAAGCAGGAATATCCTGACCGGGTCTCCGACGAGGATGGCGGGGGCATGCGCCGGGCGATCGATCAGCGCATTGCTGGCCGAGAGCGCGGCCAGCGCGCCGCTGTCCTGGACGTTGACCGGGGTGGCGCTGTCCCCGTCCCAGACCGCACGAACAAATTCGCGGCGGCTGCCGGTTGCCGGCATCGGCGCGGCGGCGCGGGTGGCGATCGTGCGCGGCAGCGGTTGCGCCGCCCCCATCAGCTTGCGCAGTAGCGGCAGCAGGAACAGGTAGCCGGTGACGAAGCCGGACACCGGGTTGCCCGGCAGGCCCACCACAAGCTGCCGATGCCCGCCCACCGCGCGTTCGGCGACAAGGATCGGCTTGCCCGGCTTGATGCCGACCCGCCAGAAACCGAGCGTTGCGCCCCAGGCTTCAAGCGCGGGGCGGATAAGGTCGTGATCGCCCACTGAAGCACCGCCGCTGGTGACGATGACATCGACGTCCGCCGCCGCCTCGAACGCCGCGATCAGCGTATCAAGCCGGTCGGGGACCGGGCCGAGCCGCCGCGTGTCGACCGGCAGCGAGCGCACCAGCGCATCGAGCATCGGCCCGTTGCTGGCGGGGATCTGGTGGCGGGCGCAGCTTTCCGGATCGACGGCCAGTTCGTCCCCGCTATCGACGATGGCCAGCGTCGGCCGGCGCGTCACCGGGATGTGGCGGTGTCCGGCCGACAGCGCGAGCGCGATCTGGGCCGGGCCGACCGGCGTGCCGGCGTCCAGCACCGCGTCACCGGCGCAGAAGTCCATCCCGCAGCGGCGGATATGGCGATGCGGGGGGTCCGGCGGCGTCCCGGTCAGGCGGACGGTCTCGTCCTCGCGCGAAAGGTCTTCCTGGAGGACCACAGCGCCCGCGCCTTCCG
This sequence comes from Novosphingobium colocasiae, assembly GCF_014652555.1. Taxonomy (GTDB): domain Bacteria; phylum Pseudomonadota; class Alphaproteobacteria; order Sphingomonadales; family Sphingomonadaceae; genus Novosphingobium; species Novosphingobium colocasiae. The sequence continues at coordinate 74,446 of NZ_BMZA01000011.1, forward strand.
GGATCAGCGCACCGGTTGATATGCGCACCGCCTGTCCGGGTTCGACGCTGTGCGGAAAGGGGTGGCCGGCGGCGCTTTCGCCGATCACACGCCATGGGCCTGCCATGTCGTGCCGGGTTACCGCATAGCCGTCCATGGCAGACAGGTCGGCGGCAGGCTGGGTCCGGCGCGCCAGCAGCGGTTCGGCGAGGAACCGGCCGAGCGCGCTGTCGACATCCACCCGCTCGATCTGCAGCGGCGCGGCCAGCGCCAGCAGGCGGGCTTGCGCCTCCTCCAGCGCCAGCAGCGGCGATCGCGCCATCAGGCCGCGTCTCCGGCGCGCCAGTGGCCGGATTTGCCGCCGCGCTTTTCGATCAGCCGGACCTGGTTGATGACCATGCCCTTGTCGAGCGCCTTGGCCATGTCATAAATTGTCAAAAGGGCGATGGAAGTTGCTGTCAATGCTTCCATTTCCACACCGGTCTTGCCGTTCAGCGAGGCGGTGGCGGTAACCCGGATGCCGTCATCCTCGAAGGCAAATTCCACGTTGATCGCATCGATAGGCAGCGGGTGGCACATCGGGATGAGATCGGCGGTGCGCTTGCCGCCCATGATGCCGGCGATGCGCGCCGTGCCCAGCACATCGCCCTTGGGGGCATCGCCGGCGCGCACGGCGGCCAGCGCGGCGGCGGACATCGTGATCCGGCCGCTCGCCACCGCCACGCGCTGCGTCTGCGCCTTTTCGCCAACGTCGACCATGCGGGCAGTGCCCTGCGCATCGATATGGGTGAGGGACGGCGTCATGCCTGGCGACTCTCGGCCGAGGCATCGAGCGCGGCGCGCAAGTGGGCAATGCGCTGCGGATAATAGCCGCGCAGGAACTCTTCGAGCCCTTCGGGTGCTGGGTTGGGCAGCCAGGCGGTCCAAGTGAAGGTGCAGCGATCGGGGCCTGCCGCATCCAGCTTCATCCGGCCGCGCACGCCGATGAGGATCGTCCTGGCGCAATCGGTCATCAGGTATTCGAGCATGTGGGCATCGGGATCGAGCGCTTCCAGACGCTCCACCGCGTGCCAGTCGCCCAGCGTCACCCGCCGTTCGCTGCCGATGCCGTCACCGATCACCTCGCACGCGGTCACCAGCGGGTGCCAGCGGCCGAGCGCACCAAAGGTACCGATCAGCGCCCAGGCATCAGCAATCGGCCAGTCGATCGGCTCGACCACGGTGATATCCGGGGCGCGGGAGGCGGGCGCGCTCATGCCCCGGTCAGCAGCCGGCGGGTGGCAGCTTCGACATCGGCTTCGCGCATCAGGCCTTCGCCGACCAGGAACGTGCGCGCGCCGCAGGCGGACAGGCGGACCAGATCAGCGTGGGAATTGATCCCGCTTTCGCTGACCAGCAGCGTGCCTTCGGGAGCCAGCGGGGCCAGCCGCTCGGTCGTGCCGATATCGGTAACGAAGCGCTTGAGATCACGGTTGTTGACTCCGATCAGCCGGGATTTGAGGCGCGCGGCCCGCTCCATCTCGGCTTCATTGTGGACTTCCACGAGGCAGTCCATGCCGCGTTCGAGCGCCGCCGCTTCGATCTCGGCCATTTGCGCATCGTCGAGAGCGGCGACGATGATGAGAATCGCATCGGCCCCGATCGCGCGCGCTTCGGCGACCTGCCAGGGATCGATCATGAAGTCCTTGCGGATCACCGGCAGCGAACAGGCGGCGCGGGCATCCATCAGGAAATCTTCGTGCCCCTGGAAATAGGGCGCATCGGTGAGGACAGAGAGGCAGGTCGCTCCGCCGTGCTGATAAGCAACGGCATGTTCGGCAGGCCGGAAATCTGGGCGGATCAGCCCCTTGGACGGCGAAGCCTTCTTGATTTCGGCGATCAGCGCGTAACCGTCGCCCGCCGCGCGGCGCAGCGCCGTTTCGAACCCGCGCGGGGCATCGTGCCGGGCGGCTTCCGCATCCAGATCGGCGATGGTGGCCAGCCCCATCCGGGCGGTCACTTCGGCGCGCTTGGTTTCGCAGATTTCGGTGAGCTTGTCGGTCATCGTCAGGGTTCCGGTCATGCGGTCGCGCGCGTCGTCGCGATCCAGCAGTCGAGCAGGGTATTGGCAAGTCCCTTGTCGATCGCTTCGGCCGCTTCCTCAACCCCTTCCGCCCAGCTTTCGGCGGCTCCGGCCACCATCAGCGCGGCGGCGGCGTTGAACAGCACGGCGTCACGGTAGGGGCCATGTTCGCCCAGCAGCAGGCGGCGCAGCGCGGCGGCGTTCCAGGCGGGATCGCCGCCCCGGATCGCCTCCACCGGATGAAACGGCAGGCCGGCGTCCGCCGGGGTGACGCGGCGCAACGACAGTTCGCGCCCGCGCACTTCGGTCATTTCGTTGCCGCCGGCGAGGCTCAGCTCGTCCAGCCCTTCGTCCCCCGATACCACCATCGCATGGTCGGTCCCCAGCCGCGCCAGGGCATCGGCATAGATCGGGACATAGGCCGGGCGGGCGATGCCGACCAACTGGCGGCGCACTCCGGCGGGATTGGCGAGGGGGCCCATGAGGTTGAAGATCGTGCGCCGGCCGATCGCCCTGCGCACCGGCATCAGCCGCCCCATCGCCGGGTGATGCCGGGCCGCGAACAGGAAGCAGATGCCGAGATCGCCCAGCGTCGCTTCCGCCGTTTCGGCGGCGCGATCGAGGTTCAGGCCCAGCGCTTCGAGGGTATCGGCCGCGCCCGCCTTGGAACTGGCGGCGCGGTTGCCGTGCTTGGCGACGGGCACCTCGCATGCCGCGACGACCAGGCTGACGGCGGTGGAGACGTTCAGCGTATGGTGGCCATCGCCGCCGGTGCCGCACACGTCGATCGCGCCCGACGGTGCGGTGATCGGGATCATCCGCGCGCGCATGGCCCGCGCCGCGCCGGCGATTTCGCCCGCCGTCTCTCCCCGGTCGGACAGGCCGATCAGGAACGATTTGATCGATTCTTCGCCCACCTTGCCGTCAAGGATCGCGCCGAACAGGAATTCGGCCTCGTCCTCTTCCAGCGGGTGCAGCGGATCGGGCAGCACCGTCATGCGCGCAGCCGTTCGGGCAGCCTCGCATCGATGCCGCACAGCGTCAGCCAGTTGGCCAGCATAGCGTGGCCGTGCTCGGTGGCGATGCTTTCCGGGTGGAACTGGACGCCGTGGATCGGCAGGCTGGCGTGACGAAAGCCCATCACATGGCCATCGTCCGACCGGGCGTTGACCACCAGCGCATCGGGAATATCCTCGACGATCAGCGAGTGATAGCGGGTGGCAGTGAAGGGGGAGGGCAGCCCCGCGAACACGCCGGTGCTGTCATGCGTGACCGGGCTGGTCTTGCCGTGCATCAGCCCGCCGCGCACCACCTTGCCGCCGAAATGCTGGCCGATCGACTGGTGGCCCAGGCACACGCCCAGCAAAGGCTTGCCCGCATCCGCCGCCGCGCCGACCAAGTCAAGGCTGATCCCGGCTTCGTTCGGCGTGCACGGCCCGGGCGAAAGCAGGAAGCCTTGCGCCCCGCTGGCAATCGCCTGCGCGGCCGAAAGCGCATCGTTGCGCACCACTTCCACCTCGGCCCCCAGTTCCATCACGTAATGGACGAGGTTCCAGGTGAAGCTGTCGTAATTGTCGATGACGAGGATCATGGGACGCCTTTCGTCGCTTTCTCGACTACGATCAAGGGGCCGAGTGGAAACTGGGCATCCAGGCGCCCTGTCGCTGGGTCCCAGAGCGAAGACACCGTGCCGTCAAGAAACAGCGCATTGGGCGTCTTGCAGTGATCGCGCATCATTCTTGCCAGTAGTCCGAAAGAAACCGGCTCGTCCGAGATGACGAAGTGGGCCTGGCCACGGTCATCCACCCCAACGGCGTTGCGGATCTTTTCGGAGGTACCTGACTGAGAGATATGAGGATTGAACTTCCCGTCGATGAGCAGCATGGGGCCTGATTGCGTTCCGAGTTCCGGACGCTTTGAGACCTGCTTCGTGAAGTCATCGCTCGACAGTACCGCCCACGGCCCTTTCGTAGCGCCGTAGAAAACGCCATTTGGCTTCAGATAAAAATTGCCCTTCCCATCGCGCCGGTTAATTTGGTGCAGCCGGTTTTTGTTCTCTACATAGTATCCGATAGGCTGGCTGGATGTATCGTACATACCGCCATTAACGGCGAAAGCTACGCGGTCGGGTTTTATATCCCGGGAAAGCGGAGCAAATCCGCGATAGATAACCCCGTTTTTACCGGTTATTCTGGTGGTTATGATATGTCGGCCCGGTTTGGCGACGCACTGGGTGAACCGCCTGTTTTCGAACAGAACCGCGCTGCATGCGGGAGTGGCGGGAAGCCGTGCAGAAGACGCGCGAGGGACCCAATGAAAATATCCGTAGCCGAGTGAAATTACTCCGACGCTCAATCCAAGCGCCAGTGCTTTCCTCACTGCCCGAACCCCGGTTCCCCCGCGACCCGGACCGCTTCGCGCGCGGCGGCGAACAGGGCGCCCGACTTGGCTTCGCATTCGCGCTGTTCGTATTCGGGGACGCTGTCCGATACGATCCCCGCGCCCGCTTGGACGTGGAGCACCCCGTCCTTGAGCACGCCGGTTCTGAGGACAATGCAGCTATCGACCGACCCGTCCGGCGCGAAATAGCCGACGCCGCCGGCATAGGCGCCGCGCGTTTCGGGTTCCAGTTCGGCAATGATCTCGCACGCGCGCACTTTGGGCGCACCCGACACGGTACCGGCTGGGAAACCGGCGAACAGCGCATCGATGGCGTCGTGGCGGGCTGTGTCCAGCTTGCCGACCACGTTCGAGACGATGTGCATGACGTGGCTGTAGCGCTCGATCGTGTAGCTGCCGGTCACCTCCACGGTGCCGGCTGCGGCGACCCGGCCGACATCGTTGCGGCCCAGGTCGAGCAGCATCAGGTGTTCGGCGCGTTCCTTGGGATCGGCGAGCAGGCTTTCCTCGTTCGCCTTGTCCTCTGCCGGCGTCTTGCCGCGCGGGCGGGTGCCGGCGATCGGGCGGATGGTCACTTCGCCGTCGCGGACGCGCACCAGGATTTCCGGGCTCGATCCGATCAGCGCAAAACCCGGCAGGTCCAGGAAATAGAGGAACGGCGACGGGTTCACCCGGCGCAGCGCGCGATAGAGCGAAAGCGGCGGCAGCGTGAATTCGCAGGTAAAGCGCTGCGCCAGGACCACCTGGAAGATGTCGCCCGCCTCGATGTAGTCCTTGGCGCGCAGCACCATGGCCTTGTAATCTTCGGGCGCCATGACCGGCGCGGGCTGGGGCACCGGCAAATCCGCTGCGCGCTGTTCGGCCGGGATCGGCAGGGCAAGACGGCGCAGCGCTTCCTCGATCCGCTCGGCCGCGCTTTCAAGCTGCACCTCGGCATTGCCATTGCCGGGCCACACCGGGGCGACGCAGAACAGTTCATCGCCCAGCCGATCGAACACCAGGATCAGCGAGGGGCGGACGAACAGCATGTCGGGCAGGTCGAGCACGCTTTGCGGGGCACGCGGCAGCTTTTCGACGAGGCCGATCGTCTCGTAACCGAAATAGCCGACAAGGCACGCCAGCGCCTTGGGCAGTTCGGCGGGAACCTCGAAGCGGCAGGCTTCCACCAGCGCGCGCAGTTCCGCCAGCGCATCGCCAGGGAGCGGTTCGAACGCCTCGCGATCGTGCTGCCACTGGCGGTTGATCGCGCATTCGTGGCCCTTGCCCCGAAAAACCAGATCGGGGGCCAGCCCGATCAGGCTGTAGCGCCCGCGCGTTTCGCCGCCTTCCACCGATTCCAGCAGGAAATCGCCCCGTCCCGGCTCGAACAGCCGCAGCGCTGCCGCCACCGGCGTTTCGGTATCGGCGACGAGGCGACGCCACAGCAGCGCCGGCTGTCCGGCGGCGAGCCGGGCGGCGGCGGCGTCACGGGTGGATTGCATGGCCGAAATACTCATGGAACCGCGTTCATTCCGTCGCGGCTGACAGCGAGCCGCCAAGCTGCTGGCGTAGCGCCTTGAGCGCGGCGGGGTCCTTCTTGACGCCGACGTCCTTGCGGATCGCCGTGCTCAGCGCCTCGGCATAGGCCTGGCCAAGCTGGCCGCTCAGTTCCTTCTGCGCGGCGTCCAGAACGGCAGCGTTGTCCGCCTTGCCGGGCGTGACGTCATTGAGGGTGACGACGAACCAGCCGCGCTTGCCATCCGCCGTCTGCACCTTGGTGGTGCCCTTGGCCATGCGGAACAGCAGCGTCACCGGCGGCGGCAACTGCTTGCCTTCCTGCAGCGCCATCGTCAGTTGGCGACGGGCCATCGCGATCGACTGCGGCGGGGGCAGCGGCTTGCCGGCGGCGGCAACCGCCTGCTGCAGGCTCTTCCCAGCACGCAGGGCTGCCTGCACCTTGAGCGCGGCGGCCTTGGCACCGGCGGATCCGGTTTCCAGCGCCCAGGCCTGCAGCACGTCCTGATGGATTTCCTCGAACGGGGCGGGGGCGGATGCGGCGATCGCGGTCACGTCATAAAGGGCCAGCACTTCGGCGGGCTGGGTTTCGGCTACCTGCGGTTTTTCCTGCTCCATCGCAAAGGCGGTGGCGATCACCGGCTTGAGTTCCGCCGGGGCCGACTGGCCGGGATTGAGATAGACCGCGCCGTCCGCCGTGAGTGGCGGGGTGGTCTGGACCTGCGCCCCGACGACCTTGGCCACTTCGGGGAGGCTGGCACCGTTATCGAACTGTTCCTCGATCCGCGCGGCGAGATCGGCGAAGGCCTTGCGGCGCTTTTCCATGGTCAGCGCGGTGACGATCTCGCCGCGCACCTGATCCAGCGTCTTGCCGGCGGTGTCCTGCACCTGCTCGACCCGGACGATGTGCCAGCCGAGCGGGCCCTTGACGACGGGGGCGAGCTTGCCCTGCGCGGTGGCGAACACGGCGCGGGCGACATCGGCGGAAGACTGCGCGGCATAGGTTTGCTGGTTGAGCAGCGGGATTTCGGCCGTGGCCAGCCCCTTTTCTTTGGCCGCCGCTTCCAGCGACTTGCCCCCGGACACCTCCGCCACCACGGCATCGGCGGCGGATTTGGTCGGCACGATCAGTTGCAGCAGGCGGCGGTTGTGCTGGGGGGCATAGTCCGTGGTGTTGCTCGCATAACGGGCGCGGATTTCCTGGTCGGTCGGCGCAGGAATATTCTTGAGCCCGGCAGCGGTGATCAGCGCATAGCGGATCGTGCGCCTTTCAGGGCGGATGAAGGCTTCGGAATGCGCCTTGTAGAACGCGCGGAGCTGCTGCCCGCTCGGTTTGTCCTTGGGCAGGAACAGCAGCGAGGGCAGGGCGACGGCGGTGCCCTTGCGGGTTTCGTCGAGCATGCCGGCGTAGCGCTTCGTCAGGTCGGCCGGCATCGTCGCGCCGATGGCGGCGGGGGCGAGCAACTGGCGCGAGATCAGGCCCTGGCGCAAGTCATCGCGCAGTTCCTTCTCGGAAATGCCGCGCTGTTGCAGCGCTTGCCGGAACACTTCCTGGCTGAACTGGTCGTCCACCCCGCGAAACGCCGGGATCCGGGCGATTTCGCTATCGACCAGACGATCGCCGGCGATCACGCCGTGGCTTTCGCCGAACACCGTCTGGGCGGTGCGATCGATCAGTTCGTCCTCGATCTCTTCCAACCCGCCTTGCAGCACCAGCATCTTCATGGTCGCCTTGGGGTCATTGGCGCGGGCGCGTTCGAGCGCGCTCTTCGCGGCTTGGGTGACCGCAGCGGCAGTAACCGGCTTGCCGCCGACATCGGCGAGGTCCGCGTCCGCTCCGCCGGTCGCCTGTCGCCCGAAATTGGCGATATCGCCGCCGGCAAAGGCCAGCGCCATGAGAAAGACGAAAAGAAGGGCGATGGCCGCTCCCACTTTGGAGTGGATGACCTTGCGGAAAATGGAAATCATGGCCGGTCGCTCAGCGGTTACCTTAGGGGCGCGGGCGCGGGACCCGCTTGCAAGGCGCTGGCTTTAGGGGGCTGCGGCATTTCCTGCAATGGGCGTTCTGACCGCGCCGGGGTGCCCGATGGCAGTTAGATATCCCGGAGTCGCGGCAGTCCGTTTTGACAAATCGGGCTGCTCTGGCCTAGCAGCGCGCCAGGTCGCGACCGTCGATTCACAACATCGGCCGGATTCGCGGGCAACTGGGGTTTTCAGATCGGGGTTCTCATGGCTGGCTTGCCTTACATTGTCGGAAACTGGAAAATGAACGGGACACGCGCGATGCTGAACGAGGCGCGGGCGATGGACCGTGCTGCCGGGCGGTTTCCGAAGGTCCAGGTAGCGGTCGCCCCGCCGGCGACGCTGCTCTGGCGCACCCGCGAGGCGGTGGAACTGATCGGGGTCGGCGGGCAGGATTGCCACGCCAAGGACAGCGGCGCGTTCACCGGGGACATTTCGGCCACGATGCTCAAGGACGCCGGGGCGGATTTCACCATCACCGGCCATTCCGAACGGCGCACCCTGCACGGCGAAACCGATGCCGACGTCAAGGCCAAGTCCGAATCGGCGCTCGCCGCCGGCCTTTCGGTCATCCTGTGCGTCGGCGAAACCGAAGCCGAGCGCGATGCCGGCCGTGCGGTCGATGTGGTGAGCGGCCAGCTCGAAGGTTCTTGCCCCACGGTGGACGGTGCGGCCGAGAAGCTCTCGATCGCTTACGAGCCGGTCTGGGCGATCGGCACCGGCCGCGTCCCCTCGATCGACGATGTCGCCGCCATGCATGCCGCGATCCGCGAACGGCTGGTGGCGATCTACGGCGCTGCCGGGGCCGAAGTGCGCATCCTCTACGGCGGCTCGGTCAAGGCGGACAATGCCGCCGAACTGCTGGCGGTGCCCGAAGTGGGCGGCGCGCTGGTCGGCGGGGCCAGCCTGACGGCGGAAAGCTTCCTGGCGATCGTCGGCGCGGCGGCTTCGCTCAACGCCGACTGACAGGCGGGGCAGGCCCGTCGGCGCGTCCGACGGGTTGCTTCCGAGGCGGGTTGCGCCTATCTGCGCGGCAAGGATCGCGGCTTCGGCGCGCGGCCATGATGGTTTGAACCTCCCGAAAGGTTGCGAGGCGAGATGTTTCTTTTCCTGACCGTGTTGCAGGCACTTGTCGCTGCGGCGCTTGTCGGCGTCGTGCTGATGCAGAAGTCGGAAGGCGGCGGCCTGGGCATGGGCGGCAGCCCGTCCGGCCTGATGTCGGCGCGTGGCGCGGCGAACTTTCTCACCCGGGCCACCGGCATCCTGGCGACGCTGTTCGTGGTGCTCAGCATCGTGCTGGCGGCGATGGCGGTCGAGGTGACCAGCGGCCGCGAGATCGACACCTCGCTGCAGCGTGACACCGGCACGGCCCCGGCTGCGGCCGGTCAGCCCGCTCCGGCGGCGCAGCCTGCGGCTCCAGCCGGCCAGGCCGATCCGCTTTCGGGCGCAGCCAAGCAGTAACCTCCCGCGCCTATCGCGTCTCCGATCCCGCAGCCTGGCCGGTTACCCGGCCGGGCCGCCCAACATTAGTTTTGTGGATTGAGCCTCTGGGTGCTTGCCCAAGGGGCCCCACCCCATTTAAGGCCCGACTCCCATGGCGCGGCACATTTTCATCACCGGCGGCGTGGTCTCCTCGCTCGGAAAAGGCCTCATGGCGGCCAGTCTTGCGGCCCTTTTGCAGGCGCGCGGCTTCCGGGTGAAGATCCGCAAGTTCGACCCCTATCTCAACGTCGATCCGGGCACGATGAGCCCTTATCAGCACGGCGAGGTCTTCGTGACCGACGACGGGGCCGAGACCGACCTTGATCTGGGCCACTACGAACGCTTTACCGGCGTGTCGGCCAGCCAGGCCGATAACATCACTTCCGGGCGCATCTATCGCGATATCATCGCGAAGGAGCGTCGCGGCGATTACCTGGGCGCAACCGTGCAGGTGATCCCGCACGTCACCGATGCGATCAAGGATTTCGCCCAGGCGGATACCGATGATCTCGATTTCGTGCTGTGCGAAATCGGCGGCACCGTTGGCGATATTGAAGGTCTGCCGTTCATCGAGGCGCTGCGCCAGCTTCGCAATGAACTGGGCCGCGAAAGCACCTGCTTCGTGCATGTCACCCTGGTTCCGTACATCGCGGCGGCGGGCGAACTCAAGACCAAGCCCACGCAGCACTCGGTCCGCGAGCTGACCGGCCTTGGCATCCAGCCCGATATCCTGCTGTGCCGCTGCGACCGCGAGCTGCCCGAAGGCGAACGCCGCAAGATCGCGCTGTTCTGCAACGTGCGCCCGCAGGCGGTGATCCAGGCGCTCGATGCGCCCAACATCTACGCCGTACCGCTGCAGTACCATGCCGAAGGGCTGGACGCCGAAGTCCTCCACCACTTCGGGCTGAGCAGCCCCGTACCCGAACTGGCGCGCTGGGCCGATATCGTCGACCGCTATCAGCATCCTGAAGGCGAAGTGACGATCGGCGTGGTCGGCAAGTATGTCGGCCTGCCCGATGCCTACAAGTCGCTGAACGAGGCGCTGGTCCATGGCGGGATGGCCAACAGGGTCAAGGTCAACATCCGCTGGATCGATGCGGAAGTCTTCGAGAAGGAAGATTCCGAGATCGCCGCCGCGCTCGAACCGATGCACGGCATCCTCGTCCCCGGCGGCTTTGGCGAACGCGGGACAGAGGGCAAGATCGCCTCGGTGCGTTTCGCGCGTGAACGCAATTATCCGTTCTTCGGCATTTGTCTGGGCATGCAGATGGCCTGCATCGAAAGCGCCCGCGCCGCCGGAATTGCCAAGGCATCGTCCACCGAATTCGGCCCGACCGAAGATCCGGTGGTCGGCATCATCACCGAATGGATGGGCAAGGACGGGCTGGAAAAGCGCGCCGAAGGCGGCGATCTGGGCGGCACCATGCGGGTCGGGGCCTATCAGGCCAAGCTGTCCGCCAACAGCCACGTCGCGGCGATCTATGGCGGCGTGACCGACATTTCCGAACGCCACCGCCACCGCTACGAAGTCAACGCCGGCTATCGCGATGCGCTGGAAGGGCAGGGGCTGATCTTCTCGGGCATGTCGCCCGATGGCCTGCTGCCCGAAATCGTCGAGCGCCCGGATCATCCGTGGTTCGTGGGTGTCCAGTTCCACCCCGAACTGAAATCGCGCCCGTTCGATCCGCACCCGCTGTTCGCCGGCTTCATCGCCGCCGCGTTGCGCCAGTCGCGCCTGGTCTGACAATAAACGGAAGGGCGCGGCTGCCTCGGCAACCGCGCCCCTTTCTTGTTCGTCGCTCGCAGAAAATCAGGCGGCGGCGCTGTCCTTGCCGTCCTCGACGATCTTGAGCGTGCTGCCGCCCACCGCGATCTTCTTGGGCTTCATCGCTTCGGGCACTTCGCGCACGAGATCGATCACCAGCAGGCCGTCGGCAAGATCGGCGTTTTGGACGCGAACGTAGTCAGCCAGTTCGAACCGCCGTTCGAACCCGCGCTGAGCGATGCCCACATGCAGGTATTCGCCTTCCAGTTCCTCGTCCGGCTTGTGGCCCTTGACGACAAGAAGGTTGGCCTGCGCGGTGATGTCGATATCGGCGGGCTTGAAGCCGGCCACGGCGAGCGTGATGCGATAGGCGTCAGGCCCGCGACGTTCGATGTTGAAGGGCGGGTACTTGTCACCCTGGTTCGTGCGCGCCTGGTTTTCGATCATGTCGAACAAGCGGTCGAAACCGACCATGGTGCGGCGATAGGGCGTGAAATCGATACGGTTCATGACAAAAATCCTCCTATGAGCAATCTTCGCAAATCTGAGGCCCGGCGATTCCGGCACCTCGGTTTTCAGGACGTGCCCATGGCGGGCCACGTCCTGAGCACCTAGATATGCTGCGGGCGTTGCCTTTCAAGAGGGTGGCGGCCGCGCAATTCCCGCCGGTACTGCCGGCCGCACGCAAGAGGAACACCGCCGCATGAGTCAGCCCAAGGTCGAAATCTACACCAAGTGGGGTTGCCCCTACTGCGTCGCCGCCAAGGCCCTGCTCGACAAGAAGGGCGTCAGCTATGACGAGATCGACGTGACGATGGGCGGTGCGAAGCGCGCCGAAATGGTAGAGCGCGTGCCCGGGGCGAGCACGGTGCCACAGGTTCTGATCGACGGCACGCCGTTTGGCGGGTTCGACGATATCAACGCGCTGGACCGGCAGGGCAAGCTCAACCCGGTGCTGGGCCTCTGACCGCTCCCGCAACGATGCGCATCGGCATCCTGCAGATGACCACCGGCATAGACCCGGCAGTCAACGCGCGCGTCATCTCGTCTGCCATCGCCGACGCGCGCGCGGGCGGGGCAGCGATGCTGTTTACGCCGGAAATGTGCGGCCTGCTCGATCGCAACCGCCAGCGCGCCGCCGAGCATATCGTGGCCGAGGAGGACAACCCGGTCCTTGCCGCCGCGCGCGAGGCGGCGGCCGCCGCCGGGATCTGGGTGCACCTGGGCTCGCTGGCGATCCGGCGTGCGGACGGACGATGGGCCAATCGGTGCTTTGTAATCGACGATACCGGGGCCATCGCGGCCCGCTACGACAAGATCCACATGTTCGATGTCGATCTGGCAAGCGGCGAATCATGGCGGGAATCGAACGCTTATGAGGCCGGCGATGCCGTCGTCACGGTGGAGACCCCGCTGGGCCGGCTCGGGCTCGCGATCTGCTACGATATCCGCTTCCCCGCGCTGTTCGAGGCACTGGGCCGACGCGGGTGCGATCTGATCGCCATCCCCGCCGCCTTCACCGTGCCCACCGGGCGCGATCATTGGCACTTGCTGCAACGCGCCCGCGCCGTGGAAGCCAGCGCCTTCGTTATCGCCCCGGCACAAGTGGGCCACCATGAAGACGGACGTCAGACCTACGGCCACTCGCTGGCGATCGATCCCTGGGGCAAGGTCCTGCTCGACATGGGCGGGGCGGATGATGGCGGCCACGCCGGGCTTGGCTTCGTCGATCTTGATCCGGGCCGCATCGCTGAAGTGCGCGCGCAATTGCCCAGTCTTGCCAACCGGCGCGATTTCGCCAAATAGCCCGATCATGATTGTTTACGATCTCGCCTGTGCCCACGGTTGCCCCCGCTTCGAAGGGTGGTTCCGGTCCTCGGACGATTTCGATCGCCAGCTTGTCGCGGGCCTGCTGTGCTGCCCCGCTTGCGGCTCCGCCAGCGTCAGCAAGGCGTTGCAGGCTCCGCGCCTCGCACGCAAGGGCAACCAGCTCCAGCCGGTCAGCACTCCCGCCACCACGCCGACCACATCCGCGCCCGAGAAGCTGCCCGCCGCCCCTGTCAGCGGCGCAGCGCCGGTGGCCTCAGGGCCGCTGCCGGCGCAAGCGGTAGAGATGCTGCACAAGCTGGCGACGATGCAGGCCGAAATCCTCAAGCATTCGCGCGATGCCGGCCCCCGCTTCGCGGAAGATGCCCGCGCCATGCATTACGGCGAGAAGGAAGCCGCGCCGATCCACGGCCAGGCCACGATCGAGGAAGCGCGCGAGCTGATCGAGGAGGGCATCGAGGTCATGCCGCTGCCCTTTCCGCTCGTCGCCCCCGACAAGGCGAACTGATCGCGCCAGACCGCAGCAGCCCCGCGTTGCCAAGCGGCAAAGGTCACGCTAGGACCCACCTCGCGATGCGCCCGTAGCTCAGCAGGATAGAGCATCAGATTCCTAATCTGGGGGCCACAGGTTCGAATCCTGTCGGGCGCACCACAAAACCTGCCGTTTGCGCAGGCTCCGCAGCAACACGAAGGACTGGCGCGAAGCTTGCGTTCGTTCGCGATGCGGGATGGCGCATCCGGTGGGAGAGGCGCGGCCGTTTTCGACAATCCGGCGGAATCGCGAGAGCGGCGATGCCGGGAGGCATCACGTCGCGGTCAGTTGTCTTTGCTGATTTCGCTCAGGCGCAATTGCTCGGCCTCGGCTTCAGCTTTGACGATGCAGGCATCCTGGGTTTTCTGCGCCCGGTCGGCGAGTTCTTCCCAGGCCGCTGCGGCCCTGAGGCATCGGTCGCGTACCAGCGGCAAAGTGGCAGCATCGGCAGCGACGTTCTGGATTTCGGCTTGCTCGCGGTAGAACATAAGCGATGACATGTGGATCGCTCCTGGTCCCGGCAAAAGTGGGTCGGCGGACCTTTCCGGAAAAAGGTCCGCCGGGTCGGCCCGATCAGGCCGTCTGGAGGTTGACAGCCGAGGTCTTGCCGCGACGGTCGGTTTCCAGTTCGTAGGAAACGCGCTGATCCTTGTTCAGGGTGCGCATGCCGGCGCGCTCGACCGCGCTGATGTGAACGAAAGCATCGTCGCCACCGGTTTCGGGAGCGATGAAGCCATAGCCCTTGTCGGCATTGAAGAATTTGACGGTGCCGGTAATCATATGGGTATCCTTTGCCCAATGCAGGTATGACGGGCATGCACCAACCGCGGCGCATCCCGGCTTCGTGAGGCTAGTAAGGGACAAAGGGGAGCCATGGCGGCCCAATATCCGTCGCAGGCGACGTGTCAGCCCCGCCCGCCTACAGGTTATCGCAGCAAATAGATAGGCGAATTCGGTATTTTTTGGCGTCATCACGATGCGCCGGACTTTCCGGTAAACAGAAAGTGGCTCCCCGAGTAGGATTCGAACCTACGGCCATTCGATTAACAGTCGAATGCTCTACCGCTGAGCTATCGGGGAGCAGCCCGTTGGTTTCTCCACCGCCGGGCAGGGGTGCGCCTATAACAGCGCCGTCGGGATTGGCAAGCCCATGGTGCAGGAAAATGCGGCCAAATCTTCAGACCTGGAACTGCTCGGCGAAAATGCGTTCTTCCAGCGTGTAGCCGGGATCGAACAGCAAGGTCAGTTCCTTGTCGCACGCGGCCGAAATGTGGACATGCTTGACGTCGCGCACTTCCTTCTGGTCGGCGACAGCGGCGACGGGGCGCTTGGCGGCTTCGCGCACGCGGAACTCGATCACCGCGCTTTCGGGGATGATCGCCCCTTTCCAGCGGCGCGGGCGGAACGGGCTGATCGGGGTCAGCGCCAGCATCCGCGCGCCCAGCGGCAGGATCGGGCCGTTGGCAGACAGGTTGTAGGCGGTCGATCCGATCGAGGTGGCGACGAGCACGCCGTCGCCGGCCAGCTCCTCCATGCGGACCTGACCGTTGACGGTCACCTCCAGCTTGGCAGTCTGCCGGGTTTCGCGCAGCAGCGAGACTTCGTTGATGGCATAATAGCTGAATTCCGCGCCGCCTTGCGTGATCGCGCGCATTTCCAGCGGGTGGATCGGCACGCGATGCGCTTCGGCCACGCGCCTGGCGATCGGCATCTCGTCGTGCTGGCCGTTCATCAGGAACCCGACCGTGCCCAGATTCAGGCCGTAACAGGGTTTCACCTGATTGCGGGCCAGCATTTCGTGGAGCACGTGAAGCAGGAAGCCATCGCCGCCCAGCACCACCAAGACATCCGCCGCTTTCGGATCGACCCATTCGTGCGCATGCCGCAAGGCGGCGGCACCGGCTTGCGCCTGGAGGCTGTCTGAAACCACCAGCGCCAGCTTCATCGTCTCGGCCACGTCAATCCCCCGCGAGTTGGTTCAGCCGGTCGCGACACGGCGATCCCGGTCTGATACAGCTTGCCGTGCAGGGCTCTGAAATTTTGAGCCCTTTGGCAAGGCCTTTGCGGCTATGCATCCCGGCGAAGGGCGCGAGACGACATGAACTATCACGGGGGGGCCGCGCACACGCAGGCCAGGGCTATCGAGGATCGGCTGACCGGGGTTCCGGGTATCAATACCGTGCACGAGCGGATCGCCGCCTGGCGTCTCGATCCCGACCTGCAGCAGGCCGGTGGCCACGTCCACGCGATGCTGCTGGGCCTGCGCCGGCTCGATACAATCAACATCGCCTATGGGGCTGCCGCCGGTGACGGCGCGCTCGAAGAAGTGGCGGCGCGGATCGGCCATTTTGCTGAAGAGGAACTGGATGGTCCTTGGGTGCTGGCGCGGGCCGGCGGCGGAACATTCGTGCTGGTCGCGAACGAGGCCTGCAGCCGTGAGCGCTGGCAGCTTGTCGCCGAACAACTGGCCGACGCAATCACCCGGCCGATCGCCGTGCCCACCGGCATCCTGCGGCTGTCCCCCCGCGTCGCGCTGATGCGGGCGCTCACCGGAGAAAGCCTGGAATCGATGCTGGACCGGCTGAGCCAGGCGCTGGATGCGGCGCACGAACAGTCGGGCAACCTCCTGTGCTGGGCGCGGGGCGAGGTGACCCCGCCCGGGCGCAGCGCGGCGCAGCTTGAAGCCGACGTTCTCGGCGCGATCGACCGCGACGAGATCGAGGTGCTGTTCCAGCCGCAGTTCAGCCTTGCTGACGATGCGCTGAGCGGTGCCGAGGCACTGGCGCGCTGGAACCATCCGCAGCTTGGCCGGATCGGTGCCGGCGCGCTGTTCGCGATTGCCGAGCGGGCGGACCACGTCGCGCCGCTTTCGCGCCACATCGCCCGCAAGGCGATGGAGACGGCGGTGACCTGGCCCGCGCCGCTCAGGCTGTCGATCAACGTGACGCCTGCCGACCTCGCCTTTGGCAGCTACGCCCGCCACATGCTCGATCTCGTGCGCGAAAGCGGCTTCCCGCCGCGCCGCCTGACGCTGGAAGTGACCGAGCAGGCACTGATCGGCGATGTTGCCCTGGCAGCGCAGGTGATGGCCGAATTCTCGGCCCAGGGCATCCGCATCGCGCTTGACGATTTCGGCGCGGGGTTCTGCAACTTCCGCTATCTCAAGGTGCTGCCGCTGCACTACCTCAAGCTTGACCGTGCGATGGTCGAAGGCATCGCCACCGACAGCCGCGACCTTGCGGTGCTGCGCGGCATCGTGGCGATGGCCAAGGCGCTCGATCTCGAAGTGATTGCCGAAGGTATCGAGGACGAAGCCCAGCGCGCCGCCGTCGCCCGCGAACATTGTGCCTACTACCAGGGCTTCCTGCGCGCCCAGCCGATGAAGGCCGCCACCTTCGAGAAGCTGGCGCGGGGAATCTGATCCTTCGTCATCCCGGACGAGCCGGACCCGTCCGGCGCTACGGGTGAGCGTGAGGCTCTCGCCCTCAGCCCTTCTTCACCCGCGCTGCCTGGCTCAGCCCCTTGGTCAGTTGCAGCAGCCCGTGCAGCCGCGCCTTGGGGTCGGCCCAGGCGCGTTGCACCACCAGCTTGTTGTCGGGACGCAGCTTGATCGTGCCGGCGAGCCGTTCGGCATAGGCGATGAGGCCCGGCGGGTTGGGGAAACTGTCGTTGTGGAAGCTGACCAGCGTGCCGCGCGGGCCCACGTCGATCTTGGCGATGTGCGCCTCGATCGCCTGACGCTTGATCTGGATGAGCTGGACGAGGTTGGCGGTCGGCTGGGGCAGGGTGCCGAAGCGGTCGATCATCTCGGCGGACAGGCTCTCGATCTCGTCCTGGCTTTCGGCCTCGTTGAGGCGGCGGTACAGCGCCATGCGCACCGCCAGATCGGGGACGTAATCGTCCGGGATCATGATCGGCGCATCGACGGTGATCTGTGGTGACAGGCCCGAGGTGTCCTTTTCCAGCCCGACGCCGCCCGCCCGCGCGGCCAGGATCGCGTCTTCCAGCATCGACTGGTACAGCTCGAAGCCGACCTCGCGGATATGGCCCGATTGCTCGTCGCCCAGTAGGTTGCCGGCACCGCGAATATCGAGATCGTGGCTGGCGAGCTGGAACCCGGCCCCCAGCGTATCGAGATCGCCCAGCACTTTCAGGCGCTTTTCCGCCACTTCGGAAAGAGCCTGGTTGGCCGGCGTGGTCAGATAGGCATAGGCGCGCAGCTTTGACCGGCCGACGCGGCCGCGAAGCTGGTAGAGCTGGGCCAGGCCGAAACGGTCGGCGCGGTGGATGATGATCGTGTTGGCGCGCGGAATATCCAGCCCGCTCTCGACGATGGTGGTGCTTAGCAGCACCTCGTACTTGCCCTCGTAGAAGGCGCTCATCCGCTCTTCCACCTCGCCCGCGCTCATCTGGCCGTGCGCAGTGATGCATTTCACTTCGGGGACATGCTTGTGCAGCCAGTCCTCCACCTCGGGCATGTCGGAAATGCGCGGCACGACGATGAAGCTCTGGCCGCCGCGATGGTGTTCGCGCAGCAGTGCCTCGCGCATCACCATGTCGTCCCATTCCATGACGTAGGTGCGCACCGCCAGCCGGTCTACCGGCGGGGTCTGGATGGTGGAGAGTTCGCGCAACCCGCTCATCGCCATCTGCAGCGTGCGCGGGATCGGCGTGGCGGTGAGCGTCAGCACGTGGACGTCGCTGCGAAGCTGCTTGAGGCGTTCCTTGTGGTTCACCCCGAAGCGCTGCTCCTCGTCGACGATGACGAGGCCGAGACGCTTGAAGCTGACCGATTTGGACAGGATGGCATGCGTGCCGCAAACCACGTCCATCGTGCCGTCCGCCAGCCCTTCGCGCGTGGCCCTGGCCTCCTTCTCGGGCACCAGTCGCGACAGGCGGCCGACGTTGAGCGGGAAACCGGCAAAGCGTTCGGCGAACCCGGCATAGTGCTGGCGGGCGAGGAGGGTGGTCGGCGCGACGACCGCGACCTGCTGCCCCGCCATCGCCGCCACGAACGCGGCGCGCAAGGCAACCTCGGTCTTGCCGAAGCCGACGTCGCCGCACACCAGCCGGTCCATCGGCTTGCCCGCCGCCAGATCGTCGAGCGTGTCGGTGATCGCGGCGTCCTGATCCTCGGTCTCGGCCCAGGGAAAGCGATCGACGAACTGGTTGTAGGCGTGCGCTTCCGCCACCAGCGCCGGGGCATGGCGCAGCGCGCGCGCCGCGGCGGTCTTCATCAGCTCGGCGGCGATGAGGCCGATGCGTTCCTTCAGCTTGGCCCGGCGCTTCTGCCACGCTTCGCCGCCCAGCTTGTCGAGCGCGACGCCTTCGCTCTCGCTGCCGTAGCGCGACAGGACGTCGAGGTTTTCGACCGGGATGTAGAGCTTGTCGCCGCCCGCATAGGTCAGCATCACGCAATCGTGCGGCGACTGGCCGACCGGGATCGACTGCAGCCCTTCGTAGCGGCCGATGCCGTGGTCCATATGGACCACCAGATCGCCCGGGGTCAGCGCCGCCAGCTCGGCCAGGAAGGCATCGGCATCCTTCTTGCGTTTCTTCCGCCGCACCAGCCGGTCGCCGAGGATATCCTGCTCGGTGATGACTTCGAGGACATCGTTGGCGAACCCGGTCTCCAGCGGCAGCACCAGCGCGGCAGTGCGGCCCTGCACCGCAAGGCCCAGCGCTTCCTGCCAGCTATCCGCAGGCCGGGGCTCGGCAACACCGCCGGTTTCGCCCAGGATCGAGGCGAGGCGGGCGCGGCTGCCGGTGGAATAGGCGGCCAGGATCGCCTTGCGGCCCGACTTGGCGACTGCCTGCATGTGCTTCGCGGCGGCTTCGTAGGCATTGTCGCCCCGGGCCCGTTCGGGCGCGAAATCGCGGGCATTGCCAAAGCCGAAGTCGATCACCTTGCCACCTTCGGGCTTGGCGAAGGGATCGGCACGGTGGACCGGGGTGCTTTCCAGCGCCTGCGCCAGTTCGTCGGCCGTCAGGTACAGCGCCGCCGGATCGAGCGGACGGTAGGAGCCCGCTTTCTGGCCAGAGGTTTCGAGCCGCGCCTTGTGATAGTCGGCCACGTCGGTCAGCCGCTCTTCGGCGGCACCGACGGCGGCGGTATCGATCACCAGCACATCGCCCATGTCGAGATGGTCGAACAGCGTGGTCAGCCGGTCTTCGAACAGCGGCAGCCAGTGCTCCATGCCCGCCAGCCTGCGCCCGTCGCTGACCGCCTGGTACAGCGGATCGCCGGTCGCCCCGGCGCCGAAGCGTTCACGATAGCGCGCGCGGAACCGCTTGATCGTCTCGTCGTCGAGCAGCCCTTCGTCGGCGGGGAGCAGGAGGAACTGGTCCAGCGTCCCCGTGGAGCGTTGGGTCGAGGTATCGAACTGGCGCAGGGTCTCCAGCTCATCACCGAAGAAATCGAGCCGCAGGCCGCCGTCGAGCCCGCTGGGGACGATATCGAAGATCGACCCGCGCACTGCGTATTCGCCCGCATCGATCGCGGTATCGCTGCGCTGGTATCCCTGCCGGCGCAGCAGCGCGATCAGGCTTTCGTGGCCGATCTCCATGCCCGGCTTGAGCAGGCGCACCGATTCGCGAACACGGAACGGAGTGAGCACCCGCTGGGTCAGCGCATTGGCAGTGGTGACCAGCAGTTGGGGGCCGGAACGCTTGCGCTGCAACCGGTGCAGCGCGGCCAGCCGGCGCGCGCTGACCGACAGGGCTGGACTGGCCCGGTCATAGGGCAGGCAGTCCCATGCGGGAAATTCGATGACGTCCAGCTCGGGCGCGAAGAACTGCGCCGCGTCGCCGATCGCGCTCATCGCCGCGTCGCTATCGACGATGAACACCACCCGCGCGTCGTTGGTCGCCGCGGCCCGGGCAAGATCGGCCATCACCAGCGGCTGGCTGCCACGAGCGATCGACGAGAGGGTGAGCGGCGTTGTCGCCGAAAGGATTTTCTGGAAATCTGTCATGACGGGGATGGCTGGGCAGATATGCGGGACTTGGCGGAAATTCAATCGCGTTAAGACGAAAGCGCACGCCCGATCAGCATTCCCCTATCAACGCGGAATGTCGACGTAGTCCAGCTTCATCATGCGATCGACCAGCGCGCCGCGATATTCTTCGGGGATGGAAAGGGTGCCGAGCGCCCAGCCCATGATATCGACGTCTTCTTCCTCGATCATCCGTTCGAACAGATCGATCTCGGCCTCGCTCCACTGATCGTGGAAGCGGTCGAAGAAGCAGCCGATCATATAGTCGGCCTCACGCGTGCCGCGATGCCAGGAACGGAACTTCAGGCGGGCCAGGCGGGGTGAAAGCGCGGTCATGGCCGCGCCGATACACGTCGGCGCGGCCCGTTTCAATCCGCGCCTATCGTTGCACGGCGCGGATGATGTCCTGCGCCGGACGGCCGGTCAGCGTCTTGGGCACCTCGCGCAGTAGCGCCGAGCGCAGTTCCTTGTGATAGTGACGGCGCATCTCACCCAGCGAGCGCGGATCGGCAACGACCACCAATTGATCGATTTCGCGTTCCAGCACCTGCCGGTTGAGCCACTGCGTCACCGCCACCGCATGGGCGCTTTCGTCGATACTGTCGTCGCTGCCGTCGCCGGTGCGGGCCTGGTGGCGGCTGGGTCCGTCACTGCGCCGTGCTCCGGCGCTGAAGTTGGTGGCTTCCAGTTCGGGGGTGTCCAGAGAGACAAGGCGGGGGGCGGCCTCCTTGCCGGAATTGCGGTAAAGCTCGAAGTTCTCGCCATCGACGATGGCGAACACGGTGCCGTGCGGCAGGATCATATCTGTCTCCCGGTTGTCTGGTAGGGACTTTGCGAAAGCCCATTGCGCAGGTCCGGTTCCGCCGCCTCTGGCGAAGCGGTATGAAAGCGCGCTAGGAAGCGCCGGACCATGCGGCCCGAAGAACTCAACTGCCTGTTCGTGGAAACCGACGCGCTTGACGGCGTGGGCCCGAAGCTGCGCCGGCCGCTCGAAAAGCTCGGCCTGACGCGGCTGCGCGATCTGGCCTATCACTTGCCCGATCGCTTTGTGGAACGACGGGTGGTCAGCGATCTGGACCAGGCGGGCACCGGGGAGAACATCCTCGTGCGTCTGACCGTGCGCGAACATCGCGCGTCATCGGGCCGAGGCCCCTACCGGGTTTTGGCGGCGGACGATGTCGGCAACATATGCGCGCTCACCTATTTCGGCCGTGCCTCCTATTCGGCGAAGAAGCAGTTGCCGATGGGCGAGGCGCGCTGGGTGGCCGGGCGGCTCGACCAGTACGGGCAGATGCTCCAGATCGTCCACCCGGAGCACGTTTCCGAAACCTCCGCCACGCCTGTCGGCCAGTTGTGCGAGCCGGTCTATCCGCTGTCCGAAGGGTTGACCCAAGGGCGAATGGCGGCGCTCGTCGCGCAGGCGCTCACGGTGCTGCCGGAACTGCCCGAATGGATCGAGCCGGGCCTGCTGGCGAAGCAAGGCTGGCCCGCCTGGCGCGCGGCCGTGCTGGCCGCCCACAAGGGCGCGGATGGCGCAGCACGCGATCGGCTGGCCTATGACGAACTGCTCGCCAATTCGCTCGCGCTCATGCTGGTGCGCGAGAGCAACCGGGCCCAGCGCGGCACGGCGCTGGCGGGCGACGGGCACTTGCGCGCCAAACTGCGGCTGCCCTTCGCGCTGACCGGGGCGCAGCGCCGCTCGCTCGCCGAGATCGAGGGCGACATGGCGCAGGCGGTGCCGATGCTGCGCCTGCTCCAGGGCGATGTCGGCTCGGGCAAGACGGTGGTCGCGCTGTCGTCGATGCTGGTGGCGGTCGAGGCGGGGGCGCAAGCGGCCCTGCTGGCCCCGACCGAGATTCTTGCCCGGCAGCATTACGAAACCTTGCGCAAGCTGCTCGAAGGAACCGGCGTGGAGATCGCGCTGCTGACCGGGCGCGACAAGGGCAAGGCGCGCGAGGCGATCCTGATGGGGCTGGTCGATGGCTCGATCCCGCTGGTGGTCGGCACGCACGCGATCTTTCAGGATTCGGTCGCCTATCGCAACCTGGCGCTGGCGGTGATCGACGAGCAGCACCGCTTTGGTGTCGGCCAGCGACTGATGCTGGCGCGCAAGGGCCGGCGCACGCCGCACACGCTGGCGATGACGGCTACACCCATTCCGCGCACGCTGACGCTGGCACAATATGGCGAGATGGACGTCTCGCGGCTCGATGAACTGCCCCCCGGCCGCCAGCCGATCGATACCCGCGTGTTCCCGGCCGAGCGGATGGATGAGGTTGCCGCCGCGCTCGGCCGTCATATCGAGACCGGTCAGCAGGCCTACTGGGTCTGCCCGATGGTCAACGAAAGCGAGACAGACGACATCGCCGCCGCCGAAGCGCGCTATGCCCTGCTGCGCGAGCGGTTTGGCGATGCCGTGGTACTGGTACACGGCCAGCAGCGGCCCGAAGTCAAGGATGCCGGGATGGAGCGCTTCGCAGCGGGCCAGGCCAGCCTTCTGGTGGCGACCACCGTGATCGAAGTGGGCGTGGACGTGCCGAACGCCACGCTGATGGTGATCGAGCAGGCCGAACGCTTCGGGCTGGCCCAGTTGCACCAGTTGCGCGGCCGGGTCGGCCGGGGCAGCGGCAAGTCCACCTGCCTGCTGCTGCGCGGCGGCGCGCTGTCGGAAACCGCACGGGCGCGGCTGGCGCTGATGCGCGAGACGCAGGACGGGTTCCGGCTTGCCGAGGAAGACCTGAAGCTGCGCGGTGGCGGCGAACTGCTCGGCACCCGCCAGTCCGGCGACACGCCGTTCCGCATCGCCTCGCTGGAACAGATCCAGCGGCTGCTGCCGATGGCCCACGATGATGCGCGGCTGCTGATGGAGCACGAAGGCGGCCTCACCACCCCGCGCGGTGCGGCGGCGCGCCTGCTGCTATACCTGTTCGAACGCGACTGGGGCGTGCAACTGCTGCGCGGCGGGTAAGCTCCGGCCCGCAATCGCGCTTCACCCGCGCCGGGGTTGGGCGCATAGTCCGCCGAACGAGGCAGCGGGGGAGCGGCGCGAGATGGGTGAAGACGGTCAGGCTGGCAGCGGGGCAATTGATCCGGCGCGGTTCGATGCAGGGACCTATTCGGTCCACGCGATCCATATGGTCCGCACCTGCCAGACCAACCACATGGCGCTCAGCCAGATGGCCGACAACAAGGCCAATATCCTGATGGGGATGACCTTCCTGCTGTTCTCGCTGTCGCTGTCCGAAGTGGGGCGCGGCGATGTCAGGACCTCGCTGGTCGTCCTGCTGGTCACCTCGTTCGTGTCCTCGCTGCTGGCGATGGTCGCGGTCATGCCCAAGATCACCTCGCCGCACCGGCCCGATGAGCCGGAGGCCAACCTGCTGTTCTTCGGCGTGTTCACCGGCCTCGATCAGGAGGAGTTCGTCGATCGTCTGATGGCGCGGTCGCAGACCGACGGTCAGGTGCTGAGCACGATGCTGCGCGATATCCACCAGAACGGGTCGGTGCTCCAGCATCGCAAGTACCGTTACCTCGCCTATGCCTTCCGCACGCTGCGACTGGGGCTGATCCTCGCCTTCGCGGTGTTCCTGATCGAAAGCCGGGTAACCCTGCTCGGCTGGCTGGGCGGGGTCTAGGCGATAGGCAGCAATTCTTGTCATGCTGAACTTGTTTCAGCATCCATCAGGCAGCACGCGCCACAGCCTGTTGGCAAGGGCAACAGCGCCCAAAGCGCCCTTCCACCCCCTCCGGTGGAAACCGTGGGATGGGCCCTGAAACAAGTTCAAGGAGACGAGGGTTCGACGTCGTGAACTTCGGTTCTGGCATCTTGGAGGGCCAAAAACGGTGGCCGCTTTCCACCCGGCCTTGGAACTGGCCGTTGCAGACCCCATTGAGGGCACATGCAATCCATTCTCGAAATCGCGGGGCTGACCAAGACCTATCGCGGCGGCTTCACCGCGCTGAACGGCGTCGATCTCACCATCAACAAGGGCGAAATCTTTGCGTTGCTGGGGCCGAACGGGGCCGGCAAGACGACCCTGATCGGCGCGGTCTGCGGGCTGGTGGAGCCGAGCGCGGGCTCGATCACCGCGTTCGGCAAGGACATGAAGCACCACTGGCGCAGCCTGCGGGCCCGCATCGGCCTGGTTCCGCAGGAACTGACCACCGACATGTTCGAAACGGTGTGGCGCACGGTCAACTATTCGCGCGGCCTGTTCGGGCTCGCCCCTGACAAGGGCAAGGTGGAGGCGATCCTGCGCTCGCTCAGCCTGTGGGACAAGCGCGACAATCAGGTCCGCGCGCTGTCGGGCGGAATGAAACGGCGGGTGATGATCGCCAAGGCGCTGGCCCACGAACCCGAACTGCTGTTTCTGGACGAGCCCACCGCCGGCGTCGATGTCGAGCTGCGGCGTGACATGTGGGAGAATATCGCCCGCCTGCGCGATGGTGGCACCACCATCATCCTCACCACGCACTATATCGAAGAAGCGGAAGAGATGGCCGATCGCATCGGCATCATCCAGTCCGGCCGCATTCGCATGGTTGACGAAACGCAGCGGATCATGCGCCAGCTCGGCCGCATCGAAGCCGATTTCGCGCTGGTCGATCCGCTGCCCGCGCTACCGCCCGAACTGGCGCAGCCGGGCCTGTCGCTGTCAGCCGATGGTGCCACCATTCACTTTCGCGACGCCGAAGGGGCAGGGGGCAGCGGCGGGGAGGGCAAGGCCCACGTCGCCGCCATTGCCCAGAAGCTGGCCGGGCTGGGCTACGTTTACCGTTCGATCGATATGCGCGAATCGAGCCTTGAAGACATTTTCGTCCACCTGCTCGGGGAGCCGCAATCGTGATCGCCTTCAACCCCCGCAGCACCTGGACGATCTATCGCAACGAAGTGCAACGCGCGCTGCGCACCGCCGGGCAGTCGATCCTCGCCCCGGTACTGACCACTTCGCTCTATTTCGTGGTGTTCGGATCGGCGATCGGTTCGCACATGGATCGATCGGTGGTGGGCATGAACTATGCCGCCTTCATCGTGCCCGGCCTGCTGATGCTGACGCTGC
The DNA here is from genome assembly GCF_014652555.1 of Novosphingobium colocasiae. Taxonomy (GTDB): domain Bacteria; phylum Pseudomonadota; class Alphaproteobacteria; order Sphingomonadales; family Sphingomonadaceae; genus Novosphingobium; species Novosphingobium colocasiae. Next base: position 100,064 of record NZ_BMZA01000011.1, read on the forward strand.
TGAGCGAGAGCACCCAGAACGCCAGCTTCGGCATCTACATGCCGCGTTTCACCGGCGCGATCTACGAGCTGCTGTCCGCACCGGTGGGCGTCGCCGAGACGCTGCTGGGCTTCGTCGGCGCGGCGGCCACCAAGTCGCTGGTGCTGGCCGCGATCATCCTCACCGTCTCGCGGTTTTTCGTCGATTATTCGATCGCGCACCCGGTCTATGTCCTGCTCTTCATCATCCTCATCTCGGCCAGTTTCTCGCTGTTCGGGTTCATCATCGGCGTCTGGGCCGACAGCTTCGACAAGCTGGGCGCGATCCCGATGCTGTTCCTGATGCCGCTGACGTTCCTGGGCGGCACCTTCTATTCGGTCGATAATCTGGCCGAGCCCTGGCGTTCGGTGGCGATGGCCAACCCGGTGGTTTACCTCGTCAACGGCTTGCGCTGGTGTTTCTACGGCACGTCGGACTTTCCGATCGGTCTGTCGCTGGGGATCGCCTGTGGCTTCGTCGCACTGTGCGTCCTTGTCATCGCGCGAATTTTCGCCACGGGCTGGCGTATTCGCACCTGAGCCGGTACGCCCCGGCTATGGTGCATCGCAGCGTTCCGGTCTTCACCTGTGCCCTCGGCGCAATCATCGCGCCCTTGCCCGCGCCGGCGCAAGAGCCGGCCGCAGTGGTTGCCGTGCCGGCGGTGGTCCTCGATCTGCCGCCTTATCCGCCACCGTTGCTGGTCGTCGCCGCCCGCCCGCCGGTGCTGGCCGAGCCGGTGCGCGATATGCTGAAGGCGATCATGAAGACCGAGGATACCAAGGCGGTCGAGACTGTGGTCAACCTCGCGGTTCAGACCAATCCCTATGACAAGGACGAGATCCGGGCGATGCACCGCGCCTATCTCGATCGTAGTGCGCAGCTTCTGGCCGCGCGCAGCAAGGCTGACAAGGAGCGTATCCGCAGTTCCGGGGTGCTGGAGCTGTGGAAGGGCCAGATCGAGCTGGGAGCCTTTCGCGGCACTGGCAATACCGACAACTTCGGTTTCACCGGGGCGATCAAGCTGGAACGCAAGGGCATCGACTGGGAGCATACCGTCGAACTCAGGGCGGATTACCAGAAAGACCGCGACACGATCACCCGCGAGCAGTATTTCGCTGCTTATCAGCCCCGCTACACACTGGGCGATGGCATCTTCACCTATGCCCGCGCGCAGTTCGAAAAGGACCGTATCCAGGGTTATAACGGGCGCTCCACGCTTTCCGGCGGCTTCGGCTACCGGGCGATCGCCCGCAAGCGGGTGACGCTGTCGATCGAGGCGGGCCCAGCGGTGCGGCGCACCAATTACGTCAACCAGGCTGACGAGACGACGTGGTCGGCGCTTGGCGCGCTCGATTTTGACTGGATCGTCAGCCCGACGCTCAAGATCACGCAGGACGCTTCGGCCTATGTCGGATCCGACAACAACACCTTCACCTCGCTGACCGGACTGGAAGCAGGGATGGCGCGTGGTCTCAAGGCCCGGCTGTCCTACGCCATCGAGCATGAGACCTCGCCGCCCGCAGGCGCGCTCAAGACCGATACGATTTCGCGCTTCTCTCTGGTCTACGGGTTCTAGTCCGGCTAACGGCGGGCGGATGAACCCGCGCTTCCAGTTCACGCTCCACGCCACCGATGGCAAGGCCCGCACCGGCACGATCCGGATGCGGCGCGGCGATATCCGCACGCCCGCGTTCATGCCGGTCGGCACCGCCGCCACGGTCAAGGCCATGAAGCCCGAGACGGTGCGCCAGACCGGTGCGGACATTATCCTCGGCAATACCTACCATCTGATGCTGCGGCCCGGTGCGGAACGAGTGGCGCGGCTGGGTGGCCTGCACAAGTTCATGAACTGGGACCGCCCGATCCTGACCGACAGCGGCGGCTATCAGGTGATGAGCCTGTCGGACTTGCGCAAGATCACGGAAGAAGGCGTGACCTTCGCCAGCCACCTCGATGGCTCGCGGCACCTGCTGACGCCCGAACGCTCCATGGAGATCCAGCGGCTGCTGGGGTCTGATATCGTTATGGCCTTTGACGAATGCCCCAAGATCGATCAGCCGCGCGACAAGATCGCCCGATCCATGGCGATGTCGATGCGCTGGGCCCGGCGCAGCCGCGACGGTTTCGATGCGGGTGGCGATCATGCCGAAAACGCGGCGCTGTTCGGCATCCAGCAGGGCGCGCTGGACGAGGGCCTGCGGCAGGAAAGCGCCGATGCCCTGCGTGATATCGGTTTCGACGGCTATGCCATCGGCGGGCTGGCGGTGGGCGAGGGGCAGGAAGCGATGTTCGCCACGCTCGAATTCGCACCCGGCCAACTGCCGCCCGATCGCCCGCGCTACCTGATGGGCGTGGGCAAGCCCGACGATCTGGTCGGCGCGGTGGAGCGCGGGGTCGACATGTTCGATTGCGTGCTGCCCACCCGTTCGGGCCGTAACGGGCAGGCGTTCACCTGGTCCGGCCCGCTCAACTTGCGCAACGCCCGCCATGCCGAGGATAGCGCGCCGCTGCACGCCCGCTGCACCTGCCCGGTCTGCGCCACCTATTCGCGGGCATACCTGCACCACCTGATCCGGTCCGGCGAAATGCTGGGCGCGATGCTGCTGACCGAGCACAACCTGTCGTTCTACCAGCAGCTCATGCAAGGCATGCGCGATGCCATCGCCGGCCAGCGCTTCGCCGCTTTCGCCGCCGATTTCCGCCGCGACTATCTGGCCCGGTAGCGGGGCAGCCGCACGACGGGCGCTTGCGGGTGGACTTTCAGCCTGCGACAGGCGAATTTCGCAAGTGCAGCATTGCTGCGCGATTCGTTTTCGCAAAGGTGCCCAGCCATGCCGACCATCGCCATCGTCAGCCAGAAGGGTGGCTCGGGCAAGACCACCATGGCGACCCACCTTGCCACTTGCGCAGCCTATGCCGGTTCGAAGTCCTGCGTGATCGATATGGACCCCCAGGCCACGGCTGCCGCCTGGGGTGACTGGCGCGGCGATTTCCTGCCGGAAGTCATCACCTGCCCGCCGGTGCGGCTGATCAGCGCGATCGGCAAGGCCACCCGCGACGGGACCGAAGTGATCGTCCTCGATACCCCGCCGCACGGCGATCTCGCCTCGCGCGAGGCTGTCCGCGCCGCCGATCTGATCCTGATCCCCACCCGGGCGCGGGCGTTCGACCTCCATTCGCTGGAGGCTACGGCGCAACTGGTGGCTTACGCCAGGAAGCCCGCCTTCGTGGTGTTGAACGCCGTACCTTCGCGCGCGACCCGGATGCTGGCCGAAACTGCCGAGCAGGTGGAGAACCTCGGCCTTGCCGTGTGCCCGATCCATTTCGGTGAACGCGCCGCGTTCCACAAGGCATCGGGGGCCGGTGAAGTGGCGGCCGAAAGCGAGCCTGAGGGCAAGGCGGCGGCGGAAGTGTCCGCCTTGTGGGCCTGGGTGAAAGAGCAGTTGCCGCCGGGTAAGTGAGCGGCGGGGGTACGGTGCGCAGGCGGCCGCAGACTTGTCAGCGAGACTTGCGAGCTTGCCCGCCAGTCGCAGCGGGGTGGGCCCGGCGTGACCGCCCGAAGAAAGAAAAAAGATGGTTCGCGCGAAGGCGCAGAGGTGTTGCGGGAGGGCGCAGCCTTTCTCCCTGTTTCAACGGTGAGGGAAACGCGCTGCCGAACAGGATAGCCGAGGTGCGGCAAGCAGGACACCTTTGCGCCTTCGCGGCTCCGCGTGAACCCGTTTTCCTCGTTTGCGAAGGTGACAAAGGTTACACCTTGTAACTTTCGGATCTGTAAATTTATATATTAACATCAATGTGTTGTGAGGAAAATCTCACGAAGGTTACACTTTCGGGAATGGCGAGAAGTGTCGCCTTCTGACGATGGGAAAGAGCAGGGCGCAGGGGCACCTTTGCGGATTATGCCGCAGGTGGCCGGTGTAGGAAAGCGCTGAGGCGGGAACGGCCCGGTTGACCTCGAAGCACCACAAGTTCCGTTCGACACGAACGGGAAGTGATCCGGATTTGATCCGCTCGGCTCTAAACCGCCATCGGTTCCGGTGCCGAATCGATCAGCATCTTTTCAAGCCGTGTGTGGGCGTAGGCGACGAAGCGGCCGGTGCGTTCTTCCAGAAAACCGGCCCCGATAGTGCAGGCCTGGCGCATCGCCGTCCTGAGATCGGGGTACCATTTTCCGGTGCGGTGGGGGGTTACGAAACGGTAGCGTGTCATGGCACGGCGATAATGCCGGCATGGGCCGCTCGGTTCCCCTAACCATCGCATTGCAAACGGTTTTTGCGACGAAGCGAGAGGCCGGCCGCAACGAAGAAGGGCGGCACCTTGCGGCACCGCCCTGAAACTTCGCAATCCGAAGGAAAGACCGATCAGCGCGAGTAGAACTCGACGACCAGGTTCGGTTCCATCTTCACCGGATAGGGCACCTCGTCGAGCGTCGGGACGCGCACGAAGGTCACCTTGTCAGTGCCGTCCTGAGCGACGTAGTCGGGGACTTCACGCTCGGGCAGGGCTTGCGCTTCGGCGATCAGGGCCATTTCCTTGGCCTTGTTGCCCAGGCTGATGACGTCGCCCAGCTTGATGCGGCGGCTGGCGATGTTGCACTTCACGCCGTTGACGCGAATGTGGCCGTGCGAGACGATCTGGCGAGCGGCAAAGATGGTCGGCGCGAACTTGGCGCGATAGACCACCATGTCGAGGCGCTGTTCGAGCAGGCCGATCAGGTTCTGGCCGGTATCGCCCTTCATGCGGGCGGCTTCCTGGTAAGTGGCCTTGAACTGCTTCTCGGTCACGTCGCCGTAGTAGCCCTTGAGCTTCTGCTTGGCGCGGAGCTGCAGACCGAAGTCCGAGATCTTGCTCTTGCGGCGCTGGCCGTGCTGGCCGGGGCCGTAGCTGCGGCGGTTGACCGAGCTCTTCGGGCGGCCCCAGATATTCTCGCCCATGCGGCGATCAAGTTTGTACTTGGCGCTTTTGCGCTTCGACATAAGTCGTCCTTCGTCTTCTGCTCGGCACCCGCCCCATCGGCAGATGCTCCATGGTTTTTCCGGAGCGCACCACCCGACCAGAATGCCGGACGCGGCCGCCGCTTCACCGGAAGTGCGGGGCCGAAGGAAAACGACCTGTCGCCCCATGCGCTGGGGGGCAGGCGTCCCGTGAAGCGGTGGCCCTTAGCGGGCAGGGCGGGAGAGTCAAGGTTTATGCGGCAGATGCCGCCGACGCCCACCCCTTCCGGCCCGGCGGCAAGCCGCCAAACCTGCGGGGGGCAGCGAGATTTACGTGCGCAGCAGGTTGGTCGAAGCGGGGTACGCCCGGCGAGACCGCCCGATGAAAGAAAAAGGGTGGTTCACGCGGAGGCGCGAAGGCGCAGAGGTGTTGCGGGAGGGCGCAGCCTTCCTTCCTGTTCCGACGGTGAGGGAAACGCGCCGCTGAAAAGGATAGCCGCGCTGCGGCAGACAGGACACCTTTGTGCCTTTGTGCCTTTGTGCCTTTGCGCCTTTGCGCCTTTGCGCCTTTGCGTGAATCTCTTTTCTACTCGCCGTTCTGGCCCACCCCGTCCGGCCAGGTGATAAATCACCAAGCCTGCCGGCCCTCCCGTGAACGGGGGGGCGAACGGGAATATCCACGCCCGTTTACGGGAGGGGCAGCGACGCTTAGGCCGCAGGCTTTGGCCGCAGCGGGGTGGGCCCTGCGCCGCGCGCCCTCACTCACCAGTCGGCCGCCGCTTCTCCAGCGTGGACAGCACGCCGCGCAGGGTGCGGACTTCCAGGTGGTTCCAGCCCGGCTTGGTCAGCAGGTTGCGCAGCGTCAGCCGGTTCGTTTCGGCGCGCGCTTCGGGCCAGAAGTAGTTGCGCGGCGTCAGGGCGGTTTCGAAGTGGCCGATCAGGCCTTCGAGTTCTTCCTGCGATGCGGGCGGCAGCAGCTCTTCGGCCGTCGGCTGGGCAAGGCTTGCGCCTTTTGACCATTCATAGGCGCACAGGACCACCGCCTGCGCCAGGTTGAGCGAAGCGAATTCGGGGTTGATCGGCACGGTCAGGATGGCGCGGGCCAGCGCCACGTCCTCGGTCTCCAGCCCGGCACGTTCGGGGCCGAACACATAGGCGCAGCGGCCGACCGCCGCGTGCACTTCGCGTGCCGCCTGTTCGGGGGTGACCACCGGTTTGGTGACGCCGCGCTTGCGCACGGTGGTGGCATAGACATGGGCGCAGTCCGCCACCGCTTCGGCCAGCGTCGGGAACACTTGCGCGCGTTCCAGCACGATGTCGGCCCCGGCGGCTGCCGGGCCCGCGCTCGGATTGGGCCAGCCGTCACGCGGGGTGACCAGCCGCAACTCGACCAGCCCGAAGTTCAGCATGGCGCGCGCCGCCTTGCCGATGTTCTCGCCCAGTTGCGGGCGCACCAGCACGATGACGGGGGCACGGGGCAGGGCGGGCTCAGTCACCCGGAGCCTCCTGACCCACTTCGCGCACGGTGCCGGCGAATTCCTCGAAGTCCCGCGCCTCCGAAAAATCCCGATAGACCGAGGCGAAGCGGATGTAGGCGACCGAATCGAGCTGCCGCAGCCCCTCCATCACCATTTCGCCGATCACCAGCGAGGGTATCTCGCTTTCGCCGGAAATCTCCACCTGCCGCTGCACACCCGAAACGAGCTGGTCGATCCGTTCCCGGTCGATCCCGCGCTTGCGGCAGGCAAGCACCACCGATTGCTCGATCTTGGAGCGGTTGAACGGCTCCCGGCCGTCGTCGCTCTTGACCACCATGATCTCGCGCAGTTGCACCCGTTCGAACGTGGTGAACCGCGCGCCGCAGTTGGAGCACTGCCGACGACGACGGATCGCGGTGTTATCCTCGGTCGGGCGGCTGTCCTTGACCTGGGAATCGTCGTGGGCGCAAAACGGACAGCGCATTCAGGCGGGGACTTTCAATCGGGGCGCAGGCGCTTGTAGAACTTGTATCCGGCCCCCGCCGCAAAACCAAGCGGGACGCCGACGAACGGCAGCACCACCGCCGCGACCGCGCCCAGCGCTCCATAAGCCAGGACCGGCTTGGTGGAGGGGTGGGACAGGCCTTCTTCCAGCATGCCGGCCAGTTCGTGGCGGGCATCGTAGATGAAGTCAGAGCCCTGGGGCTTCTTGCGGTCGGCCATGGCGGAGGTCCTTATAGGCGGGGTTGGTCCGGGTGCGGGTCAGCCCTCGTAGATCGGGAAGCGATCGCACAGCGCTTCAACGCGCGCGCGCACGTTCTGCTCCACCTGTGCGTCACCCGCCTCGCCACAACGCTTGAGGCCGTCCAGCACGTCAGCGACGAGGTGGCCGATCTCGCGGAACTCCTCGGCGCCGAAGCCGCGCGTGGTGCCCGCCGGGCTGCCCACACGGATGCCGCTGGTCTTCATCGGCGGCAGCGGATCGAACGGGATGCCGTTCTTGTTGCAGGTGATGCCGGCACGCTCCAGCGCTTCGTCAGCGTCCTTGCCGGTGATGCCCAGCGGCGACAGGTCGATCAGCGCCAGATGGGTGTCGGTCCCGCCCGAAACGATCGCCGCGCCGCGTTCCTTGAGGGTGTCCGCCAGCACCTTGGCGTTTTCGATCACCTTCCTGGCATAGTCCTTGAACTCGGGGCGCAGCGCTTCGCCGAAAGCCACGGCCTTGCCGGCGATCACGTGCATCAGCGGGCCGCCCTGAAGGCCGGGGAACACCGCCGAGTTGATCTTCTTGGCCAGCGCCTCGTCGTTCGTCAGGATCATGCCGCCACGCGGACCGCGCAGCGTCTTGTGCGTGGTGGTGGTGGCGATGTGGGCGTGCGGGAACGGCGAGGGGTGCTCGCCGGCGGCGACGAGCCCGGCGAAGTGGGCCATATCGACCTGGAACAGCGCGCCCACGGCATCGGCGATTTCGCGCATGCGCTTGAAATCGATCACGCGCGGATAGGCGGAGCCGCCGGCGATGATCAGCTTGGGGTTGTGCTCGCGTGCCAGCGCCTCGACCTGATCGTAATCGATGAGGTGGCTGTCAGGCGTCACGCCATACTGGACGGCATTGAACCACTTGCCCGAAAGCGCAGCGCGCGCGCCGTGCGTCAGGTGGCCGCCGGCGTCGAGGCTCATGCCCATCACGGTATCGCCCGGCTTGACCGTGGCCAGCAGCACCGCGCCGTTGGCCTGCGCCCCGGAATGCGGCTGGACGTTGGCGAAGCCGCAGTCGAACAACTGCTTGGCGCGTTCGATCGCCAGCGTTTCAACCTCGTCCGAAGGCTCGCAGCCCTGGTAATAGCGCTTGCCGGGATACCCTTCGGCATACTTGTTGGTCAGCACCGAGCCTTGCGCTTCCAGAACGGCGCGCGAGACGATGTTCTCCGACGCGATCAGCTCGATCTGCTTGCGCTCGCGGCTCAATTCCTTGCCGATCGCCTTGGCGACGGCGGGATCGCTCTGCGCGATCGTGTCGGTGAAGAAGCCGGGGGAGCGGATGAGGGTTTCGGTGGTCATGGTCGTCCGGGCCTTTTCGATCAGAACGCGGGATTGGAAAGCTTGTCGACGCGCGGGCCGTGGCGGCCGCCGCCGAATTCGTTGCCAAGGAACGCATCAATGCAGGCCTTGGCCATGTCGATGCCGGTGAGCCTGGCCCCCATCGCGATCACATTGGCATTGTTGTGCTCGCGCGCAAGTGCGGCCGAGAGCGGCTCGGACACCAGCGCGGCGCGGCATGCCGGGTTGCGGTTGACCGCAATCGAGATGCCGATCCCCGATCCGCACAGCGCCACCCCATACTGGGCGGTGCCGTCTGCGACGACCGAGGCGAGCTTGTAGCCATAGTCGGGATAGTCCACCCGGTCAGCCGTTTCCGGGCCGAGATCGGCGACTTCGTGGCCCAGTTCGATAAGGTACTCGCGCAAGTCGGCCTTGAGGTCGACGGCGGCGTGGTCGGAAGCGATGGCAATACGCAAGGCGGCGTGATCCTGTGCGGCGGGACTCGTTCGCGCCCCCTTAGTCGCGACAGGGTTGCAAAGCGAGTCTTGAGGTAAGTCGCCCGTTTTCGCTGCGGTGCAAAAGCGCAAGCCAAATCGTATCAAGCCATGTATAGGCCCGCCTGCGCGCCGCGATGGCAGGGAGAGTCGCTCCTGCCTGTTGGATGGCGCTTCCGGCTTCCTGAGCCCTTCCTTGTGCCGAACGCGATGGCGTGCCGGTGCCATTCGGTGTTGCGAGTTTTATGCCTTTTTCCAATCTTCCCCCGGTCCTTGCCCAAGCCCTCTCGCAGCGCGGTTACGACGCGCCAACGCCGATTCAGGCCGCCGTTCTGGAGGCGCAGGCGCATGGGCGCGACCTGATCGTCTCGGCCCAGACGGGATCGGGCAAGACCGTGGCGTTCGGCCTTGCCATGGCCGGCGAACTGCTGGGCGAGGACGGCCGACTGATTTCGGGCCGCCTGCCGGTCGCGCTGGTGATCGCGCCGACGCGCGAACTGGCGCTGCAGGTCAGCCGCGAACTGGAATGGCTTTACCAGAGCGCCGGGGCCCGCCTTGCGACCTGCGTCGGCGGCATGGACCCCGGCCGCGAGCGGCGGGCGCTGGGCATGGGCGTCGATATCGTCGTCGGCACGCCGGGCCGCCTGCGCGATCACCTCGAACGCGGCGCGCTCGACCTGTCGGCGCTGCGCGTGGTGGTCCTCGATGAGGCCGACGAAATGCTCGACATGGGCTTTCGCGAAGACCTTGAGGAAATCCTCGACGCGACTGCACCCGAACGTCGCACGCTGCTGTTCTCGGCGACGATGCCGACGCCGATCGCGGCGCTGGCGCGGCGTTACCAGCGCGATGCGCTGCATATCTCGACCGTCACCCATGATCGCGGCCATGGCGATATCAGTTATCAGGCCATGGCGGTCGCCCCGGCCGATATCGAGCATGCGGTGGTCAACCTCCTGCGCTTCCACGAAGCCGAAACGGCGATGCTGTTCTGCGCCACCCGCGAGGCGGTGCGCCGGCTTCACGCCAGCCTGATCGAGCGCGGCTTTGCCGCCGTCGCGCTGTCGGGCGAGCATAGCCAGAACGAACGCAACCACGCGCTTCAGGCCCTGCGCGACCAGCGCGCACGCGTGTGTGTCGCCACCGACGTGGCTGCGCGCGGCATCGATCTGCCCAGCCTCAGTCTGGTCGTCCATGTGGAGATCCCGCGCGACGGCGAAACGCTGCAGCACCGTTCGGGCCGCACCGGCCGCGCCGGGCGCAAGGGTACCGCCGTCCTGATCGTCCCGTATCCCCGCCGCCGCCGCGTCGAATCGATGCTGCGCGACGCGCGCGTGACGGCCGAATGGATCGCGCCGCCTTCGGCGCAGGACATCCGCGAGGCGGATAGCGAACGGCTGCTCGCCGCCCTGCTCGCGCCGGTCGAATTCAGCGAACTGGATCAGGAGATCGCCCGCCGCCTGATCGAACAGCGCAGCGTCGAGGAGATCGCCGCCGCGCTGGTCCAGGTCCATCGCGCGCGCCTCCCCGAGCCTGAAGACCTGCTTGGCAACGAAGCACCGGCACCGCGCGGGCCGCGCGCCGGGTTCGAGGACACCCGCTGGTTCCGCCTCAACATCGGCCGCCGCCAGAACGCCGATCCGCGCTGGATCCTGCCGCTGTTGTGCCGTCGCGGCCACGTGGGGCGTGGCGAGATCGGCGCGATTCGCATCGGCCAGCACGAGACCCTGTTCGAAGTGCCCAGCGCGCTCGCCGCGCGCTTCGTTGATGCGGTACGCCGCACCGCCGAGGGGGATGAGGACGGCGTCGATATCCAGCCGATGGAAGGCAAGCCCCGCGAAGAGCCCGGCCACCAGCGCCGCCGCGAGAACCACGGCGGCCCCCATGCCCCCAAGCCCTTCAAGAAGCGCGCCGGCCCCGGCCACGGACACGAAGGTCGCCCCGGTCCCGCGCACAAGAAGCCGTGGAAGAACAAGAAGCCCGGCGGCGAACGCTGAGGGTTATTCGCGGGCGTAAGCTTGCGCTGCTGAGCCGCAGACACACGCACGAAAAAGCCCCGGAGCATCCAAAGATGCGCCGGGGCTTCTCGCATGAAGCTCGGATCAGTTGGCCGGATCGGCCTTCGAAGCGGCGTCTTCGGCAGCGTTGCCGACCTTGTTGGCAGCGCTGCTGACGCTGTCGGCAGCCTGGGCAACCGCGTCGTCCTTGGCCGCTTCGCTGCTGGAATTCTGGCTGAACAGGTAGAACCCGCCGATCACCGCGACGAGCAGGATGATAGCGATGACGATGCCCATGCCGCTGCCCGATCCGCCTTCGCGGATGATCGTGGTGTGGCTGGGGTTGGGACTGGTGGTCACGGTTTCTTCTGCCATGGATTTGCTCCTTGGGGCGTTCGCGTTGAAGGCAGAACCCGCCACGCCAGCGGATGTTTCCGAAGTGTCGTTTTTTGTATCAGAATAGGTCCAACTGGCCATCGCGCGCCGGCGGCCGGAATGCAGTACAATCAAGGCGCGCGGCCGGGCTGCCGATCCCGTGCCGCCGTGCGGCCACGGTGAAGCGGCGGCGGATCAGATCGGCCCAGACGCCGGTGGGCTTCATGCGATGGAAAAAGCGCGGATCGTTGTCCCGCCCTTCGCGGATGGACTGGATCGTCGCCATCACCTTGCCGGCGCGATCGGGAAAGTGGGTTTCTAGCCAGGCGCGGAACAGCGGCGCGACTTCGTGCGGCAGGCGGACCATGATCCACGTCGCGGCGCGCACGCGGACATCGGCAGATCGGGCAAGGATGCACTCCAGATCGGCATCGGTGATCGCCGGGATGATCGGCGCGATCGACACGTGCGAAGGCACCCCGGCGGCGACCAGCCGGCCCAGCGCGGCGATGCGCTTGTCCGGCGAGGCGGCGCGGGGTTCCAGCTTGCGTGACAGCACGGGGTCGAGGCTGGTTACTGAAATGCCGACCATGACAAGGTTGCGCGCGGCCAGTTGCTCCAGCAGATCGAGATCGCGCAGCACCCGGTCGGACTTGGTGGTGATCGTTACCGGGTGGCTGACTTCCAGGCACAGCTCCAGCACCGCCCGGGTGATGCGATAGCGTGCCTCTATCGGCTGATAGGGATCGGTGTTCGTCCCCATCGCGATCGGGGCAGGGCGGTAGCCGGGCTTTGCCAGCGTATCGCGCAGCAACTGCGCCGCAGCGGGTTTCGCGAACAGCCGCGTCTCGAAATCGAGGCCGGGGGAAAGGTCGTGAAAGGCATGGCTGGGCCGGGCGTAGCAATAGATGCACCCATGCTCACAGCCGCGATAGGCGTTGATCGAACGGTCAAAGGGAATGTCGGGCGAGCGGTTGAAGCTGAGGATGGAGCGGGGGTGTTCCTCGGTTACCGTGGTGGCGGGCGGGCGCCGCGGGCCGTCGATCGCTTCGGCTTCGTCCAGCCAGTCACCATCCGCCGCGCGTTGCGGAAGATTGAACCGCTCGCTCACATCAGCGCTCGACGCACCTCTGCCTTTGATCGCCGCCATGGCGGGAACATATATAGAACAAAATCACGCAAGGCCAGTGAGATTCTGGACTTTGTACCAAGCTCCGTATGCTTGGTTTGCCGCTCCGCTTCGTCTTTGCGAGCGACCGCAGGTCGCGCGGCAATCCAGGGCGGTTTAAACGGCTCTGGATTGCTTCACCCGCTTCGCAGGTTCGCAATGACGATGGAAAGCTGTAGGGTAAGTCCCGGCAATTACCCGACGACGCCCAGCTTTCGCGCGATCCGCCAGCCCAGCGCCTTCGTGCCATTGCGGCCGGGCCAGCGTTCCGGTGGCGAGGGGTTCAGGCCGATCCGCCGCAGCAGCCCGTTGAACGCGCGCGCGTCAGCCTCGGCGAAGCTCCACTCCGAGCGCCAGGTGATCGACAGCGACACCGATGGCTCGGGCCCGTTGCGCACGAAATGCGGGGCCATGACCGGGACATAGAGCGCCTCGCCCGCGCAGAGGGGAAATTCGGTCCCGCCCGCCAGCAGTTCATCGCGCCAGACGAGTTCGCGGCCGCCGCCGGTGTGATAGGTTTCGTGCACCTGATCGGGGGCGTAACGCGCGTCGCCGGCGGGGAACTGGGTCATCACCTTCGACCCTCGCACCTGCAGCAGGATATTGTGCTCGGGATCGAAATGGTACGGCGTGACGCCACCCGCCGAGGTGACGAAGATGAACCCCTGGGTCTTGAGCATCGCCCCGGTCCGCGCCTCGATCACCGGGCGCAGTTCTTCCAGCAGATCGGCGAGCAGCGCGGCATAGGCGGGGTGTTGCTCGATATTCTTGAGCGCCGCCCAGGACCGCGTGGTGGCGATTTCGCGGATGGTGCGGCCGATCGGGATGCCGGTGCCTTCGGGTTTGCCGGTGATGCCGATCGGCTGGTCGCTGGCGTTGTATTCGATCGAGCTGGCCGGCAGCGCTTCGGCGAGCGTGGCGAGCGCGTCCAGCTCCATCAGCGGGTGATGGCCGAGCGCGTGCGTGAGCTTGTGCGGCACCTCGGGATAGCTGGCGGCGAAGGTGGTCCGGGCTTCCGCCGGGAAGGTCGGGTGGGTAGCCGGGATGAGCGGTGCGTGGATGGTCATGAAGCGGGCTCCACAGTCACGCGCGAGCGTTCCGCGCGCAGGAGATGCTGGAAGGCCGCGCGGCGCACCGGGCCGCCGATCGCGATCGACAGGCGGACGATGCCGCGCTTCTCGCGCCAGATGCGTTCGATCATCGGGTGATCGGCGCTGGCGCAACTGTCGGTCCAGGCGATGTCCGGCCGGTCGAGGACAACCAGGTTTTCGCGCTGGAGCAGCACGCCGGGGGAATAGGCGGCGAATTCCTCGTCGAAGGCGGTCTTGAACGAATAGGCACCCGGCGGCGTCAGGAAGGTGGCGAGCATCGCGATCGGCCGGTCGTCGAGCGACAGGGTCAGCCGTTCGAGCCGCCCGCGCGCCGCCGCGCCGTCCAGCGCCTGACGCAGCAGGGCGGCGGTGCCGGGATCGCAGGCCATGGCCGAGCCGGCCTGGCCCTTCCAGCCCGAGCGTTCTAGCGCCAGGAACTGGTCCGCCCACGGCCCGATATCGGCGGTGTCGTGGCGGCGCTCGAACCGCAGCAGCCCGCGTTCGGCCAGCCGGTTGGTCTGGCGGCGCAATTCCTTGCGCTTCTTGCCCGACATCGCCGCTTCCAGATAGGCATCGGGGCCCAGCTCCGAAGCCAGCATTGCCCGCGCTTCGTGATGGACGATGCCGCTGGGGCGGCCATCGGCCTCCAGGATCGCGGTCAGCGCGGTGTGGAGCGGGCCGTTTTCCGTGATGCCGCGCATGTGGAGGAACAGGCTGGAGCCGGGGTTGGCGTCCGCCCAGCGCAGCAGCGCCAGCCAGAACGCCACTTCCGCACCGCGCGCCACCAGCGGCACGCCGCAAAAGCAGTTGTCATGGACCCAGCTCGACAGGTTCGGCACCGGCCAGCGATAGTAGCGCGGCGAGCGGGTGATCGGCATCAACCCGGCCAGCCTGCCGTCCTCCTCGAAGCACAGCACCTGCACCGCATCGGTGGCGGGCAGGTTAAGCAGCGATGGCAGCAGGTACCAGCTTTCGAAGAACGGGTTGGGCTCGCTCGCGTCCAGCGCCAGCCGGTCCCATTCGGCGATGCGGCCTTCAAGCGCGCGCCACGGCAGGCAGGTCAGGGTGTGGGCGGGAATGCGCAAGTCCACGGCGTCGGCATAGCCGTCGCTGCGCGCGTTCGCGTCCTGATACCTGCTGGCCACTGACGTGCAATTCCGCTGGCGGGAAAACCCCGGTCGAAGTGCGGTTTTACCGGGCGAGGGTCAACGAAACGCTAACGATACTTGCGGCCGGGCGCGGCGGTTGCGGGGCGTCGCGGCCAAGAAAAACCCCGCCCGGAGAGATCCGGGCGGGGCCAGTTTTCAAGCTGTCGCTGGTGGTGCGATCAGCCCGCCGCCATGGCTGCCAGCAGCAGCAGGGCGACGATGTTGGTGATCTTGATCATCGGATTGACGGCGGGACCGGCGGTGTCCTTGTAGGGATCGCCCACCGTGTCGCCGGTCACCGCGGCCTTGTGGGCGTCAGAGCCCTTGCCGCCGTGGTGGCCGTCTTCGATGTACTTCTTGGCATTGTCCCAGGCACCGCCGCCCGAGGTCATCGACAGGGCGACGAACAGCCCGCCGACAATGACCCCCAGCAGCAGCGCGCCGAGCGCGGCGAAGCCGTTGGCGCGGCCCGCCACCTGGGCGATGATGTAATAGACCGCGATCGGGGCCAGCACCGGCAGCAGCGAGGGGATGATCATCTCCTTGATCGCTGCCTTGGTCACCAGATCGACCGTGCGGGCGTAATCCGGCTTCTGCTCGTAGGTCATGATACCCGGCTTCTCGCGGAACTGGTCGCGCACGTCGACGACCACGTCGCCGGCGGCACGGCCCACGGCGGTCATTCCCATCGAACCGAACAGATAGGGCAGCAGTGCCCCCAGCAGCAGGCCGACGATGACGTAGGGGTTCTCCAGGCTGAAATCGACGTTCAGATCCGGGAAGAACTCCCTGAGGTCAGTCGTATAGGCCGCGAACAGGACCAGCGCGGCAAGGCCGGCCGAACCGATGGCATAGCCCTTGGTCACCGCCTTGGTGGTGTTGCCCACCGCGTCGAGCGCATCGGTCTTTTCCCGGACACTGTCGTCCAGCCCCGCCATTTCGGCGATGCCGCCGGCATTGTCGGTCACCGGCCCGTAAGCATCGAGCGCCACGACCATCCCGGCCAGTGCCAGCATCGCGGTGGCGGCATAGGCGATGCCCAGCAGCCCGGCGAGCTGGAAGGCACCGATGATCCCGGCGACAATCACCAACGTCGGCAGCGCGGTGGCTTCCATGCTGATGGCCAGACCCTGGATCACGTTCGTGCCGTGGCCGGTGACGCTGGCCTTGGCGATCGAGCGGACCGGGCGATAGTTGGTTCCGGTATAGTACTCGGTGATCCAGATGATCAGCCCGGTGATGACGAGGCCCAGCAGGGCGCAATAGAACAGGATGCGCCCCGAAAACACCTTGTCGCCCACGGTGATGGCGGTTTCCATGTCGCCCAGCGCATGGGAGATTGCCCACCAGATCGCCGGGACCGAAAGGACCGCTGTGACCAGGAAGCCCTTGTACATGGCGCCCATGATGTTGTTCGACGAGCCGAGCTTGACGAAATAGGTGCCGATGATCGAGGTGACGATACACACGCCGCCGATCAGCAGCGGCAGCGCCATCAGTTGCGCCAGCATCGGCGAACCGCTGAGCAGCAGCGCGGTCAGCACCATGGTGGCACCGACGGTGACGACATAGGTCTCGAACAGGTCGGCGGCCATGCCGGCGCAGTCGCCCACATTGTCGCCCACGTTGTCGGCGATCACGGCGGGATTGCGGGGATCATCCTCGGGAATGCCGGCTTCCACCTTGCCGACCAGGTCGGCACCGACGTCGGCGGCCTTGGTGAAGATGCCGCCGCCCAGACGCGCGAAGATCGAGATCAGCGAAGCGCCGAACGCCAGCGCGGTCAGCCCCTGGACCACGGTGCGGTCCGCGCCGCCCACGGTGTGGCCGGCCGGTCCCGTCAGGTACCAGTAGAACACCGCGATCGCGAGCAGGGCCAGCCCCGCCACCAGCATGCCGGTGATCGCGCCCGCCCGGAACGCCAGGGTCAGGCCCTGTTGCAGCCCGGTCTGCGCGGCAGCGGCGGTGCGCACGTTCGAACGCACCGAGATGTTCATGCCGATGAAGCCCGCCACGCCCGACAGGATCGCGCCGATGCCGAAGCCGGTTGCAGAAACGCCGCCAAGAGTGGCGGCGATGATGATGGCGACGACGACGCCGACGATGGCGATGGTGGTGTATTGCCGCTTGAGGTAGGCTTGGGCGCCTTCCTGGATGGCTGCGGCAATTTCCTGCATCTTCTCATTCCCGGCGGGAGAGCCGAGGACCTGGCGACTGGTGATGAAGCCGTAAACGACGGCCAGCAATCCCAGGACAAT
The DNA here is from genome assembly GCF_014652555.1 of Novosphingobium colocasiae. Lineage (GTDB taxonomy): Bacteria > Pseudomonadota > Alphaproteobacteria > Sphingomonadales > Sphingomonadaceae > Novosphingobium > Novosphingobium colocasiae. The sequence goes on from NZ_BMZA01000011.1 coordinate 117,068, forward strand.
TGCAATCGTGACTAAGTTCACGCGAATGCCCCTTTCCCAAACTGTGTCTTTTTGTTTTTCGGCGGGTTTTCCCCGCTCGAAGGTGCAAGGGCTATAGACAAGCCGGAAAGCTGGCAAGCCGGTTATCCCGGATTTGTGCGGGGTGGTGCGTTGTTGGGTGGTGCCTTGGGGCAGTGCGCCAGCAAGCCTTCGCTCCGAGGGCCCAAGCCTAGTTTCGTCATTCCCGCGAAAGCGGGAACCCATCTCCTAAGCATGCCTTTGGCCCGGACGTCAGATGGGTCCCCGCATTCGCGGGGATGACGACAAGGGGAGCGAAGGCGCAGGTTCCCTTTCTTCGCTCGCGAAGTTTACAAAGGTTACACCGTGTAACTTTCGGAAAAGCCGATTTTCATTTTTGAATCAGTTGCTTGATGGGAAAAAGCGAAAGTTACACTTGGCGATGCCGAGAAACGTGTGGCCTTCTGACAATGGGAAAGAGCAGGGCGCACGGGTGCCGTTGCGGATTATGCCGCAGGTGCCGGATGTAGGAAAGTGTTAAGCTGGACGAGGGTGATAGGCGGCCGTCGCGCGCGGCATTTGTGTCCAGGCGGCCCGGAGAAGGAGATGGTTCACGCGGAGACGCGAAGGCGCAGAGGTGTTGCGCAGCGCCGCAGGCTTTCTCGCTGTTCAACGCCGGGGCAAACGCGCCGCCGAAAAGGACAGCGACGGTGGGCAAGCTTAACATCTTTGCGCCTTCGCGTCTCCGCGTGAACCCGTTTTCTTTTTGCTGGCCTGACCGCCCCAGGCGGCGTGGACAATTCGAACGTCCGGTTTCGCCGCATATTCTCCCGGAAGGTCGGGGGGATGGACCGAAGGCTCTACGCCGCTACGCGGGAGGTACAGGGGTGGTAGTAAAGTACGAAAGGCTGCTTGCGCCCAATTGCAGACGCCGACCGAGTGCGCCATGGTAGCGCCGTGACATCCGCTCGGACCATACTTATCATCACTTTTGCATGGATGGGGTCAGCATGCTCGCCGAGCATCTCATCAACGGCCTGCAAGGACCTGTCAAATTCGGATGCGGTGAAGTTGGCGCGACAACAAAAGCGCGAAATGCTAAGTCGTTCTTCCCGTCCTTATCAACAAAATTTCGCCTCCGACGTTGCCGAGTTGGCTGAAGACCCCACCGGCTACGTGGCGAAGGTTAGTTTCAAGGGGGCAGACGGTCGAACGCTTGTCGGATTGATCGACCAAGACTGTTACGTGGGGTGGACCGGGCATTGACCACTTCCCAGCAATGTCGGCCGTTCCAGTCAGTGCTGAATTCGTCCCTGCCGCCTAGTGCTGGTAGCCCAGCGGACTGTCCTGTTCGGGCTCTGATCCATCGACCGTGATCGCGCTGGTACCGGCGGGTGCCACCGCGCCGATCCGCCACGCCGCCACCGGCAGCGCCATGGCCGCGGGGGCGGTGAACAGGAGTTCGTAATCATCGCCCCAGCGCATCGTTTCGGCCCGGCGGACGGGATCCGCGACCGGCACCAGTGCGCTTTCTATCGCCAGCGTCACGCCGCTGGCTTTCGCCAGGCGCGAGGCGTCGAGCAGCAGCCCATCCGACACGTCCATCATCGCGGTTACCAGCGGGGCGAGCGCCCGGCCTTCGGCAAGGCGCGGCAGCGGGCGGCGGTACGCGGCGGAAGGTTCGGGCGTACCGTCGCGCAGTGCTTCGAAGCCGAGCATCGCTGCGCCGACCGGGCCGGTGAGGTAGAGCGCGTCACCCGCCTGCGCCCCGCTGCGCGACGGGACCGGGCGATGGGTGGCGCGGCCCAGCGCGGTCAGCCCCCAGCACCGCGCGCCGCCGCCCGATCGCACCGTGTCACCGCCAAGCAGGGGGACGTTGTAGGTATCCAGCACCTCGCGCAGCCCTTCGATGAACCGCGCGTCATCTTCACCCAGCGTATGGCCCAGCAGCACGCCGACCGGCTCCGCGCCCTTGGCGGCCAGGTCGGACAGGTTGGTGGCGACCAGTTTCCACGCGATGTCGGCGGGGTCCTGAGTGGGCAGGCAGTGGACGCCTTCGACCATCATGTCATGCGTGAGGACCAGCGCCTCGCCGCCGAAGTCGATCACCGCCGCATCGTCGTTCAGCCCGCGCGCCGCCGGGTGGTGGACGAGGGCGCGCAAGGCTTCGATGAAGGCGGGTTCGGTGGTCATGGCGAGAGTGTTTGCAGCAAACCGGCCAGATGCGCCATGCAACCTTGCGGGTTTTGCAGCACTTCGGCGTTCCAGAAGCGGATGACGCGATAGCCTTCCGCTTCGATCAGCCGGGTTCTGGCTCCGTCGATATCGGGGTTGTGCTGGCCACCGTCGATTTCGATGACAAGCTGCAGGCGATGGCTTGCGAAGTCCACGATGTAATGGCGCAGCGGTACCTGGCGGCGAAATCGGGCCGTGGCAAAGTGCTGGCGCAGCATTCGCCACATGGCGATTTCGGCATCGGTCGGATTATTGCGCAGTTGCCGGGCGTAAAGGATGGAGATCGGCGGTGCATGGCGTTTCATCTTCACCCCCATCCAAGCTTCGCTAGCTCCTGGCGGAGCAAGCTGCGCTATCCTTCCCCCATCAAGGGGGAAGGGTGAAGTTAAATTTCCTCCCCCTTGATGGGGTACTCAGCGCACCGCCTTGCCGACCGCGTCCAGCACGCCGTTGACGAACTTGGCTTCGCGCGCATCGAAGAAGGCATGGGCGACGTCGAGGTATTCGCTGATCGCCGCCCCGGTGGGGACGTCGGCGCGGGCAAGCAGTTCGAAGGTGCCGGCGCGCAGGATTTGGAGCATCGTCTTGTCGAGCCGGGTCAAGCTCCAGCCTTGCGCGAGTTTGTCGGAGATCAGCGCGTCGATCTCGTCGCGGCGGGCGATGACGCCTTGGACCACGTCGTCGAAGAAAGCGATCTCGGCCTTGGCGTACTGATCGTCGTCGATCGTCTGGCCCAGCCGGTGGCGGTGGAATTCGTCGAGCAGCGAAGCGACCGGAGTGGCCTCCATGTCATGCTGGTAAAGCGCCTGCACGGCAGCCAGACGGGCGGCCGCGCGGGCCTGTCCACGGGGTTTCATATGCCAAGCCTCAATTCGATGGAGCGCGCGTGCGCGGGCAGGCCTTCAGCGTCGGCCAGGGCGATGGCGGCCGGGCCGATGGCCCTGAGCGCCTGTTCGCCAACCTCGATGAAGCTGGTGCGCTTCATGAAATCGAGCACGGACAGGCCGGAGGAAAACCGCGCCCGTCGGCCGGTGGGAAGGACGTGATTGGGGCCGGCAACATAGTCACCCACCGCCTCCGGTGTCATCCGGCCGAGGAACACCGATCCGGCATGGCGGATGGCGTGCATCAGCGCTTCTGGATTGTCCGTCGCGATCTCGACATGCTCGGCGGCCAGCGCGTTGGCGAGCGCGGGGGCTTCGTCGAGGCTTTCCACCTCGATGATGACGCCGTGCTTGTGCCAGCTTGCGTCCGCGGTGCGGGCGGTGGGCAGCATGGCGATCTCCACCTGCACCCGGTCAGCGACGGTATCGGCGAAGACCGGATCGTCAGTGATGAGGATCGATTGCGAGGACGGGTCGTGCTCGGCCTGGCTCAACAGGTCGGCGGCGATCCATTCGGGATCGTTCTTCGCATCGGCGATGACGAGGATCTCGCTCGGCCCGGCGACCATGTCGATGCCGACGACGCCGTATAGCTGGCGCTTGGCTTCGGCCACCCAGGCATTGCCGGGGCCGGTGATGACATCGACGGCAGCGATCTTCTGCGTGCCATAGGCGAGCGCGGCGACGCCTTGCGCACCGCCGACCCGCCAGATCTCATCCACCCCGGCGAGATGCGCGGCGGCCAGCACCAGCGGGTTGATCGCGCCCTTGGGGGTCGGCGTCATCACCACCAGCCGTTCGACCCCGGCGACCTTTGCGGGAATCGCGTTCATCAGCAGCGAGGAGGGATAGGCCGCGCGGCCGCCGGGAACGTAAAGCCCGGCCGCATCGACCGCGCGCCAGATCGCGCCGAGGCGCACGCCGGCATCGTCCACGTAATCGCGGTTCTGCGGCAGTTGTGCCTCGTGGTAAGCGCGGATGCGCTGGGCTGCCAGTTCAAGCGCCGCGCGCAAGTCCGGCTGCAGCGCATCGAACGCTTCGCGGCAGACAGCGGCATCGATCCGCCAGCCACTGGTCTCCAGATCGTGGCCGTCGAACTTGCGGGTGTAATCGAGCAGGGCGGCATCGCCGCGCTGGCGCACGTCGGACAGGATCAGTGAGACATCGCGCGCCACATCGTCGGCACTTTCGCGCCGGTCTCGGACGAGGCGGCGGAACGCCTTGTCAAAGTCCGGCTGGCGGGTGGACAGCCGCAGCATCAGGCGGCTTCCTTGCCGGCCACCAGCGCGCGGAAGGCATCGACCAGCGCGGCGACCCGCTCGTCGGTCTTGAGCGCGGCGCGGTTGACGATGAGGCGCGCGGAAATATCGAGAATGCGGCTGGTTTCGACCAGGCCGTTGTCCTTGAGCGTCCTGCCGGTCGATACCAGATCGACGATCCGGCTCGACAGCCCGAGCGAGGGGGCCAGTTCCATCGCCCCGTTTAGCTTCACCACTTCGGCCTGGATGCCGAGCTTTTCGAAGTGGCGGCGGGTCAGGTTGGGGTACTTGCTGGCGATCCGCAGGTGCGAGGGCAGCGCGCCCTGAACCTCGCCCGCAGGCTCCGCAACGGATAGCCGGCAATGGCCGATGTTAAGGTCCACCGGCGCGTAAAGGTCTGAATAGGCGAATTCTTCCACCACGTCCGAGCCGACGATGCCGACTTGCGCGGCGCCATGGGCGACGAACGTGGCGACATCGAAGGCGCGCACGCGGATCAGCCGCATGTCGCTGCCTTCGACCGCGAAAGACAGCGCGCGCGATTTCTTGTCATGAAACTCGGCATCGGGGACGACCCCGGCGCGCGCCATCAAGGGCAGGGCCTCTTCAAGGATGCGCCCCTTGGGCACGGCGAAAGTCAGCGGCTGTGGCATGGGCGCGCCTTTAGGCTGGCCGGGGGAAAAGGGCAACTATTCGCCGGGCGCGCGGGCACGGATGGCGAGGGCGTGGACGCGTTGGCCGGGAATGTCGCCCAGCGCGGCGTTGATCATGCGTTGGCGCTGCACGCGCGAGACACCGGTGAAGGCGGCGCTCTCCACCTCGATGGTAAAGTGCGATTCGCCGCTGCCGTCATCGCCGGCGTGGCCTGAGTGGCTGGCGGAATCGTTGCTGATGTTCAGCGCGGTGGGGGCGAAGGCGGCACTGAGCAGTTGCCGCATTTCCTGTTCGATCGGTCCGGTCATGGCTTCCATTTAGACGCATCAGCCGCCATCTTGAAGCCGGTGAGACAAACTAGATTCCACGGCCGCCACGAGACCCGCGGCCGCACATGCGATTGGCCGGGCTGCGCGGAGGCGGGGGAATACCGCGCTCCGGGCGGCCGCGCGTCCGGGGCGGACGGGCCGGGAGACTTCCGCTGGTTCTGCCTCGACCACGTGCGCGAGTTCAATGCCGGCTACGACTATTTCGAGGGGATGAGCGCGGACGAGATTTTCCGCGCCCAGTCTCCGCTGCATGGCTGGGAGCAGCAGGCCCGCGCCTTTCGCCCCGATGCCGGGATCGACAGCACCCCGCGCTGGGCCGATTTCGCCGATCCGCTCGAAGCGATCAGCGCGCGCGCACGGGCACACGCCAGGCTGCGGCGCGAGGGCATGGCGGCGGCGCAAGCCGGCTTCACGCCCACCGAACAGCGCGCGCTCGAAGTGATGGGCCTTGGTGCGGATACTGACCGCCGGACGCTGCGGCTGCGTTATTCCCGGCTGCTGCGGCAGTATCACCCCGATCACAACGGCGGCGACCGGGGCCACGAACGGCGCTTGCAGCAGGTGGTGGAAGCCTATCAGTTGCTGAAACGGGCGCGCGCCTTCTTCGCCTAGGGTGGTGGAACCGAAGTTCGTCTCGTTACGTCACCCAGGGCTTGACCCGGGTGTGGATTCACATCCGAAGTGCAACGGGTTGAAAGTTTCGGCTGGAGTT
>NZ_BMZA01000012.1:0-71353 GCF_014652555.1 Novosphingobium colocasiae
GCCATGATCTACCTCGCCGCAGCCGTCATCAATTCACGATAAATCCCCACAACCCCTAGGCGGCGTGGACAAATTCACTGCTCTTGGGCCCGTGGCAATTGGGGCTGGCGAGATGCCAGGGCTTTGATAGACTACGGATATGCTACCGACCCGCACCTTGACCGGATCACTTGTCATCGACGGGGATGATTACGAGTGGGAACTTCGCCGTGAGCCGCAGTGGTGCACTGCCGACGGTTGGCAGGGTATGCAGATCGCAGTTCGTGCCGCAAAGGCGAGTGGCCGAGAGGCGCTCCTCCAATTTCCAATGCCCCAGAAGGCCGCACAGCGAGCCCGAGGCAACCGACATCGCCCGCAAGTACATAAAGCAGAGTTGGAGGCTGCCGTAAGGTCGGCGCTGTCAGGCGGATGGGACCCGAATGCACGAGGGAGGCCTTTTCACGTTGACGTTTCAATCGACCATTGATTCAAGGCTGCTTTTTGGAGGCAGGCTTGAGCAGGGGCGATCTCAACGAAGTGGAATGGCGCATTTTGAAAGGCTTGCTGCCCATTGAGCCTGAGAACCGTGGTCGCGGCAGGCGTCCTGAACAGAACCGTTCGATCATCAACGGCATCCTCTGGCGGCTTCGGTGCGGTGCTCCTTGGCGCGACGTGCCGCCCAAAGACGGAAGTTGGAATACCATCTATCGTCGCTTCCGGCGCTGGAGCGAAGCCGGGGTCTGGGAGACCGTGGCCGTGACGCTGGCTGAGGTAATGGCGGACAGCGGTCACTATAGCATCGATAGCACTACCGTTCGCGCCCATGTCTCGGCAGCGGGCGGAAAAGGGGGACTCATCGACGCGCTCTTGGCCGCTCGCGGGGCGGGTTCACCAGTAAGCTTCACTGCCTCGCTGATTCCCTCGGACGACCACTCGCCTTCCATCTGACAGTCGGCGAGGCGGCAGATTGCAAGGCTTATGACGCCCTGATCGACCTGCCCGAGCGCGCACCTGACGCTTTGCTCGCCGACAAGGGCTACGATGCCGACGCAATCCGTGCTGACCTTGCCAAACGGAATATCGAGGCCGTCATTCCGGGGCGGTCAAACCGCCGCGTGAAAATCGAGCACGATCGGACGCTCTACAAGCAGCGCAATCAGATCGAGCGCATGTTCGGGCAGCTCAAAATCAACCGCGCCATCGCCACCCGATACGATCAACTCGCCAACAGCTTCCTCGGAATGGTCCATCTCGCCACCGCCAGATACTGGCTCAAATTTGTCCACGCCGCCTAGCAGCCGATCTTCCCGGCGATCGATACCACCGTTGCCCAGCGCGATGGATAATCCCGCTCGTGATCGAAAACCATCCGCACCGCACGCTCGCGGACCTCCGGCGAAAACTTGTTCGTTGTCTTGCTCGTCATGGCTCCACCTTCTCAGGAGTTGGAGCCTCCGGCAAACCCGGCGCGGTTCAAAGCGCATAAAATCAACAATCAAAGCCTGTGTCTACGCCATTCCGCGCACAGGCCTTATTACTGAAGCACCACCTTGCGAGGCGTGGGGCGTCCACATATGGCGTGATCGGAACTCAACGGAGTCCTCAGACAGTGCCGCCGCATGCCTTAGCATATTCGCACCCGAACTGTGGCACCGTAAGGCTGAAGCTCAACCGGCTGTTACTGCTTGCAGCAAGCTTGCTGCAAGCCCTCCTGTTCGCTTTTCCGGCTGCGGCGGGCGACGAAAATCAGACATACGGCCTGTCAGCGCCAAGACTGAGCACGGCACAAACCGCTGTCGGCGAACTGCTTGACGATCCGGCGGCCAGGGCCGTGATCGCCCGGCACGCCCCCGACCTGCTGCCGAACCCCGAGTTCAGTCGGCGACGATCGTCTTCACTGGCTGACCTCCAGTCCAACTTTCCCGCGGTTCTAACCCCTGCCGTGCTGGCTGCGATCGATGCTGATCTGGGGGCCTTGCCGCCGTCTCCCGCGACGCTCGCCTCGCTGCGAACGGCCCGAGCAGAGGTAACGGCCAGCAAACTGGATCCGACCAATCCCTGGATTACCCATCCAGCGGCCTATAATGCCGATTTTCAGCAGCAACCACTCGCCCTGCAATTCCGCCGAAGTTTCATCCTGGAGCGCAGACCCGCTCGATTGCTGGTCCATGTGAGCGCGGATCAGCGCTTCGTGCTCTACGCAAATGGCCGACGCATTGCTGCGGGTCCTGCTCGCGGTGACCTGCAGCACTATCGCTATGAGCGCATCGACCTGGCACCCTATCTCAAGTCCGGCCGAAATACACTGGCCGCGCAAGTCTGGAGTGACGGCAAACTGGCACCAGCGGCGATGGTGTCTGCCGGCCACACCGGCTTCATGCTGAAATCTGACGCACTGCGATACCGTACCGTCGGCACCTCGGCGAGCTGGCAAGTGCGAGTTGATCCATCGCGTGTTCCCTCCTCGGGTCGCCGGCAACTGATCCAATCGCTTGGCCCGGTCTACTACGTCGCAGGCCCGCCAGAGACCCATGATGCGGCGCGCCAACTGGTTGGCTGGCAAGGCGCGGGGGTGGGCCGGGACTGGATTTCGGCGGTGCCGGCCGTATCCGCCGGGCAACAGCGCCGCGTGCTAGTTCCCGATCTCCTTCCGCAAATGCGATTGGGTCCAGCGATGAGCGGCAAAATTGTGCGGATCAGCCCCGCAAACGCCCTGCAATCCGGGCGCGTGACGGTCGCACCGGGCCAGCATGCCTCGATCCTGATTGATCTGGGCCGGGTCCAGGCAGGGTACCCGCTGCTCGTCACAAGTGGCGGAAAAGGCAGCAACGTGAGCCTGACCTACACCGAGGCGCTGTACGACCCGGCCGACCGGGGACCGTCGCAAACCGCAGTGAAGTTTGCTGACCGAGGCCGCATTGACAACGGGCTGGCGCTGGGTCTGACCGATCGCTTCCTACTCGACGGGCGCAGCAGCGCGCGGTTTGAGCCGCTGTGGTGGCGAGCTGGCCGATATATCGAAGTTCGGGTCGAAGCCGGAAAGACTGCGGTGAACATTGATCGGGTTGCCATGCGCGAAACAGGCTATCCTTTTTCGCAGCGCGGCCGGTTCGCGAGCGACGACCCACAGCTCAACCGGATCTGGCAGATCGGCTGGAACACGGCGCTGGTCGACGCGCACGAAACTTACATGGACACTGCTTACTGGGAGCAGTTGCAGTACATCGGCGATACGCGCATCCAGGCCATGCTGTCCTACGATGTGGCGGGCGACCCCCGACTGGCTGTGCAGGCCCTAGACGCCTTTGAAGCATCCAGACGGATTGACGGGCTCCCGCAATCGGCCTGGCCCATGTCCGGTGTCAATTCGATCCCGCCATTCGCCCTGCTGTGGATCGGCATGTTGCATGACTACTGGATGAGACAGCCCGATACGGCGGTGCTCAAGCGAAACCTGGCCGGCATGCGAAGCGTGCTGGACTGGTACCGGCCTTATGTACGCGACGACGGGATGGTGCGCGCCACCCCGGGCTGGCTGTTCATCGACTGGCGCGACGGGCTTGATGGAGGGCGCGATCGCACGGGTGCGTCACCCGACAGCTGCATAATCGCCTTGCTACGGATCGGCGCCTTGCGCGAGGCGGCCGACATTGAGGGGGCGGTGGGGAGCCGGGAACGGTCGACCGCAAACCTGGCAGAAGCTGCCAAGGCGGCACAAGGGGTACAGGCACGGTGCTGGGACCAATCGCGGCAGCTCTATGCCGACGATCCGGACCACCGCAGTTTCAGCCAACACGCCAACGTCCTGGCTGTGCTTTACGACGTCGCGCCTAAAGATCGCCAGCAGGATATCATGGCGCGGATAATGGCTCCCGGCAAAGGGATCGACGCACCGGCAGGCATCACCGCGACCACTTTCTATTTCTCCTTCTACCTGGCGCGGGCGCTGGACCACGCGGGTCTTGCGGGTGGCTATCTCGACTTGCTGGAAACCTGGCGCGGTCTACTCGGCCAGCACTTCACGACCTGGCCGGAACGGCCCGACCCCAGCCGCTCAGACAGCCATGCATGGAGCGCGCACCCAACTTCCGGCCTGCTGACATACGTCGCCGGGATCCAACCCGCCACCGCTGGTTTCGCGCGGGTTCGCATTTCCCCGCACCTCGGACGACTGAACAGCCTTGATGCCGCCATGGCGCACCCCCGCGGCAACGTGCAGGTGGCATATCGACGTCTGCCGGCGGGCCTGGTCGCCAACATCCGGTTGCCTGCGGGCCTTTCAGGAACCTTCGTATGGCAAGCCCGCAAATGGCCGCTCCGGCCTGGGCCTAACCGGATCGTCGTTCCCAGCCATTAGAGTCTGTCCCGATTCTATCGCTTCTGCGCACGTCCTGGACCCCGCCTCCATGCGCTGGGCCGTTCTGCATCAACCCTTGTTGGTGCAATCGATGGGTCCTGACCCCCGGCGGCGCGGACGAATTCCGCGCCTCTACAGATCAAGTAGCTGATGTCACGACGGAAAACTCCGAAAGAATTTGAACATGCCCGCGCCCTGATGACATTAGGAACGGTGCGTACATACTCGATCGTATGGAGGGCCTTCAGCGGCTCGTTCCGCGGCGCTCATTCAGGGCCTGTCTGGACATTGCCGTGCGGGCAAGCGGAGCAACCATGACCCAAGGCGAGCCAGCCTGGGACTTCTGTAGCGACGTAACGTCTGTCCAAGTAACGACGCACCTTACAAACTCCGAATCTGCGCGGAGAAGCGAGCCAAGGCACTACGCCGTGAGCGAAGGGTAAGCGACCATGCCGACCAAACCAGCTAGCCTGATGACCACCGCCGTAATCGTTGCCGCATGCGGCTGGGCGGCAGGATTGGCGGGGTATGGCGCACTGTCCGGTCAGGCCCTGTCCGGTCAGGCACTGTCGGCACCTGCACAAATTGCACCCGGCGACGCTTCGCGGTGCGATGCTCTTGCAAGGATCGCCTTGCCGGACACCGAGATCGTCACCGCAGTGTTCCAGTCGGAAAATCTGCCTGTTTCCTCAGCAAGTTACACGGCGGCCGATCGATCGAAGGTCGGCGCGCCGATTTCCGGACTGCCCGCCTTTTGCCGTATAGCTGGACGCATTCACCCCGAGCCCGGTTCCGACATCCGGTTCGAGGCGTGGCTGCCGACGGAACGCTGGAACGGCCGCTACATGGGGGTGGGCAACGGCGGGTTCGCCGGCTCGATACGCTTCAAGGAAATGGGCGAAACGATCAGCGCCGGATACGCCACGGCCTCGACCGACACTGGGCACGACGAGCGCGTGACCCCGATGGCAACCTGGGCCCCTGGCAATCCGGTCAAGGTACGCGACTACGGGTGGCGTGCGGTTCATCTGACCACCGCGGTCGCCAAACGCCTCGTCGCGGCGTTCTATGGCCGGCCAGCCGACAAGTCCTATTTTCAGTCATGCTCGAACGGCGGGCGCCAAGGCCTGATGGAGGCGGCGCGCTTCCCCGACGATTTCGACGGCATTCTGGCGGGAGCGCCCGCCGCGGAAATGACCACGGCGGTGATGTCCCACGTGTGGAGCCAGCAAGCCCAGTCGAAGCCTGGCGCCGCCTTCCGGCCCGAGCAGATGAAGTTTCTGCAAAATGAGGTGCTCCGCCAGTGTGATGCACTCGATGGCAGAACCGACAATCTGATCGACGATCCCCGAACGTGCAAGGTCAATACCGCGAAGCTTTCCTGCGCCAACAGCAAATCGCCTCTGTGCTTCTCGGCAGCGCAGGTGCAAGCCTTGAACCGGCTTTACGCCGGTCCGACGAAGCGCGCGGGCAAGGCCCCTGCATTCGCCTTTCCCGCCTCGGGTGCCGAGGCCGGGCGGCCGGTCCCGTTCCTTGGCTGGGATGGCTTCATTGCAGCGGGAGGCGAAAGACCGCCCCAGCAGGTCGGCCTCGCCCTGGGCATGATCCGAGACATGCTGAGCCCATCGATCTCCTCTATCGACGCCTTTGACTGGACGCGGGATCCGGCACTGCTGACCGCCAAGCTTGGCCCCGATATCAACGTGCCGCCAAACCTGGAGAAGTTCTTTGCACGGGGCGGCAAGCTGATCATATACCACGGCTGGGCTGATGCAGCGATCCCGCCAGCCCAGACCATAGCGCTGCGCAAGGCCATCCTGAAGCGATCCGGCCCTCGGGCCGGGCAATCCATGCGGCTGTTCATGATCCCCGGCATGCAACATTGCTTCGGGGGAACCGGGTCGGAGATATTCGGCGAAATGACTGGGGCCGACGATAAGGCACAGGCCGAAACCAACATTTCCATGGCCCTGCGACAGTGGGTTGAACATGGTCGGGTGCCGGAGAGCGTCATCGGCACGAGCAGTCCTGCGCCCGGCCAGACGGAGAACTTTCGGCCGATCAGCCGGCTCCATTGCGTCTATCCGAAGCAAGCCAGTCTGAAGCGCGGGGCCGACCCCGCCAGCCCTCTGAACTACACGTGCAGGTGATCTTCTGCACAGGCAACCTGCCCCCGGAGCAGTGCTGCCGTGCCCACCTTCCACCCATCAGCAGCAATCGCTAGGAGCTTGGTATGCGAAATGGAATGCTCGGATCGTTGACCGGACTAGCCAGTGCTGCTCTGCTCATGATGGCGGGAGCGGCGCACGCCCAGGTTGCAGGTTCCGCCGAACCGCCCGCCCCGCCCCCGTTGCCTGATCCGTTCGGCGAACGTGTTTTCCACTTTGCAAATGGCGTCACCGCCACGACCGACATCGCCTTCTCGGCCATCCCCGGCTTCCGCCCGCTGCTGCTCGATCTCTATCGCGGTGCCGGGTCCGGTCCCAGGCCGCTGGTCATCTACGTCCATGGTGGTGGCTGGATGATCGGCCACCGTCGCGCCCCGATGATCCGCAACCAGGACTTCACCAAGGTGCTCGCCGATCTATCCGCCCGGGGCTACGTGGTCGCCTCGATCTCCTATCGCTTCAGCAAGGAAGCCCCTTTCCCCGCTGCCCAGGACGACGTCCGGACGGCGATCCGCTTCCTGCGCGCCAACGCGAACAAGTATGGGATCGACACCTCTCGTGTCGGTATCTGGGGGGCTTCTGCGGGTGCCCAACTCGCCGTGATGGAAGCCGTCAACTGCGGCAAGCCGGCGAGTGGTGAAGATCAGACAAACCTGACGCAGACCGATTGCGTGACGGCGGCTGTCGGCTGGTACGGACCCTATGACTTCCGCACCTGGCCGGCGAAGTATGCCCCCGGTCCGCGCAATGTCTATCTCGACTGCCCGATCGGGGCCTGCTCGGACGAGCGGCTCGCCGCGGTAAGCGCGATCACCTATATCAATCCCAAGGATCCGCCGATCCTGCTGATCACCGGAACCGAGGACAATACCGTTCCGGACAGCCAGTCACGCGAGATGGCGGCCGCGCTCCAGGCCATCGACGCCCCGGTCCAGCTTGAGATCATCCCCGGGGTCGGACACGGATGGAAGTCGCCGGACGAAGCCAAGACAATCGCCGCGATGGACCACGCCGCCGAGGTCACCTTCCGCTTCTTCGACAGCAAACTGAAGACCAGATAGTGCCGGTCGCACTGGCCGACAGTCAACCCAGCAGGCCCGCATTATGACAGCTTCCGGAACCTTGATTGATCGGCGCGGCATTCTCGCCGGCCTCAGCGCAGCGGCGGCATCCCTGACGACGCGCCCGGCGGGGGCAGCACCGTTTTTCCGGCGACACCACCTGGTTATGGGGGTGCAACTCTATACGGTCCGCGCCGAGGCGGAAAAGGATCTCCCGGGTGTCTTGGGAGCCTTGGCCACCATTGGCTACCGATCGGTCGAACTGGCAGGCCTCCTCGGGCGAACCGCGAGGGAGGTGCGCGCTGCGCTCGACGGCTCGGGTCTACGCTGCCCCAGCGTCCATTTCCAGCCAAGGACGCGCGGCACCGACCTCAGCTTTGCAGGCGACCTGACCCTGATGGCCGACACCCTTCACACGATCGGTGCCGACACGGCCGTGGTTTCGATCCCTTATATTCCCGACCGGCTGTGGCCGTCAGCGCCGAGGGGCGGTGACCTGCCAGCCATTCTGCAGCAGATGACCCTGGACGACTGGAAGGAGGGCGCAGACTATCTGAACAGCAAGGCTGCGCTGCTTCGATCCCAGGGCATTCGGCTCGGGTACCACAATCACAACGTCGAGTTCGCCGCGCTTGGCGACACCACGCCGATGGAAGTCCTGCTCGCACACACCGATCCGCGCCTAGTAACCTTCGAACTCGACGTGGGTTGGGCCGCATCGGCAGGCGTGGACCCTGTGGCACTGTTGGGGAAGCATCCGGAGCGCTTTTCGATGATGCATGTAAAGGACACCAAGCCGATCACCAAACCTGACTTCGCAATGGTCCAGCAGTCAACGGAAGTGGGGCATGGCATTGTCGAATGGCGCCAGGTGCTGCCCGCTGCCTACCGCGCCGGGGTTCGCCGCTTCTTCGTGGAGCAGGAACCCCCACTGGACCACGGGGGCATCGCTGCCGTCAGGGCCAGCTACGACTATTTGGTCAAGCTCGACATCTAGGGGGCGGGGATCCAAGGTTCTCTCCCCTGAACTGCCTCGCCCTGCGCGTTAAAGTCCATGATTTCCGCGCGGGCGGAATCGACTGCGGGCCAGTGGGGCAAGCCCGGTGCATTGGGGCTTGCTCTCTTTCCGAAATTAACGATGTAGCTGCTGATGAGATCGCCCACCGCAACGTCTCGTGGTGTGGTCTTGTCGGTGTAACGGTTCGTCACATTACCCAGAAAGTAGGGGACGTCCGTCGCGTGGCGCGCGCCATCCTCCGGCTTGCCCTGGGCCGCCGCTACGTAGGAAAAGCGGTAGTAGTAGACTGGAACACCGTATCCGCTGATGATGCCGGCAAGCTGTCGCGCACCGGCGATCATGATGCCGGTACGCCCGCCAATGTCGGCGCTGGTCGCGCCGATGATCAGCGGGACCCGAGCGAACGCGCCGCGTCTCAGCGCCGCGAGTTGAGGCACGGCGATCTTGCCGTCTGAAAACGGCGGGGAATAGGTTCGGGGAACGATGCCGCGCATGCTGTGCATGTTGAGACCGTCCACCACCGCTTCACTCGGAAGGGCCCGCAAGCGAGTCAGGGCGTGGAGACCTCTCTCTGCGATCCCCTTGGTTGCGGCAAAGGCGAGGCCCGCCTGCTCCTCGGTGCGCAGCTGATATCCTCCATTGAGGAGGGTCCCGTCACCCCCGGACATGACAACTGCCTTGTGGAACAGACCCTTGCCCGCCGGCGAGGTGAGCCAGTTGAGCACGGAAACACCGCCCGCACTCTCGCCCATCAGTGTGACATTATCCGGATCGCCACCGAAGGCCGCGATGTTGCGCTTCACCCATCGCAGCGCGGCGAGTTGATCCATGTAGCCGTAGTTGCCCAGTTGCCCCTTGTCTGCCCCGACTCTTGTCAGGGCCGGGTGGGCGAAGGTGCCGAAACGGCCGACGCGATAGTTGAAGCTGAAGAACAGTATGCCCTTTCGCGCCAAGCTTTCGCCAGAGAACACCGGCGACGATGCACCGCCATTCACGAAGGCACCGCCGTAGATCCACACGATGACGGGCAACTTGCCCACCGCACCTGCCGGACGCCAGATGTTGGCGTAGAGGCAGTCCTCGGCCGGGGGCACCCCCGCCGGTGCGGCATCACCGGCTGCCGCCTGCTGCATGCAATCGCTTCGGTATTCTGTCGCCGGCCGGAGACCTTTCCATGGCTTGGGGGGCCGGGGCGCGCGCCAGCGCCATGCGCCGGTCGGGGATGCCGCGAAAGGAATGCCTTTCCAGGTCATCACGCCTGCTTCCGCCGCCCCTCGTACCGCACCGCTTTGCGTCTGCACGATCGTTGCGAGGGGACGAGCGCCGACCGGGTGTGGCAGCACAGCCAGCAGACAACCGGCGAGCCACAGCGCAGTTGTCTGGTCCACACGCTCCTCGTTTCCGCAGCCGCTGGTTGCCGAGCGGTAAACCGACCTCGCGCGAACACGCATCAAGCAGTGAGGCTCGCCGCAAGGCGAGCCTCACACGCGCGAGCCTCCTCGATAATGCGCGGGATCAACTCGGCGATCGTGGGCATGTCGTGCACCAGCCCCACGGACATGCCGGATGCTGTCATGCCCGTCTCCAGTTCGCCGGTCGTGATCGTGATGGTGTGCATCTTCAACATCTTGGACATGCGCATCATGCCTTCGATCTGCTTCGGCCCGAGCGAGAGTGTTTGCAGCGCCAGCTTGTGCCACGGGATGTTGAGCTCCTTCGCAATGGTGAAGCTGTGCATGAAGATTTCGAAGACGTTGAGCATCCGCGTGCCGGCCATCTTTTCCGCCGCGACCGTGCGCATGATCCGGTTCGGGATACCGTCGAACCTATCGGAATAAAGGGTATCCTCGACGTCCAGGTCGATCGCCTTCTGTTTCCAGTTTTGGTGCATGGGCCCTTCCTGGGTGGTCCAGAACCGGGTGCCCATGGACACCCCGCTGGCACCAAGCGCCAATGCAGCCATGAGGCCCGACCCGTTGGCGACGCCGCCAGCAGCGATGACGGGAATTTCCAGCACTTCGGCAAGGCGCGGAATGAGGGTGAACGTGGTGATGTCGCCAGAGTGGCCTGCCGCTTCGTGGCCGGCGGCGATCACCGCGTCACATCCCTGGTCCTGGGCTTTCCTGGCCAGCTTGGTATCGGTCACCGAGGCCATGACCTTGCCTCCATAGGCATGGGCCGCCTTGCAGATCCAGTCGCCCTTGCCCATCGAGTAATTTATGACAGGTACCTGTTCCTCGAGCAGCACTTGGGCATTTTCCCGGCCATTGGGCAAAGCCAGAGGCGCATTGGCACCGAAGGGCTTGTCTGTCATCGAACGGATCAGGTGAATGTCGGCCCGGGTCTGTTCGGGTGGATTCGATCCGGCACCGTAGACCCCCAGCCCGCCTGCATTGGAAACTGCAGCGACCATATTGGGCAACGCCACGCGCCCCATGCCTGCATTGAGGATGGGATATTGGATGCCGAATGCGTCGGTAAGCGCGGTCTTCATGGGACGATCTCTTGCTTGACGAACAGAAACGATGGGCAATCAGAAGTAGGCTGGATCTTCCCACCAGGGGAAATAGTCTGGCATGTCGGTCGACACCCGGCACGGGAACTGCGGCGCTCGCTTCTCCACGAATGAAGTGACGCCTTCCTTTGCATCCGGTGAGGCGGCACGGGTGCGAATCCCTCGGCTTTCGATGCGGTGGGCCTCCATCGGGTGAGCCATGCCAAGGCTGCGCCAGGCCATCTGCCGCATCAGCGCAACGGATACGGGTGCCGTGTTGCGGACAATCTCGAGAGCGATCTCGCGGGCTCGGGGCAACAGGTCCTCGGCCGAGGTCACTTCGCTGACCAGTCCCACCTCTTTCAGTTCGGCGGCCGACAGGATCCGGCCGGAAAGGCTGAGTTCGAGCGCCTTGGCAATGCCTACCACGCGAGGAAGAAACCATGAGGAACAGCATTCGAACACGATGCCGCGACGGGCATAGACAAAGCCCAGACGCCCCTTGTCACTGCAGATTCGAATGTCCATGGGCAGCAGCATGGATGCGCCGATGCCCACGCCGGCACCGTTGATCGCACCGATCACCGGCTTGAGGCTCGCAAAAATCCGCAGCGCGAGACGGCCGCCGCCATCGCGGGCGGCCTCGGTCGAATAGTCGATCGACCCATCGGCCAGGACAGGGACGCTCGGCGTTTGCTTGCCGTCACCTTCCTTGTCGAACGCGGCCTTGCCGCGCGACAAGTCCGCCCCGCCGCAGAACCCCTTACCCGCGCCGGTGATGATCACCGCGCCAACACCATCATCGGCATCGACCAGGTCCAATGCGGTCAGGATCTCGTCGAGCATTGCCGCACCCATCGCGTTGAACACGTCAGGCCGATTTAGGGTGAGCGTCGCGACGCCGTCGACGACCTCATAAAGAATGTGCTCGAATGGCTGGGTCATCGGTCGTCACCTAAAGCTGAAATTGGGCGGGCGCTTTTCGAAGAATGCCTGCTGCTTCTCAGCCTTGTCCTCGGTGGACTGGGCCATGAACACCCCCCGGGTCTCGAACTCCATAGCCTGTTCAAGGCTTCCCGCGTTCTGGTTCGCCCATAAGGACTGCTTGGTAACCCAAATCCCCATCGGCACGTTGACCACGATATTCCGGGCTATTTCGAGACAAGCCTCCTGCAGTTCATCGTCGGGAACGGACTTGAGCACCAAGCCGATGCGCTCAGCTTCATCTGCCAGAACCGGTCGCGCGGTGAGCAACAGTTCCGCTGCTCGCTGGGTGCCGATTGCGCGGGGGAGCATATAGCTGATGCCAAGTTCCGCTCCGGAGCCGGCATTGTGAATGGAGTTGACGAACTTGGCGGAATGGGCGGCAATCGAGATATCGGAGGCCAAGGTATAGGCCAGAGCCATGCCCGCCACGACGCCGTTCACCCCGCAAATCACGGGCTGCGGCAGGTTCCTCAAGGCTAATGGGATAGCAGCGATAACACCCATGGCGTAGCGAGTGAAGAATGCCTTGCCGACGCCCTCTGGCACCCATTGGGGCGCTCCCTTGTCGCGCAGGTCGTGACCGGTGCAAAAACCCCTTCCCGTCGCGGTCAAAATGACCGCCCGGACGCGCGGGTTGAACTTGATGTCCTCAAGGATTGCCAGCAATTCCTGGTACATCGGATATGTGAAGGCATTCATCGCCTCGGGCCGATTGATAGTGATGCGCCGAACGCCGTCTATTGGCTCGTCGATCAAGAAGTCATCTGACACCGAGGTTCTCCATTCCATACGCTTCACAGTGAAGCCTGGGGTGCGCGAATCTGCACCTCAAGCCACCAAGCTCCGACCTTAATCCGTTGCGCGCGCCCCATTGAGGAAGGCCTTCTTCCAGCGCACGATGTTCACACTTTCAAACAGGTCGGCCGTCGTGAAAGGGTCCGCCGCGACAAAGGCTTCCGCCTCGGCCCTGGTATCGCAATCCAGCAGGATTGCTGCGCCAATAAAGGTCTCGCCGCTGTCATCCTGGAGGCCGCCGCTGGCAACGAGGCTGGCAGCGCGTTCCTCCAAGAAGGCGTAGTGCTGGGCGCGGAATTGGGCACGGATATGCTCGGTGCCGAGTTTGTCCATCGTAAGGATCAGGAACGCCACTCGTACTCCCTACCTTTCCGCAGACCGGGCCTGCATCAAAACCTGCATTTCCGCCTGCCACTCTTCGATCGGCTTGAAGCCGGGCTGTCTCTCGCAGAATGCCTGAGTCTGCCGGCGAATTTCATCCTCGCTCAGCGAAAAGTCGAGAGGTTCCTTGATCGGCTGTTCGATGTACCAGTCACTATCGGTGAAGACCTCCACGCGATTGCCCGCCGGGTCGCGGAAATAAAGCGACCACGCATTCCCGTGGATTACGGGCTCCAGATCAGTGACTTTCTCGCCATCCAAACGCTTGGCGAATTCCAGCAAGGTCGCCAGCGAATCCAGCCGGAACGACATCTGATTCAGCACTTTGGCGGAACCTTCGGCCTCCGGGGAACTGATGAAGACGATCTGGTGGTGCTCCGACGGATTTTGACTGAGAAAGGTGATCGAGGAGCCGTTGAGCATCCCGCGATCGGTGACGAAGAACCCCATCACCTCGGTATAGAAGCGAACGATCGCATCGGTGTCCGAAACATAGAGCCCGACGTGGCTGAATTGGAGGCGAGGGCGCGGGTCCATGAATCAATCCTGATCGATGATAGGATTGGAAAGGACACCGATGCCGCTGACCTCCACCTCGCAGATGTCGCCGGCTTTCATGAATACCTGCGGATCACGCTTGACGCCGACGCCGCCCGGTGTGCCGGTAACGATAACGTCGCCTGGGCGGAGTTCCACAATCGTGGAGAGATAGGCAATCTGTTCAGGAATCGAGAATATCATCTCATCAACCGTGGCCGATTGCATGATTTCGCCGTTGAGACGGGTTTCCAGCTTCAGTTCGGCAATCTCGCCCAACTCGTCCGGGGTGACCAGCCACGGACCGAATGCACCCGTGCGGGCAAAGTTCTTACCGGGCGCCCACTGCGAGGTGTGAAATTGCCAGTCCCGCACTGACCCGTCATTGTAGCAGGAGTATCCGAAAACATGTTCGTAGGCGGCAGCCTCGCTGATGTCGCGTCCACCCTTGCCAATGACCAGCGCGACTTCACCCTCGAAATCGAGACGCTCGGAAACACGAGGACGTACCATAGGGGCTCCATGCCCCACCTGGGAGTCGGCCACGCGAAGAAACACGATCGGGTAGCCTAGCCGCTCGCGGTTTGTTTCGACGCGGTGGGTCTCGTAGTTCACGCCTATGCAGAAAATCTTCGACGGGTTCGGAATGACCGGGAGGTATTCGATGTCGGCGAGGCTGATGCGTTCACGGACAGCATCGACGGCGGCACGGGCCTCGGCGACCGAAGAATGGGCAATGAGGTCACACAGGTTCGCGACGCCGCTCATCGCTCCGGCGAGCGGAGCGATTTCTTCACCCACGACGGCCCCAAAACCCTCGACTCCGCGCCAGCGAAATGTTGCGAATTTCACGTTGTACCTTTCCCGCCTTCCCGGCGCGTGCAACTCATTAACCGGGAACCGCTGGATACCGAAAAGCGCTCCAGCATGCCCGCTTTCCCAAGCTCCGGCACTATTCTAAAATTTTAGTACCATCAATCTCACCACCGCGAGCTGCCGCTTTCATCACGCTTGCGATGGCCTCGACATGCCACCGTGGCGAGCTTGAACTCCAGCGAGCTGCCGCCTTCTTATTCCCATGCCGCAGAATATCGCCGAAACGTCACATCCTGCGGCGCGGCTTCACATCGTGCGGATGAGTGCACTCAAATTCAAAAGGCTTGTGCATATTGCGCGATGGCGCAGGAAAATAGCCAATGCTAGAATTTAAGCTCAGTCAAAAAAACGCAATGGGAGATGTTTCGCTGTGGCCAGAGACCGAAACGCACTGATAAAGTCGGGAGCGCGCGTTCTCGACATCCTCGAATTGTTCGATGAAAGCACCTCTTCGGTAACTGTGATGGAGGTTGCACGCGCTCTCGACCTGCCGCAATCGAGCACTTCGGGTTTGCTCGATTGCCTGCTGCAGCGCGGCTACCTGCAACGCGAAGCTCCCACCCGCGCGTTTGTGCCCACGGCTCGCCTCGCACTGTTGGGAGACTGGGTTCAGCCGGCCCGGTTCCGGTCGGGGGCCGTCCACTCCGTGGTCGACCGGCTCAGCAACAACCTGAGCGGCAGCGTCATCCTAGCCTCGCTCAACGGTGTGCGCCTCTGGTATGTCCATGCGACGGGTGATCCCATGCCTGGCTTCATTCGCACCAATACGCCGCATTCCCCTCTGCGCTGCGCTGCGGGCAAGGCCCTGCTATCGACCATCGATCCGACTTATGTCCGTGGGCTCATCCATCGTCTGAACGCCGAGGCAGATGCGGTCTCGGTAAAGCCGGCCGATTTTCTGGCGACGCTGGACGAAGTGCGTGCCAACGGCTACGCGACTTCGGAGATGGGCGACGATCACCACATGGTCGCCGTGCTGCTGCCGCCGGGCGACGGCGAAGCGCTGGCGCTCGGGGTCGTCGCGCGCGGTCCGGCGACTTCATCCGGGGTCGAGCAGATTGTGCGGCACTTGCGACAAGCGGTTTCCACTGACATCGGGCTCAGCACCGCCTTCCCGGTAGCGCAAAACCCGCGCTGGAGCAGTGTGGCCTAAAAATCGGGAAAGGCTGCAGTCATTAAATGACCTGATGACGTGACCTGTGCGAGGTAGTTTGACCCCTGCCCGCACGCTGGTTAGCTTCTCGTTGCCGAAGATGACGAGACTTGCGGCAGAACAGGCGGTGGAGGTGATCCCCGCCTGAGCATCCTGCGCTGCGGCGCGACGACCCCAGCTTGGCAAATGTCCAGGCGCGGGTATGGAAAGGCAACTGATGAACGGGCGCTATGACCAATTTACCGATCTAGCGTTTGAGCAACCAGCGCCTCACGTCCTCCGGGTCATCCTTAACCGTCCCGGGCGCATGAACGCGGTAAACGCCCAGCTTCATCGACAATTGCATGAAATCTGGCCCGTGATCGATCGCGACCCGGACGTGCGCGTGGTCATCCTGACTGGTGCCGGACGGGCCTTTTGCGCCGGCGGCGACATGGGCGACATCGCTGCCGAAGCGGAGACCGACTCAGAACAGGTATTCGTCAGCAATTTCAGGGCGGCACGCGAACTGGTCGATGTGCTGATCAACTTCTCCAAGCCGGTCGTCTCCGCGATCAACGGGCCTGCCGTCGGAGCAGGCCTTGCCCTCGCCCTCCTGTCCGATATCTCGATCGCAGCGCGCGACGCGAAGCTGCTTGATGGGCACCTCCGCATCGGCCTGACCGCGGGCGACCATGCCGCGATCATCTGGCCACTGCTGTGCGGCATGGCAAAGGCGAAGCTGCACCTGATGACCAACCGGCCACTGACCGGGGAGGACGCGGCCAACTGCAACCTGATCTCAATGGCGGTCGACAAGTCGGAACTTGAGGCAACGGCTCTTGAGGTCGCTCAGGAACTGGCCGCAGTCGCCCCTACGGCGCTCGCGATGACCAAGCACGTGCTCAATCACTGGCTCCGCGAGAAGCGAGCAATCTTCGAGCTGTCCGCCGCATTCGAAATGGTGAACATGGCGGGTGGCGATGCCCGCGAGGCCATACGGGCAATGAATGCGGGCAGCAGTCCCATCTTCAGGCCTCGAACCCACCACATCTAGGATCCGATATGGACGAGAATGAACTGGCGATGCTGGGGGACAGCGTTCGAGAAGTCCTCCAGAGCGAATGTCCCCACGATATGGTGCTCCGCCACGTCGACGGTGAAGACCTGCGCGAACCCTTGTGGCGGACGGTAAAGGATCTTGGCTGGACCGCCTTGTCGGCGGGAGAAGAGTATGGTGGCCTTGGTCTCGGACCAGACGCCCTCGCCCTCCTCTATCGCGAACTTGGCACCGCGCTTGCCCCCGTCCCCTTGTTGCCAACGCTGATCGCCTCCGAACTGCTGTACCGGTTCGGAAACGCAGAACAGCGCTCGGAATGGTTGGGCGGAATCGCCGCTGGCGAACGTCGGGTTGCCCTCATGCAGATGGGTGCCACGCCCCTGCGCTTGGTGCGATCCGGTTCGAGTGTCAAACTTTATGGCACGGCAGAGCATGTCCTCGAGCTTAAAGGCGCTGACCTCGCCCTGGTCCTTGCTCGCAGCGATGAGGGTGAAACTGCGCGGGTCATGATCCATCTTCAGGAAGACGGGGTTGTTGCTTTCGAGCAACCGTTGGTCGACGTCACGCGCAGCTTCGGCAAGCTTCGACTGGACGCCCTCCAACTCCCCGCCGGGCGTGTACTTGGCGGCCCGCAGCTTGAGCATGCGATCGCCTGTCACGGCACGCTTGCCATTGCGGCGGACAGTACGGGCGGTGCCGATACCATTCTCGCCCTCACTGTCGAATACCTCAAGACGCGCGAGCAGTTCGGTCGCCTAATCGGTTCATTCCAAGCGCTCAAGCACCGCTGCGCAGACCACAAGATGGCACTGGTCGCGGCAGAGGCAATCCTTGACGATGCCGTCTCGTCGACCGCTGCCGACCAAGAAGCATGGCCGGACCTTTCCGCCGCAAAGGTGGCGGCCAGCGAAGCCTATGCCGCCTTGGCCCAGGATGCGGTCCAACTTCATGGCGGTATCGGTTTCACGTGGGAGCATGTGTGCCATCTCTTCCTCAAGCGGGCGAAGCTGAACCAGTCGCTGTTCGGCTCAACCGGATGGCATCTTGACCAGATCGGCCGGCAACTTGCCGCATAGGTATCCTCGGATGACTGACACCATACCCGCCCCGTCCACGATCGAGCAGACGGAATCGCCGCTGGCCTTCAAGGAGGATCTCGGAGCTTTCCGGCTGGCCTTGCGCAGTTGGATCGAACGCACTGTTCCCAAGGATTGGCGCGAACGACACTGCGGGGGGACCGCTGAAGAATTCGCCCGGTTCCAGCGCTGGTGGTTCGATCAGTTGCGCGCTGCCCGCTTGGCAAATTCCCACTGGCCGGTCGAATGGGGTGGGGAAGGCCTATCCCTGGCCCACCGGATCGTGATCTTCGAAGAGATGGCCCGAGCGCAAGCGCCCAGTGCCGAGATGTTCGTCATCTCGCTGTATCACCTTCCCGCAACGCTGTTCGCCCACGGCACCGCCGCACAGCGCGAACGCTTTCTCAACGGGGTCGTGGAGCAGGGAGAGGTATGGGCACAAGGCTTTTCCGAACCGAATGCGGGGTCGGACCTGGCCTCCCTGCGCACCCGGGCCGAGCGCAAGACGATCGACGGGCGCGATGTCTATGTCGTCAATGGCCAGAAGACCTGGTCGTCATTTGGCATGTTTGCCGACTGGTACCTGTTGCTTGCCAGGACCGACCTCACCGCCCGCAAGCAAGCCGGTATCTCCTACTTCATCATGGACATGCGCGCGCCCGGCGTCACCGTGAGACCGATCCGGCAGATCACCGGCGAATCCGAATTCGCGGAGGTGTTTCTCGATAACGTCGAAATCCCGGCTGAAAACCTCATCGGGAAAGAAAACGAGGGCTGGTCGATTGCGCAGTCCACCCTGGCGGCTGAGCGGGGCCTGATCATTTTCGAGGCGGTCGAACGCATGGCGATCGCCTTCGAACGCGAAGTGGAAATGGGTCGTGGAACCTGGATGAAGGACACTGCCTACCTACGTGAGTTTTCCGCTTTGTACGTCAAGATGAAGTCTATCCGCCTGCTGGTCAGACGCATGTTGAAGGAAGTGGAGCGCGACCCGCACATGGGCGGGTCCGAGACTGCAACCTATATCAAGCTTGGCTTTGCGGTTCTTCTCCAAGCTTACAACGAGTTCATGCTGCGCGTCAGCGGTTTTGACGCTCAATTTGAAAAGCCCGCGATCCGGAGTGCGGGGCATCACACCGCCAACCGGTTCGTGGACTATCTCTCCAGCTATTCGTGGACCATCTCGGGCGGGTCTAACGAGATCATGCGCAACGTCGTTGCCGAGCGCATTCTCGGCTTGCCGCGCGGGTAAACCACGCGCCGGGAACGGGACGAGGCACCCGCCAGCCCGCGCGCTCGTCGTCAGTCGTTGTTGGCAGTGCCCCGTAAGACAGCCCGCTCTGCCAACAAAGCGGCAGGCCGGCACCGCCATTCAATCCGCTCCCGTCGCAGGGACGATCGTCAACAGTTCGTTCGCGTCCAGGGCGTGGAGGGCCGCGATGTAACCAAAGGCAAACGAGGCGATGATGCTAGCCCCCGCTGCGGGATAGCAGCGGCCGAACACCGAAGCCGTCGAATTTCCGATCGCGTAGAGTCCTGGGATAGGCTCACCACTGGGCTTCACCACACGGGCATATTCGTCTGCGACGACCCCGCCCGCCGTCCCGACGTCGCCCGGGAAGATCGGGCACGCGTAGAACGGCCCTTGCTCGATAGCGCCCAAGTTAGAGTTGGGATGAACCGAAGGGTCGCCATGAGCCCGATCGAAGGCCCGGCTGCCGCGCCCAAAGTCCTCATCGACCCCTGATGTGCAGAAGCGATTGAACCGGCTCACTTCCTCGCTCAGGCCGGCAGGATCGATCCCGCACTGAGCTGCCAGCTCCCCGAGGGTGTCCGCTTTCTTCATGTAGCCGGATTCGAACCACTGGTCCGGATTCTTGCCGGGAGGCTGGTTGCCCCATGGGTAGCGTTCGCGATGGCGTCGATCAAAGATTGCCCAGCAGGGCAGCCCTATGCCCTTTTCCCGCTTGCGCGCGAGCATCCGCTCGCCGATTTCCATGTACGATCCCGCCTCGTTCGCCACGCGGCGACCATCCTGGTCGACCATGATGACGTGCGGAAGTGCGATGTCCATGTGATGAAAGAATGGCAGAACCTTGCCATCGGGCATTACCGAGCCCTCTGGCCAGACGCCATCGAGCCCGCGCGAAGTGATGACCCACCAGGCAGTATCCATGCAGTCCGTCGCGGCGCCAAGATCGATGATGGCCCGAAGAACCTCTCCCGTGTCGCCCGGGTTGGCGTTAGTCCACGCGCTGCCCACGAGGCCGCCGGTCTGATCCCTGCGATATTCATCGTCGCGCGAAAAACCGCCGGCGTTGCAGATCACGCCCGCGCGAACCCGAACCAGGACTTCCTCGCCATCCCGCATGGCCCTGACGCCGCAAACCCGGCCACCCTCCACCACCAGCCCGGTAACGGGCGTGCTGCGGTGAAGTTGGATCCCGTGCTTCAGCGCAATCTGCAACATGCGGCCCTGAATGGCCGCGCCGTTGCATACGTTCAAACGGCCCAACAGCTTGTTGCGCATCATCAGGGCACCGAACCGGAGTGCCTTCAGCTTACCCGCCCAGGTCCGCTTCATCAGGAACAGGGTGGGAAACTCGTCGGCACCGATCGGCATCCCGAGTGAAATCGGATACATGGAAAGAAGGTCCTGCCACTCCCCCAGTTCCTTCATGTTGAACGGCTCGGCCATAAGGGAGCGCCCCTCCGGCAATCCACCGGGGACTTCATCGTAATAGTCGGGCCAGTCGTCATGCGGGCGGCGGACCTTGAGGCCGAGGCCGCACAGGAATTTGATCACCCGCGGGGCGGCTTCCAGCAATGCGTCACGACGCCGGGGCGTTACGCCCGGACCACGATAGGTCACTACGTTGTTGAAATAGGTTCGAGCCTTCTCGATGCTGTCTTCGATGCCGTCCTGCTTCAACAGGTGATTGTCGGGGACCCACCAAACGCCTCCCGAGAAGCTGGTCGAGCCGCCGACCGTGTCCTGCTTTTCCAGGATCACGACGGACTTGCCCATCGCCTGGGCAGCAAGGGCAGCGGCCATGGAGCCGCCACCAGACCCCACGATTACAAGATCATATTCATTGTCGAGTGGCGGATTGGGCACCATGGTGTGATTTTCTTCCCGCTGTTGGGTGCGCGCATCAAGACTGGGCGCACGCTGCAAACTTTATGAAACCGGCGTACAGCGCATCGATCTGCCCAGCCGATCGACAGGATCAGTCGGCGGCCGCGTCCGGGATTGCCCCTCCCATGTGCTGGCCAGCGATGAAGCCGAACGTAACGGCCGGCCCCAGCGTGAAACCGCCCGCCGGTGAATTACCTCCGCCCATGGTATTGAGATCGTTGCCAGCAGCATAGAGCCCGGGAATGGGACCGCCATCGGCACCCAGAACCTGCGCATTCCCATTGGTCCGCAGGCCGGCGAGCGTACTGAAATCTCCTGGAAGGATCTTGACCGCGAAAAAGGGGCCGTGCTCCAGTGCGCGCAGGCTCGGATTTGGCTTGTTCAAAGGATCGCCATTGCGCTTGTCCAGCGGGCTTTCGCCCCTGTGGAACTCGGGATCGACGCCCTGATTGGCGTTGGCATTGAAGGTGGCGACCTGAGCGGCGAAACCCGCCTGATCGATGCCGCACTTGCGTGCCAGTTCATCAAGTGTGTCGGCCTTGATAACATAGCCCGAGCGGACATGATGGCCGTGGGGCAATGGCGAGGGGCGAACCACGCCAATGCCAAAGCGCGAGACGGCCTGCTGGTCGGCGATGAGCCAGGCCTCTATTGGGGCATTACCCGCAGCCTTGGCCATGGCACGCACCAGGTCGTTGCCGATCGCGGTTTCCCGCTCGAAGCGCTTGCCCTGGCCGTTGACGATGATGAAGCCCGGCTTGGACCTGTCCACCCCGTGGGCATAGAGATCATGGCCGCCCCGGCGATTCGGAACCCGGGACACCGGCCACCACGAGGTGGTGTTGAACATCCGGTCCTCGATCTTCCCGCCGACCTCTTCAGCCATGCGAATGCCGTCCCCGGTGCAGCCCTCCTTGGCCATCGGGAATGCCTGCTCGGCAAGGCGGGGGATGGGTGCGAGAGCCTTGCGGCGGGCCATGTCGTGCGGATAACCGCCGGTGGCGAGAACGACCCCCTTGCGCGCCAAAATCCGGACCGGCCGTCCTTCGCGCATGGCCATGGCCCCGATCACGCGGCCGTTTTCCTGGATCAGCGAGGTGACTGCGGTGGACCGCCACAGCGGCGTCCCGCTGTCGAACACCGCCTTCGCCATTCGTCCAACCAGCGCGCTGCCACTGGCCAGACGCATCGCCTGACGCTTCGTGACCATATCACGCACATGTTCGATCATTCGGCCCGCTACCAGCTTGAACGACGCCTTCGACCGCCAGACATTGAAGAAATCGCCCAGTTCGCGGGCCGAGACCATCATGCCCATGAAGGTCATAGTCGGAATCGGTTTGGCGAGATGGTAGGCATTTTTGCCCAGTTCGCGGGCATCATAAAGCGGGACGGTTAGGGTACGACCCTTATCCTTGGCACCCGGCAAATGGGGATGATTGTCGGCCACGGCATCGTTGCGGACGAACTTCATCGACGGATAGGCGTTCCGATAGGCCTCGACCATACGCGGAGCGTGGGTGAGATAGGAATCGACGATTTCCTCGTTGTAGACGTCCCTCGCCTCAGCCTGGACGTAGGCCTTGGCTTCTTCCCTGCTATCCGCGATGCCGTCGGCAAGGGAAAGCGGGTTCAGTGGAATCCAGAGCATTCCGCCCGACCGCGCTGCAGTGCCACCAAAGGTCTCGGTCTTTTCCACGAGCAGTACATCGAGACGAGCGAGCTTTGCAGACATCGCCGCAGACAACCCCCCCGCCCCGGAACCCACCACCAGCACATCGACGGTAATCTCATTGGCAACCGCCTGCTTCGAGTTTGTGTCTTGCATAGTGCCTGTCTCTTTTTTGAGGGCGCTTCCTGCGCGCTCCTGTGCATTGACAACCGGGTGGCAAGACGGCTGCGGCGAAATGAAGCGCCTGCTGCCCGCCGGCGTTTGCCGTGTGCGTCAAGGAACCTTCTGCAGCAACGACCACCGGCATCCGAACCCTGAACGATCGACCGAGACAGGGATGATCGACCGCACTGCGCCGCAACAAGTTCGCAGGCACCCACTGCACGCAGAGGTTCATCACCGGCAAACCGCGCACAGCACCGATCGCGATCGATTCATCCTCTGCCCATCCAGACTGCCAGTCTATGCCCACAGTCCGGTACGTCCACATCCGAGACCAGGCCCACGATCACATATCAGCATGCTGATCTGCCACGATACCTGCATTGCGGCAGGCCAAGCTAGATGACGAAAATTCCCGCTGAATATATGAGCGATCCGTCGCCTGCACGGCTTAGCCGGAAGAATTGGAGCTCCTCACCAAATGAGTGAAACAGTCAAGAGCGGGTTGTACCCCGTAGTGATCGTGGGCGGCGGCCCGGTGGGGCTCACCCTGTCGCTGACGCTTGCCCACTTCGGCATTCGGTCGGTGCTGCTCGAACGCAATCCGACCACCACTTCACATCCCAAAATGGACATCACCAACGGGCGCAGCATGGAGCTGTTTCAGCGCGTCGGTGCCCTGGACGTGATGCGGTCGGTCGCAACCGCGCCGGATGCGCCGTTCGACGTATCATGGATCACCACGCTTAACGGCCATGAACTGGCTCGCTTCATCTATCCGGGTTCGGCGGGGTTCGAGGCGCGGATAAAGGGCAACAACGATGGTTCCCAACCGCATCTGGCGCCGATCCGCGCATCGCAGATCATGGTTGAACCCGCTCTCAAGGCACTGGCCGATCGCCACCCGCTGATCGACGTCCGCTTCGCGGTACGCTGCGAAGATTTCACCAAGACGGACGAAGGCTTCGTTATCAATGTCCGGCGCGCGCACGACGGCAAGACCGAAGCCGTGCGCGGCCAATTCCTGGTCGGCTGCGATGGTGGAAGCAGCGTGGTGCGCGGACATCTGGGCATCGGGCTTTCCGGCCAGTCGCGGCTGCCCGAGCGCTTCATCACCCACTTCCGCTCCAACGCGCGCCACCTGCTTCAACGCTGGGGCCCGTCATGGCATTATCAATCTAGCCTGGGCACGCTCGTGGCGCAGAACGACTGGGATACGTGGACGCTGCTGTCACGCCTGCCCGAGGGGATGACCGCCGCCCAGGCCAATCCGTCCGATTTGCTGGCGACCTTTGCCGGCGAGCCTTTCGACCACAGCGTGATGGTATGCAATGCGTGGTCCCCGAACCTTCTGGTGGCTGACAGCTATGGAGCGGGTCGCGCTTTCATCGCCGGGGATGCCGCTCATCAATATATCCCCACTGGCGGATATGGCATGAATACGGGAATTGGCGACGCGGTCGACATAGGCTGGAAACTGGCGGCAACGTTGCATGGCTTTGGCGGACCGGGGTTGGTGGCGAGCTACGATGCCGAGCGCCGCCCAGTGGGAGCGCGAAACCTGGCGGGATCGGGCAGGCACAACGCGACCCGTATCGAGATCGCCAGCCTTTACGCTGGGCGGGATCTTGGCGGAGCAGGTTCGGGGCCCGCGCGAGAGGAGGTCGGCGCGCGGATCGCAGCGATCGGCAATGCCGAAAACGAAAGCTACGGCATCGAACTCGGCTACTGGTATGCCGACTCTCCCATCGTCTGTCATGAACCCGGAGTAGAAGCGCCGCAGGACCCGCTCCGCTACGAACCCACGACCGTTTCCGGCGTCAGGCTGCCGACCGCGATCCTGGAAGACGGCGTGGGCCTTTACGACCGGCTCGGCCAGTGGTTCACGTTGATCCACTACGGCGATCCGGTAGCGCAAGCCTTTGCGGACGCAGCCCGGGAGATGAATCTGCCCCTGTCGTTGCTGGACCTTCAGGGTTCTCCCCTTGCCCGCCAGATCCATGGTGGCCGTACTCTGCTGGTCCGCCCCGACACGCACATCGCCTGGCGCGGAATGCCCGGTGACGAGGCGGATGCTGCGAAGGTATTGCGGACCGCTGCAGGCTGGTAGGCAGCAAATCAGCGGGCTAATGGTGCGAGCCTTCGCGAAGGCTCGCACCATTAGCCACAGGCGATCGCCCTGTTTCGCCTGATCAACGCTTGACCTCGATCCCTGCCGCTTCGCGGTCCCACATCAACGATGTGTCTGCCTCCGCCTCTTGCCGCAATCGGTATTTCTCGACCTTCTGGTTCTGGGTCCGCGGCATGTCGGCCATGAAACGCACAAATCGGGGCACCATGTAATAGGCCATATTGGCACTGGCGAAGGCGATCAGTTCGGCTTCGCTGAGCTGCTGCCCCTCAACCAGGACCACTGACACCGCCACTTCATCCTCGGCATGCTCAGCCTTGAGCGGATAGGCCGCCACGTCGGCGATGGCAGGGTGGCGCAGCAGCACTGTTTCGACTTCGAACGAGGAAATGTTCTCGCCGCGACGGCGTATGGCATCCTTCTTGCGGTCGGCAAACCACAGATAACCATCCGCATCCAGATAGCCGCGATCGCCGGTGTGCCACCAGCCGTTGCGATTTGCCGCCAGCGTCGCTTCGGCGTTCTTGTAATAACCTTGCGAAGTACCCCAGGGGTTGTTTGATCGCAGGACAATCTCACCAACTTCTCCAGTCGGAATCTCTGCGTCTGCTTCGTTCACTATCCGCACTTCGACGCCTGAGCGCGGTGTGCCCGAAGAGCCCAACTTGGACGTAGGCGCAAGCGTCGAGTAGACCGTCGCAAGACAATAGTCGGTCAGCCCATATCCGCTGATCAGGCGCAGGCCGAAGCGTTGTTCGTAATCACGAGCAAAGGCAGGCATCGGCACGACGTTGCACACCCGCAGGGGATTCTCGCGATCTTCGGGGGAAGCTGGGCTGGACCACAGGAAGTTCATCATCGAACCCAGTACGTTCGTGACCGTGGCACCGGAACGCTTTACCTCACCCCAGTACCCACTGACGGAAAAACGGCGCGAGAGGGCCACTGCGGCATTTGCCATCCATGCCCCGAACACGGAGCACAGCAGGGCGTTGGCGTGATTGAGCGGCAGACAGACATAAACGGTGTCGTCATCCCGATAGCCATTGCTTTCCGCCGTGGTGCAGCCGTAGGAAATCACCGTGCCTTGCGCGAGCGAATTGCCCTTGGACGGGCCCGTCGTGCCTGAAGTGTAAGCCAGCATCGCGAGATCACCAACGGCGGGTGCCGTTTCCGGCCCTGCCTCGCTGCCTGTAAGGAGAGCGTCGTAGGGTTCGATCACCCACGAGTTGCCACTGGTATCCGCGCGGTCTGTCCCATCTGGCAAAACGAAAATGCCGCGGATCGCGGGAACCGTGTCCGCAATCTCCGTCAGGCGCCCGAGGTAGTTGCTCTCGAGAACCACCATTACGGTATCGGAGTGAGCCAGCAAATAGGTTAGCAGAACACCCTTGGCGGCGGAATTAAGCGGAACGGAAACTGCGCCGATCTTTGCCAAGGCGATGTAAGTGAAGAACTGCTCGGGACAGTTGTCCATCATCACCGCAACGTGATCGCCCGACCCGAGCCCCCGATGGCGCATGGCGTTGGCGATGCGGTTGGTGATGAGGTGGACCTCGCGGTAGGTGAACCGCCGGCCATCTGCCAGATACTCGAGGAAATGCTTGTCGCCGTTCCGCTCCGCCTTGTCGGCGACCACGAAAGGCACGGTCATCTGTTCGAGTTCATATCCAAAAGTGTGGAGCCTTCTGGCCATCATTCAATCCCTTGTCACAAGCATGCATCCGTTGAAGCCGCCGCCGTAGCCTGCCGAGACCACCGCGACCTTCGGATTGGGAGCCACCTGCCGCTCACCGCCCCCGCCCCACAGTTGGAGACACGCTTCGTGAAGGTGTCCAAGACCGTGCAGCCGGCCGGCCGACAACTGGCCACCACCGGTGTTGACCGGCAGTTCACCATCGAGCGCGATGCGACGACCCTCGTCGATGTAGCCTCCACCCTCGCCCCGACCACAAAATCCGAGCGCTTCGAGCCAAAGCAAGGTCAGAATGGAGAAGCCGTCATAGAGCTGCGCCGTGTCCACGTCAGCCGGGCCAAGGTCAGTACGGCTCCACATCATCCGCGCCGCATCGACCGCCCCGGTCTGGGTGAGGTCCTCCGAGCGGAACCAGGTATCGCGCGCGTGCAAGGCCGAACCTATGGCCTCGATGCGCAGAGGCGGCTGGCACAAGTCGCGGGCCTGATCCATTCTGGAAACAATGATGGCTACCGATCCGTCCACCGGCACATCGCAATCCAGCATGCGCAACGGTGAGGAAATCATGCGCGACGCCAGGTAATCATCCATGGTCAACGCGGTGCGATAGATCGCCTCCGGATTTCGCATCGCGTTGGCCCGGGCGTTCAGCGCGATACGGCCGAGATGTTCGGGTGTCGTCCCGTAGTCATGAAAATGGCGCTGAGCGTGGAGCGCGAAAAATGGTGCGCCAGTGAGCGCGCCGTAGGGCGCGGTCCATTCATGGACGCCCATTACGCGAGGCGAACCGGCACCGTGCGCCATCGCTCCGGCCGCAGCCCTGCGGGCAGAGGCCTCCCCGATTGTGCGGAACACGAGCACGTGGTTGGCCAGGCCCGCACTGATCGCCGCGACAGCTGAAAAGACGCAGCCGAGCTGGCCCGCCAATTCCTTGCTGGCGGAAAACCAAGAAGGCTTCAGGCCCAGGGCCAACCGCAGCTCCGGCACCCCGGTGGGTGAGAAGCCAGAGCTGTCCCAGACGGCCCCCGGGTATGATGCGATCCCATCGATCTGATCGACGGTAAGGCCCGCTGCCTTGATCGCAGCGAGCGAGGCATCTACCGTGAGTTCCAGCCCTGACTTGAGCGACGGACGCCGGACTTCGGACATGCCGATACCGGTGATGGCAGTCTGCTTCTCACCGAACCGCGACATCTTTCCTCCGCTCCAGTTCGAACAGGGGCACCCACACTTCTTCCTGCTGTTCAAATACGACCCGCACGCGAGCGCCGATGGCGACCTCTTCGACCGAACAGCCGACTATGTTGGTCATCAGCCAGACGTCGCTCTGCTCGTCCAGCGCCACATAGGCGACGACGAACGGGACCTCGAGACCGGGAAGCCACGGTTGGTAATTCACGGTGAACGAAACGATCGCCCCACCCCCGGACACCACGGCAGGCTTCACATCCCGGCTGCGGCATGCATGACAGACGGGAGCCGGCGGATGGTGATATATGCCGCACGCCGAGCAGCGATTGATGAGCAGTTCGCCGCGCTCGCCCCCGGTCCAGAACGCTGCGCTGTCCCGTGTGTAACCAGGCAACTTCGAACTGGTGCGGCGAAGGGGCGGTGCCTCACCGGATAGGGCTGATGCTTCAGGCAAGGGCAGCCAATCCCTCTACCGCAAGGCCGAGCGCCAGATGTTCGTGCATCTGCTTCTTGATCGGATGGACCAGCAATGCTCGGGTGTAGCGCAGGAGCCGGTCGGGCTTGGCGGCAAGCATCCGCGCCAGTTCACGGGCCCGCTCAAGCGCCTTGTCCTTGGGCTGTACCTCGGCGACCATGCCGAGCCGCTTGGCTTCCTCGGCATCGATCACCTCGCCCATGAGAAGGAATGATCGAGCTCGATTGATGCCGAGCAGCATGGTGTACACCACGTGCACGCCATCGCCTGGGACAAAGTCCTGCAACTGAAAATGCGCAGTGTCCTCGAAGGTCGCATCTTCCGAAGCGATCACGATGTCGGAGAGCAGGGCCACTTCGCTATGGCGCAGCGCCGGGCCATTGACGACACCGATGACCGGCACCGCAATATCCAGAAGCGCACCGATCAGTTCGCGCGCCTCGGTGAAGGCTGTCGCCTCCCAGGCGTCACCGTCCGGGCGCGAACTGTAGGCAGTGGACCCGGCCAGCGCGCGTGGGCCGCAGAACTCCTGCCCGGTACCAGTCATAACGACGACCCGGTTTTCGCGGTCGGTCGCGATGAAACGAAAGGCCTCTGCCATTTCCCGATGCGCCGTCAGGTTCCAGCGCAGAGAATCTCCCATCGTGTGAAAGGTCACCTCAAGGATGCCGTCAGCCCGAGACATGGCGATGGTTTCGTACCGCTGGGAATAGTCCTCGAACTTCAACATGGTCGCCTTCCTTGATCATCGGGAGATGCACAGCGGGCTCTCCTTGAGCGCGCAACCTTGCCCGAGACTCGAAATCAACAATAGTCCGGTGACCTTGCCCCCGTCACTAGCATCCGGCCGAGATCACACTGCCGATCTCGATGCGTAATAGTCCTCGATCCCCTTCGCTCCGTCCCGCGAACCGCGTATCGGAAATGTGCGGCGATGCCGTCGCTGGCTCCGCCGCCGCAAATTGGGCGCACAAGAGGAGTAATAATGGTCGAATCGAGCCTGTTTTCAGCGTTCCAGCGCTCGGCCGCGCAGCATGGAGAGTTGCTGGCCATCCGCGACGGCGCAACGCGCGTGACTTACGGCTCGCTTCTGGCGCGCGTGAGGGTGCTTGCCCGCGCCCTGATGGCGCAGGGAATAGCCAAGGGCGATCGCATCGCGATCTGGGCCGTCAATCACGCCCCGTGGATCGAGACGGCCCTCGCTATCCAGGCCGCAGGCGGAGTCCTGGTGCCGCTCAGCACACGCTTGCGTGGCGGTGAAGTGGCGGCCGTTCTTGAGCGCAGCGAGGCACGGTTGCTGTTCTGCGACGCCGGTTTCGGTCCCTATGACTTCCCCGCCTCGCTCGCGGAGTGCGATCTTCCGGAACTAGGGCAAATCATCACGTTTGCGCCGGTTGCGGCAGCAAAATCCGGCGTGCGCGAAGTGATCTCGCTGGATACCTTCGCCAGCCAGGCCGCACCGGTGTTGGATGAGGCGCTCGATGCCCGCATCGCGTCCATCTTGCCCGACGATTGGGCCGACATGCTGTTCACCTCGGGAACGACAGGACTGCCCAAGGGCGTGCCGATGACCCAGCGCCAAAGCCTGATTGCCTGCCATCAGCAGCAGGTGGACATATGCCATTTCGAACCCGGAGACGTATTTCCGGTCATCTTTCCTTTTGCGCACAATGCCGGATACCGCGCCGGTTGGCAGGCGTCGCTGCTTTATGGCGTCACCGTCGTGCCGGTGCGCGCATCGGACCCGGCCGAACTGCTCGATTTGTTCAGCGAGGTCAGGGCGACTTACGTCCCGGCCGTCCCCACGGTTTTCCAATCGATAATCGACAATCCCCGCCTGCCTGAATTCGATCTTTCCAGCATACGGCTCGCCGCCGTGGGCGGGACCGACGTCCCTGTGGAACTGGTTCGCGCCATGCAGTCCCGTCTGGGAGTGCAGGCGGTGGTGGCGGGCTATGGCATGACCGAGGCAGCCGGATCGATCACTTCCTGCCGCGCCGGTGATCCTCCCGATGTAGTGGCCAACACTGCCGGATCGCCGCTTTCCAATCTGGAGGTGGTTTGCCTGGATGACGAATTGCGCCCGGTTGCACGCAATGTTCAGGGCCAGATCGCGGTACGCGGTCCCCAGGTCCTCAAGGCGTATTACAGCGATGACGCAGCGACCGCTGCGTCATTCACTGCGGATGGCTTCTTTCTGACCGGCGACGTCGGCATTCTGGACGACGCGGGAAATCTCAGGATCACGGATCGCCTGAAGGATATGTACCTGTGCGGCGGCTTTAACGTCTACCCCGCCGAAGTCGAGCGCGTGATGCGAGGGATCGCAGGCGTCGCGGACGTCGCGGTCGTCGGCGTTGCCGATAGTCGCCTCGGGCAGGTCGGTCGCGCCTTCGTCGTGCCGCGCGGGCCAGACCTGGTGACGGCTGCAGCGGTCGTCGCGTTCTGCAAGGACAACCTGGCGAATTACAAGGTGCCGCGATTCGTGACCTTCATCGACGAACTTCCCCGCAATGCCGTGGGCAAGGTCCAGAAGGCGGAATTGAGAGCTTATCCAGATCATGGGTCACCTCGACAGGGGTGACGAAGTGCCGGCGGACCAGCCCGGTCGTGCTCCGCCGATCGCCTTGTGCCGGGTTGGGCAGGTGAATGAATGCTCGTGGGAGAATTGGATATGACGATGCGGTTCGATGGGAAGGTGGCAATCGTCACGGGCGCAGGGCGCGGCCTTGGACGCGAACAAGCGCTTCTACTGGCGCGGTGCGGAGCCAGTGTCGTCGTAAACGATCTCGGCGTGGCGATTAACGGCGCGTTTCCCTCGTCTGACCCGGCACAGGAAGTGGTCGACCTGATCCGCTCGGAAGGGGGTAAAGCCATTGCGAACTTTTCCGATGTGTCCACGAATGAGGGGGTACGCAATCTTGTTGCCGACGCGGTCAAGGCTTTCGGCGGGGTGGACATCCTGGTCGGCAATGCCGGAATTACGATGCACGGCACCGCCCCGGAAAACCTCGTTCCGGAGGTGTTCGACAAGTATCTTGACCTCATGGTTTCCGGCCTCGGGCTGCTCGTCGCAGCTGCCTGGCCCTATCTCAAGGCTTCAAGAGCAGGCCGCATAGTCCTCACCTCGTCGTCCGGCGGCATCTTCGGCCTTCAGGCAAACCCTTATTATTGCGCGGCCAAGGGTGGTGTGATCGGCCTGCTCCGGTCCCTGACCCTGGACGGCGAGGCGTTCGGGATCAAGGTCAATGCGCTGTGCCCCTTGGGTTCAACGCGCCTGTTTGCCGGATTCACGACTGACGAAGAGTTCAACCGCTGGTTCGACGACCGCGCGCGCCCCGAATATGTGGCACCGATGGTGGGTTACCTTTCCCACGCGGATTGCGAACCGACGGGTCGGGCTTTTCTCGTGGGTCTCGGGCACGTGAGCGAAATCTTCTTCGGCCTCACCCAAGGGTGGAATTCGCGGGGGCACACCATTGAGGATATCCGCGACCATTTCGCCGAGATTGCCGACCGGACCGGATATGTCGTGCCCACATCGTCGATGACGGCAACTGGTTCTATCATCAAGGACGCCCCCGTCCGGAAGGGCTGATTGGCCATTCCGGGCCGGACTGTTGATGAACTCGCAAAGGGCTGTTTCCTGAATTTGAGAGCCAAGGTCTGGGAGCGGCGGTGTAGGTGGAGTGATGCTGGTTTCGGCGGCACAGTCCCAACAGAGAGGGCGCGCCGGCCGATGTGTCGTGGCACTCCGGCAATTGGGTGGTCGGATAGCCGACGGATGAACGTCCGAGGAGCAAGAACAGATGTCTAATGCGCACGATATCCCCGATGCCGGGGAGATCAGGGACGATTTCGTTCCCAAGGCCCCGTTCCTCTCGCGCGAGTTCCATGAACTCGAAAAGGAGCGTCTGTGGCCGCGCGTATGGCAGATCGCGTGTCGCGAGGAAGAACTCAAGAATGTCGGAGATTTCGTCGTCTACGATATCGCCGACGAGTCCATTCTCCTGCTGCGCAGCGCGCCTGGCGAACTGAAGGCCTTCTACAACGTGTGCCAGCATCGCGGACGGATCCTGATGGACCAGAAGCACGGCCGGACCAAGTTTGTGTTCTGCAAGTACCATGGCTGGCGCTGGGGCCTCGACGGCACACTGCAGAAGGTCCACGACGAAAGCGACTGGGATGGCTGCCCGACCTTTAGCAAGCAGGACCTGAGGCTCCAGGAGGTTCACGTGGACACGTGGGGCGGGTTCGTGTTCATCAACATGAGCGAGAATCCCGAGCCACTAGCGGATTTCCTTCATCCGATTCCCCAGTATCTGGACTTCCTGAAGTTCGAGGAATGGCGCTATCGCTGGTACAAAACGGTCATCCTGCCGTGCAACTGGAAGACCGCGCTTGAAGGCTTCAATGAAGCCTATCACATCGCCGCGACGCATCCCCAGTTGCTCGAATACAGCTCTGACTACACGATCGCCCGCACCTTCGGACGGCACGGCATGTATTTCTACCCGCCCGAAACGAGCACCCCTCCCGGTGCTCCAGCTCCCCGCACCGGCCGGCCGATTCCCGACGACCTGCGAGTAACTTTCGCGGAATTCTACGGCCTGATGGACAAGACGCTGAACGCCATGTTCTCGCCGCGTGCGATCAAGGCCAGCGAGCGCCTGCTCGAGGAGGTTCCAGCCGGTTCTGATCCGATGACGGTCATCATGGAACATTCGCGCCTCCATCTCGAGGAAGCAGCCCGCGAGGGCGTGGATCTGGCTCAGATGACCAACGCGGAAGTGGGTAACATGGGCCAGAACTGGCATATGTTCCCAAACCATGTGTTCCTGCCCTTGCTGGACGGCTCGATTGCCTACCGTTCCCGTCCCTATGGCGATGACCCGGACAAGTGCATTTTCGATATCTGGTCGCTCGTCCGCTACGGATCCGGCGAACAGCCGCCGCTGGAGCGGGAATTCTACGAGGACTGGACAGTCGACACCGAAGCGCGCTTCGGCAAGATTCTGGCCCAGGACTTCTCGAATTTCGGGCAGACCCAGAAGGGCATGAAGTCGCGCGGGTTCAGTGGTTCAAGAACCAATCCGATCCAGGAGCGCGAAATCCCCAACATGCATCGCGCGCTATACGAATTCGTGCAGGACGATCCGGCCACGAACTGATCGGCGCACCCAACCGGGCCGGCGCGGCTACACATTTAAGCAGCAGCGCCGGCCCGATCTTTCTCAACGGGCACCTGCTCACGCTCTGGCCGTCAGGACTGCGCCGGCCCCTCGCCAATACGGCCCAGCCTCCAGAAGCGGAGATATGCCGCGTCAATCTCGGACCGAAAGCGTCCTCATCGGTTTGCGAGTTGCACGGCGACCATAGGGCCGGTCGCGGTAACTCCGCCATCCACGATGATCTGCTGACCTGTAACGAAACGGGCTTCGTCACTCGCAAGAAACAGGACTGCAAAAGCCACATCCCAGCCATCGCCCTCGCTGTCGAGCGGACTGACGCGGCACCGGATGTCCCGTGCCTCTTGCGAAAGGAGCCCGGCGGTCATGGGGGTGTGGATGTGTCCGGGTACGACTGCATTAACCCGGATGCCATCCGGCCCGTACAAAACGGCCAGTTCGGCCGAGAGATGGCTAAGGGCGGCCTTTGACGGGCCATAAGCCAACGAACCATGGGCACGAATGCCTGCTATCGATGATATGTTCACGATCGCGCCCTTGCCACCAGCCTGCATGGCCGGAATTGCGTGACGGGCCATGAGCAGCGCGCTCCGGAGATTCACGTCTATGACGCGATCCCATAAATCCATGTCCAGCGCGTCAAGCCTGCCTGTAGGACCAACTATGCCAACATTGTTGACCAGGAGATCGACACGGCCGAAGCGCTTGACAGTCTCCGCGACCGCGCACTCGCAAAAGGCGTCGTCCGTGACGTCCCCCGCGCAGATGAAGGCGTCCCCGCCGATCTCGGCCACCCGCCGTCGCGTGTCTTCAGCCCTGTCATGGATCATGTCGATGAGGCAAAGGCGCGCGCCATGCTGCGCAAAAAGAAGGGAAACGGCCTTGCCGATCCCGATACCGTCTCCCTGCGATCCCGCTCCTGAAATGACCGCGATCTTGCCGGCAAGGCGGCCATTTTGGGCGTCAACCTTCAACATGAACGCCGTCTCCCGCAATCTTGCATCCCGGCAGCGATTGGCTCTGACAAGCCGGACCGCGGGGAACCCTGCGGTCCGGCTGCGATAGGCCGGTAGTTGCCCAACCAGACGTCACTACCCATCGCCGAACGGCGGACCTGATTTCAGGCTCCGATCCGCCCGAGATAGCGACTGGGGGCGACGTCGAGGCCGAGGTTTTCGCGCAGGGTATCTCCCGTGTACTCGGTGCGCACGAGGCCCCGGCGACGGAGTTCTGGGATAACCTCCTCGCAAATGTCATCCAAATTGCCCGGTACGGTCATCGCCCGCATCATGAAGCCGTCCGATCCGCGCGCCTCGAACCATGCCTGCATCTTGTCGGCGATCTGCTCTGGCGTGCCCTTGACGATGCTGCCCACGCGGGCCTCGGCGAAATGGGCTGCGATTTCGCGCAGGGTTCGTCCTTCCTCCACAAACTTCCGGATAAGGCCGAAATAGGTCTGGCCCTTGTTCACATTGTCGAGGATCTTGGACTGGGGAATCCGGCTGTCATAATCCACGTCGGACAGATCGGTGTCGAGCACGCCGGAGATCATCTGCCGACCGATTTCCGGATGAATATGGCGCGAAACGTCGGCCGTGCGCCGCTCGGCCTCTTCTTGCGTGCTGCCGGTCACGATGGTGAGCCCGCTGACGATCTTCAACTCATCCTGCTGGCGGCCGAACTTGGCCAGCCGGCCCTTCAGGTCGGCGTAGAAGTTCTGAGCGAATTCCAGGGTCGGCGCATTGATGAAGACCACGTCGGCGGTCTTGGCAGCCAGTTCCTTGCCTGCTTCCGAACCGCCAGCCTGGCTGATCACCGGGCGCCCCTGCGCCGACCGGGAGAGGTTCAACGGTCCCCGGACGTTGAAGAACTTGCCCTTGTGGTCAAGCGTGTGGAGCTTGGTCGGATCGAAGAAGCGAACTTCATCGTAATCGCGGATGAAGGCATCGTCGTCCCAGCTGTCCCACAGCCCGTTGAGCACTTCGACGAATTCGTCAGCGCGTTCATAGCGCGTGTCGTGCTCGTCAAGATCGTCCTTGCCGAAATTGAAGGACGCAGACCTGCTGCGGGTCGTAACCACATTCAG
Source organism: Novosphingobium colocasiae (assembly GCF_014652555.1). Taxonomy (GTDB): domain Bacteria; phylum Pseudomonadota; class Alphaproteobacteria; order Sphingomonadales; family Sphingomonadaceae; genus Novosphingobium; species Novosphingobium colocasiae. Next base: position 35,663 of record NZ_BMZA01000012.1, read on the forward strand.
CCCGGCACGGCCACCACTGATATGATCGAGCGATCCCCACAGGCGCGCAACGTTGTACGGCTCGTAATAGCTGGTCGAGGCCGTACCGAGCACGCCGATATGCTTGGTGGACATGGCGAGCGCTGTCAGCAGGGTTGCCGGCTCGAGCACGCTCATACTCACAGCCGAACGGCTCAGTTGCTCAAGGCTGCCGTCGGGGATCGCGGGAAAATCAGCCACGAAGACAAAGTCCAGTTTTGCCTTCTCAGCGCGCTGGGCGATGTCCACGAAATGGGCGATGTCCGTAGACGGGTTGGCCGACGATCGGGGGGCGGTAAGCCAGGCGGCTTGGTGGCCACCGAACGCATCAAGGATCAGCGATGTTACCATCTGGCGGGAAGTCATTGCCGTTTCACTCCTGTATTAGGCGTCAATGTTTGCTGGCCACCCGGACTGGGCGGGCCGTCATCTCGTCGCTTGCTGCCCTTGGCCGGACAGGTAGCCGCTCGTGCTATTCCGACCCGGTAGCCTGGCGCAGCCCCTCGGCATGAGCTTGCGCCCAAGTGCGGAACGAAGTCGGGTGCAGTCCGAAAGCCAACTGGTGTTCCGGCTTCGCGATGTAGCCCACTTCCCCCGACCAGCGCTGGCTCTCCACCCAGCCCGCAGCCTGGCCGCGCGCAATCACTTCGTCCGCTGGCAGGAATTGTGCGCTGACCGGCACTCCTACAACCTCGCCGATCACTTCGGCATAATCGCCGACGCTGGACAGATCTCCTGCCAGTTCGACGTCCACGCCATTGAAGTCGTCCGGCCGCGTAGCAGCGGCGAGCGCCGCTGCGCCGACGTCACTTGTCGCCACCGACGGGAACGGCTTGTCCGTTGCCAGAGCCATCACGATCTGACGGTTGGCAAGATCAGGGAACATGCCGGGCGACTTGGGCAGGAGAAAGTTCTCCATCAGAAACGCGGGCTTGAGAATGGTACAGGACGCAAACCCGGCATCCCGCATCACCTGCTCCGCACCTTCCTTGCAGTCCCAGTACATCTTGAGAAAATTGGCCTTCTCGGGCGACAGACCGACGCGCCATCCGGTGGACGAAACCGACGTATGAATCATGGTCTTAACGCCAGCGGCGCGCGCCGCCTGGGCCAGGTTCCGAGCGCCTTCCACTTCATTCACGACGGGCATCTGCACCGAAAACGCTGCATGGCAGCCGCGACATGCGGTTTCCAGTGATGCGATATCCAGAAGATCGCCCTTGGCGAGTTCGACGCCGCGCTCGCGCAGGGCCGAGGACGCGGCGCTATCAGGCGAACGCACCAGCGCCCGCACGGACCAGCCAGCAGCAAGGAAGGCGTCAACCACTGCCCCGCCCTGGGCACCGGTGGCACCCGTTACCAGGATCTTCTTGGCGTCCATGTCTAAAAGCTCCACTTCTTGATCTTTTTCGCCGCCACGGCGGGTCGCCAGAGGGTGGCGGACTGGCGGCCATTCGCGCCTCGTCGACAGGCCTTCCCGGCATCATTTCCGTAACCAAGTGGCTTGACAGGCGCCACGGCTATTCGCGGGATCGCATTATCGATCACCCTGCTGATGGCACCACGTGATCGGGCCATGCCGACCGCACAGGAATTGACGCGAAACAAGCGAGCAGGCACCCACGGGGCAGTTTACATGAGGCCACCGCGCAGCCTGATGATCGCGCGTGTAACGCGGGCCTCAGTCCTTCGCGGAGTTCGCCGGGAGACAGGAGAGAGAACGTGCAATCCCTTGACGACAAGCAACTGCGCGGCGTTCAATTTGCGGCGGAAGTGATGGGCGAAAAATTCGCCGATATGATGCGCAGCGCCGCCCTCTCGCACGGCTTCGGCTCGCACATCGGGCGCATGGCCCTGTCCCACGCCTTCGGCGACGCCTGGCAACATGATGGGCTTGATCGTCGAAGCAAGAGCCTCGCCGTGATCAGCGCCTTGATTGCGGCAAACCAGCCGAAAGAGTTGAAGAACCATATCAAGATCGGGCTGGCAAACGGGCTAACCATGCCGGAGTTCGAAGGAATCCTGGTCCAGTTGACGCCCTATGCGGGTTTCCCGGCCATCGCTTCGGCCACCACGGTAATCATCGAAGCGCTGCGCGAGGCCGGGATCGATCCGTCCGTCCAGACGTCCGAGGAAAAAGGCCTTCTGTAGGCACGCAGCCCGCCTTGCCGAACCCAGAGAGGACCGGCAAGGCGGTAGAAACGAAGCAGCGGCGAAAGGAGGCACTCAGTCCTTCGGCAGCGGTGCCAGATAAACCTTCATCCGCGTGATCTTGCCCTTCCGGTTGACCGTGAACAGATCAATCACCGTGCCCACGAACTCTCCCTTCGCATCCGGCACCCATTCCCCCGACGGCCCGCGCACGACCCGCGTCTCGATTTCTAGCGCACATCTGCGCGCGCGCCGATCGAAGGTCAGGCTGCCGATCCGGTTCACCGGCGTAATCTTCTTGAGAAACGCAGAGTAGAAATCGCCGATCGCGTGCCGACCGCGTATGGTTTGCCCGTTGGGCGCATAAAACACCGCATCGTCGGCCCACAGATCGCCGATCCGGTCATACTGCTGCATTTCCGTAAGGCGCAGGTACTCCTTGGCGACGTCACAAGCATTTCTGGTCGGAGCCGCGTGGCTCGGCGACGAAAGGGTAGCAATTCCTGCCGCCACCATGATCGCTGCGGTGCTCCACCGCCACTGCATTGCCAGCTTCATCATCTCTCTCCTTGGGCGCATTCTGGATGCTTCGTAACGGGGGAGCCTAGCGCTGGAAGCGCTTGGCCAGTTGCTCCCTGCGCTTGGACAGGATCGCCTTGCGCCCGGCCAGGTCGATACGCGGGTGATCGGATGGCATTGCCGCCGCGATGTCATCGAACTTGACCAACCGCGAGGTCGGAACCGGTACCTTCACGTCAGGTCTGAACCAGCGGTAGTGCAGGAAGCCCCGCCGGGGGCCGCCGCTGTCCAGCCAGTTGGGCACGCCCGGATCCTTGGCAGAAATGACGAACCGCGCCTTGCCGTCGGCGTCGATGTGAGTCTGGTTCTGGTTGAGCGAAGTCTGCCGGTTCATGATGTCCGGGGATTCCCACCACATGTTGTAAAGGGTGAAGCTCCAATAGGCACCATCGGGAAGGTCTGTCTCGATGACGATCGCCTCGTCATCGCCCAGGTCGAGGCAGACGATCCCGTAAAATAGCCAGGGCCGGCCGGCGTTGACCGGTGGCTTATAGTTCTTCACGCCGGGCGGGAGCGTGCTGGGCGGCGTTATCTCGTTGACGGGATTGTGCGCACGCACATCGGCCGCGCGCTGGTTCCACCACCGCGCGGCTGCCCTGAAAAGACGGGTGGCATTTTCGATCTGGGCTGCGAACTGCCCGGCCTCGAGCGCGGCAGGATAAGCCGGCGCCTGTTCGTCGACCCGTTCGATGCTCAACCAGCCCGGGGCCAAGTCGCTATCCCAGTCCCAGTCGTACCGGCGAATATTGAAGCTGCCGGCTGCGGGGTAAATCTCCGGGATATGTGTATCACCCCTGAGATCTGCAGGGATCGGCGTCCAGTTGCCGGGCTGTTCCTTGGCCGAGACGGTAACCTCGAAAGTCCCGTCATCATCGGCGGTTATATTCTCGTCCCACAACATCCCGATGTTCATCGTCCGGCCGCCATTGTTGCCGCGAATCCGGTATGTAGCCCCCCCGTTCAGCGAAGCCTGAAAGTAGGCGATGTTGTTATCGGGACCGCCATAGCGGAAGCGATCATCCATCTGGCGCAAGAAAAGCGGAAAATTCGGATCGTTGAAGTCCATGCGATGCTGCAGGCTCATCGCACTAATTCGACCGATCGAACGCACCAATTCGGCCAGTTCGTTCCCGTCCCTCGCATCGCCCAGCTTTCCGTCGATCGCATCGGACACCACCGCGTTCAGCGCAGTGCAATGGTTCTGCCATGCCTGCCGGAGCGCCAGCCGCTCATGTTCGCCGATGCTCATCATACCTCTCCTCTTGCCCGCATCGTGGCGATCAGTGACGTTCTGGACCAGTGGTGATTCAGACATTAAAGCGGGTGATCATGACACCATCGGCACCAATTTCCATTGCCCTGTTCTGCGACCCCGATACCCACTTGGCCGGGCTGGCTCCGTTCGCGGACTTATCGGCCATGAGTCGGCAGCTCACGGCCGAATTGACGAGCGTATCAGGCAAAGTGACGCTGGAGATCGAACTCCTGCACGATCCCGCTGTTGGCGCGGCGCCGGTCGGAGGGAGCCGCCCGCTGAGCTTCGAGCAGGCGACCAAAATCCATTCCGCAGTCGTGTTGCCATCGGGTGCCAGCCCGCAACGATGGATGGATGCGCAGCAATTCCGGCACGAGTGGCTGGCTCGGCAGTACGCAGGCGGTGCCAGACTTGCGGCCATCGGCTCGGGTGTCCCCGGGCTGATCGCTTCAGGACTGCTCTCCACGGGTCCGGTGTCCGTGCCCCCCCGTTACAGCCGGCTAATTCGTGTGCGCTTTCCCGGCGTGAAGCTGGCCCATGCCGCGGCACTGGCAGAGAGCGGTCGGATCATAACCGCAGCGGAGCCCAGCTCAATCTTCGCCGTTGTCGTCGCGCTCGCGGCCCGCCTTCATTCGCATGGACTGGCAGAAAGATACCGCCGCACGTTCGGCGTGGAGGCTGCCGGAATTATGGGTGAGCCCATGCTTCCTGCGCGCACCAATCACGATATTCTGGTGGCCGAAGCGCGCGCCTGGATCCTGGCGCACATGCACGAGCAGATCGATAGCGCCGCCATTGCCGCTCGGTTCAACGTCAGCTCGCGCACGCTTTCACGCAGGTTCGAGCGTTCCACCGGCACCACACCGGCCAGCTTCATCCGCGACGCGCGCATGGAAGCGGCCCGCTCGATGCTGCAGCGCACCAACTTCTCGGTTGAACAGATCGCCCATCTCGTAGGATATCGCGACATAGGCTTTTTCCGCAGCCTGTTCAGACGCAGCTTCGGGCAATCGCCACAGGCATTCCGCATGCTCGACCGTAAGCCTGCCCCGCCCGCAAGAGCCTGATTCCGCATCATCGGATCCGTGATGCCTGGCCGGCTTGATTGCCTGCCATCGTCACATGGGTATGATACCGGGGAAGTTGGTGCCCCTCAGCGCAACCTGCAACCACGCCCTGCCGCCGGTCACACGCGCAGATACAGCGACGTGGCGGCTGGCCCGCCCGGGAACCGAGATGTGGCCAGGACAAACGTCTGCGCACGTCGTTTGCAGGAGTTCGGCGGTGGAAGAACAGGTTATCGACACCGGTGAAGCGTTAGGGCAATCGCAAGCTTCGGAAGGACATCTCGCGGATATCGTGCGGGAGTGGAAGGTGGCGTGGCGGCCGGGGGTTGCGGCCTGGATCGGCGGCGCGCTCGGCTATTCGGTCTGGGCGTCCATGGCGAGCCTGTTTGTCCAGCCGCTCCAGGACGCGTTCGGCTGGTCGCGAGGCGACATTGCCCTGGCCGGCAACGCCGGGCTGGTGTCGGCCTTCGCCGCCCCGATGCTGGGCAGGCTGGTAGATCGCCTGGGCGTTCGCCCGGTCCTGCTCACCGGCCTCGTGCTGACCTCGATCTGCTATGGCCTGTTCACGCTGATGAGCGGTTCATTGTGGGTGTACTACGCCCTCTACCTGGCGTTTATCCTCTGCGGCACGACGACGACGGGCATCACCTACTCCCGCATCGTAATCGGAGCCTTCCACAAGACGCGCGGATCCGCTTTGGCCATCGTGCGATCGGGACTGGCCTTTTCCGGGGCGTTGCTGCCCGGGATTGTCTTCCTCTCGATTTCCCGCTGGGGCTATGTCGGCGGCTATCTCACTCTTGCCGCACTGATCCTGTTCATCTCCCTGCCCCTCGCCTGGGCATGGGTCCCAGCCAAGTCACCGCCCTTGCCCGTCGCCGGTGCAGCGATCACGCCGGAGAGCCGGTGGGCCATGCTCCGCAGCCCCAAGGTCCTGGTGCTGTGTGTTGCCGGAGCGCTCAATTATGCGCCGGTGGTGGCCATTCTGTCTCAAATGGTGCCAATTGCAGCGGCCAAGGGCCTGTCGGCGGCGGCCGGTGTCGGCGCCGTGAGCCTGGTTGGCCTGGCCGCACTGGGCGGCGCCCTGTTGAGCGGCCTGCTGGTTGATCGGTTCTGGGCACCGGGCGTGGCCTTTATCCTCAATATCCTTCCCGCAGCGGGCTGCCTCCTGCTTCTCCCCGACCAGGTCCACGCCGCGAACCTCTACGCTGCAGCCTTGCTCATCGGACTTGGGCAGGGAGCGGAACTCGACCTCGTTGCCTACATGGTTGCCCGCTACTTCGGCTTGCGGACTTATGCCACAATCTACGGCCTTAGCGTCCTTACGATCGGAATTATGGCGTCGCTCGGCATTTCCGCCATTGGCTTGCTGTTTGACCATTTTGGCAATTATGATCTCGCCATGACGATCGCAGCCGGCAGCTTTGGCCTGGCGGCTTTCACGTATCTGCTTATGGGCCGCTATCCCTCGGCCAGCCTGGATAGCTGACCTGTGCCTCCACAGTACGACGAGGCCTAAGGTCTGCAGTACGACCGCCATTGGTGAAACTGGCGGACCGGCATAACGACGAAAATCATCATCAGCAGCATGATCGACAAGATCGGCGCCGGCTCCGCAATCACCCAGCCCGTCACCGTGACCCTGGCCGGGAAACTCTTGCCCGGGGTGGTCCAGATGCTCTGCCACCTGAAAACTGGATCGTTTTGAGCTAGAGTTTTCAGCCTCAGTTTCCATGGCGGGGCGGCGGTCGGGCAGGCGCTTCTTCGCGCCGGACGCGTTTATGATTAACCTGGGCCAGCGGGTCGGAATGGCAGAACGAGCGTTCCGTCGAGTGAGACTCTATATCCCACAGACAAGTTCAACCGGTCCGCCCTCGCTGACCGCACAAGATTGCGGGGCCTGCGATCCAGCGGTTCTGGTGTATCGCATCAAAGGAAGGTACGTCCCCATATGCAGCGCTCCCGATTATCCGGGCGATGTGTCGATCGTTGATGTTGCGCACGGCACATCGTCTTCACAGGCCTGGCGGAGACGAACTGCGGATCGGACAGGATACAATGACGCGGCCGTCAAAGAACCGGGATCTGAATGCGCTTCTGACCTTCCAGGCGGTGGTCCGAGAAGGGCGTTTCAGTGCTGCAGCACGACAGCTCGGCCTGACACCGGGTGCGATTAGCCGATCCATTGCCCAGCTCGAAGGCACGATTGGCGTTCGCCTGTTCAACCGCACGACGACTGAGTTCAGCCTTACCGCTGAAGGACAGCGGTTGGCCTCTCTCGTGCTGGACAAGCTCGAGTTGCTGGACCACGCCCTCACCGAATTCCATTCCGAGAACAGCGAGCCACGAGGCCTGCTGAGGGTTTCGTTGACCAACAGTTATGGCAAGCACTACGTGATGCCCCGCCTACCGCGATTTCTTGAGCAATACCCCCAGATTCAGTTGGAAATCGGGCTGAATGACAACCGCAAGACTTTGATCGAGGGCGGTTTCGACGTCGGTACCTGTTACGGTGTGCCGGACCAGCTCGCCTATATCTCGAGGGTCGTCTGTCAGCCGCGCCTACTCCTCGTCGGGTCACCGGCCTACTTGGCCTGCCACGGGATTCCGCGGCATCCCTCGGACCTTGCCGAACATGAATGCGTCAACGTGAGTTGGGCCAGCAAGGGTGCTGGCGTATGGGTCTTCAAGAAGCCCGAGGAACAACCGATCGTCATTTCGCCGCAAGGTCGCGTATTCCTTTCCGACCAGATCGACGGCGTAGTGCATGCCGCCGTTGGCGGCCTGGGGCTCACCGTGGTTCATGCTCGCGCCGCCCTATCCCACCTGCGCAGCGGAATGCTGAAAGTGCTGCTGCCGGATTTCCGCATCGAATCCGAAGCAGCCCTTCGCGACATCCATGTCTTTTTTCCTCACCGGGACCAGATTGCTCCTCGGGTGAGGGCATTTGTCGATTTTCTGATCGACGATCGGGGGGACGACGCGATCGATTGGAACGCGCATCAGGCGTGATGATGCACCTGTCGCAAAAGCCTTGCGACAAACAATCATCAAGCATTCGGCCGGATTCCCCTGCAGAGAAATGACACCGTGCTTGCGGGCGGAACCGATTCACTCAATCCGCTCGCGCCGCAAGTTATAAGATAACGCAAGAGAGAATGTCGGACCCGAATGGAGCACCTGCTTTTGCGGGAGGCTCCTTTTGAGATCCAAACGAGGCCTTGGCGCCCGGCATCCCTTGTTTCAGTCACCGTGCTGGCCATGGCCAGTGCAATGCAGCCTGGGGAGAGAGGCGATGGCAAAGATTAACCGGCTCCACCACTTGGGCATGTCTGTCCCTTCCCTGGAAGTGGGGCGGCGCTTTTATGTCGAGGGCCTCGGGTTCACTGAACTTGGCGGGGGCGGGTTCGACCGGGACCCGGACATCGACACGATCCTGGGACTTGACGGAGCGAAGGCGCAAGTCGCTTTCCTCGAATTTGGCGACTTCAAGATCGAGATGTTCGAATTCGCCGCACCGGAGCAAGCGCCTGACACGGACACGGCCAAGCGGCCGGTCCATCTGCATGGCTATACCCATATCTGCCTTGACGTGACTGACGTCGAGGCGGTCCACACCCGGCTCATGGCTGTAGGGATGACCTTCCACAGCAAGCCCGTGGACAAGGCGGGCGTGCGCACGATCTATGGCCGGGACCCTTTTGGCAACGTAATCGAGCTGCAGGAAATCGTCCATTTCGATCCGACCGACGGCGACATTTGAGCGGAGTGAAGGCAATGTCACAGGTCCAACGTACACTCTTTCATGGCGGCCACGTATGGACCGGGCGTGATGACCACAGGTCGCAGCAGGATGTCCTGATCGAAGAAGATCGAATTGTTGCCATCGCACCGCATGGACAGATCACGGCTGACGATGCGCAAAAGATCGATGCCGCCGGTGCCACGATCATCCCAGGTTTGATCGAAGCCCACGGCCACCTGAGCTTTCCGGTCACCACCTATCCCACCGAAATCGAAGATACGCCGCCCGAGGAAGCGATCCTCATCACCTTGCATTCTGCCCGGACCATGCTGCAGGCCGGCTTCACCGGCGTGATCGGCGCGGGATCACCGCGCCTGCGAACTGAGGCGGTCGTGCGCAACGAGATTGAATCCGGCCGTATCCCGGGCCCTCGCCTGATGGCCTCCACTCCCACGCTCACCGCCACAGGCGGCCTGAACGACACGAGTCAAATGCACCAGCAGCGGGCCGTGGCAGCCATCGTCGTCGACGGTCGCGAAGAAGTTCGCAAGGCGATCCGACTCGGTTACCGAGAAGGCGTCGACGTGGTGAAGCTCAACATCTCCGGCGACGACTTTTTTCCCCGCCCCCACGGCCGGATCACCACCTTGGCCGAGGAAGAGGTGCGCATCGCTTGTGAAACAGCCGCCGAACTGGGGCTGAAGGTCGTGGCTCATGCCCGCTCTGCCGAATCCGTCAAACGTGCGGTCCGTTGCGGCGTTAACATCATCCACCACGCTGACTTCTGCGACGACGAGGCGCTCGACATGATCGAAGACGCCAAGGACCGGCTCTTCATCACCCCCACGGTCGGGCTGTATCATGGCCTCCTGCACCTCAGCGGCTTTCCCGAAGCCTTGCTCGAGAGAATGATCGTGCGTGAAGCGATGGCCGCGAACATCAAAACGCATACCGAGTTGCGTAAGCGCGGGGTACGGATGCTGATTGGCGGCGACTACGGCATCGCCTTCATGCCGAACGGCACCAACGCGAACGATATCCAGCACTTTATCGATTATCTGGGCTTCTCTCCGGTGGAAGCTCTGCGCGCGGCGACGTTCAACGGCGGCCAGGCGATGGGCCTTGGCGCTGGCGAAATTCGCGAGGGCGCACTTGCGGACATCCTGCTGGTAAAGGGCGACCCCACGGTCCAGCCGAATCTCGTTGCCGACAAGGAAAACCTGCTCGTCATCATGAAGGGCGGGCAAATCTTCTGACCTGGGCGGTATCGCCCGTCAGATAGCCCTGGGTGAGTAATTGTCCGCAATCACGACTATGGAAGGCCGAAGCATTGATAAGCCGTAGCAAAGCGCTTGACCTGATCAACGAAGATACGTTGCACGAACGTGCGATCGCGCGGGCCGGCAGCTCCGATTTCGGCACGGATGACTATCGCGAGGGTCTCGGCGTCTTGCTGGATTCCGCAAGCCGAAATTCGCGTCTGGAAAAGATCGCCCCGCGGATGTCATCGCTGGTCGTCGATGTCCTTGCTGGCAGGCTTGCATCGCAGGCCGGATGGAATGCCAGGCCCGAGACGCTGGCCCTTCCGGTCACGGCACCGCTGGTCATTACTGGCCTGCCTCGCAGCGGCACCACCCTGTTGCACTTCCTCATGTCACTCGATCCCCAGTTCCAGTGGACGCCGCGCTGGGTGGGCGAGGCACCGCTGGTGCGGCCCGCGCGGGACCAGTGGGAGCAGCACCCCCAATACAAAGCCGTCCATGAACGGTTGGAGGCCCTGTTCGAGGCAAACCCGGGCTTGCGCGCCGCGCACGAAATGGGGGCCGGGCTCGCGGATGAGTGCATCACCGTGATGGTGCAAAGCTTTATCAGCAACATGTTCATCTCGATGCTACCGCTGCCGGAATACCGGCAATGGTTCTTCGAAACCGATGAAACGCCGTCGTACGTCCGTTACAAGGACAACCTGCGGCTTATGGGGGCCGATACGCCAAACAAGACCTGGCTGCTCAAAAATCCATCGCACACGATCGGCATGGAACCGTTGCTGACCACCTTCCCCGACGCTCGCGTCGTGGTCCTCCACCGTCACCCGGTGGAGACGATCGCCTCTGGGGCCAGTCTGACTTATCGGGGCGCCGACTTTTGGGAAAAGCACGAGGTCGGTCCGATCCGTCTCGATGTCTATTCCCGCGCAGTAAAGCGGATGGCGGCCGCGCGCGAACGGCACCCCAGCCGCTGCCTCGACGTCTATTACCGGGATATGGTCCGCGATCCGCTTGGCACGGTCCGCCGGATTTATGCGCACTACGGTCTCGATCTGAACGCCGCAACCGAGACGGCGATGCAGCATTGGCTGGATCAAAACCCACAGGGCAAGCACGGGAAACACAGCTACTCGTCCGGGGAATTCGGCATTTCCGACAGTGATGTGCGCGCCGCCTTCGCTGAATATATCAGTGAGTACAGTTTGGATGCCTCAGTTGGCAGTTGACATCCAAGATCATGCTGCGGGCGACAGTCCTCGGCCGGCTCGGCTGCGAAAGGAAATACGATGAATCAACGCTTCGATAACAAAGTTGCGCTGGTAACCGGCGCGGCTTCGGGCATTGGGCTCGCAGTACTGACCCGCCTGGCGCAAGAAGGGGCTCGGGTAGTCGGCATCGACCGCGATCAGGAAAAGGTCAGCGATGCCGTCCGCGCCGTCGCGGGGGACAATGGCATCGCCCTGTCGTGCGACGTTTCGAGCGAGAGCGCCATTGAAGAAGCCGTCACAGCGGCTGTCGCTCATTTCGGCTCGATCGATGTGCTGGTGAACAGCGCCGGGATCGTCAATCGCGAGAAATGGAAACTGCATGAGGTGCCCGTCGCCGACTGGGACGCCATTCAGACCGTCAACGCTCGCGGCGCATTTCTCATGATGCGGTCGGTCATTCCGCACATGCTTGCGCAGGGCGGTGGCGCGATCGTCAACATCGGGTCCGTCGGCAGCTTTCGTGCCACGGTTACGTCGAGCGCCTATGCCACTTCCAAGGGTGCGGTCCTGATGATGACGCGTGCCGCGGCCGTGGACTACGCCCGGGATAATATTCGCACCAATATCGTCTGTCCGGGCACCATCCGGACTGCACTGCTCGACGGGTCCACGCCGGAGGTCCTGGCGATGCTCGAAGCGCGCGCACCCCAGGGCCGTCTTGGAGAACCCGAGGAAGTGGCATCTCTTGTAGCGTTCCTCGCATCAGATGAGGCGCGTCATATCAATGGCGGAAGTTACATCATCGACGGAGGGCGCTGTGCTGGCGGCTAGTCGTGCCGGACAGAAGGTGCTTTGGCATATGGAAAGTTCCGGATCACAGCATTCATTTGCACCCACAGGCAAGCTGGCGGCGGACCACGCCGAGCGGCAGCCGATTTGAGCGGAGGCGACGATGGCTACGCATGCATTGAACATCCCGGACGCGATTGACATCGATGTTCGAGCAATTGTCCCGCAGCAAGACCTGCAGGATTGCACCCATCTCCTCGACGATTTCGAGGCACTCAACGCCTTCTATGGCGAGCATGGTTACCTGCTTTTTCGCCGTGCGCTGAGCCAGCATTCGGTAGAACGTGCTCGCGATGAAATGCTCGCGATCGCTGCCGATTGCTTCGGCATCACCCGCAAGGGGGACAATGACGCCAAATGGACGGGCAAGCCGTTGGAGAACTTTTCGGAAGACAGCGAGATCTTCTCCGGCATTTCGCGGCGCATGATCGAAGATCCGAGCAACCAGGATTTTCTGGCTAAGGTATTGGGAGAGCCGGCCGCGATGGTACCGCTGGTACAGTATCGGCTCTATCCGCCGAACGGCCCGATAACCCCTGTCCATCAGGACGGCTTCTACAGCCCCGGCATCGAAGGTTACCGCCCTGTCTGGACCGCGCTGGTCGATTGTCCGCGGGAAGTGGGTGGCCTCATGATCGCGGTAGGCGAACACAAGCGGGGATTCTTCCATAACCTTGCCCGCACGAAGACCTTTGCCATTCCGGAAGGCGTGATCACACCTGACAGCTGGGCCACCACCGACTTCACGGCAGGCGACGTGCTGGTCGTACACCCGCACACGCCGCATGCCGGAACGCCCAATCGATCCGATCGTCTGCGTGTCACCTTCGACACGCGGGTGCAGTCGGCCAAGCATCCGAACGCCTTTTCGGCCGTAGTGAAGGCGGTGACTCCAACGAGTCTCACCGTAATCGCGGACAACGAGGTGGTCGGAGAAGTGACACTGGCCGTCAGCGCGGAGACCTTCATTCGCGTGCGTGATCCGGGCATCCGTGAGGACTTCACCAAATTCACCGAATATACGGTCCCTGGAATGCGGCTATTGGTAGTGCGGGACAAAAACAACAATGCACAGATGCTGCGCTGCCCAACCAACCCCTGACTTTCCCACTCATGGTCGAAAATAGGGCCGGCACCCAACAGTGCCGGCCTTTTGCGTGTCATCGACCGGCCCAGTCTATCGCTCTCATCAGATAGCGGATGCGTTAGCGGCAGCGTTCCCCTCGCAATCGGGAAACTTTAAACGGAGGCATAGAACAGAACGTTGAGGAAGGAATTTCGTCCATGTCTCGCCGAGCCACGCCACTGAGCATAGTCACTCTCATCACCATGGCGTCACCGGCCAATGCGCAGACCCCGGCAGCGAACCAGTCCGAACAGGATGGCTCGGTTTCAGCGCAAGAGGCCCCCGAGCGCGGCGACATCATCGTGACAGCCCGCCGCAGGAATGAGAACCTTCAGGACGTGCCGATCGCGATCACCGCCCTTGGTGGCACCGCGCTGGCCACCCGTGGAGTTCGGGATGCCTACGATCTCCAAGGCCAGGTGCCGTCGCTGGCGATAACCACCAACACCCCAAGTCGCAGCAGCGTGTCCTACGCCATTCGCGGACAGCGCACGAACGAAGCGCAACTGCTGACCGATCCCCCGGTTGGTGCCTATTTCGCCGAAGTTGTAATGCCTCGGACCTATGGCTTCGGCACGGCATTCTATGACATTCAGAACATTCAAGTGCTGAAGGGTGTGCAAGGCACCCTGTTTGGTCGCAACATGACAGGCGGCGCAGTCCTGGTCGAGCCCAACCATCCTGACCTCGGCAGCTTCCGTGTCGAGGGCGCGCTGCAATACGGCAGCTACAACTTGAAGGATGTCTATGGTGCCGTGAACGTCCCGCTCATCCCCGACGTCCTCGCCTTCCGCGTCGCGGGGAAGTACCGCGACCGCGACGGCTTCACCAAGGACATCAGCACCGGCCGGGACTATGACGACCAGCATTATTACGCCTTCCGGCCATCGATCGAAATAAAGCTGCCCAATTTCACGAGCTACACGGTGTTCGACTATCTGAAGGAGGACGAGCACGGCTCGGGTGCCAAGCTGATCGGCTACACCAGCATCGATCCGCTAAACAACTCACCCACGGTCATCGGCAGCCAGATCGGTGCCACCGACTCGGGATTCTTCCCGATCGCGGCCGGCCAACCGCTGCAAAACCTGCCGGAAATCCTCGCTCGTGACGCGGCCTTGGGCAGACGCTTGGTCAATTACGGCTACGTAGGCTTTGGACCACTGGACGGCAATCCAGGGGCACCGTACATGCGAATCACGAACTGGGGAATCACGAACAAGACGACGTTCACGGCCGGCCCCGTCACCTTCAAGAACATCTTCGGATACCGAAAGATCGATTACGTCAACCACGGCGACTACGATGGTAGTTCCGCCGCATTCATCTTGCCGATTCAACTGTCGAAAACCAAAGACGTCAGCGAAGAGTTCCAAATGCAGGGAACGCCCTTTGGCTCGGGCTTCCAGCTTACGCTCGGGGGGTACTTCTTTCGCGAATCCGGCGACGACGGCACGATACAGAGCACGTTCCCGCAGTTGACCTCGATCGGGTTCGCCTCTCCCTACCTTGAGTCGTCGCCCAGCACCGCCGGCTATTTCCTGACCCTTCCCGCGTCAGCCTACCGGCTGACGAACATCGGGCACGGCGTCGCCCGCAGCTATGCCTTCTACGGCGCGGGAACTTATTCGCTAAGCGATACGGTCAAGCTTTCCGGTGGCATCCGCTACAACGATGATCGGCGCAAAGCGACGGTACGTCCGTATTACGCCGATCTCGCCATTCCGGGCTTTGGCACCGGCTTTTGCGCATATGGCACCTTCGGTGCCCTGCCACTGTCATCCTGCGCCCAGAGCCGCGTACTCAAGAACAACTCCGTGACGTGGGACGCCACGGTCCAATATGAACCCGGGTCCGACATCACCGCCTATGCCTCGGTCCGCCAAGGCTATCGTGCGGGTGGCTTCAGCTTGCGCGCTCAGGACGACCTGACCTTCAGCCCGTTTCAACCAGAAGGTGCGAGAGTATGAGGTCGGCATCAAGAACCGCCTCGATCTGGATGGTGCACGATTGAACACGAGCGCAGCGGTCTATTATCAGAACTATAGCGACGTTCAGAAATCGACAACCGTGATCAACAACGGTTCGGTAGCGACGATCATCACCAACACAGCCGTCCAGCACGATTACGGCGGCGAAATCGAGGCGAACCTTGCATTTGATAGCGGCCTGTCCATGAACGCCTATTATTCCTACGCCCGCAACAAGGTGGTGAAGGGAGGCACCGGCGCATACCCGATGCAGGGTGTGCCGCGTCACCAGCTTGGCGGCGCGATCACGTATGCCGCGAGCCTTAAGGGGTTCGGCGACCTGTCGGCTAACGTCAACGGCACCTACCGCAGTTCCGTCCCGCTCGACGAATACGATGCGATAGCCGTTCAGAAGGGGTATGGTCTGCTTAACGCGCGGCTGGCCCTGTCCAACATCTCAGACACAGGCCTAAGCCTTGCGGTCTTCGCGAACAACCTGACAAACACCTATTACATGCAAGGCGTCATCTCGCTGGTCAGCAACGGCCCGGTCATCAACGACATAAACCCCGGCGGCGGTCCAGGCTACAGCGCCGCCACTTTCGGTGAGCCGCGGACATACGGGATCGAGGTGGCTTTCCGTTTATGAACCGTGACGGCGGGCGGGCGCTCCATCGGTCCCTGGCTCGCACGACCCAAAACCAGCCCGCCGTAAATTGAGCAAACTCTTAACGCGAATGCATTCTGCCATGAACCGTGCCTCATATGCCCCTTCCCCTCCAGGAGAAATCACATGACTCAGAATTACCGCGGAAAATGGCTCCGCGAGCCGAAATTTGTCGAGTTCGAGGTCGTGGACAATGTGGCGCTGGTCAGGCTTAACCGCCCGGACAAACGCAATGCCCTCAGCCCCGCCATGCTCCAAGAAATGCACGACGCGCTGCTCGAGGCGGATGACCGGGTTGACGTAAATTGCGTGCTGCTCTCCGGCGCGGGGAAGGACTTCTGCGCTGGCTACGACCTGGACGGCACTTACGCGGGGCGCACCGCCGATGCCGCCGCTCAAAACGATCCACACCAGCCGCTCGTCACATATCGCAGCGTTATCAGCTGCCATGATGACGACGTGTGGAATCTGGAACAGTCTCAAAAGTTGACCAACATAATCTTTGACATGCACAAGCCGGTTATTGCCAAGGTTCAGGGCAACTGCCTGGCCGGCGGCACGGACCTCGCGCTTGCCTGCGACATGGTCATCGTCTCGGAAACCGCCCGTATCGGCTTTCCCGCAACTCGCGCCAATGGCACGCCGCCCAGCAACATGTGGCTATATCACGTTGGTCCGCAGTGGGCGAAGCGCCTCCTGATGACCGGCGACAAGATGACAGGCGCTGATGCTGTCAAGATTGGCCTGGCGCTGGATTGCGTCCCTGCGGAAGATCTCGACGTCGAAGCCATGGCGCTGGCCCGCCGGATCGGTGCGATCGACAACGAGTTGCTATCGGTTCACAAACGCGTGATCAATCTCGCACTCGAACAGATGGGTGCCCGCACAATGCAACGGGTCGCTGCGGAAATGGACGCAAGGGCCCATCTCTCCAAGGGACCGCGTCGTACCCAGTTCAAGAGCGACATGGCCGAACACGGCCTGAAAGTCGCTCTTGCGAATCGCGATGCGCCGTTCGGCGATGGCTACGTCCGCGTACGCGGTAGATGAGGCCGAACAACTCAGTCCCTGGAACGCCCGCTGGAGGGCAACGGGCATCGCGATGTGATCCGTCGCTTGCGCCTGCGCCGATCAATGCGCTCCAGCGTATTCCTGCATTACGAACAATGATATGGGGACATCATGGCCGGCAACCGCATGATACTTGGCAATACGTCTGTGAAGGCACCGCTTTCAGATCACGTTTATGGCTTCATCAAGGATCAGCTGCTCGAGGGCCGCTACGATCCTGACACCTGGATCCCGATCGAAGAGATCAGCAAGCTGCTGGGAGTCAGCCGGCAACCGGTCATGGGGGCTCTAAAGCGCCTGTCAGTGGAAGGGCTGGTGACCATTGTCCCACAAGTAGGCTGCCGCGCCCGGCGATACGATATAACGGACGCAATCGATTTCTATCGTATCTTCGCGGAAGGGGAAGCCATTCTCGCCGAACTCGCAGCCGAACGGGCAGAGCCCAACGACCTCATTGCCTTGCGGATCGTATCGGCGCAAATTGGCCAGCTGCGTGAGGAGAAATGTTCTGCCGAAGAACTTGGCCGACTTTATCGCGTCCTCAACAATCGCTTTCATTCCGAATTGCACCGCATTGCCCGTTCACCCACCGTAGCGGAAGTGGTTGAAGCACAGCGTGACAGGAGCGACTTCTACGTCGCAATGATCAAACGCCCCATCTTCGGGGAGCGGCTGCGCATCGCCCACGATGAGCACGAGGAACTGTTTGACGCGGTTTCCAGGCACGAGCCAAAACGTGCGGCCCAGATCATGCGCCAGCACGTCTTGGGGATAGCCGATCGCTTTCGCTTTCCTGCGAGCTGAATTTAGTCAGGCGGTGATCGCTGCCGCCACGGCCAGTACCATTTCGGCGTGCTCCGGGCGGCAGATCAGCAGGTCCGGCATGTAGACATCGGTCTGGTTGTAGACCAGCGTGCTGCCATCGATGCGGCTGGCGTGAAGCCCCCAGCCCAGCGCCACCGCTGCCGGGGCGCAACTGTCCCATTCGTACTGGCCGCCCGAATGCAGGTAGATATCCGCTTCGCCGCGCAGGATCGCCATCGCCTTGGCTCCGGCCGAGCCCATCGGCACCAGTTCGGCACCGATCTTCTCGGCAACGCCGGTCGCCTCGGGTGCAGGGCGAGTGCGGCTGACGACCATGCGGAGCACTTCCGGGGCAGGCGGCACCTCGCCCGGCTGGTCGGACCGCAGCACCAGGTCGAGGCCGGGCAGCGCCACGGCACCCAGCACCGGCGCACCGTTCACCGCCATCGCGACATGAACTGCCCAGTCGGTGCGCTCCTCACCATATTCTCGGGTGCCGTCGACCGGATCGACGATCCACACCCGGTCCTTGCCGCGTTGTCCTTTTCCTTTTCGGAGAGCAGCCCGTCATCCATGCGCTGCTCGCGCAGCGCATGGACGAGAAACTGGTTCGCGGTCTGGTCCCCGACCTTCCCCAGCGACTTGCCGCTGAACATGCCCGAGGCGCGAACCTGGAGCAGAATCCTGCCCGCCTGATCCGCGAGGTGCGCCGCAAGATCGCCGTCAGACAGTGTCATCAGGCGTCTCCCAGCAGCTTGTCGACGATCAGGCGAGCGGCTTCTTCGGGTGAGACCTTCTTCACTTCCATCCCGGCCCCGCCGGCGTCCTTGTCGATCGCCCGGCCCTGCCGCTCGGAAGTGGTGGTCAGCAGCGTTTCCTGGATCACTTCGGGCAGCGTCTTCGCCTCGCTCTCCACGGCGCCGGTCAGCGGGCAGCAGCCGAGCGTGCGGAAGCGGATCGAGCGCATCACCGGTTCCTCGCCAGGCTGCAACGGGAAGAGATCGTCATCGACCATCAGCAGCATGCCGTCGCGCTCCACCGTCGGGCGCTTGTCGGCGAGATAGAGCGGGACGATGGGAATGTCGTTGAGGTGGATGTACTGCCACAACCCAGGAGACAAGATCATCGAGGCGCGGAAGCGGCTCCGCCTCACAACCGGAACCGCCCGCGAATATTCCAACAAGATTTATGCAGAGACTGGCACTCGCGGACAGGCTGATCTCGTCCGCTTGGTACTCGGCGGCCTCAGGCCCTTTTGCTGATTACGCTTTCTACGATCCGCCATACGTCGCCACTGCCGTCTCGGTCAGCAAGATATCACAAACCCGATGCGTCTCTGCTGCACTTGGCGACGGCACCTGCCTGCGCCAGACTGCGACGTTGGATGTCTCCGATACCAGCCGGCGTGAGCCGTGGAGCTTCCTTAGCCAACCGGGCGTCACGGCCAGCGACTGCCAAGGGAAGGACGAAAATGGACCGGAGACAATTCATGGCGGCAAGTCTCGCGGCGATGAGCGCAGCCACCGGCTACGCAATGCCTCCTGCGCGACGTTCGCCGAATTTCGTGGTCATCTACTGCGACGACCTGGGCTACGGCGACATCGGCCCCATGGGCGGGCGGGAGATTCCCACGCCCAATCTGGATCGCATGGCCAAGGAAGGGCTCACGCTCACCGACTACTATGCCCCGGCGAATGTCTGCACTCCATCGCGGGCGGGCCTGCTGACCGGGCGTTATCCGATCAGGTCCGGCATGTCGCGAGTGCTCAACGCCACCGACACGAACGTGATGCCGCTAACGGAAATCACGATCGCGCGCGCGCTCAAGCCCGCCTACACCTCTGCCCTAATCGGCAAATGGCATTTGGGCTGCAACAATCCATCCTGGGCACCGACCAACTACGGCTTCGACCTGTTCTACGGCATACCCTATAGCCACGACATCCAGCCCCTAAGGGTCTACGAGTTCGACCGCAGCGGCGCGCGCAGCGAATGGGAGCCGGACTACCCGCGCCTGCAGCAGATGTTCTATGCCCGCGCGGAAAAATTCATCGAGGAGCAGGCGAACAGGCCTTTCTTCCTCGAGCTCGCCCTGAGTTCACCGCACCTGCCGAACTATCCCGCGCCCGGTTTCCAGAATGGATCCGCGAATGCCGGTGCCTATGGTGACACGGTGATGGAGATCGATGCCATCGTCGGCAGGCTGATGAAGAAGCTCAAGGCGCTCGGAATTGATCAGGACACGCTGATCATCTTCAGCTCGGACAATGGCCCCTGGTTCGAAGGATCGACCGGCGGGCTGCGCCAGCGCAAGGGCGGGGCCGGGTTCGACGGCGGTTACCGAGTGCCGTTCATCGCACGGTGGCCACGGCACATTCCCGCCAGGCGGCGGTCCGACGCGATCGCGATGGGTATCGATATCCTCCCCACCTTCTGCGCTCTGGGCGGACTACCGCTTCCGGCGAACGAACTCGATGGCAGGGACCTCAGCGGCGTCCTCCTCCACGGTGCCCGATCGCCCCACGACGAACTCGTCCTGTTCCAAGGCGAGGAAGTGGTCGGCATCCGCACCCAACAATGGAAATACGTAAACGCGGATATGTACCAGGATTACTTTATCCTGCTGGAGCATCGCGGCTATCCCCAGCTCTACGACATGACCCGTCCCGGCGAGCAATATAGCGTCGCATCCCTTCACCCCGACATTCTCAAGGCCATGGAGCAGCGCCTTTCCAGGTCTGCCGAACGGTTCGGTGGACTCCGCACCGGCCCGAGCGTGCTGGAGAAACAGCGCTCGGCCGTCCGCCATCGGCACGTCCCGGAGCAATGGGAAGGGGACTGAACCCGTCGGCCTAGCGCACCATGGCGTGGGGCGAGCCGCGCCGCTTCCGCCCGCTCTTCGCATCCACAGTTTCCATGAGCTTCAGGTACCACAATGAACGATCCATCCTTGAGCCAACTGATCGGCCCCGTCGATCCGCCCCTGCTTGACCTCACGATCGGAGAGGCGCTCGAAAGCGCCGCGCGCAAGTGGCCAGGTCATGAAGCGCTGGTTTCCCGCCACCAAGGCATCAGGCTGACCTGGAGCGAATTGCTCGCCATGTCTGACGACTTTGCCGCAGGACTGCTGGCTCTCGGGATTCTGCCGGGCGATCGGGTGGCCGTCTGGGCGCCCAACTGCGCCGAATGGGCCATCGCCCAGTTCGCGACCGCCCGGGCCGGGATGATCCAGGTCAACATCAACCCGGCCTACCGGGCGTCGGAACTGGAATATACCCTGCGCAAGGTGGGGGTCAGGGCGCTCATCTGCGCCAGTTCCTTCAAGACCAGCGACTACGTGGCCATGGTGGAAACGCTGGGCGACGTGCATGACGATGGCAGGTTTCGCTCCGAACTGGTGCCGGATCTGGCTCTCGTCATCAAGATCGGGGGAGGCGCGCGAACCGGCTGGCTCGATTTCAACCATGTCGCGGCTATGGCCACGGAAAGATCTCACGAAATTTTGCAGGCCCTGCCGGCCACCCAAAGTCCGCGCGATCCGATCAACATACAATTTACCAGCGGGACGACCGGCTCGCCCAAGGGAGCCACACTTTCCCATCGCAACGTACTCAACAACGGCTATTTCGTAGGCCTTGGCATGGGCCTGCGCGAAGGGGACCGCTTGTGCATCCCGGTTCCGCTGTACCACTGCTTCGGGATGGTGTTGGGCAATCTGGCCTGCCTCGTTCATGGCGCGACAATGATCTACCCGTCATCGGGCTTCGAACCGCTGGCGGTACTGGAAACTGTCGAGGCCGAGCGATGCACGGGGCTGCATGGCGTACCGACGATGTTCATCGCCGAACTCGAGCATCCCGAGTTCTCCCGCTTCGATCTCGGCAGCCTACGCACCGGAATCATGGCCGGATCACCCTGCCCGGTGGAAGTGATGCGCAAGGTCATGGCGCGCATGCACATGCAGGACATCGGGATTGCCTACGGCATGACCGAAACCAGCCCCGTCAGCTTCCAGACCGCGACTGATGATCCCATTGAAGTGCGAGTAGGCACGATCGGCCAGGTCCTGCCCCATCTCGAGGTCAAGGTCGTCGATCCGGCTACCGGCAAGGTCGTACCCCGCGGGCACGCCGGCGAACTGTGCACCAAGGGCTATTCGGTGATGCTCGGCTACTGGAATGATCCCGAACGCACCGCCGAGGCGATCCGCGACGGGTGGATGCACACCGGCGATCTGGGCATTGTCGACGAAGCCGGGCTCGGCCGGATCGTCGGCCGGATCAAGGACATGATTATCCGCGGCGGTGAAAACATTTACCCGCGTGAAATCGAGGAGTTCCTCTACACGCACCCTGCCGTGGAAGACGTGCAGGTGATCGGCGTGCCGGACGAAAAGTACGGTGAGGATGTGCTCGCCTGCGTGCTGCGCAGGGCCGGCGCCGAAATCGACGCCGAAGGCCTTATAAACTTCTGCCGCGGCAGGATCGCCCATTACAAGGTACCGCGCTATGTACGGTTCGTGGACAGCTTCCCGATGACCGTTTCGGGCAAGGTCCAGAAATACCTCCTGCGCGAAACGATGATCGCCCTGCTTGCAGAGGAAGCCTATAGCGCCACGCGCGCGCTGTGACTGCCGCAGGGCAAGCTGTCGGACTGCGCAATATGGCGGATTGCATCAGAGTCGCATCGCCCGGCCGGGACGCGCTGGGTCGGGCTTGGCGTTGCGCAAAAGGCCAGGGCACAGGTGGCCAGCACGGCAGAGCGGTATCGACGTGTCCCCCCGCTGTGTCCGCCTGGCAAATCGCGATGGTGCCGAGCCTGCCCCCGGATCAGTCAATTCACTCTTCCCCTTGTGGCATGTGAGCGCACCCGGCGACAGTTGCCGGCAGGGTAGGGGACTTGGAATCCTGCTTCACACACCACGGATAGCGTGTTGAATCGAGCGGGCCGTCGTTCGCGGTCGCCATGACGCGGGCAAGGCGCGCTTTGTGCTTGGCGGCTTCGCCACCCGCCCTCACCGCATCCACTTCGGTCTCCACACCGGACAATGGGTTCATGTGAACAAACCGCCCATCGCCGTAGAGCTTCCATTCTGCATCGAATGCGAACCGCGCCGGTTCGAAGACCCAGGCCGGCGCATAGTGTTGGAAGATCGTCTCGCGAGCGGTCTTTGCCTTGCCTTGCATCACCGACCATTGGCTCACGCCATCGATAGTGCCTGGCTTGACCGCCCGCCCGCCGATCTCGGCAAAAGTCGGCAGGAAATCGGCGAAGTCGAACAGTGCGGCACTGACCTTGCCTACCGGGACTCGGCCCGGAGCCCAGGCGATCAGCGGCACGTGCGTACCGTTGATCGTCGGGGTGCCCTTCCCGCCCTGCACGGGAACGCCATCGCGCATCGTGGTGATGGCGCGATTGGTGCCGTTGTCCCCGGTGAAGATCACGACGGTATTCTTGTCCAGACCTTCCCTGCGCAGGGCGTCCATAACGTCGCCGACCTCCTTGTCCATGTAGGTCACCATGGCGGCGAACCGGTTCTTGTCCCCCTTGGCCTGCATCGAATCCGGCGTCGGCACGAATGGATTGTGAACCAGAACCATCGAGTAATAGAGGAAGAAGGGTCTGTCCTTGTTGCGATGGATGAAATCCACCGCAAACGACGCATCGAGATCCGGGCCGAAGCCTTCTTCGTTGATCTTGGTTCCGTTGTTCGAAACGCGGGTTGGCCCCCAATAACGCGATCCGTGGCGGTCGAGCGCGCGCAACTGCCACAGGTAATACTCGTCGAAGCCCGCAGCTTCCGGGGTGATTCCGACGCGACCGTCGAAACCGTTGCCCATTAGCTGCCATTTGCCGACTATGCCGGTGGCGTAACCGGCATCCTTCAGGACATTGGCGAATGTGCGCTGCCCCGGTGCCAGATAGCCGAACGCTTCGTAGTTCCGATGATTGTCCTGCCCGGTCATCAACCGCACGCGCGAGGGTGAGCAGAGCGGCATCGCGTGCGCATTATCGAAGCGGGTGCCCTCGCGCGAGAGGCGATCAATGTTCGGTGTGTAATACTCGCCGCCGTAGGCGTTCACACCCTCAACCCCGAAATCGTCTGCGAGGATCAAGATGATGTTGGGCACCCCACTTATCTGTGCACGCGCAGTTGGCGAAGGCAGTGCCGGAGCCTGGGACCTTGCGGGACAGGCAAGCGCGAGTACCCCCGCAGAAGCCACCATCAGCGCCGCCTTTATCGGCGGCAAGGAAACCCGTCGACGAGGCTCGGCAGACATCAAGCACCTCCTTCAGAGCCGATTTCGCAGGTCCGGATATGAAGGCTCAGTATCCGGAGCCAGCGGCGGCCAGATCAAAATCATATAACGGGGCGCAGCGTGAAAATCTCGCTGCCCCCCGTCAGTTGCAGATCAGAATTTGTACGACAACCGCCCACCGACGTAGCGATCATTGATCCGCTGCAGGGCTTGCTGAAGTGCCCCGTTCGGGGAGAAGCTCTGCTGTGGCACGAAGGTCTGCTTATTCTCCTTGAACAGGTTGCGAACGAAGAATTCCGCCGTGAAGTGCTCATTGCGGATGCCAGCGTTCACATCGACATAGTTGGTCTTCCCGAAGTAGCTTGTCGGCTCGCCGAGAAGGCTGGTGCGCTGCGACGACGCATGCTTGATCAACGGCGAGAAGTAAGCCTCCAGGCCGTTGTCGTTGAGCGGAAGGGTGTATTCGAAGGAGAATGTGGCCTTCAGACGCGGCGCATTGTTCAGCAATTGGCCAGCGAGGTTGTTCTGAACAAACGTCCTAGAGCCCGGGGCGATCGGGAAACACACCGCGCCGGGCGTGTCCGCCGATTGACTACGCGGTGCATTGATGTAGCAGGACGGGTTCGGGAAATCGAGGATCTTCGCTTCGGTGTAGGCCAGGTTCAAGTTCGCCGTGAGGCGTGAACTGACCCGGCCCACAGCGTTGAGTTCGACACCGCGGGTGCGGACTTTGCCCACCGAAGCGAGCCTGCGTGAAACCGACTGCGTGACAGGGTCAACGATGCTCGTCTGGACCTGATAGTTCTGGTAATTGCTGTTGAACACCGACAGGTTGAGCGTGAGATTGCGGTTGAAGAACTGCGACTTCATACCGGCTTCCCAGGACTTCACCGATTCCTGCGGCAAGGGTGCCAGCGTGTTGGTGAGGAGACCCGTCGTATCCGAGGAATCGTAGATAGGCCCCTGCTTTGCCTTGGAGTACGTCCCGTAAAGCATTACGTCCGGGGCGACCTTGTACTGGACCCCGAGGTCGTAGTTGACGAAGCTGGCCGTCGCCTGCGCCGCGCCCCGCGCGCCTGTCTGCAGGGCCGGCATGTCCTGGACCACCCCATTCGACAGGAGATGCTGCACCGCCGGCAGGATCGGGGTGTAGAAGTCTGCGGAGATCTTGTCCCGCTCCCAGCGGATGCCCCCAAGAATCTTGAACGCGTCGGTCACTGCATAATCCGCATGCGCGTACCCAGCCAGCGACTTTGTCTTGTATGCCGCCTCGGTCACCGCGGTGAAAAGGTACCGGGTGAAGTTGTTCGTGGTATTCTCATTCGAGTAAAAGCCGCCAACTACGTAATTGAGCGGCCCGGTACCGGGCGAATTGAGCCGGATTTCCTGGGTCCAGTAGTCAGTACCGGTGACGGTGTGCTGAAAGCCATCGAATTCCGGACGAGTGTTCGACAGGTCCGCAGTGGTGATCAGGCCGAGACCAAAGACCGTGTCGGCCCTGGATCGTTCGTTCAGGTACGATGTTATCGAACTGATCGTCACGCCACCTGGCGTGGCGAGCGTCAGACGACCAATGCCGCCCCAGTCCGTATACTTTTCCTCGCCATTGTAGGGACTGGCGAAGTTCCGGTTCGACTTCGAGGGCGTGACACCCGGCTGAGCTTCCGAGAACGGGCGCAGCTTGATATCGGTCGGCCAGACGAAGCCATCCGGGACGTAGGCGAACGGCTTGACCAGCAGCGACCCGTTCTTGTGGGTGTACTGATAGAACGCAGTCAGTTCAGCGGTCAGCGAATCGCTGACCAGCACCTTGACCTTGTTGCGCGATCCATAGGTGTATTCGCTTGACCACTTGTCGAGCGTGACGTTCTTGTACAAGCCCCTGAAGCCGTTGAAATACTGCGACATGCTGACCTGAACCCGATCGTTTACCGGACCAGAGACCCAAGCAGTAAGCTGCTTCTGCTCGTCGGACGTGTAGAGCGCGTTGACCATGCCCTTCCACTCGGCCGTGGGGCCGCGAGTCACGATGTTGACGAGACCGCCGGAAGCATTGCGGCCCGAGAGGGTTCCCTGCGGCCCGGGCAGGACTTCGATCTGCGCCACGTCGAGCAATGTGTTCGACATGACCGTCGATGACGGCTGCGGCACGTCATCGACAACAAGGCCGACCTTGTTCGGGGCATTGAGCGTAGAGGCACCGGTGCCGACGCCGCGCATGGCAAGGGTCTGACCTTCACCCGAGATCGACGGAGCCAGCTTCTGCAGGTCACCGATCGCGGTGATGTTCTGCTTTTGCAGCGCGGCCGACGTGACGACCTGCACCGACTTGGGAATGTCTTGGAGCTTTTCATTGCTCTTGTTGGCGGTCACGACGATTTCGTCGCCCTGTGGGCGCGTCGCCTCGTCGGCGGCTGCCTGCGCAAATGCAGGCGACGCAAGCAGGGCCGCCGGGGGAATGCCCGCCAAAAGGGTATACTTGAGAAAACTCTTCATTACTTCCTCCCCATTTACTATGATGCGTCGCACGATCAATTCCGCCACCGGCTGCCAGCACCAGTTTCGATCACGCTGCCGATCACGTTCCCGACAAATTTTGCAGGGCCACGTCTGCCGAGCCCTTGCCGTCGCAACAAACATGGGCGTGCTGATCCACGAAGTCGCTCACAAAGGAACGGAATGGATCACATATCAGAATGCCGATGGGGTACCGTCGGCGGTCGATCGCGGACGCGGGTTGATCCCCGTCCGCATCCGCCCAATGGGCGCAAACCCGCCCATATCGCTAATGAGAATCAACATACTGATCGGCGATCCGAGTGAGACACATTCTTCTCTGCATGGGGCGGCGACAGATTTATTGTGCCGGGCCACTCCAAGTCCGCGCCGGCAATCGAATCGACGCGCGAGTCACCATCGTCTCGGCATCCTTCCCGATCGCGAACTCATAGGCACCCGCAGGCATTTGCCAGCCCGATCCATTCCAGTCGGCCAGCAAGCGAGGGTCGATACGGATCGAAATCCGCTTTTCGACACCCGGCTCAAGGCTGATCCGCGAAAACCCGACCAGACGGCGCTTGTGGGCACCAGCGCGATCCAGGAGATAGAGTTGCGCGACCTCGTCGCCAGCCCGAGCACCTGTGTTGCGGATGGTGACGCTGGCGTTGAACCCCGAGATTTTGAGGTTTCGGGCCTCGAATGATGTGTAGCTGAGGCCATAGCCAAACGGGAACAGCGGCCGCGCCCCCGTTCGGGAGAACCAGCGATACCCGACGTCGGACCCCTCGATGTCATAGTCTGCCGAGAGCTGGCGCTCCGGAACTTTCGCCTCGCCCAACCCGGCGCTTTCGACCCAATCGCTCCCGTCAAGGTGGGGCCGGGGCAGTTGCGCCTCGCTGGCGGGGAAGGTGATCGGCAGACGACCGGAAGGGTTCGCCTCGCCGAACAGGACCGCAGCGATCGCCTCGCCCCCACGAGCCCCGGGGTACCAAGCTTCGACGACCCCGGCCACCTTGTCGAGCCAAGGCATCTTCACGGCGCTTCCGGTCTCAAGCACAACGATCGTTCGCGGATTGGCGGCAGCGACTGCGGCAATAAGCTCGTCCTGTCCATAGGGCAGTGACAGGTCGGGGACATCGATCCCTTCCGCCATCCACTGCGTGGCAAAGACAATCGCCACTTCCGCTTGCCGGGCGCGCTGCACGGCATCGGCGATGTAGCGCCCATCGCGGAAGGTGACCGTCGCATTGCCGGCCCGCGCCTTGATTGCGGCGAGCGGGCTTGACCGGTGGTACTGCTCGGAAATGAACTGCGAGCCGCTACCGTTCTTCGGACGAACCACTGCTGGCCCATCCTTGCCCTGGACCTGGCTCGATCCTGCGCCGGACAATACGCCGCCATCCGCATAGCCGCCGATCACCGCGATGGATTTGGCTGTCGCCGCCAAGGGCAGGATGCGTCCGTCATTCTTGAGCAGGACGATACCTTGCCGGGCGACTTCGGCGGAAAGCTCGGCGTTGCCGGCAAAGTCGATAGCCCCGCCGGGCGATGCCGGAAACTTGTCCAATCCGTTCGCGTAAATGGCAGTCAACACGCGCTTGTTCATGTCGTCCAAGCGCGCGGCATAGGCCGGGTCGGCTGCAGCCTTCGCTGCCAGTCGACTGTCGAAATACACGTCCGGATCGAGTTGCTCGCCCGACTGTCGGTCAAGGCCGTTGAGAGCAGCGCCCACTCCGTGCACAGCGCCCCAATCGGACATGACGAAGCCCTTGTAGGACCAGTCATGCTTCAAAACGCGATTCAACAGATAGTCGCTGTCGCAGGCATAATGACCATTGACACGGTTGTAGGCGCACATGACGGCGCCCGGGTGCCCCTGCTCGATGCCGATCTGAAACGCCAGCAGGTCGCTCTCGCGTGCCGCCGCGTCGGAGATCCGCATGTCCACGAACTTGCGACCGGTTTCCTGCCCGTTGAGCGCGAGGTGCTTGATGGTCGAGATGATATGATTGCTCTGGACACCGGTGATCGCAGCCCCTGCTAGAACGCCCGACAGGAGCGGATCCTCGGAGAAGTATTCGAAAGTGCGCCCGCCACGCGGATCCCGGACAAGATTGACGCCCCCCGCAAGCAGCACGTTGAAGCCCTTGGCGCGCGCCTCGCCCCCGATCATGGCACCGCCGCGCATGACAAGGGCGGGATTCCATGTTGCTGCCTGGGCAATGGCAGAAGGGAGCGCCGTCGCCCAATCTTTGCGCCCTCCTTCCAGATAGGCCACGCCAAGGCTCGCATCCGTCTCTTTCAGCGCCGGCACGCCGAGCCGAGATATCGATGGAGTGTAGCCCGCCCCGAAAATCGCATCCTCGGGAAACTTCGCGCCAGTCTTGTGAACGTCGATGGGCATGACTGAATGGGTGAGGATGGTCTTCTCGTCAGGCCGCATCTGCCGCACCGTGGCCGCCGCACGCTGTTCGGCGGCGGCAAGGGGGTCAGCCGACTGGCCGGCCATGGCACCGGGCGTGGTGAGCGCCAGCGCGGTCCCTGCAATGAACACCCGTTTAGTTGTCACTTAACCTCTCCAGTCGGTCTGCTATGGCCGTCATACGGCTTGGAATGAACCTGTTCGGGCCGTGGAGCACCGCGACGCCGGTCTGCGCACGATCACACCCGCTCCACCGCCAGGGAGAGGCCCATGCCCACGCCGACGCACAGGGTTGCCAGGCCGCGCCGCGCCCCTGTCCGCTCGAGTTGATGCACCAGCGTCATGACGATCCGTGCGCCCGACATGCCGAGCGGATGGCCCAGCGCGATTGCCCCGCCGTTGGGATTCACATGGCTCGCATCGTCGGACAAGCCAAGCTGGCGCAGGACCGCCAGCCCCTGGCTGGCGAAGGCCTCATTGAGTTCGATGAAATCGAAATCGGCGATAGTCAGCCCCAGCCGAGCCATCAGCTTTCGCGTCGCCGGCACCGGGCCGATGCCCATGATCCGAGGCTGCACACCCGCCGAGGCGAGACCCAGCACTCGGGCTCGCGGCGTGAGGCCATGGGCCTTCACGCTCGCCTCGCTCGCCACGATCATGGCGGCGGCACCGTCGTTGATGCCGGATGCATTGCCCGCAGTCACCGTGCCGTCAGGGCCGAACAGCGGCTTCAACCTGCTCAACGTCTCCACGCTGGTGTCCGCGCGCGGATGCTCGTCCTCGGCAAAGGCGACCGTTTCTCCCCGCCGCAGCCCCGGAACGGATACCGCAACGATTTCCTCTGCAAAAAAGCCGCAGGCTCGCGCCGCTTCGGCCCGTTGCTGGCTGCGCAGGGCGAAGGCATCCTGGTCGGCGCGGGAGATCCCGAAGTCCGCCGCCACGTTCTCGCCGGTACGCGGCATGGCTTCCGTGCCGTGCAGCCGATCCAGCGCCGGATTGACGAAGCGCCAGCCCATCGTCGTATCCTCGACCTTCTGGTCCCGACCGAACGCGCTCGCGCTCTTGCCCATCACGAACGGCGCGCGGGTCATCGATTCCACGCCCCCCGCGACTGCGAGCTCCATCTCGCCGCAGCGAACGGCGCGAGCCGCCTGCCCGACCGCCTCGAGCCCCGATGCGCACAACCGGTTGAGGGTCACACCCGGCACGTCGACCGGCAGACCGGCCAGCAGGAGGCTCATCCGCGCGACGTTGCGGTTATCCTCGCCTGACTGGTTGGCGCAACCGCAGAACACTTCTTCGATGGCCGCCGGATCCAAGCCGGGATTGCGCTCCAACAGGGCGCGCAGGGGCACGGCACCGAGATCATCGGCGCGGACTTGTGCCAGGCTTCCACCATATCGGCCGATTGGGGTGCGCACCGCGTCGCAAATATACGCTTCGTCCAAGGATCAGCCCTCCAGCACCAGACCGGTCAGATTTCGAAGGTCGTCCACACTGCATCCTTCCACTGTCTCGACCACGCGAGCCCCGGCCGACCCCAGGTCGAACACAGCCATGTCTGTGTAGACACGCGAGGTGCAGCCCAGCCCGGTAAGGGGATAACTGCAGCGCTCGACCAGCTTGGATCGGCCGTCGCGAGTGAGCAATTCCATCATGACCAAGGTCTTCTTGGCTCCGATAGCGAGGTCCATGGCTCCGCCAACGGCGGGGATCGCTCCCGGCTCGCCCGTGTGCCAATTGGCCAGGTCGCCGTTCACCGCCACCTGAAACGCGCCCAGCACGCAGATGTCGAGATGACCGCCGCGCATCATGGCGAAGCTGTCGGCATGATGGAAGTAACAGCCACCGGTCAACAGGGTCACCGCCTGCTTTCCGGCATTGATCAAGTCCCAGTCCTCGTCGCCCGGTGCCGGGGCCGGTCCCATGCCGAGCAGGCCGTTCTCGCTCTGGAGCAAGACCTCGCGGTCCACCGGCAGGTAATTCGCCACCTTGGTCGGCAAGCCTATACCGAGATTGACATAGGCACCCTCTGGGATGTCCTGAGCCACCCGCCGCGCCATCTCCTCGCGGTTCAGTCGCATCATGGTTTCATCCCCTTTTGTTGGTCGTTGCAGCGGGGATGCCGACGACCCGCTGGACGAATATCCCGGGGGTCACCACCGTTTCCGGATCGAGGCTGCCAAGAGGCACCACCTCGTCTACCTGCACGATCGTGGTGCGGGCGGCCATGGCAATGATCGGCCCGAAGTTCCGGGCAGTCTTGCGGTAGACAAGGTTACCCCATCGGTCTCCCCGATAGGCCTTGATCAGTCCAAATTCAGCGCGGATCGGATATTCCAGAACGTAGTTAACCCCATCGATCTCGCGGGTTTCCTTACCCTCAGCCAGAGAAGTCCCATAGCCGGTAGGCGTGAATATTGCTCCCAGCCCGGCGCCAGCCGCCTGGATCCGCGCCGCTAGGTTGCCCTGCGGCACAAGCTCCAGCTCGATCTCGTCCGCCCGATATCGCGCATCGAAATGGTGCGAATCCGACTGGCGCGGGAATGAGCAGATGATTTTCTTCACCCGCCCTTCACGAATCAGCGCGGCGACACCCGCCTCGCCGTTACCAGCGTTGTTGTTGATGATCGTCAGATTACCCGCGCCGCGCGCGATGAGGGCTTCGATCAGCTGATCCGGCATTCCTGCGGTCCCGAAGCCGCCGATCATGACCGTCGAGCCATCCTGTATGTCGGCGACTGCATCTGCTGCTGTCGCCACCTGCTTGTCTATCACGCCGGCATCCTCCGTAGCGTGATACAGGCCAGAGCATCTCCTCTTGAGTCAACCGCTAAACGGCCATATAACCGATAACCGAACGATACGTTGATGAACCCTGCAAGCCACATCGAACGACCCGGTGATCCGGAATTCATGACGTCGCTGGCCCGCGGCCTCGCCGTCATGCGCTGCATCGCAATCGCCGAACGGCCGGTGACCATCGCCGACGCTGCGCGCTACACCAGCCTCAGCCGCGCCGCAGTCCGCCGATGCATTTATACACTGTCGTTGCTCGGCTATGTCGCGCAAGAGGGTCGAGGCTACATCGTCCGTCGTCAGGCGCTATCGCTGGGGCACCCCTATCTCTCCATCAATTCGCTCGCCTCGCGCGCCCAGCCCGCGTTGGACGCCCTGCGCGACGTGCTCGGTGAATCATGCTCGCTGGGCGTCATGGAGGATGACCAGCTATGCTACATTGCCCGGGCGGAGGCGACCCGGGTCATGTCGGTCAGCCTGCGGGTCGGGTCGTGCCTGCCGCTATATTGCACTTCGATGGGCCGAGTTCTTCTGGCGGGGCGGCCTAACGAGGAGCAGGAGGCGTACCTCGCTCGAACGTCCCTGCAGGTATTGACCAAACACACGATTACCGCGCCGCAAAGGCTGCTTGTGGTTATCCGCAGTGCCGGCTCTGACGGCTTCTCGTTCGTCGACCAGGAACTGGAAATCGGACTGCGGTCGATCGCGGTCCCGGTAAGACGAAGGGGGCAGGTTGTTGCCGCCCTGAATGTAGGTACTTCGGCAGCTCGAATGTCGGCAGAGGAAATGCGCAAGGTCTTGCTCCCCCCCCTTCTTGAAACCGCCGCGCGGCTCGACAGCTAACCCTTTTACGCAAGCCACCACGCCCTCGATCGCGCGCGGAAGACGGCGAGGTAAAGCCGCACTCCAGCGAATTATCCACCAAAGGCGCGGAAGCTGTGAAGGGTCATCCACATTGCCCCCCGGGCCTGCCCCGACCGGGCTTTTGGCCGTGAAGCGGGCCGCAGCGAAGGGCCAGCTACACAAAACAATGGAGCCAGTGCTGCAACGGGATTCCGGAATCCCGGACGACATCGCTGATCCGCTCTATCCGCGGGGGGCCGGCACAACCTCTGTCTGCTCCCTCCCGACTGGTCTAACCCCGCACCACGCACCGAAAGCCGATATGGTTGGTCGATGTGTCGATCATCTCAGGGTGGCGGGCAGCCGGGCGGTAGCGCATGCAATGGTTCGCTGCGCACAAGTGCGAGCCGCCCTTCAACACTTTGCGCCCGATCTTCACTTGCGGCTGCGAAGGATCGAAGCTGCTCCTGAGCGTGCCGCCGCGCGGATTTGAGACGGTGCAGCAGGACTGAGGGTTCTTCTTCTTCTTCAACGCGGCGTGGTTCTCGACCCACCAGTCTGCGGTCCATTCCCAGACATTGCCGATCATATCGTAGAGGCCATAGCCGTTGGCCGGAAAGCTGCGGACGGGCGAAGTGCGTTCCCAGCCATCCTCGCGGGTGTTGGTGAAGGGAAACAGGCCCTGCCAGTAGTTCGCCATCATCCGCCCCTCGGGCGCAAGCTCGTCGCCCCAGGCGAAGTCCTTGCGGTCGAGCCCGCCGCGCGCGGCAAATTCGTGCTCGGCCTCGGTCGGCAGGCGCTTGCCCGCCCACATTGCATAGGCCGCAGCATCCTTCCACGAGACTTGGACCACCGGATGGTCCCAAAGTTCGAAGGCATCGAGATCACTGTCCGGCCCATAGGGGTGCCTCCAGTCCGCCTCGAACATGAACTGCCACCAATGGTGATATTCGGTCAGCGGCACCGGCCCAGAGGTCTTGGTGAAGACAAGCGAGCCGGGTTGGTCCATGCCGGGGAGCATTCCGGGATAGTCCTTGGGATCGGGCGCAATCTCCGCCGTGGTGACGTGGCCAGTGGCCGCGACGAACCGGGCGAACTCACGGTTGGTCACCGGTGCCTCGTCGATCCAGAAATCATCGACGCGGACCCGGCGCAGCGGTGCCTCTTCCGGATACCAATTCAGCGCACCCATAGTAAACGTGCCGCCGGCGATGCGGCGCATGCCTGCCGTCGCGTCCTGCTTCATTCCTGTTGTCGTCATTCGGTCACCCATGGCGCACTCGCTTCATCAAGGAGCGGATATGGTGGAGCAGTTCTGCCCAGCCAAGCAAAAGTGCAGCCCAGCCGGGCACTCATCTCCATACCTCCACGATCCGCGTCCGGCTGAACGTCTGGCCCGGTGTGAGCTGAAACCTGAAGCAGGCGATGCAATCATAATACGCGAGACGGTGTTGGCGACGACGCGGTTGATGATGAGGGTCAGAGAGAATGCGGCTGCCTGCGAGTTGACGCGCCGCCAGCACCGGCCGTCAATTGCGCTCGCGTATCGATCCTCAATCTGCTGCGTGACGGAGATGGCAGGCTATGGAGCGCGCCGCGATCAAGCCGGTCGCCGCGCGTACCAGCCAAAGTAGGCGATCACCGCATAGCACAGCGCCGGCAGGAACAGACCCACAGTCAGGCTCCCGCTGGCATCGGCGATCATCCCGGTGACCAGCGGCACGACCGCCCCACCGCAGATCGCCACGTTGATGATCCCCGAACCATCCGCCGCGCGCGAGCCCAGCTTCTCGCAGGCAAGGGAGAAAATCGTCGGAAACATGATCGAATTGGCCATGCCGATCGCCAGCAGGGCATAGCCCGAAATGGCCCCCGCAGTCGCCGCCGAGGTCACGATCAGCGCGATTGCCGCCGCCGCCGCCCCGGCCAGCACCTTGCCTGGGCTCACCAACCTCAGCACGACGGAGCCGATGAACCGGCCGATCATGGCCCCGCCCCAGTAAAGCGGAATCATCTTGCCGGCGACCTGTTCCTCCAGCCCCATCACCGAAGCTTGTCGCAGGTAGTTCACGATGAGCGAGCCGATCGAGACTTCCGCGCCGACGTAGAGGAAAATGCAGAGCGCCCCCAGCCCGAAGCGCGGCCGCCTCAAGAGGTCGAGCCCGGCCAGGCCCGAGCTCTCCTCGTGGGCCTCGCCCTTCAGCGCATTGCGGAACAGCCAGACCACGCCAGCCACCACCGCGAGCGCTGCGGCCAGGCCGATATAGCCATGGACGATCGCCTGACTCTCGGCGGTGCGGTAGGCGTCGAGCGCCTCGCCCGACAGGTCGCCGGCCGAGACCTTGGCGAGTCCACCAAGGATCAACAGCGAGCCGAAAAAGGGAAAAATCGTGGTGCCGAGCGAATTGAACGCCTGGGCGAAGGTCAGCCGGCTGTGCGCCGTCTCGGGCTTGCCGAGCATCGAAATCAGCGGATTACTGACGACCTGGACGACTACCACCCCGCTCGCCAGCACGAACAGGGCCAAGAGGAACAGGCCGTAAGTCGCGGTGCGGCTCGCCGGGATGAACAGCAGGCAGCCGACCAGCATGATCAGGAGGCCGGCCACGCCCCCGCGCATGTAGCCCAGCTTCTTGACCAGCCGCGCGCCTGGAATGCCGATCACCGCATAGGCGATGAAGAAGCAGAATT
Source organism: Novosphingobium colocasiae (assembly GCF_014652555.1). GTDB lineage: Bacteria > Pseudomonadota > Alphaproteobacteria > Sphingomonadales > Sphingomonadaceae > Novosphingobium > Novosphingobium colocasiae. Next base: position 70,955 of record NZ_BMZA01000012.1, read on the forward strand.
GCACCAGCATGGCCTGGGTGTAGTTGAGCGTGAACAGCTCCTTCAGCTTCGGGATGATCACATCGTTCAAGGACGTGATTCCGCCGAAGATGAAGAACAGCGCCATGACGAACAGCCGCAACTGCGGGGCTTCGACCGGCGCCCTGGCCTCGCCCGAACGCGGGTCGCTGCTGGTGGGTTCGATGATCGGTATCGCCATGTAAATACTCTCTCGACCTATAACGCCATCCGGCGGTCACTTGTGCGGTGCATGAGGCCGTTTGATACTTCGGATCTCACAGGTGAGGCCGCCCGTCCCGCTCGCGCCACTTGATCTAAACTACTTGTCGCCCTCCAACTGATTAGGGTGCAATGAAGCGCGACAGAGGAAGAAACGATGGCGATGCCAAGCACCGGATG
>NZ_BMZA01000012.1:71399-107346 GCF_014652555.1 Novosphingobium colocasiae
TGACGATCATTAGGTGTTTAGGCCCGTCATCTGGTGGATCGTGACGTGACTGACGCGAGTAGCCCCTAAGCTGACAAGCATCTGTTCCGGATGAAAAAATTTCAGGACCTTCTGGGGTATATTGCGGGGTATCGCGAAAAAACAGATCGAATTAAATTACGGTTAATCAGTTGCTTGGCTAAGCAATTTGAATCCCACCCTCTCCGCCAGTTGACCTGACAGGATCAGGAGCCGGCTGACACGCGCCCGGTCCGTTCCAGCTTGCCCCAGCCCACGACCCAGCCGCCTATGGCGGAGGCGATCGCGCGCAGCACGACCCAGTACATGATCTGGCGATAGACCAGGCGCTGCGCGACGAGCAGATGGGCCGGATAAGGCACGCGCCGCGCGTCGAGGCGATAGGCGACCCAGCCACAGACCACGTCGATTGTCGTGAAGGCCAGCCAGAACAGCCCCATCTGACCGAGGTCTCCCCGGGTCTGCGCCCAGCCATGTTCGAAGACGCGCAGCACCGTGCCGACGATCGAGACCAGCAACGCAAGGTCGATGAGCGGCGAGATGGCCGCGAACGCAATCTGGAACAGCCACGCTTGCGGCAGTCCGACCAGCGCCAGACCAGAGGGCCTGCGGGCGCGCAGGATACCGCCATGCTTCCACAGGCACTGGAGCGTGCCGAAGGCCCAGCGATAGCGCTGCCTGGCAAGCGCCCGGAAGCTTTCCGGGGCTTCCGTCCACGCCACCGCCAGTGGATCATAGGTCACGCGCCAGCCCGCGCGCTGGATGGCGATGGTCAGGTCCTGATCCTCCGCCAGCGTATCTTCGGGATAGCCGCCCACCTCCTCCAGCGCCGCGCGCCGCCATGCGCCCACGGCACCCGGAACCACGGTCATGGCGTCGAACCCTGCGAGCGCGCGGCGCTCCAGGTTCTGGGCAGTGATATATTCGAGCGCCTGCCAGCGCGTCACGAGATTGACGCGGTTGCCTACCCGCGCATCGCCGGCCACCGCGCCGATCTGCGGATCGGCGAACCAGCGTGCGAGGCGGCCGATGGTCTCCGGCTCGAATTCCGTATCGGCGTCGAGCGCGATGACGATCTCCCCTGTCGTCTGGCGCAGGGCGCGGTTGAGCGCCGCCGCCTTGCCGCCATTCTCCAGTGTGAGCAGGGTGACGCGCGGATCGTCGGCAAAGGCCTGCGCGACGATGGCGCTGGTCCGGTCTTTCGATCCGTCGTCCACCACCATGACGGACAGGCCCGGATAGTCGCTGGCGAGCACGCGGCGCACGGATGCCTCGATCACCCGCTCCTCATTATAGGCGGGGATAATCACCGAGACGCCGGGGCGGAAATCCGGCGGGGCGGCCCGCTTGCGGCGCGACTGTATCCACGCCAGCAGCGTCATCAGCACCGCACGGCCGATGCCGAGCGAGATGGCGAGATAGAAAATCCATACCAGCGCGGCCGATGCTCCGGCCAGCAGGATGAAGACGCCGACATCGGTCCTGACCGCGAACAGGTCGCCCGGTGCCACCGGCGGGTTGGCGGCGGACTGCGGCTGGCCGACCAGACCGGATACGGGGACGAAGCGATAGCCCTCGCTTTTCAGCGTCGCGATGATGCGGGGCAGAGCCGCTACCGTCTGCGACCGGTTGCCGCCGCCGTCGTGCAGCAGGACGATGTTCGCACTGCTGTCCGCCGTAGCACCATGGACCTGGTCCACCACCTGTCGAAAGATGGTGTCGGCACCGGGGCGCTGCCAGTCATTGGGATCGACGTGCAGGCCCACGACCGTATAGCCTGCCTTCTGCGCCTCCAGCGCCGGGCCCAGCTCGTCGGCTGTCGTCGGTTCCGCGTCGCCGAAATAGGGCGCGCGGAACAGGCGCGTCGAGCGGCCGGTATAGGCCTCGATCATGCGCTGCGTAGCGTTGAGCTCCAGCCGGGTCTCTGCCGGCGAGGCGAGCGCCAGATTGGGATGGGTATAGGTGTGGTTACCGATCTCGCCCCCGTCCGCGATGATGCGGTTGAGGAGGCCGGGATTGCCCAGCGCACTCTCGCCGATGACGAAGAAGGTGCCGGGGACGCGGGCCTTTTCCAGGATATCCAGGATCTGCGGCGTCCAGGTGGGATCAGGCCCGTCATCGAAGGTCAGCGCCAGCGTCTTCGGCATCGCGCCGGCCCGGCTGACGACATAGGGGGTGGGAAGCGCATCATAGCGTTCGTCGCGGATCAGACCGTTCGCTGCGAACCGGGGCGAACGCTGTCCTGCCGATGGCGTGGCCGTGATCCGCAGGATCTCGCCCGTGCCTTCCACGTCCGTGCTGAGCAGCGACTGGATCGGCCGCAGGTCGGGCCGGGTGCCGGAGCGCCAGGCGGACAGGCTGGTCCAGAAGCCGGGATCCTCGCTGCCCAGCCGCCACAGCGCGACATCGTCGATCCCGAGCCGTTTCAGCACCTGCATCTGGTTCCAGCTCGTCGCCGCGTCGAGCATCCATATCTGATGATGCTGCCCGGCCTCGTCATAGGCGAAGCCCGCATTGCCGCTGCCCGGATCGAACTGCACCGGCGCGCTGCTATCGTGGGCGGCGAGCCAGGCTTCCTCGATCGACAGGGCGTTGGTTTCATCGCCATGCCAGTCATAGGCGTAACTGCCGAGGGCGACGATCAGCCGGTCGCGGCCGACCGCGCGCAGGCCCGCCTGCACCTCATCCACGAACCATTGCTGCGCGGCGATGGGGCCGGGCGTGCCCCCCTCCCAATGCTGGTCATAGGCCATCAGGATCAGCCGGTCGGCGACCTTGCCGACCTTGGCGAGCGGCCATGCCTGATCCTCCGCCGGAGCTGTGACGGCCAGTTCGGCACCCTTGGGCAGGGCGCGACGAAGCCGATGGAGGAAATGCAGATAGTCAGACATGGCACCGGCGGGCAGCGCTTCGAAATCCATGACGAGACCGGCCACCTTCCGGTCGCGAACGATTTCCGCGAGGCGCGCGATGAGCGCCCGGCTCTTCGCACGATCATGGAGAAGCATGGCGGCGTTGGCACCGTCCCAGTCGTTGCCCATGAAGTTCTGCACCATCGGCAGCACCTTGGGTGGATGGCGCATCGCCGCGATCATTCGGTCGAACTTCGGGTCGGCGGCCACGTCGAGGCGATGCGTGGGGCCGGACACAGTGACCGTGGCCGGCACGATCCAGTCCAGCGCGCCGACATGGCGCCGCAGGGATGCCAGGCTCATGTCATCGTCCGGCACATAGAAGCCGATACTGAGCGGCGTATGGGGATCAGCCCCGGCCTTGCGCGGGAGCCAGGAGGCGATGCCGTGCCTCACCCGCTCGGTCAGCGGCAGCTTTTCCGCCCGTTCCTGCGGCAGCGGGAGGGCCAGGTCGCGCCCATGCGGAACCCTTGCGAGCGTCGTGGCGAAGGCAATCGCCGCGACGATGAGCGACACCAGCAGGACGGCAACGATCCGCCGGGCCCACAGGCCGCGCCGACCGCTCGGATCGAAGAAAACCGGCATCGTCATGACTGCACGTCCTGTCCGGCAGCACGCCCCGTCTTTGCCATTCCCATGACCTTTGCCGCCTCCATAGCAATGAAGATGTCCGGGATAGCTATCGCAAGGCTGAGCCAAAGATTAACAGTTGATCATGACGGCAAAGAAGCTTGGAATTATGCGGCCCTCGGCGACCGGACGGCGACGGCGACGGGGCGGTGCATTGGCCGGGCGCTTTATCGGTTCCGTCGTACTGCGATTGGCATCGCCGGGCCGGGTGCTTGCAGGCGTCGGGCCTTCGCGCCAAGTGCAGACCGGTTGCGGTTTGGGTCAGGACCATCCGCCTGAGGGGTCGCGGCTGGCGCTGCTGATCGCCCCTTGATAGGCTTTACCTCTCAAGGGAGGCGCGCTTGCAACTGCAACATCTTCGCTATTTTACCGCACTGGCGCGCGAAAGGCATTTTGCCAGTGCGGCGGCCACCTGCGGGGTGTCGCAGCCGACGCTTTCGGCCGGGCTGGTCGCGCTGGAGCAGGAGCTGGGCAAACGACTGGTTGATCGCGACCGGCGGTTTATCGGCCTGACCGAGCAGGGGGTGGCGATCCTGCCGTGGGCCGAGCAGGTGCTGGGTGCCGTGCGCGGGCTGTCACAGGCGGCAGAGGCGCTGTCGGTGGCTCCGCAGGGCGAGTTCCGGCTGGCGGCGATCCCGGCAGCGCTGGCGCTGGTAGGCCGGCTTGGCGATCGCCTGCTGCGGGACAATCCCGGGCTGACCCTGTCCGTGCATTCGGATACTGCGCGTGAAATCCAGCGTGGTCTTGCCGCCAATGCTTTCGATGCGGGCGTGACCTATCTCGATCACGAACCGGCCGCCAACGTCCTCTCCGTCGCGCTGCATGAGGAACAGTATCTGTTCGTGGCGCGGAAAGGGGCGGGCTTCGAGGTCGATGCCGCCGTCAGTTGGAAACGGGCTGCCGGTTCGCGCCTGTGCCTGCTGCACCAGGGCATGCAGTTTCGGCGCATCCTTGATCGCCACTTCGCCGAGCACGGTCTTTCGGTGATCCCGGCAGCTATCGCGGACAGCTATGTTTCCCTGCTTTCGCTGGTCCGTTCAGGCGGATTTACGACCATTGTTCCGGCGTCCTATGCCCAGTTGATGGCCGGGCTGGAATGGTGCCGGTTCCTGCCGTTTGCCGAGCCCGCTCCGGCGCGGCGGGTCGGGCTGGTGGTGGTTGGCCGTGATCCGCTGGGGCCGATGGCCGGTGCGGCGCTGCTGGCCGCCCAGGCAGTGGCACGCGACAACGCGGGCTGAGCCTTGATAGTTACGATCTATCAACATTCAGTCCTTTCGATTTGACCGGGCCTATGCATGGGCGCAGGGATCGGGAATGGTTTCACCTGTACTCGACGATATCCTTGCCCGCCAAGCCGAGGCGGAGGGCCCGCTCCTGCCGATCCTCCACGATGTCCAGGCCGGACTGGGCTGCATCGATGCGGACAGCGAAGCCGCTATCGCCCAAGCGCTCAACCTGAGCCGGGCCGAGGTGCATGGCGTCGTCTCCTTCTATCACGATTTCACGGCCATCGCCGATCCGCGCCCTTGTGTCGAGCTGTGCCGCGCCGAAGCCTGTCAGGCGCGCGGGGTCGAGGCGCTGGTGCGCGCGGCCGAGGCGGCGGCGGGAAGCCGGGTGAGCATCAAAACGGTCTACTGCCTGGGCCTGTGCTCAGTCGGTCCATCGGCGCGGATCGGCGATGCCCTTTATGCCCGGCTTGACGAAGCGGCGCTGGTGGCACTGGTGGACGGCGCGTGACGCGGGTGCGGATCAGCGACGATGCCCTGGCACTAGCGTGCGGGGCGGACGCGGTGGCCGATGCCTTCGCGGCGGCAGGTTGCAGGGTAGAGCGGGTATCGAGCTGGGGCATGCACTGGCTCGAGCCGCTGGTGGAGATCGATGGGCAAGGGTTCGGCCCGGCCACCCCGGCCGATGTCAACGCAATCCTCGACGGCAGCAGCGCCAAGGCGATCGGCAACATTGCCGCGCATCCGTTCATCGCCCGCCAGCAGCGGCTGACGTTCGCGCGGGCCGGGCGGACCCGGCCGCTCAGTCTGGATGATTATGCGGCGACCGGCGGCTGGCAGGGGCTGGACCGCGCCCGCGCGATGCTCCCTGCCGCGGTGATCGCCGAAGTTACCCAGTCCGGCCTGCGCGGGCGGGGTGGAGCGGGCTTTCCCGCCGGGATCAAGTGGCAGACAGTCGCCGGCGCTTCGGGCACACGCAAGTATGTCGTGTGCAACGCCGACGAGGGCGACAGCGGCACCTTTGCCGACCGCATGATTATGGAGGGTGATCCCTTCCAGCTTGTCGAGGGCATGGCGATTTGCGCGCATGCCGTCGGTGCGGACCAAGGCTATATCTACACCCGCAGCGAATATCCCCACGCCATTGCCAAGCTGCGCGCCGCGATCGTGCTGGCCGCGCCGCGCATTGCTCCGTTCCGGCTCGAAGTGCGCGTGGGCGCGGGGGCCTATGTCTGCGGCGAGGAGACGGCGCTGCTCAATTCGCTGGAGGGCAAGCGCGGGGAAGTGCGCGCCAAGCCGCCGCTGCCGGCGCTGTCCGGACTGTTCGGCTGCCCGACGGTGGTGAACAACGTGCTGACGCTGGTGGCGATCCCGCATATCCTGTCCGAAGGCGGGGCGGCCGAATATGCCCGGCTGGGCGTAGACCGGTCGCGCGGGACCAAGCCGATCCAGCTTGCCGGCAACATCCGCCATGGCGGGCTGTATGAAACCGCCTTCGGCATCACCTTGCGCGAACTGATCCACGATATCGGCGGCGGCACCGCATCGGAGCGGCCGGTCAAGGCGGTACAGGTGGGCGGGCCGCTCGGGGCCTATATCCATCCCGACCGGTTCGATCTGCCGTTCGATTACGAGGCTTATGCCGCTGCCGATGCGCTGATCGGCCACGGCGGGATCGTGGTGTTCGACGATACCGTGGACATGGCGCAGATGGCGCGGTTCGCGATGGATTTCTGCGCGGCGGAAAGCTGCGGCAAATGCACCCCGTGCCGCATCGGCTCGACGCGGGGCGGAGAACTGATCGCGCGCATCCTGTCGGGCGCGCGTGCGCCGGATGCGGTGGAAAGCCTGGCCCAGATGCGCAACGCGGGCAAGCGCGCCCGCTCGCTCGAAGCCGAGGTGGCCCTGCTCGAAGACCTGTGCGAGACGATGAAGTTCGGCTCGCTCTGCGCGCTGGGCGGATTCACGCCTTATCCGGTACTGTCCGCGCTGCGCCACTGGCCCGAGGATTTCGGCCTGGCCCGCGAAGCGATTCCGGCGTGACCGAGGCTGCCGCCCTGCCGCTGGGCGCAAGCCGGCTGGGTCTGGGCGTCGCCGGGGACGCCGCCGTCTCGCGCGCGGTCGCGGTCGAAGCCCCGGTGGCGCTGGAATTCAACGGCATCGGCTATGCGGTGATGATGGCCAGCCCGCACGATCTGGAAGATTATGCCTGCGGCTTCGCGCTATCCGAAGGGCTGGTCGGCGCGGTGGACGAGATCGGCGAGATTATCGTCCACGAGGCCCCCGGCGGCTGGATCGTGCGCGTCGGCCTGCCGCACGAGCGGATGGAGCCGGTGATCGCCCGCGCCCGCTCGCGCGTGTCGGAAAGTTCGTGCGGGTTGTGCGGGATGGACAGCATAGAGCAGGTGCTGCGCCCGTTGCCGGCGATCCGCGCCCGTATCGCCACCAGCCGCGAGGCGATCGCCCGGGCGCTGGCCGATTTGTCCGATCATCAGCCGCTGGGCCGCGAAACCGGCGCGATGCACGCCGCCGCCTTCTGCACGCCGGACGGGGCGATCCTGGCCGTGGCCGAGGATGTCGGCCGCCACAACGCGCTCGACCGGCTGATCGGCACGCTCGCCCGCCGCCGGATGGACCCGACGCAAGGGTTTCTGTTGCTGAGCGCGCGCTGCAGTTTCGAACTGGTGGAAAAGGCGGTGCGCGCCGGCTGCCCGCTGCTCGTCACCATTTCCGCGCCGACAACGCTGGCGGTGGATCGCGCCCGCCAGGCCGGACTGGCGCTGGTGGCGCTGGCGCGCAGCGACAGCGCGCTGGTGTTCACCGATCCTGCCAACGTACTGGGAGCCGGCCATGGGATATGAACCGCAAATCGATCACGGCACCCCCGCAGTCGCATCGGACACTGCGGTCAGCCTGACGATCGACGGCCGCAGCATCACTGTCCCGGCCGGGACCAGCGTGATGCGCGCGGCGTCGCTGGCGGGCGGGGCGATCCCCAGGCTGTGCGCAACCGATAATGTCGCCGCTTACGGCTCGTGCCGGATGTGCCTTGTCGAGGTGGACGGCGTGCGCGGCACCCCGGCATCCTGCACCACGCTGGTGAGCGAAGGCATGGTCGTGCGCACCCAGACGCCCCGGCTGGAAAAGCTGCGGCGCGGGGTGATGGAACTGTATATTTCGGACCACCCGCTGGATTGCCTGACGTGCTCGGCCAACAACGATTGCGAACTGCAGGATGCCGCCGCGCAAGTGGGCCTGCGCGATGTGCGCTATGGCTATGACGGCGCGCATCACCTCGATGCGCCGCTGGATGAGAGCAATCCCTACTTCGCGTTCGACGCCGCCAAGTGCATCGTTTGTTCGCGCTGCGTGCGATCCTGCGACGAAGTGCAGGGGACACTGGCGCTGACCGTGGACGGCCGGGGTTTTGCCAGCGCGATCGGTGCCGGGCAGTCCGCCGATGATTTCCTGTCCAGCGACTGCGTATCGTGCGGTGCCTGCGTGCAGGCCTGCCCGACCGCCGCGCTGATGGAAAAGAGCGTCATCGAAATCGGCAAGCCCGAACGCACGGTGGTGACGACCTGCGCCTATTGCGGCGTGGGCTGCACCTTCCGCGCCGAAATGCGCGGCGAACAGCTTGTCCGGATGGTGCCGTGGAAGGACGGCAAGGCCAACCACGGCCACTCCTGCGTCAAGGGCCGCTTTGCCTGGGGCTATGCCAACCACGCCGACCGGATCACCAACCCGATGATCCGCGAGCGCATCGACGAGCCCTGGCGCGCGGTCTCGTGGGACGAGGCGCTGGCCTTCACCGCCGCGCGACTGAGCGCGATCAAGGCGCAATACGGCGCGCGGGCGCTGGGCGGCATCACCTCCAGCCGCTGCACGAACGAGGAGGCCTATCTGGTCCAGAAGCTGGTGCGCGCCGGGTTCGGATCGAACAACGTCGATACCTGCGCGCGGGTCTGCCATTCGCCGACCGGATACGGCCTCCGGACCACGTTCGGCACCAGCGCCGGAACGCAGGATTTCGACAGCGTGATGGACGCCGATGTGGTGCTGGTGATCGGGGCAAACCCCACCGACGCGCACCCCGTCTTCGCCAGCCGCCTGAAGCAGCGGCTGCGGGGCAAGAATGGCAAGGCGGGTGCGAAGCTGATCGTTATCGATCCGCGCCGGATCGATCTGGTGCGCAGCCCGCACATCGCCGCGGCCCACCACCTGGCGCTGCAACCCGGAACCAACGTCGCGGTGCTGACCGCCATGGCCCATGTGATCGTCACCGAAGGGCTGGTGGACGATGCCTTCGTGCGCGAACGCTGCGACGTGGACGCTTTCGAGGACTGGGCCCGCTTTGTTGCCGATCCACGCCATTCGCCCGAAGTGCTTGAGGCGGTGACCCGGGTGCCGGCGGCGGACCTGCGGGCGGCGGCGCGACTCTACGCCACCGGCGGCAACGGCGCGATCTATTACGGCCTTGGCGTGACCGAGCATAGCCAGGGCTCGTCCACGGTGATGGCGATCGCCAACCTTGCGATGGCGACCGGCAATGTCGGCCGGCGCGGAGTGGGGGTGAACCCGTTGCGGGGGCAGAACAACGTCCAGGGTTCGTGCGACATGGGCTCGTTCCCGCACGAACTGTCGGGCTATCGCCATATTTCCGACGGCAATACGCGCGCGCTGTTCGAGCGGGAATGGGGCGTGTCGCTCGACCCCGATCCGGGCCTGCGCATCCCCAATATGCTCGATGCCGCCGTCGACGGCAGCTTTCGCGCGATCTACATCCAGGGCGAGGATATCCTCCAGTCCGACCCGGATACCCGCCATGTCGCCGCCGGTCTGGCCGCTATGGACTGCGTGATCGTCCACGACCTGTTCCTGAACGAGACGGCCAACTATGCGCACGTCTTCCTGCCCGGCTCGACCTTCCTCGAAAAGGACGGGACGTTCACGAACGCGGAGCGGCGCATCCAGCCGGTGCGCAAGGTGATGGACCCGGCCAACCGCGATGGCGAAGGGCGCGGCATGGCCGACTGGGAAGTGACCCAGGCGCTCGCCAATGCCATGGGGCTGGGCTGGTCCTATACCCATCCGCGCGAGATCATGGACGAGATCGCCCGGCTCACGCCCTCCTTCGCCGGCGTCAACTACGCCCGGCTCGATGCCGAGGGATCGCTGCAGTGGCCGGTCAACGCCGAACATCCCGACGGCTCCCCGATCATGCACGAGGCGGGCTTCGTGCGGGGCAAGGGCCTGTTCGTGGTGACCGACTATGTGCCGACCGACGAGAAGACCGGCCCGCGTTTCCCGCTGCTGCTCACCACCGGGCGCATCCTGTCGCAATACAACGTCGGCGCGCAGACACGGCGCACCGCCAACGGCGTGTGGCACAAGGAAGACGTGCTGGAAATGCACCCGACCGATGCCGAGAACCGGGGCCTTGCCGATGGTGGCTGGGTGCGCCTGGCCAGCCGCAAGGGGGAAACCACATTGCGGCTGAAGGTGACGGATCGGGTGGCACCGGGGGTGGTCTATACCACCTTCCACCACCCCGAAACGCAGGCCAACGTGGTCACCACCGAGTTTTCCGACTGGGCCACCAATTGCCCCGAATACAAGGTAACGGCGGTGCAGGTCGGTGCCTCCAACGGCCCGACCGAATGGCAACGCGATTACGACGCCCAAGCACGAACCGCACGCCGGATCGCGGCGGAGCCCGCCGAATGAGCGAGGGGCAGCCGGCAGAACTGCGCATGGCGACCCAGATCGCCCGCAATTTAGCGGTGCTGGGCGAAAAGGCGGCAGTGCAGCGCACGGCCGAACACATCAAAGCCTATTGGGACCCCCGCATGATCGCCCGGCTGCGTGATCTGGCTCCCGTCAGCGGCTCCGACCTGATCGCAGCCATCGTCGCCGAGATACCATCAGGCCGATCTCATGAGACTTGATCGGCCGCGTATCCCGCCCAGGCCAACCTACCATCACGCGGCCGCTTTACGAGCAGGGTATATGCCCGCCGTGACAACCAGGGATTGCCTATCGGCTTCATCCTGACCGGCGGGAAGGTGCCGATCTATGCCGCAGTCGACGACCTGATGCCCAGCATCGACAACCGCTCGATCGCCTGTACGCGCGCGATTATTCCCGCCATGCGATTGCAGAGAACATTCAGCCCGGCTTGGGCGTCGGCATTTTGCCCGCAGACAAACAGATCAACGGCGGCAACCCCGGCTTCGGGCCAGGTGTGGATCGAGATATGGCTTTCGGCGAGAACGGCGAACCCCGTCACGCCATGGCCTTCACCGAAATGATGCAGCCGGGTTTCCAGTACGGTAACCCCGGCAGCGGCGGCGGCTTCCCGCAAGGCGCGCTCGATCAGGGGCAAATCATCAAGCCCGCTGCATCCCTCGAGATCGGCTATGAGATGGATGCTGGTTCCAGGGGGATGGGACATGTCAGATCAGGCTTTCGAACGCATGGTCGAGATGGGCAAGCGCGGCTTCCGCGGCGACAACGCCGCGGTGATGAGCTTCCTCGAAAAGTGACAGCCCGCTCATATCCGAATGGGCAAAGAGGACGGGCGGCCTGGACGCGATCGCGGCGAGGCGGGCGGGCGCGGAAAGGAAGCCCGGGCGGGGGCTGATCATCGCGTGGCCCCAGCGCCAGACGTCGATCGCGCGGATCGCCCCGTCCAGATCGGGATTCATGGCCAGAAGGTCGGCGCGGATTTGTCGCTGCCAATCGGCCAGCGGGCGGGTCATCAGGATCTTGCGGGCAGCCTGCGGTGTTTCGCGCGAGAGGGGCAAGTACCAGGTCAATACGGTGGGACCCGTCGGATCACTGCCGTTCTGGTGCGTGGCAACGACGTAACCAAGCGAATCGCTGGCGGTCGAAACATTGTCCCATGCCAACGGACTGCCTTTGCCGCCGGGGTGCCGATCAACGGTCACGTTGGCGACGACCCAGGGGGCGTAGGTCATTCCGCCCCTGGCGGCCACGGCCGGTGCTGTGCGCGCCGCTACGAAATGCGGCATGGCGAGAATAACGGCCCGTGCCCGCACGGTCCGGCTGCGCGATGTGCGATGATTGTGGATCGCGAGATCGGCCGTACCGTCGTCCCGCACGGCAAGATTGAATGCAGAGTGCGCCGGCACGACGTGGCCGGCGATCCGTTGACCCATGAGCCGGACCAGACGACCATTCCCTTCGGGCCAGGTCAGTTCCCGCGATCCGTCGCCGCGCGCTGCCCAGCCGCGCCGGGCGGAAAAGTAGTGCAACCCGGCCCAAGCCGAGACGTTCTCCGGTTCGCTGCCGTAATCGTCCCGACAACAGTAGCGCAGATAGGCACGCAGCACGCCGGCAGTGTAACCGTTGTGGGTCAGCCAATCGGCAAAACTGATACGATCGAGAGCGAGCAGCGCCGGGTCCTGGCTGGAATACGCCATGGGACTGGCGAAGGCGTGAAGTCCGTCTGATCCCAGCAAGGCCCGATAGACTGCCATCTCCTCATCGAAACGCCGGTATTGGGCAAGGTCCTCTTCGGAAATCCCGCCCTGAGGAAACAGGCCTTCCTGCCAGCGGCCGCGCCACAGCAGTCGTTCTTCGAGATCGGCGCAAAGCTGGAAAGGGTCGTAAACCGGAGCGCCGTCTTCCTCGCCCACGATCATGCCGAATTCCTCCAGCATGTGGCGCAGAGCGCGAGCTTCCCGGTTGGGAACGGGCAAGTAGTGAGCGCCGAGCGGATAGGCGCTTACCGCATTGCGACCCTGGCGGGCATTGCCGCCGACGTAGTCCTCCATCTCGAACAGCGTGAAGTCGTCATAGCCCGCTGCCTTCAACCGCCATGCCGCAGCAAGGCCGGCCACGCCGCCGCCGGCGATGACGATGCCACGATCTTCCACCGGTCCATCGGGGGCCGGCAAGTGGCCATCGCGCAAGAGGTGGCCGCGCCGCCAATCGGCTCCTCCCAGTGTGCCGGGAATGGAGGGTTCGCTGCAGCCGGCCAATGCCAATGGAGCAGTCAGGGCACTTGCCAGCCCGATTGATCCCGACAGCATCGCGCGGCGGGTGGGTTCAGCCTTCATATTCGCCCCATTCCTCACCGAAGCTGCGTACCAGCGATTGGTTGTCCAGCCGGTTCACCGGCGTGGGGCGGCGCGCCATGTCGATCGGAAAATCGAACATGGCCCGTTCGGTGGTCGGCGTCAGGAAGCGCAAGTGCCGTGGCAGGCGAACCGCTGCCGCTACCGGACGATGCGCGGCCAGCGTAAAGCCCCATTCACCGAAGCTGGGCACATAGGCATGATATCCGCGCGTCGCGAGGCCGGCGGCCTCCAGTGTCGTCGCGACGGTCCAGTAGGAACGCGGCGCGACGAGCGGCGAGGTGCTCTGCACTGTCATGACGCCGGCGGGTGCCAGCAGCCGGGCCACTTCGCGATAGAAGCTTTCAGTGTACAGTTTGCCGAGCGAGAATTCAGTAGGGTCGGGGAAGTCGATGAAGATCGCGTCATAAGGTCCTTGCGCCTGCCGCACCCATTGGAACGCGTCGGCATTGTGCAGGGTGAGGCGGGGAGATGACAGGGCGTGATGGTTCAGCCGGGCCAGTTCGGGCGTATCGCGAAACAGCGCGGCCATCTCCGGGTCGAGATCGACCAGCGTGATGTGGCGCACGCGCGGGTCGCGCAGAATTTCGCGCGCCGCCAGGCCATCGCCGCCGCCCAGCACCAGCACCCGGGTCGGGTTCTCCACGCGCCCCAGTACCGGCCAGACCAGCGCTTCGTGATAGCGGTATTCGTCGCGGGTGGAGAATTGCAGATTGCCGTTCAACCATAGCCGCAGATCGCTGCCTTGACGGGTGAGGACAATCCGCTGGTAACGCGACGAGCGGGCATGGACCACCGGCTCGCCATAAAAGGCCACTTCCGACAGACGCTGGAGTTTCTCGGCACCGGCCAGCCCGGCCACCAGCGAGGCACCTACGACCAGCGCGATAGCAAGGTCGGCACCGACGCGCCGCTGAGCCCTGAGGTGGATCAGGAGAGCCACCGCAACCGCCACGTTCGCAAGCCCGAAAACGAAGCCGGTTCGTATCATTCCCAGCCATGGCACCAGCACCAGCGGGAACAGCAACGATGCGATCAGGGCACCCACGTAATCGTAAGTCAGCACGTTGGACACCAGTTCGCGAAAGGCGAAACGGTGGCGCAAAATGCGGATGAGCAGCGGAATTTCCAGCCCCACCAGCGTGCCGATCGCGAACACCAGGGCGTAAAGCACGATACGAAAATCTGAAACCACCGGGAACAGCAGGAACAGCCCGGCGGCACACCAGCCGCCCAAGGCGGCGATCATGATCTCCACCCGGACGAACACGCCCAGCTCATCGCGGCGAACATGGCGCGAGAGCCAGCTCCCTATTCCCATGGCGAAAAGATACGTGCCGATGACCGTGGAGAACTGGGTGACGCTGTCGCCTAACAGATAGCTGGCAAGGGTGCTCGCCAGCAGTTCGTAGATCAGCCCGCAGGTGGCGACCACCAGCACCGAAACGAGCAGGATGACCGCCAACGCCGCCGGCGGGCGCAAGGGTTCATCGACAGCGGCCGAGACGTCCGGAACCGGCTTTTCAGCCATGCACGGCGGCGGCGATGATGTTGGAGATACCGATCGCCACGGCCCCGGCCAGCAATGCCACGGCCATGTTCTTGCGCTCGATGATCTCGCGCCACAGTTCGCCCGGCGTCAGCTTGTCGACCAGGACGAAGCTGAAGATAAAAATCACGATACCCAGCAGCGCGTAAAGCAGCGTGGCGGCAAGGACGGAAAACGAGAGCATGGCAGGCTCCTTCTGGTTGCTGCGGCGGTTACTTGTGGTTGGGTCCGGTCTGCGTGCGATCGCCCGGGTCGCGCTCGTCATCCGTGTACGGAGACCAGGCGAAGTATGACGCCATCGCCATCCCTGCGACGAGCAATGCAGTCCAGGCGGTGAAAATTTTCAGGCGAGTGTTCATCTCAATCATTCTCGTGCCGCCACCAAAGTATGGCCATCGGCCAGGCCAGCAGCAGGACCAGCACGGTCCACCAGTTACCCGAAGGCAGCGCGCCGGTTTCCGCGACTATGGTCATGGTGATGGCGTCCGGTTGGGCCCAGGTTGACAGTTGCGATCCGTCCGGCGGCATCGAAACGCTGCCGTCCGGGTTCAAGGTCGCATCGATCGGCCAGGCATGTGCCTCCGCGTCGACATAAAGATCATACGTACCGCGCGGCACATGCCCCAGAAGCGTTTCTGCGCCGCGGGAGCCCTCGACCCACGAACCGTCCGAATCGACGCCGCTGTAGCGCTCGGCAAGCCCATAGCCGCCGATCGCTTGGCCGGTGCGGCGATCGACGAGACTGTAGTCGATATCTACCCAGCGATTGTCGAAGTCCTGACCTTGCGCCTTAAGGCTGACAAGCTGCCAATCGCGCTTTATTTCCAGTGTCCCGATAAGCACGCCTTCGCGCGTCTTGCCGTAGGGCGCATTGACCGAGCCCACCGTGCGTGAAACCGGCCCTGCAAGCAAAAGCATGACTACCAGCGCCAGAAACGCTCCGATTCCCGCCACCGCGAACATCGCCAGGAGGTCGTCCGCCGCCCCCGTCGCGGCGTGCGCCTGCTGCGCGAACCGTCGTCCGGGCATTTTGCGCCCGTCGATCGCAAAGGCCGTCTGCACCTCGCGCGCGGCGATGGGTACAAGTTGCGTCCAGTTTACCTCTTCATCGGTCACTTCGCAGGAAAGTGACACATCACCACGCTCGAACGATACGCAGCGAACCTGATCGCCGGCTTTGATCCGCCAGTAGAATTCGCCGATCACGCAGGTGGCCGTGACCTGCTGGTCGGGGCCGGCCGACGTGAAGCGCTCCCCGCGCCAGACGATCCCGTCCGCATCCGCCTCGGGCACATCAAGCACCATGGTGCCGAACTGCCAGTCACCCTTATATTCGACGAGCCAGCGATAACCGACATATGGGTTGAACAGGAGGTATTCGTTCCAGATGTCCAAGGCATCCTTGCGCTTCAGCGCACCGATGACGTCCCAGTACTGATCGAACAGATAGCCGCGCTTGCCCAGCGCCAGCGGGAACTTCGCCACCGCGCGCTTGTGCCGCGCGATCAGCTCAACTTCGGGGCGCGTCGCATCAAGCGCCGAGCCACAATGCGCGCAGCCCAGTGTCACAGCGTATCCCGTGGCCCGCGCCACGATCCGCCCGCCACAGGCAGGGCACGCGACCGACCTCGCACCGGAGGCTGCCTCGCGTTTCGCTGCGTCGCCGTTCATTGCATGTACGCCGGCAACGTCCATCCGTCGATTGCACGGGCATTGCGGGGATTGAGATCGGCAAATTCGTAAATGGTCCCGAACCAGGCGGTCACCTCACCCCCTACGCGCTGCACCGAGAGAATCAGGCCGTCCGGACTGCGAAAATCGACGTTGGTCAGCTTCGTGCCCGGCAGGGTCGGGAAAGGCAGATGGCCCTCGCTGCCCACACACTGCGCCCTGCGGATATCGGCTGCGCGCAGGAGATGCCCATCGACTTGCATCGCCTGGCCCAGCTTGATTTCGACGCCCACGGCAAACCGCGCGATCATCGGGTCCTGGGCCAGGTCGGGCCGCTCAGCCGTCAGCATGAACAGGCCCATGGCTTCACCCAGCCAACAATGGGTGCCGTCCGCCGCTTCCAGCAGCCACTCGTTCCAGGCACCGTCCTGCCAATGCCAGCGGACCCGGCCAAGGGTCAGGAAATCGATGCCGTCGACACGGAAGCGCGTCCCCAGTTGCAGCGGCGAGACATCGAACGGCAGGCTGGCCACCTTGCCCAGATCCTCCGGCCCGGCAGCACCGTGCACCACAAGGGACTGGCAATATCCACAAGTGCTGTAAGGCAAGGCGGTGCCACGCACGCCGAGGTCTGCGCCGCAAGAGGGACAGGCGATCATGGTCCGGGTCTCGGGTAGCGGCAGCCGTTAGCGGATTCGCGCCAGAAGTTCGGCCTTCTTGGCATCGAACTCCTGCTGGCTGAGGGCGCCGATGGTGACGAGCTGGTGCAATTTCTCGATCGTGGCGATCGCATCTGCCGAGCTTTCTGGCGATGCGGATGGCTGCGGCGCCAAGGCCCCGGCCATTGTCGTTCCCAGCATTCCTGCAGCCGCAAGCCCCGCGCCGATCCCGGCGAGACCCACGTCCTGCCCTGCGGCAGCCTGCAGCGCTTCCGCCGCCTGAAACCGGGCATAGTTTCCAAGATCGCCAAGCACCCGCATCGAGCTGCTTTTGTCGAGATAGCTCTGCACGTCTTCCGGAAGCGACACACTCTCGACGTAGAAAGCCAGGCATTCCAGCCCCCACGCCGCGAAGGCCGTTTCCACCTGCACCCTGATCCGCTCAGACAGGGCGGTCTGGCTGGCCGCCAGATCGAGGAAGGGCACCCCGCTCGATCCCAGCGCCGTTGCCATCGCGGTCTGGATCGCCGCGCGTAATTGCGGTTCAAGTGCATGGACTTCCAGATGGGTCAGCGATCCCACCACGCGATCAATAAAAGGCCGGCTCTGGGCGATGCGAAAGGAGTAAGTGCCGAAAGCGCGCAGGCGCAGGGCACCCAATTCAGCGTCGCGCACAGTGATCGGTTGCGCCGTGCCCCACTTGAGCCCGGGCTGCTCCTTGTGACTGAGGAACAAGACGTCCGATTTGAACGGTGACTTGAACGCCTTGTCCCAGTTCATGAGATTGGTGAGAACGGGAAGCGTTGCCGTCTCCAGCCGATATCTACCCGCTTCGAAGATGTCGGCTACGCGCCCTTCGTTGATGAACACAGCCGATTGGCCTTCACGAACCGTCAACTGCGCGCCGTTTTGAATTTCATGGTCCGCGAAGGGCACGCGCCAAGCCAATTGACCCGGCGTTTCCAGCCATTCGATGACGTCGATGAACTGCTTGCCAAGAAAATCCAGCATCGAAGAGGCTCCTGTTCCCTATCAGGGTAAACCATTTGCCGCCCTCTTCAACCTGCCAGCGCCAGCTTTTTATGAAGTACCTCAATTGCGGCACGGCTCATGCGGTGTATCGGCGGGAAGAATTCGGCGCACGAGGTTGATGCTCGGCGAACCAACTGCCGAGCCGGAGATCGAGGCGAGGCCCCGTGCCTTGAAGCCAACAATGCGACATTCCGAGCGCGGTTTCTATTTGGCTCGATCGAATGCCGTGATAGTGCGAGGCACTAAAACGCGAAGCGGGTGTCGTAATCCTGCGCCTGCATTAAAAAGTTGAAAGCCTGATGACTGATCTTGTCGGTACAACCGGAAACGACATCCTTCGCGGTTCATGGACGAATGACAACATATCCGGACTCGACGGTGACGACACGATCGAGGGCAGCCGCGGCAACGACAGCATCCTGGGCGGCAACGGCAATGACACCATCTCCGATAGTCAGGGGAATGATGCGATCGATGCCGGTGCAGGTGACGATCGCATCATACTGTCTAGAAGTTCGGTCAACCTTCCCGACCTTCGTCAGACCGTTACGATCCAGGCAGGTCTCGGCAAGGACTTGGTCGAGCTCGCTGCCTGGGGCGTGAACGTGAAGGGCAGCCTCGGGGCCGGAGATGATCGGGTCATCATTGCCGAGACGGGAATTGTGACACTTGCGCTCGGGACAGGCTCTGACACGGTTCGCTTTGAAACGTATCCGATCGGCGAAGATCCCGCGCTGGTTTCCTTCACGTTCACCGATTTCGCTGCGGGGCCGGGTGGGGACGTCCTCGACATTGGAGATGCGATAGCGCCATGGTCAGGCGGGTCGGTCAACCCCTTCGCGACGGGTCAATTGGTACTGGTTCAGCGCGGCAACGATGTCGCTCTCAGCGGCGGCTATGGCGGCGTCGGGACGCCGCACAGAGATCTGGTGCTCTTCCGTAACACCGTCGTGACGAATTTCACCGCCAGCAATTTCTTCGGATTTGATCCTGCCGGCGGCGCGATCGCGGCGGGCCGCATCGCCACGGGAACGATCTCCGGCGAAAAGATCGAAGGCGCAGTGGGCGCAGACAGCCTTCACGGTGCCGACGGAGATGATGCCGTTTACGGATACTACGGCGACGACGCTCTCTATGGCGACGGCGGCAATGATACCCTGATCGGCGGAGCTGGTAGCGACATCCTGGACGGCGGTGCCGGAAACGACAGCCTTGAGGGCGGCGAGCAGAACGACACGCTATCGGGTGGCGACGGAAACGACACGCTGGAGGGCGGGAACGGAAATGACCGGCTTGATGGCGGTGCAGGCAACGATCGCCTCGTTGATATCGGTGACGATACGATCCTGGCCGGTGCGGGCAATGATGTCATCATCCATTCCGGACACGGCTCGGTAACGATCGATGCTGGAACCGAGGACGACAGAATCCTCATAGATCACCCGAATGGCTACAATGTTGGAGGGGCCCCGGAAACCATTTGGGTTCAGGCAGGAGCAGGCAACGATGAGGTCAAGCTCGTCGGCGGCCAGCAGGCTATCGCGGCAACCATCCTTCTGGGCAGCGGGAACGATAGCGTCGAAATCAATGCTTCGTTTGCCGCTACTACATCGATCGCGCTCGGCACTGGCGTAGACCGTGTGAGCCGGGTGATCGACCGCGAAGACCGCGTCTCATCCCCGATCGTGATCACCGATTTTGCCACCGGTGACGGCGGAGACATCTTCGATCCAGCCAATCTGTTGACCGCCATCGGGTTCAACGGCCCCCTGACCAATTGGAACCCGGCAATCAATCCCTTTACCAGCGGACATCTCCAACTGGTTCAGGTTGGCGCGAATGTTGTCCTGCGCCTGGATGTCGATGGAAGCGTAAATTATTACCAAGGCGTCGACGTCGTCCGCTTTGCGAATACCACGCTTGCCAATTTCACGGCTTTCAACTTCGATGGTGCCGCACCGACCGGTGGCACCATCATCCGACGCGCCGTGACCGGTGACAGCACGGCCAATAGTCTGGACGGCGGACTTGGTGCGGATGTGATAAAGGGGGCGGGCGGGAACGACACGCTGCACGGGCGCGGTGGCAATGACGCTATCAGCGGCGGCGATGGCGACGACACGATTTTCGGAGACTCCGGGAACGACACCATCAACGGCGATGCCGGCAATGACGTGATCGACAGCGGCATCGGGAACGACACGGTCCGCGGCGGCCTCGGCGATGATATCATCACGGCCGCCGGCGGCAAGGTGATGATCCTGGGAGAGGACGGGAACGACTACATCGTTGTCGGCGAGCGGACCGACACCGGCGGTTACACCAGAATTGGGCAGACAGCTTCCGGGCTGGTCGATGGGGGCGCGGGCGATGACGTGATCGATGTCGCATTTCTCGCCAGCGCTGCCGGGCCAACGAACACGGTGAATGGCGGCGATGGCAATGACACCATCACGTTCGCAGGTTCGCCTTTTGCCGGTTCGGCTGCGACGCACATTGATCTGGGAGCCGGCAACGACATTCTGCGGCTTGCGCAGGCCAGCGGGAGTGTCGACATAACTTCCGGCGCGGGTATTGATGAAATTGCTTTACTCGCTCCCCGCGCCAGCAACACAACGTACTCCCTAGCTCCGGTCGTCATTCATGATTTTACCGCCGGGGATGGCGGCGATCGTTTTAACTTCAGCGAGATAGTCCAGTATTATGCGCTCGAGTTGAGCTCCGACGGGAATCCGTTCGCAGGCGGCGCATGGGCATATCTCGAACAGGCAGGCAGCGATGTCCTGTTCAAATTTGGCAACGCCAACTTTGCTTATGGCACAGGTTTCAAAACCATCGCCGTGTTCTCTGATACGCAAGTCGCGCAGTTCACGGATTACAACTTCGGCTACGACCTCGACGCGCCCATGCCGCCCGGGATCACGATTACACTTCCGGGCGCGGGTACGATAAACGGCACCCGTTTCGACGACATCCTGACAGGGGGAACTGGAAGGAACGATATCGATGCCAAAGACGGCAACGACAGGCTTGACGGCGGTATCGGCGATGATTTCCTGTTCGGCGGAAATGGCAACGACACGCTGATCGGCGGCGATGGCGATGACGAGCTGACCGGGGGTTACGGCGCTGACATCATCCAGGGCGGAAATGGCAACGACACGATTATCCTTAGCGACAATCTTGATAGCATCGACGGGGGCGCTGGGTACAATTCCGTTCTGATCGCGCATGATTTCAAACTGTCTGGAAGCATCGGATTCACCATCAATTTTGCTGCCATGCCGACTACACACAGCTTCAAGCTGGGCACCAACCTGATCAGGAACGTAGATTACATTCAGATCGGGGGAGGCACCGAAGGGGCAGACAATATAACTTTTGGTTCAGGTTACTTGGGTTCAACCGATTTTTTCGCATTCGGTGGTGATGATATAATCAAAGGAACGGATGCATCGGAAAGGTTTTTTGGCGGCGCAGGTAAAGATACTCTGTACGGGCTGAATGGTGACGATACTCTGGATGGCGGTGACGGGGACGACTTCCTCGATGGCGGCAGCGGCGCGGATGCATTGGCTGGGGGGGACGGCAACGACGAGGCTCACGGCGGCTTGAATGATGACTTCATCTATGTCGGAGCCGGCGACGACGTCGCTTATGGCGATGCAGGGAATGACGACATCCTCGGCGAGGCGGGGACTGATCAGATATTCGGCGGATCAGGAAACGATCGCGTATTCCTCCGGGCGTCCGGCGGAGACGTGGCGGACGGAGGATCGGGGTTCGATACATTGCGGTTTGACGTTACCGCACCGGATGTCGCTCTCAACGTCGATCTGAGCGCGACATGGGCAGGTGGTGCGGCGGTTTCGGATACGGGCACCTTCATTGTCACCGGCTTCGAAGCATTGGCGTTCCAAACCAGTTCAGCCGCAGACCAAATCACCGTAGGGTCTGGATTTACCGGCGGCGTCACGATCGGCGGTGGTGCCGGAGACGATCGGCTTACCGGGAGCGGCGGTAACGATACGCTCAACGGCGGTGTGGGTGATGATGCGCTGAATGGCCTGGAAGGCAACGACACCATCCAGGGCGACGAGGGCGCAGACACTATCACGGGCGGTGACGGTGACGATTTCATCTACGGTGGGAAGGACAACGACGTTATCCGCGGCGGTACGGGGCGGGACACACTCGGAGGCGAAGATGGCGACGATACATTCCTGCTGGACCCCGGCATCAATGACGAGGCAGGCATTGCCGGCGGCCTCGGCAGCAATACGATCCGTGCGACCGGCAGCAGCCAGTACCTTACCTGGAACGGAAGCAACATAACCGGCATTCAGAAATTCTCCTCCGGCGGGTTTGCAGATTTCAAGGTGATAGGCACGGCAGGGAATGATGTCTGGACTTTCAGCAAGATCGCCGCGAGCTTCACCACCGAAGGCGTGGTCACCTTCGATGCGGGCGATGGCAACGACAAGATCTATGCCGGGGCGCTGAACGACATCCTGAACGGCGGCAACGGGGATGACTTCATCGATGGCGCCGTCGGTCTCGACACGATGAGCGGCGGAACGGGCAACGATGTGTTCCGCGTGGATAACGCTGGTGACAAGACAATCGAACTGGCCGGCCAAGGCATCGATCGGGTTGAAGCCGCCCTTGACTGGACGCTGGCCAGAAACGTGGAGGATCTCACTCTTCTCGGGTCCGTGGTAAACGGCATCGGCAACACCAGCGCGAACACGCTGATCGGAAACAGCGCCGCCAATGTTCTCAGCGGGCTTGCCGGAAATGACATTCTCGATGGGGGCGTCGGTGCCGATACCCTGATCGGAAGCATCGGCTCTGACGTTTACGTCGTCGATAACCTTGGCGATCAGATCATCGAAAACCTGAATGAAGGGCGCGATCGGGTCGAATCTTCCATCGACTGGGCGCTGGGCATCAATCTCGAAGACCTGACCCTGACCGGTTCTGCCATCAAGGCAGTGGGCAATGGTCTGGCCAATGTGATCGTCGGCAACGCGCTCGACAACCGAATTGACGGACTTGGCGGTGCTGATGCCATGACGGGTGGACTTGGCAACGATACATATGTCGTCGATAGCGGCGCGGACAAGATTACCGAACTGGCGAGCCAGGGGGTCGATCGCGTCGAATCCTCCATAGACTGGACGCTGGGTACCAACCTTGAGGATCTGACGTTGACCGGCACCGCCCTCAAAGGGATCGGCAATGCCCTGGCCAACACCATCACCGGCAATGCCCTGAACAACCGCATTGACGGTATGGCCGGTGTGGACACACTGATCGGAGGACAGGGCGACGATGTCTATGTCGTCGATAGCGCTGCCGACCGGGTGATCGAGTTTTCCGCCGAAGGCGTGGATACGGTCGAGTCCAGCGTCTCTTTCAGCCTGGGGAACAACGTCGAAATTCTGCGGCTGACCGGAGCGGCGGCAATCAGTGCCACGGGCAACGCCGGCACGAATACGCTGTATGGCAATAGCGCCGCCAACATCCTCAATGGCGGCGGGGGCAACGACGACATGTATGGCGGAATAGACATCGCCAGGGATGTATTTGTGTTCGCCGCGAAGACTGACAGCCTTCCGGGTGCCGCGCACGATCGCGTTTTCGATTTCGTGAGCGGCCGCGATGTCATCGATCTCAGCCAGCTTGACGCAAATTCGGGCCAGGCCGGCGATCAGGCTTTCGCGTTCTCCACTGCCGGCGCAGCAGCCAATGCGGTGTGGACACAGGTGTCCGGCTCCGATCTGCTGGTCCGGGCCGACCTCACTGGAGACAAGATTGCCGATTTTGAAATCCAGTTGATGAACGTCACCAAGCTCGGCTCGCTCGATTTCGTTCTCTGAAAAGCTGGCGGAGGCCATGCAGATCGCCCCTGTCCGGGGATCATGAAGTCGCCGGCACCATCGCCCCCCAACCTTGCCCCCATCCCCGGTTCGTCCTAAGGGCGCGCGCGAGTCTCCATCTTCATAACAATTGATCGCATCGGAACCCGCCATGCCCGAACTCAGCCCTGAAACCGCTGCCGCGCCCAAGCCTGATCTCGTGCCGGTGCGCCGGGCGCTGCTTTCGGTGTCTGACAAGACCGGTCTGGTCGAGCTGGGCAAGGTACTGGTCGGCTATGATGTCGAGCTGGTCTCCACCGGCGGCACCGCCAAGGCGCTGCGCGATGCCGGGCTGCCGGTGAAGGACATTTCCGAGATCACCCAATTCCCCGAAATGATGGACGGCCGGGTCAAGACGCTGCACCCGATGGTCCACGGCGGGCTGCTGGCGGTGCGCGACAACGCGGAACACGCTGCAGCCATGGCCGAGCATGAAATCGGCGCGATCGACCTCGTGATCGTCAACCTCTACCCCTTCGAGGCGACCGTGACCAAGGGCGCGGACCGCGACACCGTGATCGAGAACATCGACATCGGCGGCCCGTCGATGGTGCGTTCGGCGGCCAAGAACCACACATATGTCACGATCGTCACCGACCCGGCGGACTACGAAGGCCTGCTGGTGGAACTGGAAGCCACCAAGGGGGCGACCTCACTGGGCTTCCGCAAGCTGATGGCCGCCAAGGCCTATGCCGCCACAGCCGCGTATGACGGTGCGATCAGCCGTTGGTTCGCCGAAGTGGACCAGGGCCAGAAGTTCCCTTCGCAAGTCACCATGACCCGCGTGCTGGCCGGCTCGCTGCGCTATGGCGAGAACCCGCACCAGGACGCCGCGCTCTATCTGCCGCGCGGGGGCCATGCCTCGGGCCTGCCGCAGGCCGAACAGGTGCAGGGCAAGGAACTGTCCTACAACAACTACAACGATGCCAACGCCGCTCTCGAACTGGCGGCGGAATTCCGGGGCCAGAAGCCGGCCGTGGTCATCGTCAAGCATGCCAACCCCTGCGGCGTAGCGCAGGCCGATACGCTGCTCGATGCCTGGACCGGCGCGCTGGAGTGCGATGACGTTTCGGCTTTCGGCGGCATCGTCGCGGTCAACCAGCCGCTTGACGGGCCGACCGCAGAGGCGATCTGCCGCATCTTCACCGAAGTCGTCGTCGCCCCCGGCGCGGACGCGGAAGCGCGCGCGTTCTTCGCCAAAAAGAAGAACCTGCGCCTGCTGCTGACCGACGGCCTGCCCGATCCGCGCCGCGCCGGCCAGACGGTGATCCCGATCGCCGGCGGCATTCTGGTGCAGGATCGCGACAACGGCGCGATCGGCTTTGATGATCTGAAGGTGGTGACCAAGCGCGCCCCGACCGACCGCGAGCTGGCCGATTGCCTGTTCGCCTGGACGGTGGCGCGCCACGTCAAGTCGAACGCCATCGTCTATGCCAAGGACGGGGTCACCGCCGGCATCGGCGCGGGCCAGATGAACCGCCGCGATTCGTCGCGCATCGCCGCGATGAAGGCCGCCGAAGCCGCCGAGAAGTTCGGCTGGACGCAATCGCGCGCCGTGGGCAGCGCGGTCGCTTCCGACGCCTTCTTCCCCTTTGCTGACGGCCTGCTGGCCGCTGCCGAAGCCGGCGCGACGGCGGTGATCCAGCCGGGCGGCTCGATCCGCGACGAGGAAGTGATCGCGGCGGCCGACGAAGCCGGGCTGGCGATGGTGTTCACGGGGATGCGCCACTTCCGGCATTGATATGCTGCTGATCTGGGCCCTCTTCCCCGCAGCATTGCTGACAATCTGCGGACTGGTCCTGGTCCTTATTATTGCGATCTTTCGAAAAGTCCGGCCCGGACGGCCTAGGATGGGCTGGTCGACGGCCGGACCGCTACTAGGTTGCACCACGCTCCCGCTAATCATCCTGCTATCAGTGCTCGTCGGGCTGCCTTGGCTGTATTCCGTGAGGTCGGCAGCTTCTGACTTCACTGAAGCATTCGGGGAACGACCGAGTGAAAGCTTCACGAACCTCAAGGGTCAGACCGAAACAGGACTCGATTCACGAACTATCTTCCTCACTTTCGACGACAATGCAGCCACAAGCGCCCTGCTTGAACGCAAGTTTGACGGTAGCGCTCGTGTCGAGGAAACCGATCTGCTCAATGGCGAAGTATTTGCCGATTCTGCGCCCGCCTGGTTCTCAGGTGCTTCATCTGTCGTGGGTAGCCCGTGCCAAGGCCGCGAGGCGGTCGAATTTCATGACTGGCACGAATGGGACTCCGTTGTCGTCGTAAAATGTCCTCGCGCGCGTCGGATCTACGCGCTTTTCAGTTCCATCGATTGAGCGCCCCCAACACCCATACCAGGTTGTTCCCGCAGTTCGTCGCAACGCTCGCGCGGCTCATCGCGCTGCAGCATTCCTGTCGGGTTTATTCACTGGACGGTAAGCCCATTTGCGCAAAAGGGACCGCACCACACGCAAAGCGGCCCTTTATCCGGGGCCGCGCAAGGCACTCGCTACACAGGCATTCGACGATCATGGGACTGTTCAAGGCTGACTTCTACCGCTTCTTCGCGCTCGGCTTTGCCGGCGGCGCGCTGCTGGTGTTCGGGGTAATGGCTGGCGAGCATGCCAAACCGATGGCCGATAACCTGATCCCGCCCGCGCAGGCCGCGACCACGCGCTGAGCCGCGGGGGCATTCTCCCGTCTACCCGATTGCAACCACTGCCTTCGCCGCCCATATGAGGCGCATGGCAGGGCACGTTCATCATGAGCACGAGGGCGAAAGCCTGATATCGGCCGCACGCTCTGCGCTTGTCGCCGAGGGCGAGCAGTGGACCGAAATGCGCGCCGATGTATTCGCCGCGCTGGCCGAACGGGACAAGCCGGCATCGGCCTATGACCTGGCCGAAACGGTATCGGCGCTGCGCGGCAAGCGGGTCGCGCCCAACAGCGTCTATCGCATCCTTGATCTGTTCGTGCGTACCAATCTGGCGCGGCGGGTGGAAAGCGCCAACGCCTATCTGGCCAACAGCCACCCCGGTTGCCGGCACGATTGCATCTTCCTGATCTGCGACGCCTGCGGGCAAGCCGTCCATATCGATGATGACCGGCTGACCGGCGCGCTGATCGCCGCTGCGCGCGAGGCCGGGTTTGCCGATGTCCGGCCGGTGGTCGAACTGCGCGGCACTTGCGCGGGTTGCAGTTGACGCGCGGCGCGCGCAATCAGGGGCCCGGCTGTCGATTCCCCCTGTTCTTCGCCGCATCTTGCGCATATCGCCGCCGCCATTGTTCGACACCAGTGTGTCAGCCGTGTAAAAGACCGTAATGACAGCCCAGCCGGCCACCCCCCTCCTCGATACTGTCCAGACCCCGCGCGAGCTTCGCGCGCTCAAGCCTGCGCAATTGCGCCAGTTGGCCGATGAACTGCGCGCCGAGACGATCGCGGCGGTCGGGCAGACCGGCGGGCATCTGGGTTCCGGGCTCGGTGTGGTCGAGCTGACAGTGGCGCTGCACTATGTGTTCGATACCCCGGCGGACCGGCTGGTGTGGGACGTGGGCCACCAGGCCTATCCGCACAAGATCCTGACCGGGCGGCGCGATCGCATCCGCACGCTGCGCCAGGGCGGCGGTCTCTCCGGCTTCACCAAGCGCTCCGAAAGCGAATACGACCCCTTCGGCACCGCGCATAGCTCCACCTCGATCTCCGCCGCGCTCGGCTTTGCCGTGGCGAACAAGATCAAGGGCGTGCCGGGGCGCGGCATCGCCGTGATCGGTGACGGGGCGATGAGCGCGGGGATGGCTTATGAGGCGATGAACAACGCCGCCGAGGCCGGCAACCTCCTGATCGTCATCCTCAACGACAACGACATGTCGATCGCGCCGCCGGTGGGCGGGCTTTCGGCCTATCTCGCCAAGCTGGTATCCTCTCGCCCGTTCCTGTCGTTGCGCGATCTCGCCCGCAAGATATCGCGCCGCCTGCCCGAACCTCTGCACAAGGCAGCGCGCAAGACCGATGAATTCGCCCGCGGCATGGCGATGGGCGGCACCCTGTTCGAGGAACTGGGGATGTACTACGTCGGCCCGGTCGACGGGCACAACCTGGACCAGTTGATCCCGGTGCTGGAAAACGTGCGCGATGCCGCAGAAGGGCCGTGCCTGATCCACGTCGTCACCAAGAAGGGCAAGGGCTATGCCCCGGCCGAAGAGGCGGACGACAAGTATCACGGTGTCCAGAAGTTCAACGTCGTCACCGGCGAACAGGCCAAGGCCCCGGCCGGCCCGCCCAGCTACACCGGCGTCTTCGCCAAGGCCCTGATCGCCGAGGCCGAGGCCGACCCGACGATCTGCGCGATCACCGCCGCGATGCCGTCCGGCACCGGGCTCGACAAGTTCGCAACGCTGTTTCCCGAACGCAGCTTCGATGTCGGCATCGCCGAACAGCACGCGGTGACGTTCGCGGCGGGTCTTGCCGCGCAGGGAATGCGGCCGTTCTGCGCGATCTATTCCACGTTCCTCCAGCGCGCCTTTGACCAGGTGGTCCACGACGTCGCCATCCAGAACCTGCCGGTGCGCTTCGCGATCGACCGCGCCGGCCTGGTCGGCGCGGACGGCGCGACGCACGCGGGATCGTTCGACGTCACTTACCTCGCCACGCTGCCTAACATGGTCGTCATGGCTGCGGCGGACGAGGCGGAGCTGGTGCACATGACCCACACCGCCGCCCGCCATGACAGCGGCCCGATCGCCTTTCGCTATCCGCGCGGCAACGGCGTGGGCGTGCCGCTGCCCGAAACGCCGGAACTGCTGGAGATCGGCAAGGGCCGTATCGTGCGCGAAGGAACCAAGGTGGCGATCCTCTCGCTCGGCACCCGCCTGGGCGAGGCGCTGAAGGCTGCGGACACGCTGGAAGCCAAGGGCCTGTCCACCACCGTTGCCGACCTGCGCTTTGCCAAGCCGCTCGATACCGCGCTGATCCGCCGCCTGATGCTGAGCCACGAAGTGGTGGTTACGGTGGAAGAAGGATCGATCGGCGGCCTGGGTGCCCATGTCCTGACCATGGCCAGCGACGAAGGGCTGACCGATGCCGGCCTGAAAATCCGCACCATGCGCCTGCCCGACGTGTTCCAGGACCACGACAAGCCCGAGCTTCAGTACGATCAGGCCGGCCTCAACGCCCCGCAGATCGTCGATACGGTGCTGAAGGCGCTGCGCCACAACAGCACCGGCATGGAAGAGGCCTGGGCATAGGTTCGCCCGGAATTCGGCCTGCTCACGGCGTCATCAACTCCGATAGTCCAGGCGTAACGGACACGGGCGTTTGCCACGACGGTAAGTCGCGCATGCGTGCGACGGTCGGGTTTTTGCCGTCGTCGCGGAGGTGTTGGCAGAAGCTGCGCATGATTGGATCATGGCGTGCGGCAATGTCAACTTCACCCGCCCAGCGCCACGCCCCAGGGGCCATCCCCGGCGGGGATCGTCGCCGTCACTTTCAACGTCGTCAGGTCCACCACCGACAGATCGTTGCTGGCCCCGTTGGCGACCAGAGCGCGGGTTCCGCCGGGCAGGATGGCGAGGTGCCATGGCCGGCCGCCCACTTTCACATAACCGCGCACGGTGGCGCTGGCGACATCCACCACCGCGATCGCATCGGCGCGGCCCAGCGCCACGACGGCCGTCTTGCCGTCGGGGGTAAAGCGTATGCCGCAGGGCATGACCTTGTAGGCGGGCACGCCGGGGGGCGCGAAGCTGATGGTCCCGGTCACCGCCTGCGTCGCCGGATCGGCCATCTGCACCACTCCGCCCACTTCGGCGGCGATCCACACCTGCGCGCCATCGGCGGTGAATTCGATGTGGCGCGGGCGCGCCTCGGTCTCCATGGCGGTGCGTACCGTGCGGCTGGCGAGATCGATCCACGAGACGGTATTGTCCTCCTCGCTCGTCACCAGCAGCCACTTGCCGTCCGGGCTCTGGGCGATGCCTTCGGGCTCCTTGCCCACCGGCAGTTGCCAGGCGACCTTGCGGGTGGCGAGATCGATGGCGGTCACCGCGCCGTCATCCTCGTTGGCGGCAAACAGCAGGGTGCCGTCGTAGGACGCGAAGAACTGTTCCGGGTCCGCGCCCGAAGGCAGGTTGGCGATCAGCGCACCGGTTTGCGGATCGCGCAGTTCCACCGTGTTGTCGGCTCCGGCGCAGACCAGCAGATACTTGCCGTCGCGGGTCATCGCGATACCGCGCGGGCGCTTGCCCACCGGCCACTGCGCCACCGCCTTGCCGCTGGCGAGATCAACCACGGTGACGGTGGATGATCGCTCGTTGCTGACATAGGCGCGCGCCGGCGGTCCCGCTTCCTGCGCCCATGCCGGCGATGCCGCGCCGGCGCACAGCAGGGAAACGCCCGTCAGGGCCGCAAGGGCGCATGCGCGCATCGGTCACTCTCCGCCATTATCTTGTGCAACTGCGGTCGATCCTATGCCGCATCGGCCGCGAACGGAATGCGACCTTGGTCTTGTACCATGGTCCTATTGGGCCGGGCCGCCGCATCACGGTAACCATGGGCCAAGGTCGGGGCCACGCAACGCCCCGGCATGTCGCAGAGGAACACCTGAAATGACCATCCGCACCGGCCGCGCGGCGCTGATCGCCGCTGCCGCCATCGCCTCGCTCTCCGTCGGCACCAGCCTCTACGCGCACGGCAACGTCACGCCTCAGGCGGTCGATACCTCGGACCTGCCCGATATGGCCGGCGGCAATGACAACTGGGTGCAGCACAACCCCTATCGCGGCAATGCCCGGGCGCTGGAAATCGGCCAGTCCGCCTATGGCCAGAACTGCGCGCGCTGCCACGGGCTGGACGCCATTTCCGGCGGCATCGCCCCGGACCTGCGCTATCTGGAACTGGGCGACGCGGGCGATGAATGGTTCGTTGAGCGCTTCCGCCACGGCTCCAGCCACGACGGCAAGGTCTACATGCCGCCCTTCGGCGACGTGCTGGGCCAGAAGGCCGGGTGGGCCATCCGCACCTGGGTCGAATCCAAGCATACGGACGAGTAGGCGCGATGCGCGCCACCCGCAGGTCCTTGCTGAAGGGCCTCGCCCGCGCCGGTTTCGGGGCCGCAGGCGTGCTGGCACTGCCGGCCGCCTTGCGGCCCTTGCCGTTGCAGGCGGCCCCGCTCGAGAAGGTGAAGGAGCTCGGCGTGCTGCGCGTCGGGCTCTATACCGATAACCGCCCGTGGTCCTGGGATGATGGCGGCAAGCCCGCCGGGATCGACGCCGATCTGGCCCGCGCGCTCGCCTCGCAACTGGGCGTGCGCGCCGATATCGCGTTGTTTCTGGCGGACGATGACATCGCCGGCGATCTGCGCAACGTGGTGTGGCGCGGCGGCCTGCTCGGCTTCCAGCCGTGCGACGTGATGCTGCACGTGCCCTTTGACAAGATCCTTATCAAGGAAGAGGACAACGTCGCCTTCCTGGCACCCTATCACCGCGAAACATTCGGCGCGGCCTGTTCCGCTGATGGCGGCAATTGCGAGGCGCATCCCGCCAGCTTCAAGGGCCACCCCGTCGCGGTCGAGACAGCCTCGATCCCCGATCTCTACATGCTCGGCCAGGCCGGCGGTTCGATGACCAGAGACCTGATCCACGTGCCGACAGGCTACGAAGCGGTTGCGGCGCTCACCGACGGGCGCGCCGATTTCACCGTCGCCACCACCGCCCAGATCGAAGCCGTGGTCGCCGATCACCCGGACTCCGGCATCAAGGTACGCAAGTCGGCATTGCCGCTGATGATGTCGCCGGGCTGGGACATCGGCATCGCGGTCAAGGACAACGCCCGCACTCTCGGCTTCGCGCTGGAAGAAGCGATCGGCGCGATGATCGCGGACGGGCGGATGAAGGCCCTTTTCGCTCACCACGGCGTCCAGTGGCACCCCGCGCTGGCGGCTCAGCCCTCCACCTGACCCCACGGCGCGACGGTACCTGCCGTGGAACAGGGGGACGGGGACACCGACTGCGACCGGTGTCCCCCGAACCCGTATGGCCGCGCACCGCCATGCGGCGCAGCAATCGCCTGCAACATATCGCCGGAATCACCCGGTTTTGGCGTCGTCATCCTCCCAAGGTTCAATTGCCTGCATCCGCCCAGCGGATAGGCTCTCGTCCGACGACCGGGGCCTTCAGGGGGCACACTTTCCCGATTTCACCCGCACCCCGGCGCGATACCCCACAAAGGAGGGACAGGATGAAGCGGCGTTTTTCAACCATCATCGGCAGCATGGCGCTGGCCAGTGCCGCACTGTCGGCACCCGTAGTCGCGGCCGACGGCCCCAGCGGAGCCGATATCGCCAACGATGCCCAGACCCCGGGCGACGTGCTGAGCTACGGCATGGGCCCGTGGCAGCAGCGGTTCAGCTCGCTCGACAAGCTCAACACCACCAACGTGACCAAGCTGGTCCCGGTCTTCGCCGCCTCGCTTGGCGGCGAAAAGCAGCGCGGCCAGGAATCGCAGCCGCTGGTCTACGACGGCATGATCTACGTCACCGGTTCCTATTCGCGCCTGTTCGCCTTCGATGCGCGCACCGGAGAGAAGAAGTGGGAATACAACGCCCGCCTGCCCGATGCCATCATGCCCTGCTGCGACGTCGTCAACCGCGGTGCCGCGATCCACGGCAACAAGGTGATCTTCGCCACGCTCGACGCGCACCTCGTCGCGCTCGACCGCCACACCGGCAAGGTGATCTGGAACAAGAAGACCGGCGACTACCAGGCCGGCTATTCGGCCACTGCCGCGCCCCTGATCGTCGGCAACAAGGTGATCGTCGGCAATTCCGGCGGCGAATTCGGCATCGTCGGCGAAGTCCAGGCCCGCGACGTCGAAACCGGCGAACTGATCTGGTCGCGCCCGACCGTCGAAGGCAACATGGGCACGCTCAACGGCAAGGACAACGGCATCAGCGGCAAGACCAATGCCACCTGGACCGGCGATCTCTACAAGACCGGCGGCGGTGCCACCTGGCTGGGCGGCACTTATGATCCGGGCACCAACATGGTCTATTTCGGCACCGGCAACCCCGGCCCGTGGAACAGCCACCTGCGCCCCGGCGACAACCTCTACACCGCCTCGACGCTGGGCATCGATGCCGATACCGGCGTCATCAAGTGGCACTACCAGACCACCCCGCACGACGGCTGGGACTTCGACGGCGTCAACGAATTCGTGCCTTTCGATGCCAGCATCAACGGCAAGCCGATGAAGCTGGGGGCCAAGGCCGATCGCAACGGCTATTTCTATGTCCTCGACCGGACCAACGGCAAGCTGGTCAGCGCGAACAAGTTCGTGATGCAGACCACCTGGGCGAACGGGATCAACCTGAAGACCGGCCGCCCCAACTACGTCGATGACAACCGTCCCGGCGCGCCCGGTACCGCCGACAAAGGCAAGGTGGTGTTCGCCAGCCCGTCGTTCCTCGGCGGCAAGAACTGGATGCCGATGGCCTATTCGCAGGACACCGGCCTGTTCTACGTCCCGTCGAACGACTGGGGCATGGACATCTGGAACGAACCGATCGCCTACAAGAAGGGCGCGGCGTTCCTGGGTGCGGGCTTCACCATCAAGCCGATCGCCGAAGACCATATCGGCGCGCTGCGGGCGATGGACCCGAAGACCGGCAAGATCGTGTGGGAATACAAGAACAAGGCCCCGCTGTGGGGTGGCGTCCTGACCACGCACGGCAACCTCGTCTTCACCGGCACGCCGGAAGGCTTCCTCAAGGCGTTCGATGCCAAGAGCGGCCAGGAACTGTGGAAGTTCCAGACCGGCTCCGGCGTCGTCGGCTCGCCGATCACCTGGGAACAGGACGGCGAACAGTACGTGGCGGTCATGTCCGGCTGGGGCGGCGCGGTGCCGCTGTGGGGCGGCGAAGTGGCCAAGACGTTCAAGGAAATCAGCCAGGGCGGCATGCTCTGGGTGTTCAAGCTGCCCAAGCAGTAAACCCCTCCACCCGGCGCGCCGGCCGCATCGTCCCCGCCAGGGACGACCACGCGACTGGCGCGCCGCCCCTCCCCGGGTTACAGTGCAGATGAAATCGAATGCGGTCATGAAGGGCACTATGGAAGACATCGCCGGACCCGATCGCGTGCTGATCGTAGATGACCATTCGCTGGTGCGCGACGGTTTGCGCTCCATCTTCGACGATGCCTTTCCCGATTGCGAAATCCTGGAAGCGGACTGCCTCGAAAGCGCGCTGGCCGCGCTCGACAGTTCGGGCGAAGTCGATCTGGTCCTGCTCGATTTCAACATCCCCGACGTATCGCGCCTGTCCGGCCTCGAACAGTTGCGCGACCGGTTTCCGGCGACGCCGGTGGTCATGGTATCGGGCGTGACCGAACGCAACGTGGTGCGCGACGCGCTGGCCGCCGGGGCCGCCGGGTTCGTGCCCAAGTCGCTCAAGCGATCGCAGATCATCGAAGCGCTGGAACTGGTGCTCTCGGGCGAGATCTACATGCCCGAACTGCCGGGAGACGACAGCGCGGCCGCCGAAGAAGACCTGATCCGCGCCCGCATCGCCAGCCTGACCCCGCAACAGCGCGTGGTCCTCTCGCACCTCGTCGCCGGACGGCTCAACAAGCAGATCGCTTACGAACTCGACGTATCGATGACGACGGTGAAGGCGCACGTCTCGGCCATCCTGCAAAAGATGAACGTGTTTTCGCGCACGCAGGCGGTGATCATGGTGGGGAAGATTGATTTTACGGGGTGAGTTGGGGTGGGGGAGCGACGGGTTTTGGGGCATTACCGCCATTTTCGCGCCTGCGCGGATAAGGCGGCTTGCAGGAGAAAAAAGATGCTTTGAACGAGAGCAAGCCGCGGCAGGAAACAGGCGAGGCGGGCCGATTGTGGAATGCCGTCGCACTAGCGAGTCTCAGGATAGGAGCCATTGTCGTGGCGTCTCATCGCGAGGTACTCGTGCAGGTCACTTTCTCACTAGACGATATTAAGGGCTTTCCACAGCCCCCTATGTAGCATGATCCGGTCTTTCTCGTTGAAGGAGGATTGCCTATTTCGGAACTTAAAAGAGTAATGCGTAGTGCCGCTGGGCCGATTTTCAATATGCCCAATGGCACTGCATTCGAAGAGGATATGACAGAGATCGAATATTCTCTCCCTAGATATCGGTTTTGCCAAATCCGAAGCTGACATCACCAGCTCATTGAAACTGAAATCGCGTTTTCCAACGCGAGCTAGCGCACGGATCAATTGATCGATTTCATCGGGTTGCGAATATCCACTTAGTTCATCTCGTATTTCTGGAAGGAAATAAGTGATTGAGTATTCCCGCAATCCGCTATTGATTTGATCATCGGCCATTCTTCTGCCGGTGTAAAATCCTTGTACGCAAGATAAAAGTTGCAAGAAATCTCGCGGAGTATGGCGGGTCATATCCAAAAGGTACTTCTGGATAGGCTTTCCCTTTACGTTGTAAACAAAATATTCTTTGAATATATCGCATTCCACACCAAGACTTCTACGCGCCCTCTTATGCGCAAGATTGACCAAAAGCGAATTCCCTGGATCATTCGGGTCATGGTACCAGTCGAGCTCAACACCGTAATCTCGACGAGTTTTATTCTTGTTTGCTCCCGGAATTTTCTCATACATATCAGTACGACAAAGAAGAACTATTTTTACATTTACATCATTATCACGAAAAAGTCTATTCAGTCTATCAACTTCAAAAACGAGCGCGGATAATGACTTAAATTGAACCTCGCGCGAAGTTAGAATATCATCAAGTCCATCAATTATGATGTGATGGGTACTGGATGTCTCTGATCCTGCGATGAGTGTCTTTAAGCTTTCAACAAAGTCGGGAATCTCGGACGCAGGGCGTGTGTCTGATCCAGACCATTCATATTGAGCCAGTGATCCGGGCAAAGCTAATTTAAAAGATGTCTTGGCTGTAGTACGAACTATGGCTGCTGGGCTGCCCGATGGCGAAAGCCCCATCTTTCTGAAGGCATTCAACGCATCTTGGAACTCACCCATCCGCGAGTGTTGCAACCCTTCATCAGCAGCCAAAGACTCCAAAACATGAATTAGCAGTATCCACGACCATGCGGCAGGATATCTATGCTCTGGCTCGTCACCGCCCCGTATAATCTTCGAAAAAGGAGTAAATGGGAAATCACTGAATGACATACCGGCTGACGCCGGTAGGATCATGCGGAGGGGCTGAAGCCGTTCA
>NZ_BMZA01000013.1 GCF_014652555.1 Novosphingobium colocasiae
CCATGATCTACCTCGCCGCAGCCGTCATCAATTCACGATAAATCCCCACAACCCCTAGTCGTTCAGCAGCGCCCCGATCGGCTGGAGCGTATCGGGAAACACGTCGAACCCGGTCGCCGCGACGAACGCCCGTTCGCGCCCGATCTGGCCGGCGGCGTTGGCGAGCAGCCACGATTCCAGCCGCGCCGTGTCCTGGCCATCGAGCCGGGCATAAGCGGCGGCGATCTCGTCAGCGACGGCGGCGCGCACCGCGTTGTTGGCATCGCGCACGCGGGCGAGCGAAACCGGCGGCCCTGCAACAACCGCCTCACCGGCGGCTGCGGCTTCCCGGCTGCTGTCGGACAGCGTCCCCACGTGGTCGGCCAATCCGGCAACCGTGGCGATCAGATCGCGCAGATCGGCAATCTCGAAGGCATAGGCATGATCGATCTGGTCGTTCAGCAGAGCCAGCGAGCCCAGCGTGATGTGCAACTGCTCGATCGCGGCCTTGTTGGCCGGATCGACCGCAGGCAGGACCGTTTCCGATAGTGCCTTGATCATCGAGCGGATGCGCAGATCGATTCCCGGCTGCATTTTCTCTCCTCAGGTACGGCTTATCGTGCCGTTACCGATTGACGTGTTACCAGTGGCAAACTAACAAATCAAGTGCACGGTTTGTTTTAATCGTGCCAATGAAATTGAACTGGGAGTAAGGAACGGATGGCCGATGTCCGGCAGTTGCGCAGTCACCCGACTGATGAATGGATCGCGCAAATGCGCGCGCGATACCCGACCGAACCCTCGATCGACGAGGCGCTGACGCGGCGGCTGCGCAAGCGCGGGCAGACCGTTTCCTATTCCTCGCCCACGCTCGATCACGTCGGCGAACGCCTGGCGAAGTTCCTGGGATCGCAGGCCGAAGGCCCGGTGGCGATCCGCAACCTCCAGCGGTTGACCGGCGGGGCGTCGAAGGAACAGTTCGTGTTCGATCTGGACTGGGTTCGCGATGGCGAGCAGCGGGTGGGCGACCGGATGGTCCTGCGCTGCGAACCGGCGGCCTCGATCGTCGAGACCAGCCGTCGGCGCGAATTCGAACTGATGCGCTTCGGTGGCAGTCTGATGCCGGTCCCCCCGGTCTATTGGCTGGACGAAGACGGCAGCATGATGGGCATGCCCTCGCTGGTATCGGGCTTCGTCACCGGCACGCAGAAGCCGGCGCAGGTTTCATCCAACGTCTCCGGCATGGGCATCCATTTCCCCGCCGACTACCGTGCCGCTCTTGCGCCGCAATACGTGCGCTACATGGTGGCGCTGCACCAGGCCGAGATTCCGGCAGACGGGCTTCCCAGCTTTGTGCGTCCCGCCGCCGGAACGACCGAGGCGTCCGAACTGCTGGTCAACTGGTGGGCGCGGATCTGGGCGGAGGATCTTTACGAGGAAGCGCCGATCGCGACGATCACCGAACACTGGCTGCGCCGCAATGCCCCCGTGCTGGATCGCGCCTCGGTGGTGCACGGGGATTTCCGCACCGGCAATTTCCTGTTCGATGAAGCCAGCCGCTCGATCACGGCGGTGCTGGACTGGGAACTGGGCTATATCGGCGATCGCCACGGCGATCTCGGCTGGGTCATCACCGATCTCTACATCACCCGCGAAGCCGGCGTTCCTTATCACTGCGGGCTGTTCGCCGGGACCGACGATCTGGTCGAGCAGTACGAAGCTGCCGGCGGATTGCCGATCGATCGCAAAAAACTGGCCTGGCACAAGATTTTCTGCACCTGGAAGCAACTGGTGCTGTCGCTCGGCTGCGCGCTGCGCGCCGGGGACGGACGCACGCACCAGGACGTGCTGCTGACCTGGCTTTCGGGCGGGGGCTATGTCCTGTCGGAATCGCTGCGCCGCTTGCTGGAGGAACACGGCTGAGGGGTGCGACTTGGCATCGGGGCGGCCGATTGCGCGACCGCCCCTGTGCCATTCTCTCCC
Source organism: Novosphingobium colocasiae (assembly GCF_014652555.1). Lineage (GTDB taxonomy): Bacteria > Pseudomonadota > Alphaproteobacteria > Sphingomonadales > Sphingomonadaceae > Novosphingobium > Novosphingobium colocasiae. Next base: position 1,963 of record NZ_BMZA01000013.1, read on the forward strand.
GCTTCAGGCCCCGTTTTTCGGGTGCGGGGTGCCTGCCAATTTGCCATCGACAGGGACGGTAGGCGGGTGCCGGTTATCCCGGTTGATCCAGCACCTGTTCGAACCAAAGGCCAATCCCGCGGTCCAGTGCCGACGGCGCTTTACGGCAACGTGAATTCACAGGTCAAAATAACATTTCGTAATTTCAGTTATTTAACTGAGATTACCCATAGCGGTTGACGGCTGCTCGGGGAATCCCCGCTCTGCAGCGGGGTTGCTTACAATACCCCGCCGGCCAAAGCATCGATCGCGCCTTGCAGGATAACGGCGGCGGCCGCCGAATCGATCCGCTCCGCGCGTTTGCCACGGCTCATGTCCTGACCAATCAGGTCGCGTTCGGCCATGGCGGTGGACCAGCGTTCGTCCCACAGCAGGATGGGCAACCCCAACACCGCCAGGTTGCGGGCGTAGGCGCGGCTCGATTGCGCGCGCGGGCCGGAAGAACCGTCCATGTTGAGCGGCAGGCCGATGACGATACCCTTGATCGCTCGCTCGCGGATCAGCGCCTCCAGCGCCGCCTTGTCGGCACCGAACTTGCCGCGCTTGAGCGTCTTGGCGGCCGTGGCGAAACGCCAGCCGGCATCGCAGAAGGCCGTGCCGATGGTCTGCGTTCCCAGATCGAGCCCGATCAGCCCGCCGCCCTCGGGCAGCGCGTCGCGGTATTCCAGAGCGCTGGTGGTAATCAGGACTGCTGCTTGTGCCATGCTTGCAAGCGCCTCTGGAAATCGCTGCGCAGATTGGCCCAGAACAGCGTCATGTCATAGAGATGATAATTGTTACCCGGCAGCACATAGGGCCCCATGTCGAGCTTGGGGGCTTCGCCGATGTGCAGGAAATGGTCCGGGCCGCATGCGGCGGGAACCACTTGCGGTTCAAGTCTGCCGGTGCCCGCCCGGAAATCCGGCACCAGCGTCCCGGTATTTGCCTGCGCCCCGCTCTGGCCGTCGTTCGTCCCGGTCAGCGGGTTGGTGCAGACGAAGGCGCTGCCGGCCACCGCTTGCCCGTCCAGCCCGCGCCGGCGGCCATAGGCGCTCAGCAGCATGGCGGTGTCGGCGGGATCGGCGACGGTCAGCCAGCTTAACACGCAGCCGCTCTGGTCCGCCGTACTGCAGGCGGGCAGGCCCATGCGCGGCAGGTCGTGATCGATCGAGACCGGCCAGCCGATGACATAAGCCGCAGCCACTCGCTGCGCGACCGGCGTTCCCGCAATCCGGGCCGCGATCAGGCGGCGCAGCAGGAACGCGCCCTGGCTGTGCCCGGCCAGGACGATCGGGCCTTTGGGGTTGGCCTTCAGGAAATTGTCGAAGGCGGCGATCACATCCAGCGTCGCCACATCCAGCGCGGCGTCGGCCTGCGGCTTGGCCGAGAGGAACGCGCCGATCGTCGCCTGGCGATAGCGCGGGGCCCAGATCCGCCCGGCGACGTTGAACGGGCTCGCCATCGCCTTGACCATCAACGCGGCCTGATCGCGCGACGGCTTGTCGTCCAGCGGCGCATTCCATGCGGTCTTCAGGGCGAAGCTGGTGGGGTGGACGAAGAAGACGGCGGTGTCCGGCGGCGCGGAGGCGGCGGGCTGCAGGCCTTCGGGGCGGTAGAGCGCGGGGTTTCCGGCGATATCCGGCCGGGCGACCCACATCGCCGCATCATCCCAGGCGGCGGGGGGCAGCGGCCGCAGCGGGGTGAAGTCGGCGTCGGGAACGAAGGCGCGCTCGGTCAGGTCCTCGGACCAGAAGGTCAGCGCCACCCGGCCGATGACGAGCACCACCAGAAGCACCGCGATGGCGTACAGGAACTTGCGGACCAAGGGCTCAGGCCTCTGCCGGCGCGTCGGGGGCGTTGCGCGATGCTTCGCGTTCCAGCCAGATCTTGATCATCGCCACCAGCGGATCGGCGAAGACCAGTCCCAGCAACCCGAACAGCACGCCCATGATAAGCTGGGCGGCCAGCACCAGCGCGGGCGGCAGGTCAACGGTCTTGCGGGCGATCATCGGGACGATCAGGTAGCCGTCGATCAGGTGGATCACAAGATAAACGAAAATCGTATAGATCCCCATGTCGGCGCCGCCGGAAAACCCGACCATGACCATCAGCGCGCCCGAGATCGGGGCGCCGATGTTGGGCAGGAACGCCAGCATTCCGGTGATCAGCGCCAGCAGCGCCGCCATCGGCACGCCGTAGCTTTGCAGCAGCACCCAGGTGAACAGCCCTTCCACGGTCATCCCGATCACCCGGCCCATCAGCAGCCGGCGCAGCGCCGCCGCCATGATCCGCGTCGTCACCTCGTAGTGATCGCGCCGGTCGCGCGGCAGCATCCAGCCGAAGCCGCGCTGATAGAGCCGGGGCTCCAGCGCGAAGTAGATGCCAAGCACCAGGATCAGGAAGATCGTCGTCAGCGCGCCGAACAGCCCGCCCAATGCCGCCGTTACCTGGCCGATGCCGCCCACGCCGCCCAGGCCTTCATGAAGCAGCGCCCGCCAGTCGCCCAGCCGGATGCGCATGCCGTGCTCCGCCAGCCAGTCCAGCGCGACGCGCCCCTGCTTTTCCAGCGTCGCCGGCAGTTCGCTGGCCTGATCGGCGATCTGGCTGCCGGCAAAGCGGCTCATCCACAGCAGGAACAGCATGGCTGCCAGCAGCACCAGCATAACCCGCCAGCTTCGCCGTACCGGCAGGACCCGGCCGATCATCCGCGCCCCCCCGTCGATCAGCGCGGCAAAGACCACGCCGCCGAACACCACCAGCAGCGATTGGGCCAGGAACACCGCCAGCGCGAACAGAGCCGCAGTGCCGATCCACACGAACGCCTTGCGCGATTCGTGGCGGACCAGCGGATCGACGAAATCGGTGGGCCCGACACGATGTGCCGCAGGCTCTGCGGGCTCCTGCGCCTCGCGCGCTTCGGTATCGAAGGTGCCCGCGCCCATCGCGCCCTAGCGGCCGGCGGGAAGTGCGGCCTTCTCGGCGCGCAGGCTGGTGAAGGCGCGGCCATCGCGCAGCGATCCCCACCACGACAGCGGGTTCCACGATGCCGATCCGTTCAGCGAGAAGGTGGTGAATTCGGCGCGCCCGCCAATATCGTAAAGCGGCACCGGTCCGCCCAGACCGTTGCCCCACAGCGGCTCGCGGCTGTCGGCCGAATGGTCGCGGTTGTCGCCCATCAGGAACACGTAACCGTCGGGAATGGTGATTTCGGGCATGTGATCCAGCGACTGGTCCAGGTGGTCGATAATCAGGTAACTCGCGCCGTTCGGCAGGGTTTCACGATAGACCGGCAACTCGCACACATCCCTGCCCGAAGGCGCGCGGCCCTTGAGGCCGGGGAAGGTCTCCTCCTCGCACGGCTGGTTGGCATCGACCGGCAATTCCAGTGGCGGCTGGGTTTCCTGCGGCACCGGCTTGCCGTTCAGCACGATCTGACCGTTGACCACCGCGATGCGATCGCCGGGCCGGGCGACCACGCGCTTGATCAGGTCTTCCTTGCGGTTGCGCGGCACGACGATGACGATATCGCCGTATTCCGGCGTCCGCCCGAACAGTCGCCAGGTCCCGCGCGGCAGCAGGTGAAAGCTGACCGAAGACCAGTTGAAGCCATAAGGATATTTGGAAACGACCAGCCGGTCTCCCACCAGCAGCCCCGGCATCATCGAGATGGATGGGATGTAGAACGGCTTGGCGACGAACGAGTGGAAGCACAGCACCGCCACCAGCATCAGCGCCAGCGCGCGGATCTCGCCCGCCCAGTCCACCTTTGCAGGGGCAGGTGCTTCATCCGGTTCGGAAGTGGGCAGCGGTTCGGTCATGCCGGGGCTTTGCGGTTCGTTCATGGGGCGGGGGACTGCTTATGCAAAGGAAAGGAACCCGCGTCACGCCGGCAGCGGACGGGCCTCGATGACGACGAAGGCCTGGGCCCATGGATGATCGTCCGTGAGCGTGAGATGAATCACCGCCTCATGGCCTGCCGGCACCAGCATGTCGAGCCGCGCGCGCGCGCCACCCGTCAGCAGCAGCGTCGGCGCGCCGGAAGGGGCGTTGACGACGCCGATGTCCTTCATGAACACCCCGGCCTTGAACCCGGTGCCCACCGCTTTCGAGTAGGCTTCCTTGGCGGCAAACCGCTTGGCCAGCGTCCCCGCCACCGTATGCGGCCGCCGCGCCGCCTTGGCCCGTTCGGTTTCCGTGAACACGCGGTTGAGGAAGCGATCGCCGAACCGGTCGATCGAATTGCGGATGCGCTCGATGTTGCACAGGTCAGAGCCGAGGCCGATTATCATCGCGTGTTTCCCGGGCCGTGTGGTCTGTATATCAAACCGCCTCGCCGATCAGGCCGGGCCCTATAATCCCCAACCCCGTCATGCTGAACTTGTTTCACCATCCATCCATCGGTTTGCCCCGAGGGCCGAATGGCGCAATTTCCCCGCGGTTTCGCCTGCACGGGATATCCGCGCCAGCAGCACGATGGACCCTGAAACGAGTTCAGGATGACGGGAAGAGAGGTGAAGACTGCAGGGGCAGCGCAGTTCACCGCGCTTCGTCCATCAGTTGCCGCATTCGTCTTACCGCACTGTCCAGACCGACGAAAATCGCCTCTCCGATCAGGTAATGGCCGATGTTGAGTTCGGCCAGTTGCGGGATGGCGGCGATGGGCTGGACGTTGTCGTAAGTCAGGCCGTGGCCGGCATGCGGCTCGATGCCGTTCTTGGCAGCCAGCGCGGCGATATCGGCAATCCGCCGCAGTTCGACGGCAACCCGGTCGCCGGCGGCGTGGGCGTATTCGCCGGTGTGCAGTTCGACCACCGGCGCGCCGAGCTTCATCGCCGCTTCGATCTGGCGCGCTTCGGGGGCGATGAACAGGCTGACGCGGACCCCGGCATCGGCCAGCCGGGCGACGATCGGGGCAAGCCGGTTGTGCTGGCCGGCGGCGTCGAGCCCGCCCTCGGTCGTGCGCTCCTCGCGCCGCTCGGGGACGATGCAGGCGGCGTGCGGGCGATGGCGCAGCGCGATCTCCAGCATCTCGTCGGTCGCGGCCATTTCCAGGTTGATCGGCAACCCGGTCGCCTGCGCCACGCGGACAAGATCGTCGTCGCGGATATGACGCCGGTCCTCGCGCAAGTGGACAGTGATCCCGTCACCGCCCGCCGCCGCCACGACCTCGGCCGCGCGGGCCGGGTCCGGATGCGCGCCGCCGCGCGCGTTGCGGATGGTGGCGACGTGATCGATGTTGACGCCGAGGCGCAGGCGGGCAGGGGCGAGGGCGTTAGTCACGATCGGCGGTTCCCGGTCAGGGCTGGGCGCGGCTGCCCGGCTTTACGGCCGGGGTCGCGGCAAGGTGCTGCGGCAGTTCGTCCGGGGCATAAGTCGGGAAATTGAGCGCGACCAGCGGGAAATAGGGCACGCCAAGGTCCACCGTCCCGGCCGAGCGATCGACCAGCGATGCGGCGGCGATCACTTTGCCGCCCGCCGCTTCGATGGCGCGAATCGCCTCGCGGCTGGAAAGGCCGGTGGTGACCACGTCCTCGACCATCAGCACTTCGTCGCCCGGCTCCAGCGCAAAGCCGCGGCGCAGTTCGAAAGTGCCGTCCGGACGCTCGACGAACATGGCGTCCACATCGAGCGCGCGGCCCATTTCCTGGCCGATGATGACCCCGCCCATCGCCGGCGAGACCACCTTGGCGATGCGCTTGCGGATGTCGTGGGGCAGCTTTGCCGCCAGCGCCACGGCGAGGCGCGCGGCGCGGGCCGGGTTCATCAGCACGCGCGCGCACTGCAGATAATGCGCGCTGTGGCGGCCGGACGAGAGCAGGAAATGCCCTTCGAGCAGGGCCTTGCTGGCGCGGAACTCGGCGAGGACTTCTTCTTCCTGCATTGCGGTGCTTCCCTCAACTGCTGTGCATTGATCCGACGCAAGATTGCCGCCTGCGACGCAAAATTTCCCCTAGAGGCGCTTGAGACACGCGGCAAGCGCGCGTATAGGCCCCGTCAATGGGGGGCTTTCGCCTCCGCAAACGGGGTACGCGCGTGCCGGTTCCGGGCCCGCGCGAAACAGGAAACGGAAGCGCAACAACGATGAAATCCGGCAGATTCGCTAGCTGCGTGGGCCATGTCGCCAAGGCACTGGGTCTTTCGCTTGCAATAGCCGCCGCGTCGGCCGCCGCCTGGGCTCAGGAAGCTGCGCCGGCCGCCGCTCCCGCCGCCGCAGCCGGCAGCTACACGCCGATGAAGCCGACGCCGGGGATCGGCATGCCGGTCGATGGCGGTCTCGGCATCCAGACCCAGTTCTCCAAGATCGGCGAATATGGTCTGTGGATGCACGATGTCATCCTGATGCCGGTGATGGTCATCATCAGCGTTTTCGTCCTGGCCCTGCTGCTGTGGGTGATCGTGCGCTACAACAAGCGCGCCAATCCGGTCGCTTCCAAGACCAGCCACAACACCCTGATCGAGGTTGTGTGGACCCTGCTGCCGGTGTTGATCCTGGTCGGCATCGCGATCCCCTCGATCGATCTCATCGCCAAGCAGTACAAGCCGGCCCCCAAGGGTGCGCTGACCATCAAGGCCACCGGCAACCAGTGGTTCTGGACTTACAGCTACCCGGACAACGGCGATTTCGAAGTCGTCTCGAACATGCTGAACCTGCCCGGCCAGCCGGTCGTCAATAACGGCGTGCGTGACGTCGGCTCCAAGCCGTGGGACGGCCCGAGCCATCTCGAAGTGGACAACCGCATGGTCGTTCCCGTCGGTGAGCCGATCCGCCTGCTGGTGACGGCGGCCGACGTGATCCACTCGTTCGCGGTGCCGTCGCTGTGGATGAAGCTGGACGGCGTGCCGGGCCGCATCAACGAGAAGGTGCTGCTCGTCGAAAAGCCGGGCGTCTATTACGGGCAGTGCTCGGAACTGTGCGGTGCCAAGCACGGCTACATGCCGATCGCGCTTGAGGCGCTCCCGCGCGACAAGTTCAATGCCTGGGTGCTGACCCACCCCGGCGGTGCCATCGACGGTCAGAAGCCGGCAGCCCAGGCTGCCGCCGCTCCGGCCGCCGAGGCTGCACCGGTCGGCGAAGCCACTGGCGAAGGCCAGGGCGACGCCACCGCCGCCGCCGCCGAATAAGCCCGTATCACGAGGACAGGTCGAATAATCATGGCAACCACCGCAGACCATTTCCAGGGCCACGTGGACGATCACGGGCACGCGGATCATGACCACAAGCCGGCGTTCTTCGCCCGCTGGTTCATGTCCACCAACCACAAGGACATCGGCACGATGTACCTGATCTTCGCGATTTTCGCGGGGATCATCGGCGGCGCTTTCTCGGGCATGATGCGCATCGAGCTGGCCGAGCCGGGCATCCAGTATCTCGATACGTTCGCCAAGTGGTTCGGTGCCGTCAATCCGGACTTCAACTCGTCTCTCCACGTGTGGAACGTGCTGATCACGGCGCACGGCCTGATCATGGTGTTCTTCATGGTCATGCCCGCCATCATCGGCGGCTTCGGCAACTGGTTCGTCCCGCTCATGATCGGCGCGCCCGACATGGCGTTCCCGCGCATGAACAACATCTCGTTCTGGCTGACCGTCGCCGGGTTCTGCTCGCTGCTGTGCTCGGCCTTCGTGCCTGGCGGCACCGGCCTTGGTGCCGGCACCGGCTGGACCGTCTACGCCCCGCTTTCGACCACCGGTTCGCCCGGCCCGGCGGTGGACTTCGGCATCTTCGCGCTGCACCTTTCGGGTGCCGGCTCGATCATGGGCGCGATCAACTTCATCACCACCATCTTCAACATGCGCGCGCCCGGCATGACCATGCACAAGATGCCGCTGTTCGTGTGGTCGGTGCTGGTCACCGCGTTCCTGCTGCTGCTGTCGCTGCCGGTCCTCGCCGCCGCGATCACCATGCTGCTGACCGATCGCAACTTCGGCACCACCTTCTTCGATCCTTCGGGCGGTGGCGATCCGGTGCTGTACCAGCACCTGTTCTGGTTCTTCGGCCACCCCGAAGTCTACATCATGATCCTGCCGGGCTTCGGCATCGTCTCGCAGATCATCTCGACCTTCTCGAAGAAGCCGGTGTTCGGATACCTCGGCATGGCCTACGCCATGGTCGCCATCGGCGTCGTCGGCTTCATCGTGTGGGCCCACCACATGTACGCCACGGGCATGTCGGTGAACACCAAGATGTACTTCACCGCCGCCACCATGGTCATCGCGGTGCCCACCGGCGTGAAGATCTTCTCTTGGATCGCCACGATGTGGGGCGGCTCGATCGAGTTCAAGAGCCCGATGGTCTGGGCGATCGGCTTCATCTTCCTGTTCACCGTGGGTGGCGTCACCGGCGTCTATCTCGCCAACGGCGGCATCGATGACGTGGTGCACGATACCTACTTCGTCGTTGCTCACTTCCACTACGTGCTGTCGCTGGGTGCGGTCACCGCGCTGTTCGCCGGGTTCTATTACTGGTTCCCCAAGATGAGCGGCCGCATGCACTCGGAACTGCTCGCCCATATCCACTTCTGGATCTTCTTCGTGGGCGTGAACATGATCTTCTTCCCGATGCACTTCCTGGGCCTTCAGGGCATGCCGCGCCGCTACCCGGACTATGCCGAGGCCTATGCGCACTGGAACAAGGTCGCGACCGACGGCTACATGGTCATGGCGTTCAGCCTGGTGATCTGGTTCATCAACATCATCTACGCCTACACCGCCGGCAAGAAGGCCGAAGCCAACTACTGGGGCGAAGGCGCGACCACGCTGGAGTGGACGCTGTCCAGCCCGCCGCCGTTCCACCAGTTCGAGACCCTGCCCGTCATCGAAGACGCAGGTCACCACTGATGGCAGTGCCCGCCCCCAATGGGGTCGGGCACCCAAAGCTCCCCTCCCGCTCGCGGGAGGGGCCGGGGGAGGGCTTGTCGGCCCTCCCTAGTTGTTTGAAGCCTCCGTCTGTGTGAAGAATGGCTGACGATCGCGATATGGAACAGGCCCTTACCCAGCCCCTGCCGGCCGACTGGCGCGACCTTCTGGCGCTGACCAAGCCGCGGGTGATGAGCCTCGTCATCTTCACCGGCCTGTGCGGCCTGCTCGCCGCGCCGGGCCAGATAAACCCGGTGCTGGGCTTTACCGCGATCCTGTGCATCGCCATGGGCGCGGGCGGTGCCGCTGCGCTCAACCAGTGGTGGGAAGCCGATATCGACGCCGGCATGAAGCGCACCGCCGGCCGGCCGCTGCCGCAGGGCCGGCTCGATCGCACCACCGCGCGCGATTTCGCCGGGGTGCTGTGCGCCGCTTCGGTATTCCTGATGGGGCTGGCGATCGGCTGGCTGGCCGCCGGGATCCTGGCGATCTCGATCGTCTATTATGCCGTTGTCTATACCATCTGGCTCAAGCCGCGCACCCCGCAGAACATCGTCATCGGCGGCGGTGCGGGCGCGTTTCCGCCGCTGATCGGCTGGGTCGCGGTGACCGGCGATATCACCCTGATGCCCGTGCTGCTGTTCACCATCATCTTCATCTGGACGCCGCCGCACTTCTGGGCGCTGTCGCTGTTCGTGAAGAGCGACTATGCCAAGGTCGGCATCCCGATGCTGCCGGTCGTCGCAGGTGAACGGGTGACGCGGCACCAGATCCTGATCTACAGCCTGGTGCTGCTGCCGATCTCGGTCCTGCCGTGGTGGATCGGCGGGGCGGGCGCGATCTACGGCGTCAGCGCCACCGTGCTCTCATTGCTGTTCCTGGCGCTCGCCCTGCGCGTGGGCCTGCGCCAACGGCAGACCGACGACGATGCGATGAAGCCTGAAAAGCAGCTTTTCGCCTATTCGGTACTCTACCTCTTCGCGCTGTTCGCGGCGCTGGTGGCCGACCACTACCTGATGCTTCAGGTCGCCTAAGGACACAACCATGAACCAGCCGCCCCGCACGCCCGAGCAGATCCGCCGCAGCCGCAACCGCGTGCTGGGACTGGCACTGGCCGGGTTCGTGATCCTCGTATTCTTTGTCTCGATCGCCAGGATCAAGGCCGGGATCGGCTGATGCCGGTGGCGGACGCTCCTGCGCGCGCGCCCGCGCCCAAGGCGAACCGCAAGGTTGCCCTGCTGGCGCTGGGCGGCGCGCTGGCGATGCTGGGCATGGGCTTTGCAGCGGTGCCGCTCTATCGCATCTTCTGCCAGGCGACAGGTTTTGGCGGTACGACTGCCCGGGCCACCGAGCAACAGGCCGCCACCGTGCGCGACAGCGGTCGCACCATCGCCATGCGCTTCGATGCCAATGTCGAACGCGGCATGCCGTGGCAGTTCAAGCCGCTTCAGAACACCGATACGGTATCGATCGGCGTGCGGGACATGGCGCTGTTCTGGGCCCGCAACACGTCGAGCCACAGCATTACCGGTACCGCCAGTTTCAACGTCGAGCCGGAGCAGGCGGGGCGGTTCTTCAACAAGATCCAGTGCTTCTGCTTCACCGAGCAGACGCTCAAGCCGGGCGAGGAAGTGCGCATGCCGGTGATCTACTATGTCGATCCGGCGATCCTTCAGGACCCGGACAACAAGGACGTTCAGGAGATCACCCTGAGCTACACATTCCATGTCACCGCGATCGACGGAAAGACACTGGACCGGAGCAAGGCGGGCGGTTAAGGGCCGCTGTTGAGAACGCGCGCGGTGCCGCCCTGATCGGCATGGCGTTGCGGATTTTGAGAATGGGGAAGCAGGGAACCATGGCTGGGACCAAGAACCACGATTACCACATCTTGCCGCCCGACATCGTCCCGCTGGCGACGACGATCGGCGCATTCGTGTTCACCAGCGGCATGGTCCTGCACATGCACGACATGGCCGGCGGTGCCTTCGTGCCGTGGCTGGGCATGGCGATCCTGCTCGCCAGCATGTTCGCCTGGTTCTCCAAGATCGTGAAGGAAGCGCATGCCGGCGATCACACCCCGGTGGTGCAGCTTCACCAGCGCTACGGCATGATCACGTTCATCGCTTCGGAAGTGATGTTCTTCGTCGGCTGGTTCTGGGCGTTCTTCGATTTCTCGCTGTTCCCCTCGACGCTTTCGGAAGCCGTCGGCGGTCAGTGGCCGCCCAAGGCGATCGAAGCGGTGATGGACCCGTTCGCGCTGCCGCTGCTCAACACCCTGATCCTGCTGTGCTCGGGCACCACCGTCACCTGGGCGCACCATTCGCTGATCCACGGTGATCGCGAAGGCCTGAAGAAGGGGCTGTGGGCAACCATCCTGCTCGGCCTGCTGTTCTCGTGCATCCAGGCTTACGAATATATCCATGCGCCGTTCGGCTTCGGCCAGAACACCTATGGTTCGGCCTTCTACATGGCCACCGGGTTCCACGGCTTCCACGTCATCGTCGGCACGATCATGCTGATCGTCTGCCTCAAGCGCACTTACAACGGCGATTTCACGCCCCGCCAGCACTTCGGCTTCGAAGCCGCCGCCTGGTACTGGCACTTCGTCGACGTGGTGTGGCTGTTCCTGTTCGCCGCGATCTACATCTGGGGCAACTGGGGCGGCGTCATCGAGTGACGCAGCCCGGCAACAGCCAGGAACCGCAATCGAAGGGGCAGCCGGACACCGCGTCGGCTGCCCTTCTCGGTTTGTGTCCCGATTGCGGTTCGAAGACGCTGTTCGACGGGATCGCGAAGTTCGCCGCCCGCTGCAGGGTCTGCGGCCTCGACTTTTCCACCTACAACGTCGGCGATGGCCCGGCCGCGTTCCTGACGTTCTTTGTCGGCGCGGTGATCGCGGGCGGCGCGATCTGGGTGCAACTGGCGTTCGAACCGCCGTTCTGGGTCCACATCCTGCTGTGGCTGCCGCTCTCGACTTTGCTCACCGTGGGCGGCCTGCGCGTTGCCAAGGCATGGCTCCTGATCGCCGAGCACCGGCGCAAGGCCGGCGAAGGCCGCCTGAAGGATTAGCTTTGGATTTCCGGACCCATTCCGTTCGCGTCGAGCGCAGTCGAGACACGCCAGCGCCGCGCGAACGTGTCTCGACTTCGCTCGACACGAACGGGGGTGGGCGATTTGAACGAGCGCTTGCGCTGATATGAAGCGCGCGATCCCGATCCTGCCTACGCTGGTTGTGCTGGCAGCCGCCGCCGTGATGGTGCGCATGGGGTTCTGGCAACTGGACCGGCTGCACCAGAAGGAAGCATTGCTGGCGCGGTATGAGGCCGCGCAACAGAGCGATATCATCGTGAACTGGCCGGGCAGCGACCCTAAATGGGAAGACAGACTTTACAGGCGCACGTCGGTGCTCTGCAGCAAGGTTGTCAGCCATTCCAGCATGGCGGGCGAGAATACCAAGGGCGAAGCCGGCCCCGCCGCGACCGCCCTTTGCGATCTTGGACACGGGTCGCAAGCGCTCGTGGTGCTGGGCTGGTCTCCCGACCCCAATGCCGGAAAGGGCTGGACGGGCGGCACGGTGACCGGATGGATCGCGCCGGGCCCGCGCCTGGTGGCCGATCCGCCGCTCGCCGGGCTTGAGGCCAATGCCCGCCCCGATCCGGCGGATATTCCCAACAACCACCTGTCCTATGCGATCCAGTGGCTCCTCTTCGCGCTGACTGCGCTGGTGATCTATGCCATCGCCCTGCGCAAGCGCCGGAAAGACCGCCCTTAGCCCTCTCCCCGGATCGCGGAGAGGATACGCAGGCTTGCGAGCCTGCTCGCTAGCCGCAGTTGGAGAGGGGCTCTGCGGTCTCGGCGTGGCGCGCGCCTCTCCAAGCTTCGCTAGCTCCTCGCGGAGCAAGCTGCGCTATCCTCTCCGCGATCCGGGGAGAGGGCCGAACATCCAGGCATTGCCAGTTTTTCCCGGCGCGGCTAACGCGCGGGGCCATGGAATACATCAGCACGCGCGGCAGCGCTCCCGCTCTTGACTTCGCCGGCGCGACGCTGGCCGGCCTGGCTTCCGATGGCGGACTTTACGTGCCGAGCGCGTGGCCGCGGTTCAGCGAAGCCGAGATCGCGGCGCTGGCGGGCATGCCTTATGCCGAACTGGCGGCGAAGATCATGTGGCCGTTCGTCGAAGGCAGCCTTGCCTACGATCGCCTGCTGGAACTGACCACCGCCGCCTATGGCCGTTTCAGCCACAAGGCGGTGACGCCGCTGCGCCAGCTTGATGAACAGAACTGGCTGCTCGAACTGTTCCACGGCCCCACGCTGGCGTTCAAGGACGTGGCGTTGCAGATGCTGGGGCTGCTGTTCGAGGAGTTCCTGGGAAGGTCCGATCGCAACCTGACGATCGTCGGCGCGACCTCGGGCGATACCGGATCGGCGGCGATCGATGCGGTGGCGGGGCGTGACAAGGTGCAGATCTTCATGCTGCATCCCAAAGGCCGGGTGTCCGACGTCCAGCGCAAGCAGATGACGACGGTGCTGGCCGACAACGTCCACAACATCGCCATCGAAGGCTCGTTCGATGATGCCCAGGCGATGGTGAAGCGGATGTTCAACGATACCGTGATGACCGATCGCTTTGCCATCGGCGCGGTCAATTCGATCAACTGGGCGCGGTTGATGGCGCAGGTGGTCTATTACTTCGCGGCCGCGCTGCAACTGGGGGCACCGGCACGCAAGGTGGCGTTCTCGGTGCCGACGGGCAACTTCGGTGATGTCTTCGCCGGCTATGTCGCGGCGCAGATGGGGCTGCCGATCGAGAAGCTGATCGTCGCCACCAATGTCAACGATATCCTCCACCGGGCGCTGGCCCACGGTGATTATTCGCAAGGCACGGTGACGCCTACCGAAGCGCCGTCGATGGACATCCAGGTCTCGTCCAACTTCGAGCGGCTGCTGTTCGATGTCGGTGGCCGTGATGGCAAGGCGCTGGCTGCGCAGATGGCCGGGTTCGAAGCCAGCAAGGCGATGCAGCTCACCAACGCCCAGCGCGAGGGGGCGGCGGCGCTGTTCCAGTCGGCCGCCGCTGATGCCGATGCGATGCGCGATACGATCCGCTGGGCCCGCGAGGCTTGCGGCGAACTGATCGATCCGCACACCGCCTGCGGGCTTTACGCCGCGCGCAACGGCGGGATCGATCCGGCGGTGCCGGTGGTCACGCTGGCGACCGCGCACCCGGCCAAGTTCCCCGATGCCGTCAGCCGCGCCACCGGCGAACACCCGGTGCTGCCCGCGCGCGTGGGTGATTTGTTCGAGCGCGAGGAGCGGATGGTAGAGCTGTCGGGCGATTACGACGCCGTTGCCGCCTTCGTGGCAGAGCATGCGACGGCGAAGGTATGACCTGCGCCGCGACAGTCGGCGTTCTTTATGCTCCCCTCCCGCAGGCGGGAGGGGAAACAGGAGACAGCCTTTGGCTACGCTTTCGGCTGAACCCCTGATCCTCGCCGGCGATGGCTGGGCTGATTATGGCCTCGTCGATTCGGGCCACGGCCGCAAGCTGGAGCGCTATGGCGCGTACCGCTTCATCCGGCCCGAACCGCAGGCGATGTGGACCCCGCGGCAGGCCCAGTGGGACGCGCACGGCGAATTCGTGCCCGGTTCGGACGAGGACGGCGGCGGGCGCTGGCAGTTCGGCAAGCCGGTCGCGCGCGAAGGCTGGCCGCTGGCGTGGAACGAGGTGGCGTTCACCGCGCAGTGCACCCCGTTCCGCCATCTGGGGTTCTTCCCCGATATGGCCCCCGTGTGGGACTGGATGCGCACCATGCTGGCGGGCGTGGCCGATGCCGAAACGCTGAACCTGTTCGGCTATACCGGCGTCGGCACGCTGGCGCTGTCGGCCCACGGGCGGGTCACCCACGTCGATGCCTCGAAGAAATCGGTGGCGCAGGCGCGTGAGAATGCGGCGCTTTCGGGCATGGCCGACCGTCCGGTGCGCTGGCTGGTCGATGATGCCGCCAAGTTCGCCGCGCGCGAGGTGCGCCGGGAAAAGCGCTATGACGGGATCATCCTCGATCCGCCCAAGTTCGGGCGCGGTCCCGATGGCGAGGTCTGGCGTCTGGAAGAGCATTTGCCGGGGCTGCTGGCGGATTGCCGCCGGCTGGTGGACAGTGACAGCCGCTTCCTGTTCCTGACGGTCTATGCCGTGCGGATGTCGTCGCTGGCGCTGGCCGGGCTGATGGCCGAACTGTTCGCCGACCTGCCCGGCACGATCGAGCATGGCGATCTGGCCGTGCGCGAGGATGCCATGCCGGACGGAACCGGCCGACTGCTGCCGACGGCGATCTTCGCGCGCTGGTCCAATCCTCGCTAAGGGACATCATGGCCGATTCGCTCATCCTGGAAATCGCCGACTTCGAACACGATGTCCTGACCGGCATCTATTCGGAAGAGACCGGCAAGCCGCAGCCGCTGCGCTTCACCATCAGCGTCGAACTGGCCCCGATCGACCGGTTCGATCCCGATACCGCGCTCAGCGCCAGCAAGAACTACATGGACCTCAAGTTCGCGGCATCCGAAGCGCTGCCCGCCGATGTCCACTTCCGGCTGATCGAGGCGGTGGCCGATCATGTCTGCGAGACGCTGTTTCTGCAGGATGCGCGGGTTACCGCAGTGACGGTGAAGATCGTCAAGCTGGCGATCAGCGAAAACGGCGAGAAGATCGGGATGACGCTGCGCCGCGAGCGCCGGTGAATGCCGACGCTGCGGATCGACATCGGTGAATCGCCGACTGAGCCGCTCGCTGCGGCAGCGGAATTCTATACCGTCGATCTGCCGGAAATCCTTGATGACTGCGACATCCATTCCCAGCACGATGTGGCGATCGTTTTTACGCCCGCCCCGCACGAGCATCGCGGTTGGCGGCTGGCAGCGATCCAGCAACTGGCGCGCGACATGGCGCCGCGCCGGGTCAATGCACTGGTCAGCGATGACCCGGATGCCATTGCTGCCGCGCTGGTCTGGCTGGACCGCGCGGCCGGTGTGACAGGGCAGCTCTTTGATCTGGATGGTGTCGGGGCCGGGCCTGTGGTATGGCTCTGCAAATGACCTCCCCCCCGACACCCCTTGTCGACCAGTTCCAGCGTCGCATCACGTACCTGCGCCTTTCGGTGACGGACCGGTGCGACCTGCGTTGCGGCTATTGCATGCCCGAACGGATGACGTTCCTGCCGCGCAAGGATGTGCTGAGCCTTGAGGAGATGCACGATCTCGCGCTCGGCTTCATCGATCGCGGCATTCGCAAGATCCGGCTGACCGGCGGCGAACCGCTGGTCCGGCGCGACATGATCGAACTGGTCCGGGCGATCGGCCGCAAGATCGCCCCCGGAGAGGAGCGGGCGCTCGATGAGCTGACGCTGACCACGAACGGCACCCATCTGGCCGATCACGCCGAAGACCTCTTTGCGGCGGGGGTGCGGCGGATCAACGTCTCGCTCGATACGCTCGATCGCGACACGTTCGCCCGCATCACCCGGCGCGACAGTCTGCCGCAAGTGCTCGAAGGGCTGGCTGCGGCCAAGGCGGCGGGCCTGCGGGTCAAGCTCAACACCGTGGCGCTGAAAGGCATCAATGAGGCGGAGATCGCGGACATCATCGCCTGGGCACACGGCGAGGGTCACGATGCCACGCTGATCGAGGTGATGCCGCTCGGCGATGTGGGTGAAGACCGGTTCGATCACTACCTGCCGTTGACCGCCGTTCGCGATGTGCTGGACCGGCGCTGGACGCTGACCGCCACCGGCCATCGCACCGGCGGGCCGGCGCGTTACTGGGATATCGCCGAAACCGGCGGACGGTTGGGCCTCATCACCCCGTTGACCGGCAACTTCTGCGAAGGCTGCAATCGCATTCGCGTCACCGCCACGGGACGGCTCTATGCCTGCCTGGGCGGGGACGAGCAGGTGGACTTGCGCGCGGCGCTGCGCTCGGCCGATCCCGAAGCGGAACTGCAGGCCGCGCTAGACACCGCGATGCGGATCAAGCCCGAACGCCATCACTTCGCGATCGATCGCCCCGGCGGTGCCCCGGCGCTGTCACGGCATATGTCGATGACCGGCGGCTGATCCGGCAGTGGCGCTGACGCTGGCATTTCTCGGGCGGCTGGAAGACGTAGCCGGTGCGGCAACGCTGGCCGTGCCCACGCTCGGCACGATTGCCGCGATCATCGACAGTCTCGATCCGGCGCTGGCGCTGGCGCTGCGCGATCCGCGCGTGAAGCTGGCGGTGAACGGGGTGCTGGCGGGCGAGCGCGATGACCTGGCGTTGCAGGACGGCGACGAGATCGCCTTCCTGCCCCCGGTCTCGGGTGGGTGAGCGTGGCCGGTCCGGTCGATGTACGCCTCCTTGATGCCGGGTTCGATCCGGCCGCAGTGCTGACCGCTTTCGCGGCGGCTCATCCCGCCAGTGGCGGCTTTGTCAGCTTCCTCGGCCAGGTCCGCGCCGGTGATGGCGGTGCCGCGGTGGAGGCGCTGGAACTGCGCCACTACACACCGCTGACGCTGCCGGCGATGCAGGCGCTGGCGGCCACGGTGATGGCGCGCTGGCCGCTGGACGGCCTGCTGGCGATCCACCGGGTCGGCGCGATGGCCCCCGGCGATCCGATCGTGCTGGTCGCGGCGGCGGCCCGGCATCGCCGTGATGCCTTTGCGGCCGCCGATTACGCGATGGACCACCTCAAGAGCGAATCGTGGTTCTGGAAGCGCGAGAAGGTGGCCGGGGCATGGCGCTGGATCGAACCCCGCGCAGAGGATTTTTCCGACCTCGCCCGCTGGGGCTGACCGGCAAATCGCTCCATTTGACTTCGATCAAGGCAAGGTCACTCGCGGCGCGCCATGCAGGCAGGGCTGGGAGGACCCACCGGGTCCATCCTCATCGGTTAGCCGTCACTGCCGGGTACGGGGGTTCCTTGGCAGTGGCGGTGCCTGTCTCCGGGCGCAAGGCCGGCGGCATCAAGTCGCGCCGGGCCCGCACGTGCCTGCGCTGATCCTTGGCACGGCCCGTCCGCGGCGTCGTCGACCCTGCGGGGAGCGAACCGCCTGAAGCTGGGGGGCTGACGGCATCGCTTCCCGACGCACGGAGAGCCCCTCCCTTCTCACGGGGGGAGGGGTTTTCAGTGGAACCCTATCCCTTGAGCCGACCGGCCAGCGAATCGAGCGCGGCGTCCTGGCGGCGGACAATCTCTTCCACTTCACTGCGCGCCGCGCCGATCGCCTGCAGGTCGGGTGTATCGGCGACCGGCTGCGCATCGCGCGCGGTGGCATAGAGCGTGTCGAGCGTGGCGAGCGCCGCCATCGTTTCCGAACGGCCCACCTGCATGTGCGACAGCGCGACCTGCGCGTTCAGGCGCGCGCGGCCGAATTCGTCACCCCCGGCACCGGCGGCCACCGCGCGCTCGGCATCGGCGCGCAGCGTCGCGAAGGAGCGGTCCCCGGCGCGGGCACTATCGACCAGTGCAGAGAGCCGGCCGGCCAGGCTGGCATCGACGCTGGCGGGCGGGGCGGGTGCCGCGGTCTCGGCAGGAACCGGGGTCATCGTGCCTGAAACGCGCTCCGCCGGGCGCAGCGCCAGCGAGGGATAGTCCCTGGAAGCGGCGCAGCCGGTCATCGCCAGCGCGGCGGCCAGGACGGGCAGGATACGAAGCTGGGCAGGGCGGCCGGAGGCGGAACGGGCGAACATGGGGCAAGCCATAGCACGGCGCGCGGACCGGGCCAGAGGGTTATCGCGCGGGCTATCGCGTCATGTGGGCGGAAGCGGCCGGGGCCCGCGATCGTTGGTTGACACGAATCAGGCCTTGCCCTAACGGCACCCACTCTTTCCGGCCCCTTCCGCGTTCCTGCGGAGTGTCCGGTGCGTCGCCCGCAAGACGCCCGCTCTTCCGCAAGGTCGGCGGCGAAAGCGCGGCCGGGGCAGGTTGTTTCGGCTCGTTACGGGCATATTGAGATTAGGTAAGGGCACCATGTTCGCAGTAGTGCGCACGGGCGGCAAGCAGTATCGGGTTGCCGCCGGAGACAAGATCGCGGTCGAAAAGCTGGCTGGTGAAGCCGGTGAAACGATCACCCTGGGTGACGTTCTGCTCGCGGGCAAGGACGGCGACATCGCCGACGCCGCTTCGATCACGGTTTCGGCCGAGATCATCGCCCAGGCGAAGAGCGAGAAGGTCGTGGTGTTCAAGAAGCGCCGCCGCCACAACTATCGCCGCAAGAACGGCCACCGCCAGCAGATGACCCTGCTGCGCATCGTGTCGGTCGGCTAAGCGCGCAATCGGAGTAGCAGGAAATGGCACATAAGAAAGCAGGCGGCTCCTCGCGCAACGGTCGCGATTCGGCTGGTCGCCGCCTCGGCGTCAAGAAGTTCGGCGGCCAGGAAGTCGTCGGCGGCAACATCATCATCCGCCAGCGCGGTACCCGCGTGTACCCGGGCGTGAACGTCGGCATCGGCAAGGATCACACCCTGTTCGCGCTGACCGGTGGCCGCGTGCGCTTCCACGATGGCAAGCAAGGCCGCAAGTACGTGTCGGTCGACATGATGGCAGAAGCAGCCGAATAATCGGATGGTCACGCCAAGGGCCATCCTGACGGGGTGGCCCTGCCGGTTCCTGAAAAGGCCCGGCTGACAGAGGGAGAGGGCCCCGCCCGTCTCCCTCTTTTCGTATCTCCCTCAGTTCGTCGCACGTCGGCCCCGCATCGTCCGCAATTGGTGAATTTTTCCAAGCGGAACAGGGGTTTCGCGCGTTCACGCGCACGTGCGTAATGGCAATGTCACCTGGCCGCCCTAAAGGCGCGGCGGGGGCGTTCGAGCGGAGGTGATCATGTTCATTCGCAGCGAACGGCTGTTCCTGAGGCCTGCCTGGCCCGAGGATGCCGAAGACCTGCATGCAGCGCTCCAGGACCGGCAGGTCGTGCGCAATCTTGCGCGCGTGCCGTGGCCGTTCGAGATGGAGCACGCGCGCGCCTATGCCGGACGCCCGGCGGAGCAGGGATTGCCACAGTTCCTCATCACGCTGCCCGGGGCCGGCGGGGCCCGGCTGATCGGCGGTGCCGGGTTCACCCGCGAAGGCGCGGGCGTCGAGGTCGGCCTGTGGATCGCGCGCGGTCATGCCGGGCAGGAGTTCGGAACCGAAGCCGGGCGGGCCATCCTGCGCATCGCCGCCGCCCTCGGCCATCGCGATCTGCGCGCGGTGCCGTTCATCGATAATCCCGCCAGCGGCCGGGTGCTCGAAAAGCTCGGCTTCCACCGCACCGGGCGCATCTTCGAACGCTACAGCCAGAGCCGCAAGATGGCGTTCCCGGCGCGCGAATACGCGATCGAACTGGCGGGCGCGGCCCAGGGGCCGGGCGGACCTCGCGCGGCGCTGGCGGCAGACAGGGATGGCGGGCTGTGCGCAGCCTGACCCTGTTCCGCTGCGCTCTGCGGATAAGCACGGATGCAGCGTGAGGCGGGCGTTAACGGGGGTGCTGCCATTACCGTCGGCGCAGATATGGCGTGGCAGCCGGGCGTCCTGACGCAATTTCCGTGCAATGCTGCAAGGAATGCTGCATAAGGATTCTCGCGGAAATAATAGACGGAGAACCATGTCATGTTCATCCGCACGGAGAGATTGTTTCTGAGACCTGCCTGGCCCGAAGATTACGATGATCTTCGAACCATGCTGGAAGAACAGGGCATTGATCGGAAGGGCGCGCTTGCGCCGCCGGTCGATCCGGCAA
This sequence comes from Novosphingobium colocasiae, assembly GCF_014652555.1. Lineage (GTDB taxonomy): Bacteria > Pseudomonadota > Alphaproteobacteria > Sphingomonadales > Sphingomonadaceae > Novosphingobium > Novosphingobium colocasiae. The sequence continues at coordinate 22,590 of NZ_BMZA01000013.1, forward strand.
TCGTGCGTCAATATCTGGTGGCGGATCGGGACCGCAGGCTCCCGGTCTTCATGATCTGTCTGCGCACCCCCGGCGGGCCGCAAGTGGTCGGCGCGGTCGGCTTGGCGCAGTCGGGCGGTGAGGATGCCGAACTCGGCTACTGGATCGTCCCCCGCCATCGCGGCAGGGGCTTCGCCACCGAAGCGGTCGATGCGGTGCTGCGCCATGCCGTACTGCTGGGCCACCGGCGGCTTGTCGCACGGCCGGGCGAGCAGGAGGACGATGCCCGCCGCGTCTACGAAGCGGTCGGCTTCCGCCCCACCGGCGAATGGCGGCTGCGCGATCTGGACGATGGTGCGGACGAAATGCTCACCCAGTATTACGTCGCGGAAACGGCATTCACCCGGCACGTGCCGACAGCCGCGCGCGTCCACTGACAATCACAGGTTTTGCGGCGCTTCCCCTTGCGCCCGCAGCGAGGCAATCCAGGACCCTTCGGGCGGTCCTGGATTGTCGCCGTTGAAGGGGTACAGCGGTTCAGCGCTGACTGGAGCGAGCTAGGTGGATGGAAATGAACCTACCTAGCAGGCGCAACCGCCCCATTCCCGATGAAGACGAGGCGAATATGATCGCGAACGGACGCGAACATGACGACGCTCAGCAAGTCCGAATACTCGGCTGTAAAGCCCTGGAACGTCGCCGTTTGCGGCGGATCAAACACAATTGTATTTCCGTCGACTCGGAGCGCTGAACCGGGCTTTGTTCCCGCATGCTTCTCCAGAGCCTTCGCGTACTCAGATAAAGACGGGAAATTATCGCATACGGGAAACCCTTGGAGCAACCTACGTTCTTGCAAGGTCGCCGTTAGGCTTTTTAGCATCTGTGGCCTTGCTGCTTCCGCTTTATACTCGATATACGCTGCATCCATCGCACCGTCCGTAAATCTCACGAGCTCATGCCCAACCGCATCTTTGATGCACTCAAATTGGGTCTGATCCGCTGCTGCCTCAGGTCGGATGATCACTTCGATGCTCTCGAGCTCCCGCTCGTACCTCACAGAAATGCCTGTGCGCACAAGCCCACACTCTACAAGGCGCTTTTCGATGATTTGCTCTTGAGATGCGGGAACCGCAGGCACTTGATCCATTATCCGTTACCTTAAATGCTTCCAATGGGTATGTGCACAAGCTCTAATGTGCGGCCCTGACGTCCGCTAACGGGCGAAACGGGATGTTCGAATTTGTTCAAGCGCCCTATGACACTATTTGACCGTTGATCCGCCGCGGTCAAACGGCGCGCTACGCCTCGGGCATCGCCTCATCATGAACAGCGCGATCGGCCGCCAGCGCTGCGGCCAGCCAGGCGGGGGCGGCGGCCGGATCGATGTCATCGACGCGCAGGAAATCGACCGCCAGGCCCAGTGCCGGATAGGCCACGCGGCGGCGTTTCTCGTCAGACTGGGGCATAGGCACCACCACAAGGCGGCGGTTCACTTTCTGCCGCCAGTTCATTCGCGCGGTATTTTCCTGCCCGACGTAGCAGCCCTTGGTGAAGCTGACGCCATGCAGTTCGGTGGCATTGCATTCCAGCCACAGGGTTTCGCCATCGCCCAGCTCGGCGCAGCCTTCGGGGATGCCGAGGGCGAGGCGATGGGCGAGCCACAGCGCATCGGCTCCGCTGCCGTCTTCTGCCAGCCCGTCGCCATCGCCGTCGATCGGGGCCAGCCACCGTTCGCCCAAGCCCGGATGTCGGGGGTCGGGTGCCGCGCCGTCACCGTTGTGCGGACGCCAGTGAACCGCGAGGTGCGGATCGATGGCGATATCGATCGCCTTGCGCAGCCGGTACATCGTCAGCCGTTTCACCAGCGCCGGCGCGCTGTCCGCCTCGCAATCGATCAGCAGGTCGTTGCCGGCCGGCCAGACGATGAAATCGAACAGTGCCTTGCCCTGCGCCGTCAGCAGCGCCGCCCAGCACGGCAGCGGCCCCTTGACGACATCGTTGGTCACCAGTCCCTGCAGGAAGGCGGCGGCATTTTCGCCGCTATCGGGGCGGGGGGCGATCCGGATCACGGCGCGGGCGGTCAGGCGGGTGGCTGTCATGTCATGCAGATGGGGTTGCCGAGGGGTTTGCCAAGAGGCCCCGGGTCCTGACCTAAGCCGCGCCCGCCAGCCGCTCGCGGATTTCGTCCAGCACCCAGGTCGCGGCGGGGCCGGGCAGGCAATCCTTGCGCCACAGCGCCACCAGCGCATACCGCGTGATCTGCTGTTCGGCGAGATCGAGCAGCACCAGCGCGCCTTCGGCCAGATCGCCTTCGATGGCGTGGCGCGGCATCAGGCCCCAGCCGATCCCTTCCTTGAGCAGGGCGTGCTTGGCACCAAGATCGCCCAGCCGCCAGCTCGATGCCCCCAGCACGCCGAAATCGCGCCCTTCGGTCAGCGGCGAGCGGTCGGTCAGCACGAGTTGCAAATGCCGCCGGGTGCCGCCCGGCGCGATCCGGCCACCGCGCGCCAGCGGGTGGTCCGGGGCGGCGACCGGCACCATCTCCACCGATCCCACCGTCTCGCGCGCCAGTTCGGGCAGGTCCTGGATGTCCGGCCCGGCGATCGCCAGCGTGGCGCGGCCCGCGACCGCCAGCGCCGCTACCGCGCCCAGCGCCTCGACGTGGAGGCGCAGCGACACCGTGGGAAAGCGGGCCTGGAAATCGCGCAGCAGCGGTGCCAGCACTTTGCCCGGCACCATAACATCGACCGCCAGCGACAGTTCCGCCTCCAGCCCCTGGCGCAGGCTGCGCGCCTGCGCCACCAGCGCATCGACATCGTCGGCGATCATGCTGACCCGCGCCTGCAACGCCTGTCCGGCCACGGTCAGCCGCGGCCGGCGCGAGCCCTCGCGATCGAACAGACGCAAGTCAAGCTCGGCCTCCAGTTGCCCGATGGCGTAACTGACCACCGAAATCGCCCGCCCCAGCTTGCGCGCGGCGGCGTTGAAGCTGCCTTCCTCGACCACCGCCATGAAGGTGCGCAGATGGTCGAGACTGGGCTGGATAACGTCAACCATTCAACTTCCTTGAATATGATGGTCGAATTTATCTCAATTATCAGAATGGCTCGCAAGCCCTAGATGGATGCCAACGCGGTGACTTCTCCAAGTGAAACCGCCAGGAACCCCTGATGATCGAACTTCGTCCCTTTGCCACGCTGGGTGCCGCCAATCACGGTTGGCTGGATGCCCGCCACCACTTTTCCTTCGCCGATTACCACGATCCCGCGCGCACCAACTGGGGGCGGCTGCGGGTGTGGAACGATGATACCATCGCCGCCGGGGCAGGGTTTCCCACCCACCCGCACGCCAACATGGAGATCGTCACCTATGTGCGCAGCGGCGCGATCTCGCATCGCGACAGCCTCGGCAACGAGGGGCGCACCGAAGCCGGCGACGTCCAGGTGATGAGCGCGGGAACCGGCATCGCCCATAGCGAATTCAACCGCGAAGATGCGGAGACCACGCTGTTCCAGATCTGGATCCTTCCCGATGCGCGCGGCGGCACGCCAAGCTGGGGCACCCGCCCGTTCCCGCAAGGCAGCCGCGATGGCCGGTTCGTGACGCTGGCCAGCGGCATCGAGGGTGACGGTGATGCACTGCCGATCCGTGCCGATGCGCGTGTTGCCGGTGTCACCCTCAAGGCCGGCGAAAGCGTCACCTATCCCGCCAGTCCCGAACGCCACATCTATCTGGTGCCCGCGCTCGGCCGGGTGCGGATCGGCGATGTCGAGGCGGCGGCGCGCGACGGCGTGGCGGTGACCGGCCTTGCCGAAGTGACCGTCACCGCGCTCGAAGACACCGAAGTGGTGCTGGTCGACGCGGCCTGAACCTTTATCCCTCCCTCTCAACCTCTAAGGAAAATCCCCATGCCCGAACGTAATGAAGCCCATCCCAAGGTCCTGCCGCTGATCGTCGAACGCTGGTCGCCGCGCGCATTCGACGGCAGCGACATGCCGCAGGAAGATCTCGATGTGATCCTCGAAGCGGGTGGCTGGGCCCCGTCGGCGTTCAATGTCCAGCCCTGGACCTTCCTTTACGCCCGGCGCGGCGATGCCAATTGGGACCTGCTGCTGGGCCAGCTCGTCGAATTCAACCAGAGCTGGGTGCAGAACGCTTCGGCGCTGGTGTACATTGTCTCGGCAAAGAACTCGGTCGGCCCGGCCGGCGAAGGTCCCAACTACAGCCATACGTTCGATTCCGGCGCGGCCTGGGCGCTGGCGGCGCTGCAGGCGCAGGCGATGGGGTATCACACGCACGGCATGACCGGCATCTCCTTCGGCCAGGCCGAAGCGGCGCTCGGCGTTCCGGACGATCATCGCCTTGAAGCGGCGTTCGCCATCGGTCGCCAGGCGGCGAAGGAAACGCTGCCCGATTTCCTGCAGGAACGCGAAGTGGCGGTAGGCCGCAAGCCGCTGTCCGAAATCGCCCGCGCGGGCAAGTTCGCCTGACGATCGATTCGCGGGCCGGGAGGCAGTTGCTGCCTCCCGGTTCTGCGCAGCTCCCGCGCAGTCCGGGGGTGCGGCAGCCGGCTGCGGTGCCGGTCACAGGCGAGATGTGTGCTGTGTGCACAAGGCACACTATTGGGCCAGCGTAATTGTCCTTATTTCTTTGAATTCTTTGCCTTTGGCCAATGTCAGAATTGAAACACCGGTGCGATCGGCAATCCCGCAAGTCCATGACTGGTGCGAATTGAAAAGATTGTCTTGAGGTAGCCGCGTTCGCTTCTACCATGACCGGGCTCGTCTGCGGCCGATCGGGATCGATTCGCCGGCAGCACGGGTGACCGTCGAAGGCGCGGTCGGCAAGGGGCAGGGCATTTGATGGCAGAGGGGGCAGTGCGCGCACGGGACCGCTATCCGTTGCCCCGGTGGCAGCGGGCCGCAGGTGTGATCGCGGCGCTGCTGTTCATCATCTGCGGCCTGGTGCAACCGGCGCAGGCGCAAGCCGCCGGGGCCAAGGTTGCGCTGGTGATCGCCAACGCGCGCTATCAATCCTACCGGCCGCTCGCCAACCCCGCCTCCGATGCGCGGCTCATGCAGCAGACGTTCCAGTCGCTGGGGTTCACCGTCACGCTGGTCGAAAACGCCGATCGCGCCACCATGGTCAGGGCGCTGAAGGACTTCGGCGTCCGCGCGCGGGGTGCCGATATGGCGACGGTCTATTATGCCGGGCATGGCATCGAAGTGAAGAACGTCAACTATCTGATCCCGGTAGACGCCCAGCTCAAGGACGAGACGGATGCCGAACTGGAGGCGGTGCCGCTCGAAACGGTGTTGTCCTATATCAAGAGTGCGCGCACGCTGCGGCTGATAATCCTCGATGCCTGCCGCGAAAATCCCTTCGCCGCGACGATGCAGACGGCGAGTGGCAGCACCCGGTCGCTGGGCATGTCGCGCGGGCTGATGCCGATCGAACCGGGCGGGCAGAGCCTGGTGCTTTATGCTGCCAAGGCGGGCAGCCTGGCCGCCGATGGTGATACCGGCAACAGCCCGTTCGCGCGGGCTCTCTCCGCGCGGCTGGCCGAACCGGGCGTGGAAATCGGCATGACCCTGCGGCGGGTGCGCGATGATGTCATGCGGCAGACCCATAACCGGCAGGAGCCGTTCACTTATGGCTCGCTGTCATCCGATGCCATCTATCTGAAGCAATCCGTGGCCCCCGTGTCAGCGGCAGCGCTTGCATCCCCGGTTGCACCGGTTTCCAGCAGCGCAGTGCCGCCGGCAGCGATGACCTTTTCGCCGCCGCCCGCGCCGACCGTGACCCGGATGGTCGGCACAGCGCAGCGCGCCGGGCTGTCGCTGCGGCTGACCGACGATGGCGCGGGGCTGCTGGTCACCGGGGTCTCCAGTCGCGGGCCGGCCTATGGGCAGGTGTTCGAAGGCGATGTGATCACGGCGATCAATTTCCAGAAGACGCGTGGCGATGTGGATGCAGCGCAGCAGCTCGACGGTGCGCTTGCCGCCGGCCGGGCGCAACTACTGGTGCGGCGCGGGCCGAGCACCGCGACGGTCGTCCTGCGGTCCAATTGAGAGATATACAGGGGAACGACATCGCAATGAAGAACTGGCGCATACTGGCGGCGGCTGCGGGGCTGCTCGGCGCGATGGCCGCGCCGCAGGCGCAAGCCAAGAGCATCACGTACAAGTCGCAGGTCAGCCCGAAATATCCGGCGGTCTCGTCCGGGGGTTCGGTCGCCATCGTCAACTTCAACGGCAAGGATGGCACCGACTTTGCCATGGCCCTTGCCAGCGCGCTGCAGACGGCGGAACTGGACGGGCGTCCGGTCTTCAATGTGCGCACCGAAGACAGCATCTCGTACAAGTCGAGCGCGGCGATCTCGAAGACCGAGGTATCGGCAACGGTCGCCACCGGGCGGCGGCTTGGCGCGGCCACCGTGTTTACGGGAACGATCACCGCCGCGTCGACGACGGTCACCAACTTCACGCGGCCCAAGGAAGTCTGCACGAAGCAGTCCTCGCCGTTCAAGTGCGAGACCAAATCGACCGTCAACGAACCGTGCACGAAGGTCATCGGGCTCTATTCGGTGACGCCACGCGCCATTCAGGTCAGCACCGGCGCGATGCTGTTTTCCGAAACCGTCCGCACCTCCGGGGAATATACGGTGTGCAGTGGCGAGCTTCAGTCAACCGGCGGCGGTGCGCTGGGCGATGCGCTCAAGAACCTGTTCGGCGGCAGCGGTGCTGCGGCCAAGGCCGACGATGCGGTGACAGTGAAAGTGGCGTCGCCCGATGCCCTGCTCGAAGCGATGCGCCTGAACGCCGCCAGCCGCATCCGCACGCTGGTTGCGCCCTATAACCGCGAAGTGAAGGTCGATCTCAAGGATCGCACGAGCGGGCTGAGCAAGGAGGATTCGGTCCAGTTCGGCAATGCGGTCGCCTTCGCCAATGCCGGGCGGATGGACCGGGCGTGCAGCATTTTCCAGACGATCTACATGAACGATCCGGCCAACCAGAGCAACGTGCCGCTGCTTTACGACATGGGCGTGTGCCAGGAGGTCATGCTGCCGGACGAGCCTTCAGCGGCGCTGCAATACTATTCGCGGGCGGATCAGTTGCTGTCGCGGCCAGACAAGCAGGTGTCCGACGCTTTCCTGCGGTTGCAGAACCAGGTCCAGCAATCGCAGACGATTACCCGCAGCCTCGGCAACCGGAACTGACGCCGGAAGGCCGAACACCGGGCGCTACGGGTTGCATGGCGGGCGTAGCGGGCCTACCTCGCCGGGATCATCTTCCAGCAGAAAAGGTCCAGACCGATGAACGCCAGCACCAGCGGACCCGCGCCCGAACTCGTGCTGTCCGGCGGCATGGTCCATACCCCGAACGGCGTCGGCATCGCCGATGTGGCAGTTCGGGATGGCCGGATCATCGGCGTGGGCAGCTATCCTGATGCGGCGCGGCGGATCGATTGTACCGGGCTCGATGTGCTGCCCGGCGTGATCGACAGCCAGGTCCATTTCCGCGAGCCGGGGCTGGAGCACAAGGAAGACCTTGAATCGGGCAGCCGCGCCGCTGTGATGGGCGGGATCACCGCCGTGTTCGAGATGCCCAACACCTCGCCCAACACCGATTCGCTGATGCGCGTGCATGACAAGCTGGAGCGGGCGCACCACCGCATGTACTGCGACCATGCGTTCTATGTCGGCGCGACGGCGGACAACGCCGAGGAACTGGGCGAGCTGGAGCGGATTCCGGGCACCGCCGGGGTCAAGATCTTCATGGGCGCATCGACCGGCAGCCTGCTGGTCGCCGAGGACGAGCAACTGGCGCGGGTGCTGGCGCATGGCCGCCGCCGCGTCGCCATCCATGCCGAGGACGAGGCGCGGATGAACGCGCGCAAGGACCTGCGGGTCGAAGGCGACCCGGCGAGCCACCCGGTATGGCGCGACGATACCAGCGCGATACTGGCCACGCGGCGCATCCTGCGCCTGGCGCGCGAGGCGCGCCGGCCGATTCACATCCTCCATGTCACCACCCCGGCCGAGCTGGAACTGATCGCGCAGCACCGCGATATCGCCACCTGCGAGGTTACCCCGCAGCACCTGACGCTGGCCGCGGAAGACGCCTATCCGCGTCTGGGCACCTACGCGCAGATGAACCCGCCGATCCGTTCGGCAGAGCACGTTGCCGGGTTGTGGCACTGGCTGCGCCAGGGCGTGCCCGATGTGATCGGATCGGATCACGCGCCGCACACGCGCGAGGAAAAGGCCAAGCCCTATCCGGCGAGCCCTTCCGGCATGCCGGGTGTGCAGACCTTGCTGCCGCTGATGCTCGATCATGTCGCGAACGGGCGGATGACGCTAGAGCGGCTGATCGACATGACCTCTGCCGGGGTGCAGCGCGTGTTCGGGCTGGTCGGGAAGGGCCGGATCGCCACCGGCTATGATGCCGATTTCACCATCGTCGATCGCAAGGGCCGGTTCGCCGTGACCGAGGACTGGCTCGAAAGCCGCTGCGGCTGGTCGCCGTTCACCGGCATGGAGCTGAAGGGCCGGGTGATCGGCACGATCATACGCGGCCAGTCGGCGATGTGGGAAGGCCAGCTTGCCAACCAGGCGCAGGGCGAACCCCTGCGCTTCGCGCACGCGCTGTGACGGAGCAGCTTTGAAATCCACCTCATCGTTCGGGTCGAGCGTAGTCGAGACACGCTGGCGCTGTGCCTTCCGTGTCTCGACTACGCTCGACCCGAACGGAGAATGATTCAGATTTCCCGCATTGGCCCTATCCTCGCGCAGCCCTGTTGCGTTGCAGGTAAAGGTCCCAGCAGAACACGATCATCGCCGTCCAGATGAACAGGAAGCACATCAGTTGCACCGGCCGCAGGGTCTCGTGGAACAGCGCCAGCCCCATTAGGAACAGCCCGGTCGGGGTGATGAACTGCAGGAACCCGAGCACAGACAGGTCCAGCCGCCGCGCGGCTGCGGCAAACAGGATCAGCGGCACTGCCGTTACCACCCCGGCGCAAGCCAGCGCCACGCTGACCGTGACAGACTTGCCCATGCCCAGCCCCGCAGGGCTCGTCGCGCACCATGCCAGCATGCCCAGCGCCGGTGCCAGCAGGACGAGGGTTTCTACCGTCAGCCCGGTCAGCGCCGAAACCGGCACCAGCTTGCGGATGAGGCCGTATGCGGCGAATGAAAACGCCAGCGTCAGGCTGATCCACAAGGTGGGCAGCGCATCGCGCGCCAGCAGCACCACGCCCACCGCCGCCAGCACGAGTGCGACGATCCGCAGCCGCGACAGGCGTTCATGCAGGAACACCGCGCCGGCGAGCACGCTGACCAGCGGGTTGATGTAGTACCCAAGGCTGGCGGCGAGGATGTGGCCGTGCGTGACGGAAATCACGTAGATCAGCCAGTTCGTGCCGATCAGCACCCCGCTCAAGCCCAGTGCTCCGAGCATGCGCGGGTTGCGCAGGACTGCCCGCAGTTCCGCCCCTTGGCGCAGCAGTGCGATCATGACCGCGCAGAACGGCAGCGTGAACAGCATCCGCCACGCCACCACTTCGAACGCCGACACCGCGCGCAGCAATGCGAAATAGAGCGGGTAGAGTGTCCAGAGAAAATAGGCACCCAGCGCCTGCGGCAGACCACCCAGGCTGGGCTTTTCGGGGGGAGACATAAACGGGCTTCTGCCAACGGGCGCTGCATCGGCGGAAATCGCCGCCTCGTTTCCGACTTACGAGCGCGGCGGTGTGCAGGCAAGCCGCAGGGGCGTCGCGTGATCTTTTTTCACGGGGCGGCGTTTCTGACAGTCCTGTTGCAGGACGTTCATATAAACACCTATAAAGATGAACACCAAGATGCAGCGACCACTCCGGGCGACCGGTTCGGCCGATGCGAACAAGCTTCTTGCGCGCGGACGGCGACGCGCGGGGGAAGCCGTGGCGGCAGGCGTCCTGGACGCCCGCTGACGCGGGAGGGCGCTTCCGGCGGTCCGGAGGCGCCCTCGTTGCATTAAGCTTGACCACCCCGTTCCGTTCGTTTCGAGCGAAGGTTGGTTGGCTGTTGCCCCGCCTCCTTCGTGCCTTCAACCGCAAACCCCGATCGCGTTTGTCAGTTTACGGCCCCGGCATAAACGGCGAAGATGGCGCATCATGGCTATGCCGCTGGGAGCCCGTCCGTTCATGTCCGCGCCCGTCCATTCCCCGATCCTGCGGGCGTTGCTGATTGCACTGGTCGGCGCGGCGACACTGCCGTTGGCCGCTTGTGACGGTGCGCGGGATCCGGAGCCGGGTGACGCGGATAAGGACCCGGCGATCACCGGGGCGCTCGCCGATCCGATCATGGTCGATCCGCAGATGGCGGGCGATGAAGGCGCGGCGCTTTCGGCCAATTCCGGCGCGATCAATATCCCCCCCGATCTCAAGACCCCCGAAGCGGTGGCCGCCGCGCTCCAGGATGCGGCGCGGATCGCCGGCGGGCCGCTGGCCAAGGCCCCGCCTCCCACCAAGGGCGAAGCTGCGGGAGAGGCGGCGATCACCGCGGCGCGGGTCGCCGGCCGATCCGGGATGGTGGCGGCGAACTGCGCCGCCGGGATCAGCTATTCCAATGTCTGGGCGGCGAAGCTGCCCGCCGACCTGCCGGTATTCCCGCGCGGCGCGGTGCAGGAAGCGGCCGGTTCGGACGCGAAGGGCTGCGCGCTGCGGGTGGTCCATTTCGTCACGCCGGTGACGACCGGCGATGTGATGAACTTCTACTACACGATGGCGCGGCGAGCCGGATTCACCATCGAATACCGCCAGGACGGCGCGGACTATGTGATGGCGGGCCGCAAGGCCGGGCGAGCGTGGAAAGCCTTTGCCCGTGCGCGCGACGATGGGCTCAGCGAAGTCGATCTCGTCACCAGCGGCGCCTGATCCGGCACCACACGCTCAGCGCAGGCCCACCCCGATCATCGCGCGCGGCTGCTCGATCTCGCCCGAGGCGACCGGGTAGGCGCAATAGTCGGCGGCGTAATAGCCGGTCGGGCGATGGTTGCCCGAAAGGCCGATGCCGCCCATCGGCGCGGCGTGGCTGGGGCTGATCGTCGGCCGGTTCCAGTTGACGATGCCCGCGCGGGTGTTGGCCCAGAACTTGTTGTATTCCTGCGGGCTGCCGCCGACCAGCGAGGCGGCAAGACCGAAGCGGGTGTTGTTCGCCTCGGCGATCGCCTCGTCGAAATCATCGACGCGGATGACCTGCAGGATCGGGCCGAACAGTTCGACGTCGGGGCGGTCCTTCATCGCGGTGGTATCGATGATCGAGGGGGACAGGAACGGCAGCGAATCGTTCGGTCGGACCAGGTGCTTGATCGCGCGGCCGCCGTGGCTGAGGAGGTACAGGAAGCTTTCGGTCAGCCCGTCAGCGGCGATGTTGTCGATCACCGGGCCCATGAACGGGGCCGGCTCGTCGAACGGCGCGCCGAACACCAGGCGATCTGCCAGGCTCTTCACCTCGGCCATCACCGCATCGTACATGCCGGACTTGACCACCAGCCGGCGCACGGCGGTGCAGCGCTGGCCGCTGCTGGCAAAGGCGGACTGGACGATGATCGCGGCGGCATCGGTGATCTTGGGCGTGTCCCACACCACCATCGCGTTGTTGCCGCCCATTTCCAGCACGACCATCTTGTCCGGCCGGCTGGAAAGCTTGCGGTTGATGGTGATGCCGGTGTTGGCCGATCCGGTGAACAGCACCCCATCGACATCGTCGTGCGCGACAAGGGCCTGCCCTTCGGCGGGACCGCCGATGGCAATCTGGCAGACGGCGGCGGAAATGCCGGCGCGGTTGAAGCAGCGGGCGAGCAGTTCGCCGGTGGCGGGGGCTTTCTCGCTCGGTTTGAAGATCACCACGTTGCCCGCGATCAGCGCCGGCACGATGTGGCTGTTGGGCAAGTGCGCGGGCATGTTGTACGGCCCCAGCACGGCCAGCACGCCATGCGGCTTGTGGCGTACCGCCATCGTCCCCTGCAGCGCGTTGTCGAGCTTGCGCTGCGCCGTCCGTTCGGCATAGGCGCGGATCGAGACTTCGACCTTGTTGACGACGTTTTCCACCTCGATCCGGGCTTCCCACATGGGCTTTCCGGTTTCGCGGGCGATGATGGTCGCCAGTTTATCGGCGTCCTTGCGCACTTCGTTGGCGAAGCGGCGGACCAGTTCCATGCGGGTGGACAGCGGCTGCGCGGCCCAAGCCGGCCAGGCGCGCCGGGCGCGGGCCACGACGTCATCGATATCGCTGGCCTTGCCGCGCCAGACTTCGGCACCGGTGGCCGGCTCGAAGGAAACGATCTCGGCCCGGTTCGCGCTTCGCGCACTGCCCCGTTCGGCCGCAGTGCCCAGTCGGCCATGGCCGTCCGGACCTGCCGCTGTCTGGCCGGGAGCTGCCGCGCCCTCGATTGCAGTGGTGGTAGCTGGACCGTCCATTAAGGCTAATAATCCGTTAGCTGGTAAACTTCGAGATAGAGGGCTCTATGCCATAGCGATTACTACCGGGTTGCTAACGACCCCGCGTTAATCGCATCATTTGCCTGTATCAGCGGCGCTGGCACCCCGCTCGAAGCTCCAATGGACCGGCTCCGGCGGAGTTCCCAGGTATCGGCCAAGCTCGCGGATTTCTTCGATCCGGCGGTGCAGTTCGTCCCAGTCGTCGCGTTCGGCGATGGCGGACCAGATGCGCTCGACTTCCTCGATAAGCAGTCCGGGCGCGGCTGCGGCGTACCGATCGTCGGCGGCGCAGGTCGGGGCGTAGCCGCGCAGCAGGGTGTCGAAATCGTCCGTGCCGGTGGTTCGCCCGCCGCGATGGCGCAGGAAGAAGATGTCCGGCGCCTCGCCGCTGGCGGTCATCGCCTGCTCCGCCGCCTGGATCAGCGCCGCGTCGGGCCCTGGCCCCTTCGGCGCGACGCCCAGCCGCCAGCAGAACCGCCGCCGCAGCGCCGCCTCATAGAGCGGCCCGAAGCGGTCGATCGCGAAGACCAGCGCTTCGGTTTCGGCATGGGCGCGCAGGGCGATCGCCAGTTGGACGCAGTTCCAGCGCACCGCATCGGGCTGGCGGCCAAAGGCGTAAAGGCCCGAATGGTCGAAATAGGCGGCTGTGAAGCCGGGGTCCCATTTCGGCAGCCAGCGCCAGGGGCCGTAATCGAAGCTTTCGCCCGATATCGCCATGTTGTCGGTATTGAGCACGCCGTGAACGAACCCGGCAACCATCCAGGCGGCGGCCAGATCGGCCATGCGCTCCACCACCTGATGCAGCAGCCGCACCGCCGGCTCGTCGCGGCCCGGCGCATCGGTGGGCGGGGGCGGGCCGGGGAAGGCGGCCAGGCAATAATCGATCAGTTGCGCGGCATGATCGGGCTCTTCCAGCACCATCAGCCGCTGGAAGCTGCCGAAGCGGATATGGCCGTGGCCGAGCCGGACGAGCACGGCGGAACGGGTCGGCGAAGGTTCATCGCCGCGCCACAGGCTTTCGCCGGTCTCGATCACGCTGAATGTCTTGGACGTCGGCACGCCCAGCGCCTCGAGCAGCTCGGTCGCCATGATCTCGCGCACCGCGCCTTTCAGTGTCAGCCGCCCGTCGCCGGCGCGGCTCCACGGGGTCTGGCCGGAGCCCTTGGTGCCCAGATCGAGCAGCCGCCCCTGTGCATCGCGCATCTGGGCGAACAGGAACCCGCGCCCGTCGCCCAGATCAGGGTTGTACACGCGGAACTGGTGGCCGTGATAGCGCAGCGCCAGCGGGCCGGGCAAATTATCGGCCAGCGGGACGAACTCGCCGAAGTGGGCGATCCATTCCGCATCGGTCAGATCGCCAAGGCCGACGGCGGCGGCCCAGCGATCATTGCGCCAGCGCAGGGTGTGGTCGGGGAAGCGGGCGGCTTCCACCGGATCGCCCAGCCACCCGGCCAGAGGGAGGATTGCGGGATCGGGGCGATAGGGGCTTGCTTGCGGTTCGCTGCGCATCAGGCGATAGTGGGCGTGCGGCGGCCGCCAATCAAGGCGCGCGGTTGAGGGACTTTGCAAAGCGGCATGGCAGCCTACGAAGATCGGTTCTGGTCGAGCCGCGATGGACTGAAACTTCATTTCCGGGATTACGCGGGCGGAGAAGGGGGGAAGGCTCCAGTCGTCTGCCTGCCCGGCCTGACCCGCAACGCCCGCGATTTCGAGACGCTGGCCGAACGGATCGCCCCGGAACGCCGGGTGCTGTGCCTTGATCTGCGCGGGCGCGGCGATAGCGAATATGCCAAGGATTCGACCAACTACGTTCCCGCCCAGTATATCGACGATCTGCTGGTGCTGCTCGATCAGGAGGGGATCGAACGGTTCGTTTCGGTCGGCACGTCGCTGGGCGGGCTGATGACGATGGGGCTCGCGCTGTTCCAGCCCGATCGCATCGCCGGGGCGGTGCTGAACGATATCGGGCCGGTGCTGGAAGCAGCGGGGCTGGAACGCATCCGTGATTACGTCGGGCAGGGGCGCAGCTTTCCTACCTGGGTCCATGCCGCGCGGGCGATGGAGGAATCGCAGGCCGTGGCGCATCCCGGGCAGGATCTCGAGTTCTGGCTGGGCATTGCCAAGCAGCGCATGACGCTGGGCAGCAACGGGCGGATCGTGTTCGATTATGACATGAAGATCGCCGAACCCTTCGCTCATTTCGATACCTCGGCCATCCCGGATATGTGGCCCGCGCTCGATGCGCTGGCCGGGCGGCCGCTGCTGTTCGTGCGCGGCGCTCTGTCCGATATCCTCAGTGCCGCGACGCTGGACGAGATGGTCCGCCGCGCACCCGGCTCCGAAGCGGTCACGCTGCCCGATGTCGGCCACACCCCCACCCTGTCCGAACCCGCGGCCGAAGCGGCCATCGATCGGCTGCTGGCTCGCCTGGACTGATCTTGCCGCAAAGCCCCGCGCGCCTGCGCGTCCTCCATCTTCATTCCAGCTTTTCGGCCGGCGGCAAGGAACTGCGCGCGGCGCGGCTGATGACAGCGTTCGGGCCCGGCATCGATCACGTGGTGGTGTCGGCGCAGCCCGGCGCTTACGGCGCGGCCCGGGCGATCGGCGCGGATATCGCGGTGGATTATCCCGCCGATTTCCCCGGTCTCCAGGGTCGGCCGACGCCTGCCCGGTTGCTGCGGATCGCCCGCGCGCTAAAGCCGTTCGATCTGGTGCTGACCTATAACTGGGGGGCGATGGACGCGGTGCTGGCGCACCGGCTGTTCGGCCGCCTGCTCGGCCTGCCGCCGCTGGTCCATCACGAGGACGGGTTCAACGAAGACGAGGCGGGCGGGCTCATGCCCCGCCGCAACTGGTTCCGGCGGATCGCACTCGGCCGCGCTTCGGCGCTGGTCGTGCCCTCGCAGCGGTTGCAGGCGATCGCACTGGACGCCTGGCACCAGCCGCCGCAGCGGACCCGGCTGATCATCAACGGCATCGCGCTTGCCGCCTATGCCCGCAAACCCGCTGCCGATGCGCTGCCGGGGCTGGTCAAGCATCCGGATGATCGCTGGGTCGGCACGCTGGCGGGCCTGCGCGCGGTGAAGAACCTGCCCCGGCTGGTGCGCGCCTTTGCCGCTCTGCCGCCGCACTGGCAACTCGTGATCCTGGGCGAAGGGCCGGAGCGCGGGGCCATCGTGGCGCAAGCGGCGGCGCTTGGCCTGGCAAACCGCGTGCATCTGCCGGGCTTCGTGGCCGATCCGGCCGGTGCGGTCGGGCTGATGGACCTGTTCGCGCTGTCTTCCGATAGCGAGCAGTTCCCGATCTCGGTGGTGGAGGCGATGGCTGCCGCCTTGCCCGTCGTCTCGCCGGCCGTCGGCGATGTCGCGGCGATGGTGGCCGATTCCAACCGCCCGTTCATCACCGCGCCGGGCGACGAGGCGGCGCTGGCGGCGGCGCTGGCCGAGCTGGCGGAGGATGACGGCGCGCGGACCCAAATCGGCGCGGACAATCGCGCCCGTGCGCTTGCCCTGTATGACGAAGAGGCGATGATCGCCGCTTACCGCGCCGTCTATGCCGAAGCGATGGGTCGCGCCACGTTTCCCTGACGCTTGTTCAGAGAGCCTTCACCTGTCCGGCCCCAACCGATCAATCTCGTTGAAAACCCGCGCAACGCCGCCTAAACAGCCCGCTTCGCGGCGGATGCCGCACCCGTTCCGCAAGAAAGCGCTCGATCTTGGCCCTGACCCCGACAAATCCCCCATCCGGCGACAAGGCGGCCCAGCGGCAGGCCGCCCAGCAGGAAGTCTTCCTGCGCGAGGTGGACGATGCCCTGCGGCACGATCAGGTCGAAGGGTTCTACCGCACTTACGGCAAGGCCGTGATCGCCGCGGTGGTGGTCGGCCTGGCGGCTTTCGGCGGCTACCTGTTCTGGGATCACGAGCAGAAGAAAGCGCGCGATCTGAATGCCGAGCAACTGGTCCAGTCGATCGACGCGGCGCAATCATCGAAGTTTGCCGATGCCAAGGCCAAGCTCAATCCGCTGATTGCCGAGGGCACGGGCGGCAACGCCGAACTGGCGCGGCTGCTGCAGGCGGGCATCGCGCTCGAACTCAAGCGCCCGGACGAAGCGATCAAGCTTTACCGCACCGTCTCCGAAAATGCCGATGCGCCGCAGCCGCTGCGCGATCTGGCAACCGTGCGCCAAGTTGCCGCCAGCTTCGGCACGATGAAGCCGCAGGCGGTGATAGACCGGCTCAAGCCGCTGGCCGCGCCGGGCAATGCCTGGTTCGGGGTCGCCGGGGAACTGGTGGCGATGGCCTATCTCAAGCAGGGCAACCCGGATCAGGCCGGCCAGTTGCTGGCCGCCATCGCCAAGGACAAGTCCGTGTCCGATAGCCTGCGCAGCCGCGCCGGCCAGCTTGCCGGTGTGCTGGGTGCCGATTCGCTGGATGATGTGGTGGATGAACGGGGTCAGCCGCTGGACGAAACCGGCCCGGCAGGCGAGACCGGAGCCGACAAGAATGGGTGAGGGTAAGCGAATGAACGCAGGCAGTTCCAATCTGCGCCGCAAGGCGCTGCCGCTGATCGCGGTGGCCCTGCTTGCAGGTCTGTCCGGGTGCAAGATTTTCGGCGGCAAGGGCGGTCCCAAGACCCCCACCGTCGGCGAACGGGTGCCGATCCTGTCGCGCATCGAAAGCGGTGCCAAGGTCGATGGCGCGCTGGCCGGGGTGACGGTGGTGCTGCCGCCGGCGCAGGCCAACGCCGATTGGGCGCAAGCGGGCGGTTCCGCCAGCAAGAGCTACGGCCATCTCGCGCTGGGCGACGCGCCGCAGCGGGTGTGGACGGCATCGGTCTCCGGATCGTCGAACAAGCGCCGCCTTGCTGCAGCCCCGGTGATCGCCGGTGGCACGCTTTACGTCATGGATACCGAGGGGCAGGTCAGCGCGCTGAACGCCGAGACCGGCAGTGCCATCTGGAAGAAGAGCTTTTCGGTCAGCGGTGATGGTTCGTCGTCCGTGTTCGGCGGCGGGGTCAGCTTCGATGCGGGCAAGCTGTTCGTCACCACCGGCATCGGCGAAGTGGCGGCGCTCGATCCGGCCAACGGCAACGAATTGTGGAAGGTCAAGCCGGCAGGGCCCATGCGCGGCGCGCCGACGATCGGCTTCGGCGCGGTCTACGTGACCACGCAGGACAACCAGATCTTCGCGCTCGACGTCGAAACCGGCAAATCGCTGTGGAACGAATCGGGCTCCACCTCGCAGTCGGGCGTGTTCGGCGTTGCCGCTCCCGCCGCCGGGCAGGGCACCGTGATCGCCGGCTATTCCTCGGGCGAGCTGGTCGCGTACCGTTATGAAAACGGCCGCCAGTTGTGGTCCGATGCGCTGGCACGCACCTCGATCTCGACCGAGGTCGGCAGCCTGACCGATGTCGATGCCGATCCGATCATCGATAATGGCCGCGTCTATGCGCTGGGCCAGGGCGGTCGCATGGCCGCCTATGAACTGGTCACCGGCCAGCGCATCTGGGAACTCAACCTCGCAGGCATCTCCACCCCGGCGCTCGCCGGCGACTGGGTGTTCACGCTTGACGATCATGCCGAAATCCTCGCCATCCAGCGGGCGACCGGCAAAGTCCGCTGGCTGACCCAGTTGACCCGCTACAAGAGCGTCAAGAAGCGCAAGGGCGCGTTCTTCTGGGTCGGTCCGATCCTGGCTGGCAACAAGCTGTGGGTGGCCAACAACGAAGGCGATCTGGGCTGGGTCGATCCGACCACCGGCGTCTATACCCACTACCGCGATCTCGATAGCGGCGTGTCGCTGGCCCCGGTGGTGGCGAACAACACGCTTTATGTGCTGGACGACGACGGCAAGATCAGCGCCTTCCGGTAAGCGCCGCCACCCGGCCGCGGGCGATCGCATATGACGAGCTTACACGCAGCTTGGTCATGCTGAACTTGTTTCAGCATCCATTGCTCGGTTTGCCCCACCGTCGAATAGGGCTTGGTTCCGGCGTCCAGCACCATTCAGCGTCCGGGCCGGCGGCACGATAGACCCTGAAACAAGTTCAGGGTGACCAATACGGATAGGCGATTTCAGTTGAGATTGCCCTGCGCCCGGCCGGCGAATCCGGCCGGCCAAGGGTGCCTCACCGGCTCTTAACCAATTGCCGCTAGGACCGGGACATGACCAGCCCCAGTTCCCGTATCGGTTCAGGTCCCGCCGCCCGGCCGTCCAGCGATGTCTCCGTCGCGGTCGGCGTTTGCGGCATCGTCGCGTTGATCGCGTGGATTTTGGTTTGCCGGTCGTGGCCGGTAATCGCCGATGCGCTAGCGCTGCCGGGCCCTCGTGCGCCGCTAAGCGGGCCTTATGCCGCCGTTGCCGCGCTGCTGTTCACTACCAGCGCCATGGCCGCATGGTCGGTGCTGGTCGACAAGGTGCACTTGCGCCCCTCTACCGGGATCGACTGGAACAACCCCCGACCGCTCGCCGCCTCGCTCGATGTGTCGATCACCAAGCTCGCCGGGCTGTGGGCGACCTGGGCCGGGATCGGGTTCTTCTACTGCATCGGCCGCTGGTACTGGGACGGGCAGTATCTCTTCGCCATGGAAGTCATCGGGGCCTGCGCGGTGCCGGTGTTCCTGCTGTCGATTCCCTACGTCCTGTGGCTGGACCGTTACCTGATCGACCCGCGCGATAGCGCCTGGCACTTCGGCGCGATGCTGATCGGGCGCGAGGCGTGGGACGCGGACGAGGTGAAGAAGCACTGGCGCGCCTGGATGATCAAGGCGTTCTTCGGGGCCTTCATGATTTCGATCCTGCCGCCCGGCTTTTCGGCCGTGGTCGAAACCGATTTCAGCGCCATCGCCACTGATCCGATCGCCATCGGCACCGTGTTGACCGAGGCGCTGTTTGTGATCGACGTCCAGATCGGCACGGTCGGCTACTTGTGCACCTTCCGCCCGCTCGATGCCCATATCCGCAGCGGCAACCCGTTTTTGGCGGGCTGGGTGGCGGCGCTGATCTGCTATCCCCCGCTGTTGTGGGCAACGATGGGCCGCGAGGATGTGATCGGTTATTCGGTCAACGCCAACGGCTGGACGTACTGGCTGGCGGGGCACGATGCGCTGCTGTGGCTGTGGGTCGTGGTCATGACCGCGCTGACCGCGATCTATGCCTGGGCGACTTTCGCGTTCGGCATCCGGTTCTCCAACCTCACCTATCGCGGCGTGCTGACCAACGGGCCGTACCGCTTCACCCGCCATCCCGCCTATCTGTCGAAGAACCTCTACTGGTGGGTGTCGACGCTGCCGTTCCTCGTAACCAGCCACGCGCTGACCGACATGGTGCGTAACACCGTGCTGCTGGGGGTGGTCAACGCGATCTATTTCTGGCGGGCCAAGACCGAGGAAGCGCACCTTCTGGCCGAAGATCCCAAGTACCGCGAATACCACGCCTGGATGGGCGAACATGCGCTTATCACGCGCAGCTTTTCGCGCGTCTTCGCAGCGCTCAAGCCACGCGGCGCGCCGGTGGCTCACCCGGCCGAGTAACTCCTAAAGCGTCTGGACGGCTTCCGCTTCGTAGATCGTTGCATCGCGATCGTGGAGGCCGAGGCTGCCTGCCGAGGCCCGCCAGTCGGCGAAGTGCGGCTGGGTCATGTGCGCGTCGAACGCGGGGCGATCGGTCCACACCTCGCTGACGTGGAACACGCAGGGATCCTGCACGTCCTGGGAGAAGGCATAGCGCAGGCACCCTTCCTCGGCGCGGCTGCCAGCGATCACAGCCGCCATGGCGGCGCGCGCCAGTTCCAGGTTCTCGGCGGGAAAGCGAAACTGTCCGGCAACGACGATCATCAGAAGCTTTTCACCTCGTATATCCTGCTCAGATCTCCGCCCCATTCGCCGTGGTACAGATCGAGCAGCCTCTCCGCCGGTACTTTGCCACTGGCGACGATTTCCGCAAGCGGTTCCAGATAGCCGGTTTCATTGTCGCCGCTGCTGTTCAGGCGGTTGCGCGCGGCGAGCCCGGCGCGCGAGATTTCCAGCACTTCGCCGGCGATCCGGCGCAGCGTGCCGCCGCCGGGGAGCGGCGCGTCGAGGCCCAGCCTGGGGACGGAGCTGCGCAGCAGTTCGCGGCCTTCCATGTCCCAGTCCTTGACCAGATCCCACGCCGCATCCAGCGCGCCCTGATCGTAGAGCAGCCCCACCCAGAACGCCGGCAGCGCACAGATGCGACCCCACGGCCCACCATCGGCTCCGCGCATTTCGAGGAAGCTCTTGAGCCGCACTTCGGGAAAGGCGGTGGACAGGTGGTCCTGCCAGTCCGACAGACGCGGCCGTTCGCCGGGGAGCGCGGGCAGCCGCCCTTCGAGGAAATCGCGGAACGATTGTCCGGCCGCGTCGATATAGCGGCCGTCGCGGAACACGAAGTACATCGGCACGTCGAGCATGTAATCGACATAGCGCTCATACCCGAAGCCCTCTTCGAACACGAACGGGAGCATGCCGGTGCGATGCGGATCGGTGTCCGACCAGATATGGCTGCGATAGGAGAGGAAGCCGTTGGGCTTGCCTTCGGTGAACGGCGAATTGGCGAACAGCGCGGTGGCCAGCGGCTGTAGCGCCAGGCTGGTGCGGAATTTCTGCACCATGTCGGCCTCTGACGAATAGTCGAGGTTGACCTGGATGGTGCAGGTGCGCAGCATCATGTCGAGACCCATCGATCCCACGCGCGGCATGTGCCGCAGCATGATCTCGTACCTGCCCTTGGGCATGATCGGCAGTTCGGCACGGGTCTTGTCAGGCCACATGCCGAGGCCGAGATAGCCCTTGCCGATGCGGTCGCCGATGGTCTTGACCTGCGCCAGATGGCGGCCGGTTTCGGCACAGGTTTCGTGCAGCGTTTCCAGCGGCGCGCCGGACAGTTCAAGCTGGCCGGCCGGCTCCAGACTGACGTTGCCGTCCGAACCCTTGAGAGCGATGACGTTGCCGCCTTCGATGATCGGCTCCCAACCGAATTCGGTCAGCGCCATCAGCAGGTCGCGGATGCCGCCCGGCTCGGTATAGGACGGGGCGTGGCGATCGCCGGTATCGTACACCAACTTCTCGTGCTCGGTGCCGATGCGCCAGGCGCTGGCGGGCTTTTCGCCGGCGGCCATCGGCGCGGCGAGCTGGGACAGGTTTTCGATCAGCGGATCGTCCCGATCCGATACCTCGCGCGTGCTCATGGCGCGGGAAGTAGGGTGCGGCGCTGCGCTTCGCCAGCGATAATTTCTGCGGCAACAGTCAATTGCCCTTCGCGCAACAAAGGGCGCATCGGCACCGTAGTGTTTTCACCAGTCTCCGGCGCTGCCCATCCACAGTGCGGCCGCCGCGATCGTCGCGGTTTCGGCGCGCAGGATGCGCGGGCCCAGGGTGATGGCGCGGGCCCGGGGGTGGGCGCGAATGGCCGCGCGTTCGCCATCGTCGAACCCGCCCTCCGGCCCGACCAGCAGCGCGGCCGGGCCGGGGTTTGCGGCGAACTCGGCGGCAGCGGGCGCGCCGCCTTGTTCATCGGCGAAGAACAGGGTGCGCGCTTCCGGCCAGTGGGCGAGCAGCGTATCCAGCCTGGCCGGTGCGACCAGCGCGGGCAGGGCGGTGCGGGCGCACTGTTCGGCCGCTTCGGTCAGGATGGCGCGGGCGCGCTCGTCGTTGAGCTTGTCGGCCACGCAGCGCCGGGTCAGCACCGGCTGGACTCGCGCCACGCCCAGCTCGGTGGCCTTTTCCAGCACCAGATCGAAGGCCGGCTTCTTGACCAGCGCCGCGCAGAGCCACAGGTCGGGCACCGCTTCGCGTATCCGCAGCCGTTCGCGCACGTTCAGCAGGACATCGCGTTTGCCCGCCTCGACCACGGCGGCGGCCCATTCGCCGGTGATGTCATCGCACAGCACCACCGCATCGCCCGGCTTCGCGCGCATCACCTTGGCGAGATAGTGGGCCTGCCCGCCCTCCAGCGAAAGCTGCGCGCCTGCGGCCAGCGGCCCCGGCACGAACAGGCGCGGCGCGCTGCGGGGCGGCCAGGCGGGGGTAGCGGCCATCAGCGCGGTGCCCCGATCACTTCGCCATCGCTTGCAGCAGGGCTTCCCACTGCGCCACGCCGGGATCGATCGTCGCCAGCGGCAGGCGTTCATTCAGCCCGTGCGAGAAATCGTCATCCGGGTCCATGAAGGTGGCGGAGACGCCGTAGGACGGGATGCCCAGCGCGCGAAAGTGCATCGAATCGGTCGCGCCCGCGCTCATCGAAGGGACGATCGCCAGCCCCGGCACACGGGCCCGCACCGCCTTGGTAACGGCCGCGAGCACGCGCTTGTCGAGTGGCGATTCGCGCGATTCGAGCGTGCCGTTGTCGCGAAAGGCGATGGTGATCTGCGGATCGGCGATGATCTTGCGCAGTTGTGCCTCGATGTCCTGGCGGCTGGTGCCGGGGAAGATGCGGCAGTTGACGTTGGCCGTCACCCGCTGCGGCAGCGCGTTGGGGGCGTGTCCGCCGGTGATCTGGGTCGGCACGCAGGTGGTGCGGATCACGCCGACATAGGCCGGGCTGGCGGACAGCGTTTCCACTGCGGCTGCGTCGCCGGGATTGGCCGCGAACGCGCGCATCGCCCCGGCAAGGTCAGCGGGCGCGCGCGGCGCGGTGCCTTCGAGATAGGCCTTGGTCAGCGGGCTGACCTGCGGCGCGAAGCGGTTGGCCCACACTTTCGCCAGCGCGGTGCCCATCGCCGCGATCGAATTGGTCGCGCCCGGGCGGCTGGAATGACCGCCGGGATCGGTCAGCGTCAGGGTGTAATCGGCATAAGTCTTTTCGCCCGCCTGGATCGAATAGACATAAGCCTTGCCGTCCTTGTCCAGCTCGCCGCCGCCGGCATCGCCGTTCAGCACCAGCCCTGCGCCGGACAGTGCCTGGGCCATGGCCTTGGTCGTCGCCATGGCGGTTTCCTCGTCGCCGGAAAAGGCGAGCACGACATCGTGCGCCGGTACCCAGCCCTTGCGCCTGAGATCGATCGCGGCGGCGACGATCATCGCCAGATCGCCCTTCATGTCGTTCGTCCCGCGCCCGAAGATATAGCCGCCTTCGATGATCGGGGTGAACGGATCGCGCTCCCAGTCGGCCGGGTTTGCTTCCACCACGTCCATGTGGCCGATCACCACCAGCGGCTTGGCCTTGCGGTCACGACCCGGATAGCGCGCTGTCAGGTAGCCGGTTTCGCCCACCGGCACGAAGCGCACATCGTCGGCCGCAAAACCCCCGGTGATGAGTCGCGCGCGCAGCTTCTCGGCCAGCACCGGCACTTGCCCGCGCCCGATCACGGTGGGCACGGCCACCGCCTCTTTCAGGATGTCCAGCGCCTCGCGCCCGGCGGGCGTCGTCGGCTCATCGGCGGCATAGGCGGGGAGGGGGGAGAGCAACATCAGGGCCGGAATAAGACGAGTTTTTGCAAGCATGGGGGCGATCCGCTGAACGACTGCAAGGGGACGGGTGGCCGGGCCCTTGTCGCTTGTTCGGCGGTGGCGTGCAACCGGCCCATGACACGGCGGCGACGATCGATTAAGGGCGGCAGCGTGAACAAGCCCGCTGCGCCCTGTGATCCCGAGATAGTTCCCGATAGCGAGCATCGCAGCCTGATCGCGCGCCTGCCGGCGCGGTGGCGCGATTTCGCGTTGCTGGCGCGGTTCGATCGGCCCATCGGCTGGTGGCTGCTGTTCTGGCCGTGCGTCTGGGGGGTGATGCTGGCCGGGGGCGAACAGCAATGGCAACTGGTGCTGTGGCTGCTGGCCGGAGCGATCGCCATGCGCGGCGCGGGCTGCGTCTACAACGACATCGTCGATGCCGATCTCGACCGCAAGGTCGCGCGCACCGCCAGCCGTCCGGTGGCCAGCGGCCGGGTCCGGCGCAGCGCGGCCTGGGCCTGGCTGCTGGCGCTGTGCGGGGTGGGGCTGCTGGTCCTGCTGCAACTGCGCTGGCAGGCGCAGGCGGTGGCGCTGGCGAGCATCGCCCCGGTCGCCGCCTACCCGTTCATGAAGCGGATCACCTGGTGGCCGCAGGCGTGGCTGGGGCTGGTGTTCAGTTGGGGGGCGCTGGTCGGCTGGGTGGAAGTCGATACCTGCGGCGGCCACCTTGGCGCGCTCGCCGCGCTCTATCTGGGCTCTATCGCCTGGGTCATCGGTTATGACACCATCTATGCGTTGCAGGACCGCGAAGACGATGCGCTGGTCGGCATCCGCTCCTCTGCCCTCGCCATGGGCGCGCGGGTGACGGGGGGCGTGGCCGGGTTCTATGCGGTGGCGGTGCTGATGTGGGGCCTGGCGTTCTGGATGATCCGGGCGGACTGGCTGGCCTTCGTGGCGCTCGCGCCGATGGCGGTCCATCTGGCCGGACAGGTCGTGACCCTGCGGCAGGGCGATGGCGAAAACGTCCTGGCCCGCTTCCGCTCCAACCGCGACGCCGGCTTGCTGATGGCGCTCGCCTGCTGGGTGGTCGGCAACGGCGGCGGCGGGCTCTGCTCCTAACCGGCGCGCGCTTCCAGTGCGTGCATCTGGGCATCGGACAGGCCGAAGTGATGGCCGACCTCATGCACCACGACATGCGTGACAAGCTCTGCCAGGGTCACCCCGGTTTCGCACCATTCGGCGAGCAGCGGCTGGCGGTACAAGGTGATGCGCGGCGGCAATTCGCCGGCTGACCACACCGATTGTTCGTCCATCGATCGGCCGTGATAGAGGCCGGTCAGTTGCCAGGGATCGTCCAGCCCGACCGCTTCGACCGTTTCCTCATCCGGAAACTCCTCGATCGAAACGACTATGCCTTCAAGATGGTGCGCGAAGGGGGCCGGGATGCGCCGGAACGCCGCATGGGCAAGAATTTCGAAGTCGGCGGTGCCGGGGGCGATGCCGAATGATTGTCCCATGCCTGACCTTTCCGTCGAAACCCCGACCCGAACTCTACCGCAATATTATTGCCACCCGCGTCTGCGGACCAGTCCGGTAAACCCCTGAAACGACGGCAGCGTTCCTGCGCGGCCGGCGACTTTTGCTTCGGTCCATTCGACCTGGCCGCGCCAGGTGGCGAGCCCGCCCTTTCGTCGTCCCGGACTCCGACCCGGGACCCCGCTTTTTCCCGAAAGTCCCGCATAAGAAGCGGGACCCCGGGGCAAGCCCGGGGAGACGATGATGAATGGATAAATCCGTTTTGCCCTAGATGTCGAGATTGGCGACGTTGAGCGCGTTCTCCTGGATGAAGTCGCGGCGCGGTTCGACCACGTCGCCCATCAGCCGGGTGAAGATCTCGTCAGTGACGTCGGCGTCTTCCACCTTCACCTGAAGCAGGATGCGGTTGTCCGGATCGAGCGTGGTTTCCCAAAGCTGCTCCGGGTTCATCTCGCCCAGCCCCTTGTAGCGGCTGATCGACAGGCCCTTGCGCCCGTTGGCCAGCACCACGTCGAGCAACTGGCTGGGCCGGGTGATCGCATCGTCGCTGGCGGCGGCGCGCGGTGCGGGTGCGGCAGCCTGCGGCTCGGCTTCATCCTCGGTCGCGGTGGCGGCGACCGGTTCGGGTTCACTGGTTTCCACCGCCGCCCCGGCACGGACAAGGCGGGCGAGCCCGGAATAGGCATCGGCATGCTCGGCGGCGAGCTTCGCCAGCTTGCGCGCCTCGGCGCTGACGAGGAAGCTCGCCTCGATCTTGTGGTGATCGGTGACCCCGCGCCACAGCCGCTCGATTTCGACGATGCCTTCTTCGTTGAGCCGCGCGCTCCACTTGCCTTCGGGATCGCCCCGGCCCAGCCACTGCGCGGTGCGTTCCAGCGCTGCGGTGCGGGCGGCGACGGTCAGGTCCTGTTCCAGCGCACCGGCCAGCGCCAGCGCCTCGATCAGCACCGGATCGTAGCGGCGCGGCACGAAGGCCATCAGGTTGCGCAGGCGGACGGCATGTTCGACCAGGCTTTCCAGGTCCGGCCCGGACCGCGCGCCGCCGCTGGTTTCCAGCACCCGCCCGGCAAGCCCGGCTTCGACCAGATAGCGATCGAGCGCGGCGTTGTCCTTGAGATAGACTTCCGAGCGGCCCTTGCTGACCTTGTAGAGCGGCGGCTGGGCGATGAACAGGTGACCGGCGCGGATGATCTCGGGCATCTGGCGATGGAAGAACGTCAGCAGCAGGGTGCGGATATGCGCGCCGTCGACATCGGCGTCAGTCATGATGACGATCTTGTGGTAGCGCAGCTTGGCCAGGTTGAAATCGTCGCGAATGCCGGTGCCCATCGCCTGGATCAGCGTGCCGACTTCCTTGGAGCCGATGATCCGGTCAAACCGCGCGCGCTCCACGTTGAGGATCTTGCCCTTGAGCGGGAGGATCGCCTGGAAGTGGCTGTTGCGGCCCTGCTTGGCGGAGCCGCCGGCCGAATCACCCTCGACCAGGAAGACTTCGGACTTGGCGGGATCGCGCTCGGCACAGTCGTGCAGCTTGCCGGGCAGGCTGGCGATGTCCATCGCCCCCTTGCGCCGGGTCAGCTCGCGCGCGCGCCGCGCCGCTTCGCGGGCGGCGGCGGCATCGATCACCTTCTGGATGATCGCCTTGGCATGAGCCGGGTTCTCTTCCAGCCATTCGCTCATCTTGTCGCCCATCAGGCTTTCCAGCGGCTGGCGCACTTCGGACGAGACCAGCTTGTCCTTGGTCTGCGACGAGAACTTGGGATCGGGCAGCTTGACCGAAACGATCGCGGTCAGCCCTTCGCGCATGTCATCGCCCGACAGCGTGACTTTCTCTTTCTTGAGCATCCCCGAGCGTTCGGCGTAATTGTTCAGCGTGCGGGTCAGCGCCGCGCGGAACGCGGCAAGGTGGGTGCCACCGTCGCGCTGCGGGATGTTGTTGGTGAAGCACAGGACGTTTTCGTAATACGAATCGTTCCACTCCAGCGCCACTTCCATGCCGATCCCGTCCTTGGAGGCGGAAATGGCGATCGGCTGGGCCATCAGCGCGGCCTTGTTGCGATCGAGATACTGCACGAACGCGCCGATCCCGCCTTCGTAGTAGAGATCGTGTTCCTTGATTTCCTCGTGGCGGTTATCGCGCAGCTTGATGCGCACGCCCGAATTGAGGAACGCCAGTTCGCGGTAGCGGTGTTCCAGCTTCTCGAAATCGAACTCGGTCACGTTCTTGAACGTGTCGGTGCTGGCCAGGAAGGTGACGCGCGTGCCCTTCTTGCCGGCAGGGGCATCGCCCACCACCTTGAGCGGGCCGACGGCATCGCCGTGCGCGAACTTCATCCAGTGTTCCTTGCCGTCGCGCCAGACGGTCAGTTCCAGCCATTCCGACAGCGCGTTGACCACCGAAACGCCGACGCCGTGAAGGCCGCCCGAAACCTTGTAGGCGTTATCGTCGCTGGTGTTCTCGAACTTTCCGCCGGCGTGAAGCTGGGTCATGATGACTTCGGCGGCGGATACCCCTTCTTCGGAGTGGATATCGGTCGGGATACCGCGGCCGTTATCCTCGACGCTGACCGATCCGTCGGCGTTGAGTTCGATCAGCACCAGGTCGCAATGCCCGGCCAGCGCCTCGTCGATGGCGTTGTCCGATACCTCGAACACCATGTGGTGCAGGCCCGAACCGTCATCGGTATCGCCGATGTACATGCCGGGGCGTTTGCGCACCGCGTCGAGCCCCTTGAGGACCTTGATCGAATCCGCGCCATAGGCGTTGGTGTTGGGTGTTTCAGACATATCGAGCCCTATAGGGATGGTCGCCGCCAAGGGGAAGCGCGGGTGCGCCACCTACCCACAAATCCCGCGCGCGCCTTACGCGCGCGTGCGACGGGGACAGGCACCGCCGGCCTTGAGCGCCCACCAGATCAGCAGTGGCTGCAGGGCAAGGCGGGGAATGTGATAGGCCAGCGGCAAGCCGTGGCCGGGCGGCCTGGCAAGATCGATCAGCATGTGCTGGACGTTGGCCGGCCACACGCACAGCGCATAGAGGGCCAGCCCCCACCCCGCCGCGCGGCGCAAGGGCGCGGACCACGGCTGGAGCAGCCCGGCCGCGCCGGCCAGTTCAGCGAGGCCGGTCAGCAGGACCACCAGCGCCGGGGCAGGCACCCATGGCGGGACAATGGCGATAAACGGGGCCGGCAGCGCCAGATGGAGCGCGCCGGCGATCCCGTAGAACAGGCCTAGCGCGATGCGCGCGATGGTGGCGCGCATCGCAGCGTTCGTCAGTGCTTCACCTTGCGATAGGGCACGAACTTGTCGAGCCCGACGAAGCCGTTGTACATCATGGTCGAGCGATCGCGGGTCTCGACGATGTCGACCGAGCAGAGCTGCGAGGAATGCAGTTTCACCAGCATGACGTCGTCGTCACGCAACGATTTCGCGTTGCTCGGCCGGTTGACGTAATAAGTCGAGCCGACCTTGTAGACGATGGCGGTGCCGTCGATCACGGTGGTGTCGGTCGTCTGGTAGAGCGAGATGCACGACACCGGCTCACCGGCAACGCGGCCCTCCAGCATCTTGGCGAGGCGTTCCTCGCCGGTCAGCTTGGGAGCCGCCTGAACGGCGGGCACGGAGGCCAGCCCCAGCGCAAGCGTTGCCGCCATTGCGGCCGATCGGGCAATTTTCGAGAATGAGGGGGTCATGGCCAGGTTCCAGTCCGGTTCTATGGTTGCCTTGCGTCCTAGACGGAGTCGGCTGAACCGGACCTTAGCGGCGACGAATGTCGGAGTGAGGGAAGAGGGGGTCACGCGGAGGCGCGGAGGCGCAGAGGGGTTGCGATTGCGGCTTTGCCGCCTTCCAATTCAAGGGTGCGTATGGCTCCACGTTGAATAGCGAGAGAGCCTGCGGCGCCGAGCGACATCTCTGCGCCTCCGCGTCTCCGCGTGAAATCATCAAGCCGTGCCGCCCACCGTGATGCCGTCGATCAGCAGGGTCGGCTGGCCGACGCCGGCCGGAACGCTCTGGCCGCCCTTGCCGCAGACGCCGACGCCCCGGTCCAGTTCCAGATCGTTGCCGATGCCCGAAACGCGGGTGAGCACCGAAGGGCCGTCGCCGATCAGTGTCGCGCCCTTGATCGGGGCACCGATCCGGCCATTTTCCACCTTGTAGGCTTCGGTGCAGGAGAACACGAACTTGCCCGAAACGATATCGACCTGCCCGCCGCCGAAGCTCTTGGCATAGATGCCGTTCTTGACACGGCTCAGCAGTTCGGCGGGATCGTCGTTGCCGGCTTTCATGAAGGTGTTCGTCATGCGCGGCATCGGCGCGTGGGCATAGCTTTCGCGGCGGCCGTTGCCAGTGGCTTCCACGCCCATCAGCCGGGCATTGAGGCGGTCCTGCATGTAGCCCCTGAGGATGCCGTCCTCGATCAGCACGGTCTCTTGCGTCGGCGTGCCTTCATCGTCGATCGACAGCGAGCCGCGCCGCGACAAGATCGAGCCATCATCCACCACCGTCACGCCCGGCGCCCCCACGCGCTCGCCAATCCGGCCGGCGAAGGCGGAGGTACCCTTGCGGTTGAAATCGCCTTCAAGGCCGTGGCCGACGGCTTCGTGCAGGATCACACCGGGCCAGCCGGGGCCAAGCAGCACCGTCATCTCGCCCGCGGGGGCCTCCACGCTTTCAAGGTTGACCAGCGCCTGCGCCAGCGCGGTGTCGATCCCCTCGTTCCAGTTTTCCGGCTTGAACAGATCGTCGTAAAGCCAGCGTCCGCCCATGCCGAACGATCCGGTTTCGCGCCGGCCGTTGCTTTCCGCCACGATCGAGATGTTGAGCCGCACCAGCGGGCGCACGTCGGTCGCCACAAAGCCGTCCGGCCGCACGATTTCCACCACCGACCAGCTTGCCGCCAGGCTCGCGCTGACCTGCGAAACGCGCGGATCGCGGGCGCGGGCGGTGGCGTCGATCGTCTCCAGCAGCTTCACCTTTTCGGCGAACGGCACCAGATCGAGCGGCGAGGCATCGGTGTAGAGGTGGCGGTTGTTGTGGCGCGGCGCGGGCGGGCGGGCACCCGATGCCGGATCGAGCAGGCGCAGCGTCTCGCCGGCGCGGCGGATGGCCGATGCGCTGATCTCGTTAGCGTGGGCAAAGCCGGTCATTTCGCCGGACACGCCGCGCAGGCCAAAGCCCGCGTCGCGCGAATAGTCTGCCGTCTTCAGCCGCCCGTCATCGAAGCCGAAGGCCTCGCTGGCGATGAGCTGCATGTAAAGCTCGCCGTCTTCGCAGGCCGAGAGCGTTTCGGCGGCAAGCGCCTGCGCGTCTTCGGGGGTGAGCTGGCGATAGAGGAGCGAACGCGGATCGGTGCTGGTCATGCCGCCGGATATAGGCGCGCTTTTGCGGATGCGAAAGGCCGCGCCGGTGCTTTGGCTTATGCCGCCTGCTGGTCGGCCGGGCCGCCCTTGAGGACGAAGCGCTTGTCGCAGTAGCCGCATTCGACGAAGCCCTTTTCGTCGATCTCCAGCCACACGCGCGGATGGCCCAGCGCGGCGGGCTGGTAACCCCCGGCGGTGCGGATTTCGGCAGCGCCGTCGCAACTGACGCGGTGGGAATCGGTGAAGACGGTTTCGGGCGGGTTGATCATGGTCGCGCTCATAGCAGCACGCTCCGGCGATTTCCAGACGGCTGCTCGTCCCTGAGCGCCCCTTTACGTGCGGGCGTTCGTGCGCCACATGCGGGGCATGTCCAGCGCCTCCCCCCAGCCCCTAGCCGCCCAGCCCGAAGCCGCCATATCCATCCGCGATGTCGTCAAGCGTTATGCGCCGGCGGGGGAGGCCGAAGGCAAGCTGGCGCTGAAAGGCGTGTCGTTCGATGTGCCCGAGGGGCAGATTTTCGGCCTGCTCGGCCCGAACGGGGCGGGCAAGTCCACGCTCATCAACATCATGGCCGGGCTGGTGAGGAAGTCGTCCGGGTCGGTTTCGATCTGGGGCTTCGATATCGATCGCGACCAGCGCAACGCCAAGCGCTCGATCGGGATCGTCCCGCAGGAGATCGTCTTCGATCCGTTCTTCACCCCTTACGAAGTGTTGGAGAACCAGGCGGGGTTCTACGGCGTCGCCAAGGCGCTGCGGCGCAGCGAGGAACTGCTGCGCGCGGTTCACCTGTCGGACAAGCGCGATGCCTATGCGCGGACGCTGTCGGGCGGGATGAAGCGCCGCCTGCTGATCGCCAAGGCGCTGGTCCACCAGCCGCCCGTGCTGGTGCTGGACGAGCCGACCGCCGGGGTCGATGTCGAACTGCGCCGTCAGCTCTGGGATCTCGTCACCGAACTCAACCGCGAAGGCGTGACGATCGTCCTGACCACGCACTACCTCGAAGAGGCCGAGCAACTGTGCGACAGCATCGCCATCATCAACCACGGCGAACTGATCGCCAACAAGCCCACCCGCGAACTGGTGGGCATGGCGCGCGAAAAGATCCTGGCGCTGACGCTCGATCGCGACATCGCGGCGCTGCCCAGCCATCCCGGCATCCTCAAGAGCCAGGTCATGGGCGAGCGCGGGCTGGAGATCACTTACGACAAGGACGCCGCCAGCGCCGGCGAAATCCTCGCCGCCGTGCAGGGACAGGGATTCGGCATCATCGACGTCACCACCCGCGAGGCGGACCTCGAGGATGTGTTCGTATCGCTCACCTCGGGCGACCAGCGCCCGGGCGCATGACGGTACTACGCGCGGCGAATCAGGCTTCGACTTCGGTTTCCTTGCGCCACACGCGGTGCCGCTGGCGGTGAATCGGCTGACCGCAATCCTGACACTTGCTGACATAGGACAGCCCGTCCCAAGTTACTTTCGAGCGTATCGGTCGATGTCTGTTCAGTTTACAAAAAAACGGGCGCATCTCGGGTAGAACCTTGCGTAGAGAGGCCGATAACTTGATACGACACACAAGTTAACTGCCATTAAGGCTTCGTTCTGGAGGCGGTTGCAATTGCGGCTACCCGTGACGCGCCGCAATCCGCTACGTTAAATATACGTAATAGCGCAGGGTGGCAACGACCTTCATGCTGCAGTGCGCAAAATCTTGCGTGACGGCGCAAGTCCCGGCAAGGTCCGGTGATGGAATATGCTGAATCCGTTGAAGAACCTGTCGATGTCCTGATTGTCGGCTCCGGTGCCGCCGGGCTCACTGCGGCGCTGGCGCTGGCGGAAGAGCGACGGGTGCTGGTGCTGGCCAAGGGCGGATTGTCCGGCGGATCGACCGCCTGGGCCCAAGGGGGAATCGCCGCTGTCCTCGACCAAGGCGATACCTTCGACGAGCATATCCGCGATACCATGGTCGCCGGGGCGGGCCTCAACCGGCGCGAAACGGTGGAGTTCGTGGTGGAACGCGCGCCGCTGGCGATCCAGCGGCTGATCGATCTGGGCGTACCGTTCAACACCGAAGGCAATGCGCTGCACCTGACGCGCGAAGGCGGGCATTCGCATCGCCGGATCGTCCATGTCGATGATGCGACCGGGTCGGCAGTGCAGGAGGCGCTGCTGCGCGCCGCGCTGGCCAATCCCAACATCACCCTGCTGCCCCACCGCTCGTGCATCGATCTCATCACCGGGCGGCACGAACTGCGCTACTCTGGGTCCGGACGGGTTTGGGGCGTCTATGCCCTGAACGAGGAGACCGGCCGGGTCGAAGCCTATACCGCGCGCGCCACCATACTTGCCACTGGCGGGGCCGGGCGGGTCTATCAGTTCAGCACCGCCCCGCGCGGTGCCACCGGCGATGGCATCGCCATGGCCTGGCGGGCCGGCGCGCGCGTCTCCAACATGGAGATGATGCAGTTCCATCCGACCTGCCTTTACAATCTGGAGGTCAAGAACTTCCTCATCACCGAAGCCGTGCGCGGCGAGGGCGGGCGGCTGCGCCATCCGCTGACCGGGCACCGCTTCATGCCCGATTACGACGAGCGTGCCGAGCTGGCCCCGCGCGATGTCGTCGCCCGCGCGATCGACGATCAGATCAAGCGCTATGGCCTTGATTACGTCCACCTCGACATCAGCCATCAGCCGGCCGATTTCGTGAAGTGTCACTTCCCGACCATTTACGAAAAGCTGCTGGGTCTTGGCATCGATATGACCAAGGAGCCGATCCCGGTGGTGCCGGCGCAGCACTATACCTGCGGCGGGGTGCTGATCGATCTGGAGGGGCGCACCGATCTCCCCGGCCTCTATGCCGCCGGGGAATGCACCGAGAGCGGGCTGCACGGGGCAAATCGGCTGGCATCCAACTCGCTGCTCGAATGCTTCGTGTTCGGCGATGCGGCGGCGGCGCACATCCTCGATCACTGGGACGCCTTCGATGCCCCCCCGCCGATCCGCGCCTGGGACGAAAGCCGCGTAACCGATTCTGACGAGGAAGTGGTCATCAAGCAGGTCTGGACCGAGATCCGTCGCTTCATGTGGAACTACGTCGGCATCGTGCGCACCACCAAGCGGCTCGAACGGGCGATGCACCGCATCGAATTGCTGAACACCGAAACACAGGAATACTACAGCCACTTCCGCGTCTCGACCGACCTGATCGAACTGCGCAACCTGCTGCAGACCGCCGGTCTGATCGTCCGTTCCGCGCTCAAGCGGCGTGAGAGCCGGGGGCTGCATTACACGATGGACTATCCGGGCATCCTGTCGGACGCGGTGGATACGGTGCTGGTGCCTTAAGTGGGGCGGCTCGTCCGGCACCGACCCGCCATCGCGCGATACCCTTGCCTGCCGTCAATAGGCGTATAGCTACTTCGGCGATGCTTCTTTGACGGGTTTCAAACGACAACATTCCTGGATAGTTTTCTCGGCGTAATCGGCTTTTACCTGGGCGATTCCGGACCCCATATTGAACGTCAGGTAGCCTGCGCCACCACCGCTCACCCGGCTGGTCCCGGTGACTTCGAAAAACTGCCTCTCTTCTGCAACCACGGTGAAATCCATCTCGGCATTCCTTTGTCCAGACAGGAGCGGCCAACTGAGCGCAACTTTGTGCGCACCCAGGGCCACCTTCGTTGCGACAAAGTGGCGGTTCGGGACTGCCGCAATTTTCACCCCATCAATCTTAACAGTCGGCATCCATGCTGTTGGCTCTGCATATTTCCGATAGACGATGAGATTAGCGTCGGCCGGGATAGCGCTCGCAGCAGCGATTTCAGGATTTGAAGCGTCACCCTCTGACGCTCGCGCCATGATTGGTGCGAACTGCAGCAACGCCAGACAACATGCTTGCCAGAAGAATCGCACCTTCCCACCCCGTAGAGCTTCTAACGAAATCCTATATCAATGACTTGCAGCGCTAACCATAGGTCATGGCAGGCGATAGCCTGCACCAGCAAGTTAGACCGCCGCCGGAATCTCCAGCCTCGCGGTCAGCCCCACCACCTGCCCATCACCGTCGCGGCGGTTCTTCAGGATCAGCGCGCCGCCGTGCTGGTCGGCGATGGCGCGGGCAAGGCACAGGCCCAGGCCTGCGCCGCCGGTTGCGGAATTGCGCGAAGGGTCACCGCGGATGAACGGGTCCATCATCGCGCCGATCTGGTCGTCGGGGATGCCGGGGCCATCGTCCTCGATCTCGACCACCGCCAGCGCACCCTCGCGCCGCAGGGTGACCTGCGCCCGCTGGCCGTAGCGCAGCGCGTTGCCGATCAGGTTGCGCAGCGCCCGGCGCAGCCAGGTCGGGCGCAGTTCGGCGACGATGCGCCGGGTATCGCCCAGGTCCACCGGCTCGCCCATATCCTCGTATTCCTCGACCACCGAGGCGACGAGGGCGGAGACTTCGGTGCGTTCGCGCGGATCGCTGGGCCGGCCGACGCGGGCGAGCGAGAGGATATCGTCCAGCGTGCGCACGATATCCTCGATCGTGCCCGCCATCCGCCGCCGCTCGCCCTCGTCCTCGACCGATTCGATGCGGACGCGCAGGGCTGTCAGCGGGGTCTTCAGGTCATGGCCGATGGCCCCCAGCATCACGTCCTTCTCGTCCAGCATCGAGGCGATGCGCTGTTCCATCGCGTTATGGGCGACGATCAGGTGGCGCATGTCCTCGGGCCCCGACGGGGGGAGCTGGCCGATGACGTCTGGGCTGGCGGCAAACCGTTCGACGCGGCGGGTCAGCGCCGCCAGCGGGCGGGTGATGCGGCGCAGGATCAGCGCCACCGCGCCGAAAAGCACGATGTAGATCATCAGCGTCTGGAGGATCAGCGGGCCCAGCAGGATCCGCTCGGCGCGTGGCGAACGGACCCGCGCGATCAGCCAGTCGCTCTGCCCTTGCGGCTTGACCGCGACGACCAGCAAGTGCTGCGCCATCATGTCGTGGATCATGTCCGGCGGCATGTCGCGTACCCGCGCATGGAACGCCACGCCTGACCGGGCGACGGGATCGGCACCGATCGTGCGGTGGACCACCTCGATCCGTTCGATGGCAAAACTCTGTTCCGCCAGGATCGCGCGCAACTCTTCCTCGGCGTCCCGATCGCGCCGCTCGGCTGCGGCGACGGGCAGCGCGGCGTTGCTTTCAAGCCGGAACCGGCGCGGGGGCGGCCCCCCCAGTGGCGGACCGAACGGTCGGCCGCGCATGAGGGTGGGCCGGCTGCCGCCCGGTCGTTCGGTCAGGAGGCTCATCGCCGCAGCGTTGAGCATGCCGTGCTCGTAGCTTTCGCGCTGGGCGCGATAGACCAGCGCCGCGCCCAGGCCCTGCACCAGCAGCAGCGCCACGGCCACCGCCCACATCATCTGCCCCATCAGGCTGCGCGGGCGCAGGAACGACAGCGGCCTGGGCAGCGAGGCTCCAAGGCATTTCACGGGATGTCCAGCATCATCCGGCGGACATCGGCGGCCAGCATGTAGCCGCCGCCCCACACGGTCTGGATCAGTTGCGGGCTGCGGCTGTCCACCTCGATCTTGCGGCGCAGGCGGCTGACCTGGTTATCGACCGCACGATCGAACAGGTGCGCCTCGCGACCCTGCACCATGTCTAGCAGGCGGTCGCGATCCAGCACCTGGCGCGGGTGTTCGACGAAGGCCATCAGCAGGCGGAATTCAACGGATGAAATCGCGACGACCGCCCCGTCGGGGGCGATCAGGCGGCGCTTGAGCGGATCGAGCTGCCAGCCTTCGAAGGCGAAGACCTCGTTCTCGGCCGGGGCGGCGGGGCTGCGCGATGCGCGGCGCAGGACACTGCGGATGCGGGCGACCAGCTCGCGCGGTTCGAACGGCTTTACCACATAGTCGTCAGCGCCGATCTCCAGCCCCACGATGCGATCGGTCGCCTCACCGCGCGCGGTCAGCAGGATGACGGGGATGTCCTTGGCTTCGACCAGATGGCGGCACAGCGAAAGGCCGTCCTCGCCGGGCATCATGATGTCCAGCAATACAAGATCCGGCACCCCGGCGGCGGAGGCACCCTTGCCGGCATCGCGCAAGTGGGTGCGCGCCTCGGCAGCGCTCGATGCCTGCACCACGGCGAACCCCTGGCGGACGAGATAGTCCGCCAGGGGTTCGCGAAGGGCGGCTTCGTCATCGACCAGCAGCACGGTCTGGGACGCGAAATCGTTCATCGGTTCATCTCTCTGCGCTTTCGCGTCTCTTTTATACCAAGTCTCAATAACTTCGACCCATGTCGCTCTCTTCCCTTCAGGGGAGAGATACGCAGGCTTGGCGGCTTGCCCGCCTAGCCGGAGTAGAGAGGGGGCGAAGCGGTGCCATCCCCCTCTCCCAACCCTCTCCCCTGAAGGGGAGAGGGCTACGCGTTCGGATCAACGATCCTTGGTATTACACAGTGTCCGGTTCCGTACAGCCCGGCCTATTCGCCGTCGTCGTCAGGCGCGCCGGGGCCGTCGGGGGCATCACCACCACCACGGCGATCCTTCCAGGCGGCGCGCATCTTCTGATGCATGGCCTGGCGTTCTTCCTTGGTGATCTTGCCGTCCTTGTTGGCGTCGGCCTCGTCGAAGTGCTTGGTGGCTGCGGCCATGAACTCGGCCTTGCTGACGGCACCATCGTTGTTGGTGTCGGCCATCTTGGCCATCATCATGCCCATGCCGCCGCCCATGCCGCGATGACCCCGGCCATGGTGACCGCCGCCGTGCTTGCCGCCCGGCTTGCCATGATCCATTCCGGCCATGTCATCGCCCGGAGGGGGCGGGCCGTCAGGTCCGCCGTGGCCCATCGGTCCGGCCGCCATGAACTCGGTGCGTGAGATCGAACCGTCGCCGTTGGCATCGAGCCTGGCGAACATCTTCGTCTTCATCTCGGTCATGTGTGCTTCACGGTCGGCCTTGTCGAGCTTGCCGTCCTTGTTGACGTCCATGCGGGTGAACATCGCCTCGGCTGCGGCCTGCGATTCCGCGCGGGTGATGACGCCGTCGCCGTTGGCATCCATCTTCGGGCGTTCGTGGCCCTCGGGCATCTGCGCATAGGCGATGCTGCCGATCGCCAGGGTGCCGGC
The DNA here is from genome assembly GCF_014652555.1 of Novosphingobium colocasiae. Lineage (GTDB taxonomy): Bacteria > Pseudomonadota > Alphaproteobacteria > Sphingomonadales > Sphingomonadaceae > Novosphingobium > Novosphingobium colocasiae. The sequence goes on from NZ_BMZA01000013.1 coordinate 60,463, forward strand.
GGAAAGCGCCAGCAGGGTTTTTGCTATGGTCGTTTTCATGGTGTGTGTCCTCTGCTCCCGATCGGGAAATGGGTGAGAGCCACGAGGCGCGTGGGGGAAGGGCGGGGAACGACAATCCGCGCGGCTCTCTGATGACGTTTGTAACGATCAACTGTCGCGTAAGTTTGCCGGGGGGCGGGTTTATTGTCGCCAAATGTGTCACTTGGGCCGCGCTGTTCATGGCGGCGACAGCGTCACGGTGCACTTTTACACGCTGGGGTCAATGCTCTAGAGTCTGATGACGTTATCTCGCACGTCCCCTCCCCGCCGGGGTACACCCCCCTCCCAACCTCCCCCCTTAAGGGTGGAGGAGCAGGTGGTGCAGTCAAACGTCATCACGCCCTAGACCTCACGCTCGCGATGCTGCGTGCCGATGCCGGCGGTCACGAACAGTGCAGTCACCGGGCCGGATACGTCGGCGGTATGCCACACTCCGGCGGGGTTGATCGCATACTGCCCCGCCGCCAGTACCACCGTGCCGATCGCGCCGTCGGCCGCTTCCTGAATCAGGGTAATGGTCCCGGACAGGCAGACCACCAGTTCCTCGCCCTCCGGGTGCATTTCCCAGGAAGTCCAGCTTTCGGCGAAGTCATACAGGCTGACCAGCCGCCCTTCGCGCCCGTCGGCCTCGGTACGCCGGGCATATTCGGCGTACCATTCCATCCCGGTGAACGGCGGCTGCGGTATCACCCGCGCGCCAAGGCCGAGGTGGACGGGGCAAGTGCGCAGGTCAGCCGGTCCGGTCACTCAAAGCACCTTGCATTGCGCTTCGAGCCACGCGCGATCCGCGCCTTCCAGCCGGGGCCCGATCACTTCCAGTACCCTCGCGTGATAGGCGTTCCACCATGCCACCTCGTCGGCGTTGAGCAGCGCGGGTTCGACGAGGCGGCGGTCGATCGGCACCAGCGTCAGCGTCTCGAAACCTAGGAACGCGCCTTCCGCCCCGGCGATCTCGCGCGGTTCGACGAGGATCAGGTTCTCGATCCGGATGCCGTACTCGCCGGTCTTGTAGTAGCCGGGCTCGTCCGAGAGGATCATGCCCGCCATCAGTTCCTGATCCGATCCGGCCTGACCCCCGGCCGCCTTGGAAATGCGCTGCGGCCCTTCGTGGACCGACAGGAAGCTGCCGACCCCGTGCCCGGTGCCGTGCGCATAGTCGAGCCCGGCCTGCCACAGCGAAACGCGGGCCAGCGCGTCAAGCTGGCTGCCGGTCGTCCCTTGCGGAAACACGGCGGTGGCGATGGCGATGTGGCCCTTGAGCACGCGGGTATAGCGATCCTTCACCTCCGCGGCCGGTTCGCCGGGGCCGATCCACACGGTGCGGGTGATATCGGTGGTGCCTTGCGGATATTGCCCGCCCGAATCGACAAGGAACACCGATCCGGGCTCGATCGTGCGGTTGGTTTCTTCCGACACCCGGTAATGCACCACCGCGCCATTGGGGCCCGCGCCCGAAATCGTGTCGAACGAAAGGTCGCGCAAGTCGCCGCCTTCGGCCCGGCACTGCTCCAGCCGATCGGCCGCCGCCATCTCGGTTACCGTGCCGCCCGGCGCGGTTTCGTCCAGCCAGCGCAGGAACCGGGTGACCGACGCGCCGTCAGCGGCCTGCGCATCGCGGTGTCCCTGCTGCTCCACCGCGTTCTTGATCGCCTTGGGCAGCACGGTCGGATCGCGCTCCTCGACCAGCGTCGCCCCGGCCCCGCGCAGCACGTCGAAAATGGCGTTGACCGCGCGTTCGGGATCGACCGCGACGCGCTTGCCGGCAAGGGTGCGCAAGCCCTCTTCGAAAGCGTCGCGCGGGCGCAGGGTCACCGCGTTGCCCAGGTGCTGGCGCAGTTCGGGGGTGACCTTCTCCTCGGCAATGAAGAATTCGGCGGTGCCGTCAGCATGGGCGATGACATAGGACAGCGCCACCGGCGTGCGCTCGACATCCGCGCCGCGCACGTTGAGCAGCCAGGCGATCGAATCGAGCGCGGTGATGACCGTCGCGTCGATGCCTTTCGCGGTCAGCCATTCGGCCACTGCCGCGCGCTTCACCTCGCTTGCCTCTCCGGCGAACTCCTGGCCGTGGACCAGCGCCGGAGCGGGGGAGGGGGCGGGGCGGTCCTGCCACACCGCGTCCACCGGATTGCCGTCGACCGGGACCAGCGTGCCCCCGCGCGCTGCCAGCGCCTTGCCCACCGCCTCGGTCCAGGGGCGCGAATGCAGCCAGGCATCATAGCCGATCCGAGCGCCTTCTGGCGCGTGCGCGCCCAGCCATTTGGCCACGCTGGTCTGCGGCACGCTTTCATAGGCATAGAGCCGCCCGTCCACCTGATCGCGCACCTGCAGGGTATAGCGTCCATCGACGAACATGGCCGCCGCCGGATCGGCCGCCGTATCCGTCAGCACCACCGCCGTGCCCGCCGATCCGCCGAACCCGGTCAGCCACGCCAGCCGCTGGGCATAGGCCCCGACGTACTCGCTCATGTGCTCGTCCGAGATCGGGACGACGAAACCGTCGAGCCCCCGGTTCTTCAGTTCCTTGCGCAGCGCGTCGAGGCGGGCTTCGTGCGTGTTCATCAACATGGGGCATGCTTCCGGCTTGCGGGGGTCATGCCTGCAACATAGATGCGAGCGATGACCAATTCCACCCTGACCCAATCGGCCGACGCGGCGCAGCGCCCCCCCGTCGCAGCAAAACGCCCGCACAGCTTCACCCTGCATGGCACGACCGTCGCGGATGATTACGCCTGGCTGCGCGATTCCGGCTATCCCCAAGTCACCAATAATGAAGTGCTCGGCCATCTTGAGGCGGAGAACGCCTGGTTTGAGGCGCGCATGGCCCCGCACCAGCCGCTGATCGAAGCGCTGTTCACCGAGATGCGCGGGCGGATCAAGGAAGCCGACAAGTCGGTCCCGCAGAAGGATGGGGACTGGCTTTACTGGATCGAATACGAGGAAGGGGCCGAATACAAGAAATGGTGGCGTCGCCCGGTCGGCAGTGCCGAGGATGGCAGCGCCGATGTGCTGATCCTGGATGAAGCCGTACTGGCCGAGGGCAAGGACTATTTCTCGCTCGGCGATCTGGCCACCAGCGCAGACGGCAAGCTGCTCGCCTATTCCTACGATGATAACGGATCAGAGCGTTACACCGTCCACTTCAAGGATCTGGTGTCGGGCGCGATCCTGCCTGACGAAATTCCCGGCACACTGGGCGGGCTGGTCTGGGTCGCGCAGGACAAGGCGCTGGTCTACTCGCTGGTCAACGACGGCTGGCGGACCGATAACGCCCGGCTGCACTGGCTGGGTCGCCCGCTCGCAGACGATGTCGAGCTGTACCATGAAGATGATGACGCCTTCCGCGTCGGTGCCTCGCTTTCGGCGAACGAAAAGTGGCTGGTCGTGGCCACCTCGGACCACGAGACGAGCGAGGTCCGGCTGTTCCAGACCGACGATCCGCTGGCCCCGCCGATCCTCGTCGCGCCGCGCCGTACCGGGGTCGAGTATGACGTCGATGAACGCGATGGCGTGCTTTACGTCCATACCAACGACACCCACGAAAACTTCCGCCTCGCCACCGCGCCGCTCGCCAGCCCGGGCGAATGGACTACCCTGATCGAAGGCTCGGATGCTTTCTATCTGACCGGCTTCGGGTTGTTTCGCGATTTCTACGTTGTCGAAGGGCGGTTGGCCGGGCTCGATCGGGTGGAAGTGCGCTATTACGACGATCCGGCGCGGATCGAGCCGGTGGAATTCCCCGAGGCCAGCTACACCGCCGGGCTCGGCTCGAACCCGGAATGGCACATGACGCACCTGCGCATGAGCTACGAATCGATGGTCCGCCCCGCTTCGGTGCTGGAATACGATGTCGCCGCCCGCAGTTTCCGCACGCTCAAGGTGCAGGAAATCCCCTCGGGCTATGACGCCGATCTCTATACTACCGAAAGGCTGGAAATCGCGGCGCGCGATGGCACCGCCATCCCGGTCTCGATCGTCTACCGCAAGGATCGCGCCGCCGGCGGGGCGCTGCATCTTTACGGCTACGGGGCTTACGGGATCGCCATCGAGCCGGGCTTTTCGACCAGCCGGCTGAGCCTGGTGGACCGGGGCTTCGCTTATGCCATCGCCCACATCCGGGGCGGCGATGACCTTGGCCGGGCGTGGTACAAGGCGGGCAAGCTGGAACGGCGGACCAACACCTTCAACGATTTCGTCGATGCCGCCAAAGGGCTGGTCGATCGCGGCTACACCGCTGCCGGGCGCATCAGCATTTCGGGCGGATCGGCGGGCGGCGAACTGATGGGCGCGGTGGTCAATTCCGATCCCGGCCTGTGGGGCGCGGTCGTCGCGCACGTGCCCTTCGTCGACGTCCTCAACACCATGCTGGACGAGACACTGCCGCTGACCCCGGCGGAATGGCCCGAATGGGGCAACCCGATCGAGGACAAGGCCGCGTTCGATCTGATCCTGTCCTATTCGCCATACGATCAGGTGCGGGCACAGGCCTATCCGCCGCTGATGGTCACCGCCGGGCTCAACGATCCGCGCGTGACCTATTGGGAGCCGGCGAAATGGGTCGCCCGGCTGCGCGACGCCAAGACCGACAGCAACGAACTGATCTTCAAGACCAACATGGGCGCAGGCCACGGCGGCAAGTCCGGCCGCTTCGAAAGCCTCAAGGAAACGGCGGAGGAGTTCGCGTTCATCCTGTGGCAGTTGGGTGTTGAGGCCTGATACCGCGCCTCAATATCTTTGGGTCATGTCGCTATCTCCCCTTCAGGGGAGAGATACGCAGGCTTGGCGGCTTGTCCGCCTAGCCGGAGTAGTGAGGGGGCGAAGCGGTGCCATCCCCCTCTCCCAACCCTCTCCCCTGAAGGGGAGAGGGCTATGAGTTTTTATCGAGCGAAGTCGAGACATGCCGGCGCAGGTCACGGGCGTGAAAGGCTGGGCGCTTACCCCGCCGGTAGCGTGCTCATGTCGATGACGAAGCGATAGCGCACGTCGCTGGCGAGGATGCGCTCGTAAGCCTCGTCCACCTGCTGGATGGCGATCTGTTCGATATCGGCGACGATGCCGTGCTGCGCACAGAAATCGAGCATTTCCTGCGTTTCGGCGATGCCGCCGATCGCCGATCCGGCCAGGCTGATGCGTCGGGCAAGGAAATCGAACGAGTTGGGATAGGTCGGCTGTTCGCCCGCGCCCACCAGTACCAGCGTACCGTCGCGGCGCAGCAGGCGGGTGAACAGCGACAGGTCCTGGTGGGCGGATACGGTGTTGACGATGAGGTCCACGCTGCCGGCATGGCGCGCCAGATCGTCGGCATCGCGCACGTTGACCACCTCGTCCGCGCCGAGCCGCCGTGCTTCGTCTGCCTTGGCCGGCGATGTCGTGAAGGCCAGCACCCGCGCGCCCAGCGCATGGGCCAGTTTCAGGCCCATGTGGCCCAGCCCGCCGATCCCGGCGATGCCCACCGTCTTGCCCGGCCCGGCCTGCCAGTGCCGCAAAGGCGACCACACCGTGATGCCGGCGCACAGCAGCGGGGCCACCGCCGCCAGGTCCGGCTCGCCATGGTTGATGCGCAGCACGAAATCCTCGCGCACCACGATGAAGTTCGAATAGCCGCCGTACGTAGGCAGGCCGGTCTGCTTCTCGGTGCTGTTATAGGTGCCGGTCGCGCCGTTCTCGCAATATTGCTCCAGACCTTCGCCGCAGGACGGACAGGCCCCGCAACTGTCTACCAGACATCCCACGCCGGCCAGATCGCCCACCGCGAAACCGGTGACCGAGCTGCCCACCGCGCTGACTCGGCCGACGATCTCGTGCCCGGGCACGCAAGGGTAGCGGGGATCGCCCCACTCGCCCTTGGAGAAATGGATGTCCGAATGGCACACGCCGCAGTGAAGGATATCGATCCGCACATCATGCGGGCCGAGTTCGCGGCGTTCAAAGCTGAACGGCGCGAAGGGGGTTTCGGCGGCGTGCGCGGCCCAGGCGTGGGCAGTGGTCATGGCAGTCTCCAGGGGGGCGGACGCGCAACCGTGCGCGCCCGGATCGCCAAGGACTAACCATTTGCTCAGCTTATGCCAACCGTCGGTGTTCAGCCGAGCAGGCTGTCCGCCGCCACATAGTCATACCCCAGGTCGCGGGCGACCGCTTCATAAGTGACCTGCCCGGCGTGGACGTTGAGCCCTGCGGCCAGGTGCGGATCGCTGGCCAGCGCCGCCTTCCAGCCGAGATCGGCGATACGCAGGGCATGGGGCAGGGTGACGTTGTTCAGCGCATAAGTGCTGGTGCGCGCCACCGCGCCGGGCATGTTCGCCACGCAGTAATGGACCACGCCGTCCACCACATACGTCGGGTCGGCGTGGGTGGTGGCGTGGCTGGTTTCGAAGCAGCCGCCCTGATCGATGGCGACATCGACCAGCACCGCGCCCTTCTTCATCGTGCCCAGCATTTCGCGGGTCACCAGCTTGGGCGCGGCGGCACCGGGGATCAGCACCGCACCGATTACCAGATCGGCTTCGGCCACCGTCTCGGCCAGGTTGGCGCGGCTGGAGAAGCGGGTCTTGGCGCGCGCTTCAAAATGGATCGCCAGCCGTTCGAGCACTTCGGGGCTGCGATCGAGAATGGTGACATCGGCTCCGAGGCCCACCGCCATCTGCGCGGCGTTGAACCCCACCACGCCGCCGCCGATCACCGCGACCTTGCCCGGAAGCACGCCCGGCACGCCGCCCAGCAGCACGCCGCGCCCGCCATGAGCCTTTTCCAGGGCCGTCGCGCCGGCCTGGATCGACATGCGTCCGGCCACCTGGCTCATGGGCTTCAGCAGCGGCAGCGATCCGCCCGGCCCGGTGACCGTTTCATAGGCGATGGCGGTAACGCCCGACTTGACAAGGTCAGCGGTCTGTTCGGGATCGGGGGCGAGGTGGAGGTAGGTGTAAAGGATCTGCCCTTCGCGCAGCATGGCGCGCTCGGCCGCCTGCGGCTCCTTGACCTTGACCACCATCTCGCACCCGGCGAACACCTCCGCGGCGCTGGCGACGATCTGCGCGCCGGCGGCTTTATAAGCATCATCAGTCGAGCCGATGCCTTCGCCGGCCCCGGCTTCGACCCACACTTCGTGGCCGTGCGCGGCCAGTTCGTGGACGCTTTCGGGGGTCAGGCCGACGCGATATTCGTGGTTCTTGATTTCCCGAACGGTTCCGACGCGCATGATCTTGGCCCTTCTCGATGGTGCGAGGATTTCGATGCCTCCGATAATACGGGCAGAACCGCGCAATGTTTCCCCGAAATTGCGGCTTGCGCGCGCCCTGATCGGGAATATTATCCGGAACATCGCAGAATGTAGGGAAATTTCACCATGGATCGCGCTGACCGCGCTATCATGACGGCGCTGCAAGCCGATTCGTCGCGATCCATCGCCGATCTGGCCGCGCTGGTGAACCTGTCACCCTCGGCCTGCCACCGGCGCACCCGCGCGCTGGAAGAGGAGGGGCTGATCCTGGGTTATGCCGCGCGCGTCGATCCGCGCCGGATCGGACTGACGGTGGAAGTCTTCGTGGAGATCACCCTGACCAGCCAGAGCCGCGAGGCGATGGACCGGTTCGAAAGGGCCGTCGGCGATTTCGACGATATCCTCGAATGCCACCTGATGAGCGGCAGCGCCGACTATCAGTTGCGGGTCGCGGCGCTGGACCTCGACCACTATGACCGTATCCACCGCGATTGCCTGGCCCGGCTGCCGGGCGTCTCCGCCATGCGCACCAGCTTCTCGCTGCGCCGGATCAAGCGCTTCGAGGGGTATTCGGTGCCGGGTTAGGGGGCTGGTCACCCTAGAGTTAATGACGTTGGAGTGCATCGCTTGCTCCTCCACCCTTCAGGGGGGAGGCTGGGAGGGGGGTGTCCCGCCGCGAGGGTAGACGCGCCGCCTTTCGGCATCGCTCCCCCTCCCCCAGCCCCTCCCCGCCGGGGAGGGGAGATGATGTCATCAGAATCTAGACCCGAATTCGCCCCTCCGCCCTCGGCGGTATAAACCGAGGGATGGACCCTGAAACAAGTTCAGGGTGACGAATTTACATGCCGAATGGTGTGGGATACCAGCTACTTACCCGTTCGTGTCGAGCGTAGTCGAGACCCCTCACACGGCCGCCGCCCCTCACGTCCGCCCGTGCGGTTCACGGCTGGGCTGGGTGAGGATGCGGTCGTGCGCGGCGCGCAGGTCGCCGGATTCGTACTGGATCGACAGGCGCTCTTTGTCACGCGCGCGGTACATCGCTTCGGCGCGGTCGATGTCTTCCAGCGACACGCCAAGGCCATCCAGGGCATTGCGCGCCAGCGTGATCGCCGAACCCATGACTTCACGCGCGACCGATCGCACCGGGGTATCCTTGAGCCGCAGCAGCGCGCGCCGGTCGAACACGCGGGCGTGGATTTCCGCCTGGGGGAAAGTTTCGTGCACGGCGTGGAGCAGGCTGTCGGAAAGCTGATCGCCATCGATGCAGAACACGATCAGCGCCGCTTCCCCCGCGCCAGCCTGGCGCAGCATGTCGATCCGGGTGCCGTCTCCGAAATAGACCTTGGCTCCGAAGCCGCTGGCCACATCGATCATCTCTATGTCGGTATCGATCAGCGTCACTTCGATATCGGCGGCGATCAGCACTTGCGCCACGGTCTGCCCGAACCGGCCATAGCCGACGATCAGCGCGGTGGCCCCGTCCGGCTGCGGCCCCTCGCGCTCTTCCTTCAGCGCCGGCAATTCGCGGATGCGGCGCGTCGCCATCATCAGGAACGGCGTGGTGACCATCGACAGGGTGACGATGGCGCTGAACAGGCTGGCCGCCTCTGGCGAGATCAGCCACGACTGGGTGGCCTGCGCGAACAGCACGAAGCCGAATTCGCCCCCCTGGCTCAGCAGCAGGCCCAGCGCCAGCGCGCCGCGCCAGTTCATCCGGAACGCCAGGCCCAGGCCGAAGATTACTGCCGATTTTACCACGATCAGCGCCAGCGCCATCGACACCACGAACATCGGCCGCAGGGCGATCGCCGAAAGGTCCAGCATCATCCCGACCGACATGAAGAACAGGCCCAGCAGGATCGAGCGGAACGGTTCGACATCGGCCTCCAGTTCATGGCGATAGGGGCTGTCGGCCAGCATCACCCCGGCGACGAACGCGCCCAGCGCGGTCGACAGGCCCAGCGCCTGCATCAGCGCGGCCGATGCGATGACGGTGAACAAGGCGGCGAACACGAACATCTCGCGCTCGCCCAGATTGCCGATCAGGCGGAACATCGGCCGGATGACGAAGCGCCCGGCAGCGATCAGCCCGGCCAGCGCGGCCAGCGTCATCAGCACCAGTTGCCATCCCGGCGGGCCTTCGGGCAGGTTGGGGTTGCGGTTCATCGCCGCGATGATGGTGATCAGCGGGATGATCGACAGGTCCTGGAACAACAGGATCGCGAAAGACCGCTCGCCGAACGGGGTGTGCAGCCGCCCGGCGCTCTGCAGCAGCGGCAGCACCTGCGCGGTGGAGGAAAGCCCGAGGGGCAGTCCCAGCGCCAGCGATGCCTGCCAACTGAAGTGCACCGAATAATGGATCACCGCCGATATCGCGAGCCCGCACAGCGCCACCTGCAACAGGCCCAGCCCGAAAATTTCGTGCCGCATCCGCCACAGCCGCGGCGGGGCGAGTTCCAGCCCGACGATGAACAGCAGCAGGGTGATGCCCAGTTCGGCGATGCCGATCTTGCTTTCCGGATCGCCGATCAGGCCGAGCGCGTAGGGGCCCAGCACCGCCCCCGCCAAGAGGTAACCCAGCGTGGCACCGAGGCCCAGGCGGCGGAACAGCAGCACGAACATCAGCGCGGTCCCCAGCAGAAGCACGCCGTCGCGCAGCAGGAAGGCCTGGGTCTGGTGTTCCATCAATGACTTTCGCGAGGGGGACCGGGGGGACTCGCCCCCATGTAGGGGCAATGCGCCGAAGAGGGAAGCTACCGTGCCGTCCCCGGCCGCAGCAGATCGTATGGATTGACGGGGCTCGCCTCGTCGTACCACTGCCGTTCGGGGTCGATGTGCCAGACGGCAAAGTGCAGGTGGGGGGCGTCGGGGCTGGCGTTGCCGGTGGTGCCGACGCGGCCGAGCGGGGCACCGGCGTTTAGCCGCTGCCCTTCGGCAAGGCCGGGCACGTAACTGTCGAGGTGGGCGTAATAGGTGATGGTGCGCCGGTCGGCCGAGCGGATGTAGATCGTGTTGCCGCCATCGGCCGACGTGAACAGCTTCTCCACCGTGCCCGGCGCGGCGGCGGTGACGAGGGTGCCGGGCGGGGCCATGATGTCAAGCGCGTCGTGCCGGCGCGCGCCGTCCTCGCGGCTTTGGGAGAAGGTGTCGGTCAACTGGTCGAACCGGACGCCCGCCACCGGGATGTGCCAGTCCGAGCCGTCCTGCGCGTTGGCCGGCGGCGCGGCGAGGCCGGCGGGCGCGGGGATGTGGCTGCCGGTCTGCCGCATGTAGAGCCAGCCGCCGACGCCGAACCAGAACAGCGTGGTCAGCAGGAACGTCGTCCCCACCGCGCGTGCCTGCAGTTGCCAGCGCGGCTCCATCTCAGGCCTCGAACAGCACTTGGGTGCCGGGGTGGACCATTTGCGCCAGCCGGGCCACGTCCCAGTTGGTCAGCCGGACGCAGCCGTGGCTTTCGGCGCGGCCGATCGTGGCCGGTTCGGGTGTGCCGTGAATGCCGTAGTGTTCCTTGGACAGATCGATCCAGGCGACGCCCACCGGGCCGTTGGGCCCCGGCGGCAGGTGAAGCTTCTGCTTGTCGTCCGACACGTCCCAGAACAGCTTGGGATTGTAGACAAAGTCCGGATTGCGGGCGAGGCCGTTGACCTTCCATTCGCCCAGCGGCAGCGGATCGTGGCGCGATCCCATCGTCGCGGTGTACATCGCCACCAGCTTGCCCTGCTTGTCGAACGCTTTCAGCGTCCCCTTCGATTTGCTGACGACGATCTTGTCCGCTTCGGGCTGATCGGTGCTGACGCCCAGCATGCGCAGCGTGCCCAGCCAGGCCGCGTCGTTCACGCGGGCGGCATCGGTGCGATCATGGCCGACGTTAGGCACGCGGATCTGCTGGCCGGCGCGGAAGGTGCTGCGGGCGTCTTCGGAGACGCCGGGCGGCAGCGGCGGCGCGGGCCGGGCACCCGGCTGCGGATTGAGGGTTCGCAGCACGGCGACCGTGGTGTGGAAGCGCTCGGCCAGCTTCTCGTCAAGCGACTGGTAGGCCAGCGCCGGCAGCTTCGCCTGATCCTCCGGCTTGGGCGGGGTGGGGGCGAAGGGGCCGGCGGCAAAGTCTGCCGGGATCGTCACCACCCGCGTCGCCGGGATATTGGCCCAGGGCCTGAGCGCGGCGAGGGTGGCGTCGTCGATCTTGCCGGTGACGTCCAGATCGTGCGCTTCCTGGAAGCCGGCGATGGCGTTGCGGGTGGACAGGCCCTCGGCTCCGTCGATCACGCCGGGCGTGAAGCCCAGCCGATCGAGCACCACCTGCATCTGCATGACCGGGCGTGGCCTGTCGTCGGCCTGAGCCGGGGGCAGTGGTTCGCCGGGCCGGGGGTCGTGCGCGGCGAGCGGATCGGGCGCGGGCGCGGCCGGGCGCTCGGCTTGCGTCCCGTCGGAGGTGTCGGACTTGTTCGGGGCCATGTTGCAGGCGGTCAGCATCGCAACAAGGGGAAGGGTGGGCAGCCAGGCACGCATCGACGATCTCTCCATCGGCGGCGCAAGCGGGCCGCCGCTGTTCGAGGATCTAACGCGCCGCGTCGTCGATGGCTGCGCGGCCAGCGGCGGGGTCGGCACCATCGCGCGCGGCGGATGGGCGCGGCTGATCGCCCGCCGGCGAACGCGGGGATAACGCCTCAAGGAGAAAGGGCACGGCGGCGCGGCCGGCGTCGGGTGCCCGGCGCGACGGGCGTGGCTGGCGCTTCTTCAGTGCGAACGGCGGCGGGGGAAGCACGAAACCCGCCAACTCGGCCCTGCAGGCGAGGCGCCGGCGGGACGGGCTCGCTCCCCTGCCGCCAACCTTCCGGCACGCCGGAAGCAAAGACCTTGCCGCGAATGCAGGCGGCCCACCTGCGGGGACGCCGGCCGCGTGGCGGTTGGTGGAAACAAAGGCCACTCGCCTCCCCGCACCCGCCGATGTGGTGGATTTAACCTATATGGTACAATTTGTCAAGATTGGGAGTGATTTTGGTTAGCGGAAGGGGCGGCCGAAAGTTCGAGCCCCTCCCCTTACGCGGTGTTGCCGCAATTCCGGTTTGATCACGCCGGCTAGCAACCCACGGTACTCGATGCCCGGCGGCCATTACCGCAGTCCTCTGTGGGATACCACCCAGCAGTGCCGACGGCCTCCCCAATACCCGCGGCCCTATTGAACTTCCTGCGATTACCTTCAGCGACCGACGGCGGCGCGTTGTTATCACAGACCGAAAAATCGCTGGTGTAAAAACAGGTTAGGACATTTCCGGAAAAAGCGACTTCTATAAAATCTCTGGATGTATTGCCGTAGCTTACTCTTACTATTCTATCCACCTTGTAAGGCAGGACCGGTTGGTGCACTCCGGCGTTTACGAGTGGTTTGACAAATCCAACAATCATGGGCTCTCTAATATAGTAGTCTGGAATGGCTTCCGACGCATATCGCCTGGCAATATCCTCCGAGAGGCGTCGGAATGGATCAGGTACTTGAGTTGTAATGACACGATTAAAGTTCAATTCGCGCCCAGTTGCAGTTACGACGCGAAAACCGGACAGGCCCTGTGCAGCAAGATTTTTCATTCGCGTCATCGTCGGGGGAGGTTCACTCAGGGATGCTCCGGCCGTAGCGAAGCGCCCGTCGCTTTGTGGAGCGCGGTTTGAAGGTTGTCTGACGGGGGCGGCCTGAGACACTGCCGGGGGGGAATAGCTTTGGCCGCCAGGAACAGGCTGTGGCTGCATCAGCTTAGGCGGCAGCGGCGCGGAAGCGATACGCGAACTGGTTGCCTGCGAGGTAGTCAAAGCCGGGGAGTTGATCGACGCGGTGGCGGGAGAATTCACAAGCGCGGCTATTCCTGCCCGTTCACAGCCTAAAGGAATTTGTGCGCGGCAGGCACGGCCATAGTATTGAAGCGATCGCTCGCGGTCCCGCGCGACGCCCTCACCAGTGTCATATGCCTCACCGAGGGTAGCGCACGAAAGCCCATCGCCCTTATCACAACCTTCTGAAAGATATCGTAGTACCTTACTCTCGTCGCGCTGCTGACCGTACTTTCCCTTATGAAATGCTCTAGCCAAATCAAAGCATGCACCACCATCACCACCGGCGCATCCTCTATTCAGATAAATCATACCTTTTTTCGTATCCTGCGTGAGATCAATGGGATCCAAGTAGATTTGGCCCAGCCCGGTGCACGCCTTCGCAACATTGTCCTCGCAGGCAGCACTGTACAAAACTGCTGCTGCCGCTTCATCGTTCATTGCAAGCATATCGGCTTTTGTGACGCGCAGGTCCTCGTTTGCAGGTGTTTGCGAATAGGCCGAATCTGCAACGCCGGTTCCTAAGAGCAGAAGGAGAGCCGAAACGGCTCTTGCCTGGCGCAGCCAAGCGAAAGCGACGCTCAACCGACGCCCAGAAAACCTATTCGCAATTGTAGCCTTTGTGCACCAGAACACCCCACCCATTGCCCATGCTCCTAATCGGCAACAATAGATGTCCATGATGAAGCCAATGGCCCGGTCGGGCAAGCCGAACCGGTACGAGAATTACAGTGATGGTGTGCCTAAACCCTAAATAATTTTCCGGTTTGGCCCCGACGATACGCCTTCCCTGTCACCGGAATTCCCGGCGATCAGGGGGCGCGGCGGGCGATCTGGACCGCGCAGGCCTGCGTCGCCAGCGGCGGGGTCGGGACCATGGCGCGGGCATAGAAGGCCAGCGTGGCATCGCCCGCCTCGGGCTGGGACAGGGCATCGGCGACATCGCGGAACGCGGCGCACGAGGTCAGCGTCAGCGGGCCCTGGCCGTAGCGGTTGCCCAGCCGGGTGACGAAATTGTCGAGATCGTGGGCCCCGGCTCCGTCCTGCGCGGCGAGGTGCGTGGTCAGGCGATGTTCGGCGTCGACCAACTGCTTGCCCAGCGCGGTTTCGAACGCGATCAGGCTGGGCGCGAAGTCCAGCCCGGCGGTGCGGCAGCGCATCTGCGTGACCAGCATCCCGGTGTGGAATTCCTGGATGCGCGAGGCTTCGACCACCGTGTTGTCGGCACAGGTCGCGGCCTGCGCCGTGGTGGACAGCAGCAGCGCGGCGGCGGCGGCGAGAATGGTGGTGTTACGCATGGGCGCTGTCCTTTGCGCTATCTTCCTGGGCCTGGCGCTCTGCCTTGTCGCAATCGCCGACCGGGGCGGTCATGATCTGCTGGAACAGCGCCTGATAGCGGGCGCTGTCATCGAAATAGCGGCGGGCGACCGGATCGAACGCGATCGCCGCCTGCGCCGAGGCGTTCATCGCCGGCACGTCGTGATTGGCGGCCACGGCATCGTAGAAGCGCCGCAGGTCCTGCATGTGCGCCACGGCCAGGCGGTTGTTCTCCATCGCCTGGCGCTGCGCGGGCACGAAGCGGCGATCGTGGAAGGCGTTGCGATCCTCGGCCGAGCAGAAGCGGGCGGGCGGCACCGGCGCGCTGACGGCGGCAAAGGCCGGCGCGGGCGGCAGCGCCGGTGCCTCGGCCTGGCCGCCCAGCACCGTCTGGCTGGCCCGGGTCAGGCGTTCGGCGAGCGAGGCGGCGGCAGGCTGCATCGGGCTCGCGGTGGCCGGTACCATGGCCGGTGCTACGGCTGGTGCTACCGGAGGGGGCGCGGGCGCGATCGCTGCCGGGACCGGAGCGACAGCCTGGACCACGGCAGCCTGCGGTACGGCCGCCGGGCGAACCGGCGATCCGCATCCGGCCACTTGCGCCATCTTGGCGCGGGCCAGCGCGCCGAAGGTTCCGGCCGGGTAGGCATCGAGATAGGCCTGGTACTGCGCGCAATCGCCGCTGCCCATGACCGATTGCCAGAACGTCAGCTCGAACGCCGATCCGGTGCCGGCTTGGCCGGCAACCGCTGTACCCGGCAGGCCGGCGACAGCTTGCGCCGCCAGCGGCGATGCCGCGCATGTCGCGGCAACAAGCGCGACGGCAAGCGCGCCCATGTGCCGCCCAGATGGCGGCAAACCCCGTGCAGTCCCCATTGTAACGACCCCTTAGTACCCGGGTCGGTTATCGCGGGGGATGCTTGCCTAAAACGATTACAGGTGCGGTTAAGAGCCGTGTAACACTTTGAAACCGCTCCATATTGGATGGAAACCGGCGGAATGCGGCGGTTTCCGCGGGTTGTGCTACAAAGGATTGCCGTTTTCGTCGCGATAGATGTCCCGCCGGCCTACGTGGTTGGCCGGGCCGACGTAGCCGTCCTGCTCCATGCGTTCCACCCACTTGGCGGCGGTGTTGTAGCCCACGCCCATCTGGCGCTGGAGCCACGAGACCGAGACCTTCTGGTTTTCGAACACCAGATGGCAGACCTGCCGGTACTTGCGCTCTTCCGGCGCGTCGGAGGCGGTGGCGTCGAGGTCGTCGAAGCCGAACGAGCCTTCCTCGGGCTCCTCGGTCACCGCGTCGACATAGTCGGGCTTGCCCTGGCCGCGCCAGTGGTCGGCCACGTGCTCCACTTCCTCGTCGGAAACGAACGGGCCGTGGACGCGGCGGATCGGGTCGGTGTTGGGCTTGTAGAGCATGTCGCCCTTGCCCAGCAGTTGCTCGGCGCCCTGTTCGCCCAGAATGGTGCGGCTATCGATCCGGCTGGTGACCGCGAAGCTGATGCGGGTGGGCAGGTTGGCCTTGATGACGCCGGTGATGACATCGACGGAGGGGCGCTGTGTCGCCATGATGAGGTGGATGCCGGCCGCGCGGCTCTTCTGCGAGAGGCGCTGGATCAGCACTTCGATTTCCTTGCCGACGGTGACCATGAGATCGGCCAGCTCGTCGACGATCAGGACGATCTGCGGCAGCGTCTCGTAATCGAGCTGGCGATCCTCGTACAATTCCTCGCCGGTTTCGGGATCGAAGCCGATCTGGATGCGCCGGCCCAGCGGCTTGCCCTTGGCGGCGGCGGCGCGGACCTTTTCGTTGAAGCTGGCAAGGTTGCGCACGCTGATCTCGCTCATCTGGCGATAGCGGCGCTCCATCTCCTCGACCGCCCACTTCAAGGCGCGCACCGCCTTGGGCGGTTCGGTGACCACGGGTGAGAGCAGGTGGGGGATATCGTCGTAGCTCTTGAGTTCCAGAACCTTGGGATCGACGAGGATCAGCCGGCACTGCGCCGGGGTCATCCGGTAGAGCAGCGAAAGCAGGATGCAGTTGAGCCCGACCGACTTGCCCGAGCCGGTGGTGCCCGCCACCAGCAAGTGCGGCATGGTGGCGAGGTCGGCCACAACCGGTTCGCCGGCGATATCCTTGCCGAGGATAATCGGCAGCATGCCCTTGTGGTGGGCGAACGCTTCGGAGGCGACCATTTCCTTGAAGCTGACCATCTGCCGATCGGCATTGGGCAATTCGATACCCATCACCGTGCGGCCGGGGATGGAGGAAACGCGCGCCGAAATCGCGCTCATGTTGCGGGCGATATCGTCGGCCAGGCCGATCACGCGGCTGGCCTTGATGCCCGGCGCGGGCTCCAGCTCGTACATGGTGACGACCGGGCCGGTGCGGACAGCCGTGATCTCGCCCTTGACGTTGAAATCGTCGAGCACGGTTTCGAGCAGGCGGGCGTTGCGTTCGAGGCTGAGCTTGTCGACCCGCGGCTTGGTGTTGGGGCCGGGATCGGTGAGGATATCGAGCGGGGGCAGGGCGTACTTGTCGAACAGGTCCTTCTGGCGACTTTCGGCCCCAAGCTGCGCGGGCTTGGCCGGGCGCGTGGGGTCGGAGATTTCGGGGGCCTTGCGCGGCTGGTCCGCCGCTTCGGGCTCTGCCTTGGGCTTCGGCCTGGCGGGCGTGGCGGCACCGTCCTCGCGGGTGGAAAACGGCAGGTCGGCGGGCGAGGGCAGCGCCGCGGCGGCGCGGGCGATGCGGCCGGCACCGATCCGGCCGGGCAGGGTCAGCAGGCGTCCCCAGTCGAGCGCGAAGACCTTGCCGGCCAACGCCACCCCCGCCAGCAGGCAGGCCAGCGCCACGACGATGCGTATCCACGGCTGGCCGGCTTCGGGCGCGAAACCGGCCAAGGCATTGACCGCGCCCGCGCCCAGGAGGCCGCCGATCCCGCCCATCGATGCGGGCAGGGTGCCGCCGGGCTGGGTGAACAGCAGCGACAGCACGGTCGAGATCAGCACCATCGCCAGCGCCAGCAGCGCCACCGGCGTCCACCAGCGCTGGTCCGAATGCTCCACCTCGCTGTCATCCTCCTCGACCAGCAGCCACAGCTTGCGGGCGAAGACATAGAGCAGCGGCACGAACAGTGCGGAAACCGGCCCGAACAGCAGCAGCGCGCTGTCCGCCAGCCAAGCTCCCACCGGACCCATCCAGTTCTGCGTGATCCCGCCCGCTGCGGTCGATCCCGAAGGGTCGGTCTGGTGGTAGCTGACCAGCGCCAGCGCCAGGAACAGCATGGCGGCGAACAGCAGCACTGCCGCCGCCAGCTCTCCGGCGCGGCGCAGCGAGCGCTTGAGCACCGAGCGCCAGTCCGGCTTGGCGATCCGCCGTCCGGGCGCAATGGGCCGGGTTGCCATGACCTGTTCCTTCCAGTTGCCGCCTGCAATAGGCGCGCGGGATAATGCGCCGGGGCGGGACTCCGCGTCAAGAACATACCGGGAATCGAGCTGTGGGCGACTCACGCCAGCCCGTCGATCGCCGCCCAGCGGGTCAGGCCACGTGCGCGCGCGCGGTGGAGATCGACGCCGCCCATTGCGATCACCGGGATCGGTGAGCGCGCCGCCAGCAGCCGCCAGCGTACCGGCCCCAGCACGGCAGCGCCTGGATGGCTGCGGGTGGCGAACACCGGTGACAGCAGGATCGCGTCGGCCCCGGCGCGCAATGCCGCGGACATTTCCTGCGGCGAATGCGCCGTGGCCAGCCGCAGCAGCCCGGCCCGGTGGCCTAGGCTGGCGGGTGCACCATAAGCGCCCCCGGCCCCGGCGCGGCGGGCATCGCGCTCCGTCCCGGCCAGCACCAGCAGATGGCCGAACCGGCGCGCCAGCACCCGGATATGCTCCAGCCGGGCGCGCCGCTCCGCGGGGGGCAGGTGATAATGGCGAAAGATGATCCCCGATCCGCGCGGCAAGCGGGCCAGTGCCGCGTCCAGCAAGGCGTCTGTGCGTTCGTCGGTAACCAGCCAGATCGCCGGCAGCGGCATCGAGAGCAGAGGTATCTGGCGGTTCGGCACGTTCGCGCTATAGCACCCCGCCATGGAACGGCCAGACATCACCCCGCTTGCAGACATCCGCGCCCGCATCGCGCGCGCCGCCGCGATCGCCGGGCGCTCGCCCGCCGCTGTCGAACTGGTGGCGATTTCGAAAACCCACCCGGCCGAACGGATCATTCCGCTGATCGCGCAAGGGCAGCGGTGCTTCGGCGAAAACCGGGTGCAGGAGGCGCAGGCCAAGTGGCCGGCGCTGCGGGAGGAGCACGCGGGGCTGTCGCTGCATCTGGTCGGGCAATTGCAGTCGAACAAGGCCGAAGACGCGGTGGCGCTGTTCGATTGCATCCATTCGCTGGATCGCCCTTCGCTGGTGACGGCCCTTGCCAAAGCGATGGACAAGGCAGGGCGGCAGGTGCCGTGCTTCGTCCAGGTCAATATCGGGGCCGAGGACCAGAAGGGCGGCTGTGCCATCGCCGAAGTCCCGGCGCTGCTGGCGGCCGCGCGCGATGCGGAATTGCCGGTGATCGGCCTGATGTGCGTGCCCCCCGCCGGGATAGAGGCGGCGCCGTTCTTCGCGCTGCTCGCCAAGATCGCCGCCGACAATGGCCTCAACCGGCTGAGCATGGGCATGAGCGAGGACTTCGAAACCGCGATCATGCTGGGCGCGACGCACGTGCGGATCGGGTCGGCGCTGTTTGGGGCGCGGTAGGGGGCGGCTGGTTCCTGAGGGTCGCCCTCTTTTTCGTCATTCCCGCGAAGGCGGGAACCCAGCTCTCGACGGTGCATGTTGCGAGGGCATCAGTTGGGTCCCCGCTTTCGCGGGGATGACGAGAATAATTTTATTTCAGTAGGTTCGCTCGATCACCCTCTGACGCGGCCGACCTAATTCGGCGTATCCAACTCGTTCCCCGTCAGCGTCACCACATGCAGCAGGTTCGTCGAACCCGGCACGCCGAACGGCACCCCGGCCAGCATGATAAGCCGCGATCCGGCCGCGCCGAAGCCGTGGCGCAGGGCGAAGCGCTTGCCCTTGGCGATCATCTCCTCGAAACTGCCGATATCGCGGGTGGTGACGGTGTGCGCGCCCCACAACAGGGCCATGCGCCGCGCGGTCTTCTGTGACGGGGTCAGCACCAGCATCGGCGCGGCCGGCCGTTCGCGCGCCACCCGGCGCAGCGAACTGCCCGATCCGGTGAAGATCACGATCCCCTCGATCGGCATCGTATCGGCGATCGTCGCGCAACTGGCGGACAGCGCGTCGGCGGTGGTGGCATCGGCCGGGGTTTCGGCCAGGCGGATGCGGGTCCGATAGGTGCTGTCCTGTTCCACTTGCGCGGCGATGCGGTCCATGATCGTCACCGCTTCGACCGGCCACTGCCCGGCCGCCGTTTCGGCCGAAAGCATCACCGCATCGGCCCCGTCGTAAACCGCATTGGCGACGTCCGACACTTCGGCGCGGGTGGGGGAGGGGCTGGTGATCATCGATTCGAGCATCTGCGTTGCCACCACCACCGGCTTGCCGCAGGCGCGGGTCTTTTCGATGATGCGCTTTTGCAGCGGCGGCACTTCCTCGGGATTGAGCTCGACCCCTAGGTCACCGCGCGCGACCATGATGCCGTCGGCCATCTCGATGATCTCGTCGAGCGTGGTGATGGCGGCGGGCTTTTCGATCTTGGCCATCAGCGCGCCGCGCCCGCCCATCAGCCGCCGCGCTTCGGCCAGATCCTCCGGCCGCTGGACGAACGACAGGCCGATCCAGTCGGCATGCTGCTCCATCGCGAAGGCCAGGTCGCGGCGGTCCTTTTCGGTCAGCGCCGGCACCGGGATGATCGCATCGGGCACGTTGACGCCCTTGCGATCGGAAATCATGCCGCCCACTTCGACCGTGCACAGGATGCTGTCGGCTTCCGGCCGGATCACCACCAGCCGCAGCTTACCATCGTCCACCAGCAGCCGCTGCCCGTTCTGGAGCAGGCCGAAAAGCTCGGGGTGCGGCAGGCGGACCCGGGTCGCATCACCGGGCGCGGGGTTGCGGTCAAATGTGAAGTGCGCGCCGTGCTGCAGCAGCACCTTGCCATCCGCGAACGTACCGACCCGCAGCTTGGGGCCCTGCAGGTCGCACAGGATCGCTACCGGACGGGCAAGATCCTTCTCCACCGCGCGGATGTTGGCGATGGTCTCGGCATGGGTGGCGTGATCGCCGTGGCTCATGTTGACGCGGAAGGCATCGGCACCGCGCCGCAGCAGCATCGCGATCGTTTCCCGGTCACGGCTCGCCGGTCCCAGGGTGGCCAGGATCTTCACCTTGCGGTTCCGGGTAATCCCGCGATGATGGGGCGAACGGCGCTGGGGAGTGGTCAAGGTTGATGCGGCCTCTTGGTTGTGCGTCATGCCCTATGGCAAAGCTGTGCTGACATTTGAAGGACACCGCATAAGGAAATGAACGAAATGCCCGCAATTGACGATCTGGATGATGCCACCGCCGCCGCAGCATTCCGCCGGCTGGTCCGCCACCTCCAGCACCGCCACGATGCCCAGAACATCGAACTGATGGGCCTTGCCGGGTTCTGCCGCAACTGCCTGGCCGACTGGATTCGCGATGCTGGCTTCGAGGGTGACCGGGCCGAGGCGCGTGCGCTGATCCACGGCATGCCGTTCGACGAATGGAAAGCGGCTTATCAGACCGAAGCGACGCCCGATCAGTTGGCGCGTATGGAGGAAAGCCTGAAGAAGAACGCGCCGGGGCACTGATATAATACCAAGGCTCGTTGATCAGAACACATAGCCCTCTCCCCTTCAGGGGCTACCGCATGCACACATCGTGTTTTGGCTCATTTTAGGATGCTGGATGGAATCCGGAGACGGCCAAATGGATTCGATTTAGAATCCCAGCCGCCACTTTCGCGCAATTTTCGAAAGCGAAATTGGCTCGAACCGCGATGTGTGCATGCGGTAGCCCCTGAAGGGGAGAGGGTTGGGAGAGGGGGATGGTGCCGCTTCGCCCCCTCTCTACTCCGGCTAGGCGGACGAGCCGCCAAGCCTGCGTATCTCTCCCCTGAAGGGGAGAGAGCGACATGAGTCAGAGTTATTGAGCCTTGGTAAACGCGAAGTTCAGCTCATAAATGCGACGTAACCCTGAACTTGTTTCAGGGTCCATTTCTGCGCACGCACGCAAGTCGCTTCAGGCGCAATGGATGCTGAAACAAGTTCAGGGTGACGGCAATTCCCGAGACAAATCTCAGTTTCAAGCCCTAAAGTCGGTCTTTCTTCCCCCGTTTGCGCCGGCTCCAGCGCCACCAGCCGGCCCCGCCGAACCCCAGCGCCACCATCGCACCCTTGGCGACCCACGAGAATGCTGAACCCAGCGCGCCGACGGTCACGCCCCAGAAGATCTGGCCGACGATGGCGAGGAAATCCCCCAAGCTGCGCCCCCTGTGGCTTCAAAAATAAAAGGACGGGCCCGCACTGTTTCAGCGGACCCGCCCCTCGGTGTCTCCCGTTTCTACACAGGAGCCTGTCAGATCACTTTTTCTCCGGAGCGACTGTAATGCGCACGGTCTCACCGGAGTTCCCGGGAAATCCGGTAAACATCGCTTCGACCAGATTCGGGACAAGATACTGCAGGCGATTTGAGGAAGAGGCGGCTTCGGCCTTGCCTTCGAACAGGCGCTGGCCATCGGCCACGCGGTCGATCTTGAGGTCTATGCCGCTGGTGTAGACGGTGTAGCTTTCGACGCCGCCATCGAAGAACGGATCGTACCAGCCGTAGTGCCAGGGCCCGCCCCAGTAGCCGTAAGGACGGCCCCAGTAGCCCGCGCCGCCGCCATAGCCAAAGCCGCGATAGCCGTACCACGGGCTCCAGAACGGGGAGGCGCCGACGCCGGTGGAGCGGACGCGCTCCTTGCCGTTATCGACGCCGTAGTCGAACCGGACAAGCAGGCTGGCCTTGGCGGGATCATCGACGGCGGTATAGCCCAGCCGGGTCAGCCGTTCGCGCACGAGGCTGGCGTATTGCGAGAATTCGAGGCCGCCGCTCAGCTTCGGATCGTCAGCGACGATGGCGAAGCTCTGCCCGGCCGGGGCGGGGAGCTGCGACTGGAAACGGGATACATCGGCCTTGAACGGGGTGGTACAGGCGGCCACAGCCAGCAGCATCACGGCTGCCGCCACGGCTCTCAGCCGGCCGAGGGAGGAAACGGGGGATCGGGACATTGCGACTTTCTCCAGCAGCCTTGCGACCGTCCTCGCGCCCCATCGGCGCGCGTGCTTCGCGCAGCTTTTGCTCAGTAACGGCGCAGGGGACGCCATCGTCCCCGATTGATGCCGATAAACTTCTGAATAGGCGTTGAATGGTGGCGCGCAAGCGACAGATTGTAACGGGATGTTCAGGACATCGTCAGGCTTTGCCCGGTGGCGCGCACGTGGCACAATGCGCCGATGTCCGATGTCATCACCGTGAGGTCGCTCCAATGCGGCAAGGTCCGCGCGTTTCGCGGTGCAGACGAACCGAGCGCCATCGCCAAGGCTCCGGTCGAAGGCCCGGTTATGGTTCACCGGCTGGGGATGGCGGGCGATGAACAGGCCGATCTTGCCGTTCATGGCGGGCCGGACAAGGCGATCCATCATTACGCGCTGGATCATTACCCGTTCTGGCGCGATGCCTTGGCCGATCATCCGCTGCTGCAGACCCCGGGTGCCTTCGGCGAGAATATCTCGACCGAAGGGCTGACCGAGGAGGCCGTGTGCATCGGCGATCGCTGGCGACTGGGCAGCGCGCTCGTCGAAGTGAGCCAGGGGCGGCAACCGTGCTGGAAAGTGGACCACCGCTTCGACGGCGCGCGCGTCAACGCCACGATGGTGCGTGAACGCAAAGCCGGCTGGTACTACCGCGTCATCGAGGAAGGCTCCGTCTGCGCGGGCGATCGGCTGGAACTGGTCGATCGGCAATGGCCCGACTGGACCGTGCGACGGGTGTTCGGCCTGCTCATCGCCGGAGACCACAAGCGCGACCGGGCGGGGCTGGAAGCGCTGGGAGAAGTGACTGCGCTGGCGGAGCCCTGGGCCCGCCGCCGGCTGGTGCTGCTGGGCTGAGCCGGCGCGTCTCGACTCCCCTGGATGCGAGCAGGAGATTGATCCCGTTCCTCCTGCTCCTCCCGCTTTACCCCTTTTTCTCGTCATCCCCGCGAATACATAATGCCGCGAAGGAGCTCTCTCAGCGCCGCTTGCGCAGGATCACATAGAGCGCGCCCGGGCCACCGTGGCGGCGGTGCGCGCCGCGCAGGGCGACGATGTCGGGTCCGTGGTCGCTGGCGTGCAGCCAGTCGGCGATCTTGGCGCGGATCGCGCCGCGCTGGTTGCCGCGGTCCATCGCATCGGCGTCGCGAGGCTTGCCGGCCACCACCAGCACCACGCGCGCTCCCATCGCCTTGGCCTGCGTCAGGCCGTGGATCAAACGCTGGTACGCCGCATCGAGCCCGTGCCCGTGCAGGTCGAGGCTGAAATCGGGTGCCAGCGTGCCCTTGGCGATGCGCTTTTCCCATGAACCATCAAGGTGCAGCGGCGCATCGGATTGCGGCGTCGCGACCGGTCTGGGCGGCAGCGGGGGCGGTACCCGGCCCTTGACCTTGCGGACCGGCACCGGTGCATCGATCGGCGCGGGGGCTGGTGGCTGCGGCGAAGGCCGGGGAGCGGGCTTGCGCGGGTGCAGCGGGGTGACCGTGCGGGCCAGCGCGGCCCAGTGGCGCGCGTCCTCGTCCGAAAGTCCGCGCTGGGGCCGCCTCACAGCAGGCCGCGCCGGGCCAGCGTTCCGCGCGGCAGCAGCAGCAGCGCCTGGCCGCGCCCGCTCATCCCGCCGGCTGTGAGCCGGGCGTCGGTCCCGGCACCCCAGAAAGTATCGAACCGGTTGGCACCCTTGATCGCGCCGCCGGTATCCTGCGCCACCCACAGGCCGCTG
The DNA here is from genome assembly GCF_014652555.1 of Novosphingobium colocasiae. Classification (GTDB taxonomy): domain Bacteria; phylum Pseudomonadota; class Alphaproteobacteria; order Sphingomonadales; family Sphingomonadaceae; genus Novosphingobium; species Novosphingobium colocasiae. The sequence goes on from NZ_BMZA01000013.1 coordinate 84,842, forward strand.
GCGTCCTTGCGATCGAGGCTGAGCCAGACCGGCGCGCCGAGCGGGACGAACAGCGGATCGACCGCCACGGTGCTGCGCGCGTGGATCGGCACGTTCAGCGCGCCCACCGGGCCATCAGTCTGCGGTTCGAGGAAGAACACGAACGAGGTGTTGAGGTTCATCAGCTCACGCCCCTGGTCGGGGTGTTCGTGCAGAAACTGGACGATGCCCTGCATCGAGCCGGGGTATTGTCCCGGCCCCGAACCGATCAGGCCGCGATCGCGCATCACGGAGCCGATGCCCACATAGGGCAGGCCGTTCTGCCCGGCATAGCCCAGCCGCATCACGCTGCCGTCGGGCGCGCGCAGGCGGCCCGATCCCTGGACCTGAAGGAAGAAGAATTCGGCCGGATCGGCCGCCCACGCCAGTTCCAGCCCGCGCCCCGCCAGTGCCCCGGCGGCTATCTCGGTACGGGTGTAGTAAGGGACGAACCGTCCGTCGGCATCATAGCGGCCGAGCGGCATCTTGCCGTCAGGCTGGGGCTGGGCATCTCCGGGCCGCGCCCGGACAAGGTCCGGCGGCAGCGCATAGACCGGCACGTCATAGCCGGGCAGGCGGGTGCGCGATCCGGCTATTTCGGGCTCGAAATAGCCCGTAGCGAAAGCGGTGCCATCGCCGACCTGGACCGTTTCGAAGTTCTCGCGGATGAAGCCTTGCGGATCATGCCCGGTCCATGCATTCGCGGCATCGCAGGCGGGCCGCCATTCGGCGGCGAGGGTGAGGCCGCTCTTGTCGGAGCGCACGATCAGGCGCGGGCAGCTTTGCCGGAACGCCGTGATCGCGGTGGTGGCATCGGCATCGTCCAGCTCCAGGCTTTCGATGGCGAGGCCGGGCCGCGCGCCGAGCGACAGCGCGTTGGGCGGGGGCGGTGGTGCGGGTGTCGGCGGGGAGGGCTGGCCGGGGCCTCCCGGCGGGATCATGCTGGCGCAGGCGGAAAGCGCGGCGGTGAGAGCCGCCGCCAGCAGGGGTTTCCGGAACGCACGCGGCGGTATGCCAGCCGATGCTGCCCATGCCCCCCGCATCTGCGCGAAACTCCCCTGCGTCTGGTCCCGATTGCGGGCGATCAGCCCTCGTCGGTCTCGTCGAGCAGCCAGTCGGGATCGGGCGAATTCACCGCGCGGGAGAACGTCCAGACGTCCACCGCCTCGATCGCATCGTCAAGCGAACCGGCGACCACATGGCCGCTTGCGTCGCGGGTGACGGCGGCGATATCGGCGCGCAGGCGCAGGGTGATCCGGGCGATGCCGTTCTGGACGCCGGCGGAGACGAACGCGCAATCCTCGATCCGGATCAGGCGGTTGTCCAGCGTTTCGCCGGCCTGTTCCCGCGCATCGATCGCCGCGCTGAAGCCATCGTAGACGTCCTGATCGCACAGCGCGCGCAGCTCCGCGCGGTCACCCTTCCAGAACGCTTCGAGGATGACGCGGTACGCGGCCTTGGCTCCTTCGAGGAAGGCATAGGCATCGAACCGGCGATCAACCTGCGCGATTTCGGCCAGACCGCGTTCTACCGCCGGCTGCACCAGCGGCATATCGCGCGGGCGCACGGGCACGGCGGGCTGCTGCTTGCGGTCATCGACAGCGACGGGGGCGGGCATCCGGGACGGCGTGGGGCCCTGGTACCGGCTTTGCACGGGTTCTTCTTCATGCTCGGCGCGGCGACCGAGCACGGAATAGAGCCGCAGCCCCAAGAAAGCTGCGATCATCGCCAGGATCACGATTTCCACGGTCACGTCCGGTTACATCCCTTCCGCAGCAGCGCACCGCGCGAAGAAGAGAAACGGGGATCGAGACTCGCCTTCGGATGGCTGTTGCAATGCGTCATCATAGCTTCAAATAGGTAGGGTTTACAAATGAACAACGCGTGTGCGGCTGATACGTGGCATTTTTTCGACGATGCGCCGGTTTGCCGCGTCCCCGCGAAGCGATGCCGCCGCCGCCCCTTTCCCATAATTTTCCGATGCGGGAGGTTTCACCCGCCTCGAAAATGCTTTAGGCGCGCCCGCAATCCACACGTCACGAATTTTGCGGGAAAGCGAAAGCCATGTCCGACGAAGGCAACGTCATCTCCGATCTCAAGCTGGGCAACGGCGCCGATAGGGTGCCCTCGGCCGGGATCATCACCCAGTACGTCAAGGACCTCTCGGTCGAAAATCCCAATGCGCCACAGTGCTTCCAGTGGCAGGATGCGCCCAACGTCGATGTCCAGTTCAACATCGGCGCGCGCCAGATCGAGACCGACATCCACGAAGTGGAACTGAAGATCACCTGCGGGGCCAAGCACGAAGGCGGCACCGCCTATGTGATCGACCTCAGCTATTGCGCGCTGGTCGGCATGCGCAACCTCGATGAAGGCCAGGCGCATGCCTTCCTGTTCGCCGAAGCGCCGCGCATCCTGTTCCCGTTCGCGCGCCGGGTGGTGTCGGATGCCGTCCGCGATGCCGGCTTCGCCCCGCTGATGCTCGAACCGATCGATTTCAACGGCCTCTACATCCAGCAGATCCAGGCCCAGCAGGCGCAGGCGGAAGCCGACGCCGTGCAGGGCGAACCGATGGGCAACGCCTGAGCCGGGCTGACCTGACCGGCAGGCAGGCGCGCGCGGCCGCATGAACCTGGGCAAGGCCCTTGCCGGCGTCGGCGGGCTCACGCTCGCCAGCCGCATCCTGGGCCTGCTGCGCGACAGCCTGTTCGCGCGCTTCGTGGGTGCGGGCTTCGCCTCGGATGCGTTCCTGATCGCGTTCCGCCTGCCGAACATGTTCCGCGCGCTGTTCGCGGAAGGGGCGTTCGCCTCGGCGTTCATCCCCATGTTCAATCAGAAAGTGGCCGACAAGGACGGCGACGGGCTGCAGGCGGGCATCACCTTCGCCGAACAGGCGCTGTCAGTGCTGCTGCCGGTTCTGCTGGTGATGACCGTGATCCTGGAGGTCTTCGCTTGGCCGGTGACGTTCGCGCTGTCGGGCAAGTTCAACGGCGTCAGCCACGAGCAGTTCGGCTATGCGGTGATGCTGAGCCGCATCACCATTCCGTACCTGATGCTCATCAGCCTGGTATCGCTGCTGGGGGGCATCCTCAATTCCCTGCACAAGTTCTGGGTCAACGCCGCCGCGCCGATACTGCTGAACCTGACGCTGATCGTGGCGCTGCTGGGCTTTCACAACGCCGATCCGCTGGTGACGGCGCGCAATCAGGCGATCGGCGTTTCGGTGTCGGGGGCGTTGCAACTGGCGTGGCTGGCCTGGGCCTGCCGCGCTAACGGCGTGTCGCTGCGGCTGCGCCGGCCGGTGTGGAACCCTGACGTCAAACGCCTGCTGGCGCTGCTGTGGCCCGCTGCGGCCGGGGCGGGCGCGGTGCAGATCAACCTCGTCATCTCCACCGCGCTGGCCGCCTCGCTGCTGGCGCATGGCTCGGTCACGTATATCTACATGGCCGATCGGCTGAACCAGTTGCCGCTGGGGCTGATCGGCATCGGCCTCGGCACCGTACTGCTGCCGACGATTTCGCGGCAACTGGGCGGCGGCGACGAAGCGGCGGCGATGGACACGCAGAACCGGGGCATGGAACTGGCGCTGCTGCTGACGCTCCCCGCCGCCGTCGCGCTGGTGGTGTGCGGCGAGCCGATCGCGGCGGCGCTGTTCGGCTATGGCAAGTTCGATGCCGAGGATGTGCGCCACACCGCCGAGGCGCTGGCGGCGTTCTCGCTCGGCCTGCCCAGCTACATCCTCGTCAAGGTGCTGACCCCGGGCTACTATGCGCGGCAGGATACCCGCACGCCGGTGCGCTATGCGATGATCTCGATGCTGGTCAACCTGGCGGGTAATCTGGCGCTGATCGTGCCGCTCCAGCACATGGGGCCGCCGCTGGCGACCGCCATCGCCTCCACCGTGAACGTCGCGATGCTCTATTTCACGCTCGTCCGGCGCGGGCACTTCAAGGCCGATGGGCGGTTGCGGCGGCGGGCCTGGCGGCTGGGCGTGGCAGCGGCGGCGATGGGCGTGGTGCTGTGGCTGGGGCAGGGCGTGCTGACGCCGTACCTGCATGGAAGCTGGATGGTGCGCGGCGGTGCGCTGGCGGCGCTGGTCTCTGCCGGCTCGCTCGTCTATGGGCTTGCGGCGATCGTCTCGGGTGCCTTTACCCGCGATGATCTGGCGCTGCTGCGGCGGCGTCGCTAGACGCAACACCTATTCGAGTATCCAGCATGCGTATCGTCTCCGGCATCCAGCCCACCGGCAACCTGCACCTTGGCAATTACCTTGGCGCGATCCGCAACTGGGTGGCGATGCAGGATCAGGTTTCGGCCGGGGGCGGGCAGTGCCTCTATTTCCTCGCCGATCTCCACGCCATCTCGATGCCGCATGTGCCCGCGCAGCTTTCCGCCAACACGCGCGAAATGGTCGCGGCGCTGGTTGCCTGCGGGATCGACCCCGATCGCTCTATCCTGTTCAACCAGTCGCAAGTGCCGCAGCACGCCGAACTGCAGTGGCTGCTGAACGGCACCGCCCGCATGGGCTGGCTCAACCGCATGACGCAGTGGAAGGACAAGGCCGGCAAGAACCGCGAAGGCCAGTCGGTCGCGCTGTTCACCTATCCGGTGCTGCAGGCCGCCGACGTGCTGCTCTATCAGGCCACCCACGTGCCGGTGGGCGAGGACCAGAAGCAGCACCTCGAACTGGCGCGCGACATCGCGCAGAAATTCAACAACGATTTCTGCACTGAAGACGCGCCGCTGTTCACGCTGCCCGAACCCTATATCCCGCCCGAAGCGGCGCGGATCATGAGCTTGCGCGACGGCACCGCCAAGATGAGCAAGTCCGATCCCTCGGACATGAGCCGCATCAACATGACCGACGATGCCGATGCGATCATGCAGAAGGTCAAGAAGGCCAAGACCGACCCCGAGCCGTTGCCTTCCGAAGCAGCGGGGCTGGAAGGCCGGGCCGAAGCGCGCAACCTCATCGCGATCTACGCGGTCATGGCCGGAACCACCGTCGATGCGGTGCTGGCCGATTTCGGCGGGCAGGGCTTTGGCGCGTTCAAGCCGCGCCTTGGCGAATTGCTGGCCGAGACTTTGGCCCCGATCAACGAACGCTTCGTGGCCCTGCGCGAGGACAACGCGGCGCTGGACGCAATCCTGCGGGCGGGTTCGGAAAAGGCGCGGGCGCTGGCTGTGCCAACGCTGAACGCCACTTACGCGGCGCTGGGGCTGGTCAGATAACCTGCCCCCGTCCGCATCGCGTAAATTCGAGATGCTGACGGGGGCAATAGTTCCGGTGGTCAGCCGCTCGGATCACGCGGCTTGCGCCGCCTCCGCGATCTCTTGCGGCGCTTCATTGCGGATCAGGTAATCGAAGGCGCTGAGCGCGGCCTTCGATCCTTCGCCCATGGCGATGATGATCTGCTTGTACGGCACTGTCGTCGCATCGCCTGCGGCGAACACGCCGGGCAGGTTGGTCGCGCCCTTGACGTCGATCTCGATCTCGCCGCGCGGGCTGAGGGCAAGGCCGCTGTCCTTGAGCCATTCGGTGTTGGGCACCAGTCCGATCTGGACGAACACGCCTTCCAGTTCGACATGGCGCTCTTCGCCGCTGTCCCGGTCCTTGTACTTCAGGCCGTTGACCTTCTCGCCATCGCCGGTGACCTCGGTGGTCTGGGCCGAGGTGAAGATATCGACGTTCCTGAACGAGCGCAGCTTGTCCACCAGCACCTGATCGGCGCGCAGTTTGGCATCGAACTCGATGAGCGTCACATGGCCGACGATGTTGGCCAGATCGATCGCCGCCTCGACACCGGAATTGCCGCCGCCGATCACCGCCACGCGCTTGCCCTTGAACAGCGGGCCGTCGCAGTGCGGGCAATAGGCCACGCCCTTGGTCTTGTACTGCTCTTCCCCCGGCACGCCGAGGTTGCGCCAGCGCGCACCGGTGGTGAGGATCACGGAGCGCGCCTTGAGGCTGGCCCCGTTCGAAAACACCACTTCGCTGTAGCCGCCCAGTTCCTTGGCCGGGATCAGCTTTTCCGCGCGCAGGAGCGGCATCGTGTCGATGGCATATTCCTGGATATGCGCATCGAGAGCAGCGGCCAGCTTGGGACCTTCGGTATAGGGGACAGAAATGAAGTTCTCGATCCCCATGGTGTCCTGCACCTGCCCGCCCATGCGTTCGGCGGCGATGCCGGTGGAGAAGCCCTTGCGCGCGGTGTAGATCGCCGCAGATGCCCCGGCGGGCCCGCCGCCGACCACCAGCACCTCAAACGGAGCCTTTTCGGCCAGTTTCGCCGCCGCCTTGGCGTCCGCGCCGCTATCCAGCTTGGTCAGGATCTCTTCCAGGCTGATCTTGCCCGAAGCCCACATCGCGCCGTTCAGGAAGGTGGCCGGCACGGCCATGACGCCGCGCTCCTCGACCTCGGCCTGGTACGTGCCGCCTTCGATCAGGGTGACGTGCGCCTTGGGGTTCCTGAGCGCGATCAGGGTCAGCGCCTGCACGACGTCGGGGCAGTTGTGGCACGAAAGCGAGAAATACATCTCGAAGTCCAGCGGACCGTCGAGCGCGGCGATCTGGTCGAGCGCCTCGTCCGAAACCTTGGGCGGGTGCCCACCGGCCCACAGCAGGGCCAGCACCAGCGAGGTAAATTCGTGGCCCATCGGCAGGCCGGCGAAGCGCACGGCGGCTTCGGGGCGGGCGGTGGCGGCGATGGTGAAACTGGGGGTGCGGGCATCGCTGCCATCGAACCGCGCGGTCACCTTGTCGGACAGCCCGGCGATCGTGGTCAGCAGTTCGCGCGTCTCGATCGATTTTGCATCGTCGCCCAGCGCGGCGACAAGCTCGATCGGCTCGCGCAGCATGCCGAGGTATTGCGAGAGTTGTTGCGTCAGGGTGGCGTCGAGCATGGTGAGGTCCTTCCAATGCCTCCCCCGCATGGGGGAGGGATACGGAGGCTTGGCGGCGTGCCGCCTAGCCGAAGTTGGGTGGGGGCGCGGACGACGCGGCGCACGCCACCCCCATCCCAGCTTCGCTAGCGCCCTTCAGGCGCAAGCTGCGCTACCTTCCCCCTCTGCAGGGGGAAGGCGCGACTTGATCGCAGGTCTTTAGATCTTGCCGACGAGGTCGAGCGACGGAGCAAGGGTGGCGTCGCCTTCTTCCCACTTGGCCGGGCACACCTGGCCGGGGTGCTCGCGCCAGTACTTGGCGGCCTTGATCTTGCGGACGAGTTCGGCGGCGTTACGGCCCACGCCCTCGGGGGTAATTTCCACAAGCTGGATCACGCCGTCGGGATCGACCACGAAGGTCGCGCGGTCAGCCAGGCCAACGCCTTCACGCAGCACGCCGAAGTTGTTGGTCAGCGTGTGGTTCTGGTCGCCGAGGAACGCATACTTGCACTTGCCGATCGCGTCCGAGGTATCGTGCCAGGCCTTGTGCGAGAAGTGGGTGTCGGTCGACACGCCGAAAACCTCGACGCCCAGGCCCTGCAGCGTGTCGTACACGCCGGCGAGGTCCTCCAGTTCGGTCGGGCAAACGAAGGTGAAATCGGCCGGGTAGAAGAAGAACACGGCCCACTTGCCCGCAATGTCCGCCTCGGTGACGTCGAAGAAGTCCTTGCCGGCCTGGAAGGCGGTGTTCTTGAACGGCTTGATGGTGCTGCCGACGATACCCATGGAAAAATCTCCCTCGTTGTGGGTGAATGGAACGAGACGGAGATAGGCGGCGCGGATGACGTTTTGTAGCGCCTTGATCCGATTGGCCTGATCGACTTTGCCGATCAGTAGGCGGCCAATTGAGTGATTGCGTCGATGAGATGCAAATGCGAAGCCTTTGCGCTGGAAACCCGGTCCAAGCCCAAGCGGCGGTCCGCTTCTTTAGCTTTCGTTAACCAATTACAGCTTATTAATCACTTGGTTTTCTATGGAAGGCAGTGCGACGCAGCCATGCTGCACACGATCCAGAACAGCACCGTGGTCGGGCCGGAATTGTCCGGCGCATCCGCATTGCCGGGCTTCTGGCACTGCGACGTTGCGACCGATACGATCACCTGGACCGAAGGCGTCTACGAGATGTTCGGCTATCCGCGCGATGCCCGGCTCGACAGGCGCGAAGTGGTGGAACTTTACAGCGACGAATCGCGCCACAAGCTGGAACGGCTGCGCTCCCATGCCATCCGTACCGCGCAGGCGTTCAGCCTCGATGCGGCGATCCGCTGCGTGAACGGCGTGGACCGCTGGCTGCGGATCACCGGCGTGCCGCTGGTCAAGGACGGGCGGGTAGTCTCGCTGCAAGGGACGAAGCAGGACGTGACCGCCGAACGCGCGGCGTGGGAGGCGATGCGTCAGATTGCCTTGCGCGATGCCGTTACCGGCCTCGCTAACCGTTGGGCGTTCCAGCAGAGTTTTCTCGACCTGCCGACCGGCTCTGCGACGCTTGCCGAGATCGAGGCGTTGGTGCTGTTCGACATGAACCGCTTCAAGCAGATCAATGACGGCTGGGGCCATCAGGCGGGCGACGCCTGCCTGGCGGCGTTCTCGCGGCGGTTGGCCGAACGGTTTGCCGATGCGGTGCTGGTGGCGCGCATCGGCGGCGACGAATTCGCCGTTCTCCTAAGCCGCAGCGCCGCTCTTGGCTCGGCGGCGCATCGGCTGAGCCAAGCCCTGCCGCACCTGTTCGCGCCGCTCGGTTGGAACGGGCGGATACTGCCGGTGCAGGCGGCGGTGGGTATCGCCATGGCCCTTGAGGACATCCCGTGCGATCCCGCGCAACTCTATGCCTTGGCCGACGCCGATCTCTACCGCGCCAAAGCCCGCTTCCGCACCCGCGCCGAGGATCACCGCATCGCGGGATAGCGAGCGGGTTCGCCCCTCGCTTCGTCGTCCCGGACTTGATCCGGGTGTGGATTCACATCCGAAGTGCAACGGGTTGAAAGTTTCGGCTGGAG
>NZ_BMZA01000014.1 GCF_014652555.1 Novosphingobium colocasiae
CATGGGAACGATCACAGAGTCGAGGAAGCAGCTTGACCCACAAGGCCCCAATCAGAGAGGGCTCTTAGGAACGGCGGATTTGTCCCAGAGCATGTCACCCCAGCTTGCGCGCAAGACGGCCGACCGCTCCTGCCTCGGCGGCGAGGTTGCGGTTGTAGGCGAGCGGCATGCGCGGGCTCTTCCAGCGTAAGGCATCCATAATCCCGGCCAGATCTTCGCCGCTGGCGAACAGGTCCTGATTGAGGCCGACCCGCGTGGAATGCGCGCTGACGCCCTTGAGCAGGCGGGCGAGATCGTCTGCAGTCAGATCCGCGAGCGCCCCTCTTTCGTAAGCGCGCCGGATCATCGCGCGCCAGATCTGCCCGATCGAGCCCGGATGCAGGCCCCCCTGCCCCACATCGTACTCGACCCGCGCTGGCACCGCCGGCCGGGACAGCGTCTTGCGCAAGTCCCAGGTTTCGCGGCCGGTGACCGTTGCAATCCGCCGCCCCTTCACGGCTGCGCGCGCCTTGTAGCGCCGCACCTGCACCCGGCGAAACACCGGCCCCGTCTCAATCCCGGCCGCCGCGCACCATGCCGCGATCGCCCGCACCGAGCGCGGGCTGAGGAACGCCGTGGCCCCCTCTCCATCCTGATCGCCCTTGCTGCGCGGAATGACGAGCAGCCGCGCTTCCGGATCAAGGGCGTCGACAATATGCCCGACCTCGATTGCGACCAGTTCCGAGGCGCGCAGCCCGCTATCGTAAGCGACCGACAGCAGCGCGCGGTCGCGCAGCCCCGGCAGATCGGCCGCGCAGGCCTCGAGCAATGCGCGCACATTGAGGCCGCGCGGGGCATCGCGCTCGACGTCGCGCACCGGCCCCTTGAAGCGCAGGGGCCGCGCCTGCGCCTGAGCGGTGCCCTTATCGCGTCGGATCGCGCGGAGCCGCAGCTTGACCAGTTCGGCTTGGATCGGATCTTTCAGCTCAAGCAATTGGTGGATTTTGGCGATCGACGCCTTGTAGCGGCCGAGCGAGGCGGGCTTCGCCCCCTGCCCCGCCCGGGCGTCGAGATAGTCGGCGACGATCTCGGGCGTCGCCGGCAGCGCGATCCGGCCCGTGCGCCGACACCACAGGTCGAACGCTTCGAGATCGGATTTGAGCGCGCGGATCGAGTGCGGTGAGCTGGCGGCCTGATACGCCGCGATCAGCTCTTCGTTGACTACGACGCGTTCCCCAGCCCGCATCTGGGTCACGGTCCAGGCAATGTCGGGCATAGTTGCGGCCGACAGGGTGACGATCTCACCTTCGTGCGCGGCCACACCGCCGTTTTCGGCGCTTTCGCGCCCATCTACCCTGCTCGCGTCCATGGCCCGCCTGTACCGCACCTTATAAAGAGGCGTCAAATACGTTTATGCGATAAGTGCAATTATCACATGTTGACTTACCAACCGTCAGAGTAGTTGTGCAGTGTTTTGCATTTCACTACACATCCCGGCATGGAGGCCTTCCATCCCCTTGCCGCCGATGCGGATGTTTCGCCCGAAGAGCTTGCCGTGGCACAGGCCACATGCACGCTGGCGCTCGGCCGGCTCGACGGGCTTCTCGTCGGGCTTACCGATGCCGAAAAACGGCTGTTCTGCGTAGGGCTGCTGCGCGAGGTGCTGCTCTCGGCCCTGACGCAGGCGGGATTTGCTGACGCCGAACACCAGTTCAACGCCTGGTTCGCCGGGCTCGATCGCGGCCCCCAAGAGACGCCCCTCACCGCCTGCTCCGCCTATGCCGTGGTCCGCGCCCTGCTGGGCGAACTCAGCCATCATCCGTGGGAACCGCTCGCCGACGCCGCACAGACCATCGCTCTGGCCGCGCGCTTCGGGGCCGACCGCCCAATGCAAGCCGAAGATGCGCTGGCGGACGACGCGATCGGCAGAGCGCTCACGCTGATGGAACAGGCCGGCGCGGATGACGAGCCCCCCCTGCCCTTCGCGGGTCTGGCGCGCCTCTACGCGCTGCTGCGCGCCGATCCGCTGTTCGCACCGCTGGAGCGCGCGGTGCAAATCCGTTCGCTTGGAAACCGCACGGTGGCGATCGAGCAGGCCGCCCCGCGCACCCCGCTCTGGGCGGTCGATGCCTCGCTGGGGCGGCTGCTGACCGCGTGCGGTGCGTGGCAGCTTGCCCTCCCCTGCCCCGGCGCGGTGACCGCCGAAACGCTTCAGCCGCAGCTCTGGCCGGGCGAACGCGCCCTTGTCTCAGCGCGAACTCTCCACGCGAGCGCTACCCGGCTTGCAGAGCTGGTCGCGAAAGCGCGACAGCGCGCGGCGCTGATGCGCGAGCATCTGGGGCACCTGCGCTCGAGCGCGCGGGCACCGCAGGTGTGGATCCTGCTCGCTGGTTTTGCGCCGCTCGGGCTCGATCAGATGACCTCGGCGTGCGGGATCAGCCGGCGCGGCACCTATGCGATCGGCGACGCGCTAGTCACAGCGGGCATCGCGCGGCGCGCGAGCATCAAGGGCAAGGTTCTGCTGGTAGCCGAAGCGCCGCGAAGGGATCGCTTGTCGGCACCCCTGGACCACGCTCTCGCGCTCCCCCATCCGGCGCTCGCCGAGTTCGACGCGGCGATGGGCGAGATCGACCGGCTGCTCGCCGGCAGTTCTGGCCATCCTGACGCGGCCTCGCGAGCATTAGGCGTGTATGAAAAATGATCTCCCCTTGACGTTATGTACAGATATCATACATAGACAGAGAAAGAAGGAGATGGCCAATGGCCACAGCTGCCCATTCCGGCGTCCCCGCCAAAGCGCCTAGCCGCAAGGATCTAAGCGGTCCGGCGCTGCGCACCTTTTTCCGCATTGCCGACGCCTGGGGCCTTAAGGAAGCCGAGCAGATGAAGCTTCTCGGACTCGACAGCCGCTCGACCTTCCAGACCTGGAAGCGCGGCGCCGTCGCGGCGATTCCCAAGGATGCGCTGGAGCGAATCTCCTATGTTATGGGGATCTACAAGGGGCTGAAGATGCTCCTGCCCCGTACCGCCAACGAATGGGTACGCAAACCCAATGATGCGCCGCTGTTCGCCGGACGCCCGGCGATCGAGCGGATGGCCTCGGGCAATGTCGCCGATCTCTACGTGGTGCGCCAATATATCGACGCGCAGCGCGGCTGATGGATGCCCTTACGACGACTCAAGTGCGGTGGCAGCCGTGCTACCGGATCGTCGCAAGCCGGTTCCCGCCCATATCGCTGTTTGAAGACGTCGCGGATCCGGCCGATTTAGAAGCGGTCTATGCAATCGAGGCGATGACCAACGACCGGCTTCGCGACGAAGTCGGGGACCTCGCGCTCGTCCCAGCGGAGGACCGCGTATCGGGCCCCGGGACGTCGGCGATCATGGCAGCGTTCACCCACCTCAATCCCGATGGCAGCCGGTTCTGTGACGGCAGTTTCGGGTTGTTCTATGCTGCCAACACCATCGAGACTGCGGTTGCCGAAACGAGCCATCACCGAACCCGGTTCATGACGTACACTCACGAACCGGCGCAGGAACTCGACATGCGCGTCTACGCGGTCGACTTGGACGCCATACTCCACGATATTCGCGGCCTGCGGGATGAACGCCCTGCCCTCTACGCCCCGGACAGCTATGCCGCCGGCCAGGCGCTTGGTCGACACCTGCGTGACCAAGGTTCGGATGGCATCGTATACCAAAGCGTGCGCGACGCTGACGGTGAGTGCGCCGCGGTGTTCCGCCCTCGCCTACTCGCCAACTGCCGGCAGGAGCGGCATCTGTGCTACGTTTGGGACGGTCGGGCGATCGTCACCGTCTACGAGAAGAAGACATTCGCCTAAAGGTCCTCTTTCGGCATCGAGAGACGCCTGTCAGGAATAGACCCCGGCAGCCATACGATCGAGATCTTCCATGACGATATCGATATCGCCATTCGCAACCAATTCCGCAGCCGTTTGCCCAACTCCAGAAAGGGGTTGATGCTTGAACCAGATAACCGCCTTGCCTTCTTCGCCTGCAAGTTCTGCCGCTCGCGTTATGACTCGGGCTATTTCCTCCAGTTTAATCTGCACGGTCGGGGCGGAGGGATACAGGGTCATGGCCTTACGATCCAGGCGAGCAACGCGCGCCAAATGCGCCATAGAGAAGCGCAGGCGCTCCGCCAGACGACGGGGCGCGATGATCTCATTCTCGCGAATGTCATCCTGGAAGGCTCCAGTCATTGGGCAGTCCATATCCAACATGTGAAGACAAAACTCTCACACCTCATAACCGCTGAATGTTGTCCTAGCTCCAATGCTGATCGAGCAGGTCTTTCAACGCGGCCTCCGCTTCAGCCCGCGTACCACCGGCATGCGGAAGCAAGGTGAGCTTGAGACCCTTACGATCCACTGCCTCGACTTTCAGCAGTGGTTTCCCTCCTTCGGACACAATCGTTTCTGGCTTTCCTGACTTCTTGGGGGATCCTGACCTCTTGGGGGGATCAGCGGCCAAAGCGAGCGCGCGGATGACGTCGGGAACAGGCATCGGGGCCGCGCGCTCAGCCTGCACCTCCGCGAGCCGCGTCGCCTCGGAAAACACCCGCTGACGCCGATCCTCCGGTTTCAAGAGAGGCTTGATCGCGGTGACATGCTTGATCCGCAAATCCTGCGGGATGGCAAAGGCCGCCATCAGTTCTTCCGGCAGTCGGGCAAGGTCGAGATAGCGGCTGAGCCAGCTTTCCGTGACGTTGATCCGCTCGGCCATGACCTTCTGGCGCCCTTCATAATAGGCGTCGAGCGCGCGCAAATAGTCGCGCGCGCGTTCCAGGTCAGTAAGATCATCGCGCGCCCGGTTCTCGAGGTCAGCAAGCCGGAACGCCTCCTCGTCCGTCAAGCTACGGATATCGACGAGGAAGCGGAAATCCGGATAGTTATGGGCGCGAAGCCAGCTGATCGTCCAATGCCTGCGCGCGCCGCAGATCACCTCGAAATCGAAAGCAGGATCGTCCTTCACCCGCCGGACGATGGCGGGCATTTCCTGTTTTCCCTGCGCTTTAATGCTCTCGATGAGATCGGCGCACCGCTCCTCGTTAAGCAGCGCATATTCGCGGTTATGGCCGACCCACATCCGGCAACGTGCCGGATCAACGAGTTCATGGGTGCGTGAGACGACACTGCCCGTCGCCAATTCGGCAAGTCGGCTTTCTCGACCCGCCAGGACGCTCGCACCGATGCCAGGGCGCCGCGCCGCTGGGGCTTGCGCCCCTGGGTCGATTCCGGCGACCAGATCAGCCGCGAAGTTGGCGTTTTTCTTGCTCATCATCCACCCCTTCTACCCGGAATTGCACCGGTGCAATTTTGCTCGCATCAGGCGAGGCCCTCCTTGCGCAAGCGCGCCAGATGGCTGGGCCACATCGACCGGATGTCGACCTCGATTTCACCGTTCACGCCGTCGAGATAGGCGAGGCAGCGGTTGCGCACCGCCGAACTGGTGACAGGTCCGTCAAGCTCATAGACGGTCATCAGCCGCGCCGTCGCATTGTCGATTTCCGCCGAATCCTTGAGCGGTGTGCGCACGATCGCGTGGCCGAAAAGGGTCCGCATCAGGTTGAGCAGTTCCTTCTGCATCGACTTGTTCTCGTCGACCTTGGAGGCCACGAAGCGCAGAAACTGCAGCGACGGGGCCAAGCCGCGATCGGCCAGCGTCTCGATGGTCTCGTCGAGCATGGCGAGGAAGGCTGCAGTCGACGAGAAGTCCATCACCGTCGGCGGCACCGGCACGACCAGCGCATTGGCCGCACGCAGCACCGAAAGCGAGATCGCACCGAGCGCCGGCGGCGGGTCGAGAACAACGACATCAAACCGATCGGCTATGCTCGCAATGCCTTGTGCCATGCGGTCGATCAGGTTCCCCTGCCCGCGCGCCATACGCGCCGCGATTTCATATTCCGACTGGAACAACCGGAGATTAGCCGGGACAAGCTCGAGGCCGTCGAAGTGAGTCTTGCGCAGGGCGTAATCGAGCGACTCCATGTCGTCGTGCCGCAGGAACGGATAGAGCGTGTCCTCCTCGGTTAGGTCGAGGTCGGGAACATAGCCGAACAGGGTTGTTGCCGACGCCTGGCTGTCGCAATCTATGAGGGCCACCCGGTAGCCCTTGATCGCGAGATATTGGGCCAGATGCACTGACAAGGTCGATTTCCCGACCCCGCCCTTGAAGTTCTGCACCGCGATGACGCAGCAGGGGTCGGTGGCAGCCCGCCAGGGCCGGGTGCCGAACAATCCCCGCATGTCGTTGAGCTGCGCCAGGGTATAACCGACGCGCCGATTATTTTCGGTTCGCGGAGGCGGCGGCAAGCGGCCGTCCTTCTCGGCCTCGCGAATGGCCGCCGCGGTTCGGCCGACCAGTTCGGCCGCTTTACCGATCGGGAAGGTGGGCTCGCGCCGTTCGTCCGCCCGGGCGCTACGCGCAGAGTCGCGGAGCCGCTCGAGAACAGAGCTGGTCCGTTGTGCAAGCGTTGAGACGGACAGCAGATCCTGCGTGCCCTCAATATCGAGTGATGCAGCCAAGAGAGGCCCCCTTGCGAAACTGTAGGGGGCATAGCTCAATTTGCACTTTTAGGTCAATGAAAGGCTTATTTTCGCAAGTGGGTAAGCCCGACCGGACGAATTGCCTCGAATAGCGCCGCCAGCCTCTCGTGCACGCCTACAACCTGACCTCTTGGGGGCTATCCACCCAGAAATTGCACCGGTGCAATTTCGGCTCAAGGGCGCCCGCGCCGCGCCAGGAAGCTCTCGCAAAACCCGGTCCAAGACGCGATCAGTTTGGCGCCCTTCAGCTTCGCCAGCCTCTCACCCATCTGCGCGCGATAGGCGTCGGCAATCAGATCGATGTCCCAACCACCGCCGGCCGAACGGCCAATGGCCGCGAGCGTGTCCGACCCAAATCGGATCGTGCCGTTCGGGAAGGTGACCTCCCCTGCCCCAGTCTTATCCTTTGATACCAAGGCCGCCACCGCCGCCTGCGTGACGGCCTCGACGGCCACAGTCTCGACCTCGTCTTCGCGCCTCGCCTTCCTCCCCGCAGAGTGTCGGGCAATTTCATCCACGGTTGCTATCTGCTCAGGCGCATCCTTTGCCTCAAAACGAAATTCGATCTCGGTGACGGTTCGACCCTGACGGATTTCCCGCCACTCCACACGGAAATGAGCGAGCTGGTCGATTTCGGCCTTCGCCTTTTCGAGAACCTTGCGGCGCAGCTGCGCAAAGTCCTTGTAAACGTCTGGCGCGATGCCGAGCAGCGCACGCAGGGCCGTCATGTCGCCCTTCCATAGCGACTGGCGTCGATGCAGCCGCAATGCCCCGATCTCGTATAGCTTTAGCGCATAGGTCGACCGAAAGCCGAGCACCGCCTGCCGGTTCAGGACCGCATAGGTCTCCGATTCCTGAATCAGTTTCCGAGCCTCGGGCGTGAACTCCCACTCGATCCACCCCGCCTCCGCGCCCTCCTCGTCCTCCACTTCTTCGCGCGATGACGAGATCAGAGAAAAGCGCAGCGTCGCCTTCTTGCCGCGCCAGGACTTATCATCGACCGCGAAAAGCGTGCGATGCAGTTCCTCGAGCATATCCGAGATGCGCTCATTGCCCTTGTGGCCGCGGCGAATGTCCGCCTTTCGCATCTTGTGCGGGCGGTCCTCCCAGGCATCACCGCCCGCAGTCAAAATCATCAGCGCAAGCAAACGCGAAGCGGTCAGGCTCAGCGACTGGCCTTTGACGAACTTGACCTCGACGATGCTGCCGGGCTTGGCGAACTCGTCACCGCCCTTGGCCTGCAGGGCGGCAGCCACCCGCATCGCCCGCCCCGGAGAAGCATCTTCACCGGCGGGGGAGGGCGTTACAGCGTGGTCTAGGGCTTGTTCGTCATCCATGCCATGAAGTCTGCACCGATTCGTCCGGCGTGGAAGAAAATCTGCCTGACCTGTCCTCTTGCGTCAAGTCAGGGCAGGATGGACGGCGGTTTCGGCCCCCAAGAGGTCAGGATGGAAGTTCACCCCGAAACGGCAAAACACAAGGAAGTACGCCGAGTCGTGTTTCAAAGCGATCTGACCCGCGCAAACGGCCGCGCGGAGGCCGAAGAACGTCCCTGACGAGCGGCATTGAGAGCGAATCGAGCCCAACAGAGGCTGGCCCCCATGCGGTCAGGAAAGCCCCAACCGGTCAGGTTGCATCCCCCGATCGGTCAGGAATGAGCCCCCACAAGGGCAGGCAAAATCCCCCGTCCGGTCAGGATAGGCTTGCTCAAACCCACAGAAACGCTGGGCTTTCGGCTTCCCGAATCTGAATCCTTTTGAATCGGAAAAGCTTCCGCTGCGAGCAGCGGCGTTTTGATATTTTTATTTTGAGAAAGAGATTGGCGCTACGCTTGAAGCAAACGTTCAATCCCCCTGCCTGGAGGGATACGCGAAGTTGGCCGTCCACGATAGGCTTCCTGGCCAAAGGACGTCACGAATGGAGGGTGCATGATCAACTTCGCCAAGTTCGAGATCATCGGCCGGATCGGCGAAATCGACGCGCGACCGAAAGTCACCCTGCTGTCGGTCTGCGCGAATTACCGCCGCAAGGGTGACGATGACGAATGGCAGGAAGACAGTCACTGGAACCGCGTGAGCGTCTTCAGCGAGGGCCAGCGCAAGCATATCGCCGACCGAGCCCAAGTCGGGGATCTGGTGCGGATTGCCGGGCGGCTCAAGGACAGCTCCTATGAACGCGACGGCGTGACCCATTACACAACCGATCGCATCGTCGAGGAATTCGGTATCCTCGCAGCCAAGGGCATGCCTGGCTGAATTGGCGGAGAGGGGAGGGCGCAACCGGCAGCGGCGCTCCACCACTTTGCAAGGATTAGTTGATGCCCCTAGCTGCTTCCCATCGCGCCAAAGCCATTGTCGAAGCCCTCGGCGGAACGTGGCGCGGGACGCGCGGCGAATGCCGTTGCCCGGCTCATGACGATCATGGCCCCAGCCTGTCAGTGCGCCTGGGCGAACGGGCGATCTTGTTCCACTGCTTTGCTGGCTGCGATACGCGCGACGTTCTGACTGCCCTGCGCCGGCGCAAACTTCACGATGCGGTGCCGCTCACCATGCCGCGCCCGAAGGCGATGGCCGACCATCGCGCTCTCGCGCTTCGGCTATGGAAGGCAAGCCAGCCCATAGCCGGCTCGCCAGCGGGCGATTACCTTGCCGCACGCGGTCTTGCTCCTCCCTATCCGCGTTGTCTGCGCTACAATCCCCGCACCATTGTCGGGGCAGGTGACCAGCGCCGGTTCTTTCCGGCGATGATCGCTGCGGTCGAGAACGATCTGGGCGTCGTGGCCGTCCAGCGGACCTGCCTCGATCTCGCTGACATCTTGCACAAGCCCCTGTCAAAGCCGAAGATTGCCCTTGGCCTGCTTGGCAACGCGGCCATCCGTCTGGCGCCGGCCGGAGAGGAGCTTGGCCTTGCTGAGGGCATTGAGGACGCCCTTTCGGCAATGGCCTGGTTCGGAACGCCAACCTGGGCGCTGGGCGGCGTCGAACGCCTTGGACTCGTCGCCATCCCCGAACGGGTCAAACGCATCATCGTCTATGGTGATCGCGGTGCCGCCGCTGCCGCCATGCTCAAAAAAGCTCGGCCGCATCTCACAGCCCATGGACGCGAACTGGTGCTCCGCCTCCCGGAACGGCACGCGGATTGGAATGATGCTTGGCGTGTCCGCCGGGCCGCCGAGGCGGCCTGAGAGGGGAGGGGGCCTTCAGGCTGATGACCTGGCGCTGATGCCAGGTGTCAGACCCGGAGATACCCCATGGCCACACAACCCCTCGCGCTCACGCTGCCGCTCGATGATCCCGCCCGGACCGCTGCTCAAGGCATAGCCGACCGGCTGTCCGAAGGCCGTTCGGTTGCACGTAACGACCTCCTTGCCGGGATGACCTCCGCCTTCGGTGGCTCGAGCGCGGATGGCTCATGGTCATTGCGCGACGCCTATGATGTGCTCGAACTCGCGCAGATACTCCATCTGAAGAACACAACACTCCCGGCAGATGCGAATGTGCGGCTCGCCCAGCTGATCGCCATGACGGCGGCGCTTCCGACGCACAGCGTGCGTAGCGAAACGCAGGTCGCGTTCCAGCAATTCTCGACACCGGCACCGATCGGCTTCCTTGCCGCCAGGGCAGCCGCGATCACGGCACGCGATATCGTGCTCGAGCCCTCGGCCGGGACCGGGCTCTTGGCCGTACACGGTCATTTTGCCGGCGCTCGCCTTCTCCTCAATGAGATCGATGCCTGGCGCGCGCGTTTGCTGCGTCATGCCCTTCCCGAGGGCACATTGAGCACGCATGACGGCGAATTGATCGACGACATGCTCGATCCGCAACTGGTGCCGAGCGTCGTGCTCATCAACCCGCCCTTCTCGCGGAGCCAGGGACGGGGGCGCGACCGCCACGCTGCGCTTCGCCACCTGCGCTCCGCGCTCTTGCGCCTCGCACCAGGCGGGCGCTGCGCCGTCATTCTTCCCGATCGCATCGAGACAGGGGACGCGGATTGGCTGCACGCCACCGCGGGCGCGCATCTCCGGCTGCATCTCGACCTGCCGCCCCATGCTTATGCCAAGCACGGCACCGGGCAAGCGGTTCAGCTCATTCTCCTCGAAAAGGGCGGGGCAGGGGATTGCGTCCCACGCCAGACCTGTACGACGTTCGGCGCTGCGCTCGCGGCTATCGATGCGATGGCGACCCCGTGCGCCCCCACGCCGCAACCGATCTCCCGCCCCAGCGGATTGTTCCGGGGCCTCACGCGGCGGACCCGCCCTGTAAGCTCGCGTGTGGCGGTAACCCTGCCCACGACCCGCGCGGTCGCCTATCACCGTCTCGACGCGCCGGCGCCCGCGGGCGAACCGCAAGGGATTTACCTGCCCTATCGGCCGAGCCGCCTGCTGATTGCCGATGCCTGTGAGCACCCAAGCGCGCTGGTCGAATCGCAGGCAATGGGATCGATCGCCGCACCCCCGGTCGCTTATGAACCCGTGCTGCCGGCCAGGATCTTGGACGACGGCCTGCTCTCGGACGCGCAGCTCGAAACGCTGATCTACGCTGGCGCGGCGTTCGAGCGTGACCTTCCGGGCCGGTTCGTATCTAGCGAGGAGGGGCTTTCGCTGTCGCCGGCAGAGGCCGGCAATGCCTATCGGACGGGCTTTTTCCTTGGCGATGGCACGGGCGCCGGCAAGGGGCGGCAGGTGGCGGGCGTCATCCTCGACCAGTGGTTGCGCGGCAACCGCCGCCACCTCTGGATATCCAAGAGCGAGACGCTGATCGAAGACGCGCGGCGCGACTGGTCGGCGCTTGGCGGCTTGCCGCTCGACATCCAGCATCTCAACCAGTGGAAGCTCGGCACCCCGATCGCGCTGGGCGATGGGATCCTCTTCCTGACCTATGCCACCCTGCGCTCCAACCGCGGTGACAGGGGCACGCGGCTGCGCCAGCTGATCGAATGGATGGGTGAGGATTTCAGCGGCGTCATCGTCTTCGACGAGGCGCATGAGATGGCCGGGGTGGCCGGTGGCGAGGGCCGGTTCGGCGCCACGAAAGGATCCGAACAGGGCATCGCCGGCGTCCGCCTCCAAAATCTCGCTCCGCGCGCCCGGATTCTCTACGCTTCGGCGACGGGCGCCTCGGACGTCAACAACCTCGCTTATGCGACACGCCTCGGATTGTGGGGACCGCAGACGGCCTTCGCCGACCGGCGGGCCTTCGTGGAATCGCTTCGCCGCGGCGGCATCGCAGCGATGGAGTTGATCGCCCGCGACCTCAAGGCGCAGGGCCTCTATGCCGCGCGGGCGCTCAGCTTCGCCGGCGTCGAATATGACATCCTCGAGCATCGGCTCAGCGAAGAACAGATCGCCGTCTACAATGCCTATGCCGATGCCTGGGCGATCATTCACAACAATCTGCAGGCCGCGCTCGCCGCCACGCGCGTCACCGACGGTTTCAGCGGTGCCACCTACAATAGCGGCGCGAAGGCCGCGGCATTGTCGATCTTCGAATCGACCAAGCAACGCTTCTTCGGCCAGATCCTGCTGTCGATGAAGCTGCCGTCGCTGATCCCGGCGATCGCCGCCGATCTCGCGCGCGGCGACTGCGCCGTGGTCCAGCTCGTGTCGACGTCGGAAGCGATGCTCGATCGTGCCCTTGCCGACCTGTCCCCCGAGGAGCGCGCCTGGCTCGACATCGAGCTGTCCCCGCGCGAATTTCTGGTCGACTATCTGGCGGCGGCCTTTCCGGTGCGCCAGATGCGCACCTATACCGACGATAGCGGCACGGTGCGCTCGGAACCGATGATCGACGAGGTCGGGCAGCCCGTGCTGTGTCGGGAAGCGATGGCCATGCGCGACCAGCTCCTCGAGCAACTCTGTGCGCTGCCGGTGGTTGGCTCGGCGCTCGATCATATCATCGGGCATTTCGGGACGGAGGCAGTGGCCGAGGTGACGGGTCGCAGCCGGCGGATCATCGTCGATGCCGAGGGCCGTCAGCGGATCGAACGGCGCAGCGCGCGCACGAACCTCGCGGAGACCGACAGCTTCATGCGCGGCGAAAAGCGCATCCTGATCTTTTCCGACGCCGGCGGCACGGGACGGAGCTATCATGCCAGCCTCGACGCGCTCAATCAGAGGCGCCGCATTCACTATCTCCTCGAGCCCGGTTGGCGTGCTGACGCGGCGATCCAGGGGCTGGGCCGCACGCACCGCACCCACCAAGCCTGCCCACCCCTGTTTCGGCCCGTTTCCACTGATTGCCGCGGCGAACGGCGGTTCATCTCGACGATTGCCCGGCGCCTCGACAGCCTCGGCGCACTAACCCGCGGTCAGCGCCAGACCGGCGGACAGGGACTTTTCGACCCCCGTGACAATCTGGAGTCCGACTTCGCGCGGGAATCGCTCGACCAGTGGTTTCGCCTGCTGTTCCAGGGGAAGCTTCAATCGGTGCGCTTCGATCAGTTCCAGGCGCTCACCGGGTTGAACCTGACGGGCGAAGGCGGTGGGATCGCCGAGACATTGCCCACGATCCAGCGGTGGCTGAACCGCATCCTGGCGCTGCGCATCGGGTTGCAGAACGCGATCTTCGACGAATATCTGGGCTTGATCGAAGCACGGGTGGAGAAGGCCCGTGAGGCTGGCACCCTCGATCTTGGCGTCGAAACGATCACCGCCGACCGCATTTCGATCCTCGACCGCACGGTGATCCGGTGCGATCCCGTGAGCGGCGCCGAAACCGAAATCTTGCGCATCGAAACCGAGGAACGATATCGACCGCTGACCCTGGAGCGCGCGCATTGGCTTTTGGCCGACCCGGAAGCGCGCCGATTGATCAACCCACGTTCCGGTAAGGTCGCCATTTGCCGCCCGACCTTCTCGCTAACCGATGAAGAGGGGCGAACCGTGCGCCGCTATGAGCTGGTGCGGCCGACGCGCACCGAACGGCACCGGCAGGACCTCTTCGCCGAAACCCATTGGACCGACGCGGACCGCGCGAGCTTTGACAATGCCTGGCAGGCCGAATGCGACGCAATGGCGGCGCAGACGCGCACGCAGATCATCTATCTGGTCACGGGCCTGCTGCTTCCGGTGTGGGGAAAGCTGCCCGACGATCATGTCCAGGTCTGGCGGCTGACGAGCGACGACGGCCAGTCACTTCTCGGGCGTCTTATTCCGGCGCCGCTGGTGGAGCGGATCGCCAGCGCATTCGGCATCGCCGCCCATGTCGAGATCGACCTCGGCGCGCGGGTCGAGCACGTTCGCACCTCGGGCGAGATCATGTCGATCGGGTCGCTTCGGCTGAAGCGGGCCTTGGTCGCTGGCGACCACCGCCTCGAATTGCTCGACTGGAAGTCCGACGCCCTTCCTCATCTCAAGGCGGCGGGCTGCTTCACCGAGATCATCCAACACCGCACACGGCTCTTCGTCCCACCGAGCCGCGCCGTCGAGATCCTTGGCGAGATAGCAGGCTGAACAGCGGCAGCGTCAAGCGATCGAAGAGAGGGGAGGAGGCCTTCGGCCGGGTGGGCCTGAGTGGCTCAAGCCGGCCGACGACGTCGGCGCAACCCTCGAAGGAGACAACCGATGATCCAGTCCGTGAAGGTCAAGAACCTCTCGCTCTCAAAGGATAACGTCCGCAAATCCAATCGCGATGCCGACCTCGACAGTCTGGCCGACAATATCGCCGCGCATGGCTTGTTGCAGAATCTCGTGGTCACGCCGCTCAAAAAGGCGGGGCACTTCACCGTCAAGGCGGGCGGCCGCCGCCTGCGGGCGCTCCAACGCCTGATTGAGACGAACCGGCTTGCCGCGGACCATGAGGTTCAGGTGCTGGTGCTCGAGGATGATGCCGGATCGGCCGAAGCGAGCCTTGCCGAGAATTTCCATCGCGTCGCGATGAACCCGGCGGATGAATGCTCGGCCTTCAAGCACTTCCTCGACCGGGGGGCGAGCGGCGAGGATGTGGCGAAACGCTTCGGGGTCACGACCCGCTTCGTCGAGCAGCGGGTCCGGCTTGCCGAACTGGCTCCCGTCGTCTTCGCGGCGCTTGCCGCAGGCGAGATCACGCTCGGGGTCGCACAGGCTTATGCCGTCACGCCCGATGTCGACCGCCAGGCGCGTGTGTTCGAGAGCATGAGCCGGTCCTATTATGGTGACAATCCCGACAATGTCCGTCGTGCGCTCCTCAACGGGACGGTGAAGGCGACCGATGCGAAGGCGCGGTTCGTTGGCCGTGATGCCTATGTCGGTGCGGGCGGCCGGATCGAGCGCGACCTGTTCGGCGATGATGCGGACGAGAGCTGGATCGACGTGGAGATCATCGAGCAGCTTGCCGCCCAGAAGCTCGAAGCAGCGGCACAAACACTCGCTGCCGAGCAGAGGCTGGCATTCGTGACACCGGTCCTCGCGACCCATGTGCCCTATGACATGGAGTGCCAGCTCCACGAATATCATCCGGCGATGCGCGAATTGAGCGAGGACGAGCAGGATCGCGTCGACAGTCTTTCCGATGAGGGCGATGCGCTCATCCGCGAACTGGAAACCGAACTTGAGGACGGCACACCCGAGGCCGAGGCGGCTTCGGTGCGGCTCGCCGACATCGAGCGGGAACTCGATGCGATCGAGGCGGCACGCACGATGGTCGACGATGCGGTCAAGGACCAGCTGGGCACCTTCATCTATCTTGCCCCTGACGGCACCCCGCGGGTGCACAGTCGCATGTTCAGCGAGCGCGCCATTCGTCAGGCGGGCGAGGGCGGCGAACCCGAGGCGCCGTCCGGCAAGGTCGCGACCTCCCGGCTCAGCGCGACGCTGGTCGACGAACTCGCGACCCAGCGGCGGCAGATCCTGGCGTCCCATGTCGCCTCGGACGCGGGGTTCGCGCTCGACCTCGCGATATTCCTGATCGCGCACCGGACCGTGTTCGCCAGCGGCTATGTCCGGGACCACTCGACGCTGCAAGCGGCCGCCGCGAGCTTCCCGATCGTCGGCTTCCGCGACGAAGGCAGCGCGGCCAGCAACGTCCTGGCCGAACAGCGACAGGGGCTCGATGTGAGCTGGGCAGGCGGGAACACGCTGTCGTCGCGTTTCGATGCCTTCCGGCAACTGGATGAACAGGCGCGCGCCGATTGGCTTGCCCATGTTATCGCGCAGACGCTCGAACCGACGCTCAACGTCGACGATGGCGGGCGCCGCAACGGCTTCCACGATCATCTCGGACGTCTGCTCGACATTGATGTCGCGCAATGGTGGCGGCCCGATGCCCAGAACTTTTTCGGGCGCGTGAAGAAGGACGTCATGCTCGAAGCCCTTGAAGAGATCGGCGGGCCAGTGCTGCGCGGCCGCTACAAGGACGCCAAGAAGGGTGACTTGGCCAATGCCTGCGCGGCGCTCTGTTCCGGGCAGGGCATCGTCGAGGCCGAAGTCCGGGAAAAGGCGCTCTGCTGGCTGCCCGACGAGATGCGGTTTGGCGCGGTGGAGAAGCCCGAAAGCTTCCGCAGCTATTCCGCCTTCCTCAGCGACGAAGACGAAAGCGACGGCGGGGCAGGGGAGATCGCCCCCGATGGCGATGCTGATGACCTCGACCAAGCGGCCTGAGACCAACGCCTAATGGCGGGCGGCGCTTTTGCGTCGCCCGCAGTCCTTCATTGGCGGCGCTGGCCGCCGCTCTTTCGCGGAGTATCCACCATGACTCGATCATCGGGCCGGCCCTCGCCGGCCGAGACCATCACGTGCGCCATCATCGACCGACTCGAGGCCGGTGTGCGACCCTGGGTGCGGCCCTGGCGTTCGTGTGCGGCGCAGGGGCGTCCGCAGCGGGCCAATGGCGAGCCGTATCGCGGCATGAACACCTTTTGGCTGTGGCTGGCTGCTGAGCAATGCGGCTATCGGTCACGCCATTGGATGACCTACCGCCAGGCGCAGACCCTTGGCGGGCAGGTCCGTGCCGGTGAGCAGGCGCAATTTGCAATCTTCTACAAGGCCTATTCGAAGAAGGTCGATTCCAGCGAGCGTCCCGGCGAGCTGGTCGATGAGCATCGCCGGGTGATGCGGTCCTATGCGGTCTTCAATGCAGACCAGATCGACGCGCTGCCGTCCGATTTCTATCCAGAACCGTTATCGCTCGTCCCACCGGGCGACCGGCTCGATCCGCGGGCACAACGCTTCGTCGATCGCCTGCCGGCGCGGCTGCGGACCGGAGGCGATCGCGCCTATTATAACCTGCGCGCAGACCTCATCACGATGCCGCCCGTCGAACAGTTCGACACGTGTGCTGCATGGGCGGCCACGTTCGCGCACGAGGCTGGTCACTGGACGGGTCATCCAGACCGGCTTGCCCGATCCTTCGGCAAGCGCTTCGGCGATCAGGCCTATGCGTTCGAGGAGTTGGTGGCTGAACTGACGGCAGCGCTGGTTGGCGCCGATGTGGGTCTCCCAACCACCCATCTCGACGATCATGCGGCCTATATCGGTTCCTGGCTTTCGATCCTGCGCAGGGATAATCGTGCCTTGCTCACGGCGGCGGCGCGGGCAGAGGAGGCCGCGGGCTATCTGCTCCGCGCAACGGGTCTTGCCTGCGAGGATGGGACAGAGGAACTGGCCGCCGCCTGAGGGCACGTACTTGCGATCGCGATGTTCGGCCGTGAGGGAGGTCCTCCCTTCCTCACGCGCGGACCCACCATGCTGGTTGGCTGATCTCGATATCGGGGTGGGAACTGAGCAGCGCCAACCAGCGGGAATCGAGGCGGACAGGAAAAGTGGCGATTTGGTCGGTCTCGGAGGGATCATGGGCCAGCATGAATTCGCCGAACAGCCGATTGCACCTGGCGCAGCCGTTGCTGACATAGCTGCGGCGTTGCGTATGACTATAGCGTTTCTGAATGACCTTGCGGTCGAAAGACGATGGCAGCCGTTGCAGAATCTCCGCCAGCAGATGCGGGTGATCGGTAAGGTCGGGCAAGCTGAAATCGAAAGCGCCCTGGTCGGTCGCGATTTCTATACTCGTGATGATCTGCGTCTTTTCCCGGCAGCGCTCGTTCCAACAATCCGCTATCGCGGTCTCGACGACGATTGTTGCATTCTCGCCAACGGCTTCCAACGGCGTGAGAAACCCCAATCTTCGTTCAAACGCGGCGCGAAGGAATGCGTCCATCGGTAATGCCTGCCGCCAGCTTTCCGGCAGACGACGATGGCGCGCGAGCATGCGCTCATGTGCAGGAATGAGGGCCTGAAAGCCGTCGGCAAGCGAGCCGCCGATGCAGGCCGCAGGCAGATCATGGACGATCGGGAAGCCCGGTTGACGCAGCAACCAAAGCCCGCGAATCCCGGATAGACGGTATTGCTCTTGTCGCCGCAGGGTTTCCGCATTGGTCTGCCCCGACCATTGTATCTCGATCGCGACCTGCGCGTTTCCCTTCACCGCGAGGACGTCAGCTCGCCATGGTTCGCCGGTTGGCGTTGTGCCTGCCACTTCGGTTGCGGCCTGCCAGCCCGAGGATCGCGCGATCTCGACCGCCATCAGCTTCAAATGACGATGCTCTTCGCTTTCGTCGGCTGAAGTGCAGGGACCGGCAATTCGATGGGCAAAGAATTTCGTTCCCCTCGAAGACCGTTTGAGAACAACCGTTGCCAAGCAGCAGTCCATTCGCAGGTGGTGCAAACGCCGGTTTTTGACTTCGAGTTCGCGCCAGTCCGCATCGCTCAGATCGAACGACTGAAGCCGATTATCGCTGTCATCAAGGCAACTGAGAGCCATGGCGCAAACATGCTGGCTGGAGGGAACCAAGGTCAAGTTCGCTCCGACAGATCATGGCACCGGGACAGCATTGTCAGCATGATAGGTCTTGCCTGGGCAGTGCAGCCGCGCGGATGATCACTGGACAAGCCGATATCGCCCATTGCGCCGGGCGCCTTCGAAACGCAGCAGGCCAGCAGACTGCAACCCCCGGATGTCGCGCCGGGCCGTCTTGGGGCTGACCTGCCAGTGAGCCATGATATCCCAGGCCTTGGCGCGCGTTTCCTTCCCGACTCGGTCGAGAAACCAGCGCTGACGTTCATTGAGGCCCTCCGTCATTGGGCCATTTATGGGGTCATGATCAGGGTCATTTATTGGGTCATTTCCGGCGGGACGCTGGGGCATCGAGTTGGCAGTAGCCGCATCGGGCGTTAGCGGCGCGGCATCCCAGCGCATTGGTCGAGAGGATTGTCGGGCCATCACAGGGCTTTCGATAACGCCCAGGACGAACGCGCGGATGACAGGTGATGTCGCAACGAGCCGCAGAAAAAACACCGTGTCCGGGCCATGTTGCGCGGCAAGCCAATGTTTTATGGTGCGTTCGCTCGCGTCCGTTTGGCGCATGAGCAGCTTGACGGCGCGATGGCTGTCCCCGTGCTCCTTTTTCAGTAGGTCGGCCATCACGTCCGCATAGGCCTGGCGCCCAGTTAATGCCCCCTTCCAAGCCGGTAACTTCTTGCCCTTTTTCGGCAACATCTCCCGTTCCTTTCGCAGCTACACTGCTGATGAGAACGTAGAGGCGAGCAGTCGTGGGTTTCGTGCTGCAGCGGATGGTCGCCCTGGCTGCTGCAGCAAGCCCATGGAGAGGCGAGCCTTGGAGGACTGGCGCACCCGAGACGGCACCGACCATGAACCGGCATCGCCGTGCGTGCGTGCCGCCGAATATGTTCGCATGTCTACCGATCACCAGAAATACTCGACGGAGAACCAGGCCGAGGCGATCCGTCACTATGCTGCCGCTCACGGCATCGAGATCGTCCGAACCTATGCCGATGCCGGCAAAAGTGGCCTCAAGATCGATGGCAGGGACGCCCTCAAGCAACTGATCGATGACGTTCAGACCGGCGTTGCCGATTACACCATGGTGCTCGTCTATGACGTCAGCCGTTGGGGCCGGTTTCAGGACGCCGATGAAAGCGCCTACTACGAATATATCTGCAAACGCTCAGGGATATCCGTCGAATATTGCACCGAGCAGTTCGACAATGATGGCAGTCCGGTGTCGACGATCGTCAAGGGCGTCAAACGCGCCATGGCCGGAGAATATAGCCGCGAATTGTCAGTCAAGGTGTTCGCCGGGCAGGGACGCCTCATCGAAAAGGGCTTTCGCCAGGGCGGGCCTGCAGGATTTGGGCTTCGGCGCACCCTCGTCGATGAGCGGGGCGAACCAAAAGGCATTCTGACGCGCGGGGAGCATAAGAGCATCCAGACCGACCACGTGATCCTCACGCCTGGCCCACCCGAAGAAGTCGCCATTGTTCGGGGGATCTATCACGCCTTCGTGCATGAGGGGCGCAGCGAACAGGATATCGCCGACGATCTCAACCGCCGCAGCATTCCGACCGATCTTGACCGTCCCTGGACCCGGGGAACCGTCCACCAGGTGCTGATCAACGAGAAATATGCGGGTGACAATGTGTGGAATCGCCAATCCTTCAAGCTGAAGAAGAAGCGCGTTCGCAACGACCCGGGAATGTGGATCCGAGCGGCCGGCGCGTTCGATGCCATCGTCGAGCGTGACCTC
The DNA here is from genome assembly GCF_014652555.1 of Novosphingobium colocasiae. Classification (GTDB taxonomy): domain Bacteria; phylum Pseudomonadota; class Alphaproteobacteria; order Sphingomonadales; family Sphingomonadaceae; genus Novosphingobium; species Novosphingobium colocasiae. The sequence continues at coordinate 20,067 of NZ_BMZA01000014.1, forward strand.
TTCGAAGCCGCCAAGGCGATCATCGGCGCTCGTTCGTTCCGATTGTCGGACACCGAGATGCTGAGCGCGCTGAAGGTCCTTTTGGACAGCCGGGGCCTTCTATCGGGGATAATCATCGACGAGTGCGAGGGCATGCCCTCGAGCAGTGCCTACAGCTCCCGGTTCGGAAGCCTGCTGCGTGCTTATGATCTGGTCGGATATACGCCGGATCGAGACTACCGATATGTCGCGATCAATCGGGCCTTGCGCAAACTCCATCCGGAGATCCTCGGCCAAGTGCTCGATGGCCTGCGCGACATGGGCAGCGAGGTCGTTCAGGACTTCCAGACCGACCGCGTGATCGTCAACGAGGAATTCAGCCTCTCGGTCGTCATCGTCCGTTGTAATCCTACGCCCACTGGGTTGCTGCGTTGGAAGATCCGCTTCGACACGTCGCGGATGCCCGACATCACCATCGTCGTGCGCATGGATACCGCCAACCGGGCCGCCTTCGACTATTATCTGTTTCCGCGTCTCGATCTTGTTGCCGACCGTCTGCGGCTTGCCGAAGACAATGGCCTTAGTCTTGACGCCTACCGCTTCGACTCCCTCGACCTTCTGTACGAAATCGCCGCGCCCATCGCCATTGCGGAGGCAGCCTGATGTCCGCCACACGGCCACAGCAGATCGAGCTCATCCCGATCTCGCGGATCACTGTCCTTAATCCCCGCGCCCGAAACAAACGGCAGCACCGGGAGATCGTGAACAATATCGAGACCATCGGTCTCAAGCGCCCGATCACGGTGAGCCGCCATGATGGCCCGAGTGGTCCGCGCTATGATCTGGTCTGCGGAGAGGGCCGCCTTGAGGCCTTCCAAATGCTCGGTCAGTCGGAAATTCCCGCGGTGGTGATCGAAGCCAGCGAGAATGAATGTCTCGTGATGAGCCTGGTCGAGAATATTGCGCGCCGGGTGCAGCGCCCGATCGATGTGATGCGCGAGGTCGGTGCCTTGCGCAATCGCGGATATAGCGAGGCGGAAATCGGACGGAAAATCGGCGTCGCCAGCTCCTGGGTCAGCATGGTCGTTTCACTGCTGGAGCGCGGCGAGGAGCGGCTCGTCGCCGCGGTCGAAACCGGCCTCATTCCCATCAGCCTCGCCATGGAAATATCCCGCGCCGAGACCGAGGAGGCGCAAAGTCTCCTGCTCGAGGCCTATGAAACCGGCAAGCTGCGCGGCAAGAAACTGGCGGCTGTGCGCCGCCTTCTTGATTTGCGCATGCGCGGCCGCAACAGGTCCCTGTCCCAGGGGCGATTGGGCCGGAAAAATGCCAACCGGAAGCTGACTGCCAACGACCTCATGCAGGTCTACCAGCGAGAGGCTGAAAAACAGCGCCTTCTCGTCAAGAAATCCGATTTTACCCAGACCCGGCTGCTGTTCATCGTGGAGGCCATGAAAGACCTCCTCGCCGATGAGGGGTTTGTGACATTGCTGCGCGCCGAGGGCCTCGAGACGATGCCGCGCGCGCTCGCCCTCCGGATCGCAGGAGATGACGATGACTGACTGGGCATCGGACGGCGGCGGCCTGGACGAAACGGGCACCGACAATCGCGTGAGCTTTGGCTTCGAGCGCGAGACCGTAACCGTGCCGATCGATGCCATCGTCGCGCTGAAGTCGTTGCGGGAAGGGGTGCGCGAAAGCCGGAAATTCGCGCAGATCGTGAGCTCGATCAAGGCGATCGGCCTTGTCGAGGCGCCTGCCGTTGTTCCCGACACGCAGCATCCCGGGAAATATTTCCTGCTCGACGGCCATCTGCGCATCGAGGCCCTCAAGCAGCTTGAAGTGCAAAGCGTCGATTGCCTGATCGCGACGGATGACGAGACCTATACCTACAACAAAAGGGTCAACCGCCTGCCGCCGGTGCAGGAACACAGAATGATCGTCCGTGCCATTGAGCGCGGGGTCGCCTCGGCCTTGATCGCCGATGCGCTTGGCCTTGAGGTACAGTCGATCCGGCGGCGCTTCCGCTTGCTCGACGGCATCACCCCGGAAGCCGCCGATATGCTGAAGGACACCAATTGCTCGATGAAGGTGTTCGATATCTTGCGGCGCATGTCAGCGGTGCGCCAGATCGAGGCGGCGGACCTGATGATCGGCCAGAATAACTTCACTCTCATGTTCGCGCGCGCGCTCCTGGCCGCGACGCCGGATGAGCAGCTTGTCGCCCAACGGAAATCGACAAGGCCCGATGCTTCTGGTCCGACAAGCCAGCAGATCGCGCGCATGGAACGTGAGCTCGCGGCGCTGCAGACCCAGGTCAAGTCGGTCGAGGATAGTTACGGGATCGACAATCTCCACCTGACCGTGGCGCGCGGCTATATCGCCAAGCTGCTCGGCAATGCTCGGGTTTCGCGGTGGCTTTCCAATCATCGCCAGGAATATCTGGGTGAATTTCAGCGGATCGCCGAGATCGAGGCGATCGGCACAATGCCGGCTCAGGTGGAAGGATGATGGGGACCCGGACCCGATAAGCGCGGGGACCATGGGAGACGCCGCACGATGGGGCGGATCGAGCATGGCGGTGGGAATGGCGGCGATCCCGCAGGAAGCCCACCAGGCCGGCCGACATATGGACCGGCCGCGTGCGGTGATTGAGCCGCATGTTGGAGACGGGCGTGCCGACGACGGACCGGCCGGGCACGCCCGTCCCATCTGCACGAGCGAGCGCGGCACTGCATAGTCGCCGCTTCGGGCAGTAAACGCCTGCTCTTCCCGTTGAGACCTTGGCCCCTCGCCAGAGGATGCGCATGCTTGGGCCATCGCGCTGGCGGCCGCAACCCGGGGCCAATCCGGCCGTGTTGGCGCTTGCGCGCCTGCCCGCACCACCCGGCATTGTCCCGGGTTTCCCTTGGGCTTTGCCCGGCGGTGCTGCCGCCGCTTCCTTCGATGGCCCGGAGGCTGCGCATCCGGCGGATGGGCCGCCGGCCCCAAGTGGAACGAAAGGCAAAACTCATGACCAGCACTCTCTCGGCGATACTCTCCGCCCTCGAACTCGGTCATCTTGATCACACTGGCGACCTGCGCACGCTAGAGGCGCCGCCACCTGCCGAAGCCATGGAACAAACCGTCAGCGCTGTCTGGAGCGATCTTTTCGCGCTTTTTCCCTTTAGTGCGCTCGAGCGCGACATCGAGGATCTAGGCTGGGGCCTGGTCAATCTCTTCCACCGCGCAGCCGCCAAGAAGCACCAGATGATCGATCGGCTGACGGACGAAATTCGGCTTCTGCTCGCCGAGCAGGATGGCTCGGAAGTCGCGACCGCCGACCTTGAGGACAAGATCGATCTCGCCCGCAAGATCGAGCAGTCCGCGGAGGCCTATGAGACGATGCGCGACACGGCGGCCCGCCATTATCTCCACGAGACGGGCCGTTCCTGGGTGCCGGCGTCGGGCAACCGCATTTCGCTCGGCACGACCGCGGCGATCGTCGATGGCCGGTCCTATCTCCAGGCGCGGCGAGAACGGGTGCGCGATGCCAATATGGTCCATGGTACGCCCGTGATCTTCGCCGGCGGGCGGCTGCGTTTCGCCAGCGACGACGAGGCCAAGCAGTTTACGGATAACCTGCTGCGAACGCTCAATGCCGTCCGCGAGCGGGTGGGCGACATGTATCTCGTCCATGGCGGCGACATGAAAGGAATTGAGCGCCTGGCTGCGTCCTGGGCCGAGCAGAACGGTATCCAGCAGCTGCGGTTCGGGCTCGATCGCAAGCTCGGCGATCGAGCCGGGTTCCGCCGCAATGAGCAGATGCTATCGGTCAAGCCGCGCTACGTCATCGCCTTTCAAGGCAATGGTGTCACCGAAAGGCTGGTGATCGAGGCCAAGGCGCGCGGCATTCACGTCGTTGATCGCCGCGGACCGCTTGGCACGCCGCCATCGTCGCGACCCTGCGGCTGATCCGCCGCGCCGGCCGCTTCGGCGGCCGGCTTTCCCCGTTTCGAAAGGCTGCGAATGCCGGAGGGGAGGAGGGCAGGGCAGGTGCGTCCCGTTTCCCGGAGGTTTGCATCATGTTCATGCCCGATCACCCCACGGCGCGCGCGCTCCTTGCCTTTCGCTCGGCGCATGGCCGCCGCTGGAAAGCGAAGCTGCTATTCTTGTGGTCGACCGGCCGCGACGTCGAAGAGGCCGATGGCGCCTGCCTGCGCCAGTTGCGCAACCAGGCCGGCCCGGCATGGCTTGGTCGGCTATCGCCAGGCCGCTGGCGCGCGATCGAGAGATTGGCGGAGCTCGGCGATCGGCAGACCGCCTCGATCTTCCTTGATCGCGCGCGCGAGTTTCACGAAGGGGCACGTCTCGGTGCTGCCGTCGCCCTTGCTCCCGCGCTGCACCTGCTGGCGATATCCTGCGAGCTGGGGCTCAAAGCCTATCTTATGAGCCGGGGCTGGTCGCACGATGAGGTCGCGCGCGATATTCGTCACGACCTCATCGCTGCCTTCGACGAAGCGCGGCGGCTTGGCCTCCCGTCCCCGGGCCGTATTCTCGTCGATTTGCTTACAAGCCTCGGTCCCGCCTACGCCGGGCATCGTATCGACGCGCTGGTGGCGGATGGTTATGTTTGCGATTTCGCGGCCGTGCTGCGCGCGATGGGCTCGCTCCTCGATGCCGTGGCGGCCGGACTGAGCCTGCCGATGCCGACGCCATAACTGCGCCTTCTTGCCCGTCCCCTAGCATGAGCATGCCATGGTTTGGGTTCCGCCGGACGGCGGCCCGGGATATGGTCCGTTTCGCCGCGCGGCTTGGGCGGCGGGCGGGGCAAAGTCGAGCTTGAGGTTCGCCAAGGCGTTGGACCGGCGTCGCCCTATAGGTCGGGGATGCCCGTGATCACCATGGAGGGGTTCTTGGCACGGCCAAGCGACGAGCCGTCCTTCTCCTCATCTGACCCCTAAGTCGGCCGTCCGGCCCATCCAACCCGCGATCCTTCGGGCCGAGTTGCCGTGTGCCACGGCTGCCCGCACCACCCCTTGTCCCGGGGTTTCCCGGCGCTGCGCCTGCCGGTGGATGATCCGTCCTGTCCGCCTTGGCCGGGGATCAGTCGAAGGGACGGTCCCTTGGACCCAGTTTGAAGGAACTCCAGCCATGCAGAATCTCGTCATCCTCGCCGGCAATGTCGGCGCTACGCCCGAAGCCCGCACCACCCAGGGCGGCACCCGCATCACGCATTTCAGCCTCGCCACCTCGCGTCCGAAGCGCGACAGCAACGGCAAGATCCTCCGCGACGACAACAACCGCCGGCTCGAGGATACCGAATGGCACCGGATCACCTGCTTCAACGGGGTCGGCAAGACGGTCGAGCAGTATGTCGACAAAGGCATGAAGGTCATGGTCCGTGGCCGCATTCACTATACCCGCTGGACCGACAACGAGAATATCGAGCGCTACGGCGTCGAGATCATCGCCGATGAGGTGACCTTCCTCACCCGTGCCAAGGCGAACGACAATGCGGGCGGCGGCCACGAGCCCGAGGATGATGAAATCCCATTCTGAAATCGGTCCCATTAGGCCCGGCGGCGTCGCCGCCGGGCCTCCATTCCTGCTCAGGCCGGAAAGGAGGCAAGCGGATCAGCGGGATCGGCATCGCCCGTGGGCATAGCGATCCCAGCGCAGCACGGTGCCTGTGCGGATCATGGCGCAGCTCAGATCGCCGAAAGAGGGCGCCGCGCACCAGGCGCCGGTCCTGTTGCCACGCGCATTGCCAGTTGAAAGGCAGCGCATGGTGGGGCCATCGACCAGAATGTGGCCCGTGCTGGTGCGCCCCTGAGCGCCGCCGAGCAGATTAACAAGAGCGTCACGGGCGGCCAGAGCGCTCGCCTCGGGGCAGGGCTGACCTGGCCGGCAACTCCCGTCCATCTCGCGGGCCGCAATTCCGGCGAGACGGACATGCATGCCTTCGCGGCACCAGATCGGCCCGTCTCCATCCCAGACGCGCGTCGGTGTGCAGGTGAAGACCTGGCCATCGGGAATGACGGTGGCGGCAAGCAGGAGTGCGAACAGCATCGCGGCGACGCTAGCCCAGCGGCGCGTGCTTGTCATGGGCGTGCCGTAAGTCAGATCCGGGGGGCTGGGTGACCGCCTGGGCAAAAGTCGGCGGGATCATGGGGTCCTGGCCGGCGGGTCCACCCGCTCTCAATCAGGCGCAATCCTTGGTCCGACCAGCGGCCTATTGCGATCAACCCGCAAGGGGTCCGGTCGCTGCGCTACGGCTTTTTGGGCTGCGCCAAAAAAGTGATCGCGGCCGCCGGCCGGACACGTCGGGCGCCAGTCGAGCGGGACGGACCCGCCGGCGCGCAAAGGAACCCCGACATGTTCACCGACATCGCAACCGCTCGTCGTCACGCCTTCAGTCTCTCGCGCAGCCTCATGGTGGTCACCTTCGTCATCGCGATCGGGCAGCAATATGGGGTCATCACCGCCGAGGATGCGGATGGCAGCGTTGCCTTGGTGGCCGAATATGATCCATTCGCCTGATGGCTTCTCCGGGAGCCTACGGCTCCCGGCTTTGCCATGGAGGGCGTGTCATTGATTCAACGAAAATAAAGGCAGTAGCGTTAGGCATTTGGCATGGATGACGGTGCGCCAATCGAAATTGCCAACGATGATCCCTTGTGGAACCAGGCGATCCAAGATGTGAACGCCTGGCGCGGCGCGTGTTTGCAGCATTTCTCGGCGGCTGAAGCGGCCGTCACCGAAACGCTGCTCCTTCTCAAGGCCATTCCGGGTAGAGGGGAGACAGTACGGCTGCGGCATTTGATCGGTCAGCGGTTCGATGACCTCAGCAAACTTATCGAGGCAGAAGGCGCTTTCGCTCAAGAAGGCAAGGCGGCCGCCAAGGCCCTTTCGGATCTCCGCACACTCGAGGGCCTACGGTCGTTTCTTGCCCATGGTCAGGCCAAGATCGCGCTCGAGCGAACCGGAAAATGGATCGTGATCTTGCGCCATGTCTCGATCCGCGGGCAGCAGGCTGAACGCCTGATGCTGCTTTTCGAGCAAGCCGAAGCCGAAGAAAGGCTCGCCGATCTGAAGCGCAAAAGCCAGAAGCTGTGCTCTGTTCTCGGCAATTTCCGGCGAACCGTGAAGAGCTGAACGGGCGGCTCCGGCATGGCCGGACCGGGCTCTAGGCTTCGCCCTGAGCCTTGGATTTCCAAGTCTCAGCCCCTTCGGGTGACGATCCCTGCCGCGCGGTTCCCGCCTAACGCGCAAGAGATTGCCAACGCTCTGCCTGCCGATTGACGGCCAAGTGCTTTTCAGGCGGCCATTCAATCGTCGCCAGAAAGGCATTGAGCTGATCTATAGGCTCAGCGGCGCTGAGCACGCGGGCATCATTCCAACGCTTCGCATCTGCAGGCGCCGCTGCCAGGACATAGGCTTCAAGCGAAAGCAGCTCCGCCCGAGAAAGGCTAGGAAGCGCAATCGCTACCGCACGGCAATGTTCCCTGACGAAGAGACGGCGCAATTCCTTGGCGATTTTGCCATCCCTCGGGCAGGAGGCCGCTGCGTTGCGAGCGTGAAACATCCGGCCAGCATTGTAGACGGTCGAAAATTTGTGGCTGTTGTTATCACCGCCCACGTGGCGCTTGAAAATCCTGTCGGTCAGGCATTTTGCGGTAATGCCGATGTAGCGCGCATGGCCCTCATGATCGTAGAGCGCGTATATGCCCTGGCCCTGCGGAACCGTCTCAAGGCGGGCGGGCGCCGTCTCCAGCAATTGGGCGAGGATCGATGTTGGATCGTACATAGTCTGTCGCTGAAATCAGATGAGGCGGCGCGCTTCAAGTGTCCCAGATGCCGTCGTGATCCGGAACGGTCAGTCCGGACGGGTGATCAACTTGGCCTCCGCGATCGCCACCCGTAGGTGACGACACGCCTTCAGCCTGTTTGGATCTGCTGGCTGAGCTGGCTGTAATGACCCAGCAGACGCTCGGTTTCTTCTGGATCAATGCCAAGCGCACCGTCCAGCTTGCGGACGAAATCCTGTTCGGCGCTGCCGTCAAGCGAGGGCCAGTTCTGGGTGGTTTTCCAGATGGCGACCGTGCTGCGGGTCACCAATGCCGCAAGCTGCGTTTGCTTGCTGCCATCGGCCGCCATTACCGAGCGGGCAAGTGCCCACCGGCTGAGCACGATCAGAGCGAAACAGTCATAGGGCAGCTCGGTTTGATGCTGCCCGATAGAGATACGGGATAGCAGCGCTGCTTCCGATCGGCTTCCCAGCCACAGCCGTTGAAGGATACGCCCGGCGCGAACGACGAAGGCACGTTCACGATCGTGCTGTTTGGGAACGAGGTCGAGCGCGAAGAGCTCGTCGCGCTGATCGCCATCCTTGATCTGGAGGGGACGGCGGCAGGCCTCGACCATCAACCGAAGGATGAAACAGACTTCGGCCGTGAGTTTGCGTGGCGGAGGCGTCTCTTCGCTGGCCAGGCGGGCAATATAGGCCTCGAAGCTATCCAGGGCCTTCAAAATGTCGAGGCTTTGCCTCTCGGCCTCATCGCGGCGGTAAACCCGTGGCTGTCGCGCAGGCGGATTGCCGTCTTCGCTACCCGATGGATCCTCTAAGCGGTCGCCATGATCCGGGCCGGGATCATCCTCGCTTTGCGGCATCTCGTCGGTGTAGAGTGTATCGTCGTCGGCATCATCACCCTCTTCTTGCTGGGGCTGGTTGATACCACGCAAGATGATCCTGAGGAGATTGACTGCGTCCGGATCATCAAAATTGAGCCGCCCGCTGTCGCCCGTCGCCGGGACACTTGCTGCCATGGCCGTTCGGAAAGCTTCCGGGCTATCATAATCATAGACCTCGTGCTCGGCATCGCTGCCGCTGCTCTTCGTTCTTGCCCGTCCCGCCGACGTGGCAGGTGTCACCGCTTTTCGTCGGCCCTGCGGCGTCTCGGAAAATATGATGGCGGCCAGATTTGCCAGTTCAAGAAAGTCGCCATCCTCCAGTTCGACCTTCGCAAAGGCTGAGCGCAGGCGCTTGTCGCCCATGCCAGGTGCGGCATGGGTCAAGCTGACCTCATCGTTGACGATGACGGCGCTGGTCAGCGTTCCATCGGCCAATCGCACCCGCGCGATCAGAGGAGGGCGGGGCTTACTGGGTAGCTCGACTGACCGGCCACGGCTGCGGGTCGGATGGAATGGAAATTCACCCTCTGCTATGACGAGGGTGGCACCCTCCGGCTCCGTAATGCGGTTCGAGGGTGTCCATCGGATGGTGTTGCCGGCGGCTTCCAACGTGCCAGGAGGGATGCCCGCGTCGGACTTGGTATCGGTCAGTTGCTTGGCTTGCGGATATAGATCCTTACGATCAATCGGCACCGAAATATCCAGACCCAGAGCGCCTAGGCCGGTGCCCGCCTTGAGCCGGCGATAGATCGAACACTCCGCGTTGCGGGCCGCTTTGTCTGCGAGGCCAAGGGCATCATCTGAGCAATTCGCGCTACCATAAACGAGATGATCCCAGTGCTCGGTCTGGATGAGCAAAGCCTTGGCATGGATGAAGCGCGCGCGGTCATTACCATCAAAGATGCTTGCGAACCGGGCATCGGGTATGAGCGGCAAACCATCGAGTGGGAATTCGGGCCGGTGGGCGCTGAGCGCGATAATGATCTCCTGGGGGCGCATGGCATCGATCAGGCCGAGCAACCCGTCGAGATTTGCGTCCCAGTAAGGGGACATGACGATGAGCCGGGTTACGGGCACGGTGCCGACAAGCCCAGCCAGGCGCGTGAGGATGCCAGCCTCGCCTTTTCCGGCTTCGCACAGCAAATCGACAAGCGAGCCATCGCTTAGCGCGAGCGGCGCGTCATTGGCGTCTATCTCAAACAGCCAGGCCGCATCGCGTTCGATCAGATCAAGCTTGCGCTTCATCGCTTCAAGCCCAGCGTCCTTCAACCAGGGCGCGACATAGTCGAAGGCCTTGCGGATCAGCTGGCGACTGGCGTTCGCATCCTCATCGTCGCGTTTGCGCCACCATTCGATTTGACCGACGATCTCCCGGTTGCGTCCCCAACCCGCTGCCGTCGCATTGGCTGAACCGATGATCACGCAACCGGCATCGCTGCCCAAGCGGATGCTGACTTTCGGATGGAAGGCGCCGGGCACGGAAATCGGCAGCAGGGCATAGGCTGAGCCCGCTCGTGCAAAGGATTCCGGTGTCTGCGCGATCGCGCGCTGCAGCATGTTGGCATCGGCCATGAGGATGTTGTTGTCGCAGCCATAGCTGCGCAGCCGATGATAGAGCGATCCATCATAGAATGCCGCGTCTACAGAGTAGGTCGTTGTGATCGATGTATGGAATCCGGTCCGCGCCAGATCCTTAAAGAGGCTGATTCTGTTCAAGGAACGCCTCCCCGTCCGCTGTCACGCCGCTGGCATGCAGATATCCCGCATCGCGCAGCACCCGGGTCAGATTGAAGAGCCGGGGCGTGGTGTAGCCATACTCCCCCAACCGCCCTTCGCTCAGCAGTCCGTCTTCAACCAGGAAATGATAGGTGAAGGTGCCCGCCGCCGAAAGCTTGCGGCCGGCGATGATCTGATGATCGATGATAATATGCCTGAACAGAACAGCGGCGATCGCTTGCTGAACGGGCTCCTGTCGTGCCGTATCGAGCGTGCGCAAAATGCCGTCCAGCGACCGACCGTCACGCCCGGCTGCGGCGGCGATGATAGGTCGGACATTTCCGTCGTTCTCGGCCCATTTCGCCCAGAGGATGCCGAGCAGCTTGAATGCATCGAGTAGTGTCTCCGGTGTTGGCTGCAAGCCCGACCTCAGATTTTCAAGGACGACTTCGGCGAGAAGCGCCTCGTCATTGTCGGCGAGCCCGACCAGAGCCTCCGCCCAATCCGACCAGGTTGATGTGTTCTGCGGGATCGCCTCATCGACCAGTTTGGCGACGAGTTGTCGTGGTTCGATGCCGTTGGTGTAGCTCTCGCATTGCAGGCCTACCAGGCCATTGAGGGCGCACTCCAGGGCAATATGTCCATATTCATTGGCTTGATAGGCGCGCCATCGGTCGACGGTCTTGCCCGGGGGCTGATACCGTTGCCCGTTTGGAAGCGCGCGCGTGTAAAGCACTTGGCGCAACCCGTTGATGTCGCCAGGCTCGATGCCGTTGCGATAGAGGTCGAGCACGAGCCAGATAGACGCCCGGCGCGCTAAACTCGCCTTGGATTGGTCTCCTTGCCCGAGCAGAAAGTCGCGCAACGCGGCCTGTTCGGGCGAACCGTGCGGAATGTGTGCAGGGTGGATGACCGTACCAATGTTTTGGAGCTGCTGCGATGTCGCTGTTCCAGAAAGCAGGACGGTCTCGATCTCATCTGCGATCGGACCGATCGAACCTGCAAAAGCGGCAGAAACCAGCTGGCCCTGACCCTGGGTGACCGGCACGGAGGATGCGGTGAGCCAGCCCATTTCGGTCAAAGTGGGCGCATAAGCCGCCCCATAGTTCCCCCGCGTCGCTTGCAGATAGGTTTTCTCGGACGTTCGGTCGTCGGTGAACGGCCTGAAGTCGATGCCATTGCTGCGCGCTACGTCGCGCTGCTGGTTGGCCCAATTTGCTCCGCCCAATCCATCGCTGCCGTCCATATCATTGACGACCGTCGCGAGCGCGTAAAGCGCCTCGCCCCGTCTCATGAAGCGGGCAAAGCGGGCTGGATCATCCGAGTGGTGCTTCTTTTCGTAGAGTTCAATCAACCATGGGAAATAGGCATAATATCTGAGGCGATTGGTGATGTTCGTGATGTTCGGAACCAGAGATTGGTAAATCCTGATGCTCGTCGCCTGGAGGCCAAGAGGGTCGAGGCCCATCGTCCAGCTGCCGGTCTTCGTCCAATAGGGATCGCCGTCCTGTTCAGATAATTCGAGTGCTACGCTCACTTCGTTCCCATTTTCCATTATATTGACGCTGGAGAATGCCACTTTGATACTTCCACAATCATATTGGCGTGGTTCTAGGCGGTGGCTCGGCAAAGAATGTGCGCGAGCATCATGTCATCTCCGGCCCGACGAAGCTGGGTTCCATCCGCACCAGCGGCGTGATGGAGGGCACTTGTGATGGCAGCTTGATCTCAGGAAGATCCGGTAGATCGCGGGTCAGGCCATAGGCGAGCAGCAGCCGTGATCGATCACATGACATGTCGGTCATGGCCTTCGGCGGGAGCGGGTGGATCGTCGGGGCTGCGCCCAGCACCCTTTCCGTCGGCATTTCAGCGATGAACCGGTCATGGACTTCTGTTTTGCAGCCGCCACCGGTCACGAGCAGTTGGACCGGCTTTCTGCGGTAGGCGGCGTGAAAGCCGTCCTGAGCGCGTTCAGGCGAGCGCGCCCGGCCATAGACCTCCTCGAATTCATGGTCGCATGCGCGCTTGAAATCTCCGGCGCTCAGCTGGCGACTAAGCGCGCTGTCCAGTGCAGCGGCGCCGAGAAGTTCGACGGCGGCTGAGAACACCGCGACACGCTCGCGGCCCACGAGATTGAAAGCGACGATATCGAGAGTCGATGCTCCAACATCGACAAGCATGTGGGAGCCTGGTTGGGAGGTCGGCGCGAACGCATAGCCCGCGACTGCTGCGGTCAATTCCGGCACGAGGTAAAAGCCTGCCGGCAATCGGTCCGGCGATCGAGAATGTGTCTGCCGCACCAGATCTGGGGTCAATTGCGAAGCAAAAGGGGCGAGCTCGACAGCTGCGGCAACGATCCGTTTGAAGATCGAGAAAGATCTCGCATCATCATGCGCGGCAACCGGGATACCGACATTCACGGCCATGAACTGATCCGCACCTGCCGGACCGAGCGGCTTGGCCTGCCTGTACCATCCGAAGAAATGCGCGAAATGAAGGGCGAGAAAGGCGGCAGCCGCCTCGACCCGGGTGATGCTGACGTCGGGCCTCACCAGCTCGCCCCCATGGGCTCCGATGATACCGGTTTTGAAGCCCTCCAGCGTTACCGCACCAGGCAGGGGGTAAAGCGAAAAACGGCCAGTTTTGGGGTCAAACCACATGGCGGTCTGCCAAAGATAAGGATGGCCGAAGGACTGTAGGCCTTCGGGCGCGGGCATGGCCTTGGTTGGGTTATCCGCATGATAGGGCTGGCTCACCGCCAGCTTGACCGAACTCGTTCCAAAATCGAAGCCGACGATAAAGCCGTCGTCGACGTCAGGCTGGGGCTTTTCCGAGAGCTGCGCCGCGCCATCAATAATTGCGCGTTCGATCGCCGCCTGGTTCTGGGGCGTGATCGAAACCGGACGTGGCTCGATCATCGGCGTGGTGTTGCGAACAGCCGCAATGATCTGGCGGAATATTGTCTCCCTCGGAATGGCCGGCTCCGCTACGACTGGAGCAGGCTGCTTCACAGCAGCGGCGGCCCGCTCGGCTTCCAGGATGGCCTGATACGCGGCCTTCATCCCTGGGCCCTTGAGGATGATTTTCTTCGCACCTTTGGACTTGGGTTGTGGCTGGGCCTTCTTGTTTTTTGCTTTCTGCGCTTTGGCCCCTGGTTTGGAGGCTCGCTGGCCTGCCCCGTTCCGCGCCGGAAAAGTTGAAAGAGGAGGACACGCCGTCGGTTCGCCTTGTCCTGCCGCCTGCTTCGCGAGCATTTGTTGCTCGATATCGGCAAACTCGCTGCCCGCTGCCTGGGGCTTTCGGTCAGGGCTTCGGGATGGGGCAATTGTTCCGGCCAGGCTAGTTCGCAGGTCCATCAGGGCGGAAGCGGCATCAGCCAGGCTTGCAAAGCCTTTGCCCTTTCTGCTCATGCGCTGGCCTCCGCGACCTCGACCACCGCAATACCGACGAGCATCGGCTCATCAAAGCTCAGGTCATTTTCCTTACGGTTTATCTGCTCCAGCTTGAGATCCATCCGGGCGAGAAAGGCATTCAGCTTGCCTTGTATGGCATATGTGATGTTCATTTTCTTGGCGCTGCCCGAGGCGCGCAATTCGCGGATCTGGGTTTCGGCCCTGCTTTTCTCTCGTTCCTTGTGCTGCGTGATGAGCGCGCGCTGGGTGGCGACGTCGTCATAGTGCCGGGCAGCTTCCGCCCCTTCGAAGTCGGTTCTGCGTTCCTTGAGTGCCGGCAAGAGGTGCGATGCCATCACATCCGCGACATGGGGTAGATCGGCCGGTTCGAGATGTCGGAGCTGAGGGGCGCTGGCCAGCGATTCCATCAGCACTTGCTCGACGGCATCTTCTTCCAAGCTTGTGCCGGTGGCGAAGTCGACGCCAGCGAATGCTAGGCGATCGACAGGCAAAAGGCCATCGATCGACCAACGCTCGACTGCCACGACATATCGGCCTGCGGGCAGAGGCCAATGCGGCTGATGAGGCACGCGATATGCGGTTACGGGCCGGGGCGCGACACCGACTTGCCGACCGTCGAGGAGCTGGGCGCAAAAGCGCGCCAGCGGATGGGTCATCGGAATGGCTTCTAGATTGCGATGGCGCAGCGGGTCTGGGTTGCTGCCGAACACGGCTTTCACGCCGCTGGCGGCGTCTCGAGAAAAGCGGGTCGGGTAGCGCCGGGCTTTCAGATTCCGAAAGTGCCCAAATTCGGCCTGCGCTCTTGGCGACAGGCGAACGTCATATGCTTCGATATCGATGCCGTTGATCGGTTCGAAGCGCGTGCCCTCGAACGTATTGACCAGAATGCCGGCGATATAATCGCGCAGGTCGCTTTCGGTCAGCCGCTTGTGCGGCGCATAGGCTTCCTTGACCTTCTGAAGAATGCTGTCGCCATGCGCCACCAGCCCAGGGGCTTCCCGCTCAAGCTCCTCTGCCTGCATTTTCCTCTGCTCTGCAGCCTGGATAGAGCGATCGAATTCACGTGCCCGTGCCTCTGGAGAAAGCTCGGGGTTGGTCAGGATGAATTCGATGTCGCGGATGATCTCACCCAGGATGGGCTCGAAGTCGCCCAGCGTCTCCTGGATGATCCCCAGCCTCAGATAGAGCCGGTCATAGACCTGCTCTTCGATCGTTTCAGCGGCGATCAGATTGATGATGTCGATTGACGGTGATCGCTGGCCAATACGGTCGATACGACCGATCCGCTGCTCCACTTTCATGGGGTTCCAGGGTAGGTCCCAATTGATCAGAATGCGGCAGAATTGAAGATCGAGGCCTTCACCGCCGACCTCGGACGTCAGCAGGATCGTGCCTGCGGGAGCATCGGCAAAGCGCGAGACGATTTCCTGGCGGTCGGCTTTGACGCCGCCATGCAGTTCCATGATCGCAAAGCCGGCAGCCTGGAGCTTTGCGGCGAGATAGCTGATGGTGCGACGAAAGCTCGAGAAGACGATGAACTTTTGATCGGGGTCCCGCTCGCGCAACTGGCATAGCCAATCGAGCAGCTTTGCAAGCTTGGTATCGGCGGCTTCAAGTCCCGCTAGAACGGCAGGGTCATCGCAGATTTCGCCAAGCGCGCTAATCAGCGGGCCTGGCAACGTTCCGGGGGGCGATGCATCGTCCTCCTCGTCAAGCGTGAGGTAGCCGCTGCGCTCGCCCCAATGACGATAGGCTGTGGCCAGGCTCGAGGCGAGGAGTCGCTGGGTTTGTGCGAGCAGGAACCGCTCGTTGATGTCGTTGGCAAAGGCATATGCCTCGATGCGCTGTGTCGCCCGCTGATAGAAGGCGTCTTCCGCCTCATTCATCGGCCATTTTACCGTCTGGGGGCGGCGTTCGACCTTGAATTCCGCAACATCGCGGCGGCGCGTGCGATTGATTGTGGATCCCAGCAGCGACATCTCTTCGATCCGCGCTGCCAATTTCACGCGGTTTGCCGGGGTATCAACGATGCCTTTTTCGAGCTCTTCGCGCAGGCGTTTCAGCCGTTCGCCGGTCTTGAGAACCCGCCCCTCGGGGAGATCCCCGACAAGCTCCGCCAATTCGTGCATCGGCACGCGCGTGTCGCGTGCCGCTTCCCAAGCCCGCACCAGCGGGACATTTTCTTCCTGGAGGATATCGAAGAGATATTCGCGTTCGAATGTGTCCGGATCGATGAGCTTCAAAAGCGCGCGCAGGTCGTTGGCGCGCAGATTGATCGGGGTGGCCGAAAGAAACAGCGAATAATCGCTCACATCGGTCACAAGCTTTGCCAGCTTGTGGTTCATCGTCTCAGCATTGCGCAGATGATGTGCCTCATCGAAGATCGCGAGATCGAACAAATCCTGAGCCGAATCATTGAGTAACCGCGCGAGGTCTGCGCGCGCACCCGAGGCGGGCTCGTCAGGATCGTCCCACCCGCGCGGCGGACGGATGGCGGACAGCGATGCGATGACCTGAAAACCCTCGCGACGCTCCTGGTCGTCACGCAGCGTGTCGAGCAACTCGGCGGCACCGCAGATACGCGCGTCGACATTGAATTTGTTGCGTAGCTCAGCCCGCCATTTTTCGACAAGCGGCTTGGGGCAGACCACCAGCAGTCGACGGCAATCGTGATTCCGCGCCACCAGCTCTGTCCAGATGAGCCCCGCTTCGATGGTTTTACCGAGACCGACTTCATCGGCGATGAGCAAGCCACGAGAGGGCGCGTTCAGGAGCTTGAGGACCGGCTTGAACTGGTAAGCGTGAAACTCGGTGTTCGTCGCGCCCATGCTGTAGATCATGTCGGCAAGGCGGCCCGTCATGCGCAGATGGGTCAGAGCGCGTCGCAAATCGGTTGGGGCGGAGAGCTTGCCGTTTCGCAGATCCACGAGCGCATCGGGGGCGGCCAGGACATGTTCGAGCTGGTTTGCCGGCAGACTTCGGCGGCCTGTCGGAAGCTCAATCTGAAAGAAGGTGCGTCCTGCTCGTTCTTCGGGCGGCCGGTCGGTTACGACACCGACAACCGCCGGATCGTTTTTCAGTCGTACCCGCTCGCCTGCCTCGAACATAGTGAAACTTCCCCCCTCACAGGATGATCAATAGAAAGCCGACAGCGTCAAGTGTCAGGCGAATGTTAAATCATTCAAAATCTGCGCCATTCACTTTGGTAGATGCTGGCATTGATAGATGTGCGCCGTCCTCTCTTGCGACGGGCGGAAGTAACTTCCCGGACCGTTCGGGTATGCAGGAAATTCATCGAGTCGATCCTTCGTCGTCCTGGGTGGGGCTATTATAGCTTGCAGGGGTGACAAATTCTGTCGCGGTCGATAGGCCGCGCGGCTCGGCGATGGTCTGTGTCTGCCTACTGAGTGCGATACCGGGAGGAGCAACGCCATCCGGTTCCTTTTCCGTTGTCGGCTTCCTGGTCGGCGCGCGGGGCCGAGCAAGCCCGCATAGGCGGGCTTCTCCACTGCGTTGCGACCCTCCGGGTGCACAACCCCGCTATGACGCCGCCCTTGGGGCGCCTGTCGGAAGGCCCCGATGGGCGGGGCTGATCCAGACCGGAGTCACAGCCATGTCGCAGCCTTCCCAACAATCGGCAGACCGAGCCGAGCGGATCGACCGCATCGCCGCACTGAATGACAGCCTGCGGAGATCCATTTGCAGCCCTGGCCGAAATCAGATCGTCATGACCGCTGGCGTTGCCGCGCTGGTCGGGGAGGTGTCCCTCTTCCGCGGATTTCGCAGGCGCGCCGAGATCCTGCGCACGGTGCGAAACTATGACAGCTTCAATTCCGACAACGATCCATTGGGCGAGCATGATTTTGGTCGCTTCGAATATGACAGCGCCGTTCTCTACTGGAAGATCGATTATTATGATCTCGAGCTTGCCTGGGGCTCACCCGATCCAGCCAATCCCCTCGTCACCACTCGGGTTCTGACGATCCTACTCGCCGAGGAATATTGAACGGCACGGCCATCCCCCTGACCGGGGGGATGGCTGTGAAAAGTCTGCTTGAGCAGACTGCGCGCAAAGGATGTCCACGCGCCAAGCGCGCTCGGGGAGGGGAGGGCGCACCGGAGCATCGCCCCCGTGCGGCCGATGCAAAGCTGTGAGCCGACGCGCGATCAGACCATTTAAGGAGTTACCGCCATGTCCGCCTATTTCGCCGCCCATCCCGATCACGCGATCCTCTTTGCGTTCGGCTGTTTTGCGCTCACCGTTTATCTCTTCCGCTATGTCGGTCCCGGCATTGGCGGTGGCGGCGACTGGTCATCGCGTGACCATTATGAGCGCAATCTGCGCGATGGTCCGGACGACTATTGTTGAGCTGGCCGCACCGATGAGAACGATCGCCGTGAGCCTTCTCAAGGGCGGGGTAGGCAAGACCTTCCTCGCCACGCATCTCGCCTGGTATCTGGCCGAAGCGGCAGGACGCCGGGTCGTGTTCGTCGACCTGGACCCGCAAGGCAGTTCGTCGCGCCGTCTGGCCCGCGAGCGGCCGGGTGGCTTCGCGGCCGATCTCTTCGATCCATCGGCGGCGTTTGCCGCCGATGGCCGGGTCGGGCTCACTTTGCTCGCCGCCGACCAGCGTTTGCAGATGATCAAGGCGGCGCAGGATGTGCGCGACTTTCTCGGCCGCTTTCCTGCGCTCGCGCCCCATTTTGACCTGTGCGTGATCGATACCGGTCCCAAATGGGACGAGTTGACCCTGAGCGCTCTCGCGGTCGCCGACGCAGTGATCGCGCCCGTTCAGGTCGCCGAAGATTCGGTCGAGTGCGCCAAGATGCTGCTGACCGCGCTGCGCAAGGCCGAGGCGGCAAGGGCAGGGCGCAAGATCGATTTCCTCGGATTGCTACCGTCGATGGTCAACCCGTTCGATCGGCGCGAGATGGACAATGCCGTCAAGCTCGCCCACGCAGTCGGCGAGCGGCTGATGTTTCCTGCCTTTATCAAGGCGCGTCCGACCTACAAGCATGCGGCGGAAAATCATCGGCCGGTCTGGATGGAGGGTGGCGGCGGCGCCAAGGCGGCCGCCGAGGAAATTCGGCCGATCCTCGCCGAGATCGAACGGCGGCTCGGTTCAGCGCCAGCGATCGTTGTCTGATGGGTAAGTTCGACGAACGCATCGAGGAGTTCGGCCTGCTCGTCGGCGCCCATGAAACGGCGCGCCGGGTCGAGGATATTCCTTTGGAGCGAGTCATCCCCGACCCCGGCAATCCCCGGCGCAGTTTCGACGATGACGCCTTGGCCGAGCTTGCGGCCTCCATAGCGGCGCGTGGCGTCTTGCAGCCGATCACCGTTGCGCCCGCCGACGCCGCCGGCTTGCATCGCATCCGTTTGGGCGAGCGGCGCTTTCGTGCCTCCGAGCTCGCGGGCCGGGTGACGATCCCGGCGATCGTCGTGGCCGAGGGGGAGGGAACCCATCTGCTCGCCGATCAGATCGTTGAGAACGATCAGCGTGCGAACCTTTCCTCGGTCGAGCTCGCTCATGCGATTGCCCGTATGCTCAAGGGCGGCATGAGCCAGGTCGAAATCGCCGCTGCGCTGGGCCGCTCCAAGCAGTTCGTCTCGCTCTATGCAGCCTATGGTGACATGCCTGCCTATCTCAGGGAGGTGCTCCCGCGCGCGCCGATCCGGCTGCTCTATGACCTGCATCGCACAGCCAGGGATTATCCTGCGGAAGTCGAGGCCTATGTGGGCGCCTGGGATGAGAGCGGCGCGACATTGGCGGAAGGCGCGCGGTTCATTGCCGGGCTGAAGAGTAAGATGGACGTTCCCAGCATCGAGGCAGCGCCGATGCAGGCCGCGGCGGTGACCGTCGCCCGTCCCCAACTGCGGGCAGGGACTGAGCCAGTCGCGCGACCAGGGGAGCAAACGCCAGAGGCCAGCCTTGCCGTTGAAGTCGATGGCCGTCCCGCGCGTCTTGTCCTTGGCCCGCGTGTTGTCGTGATCTTCGGCGATGGTTCCCGGCAAGAGGTGGCGACCGAACGACTTTGCACAGCGTCTGAGGGACGTCCCGAGGCCGCGATGCTCTGACCCTCTTCCTCCGCGTTCGCATATCCTGTTCGTGTGTATGTTGGCCGCGCCCCTTTCGGGGTGCGGCCTTTTGCGTCGGTTCGAGCCGGGGCGGCGCCGGTGGCGCCGCCCTTCGTGGATCAGGCGTGAATGATAGGCGCATTTTGCCAAATAGGGTCGAAGTCTGCTCAAGCAGACTATCAGATGAGTTGAGTGAAGGTGAGGGCCGGATAGGCGTGACGCCGGGGATGTATGACAATAGCCTTTGATGCATGCCCGTCTTCACCTTCCGTCTCGACGATGAAGTCGCCCAGCGCTTCGATGCTGCGGCGGACAGCGCCGGTGGCCGCTCGGCTTTGCTGCGGCGCCTCGTCATGACTGCAGTGGACGCGGAGGAGGGCGGGACGCCGGGGCCAGTCCGCCGGCGGGAGCGAGCAACACGGCGGTTTGAGATCCGGCTGACCGATGCAGAAATTGCCGCGCTGGATGCCGAGGCCGATGCTTTGGGTATGAAGCGCACAGACTGGGTGACAAGGCTGGTGCGCCGCAGGCTGCATTCGGCGGCACCGCTGCCGCTCGAAGAGCGGGCGGCAGTGGCTCAGGCGTGGCGCGAGCTCAACCGGATCGGCATCAATCTCAATCAGGCGACGCGGGCGCTCAACGCATCGGTGATGGTCGAATCCGGGCTCGATGTCGCGCGCGAGGCGGCGCGGGTGGCAAGCTTTCGGACGGAAATCCGGATGGCGCTTGCCGGTCTCGGCACCGCGCTCAAGGGCGATCTTGCCTATTGGGATAGCCTCGATGCTTGAGGAGGAGGGCATCCTGCCGCTGCCCAGCCTCATGGAGGCATGGCGGCCGCCCACCGGCGGTAAACGGACACTGCGGGGGGCCTATGTCCGCATCGGACGAGGCGCACCGGGCCGGGGAGGGCAGGGGCGGCCCGTGCCGCTGAGCCAGGCCGAGGCTCGGGCCAAGCTCGAGCGGATCGTGCGCAAGGCCCCGGAGGTCATGGTCAAGGTCTCGGGCAAGCAATATGGCGCGCATCATCTATCGGAGCATTTCGGCTATGTTGCGCGGCACGGGAAGCTTGCGGTGCGCTCGAGCGAGGGCGAGATCATCGATGATCCCAAACGGCTGAAGGAGATCGCGCAGGACTGGGCCATGCTCGACGAGGCGATGAACGAGCATGGCCGCGACCGGCCGACCTCGCTGTCGCTGGTCCTTTCCATGCCCGGCGGTTCGACCGATCCCGAGACGCTGCAGGATGCCGCCCAGGCGTTCGTCCGCATCCTGTTCGAGGACAATCACGCCTATATGCTGGCGCTCCACACCGATACCGATCATCCGCACATCCATCTGACGGTGGCCACCGAAGGTGCGGACGGTAGGCGGTTCAACCCGCGCAAGGCCGACCTCCATCATATGCGAGAGACATTCGCGCATGAGCTACGGGCGCGCGGCATCGCGGCTGAGGCGACGCCCAGACGCGCACGCGGTCACGTTCAAAAGCGTGTGCGCTCTGCAGCGCTGCATCTCGATGCTCGGATCGGTCAGGAGGGGCGCCGGCTCAATATGGATGAACTCAACGTGCTGCGCGCCCGGGCCTTTGCGCACGCGCGCGATGAGGAACGGCGGCCGCAAGACGTGATGGCGCTGGTTCGCCAGAAGCAGATACGCGGTGCTTATGCGGAGGCGGCGGTGGCGCTTGCACGTACCGGCGAGGCCGACGACCAGGCGCTTTCCGACGAAATTGCGGGTTTCCTGGCGGCTATGCCGCCGGCGGTCTCCCGACGTCTGGCCCTGGCCCGCGAGATGATGCAGGGGCGGCAAGCGACACAGCCGGCGCGCGAACCGGAGGGCGGAGCTGGTCCCGAGCGGCCACCGCCCGAGCGTGGGCGGGAGCGTTGATTCGCATGGGGCGGCTGATCTTGCGAAGGGATGCTCCCACTACCATGTGCTAGAATGTCTTGGAAAGTCGAGGGAACTGGCGCTTTCTGTGGTCATAGCTTGTTAGAAAAAACCATGCTATTATCTAACAGACAGGAGCTTGGACATGTCTGCGGTGGCTGATCGGATCATGAAGCGTGTGCGCGGCAAGGGCCGTGGCTGGGTGTTTACGCCCAAGCAGTTCGTCGACTTCGGTACGCGCGGCTCGGTCGACATGGCGCTGTCGCGTCTCGCGCATGCCGGTGACATCCGCCGGATCGGCCGCGGTCTCTACGACTATCCCCGCCAGCATGACAAGCTTGGTGCCCTGAGCCCGGATCCCGGGCAGGTGGCCCAAGCGCTCTCCGCGCAGAGCGGCGATGCGCTCGCGCCGTCGGGAGCGGCGGCGGCCAATAGCCTTGGTCTCTCGACGCAGGTGCCCGCCCGGGCGAGCTACGCCACCAGCGGTCGCACCCGCACCGCCAAGGCTGGCGGCCGC
The DNA here is from genome assembly GCF_014652555.1 of Novosphingobium colocasiae. Taxonomy (GTDB): domain Bacteria; phylum Pseudomonadota; class Alphaproteobacteria; order Sphingomonadales; family Sphingomonadaceae; genus Novosphingobium; species Novosphingobium colocasiae. The sequence continues at coordinate 42,331 of NZ_BMZA01000014.1, forward strand.
AGCGTCACCTTGAAGCACAGCCGCGCGCCGGTGCTCGACGCGCCGGAATCCGTGAATGCGATCGTCCAGGCACTCGCGCATCTGGGGAAGGGCAATATCGACGCGGATGCGATCGGGCGCTTCGCCGCGCGGCTCGACGATGCCGGTACGCGTGCGCTCGTCGCGGCCCGCCCGGCTATGCCGGGCTGGATGGGTGACATTGTCCTGAAGATTCAGGCGGCGCGCCATGGATGAATTCGCCCGCCGTCCCGCCGAGGATCGCCGCGCCTATATCGAGGAAGCGGCGGCTCGTCGGGATCTCACGCCGATCATAATCGAGAAAGACTTCTGGGTCTGCTGGACCCTGCGACGCCTGGTTCGTGCCATGGACCTTGCGGGCCATATGACCTTCAAGGGCGGCACGTCGCTCTCCAAGGCGTATGATATCATCCAGCGCTTCTCGGAGGATATCGACCTCACCATCAGCCGGTCGGCGCCGCTTCTCGACAAGGTGGCCTCGCCGATGGAGGCGGGGATCAGCGGCAAGGAACGTGAGCGGCGGACCAAGGATTTGAAGGCGGCCGCACAAGCCTATGTCGCGACGATCGCCATGCCGGTGCTCGCGCGTGAGATCGAAGCCGCGCTCGGCACGAGCGAAGGCTGGGATTTGTCGCTCGATCCCGACGACAAAGACCAGCAGACTGTTCTCTTCGCCTATCCACGCAGTTCGGGTTACGGCTTTACATATGGTCAGAATTATGGGGGCGGGGACGAAGGCGGCTATATCAAGTCGCGCATAAAGCTCGAATTTGGCGCGCGCGGCGATACAGAACCCTTCGCCATGCGCCCCATCATCCCCCATCTGGCCGAGGATTTTCCCGACGAGCTACCGGATCCCGAAACCGACGTGCCGACACTGGCGGTCGAGCGCACCTTCTGGGAGAAGGTCACGATCCTCCATGCGCTCCATCATAATGCCAAGCTGCGCGATGGGCTTTCGCGCCACTATTACGACGTGCTGATGCTCGACGGAGCTGGCGTCACGACGGAGGCCCTGGCGCGGCCAGACCTCCTCGAGCAGGTGGTCCACAACAAAAGCCTGATGTTCGCCGACAAGTCGGCGTCCTATGAGACCGCCGTCCTGGGGTCGCTACGATTGTCTCCGACAGAAGGCATGGTGGATCGGCTCGCCCAGGATTATGCCGCGATGGGCGAGATGTTCATGACGGCGCCTCCGTCCTTTGATGCGCTGATCGAAGGTCTGGCGCGCATTGAGCAGACGATCAACGCGGAATATGAATAATACATTGAAAATAAACAGAAAAAACTGATAATATATATTATGTTAAATCAGAAAGGGCTGACCCTGCAAACAAGGAGTGAGCCCTTCGTCAGGCGGAACTTCGCTGCATACGTTTTCTGCTATTCCATTCACTCGAATCCGAAGTGCTTTCGATGCCATGCCATCTGGCGGTGATGCGCATCGATCAATGGCAAAGGCGCAATCTCGTGTGGTGCGAGCAGGGAAATCACCGCCGGGTCGAGATCTGGTCTGATGAGCGCCCTGCCTCCATCATCAAAGCTGATGAGACCGGCATCGAACGCGGCATCCCAGTGTGCGGCGAGCAGCAGGCCGTTGAAAACGTCCAGTCTCTCCTCGTCGCTTCCGCAACGTGCCCAGGGGACGATATGGCTTGCGCGAAGCAGCGCACGCTCGGAGATGCCCGTGAGCGGGCATTTGTTGTTCCAGTAATCGAGCAGGGCACCCCGGAAATAGCCCTGCCCAATCCGCTCGCGGGTGATCCGTTCGACCTCTGTGTCGCCTAGACTCGCTACATCGGCCTCGAACTGGGACAGCGGAAAGGTCGGAAGCGCCCGGGCCAGATGAAAGGCGCGGCTGAGAGCCTGGCGCATCTCGGCCTGATCGGAGAAGGCGAAGGCACCGCGGAACCGGCCCGGTACGGGTTCCGCCAGTGCCACTGGAAACTCACCACACAGCTTTGCGGCGACGCCAGCATGTTCCACGGCGACGAACCACGGCGCGCCCCCGTCCTCATTGCCGGAGGCGAGCGCAATTTCTCCGGGAATACCATCGTCTGACCGAAAATAGAGCCACCCGTCCGCCTCGCCATTTTCCTTGCGGAAGCCGTGGTTATACGCCGCCTGCTGTAGCTCGGAGCGGTAAATCGGGTGGACGGGTCGGCTGCGGACTCTGGTGGACCGCGCCATTATCGATACCCTTCTAGCCTTGGCCGCATACCCTGCGCCATCAGTTCGTCATAGGCGGCAAGGACAAGGCGTTGCGTACGATATTCTCCGTATGCGCGCATCTCGTTGTTTTGCAGGACGCGGAAGGTTTCGCTGGGGTAGTCTGCGCCCATGATGTCCTTGGGGTCTAGCACATAGCGCAGTTCGTCGCGGGCGAGGCCGTAGGCGAGGGCGTACCAGGCGTCGAGCTCGGCGCGAAGCTGCGCGCGGCGGTCTTCGTTCCATGGGAAGGGCTGCCCCTCATAGTCCAGATCGCGCGCGAAGGGGGCCATAGAATGGCTGGTGTAGCTCAACTCCAGCACGCGTGGGATGATGAAGGCGAGATCGGATTCGCTGTAGGCGGCAGGATGGGGAGCTGTTTGGCTATAAATTGCGCGAGGGTTAAATATGAGACCTTCGTTCGGCAAACGTAGTCAAGTATCAATGCGTTGGCGTTCGCCAGCAAGGCAGCCCTGCGTCGTGCGTTCTCTGCGCAAAATATTAGGATAGTTTTGTGTCCTACCCCCGAAAAAGGAAAAGCTGTCATGACCATAGTTCGGGTCGTGGTCGCAGTTGTCGCCTCGCCATACCCGATGAGATATTTCTCTCCGGGTTTCCGACTGGTAGCTTCATTTGACGGCACCCAATAAAATGGCACCACCTCATGGTCTGGGTCATTTAACTGCTGAATGGTCAATTCAGGTAAGACGCGATTCCCGCGATCATCACCTCGACTTGAATAGTCTGAGTACCTGTGATTAAATTGGTCGAACATCTTCGCTTCGTAGAGCGGCACGTAACGCTCGATGTGGGCTGCCGCGACGACCGCCCGGGCCGGCCCAGGTGCCGATGCTGCAACTTGAAGGTTCGAGAGAAGGTCATTGCGGTCGTTCTCGGCTGTGGCGAGGAGGTCAGTTTGAAGCTGGCGGCGTGCCGTCACACCCGCTTGTTCTCGCGCTTCTCTCACCCAATTGGTCCCTTCGCGCTGGAATCCTTCCTCAGCCAGTTGCGCGGCGGTGCGAAATGAGCCGCTGTCATTGGACATGTGGAACATCGCCATAAACGACAGGCCCCACGGGTTGCCGCTGTCCTTACCCTCCTCGATCAGCACGGGCACGCGATTATAGATTGTGGCGGTCAGTTCCGCGTCGCGGCGCGAGCGGAAGACCGGTGCGGTTCTGGTGTTCGGGTTAATCTTAGCAATTTCCGGGGGTGAAAGCGTAAAGCGGCGGCGTTCATCTTCAAGTTGTGCGGGGGCGGTGAGGAAGAAGGCGAAATCCGCCGATGCCACGCCGCTGCCGATGGTGAGTAGGCAAAACTTGAAGCTGCGATGGACGCCAGGGAACAGCGGCGCGCTGTTTTCAAAATCAATCAGACCTGCAAGCCGCTGCCTGCTCACTAAATGACCAAAGAAGGGGGCGGTGGTCGCGTCGGTTGCGATGCCGGTCGGCACGATCACTCCTGCCCTTCCACCTTCCCGCGTCAGATTCAGGAAATGCTCGGCAAACAGAGCATAGGTGTTGACGTCGCCGCGACCGGTCCACGGATAGCGCCGCGACGGAGCGGGCCTACGTCCTGCGGGCAGCTTGGTCGGATCTTCATCTTTGGGCGAGGTAAAGAACACGCTCGATGCTTCGGCAAGGCGCTTCGCCAGTTCGAAGGCGTCGACCATCGCGCGCTCATGGCTGCCTTCTTCAGCTTGTGACCATTCGCGGATCATCTTAGTCCGCGCTGCGGCATTGGGCGCATCGGCTATCGCGGTTCCGGCGAAGAATTCCTGTTCCTGTAGCTTGATCCGCTCCCACGGCGGATTGCCCAGCAGCACGTCAAAGCCACCGCGACCTACAACCACGTCGGGGAATTCAAGCGGCCAGTGGAACACGCTGGCGGCATGGGCGGCGCTGTCTATGGCCGCAGCAAGTTCTCCCTCCACCGTGTCGTTGCCAAGCATGGTGCCGCCGGAGATGGTTTTACGCAGGTGGGCGGTGGTGGGGACGAGCGGCTTGGCAAGGCTGGGTAGCTTGGGCTTGGGCAGGAGGAAGGCAGAGACATAGATGTCGCAGGCTTGCCGCAACGTCAGCCAATCGGGCGTGTGGCGAATGCGATCGAACTCGACCGCGCGGGCGGCGACTTCGCGCGGTGTATTCTCAGTCATGCGGTGGAACTTGCGGAACTCGCCCGAAAGCTTGCCCGCATCGAAGGCCAGTTTAAGCAGGCCGGCATCGCGCTCGCTCTTGTTCAGCTTGCGCAGGCCGGTGGCGGTTTCCTTGTCGTCACCTGTGAGTGGCTTGTAGGCCTCATCCGGAATGCCCTCTTCCAGCGCAGCGAGGTCGAAGACGCCCAGCAGCGCGTCGCCACAGCGGATGTTAGCGTCGAGGAAGCCCAAAGGTTGTCCCGGAGACACGGATTCGATCCATAGCGCCACCTTGGCAAGTTCCACCGCCATCGGGTTGCGGTCGACGCCGTGGATGCAGCGGGAAACGACATCGCGCAGTGCGGCCTGCGTCTCTTCCTTGCCAGCATCCTCGTTGCGCAGCTTAGCTACCCGGTCTGCCATGCGGCGGGCAGCGCCGAGCAGGAAGTGGCCGGAACCGCAGGCCGGGTCGATCACCTTGAGGTCGAGGATGGCGGCGACCTTGTCCTCTGGCGTATCGGCATTGGCCTCTGCCTTGTCCAGCACCGGGGCGAGCGAGGAATCGAGCAGCGTTTCGACCAGTGAGTCCGGTGTGTAGTAGGAACCGCTGGTCTTGCGGTCATTGCCCTTGGCCCCGCTGTCGAGCGTGAAGTCGCCGTTGGATTCAAGCTGGGGGCGGATTTCCAGCAGACTTTCGTAAACGCTGCCAAGCTCTTCTGTTTTGAGGTCGCGCCAGTTGATGCGGTGCGTCACGCCATCCTTGCGGATGAAGCCAAGACAGAAGATCGCGGACAGAAAGCGGCGGTTGGGAATGAGCGCATCGTTCAGCGCCGGCGTTTCGCTATTCGCGAATAAGCCGCCGAGAGCAGGTAGGCCCAGCAGATCCTGGCCATGTTCCAGATTGGAAAGCGTGACCTTCATCGCCTCCCACGCATCGTGGTGCCCATCGCGGGCGACGCGGCGACGCGAGCGTTCGCGCCAGAAGGTGAAGGAATAGCTGTTGGCATAGAGGCTGCGTGCCGCCTGCGGTGTGCGGCGAGGGTGCAGCAGATCACGGTCCTCGGCCACGGCAAGAAAGATCAGGCGATAGACGGTGCGGAGAAGCTCCCCGAACAGCGATTGCAGAGGGAGCGCACCGGAGCGAATGCGTTCAACCAGTCCGGGATTGGCCTCTACCAACCCCTGCCCCAGTTCGAACAACGCCTCCTCCACGTTACGGCGCAGGTCGGTACGGGCTTGGATGCCCTGTTTCATCCCCTCTTCGCGCCACTGTTCCAGCGGGCTTTCAGAAGGCGGCGCGCCCGCTGTACCAAAGCGTGTTGCGTGAGCGATCAGCCACCATGCAGTGAAGTCCGCGAATATCTCGTCGCGGAACATTGCGCCAAGGTCCGCCTCGATCCACGCCGGTCGGGTCAGACTGGCATTGTCGCGCATCAGGCGTACACGGTCACCGGCAAAGACGATGCCCCACAGTGCATGGTCTGTGGCGTTGAGCCAGTCCTGCAACAGTGAAACAGGGCTACGGCGCGGGCGTCCGCCCTCCCCGTCCCCGAACTCGGGCTGCGCTTTGTTGAAGGCGTCGGCGCCGACGACCGGCGCGGCGACGACGACGGGAACACGGCCATCCTTGGCCTCCCAGGCCAGGCGATAGCGGCGGGTGCCGTCCTGATGCTCGACCGGGCCGGCAAGATCGGTGAAACCAAAGCACTGCGTCAGGAGAGTTTGGGCGAACTGCGCGGTTTGTGTGACAGTGGGAGTATCGATCCGGTCATAGTCTTTCCAGATATGCTGGCCGATGCGGAAATAGCGCGAAATCTCATCGCCGAGGCCGGTGCCCTTGGGGCAGCCATAGCCCTCGGCGGTTTTCGCTGTGCGATCGGCAGCGACGATCTTCTGCACCTGTTCGGGCGCGATCAGCCCGCCCTCGATGGTGACGGCGACAAGGCCAAGTTCGGCGGCTCTGGTGGAACGGCCCATCAGTTCGCCTCCGGCACGAGGACATAGAGGCCGATCACGTCGGCAGGCAGAACGGCTTCGACTTCGGTGGTGGCCCCCTCGCCCCGTGTGGCGAACTTCACGCGGTCATGATCCTCTGAAAGCTGGGCGGCGCGATCCTGGGCATAGGCACGGATCGCAGCATCATATTCGGGCAGGCGGGCGAGCGCCTGATCGACCTGCCTGGTGATGACAGGCGGTGCGATGTCGCCGCTGGCATCGGGTTCGAGCAAAGCCAGGGCTTCGGCACCTTGTGCAATGGCGGCATTTTCACCTGTAGCGAAGGCCAGCGCGGTGGCTTCCTCGGCCAGCAGGGTCTTGCGACCGCTAGTCGTCAGTTTGAAGCGCAGGCGCAACAGCAGCACAGTGGTAAGCTTGTTCACCGCCGCAGAGCGCCAGGCACCGCAGCGACCGAGCGTGGCTTTGCCTTCGACACCGCCGGGGTCGAGCGCCCCTTCGGCCATGGTTTCGGCGAGCATGGCGACTAGCGGATGCGTGCGGCCGACATGGGCCACATCGGGTTGCAGCTTGTCGGCAAAGCCGATGGCGCGGGTGCCGGTGAGGTTGCGGGCTGCAAGGCGCTCGCCAAGCTGTTTCGGCAAATCCTCATAGCTGACCCGGTAGTGGCTCCCGACCGCACCGAGCGGCGTATCGATGCGCGCCAGTGCCCGGCGGGTGAACCGCTCCACTTCGTCGGGGCCACCGAGCAGTTCGCGCAGGCGGTGCCATTCGGGGAGAACTTCATCGGGCTTGAGCGCAGCCTGCGCATAGCGCGTCTGACTTTTACGCGCGTTTTCCTCTGCGTCCTTCCACTCCATCTCAAGCCGTTCCTCGGCGTCGCCGAAATCGAACAGACCTTGCGCGCGCGGTTTGCTGGAATGTAGCAGCATCGCCTGCATCAGCGCGTTGGAGACACTGGCGGAATCCTCCGGCACCGGCACGATCACGCCAGTCGCCTGTTGGATGCGCTTCATCTTTTCGGTGATGACCTTGATGACCGCGCCGTCGATGATCGAGTTTGAGCCGAACATCATTACCGACCAGACCGTATCTTCAGGCTGCCCAAAACGATCGACGCGCCCGTCGCGTTGCTGGTGCCGTGTCGGGTTCCAGTTGAGGTCGTAATGGATCACCGCGTTGAACAGTGATTGGAGGTTGATCCCTTCAGACAGACAATCGGTGGCGACGAGGATGCGATTGGGATGATCCACCATCGCCTCGACGCGCCCACGGCGTTCCTCGGGCGTCAGGCGGCCGGTGACGATTTCGACTTCGTGCTTCTTGAACTGGGCGCGCAGCGCTTCGCCCACAGCTTCGGCCGTTGTGATGAAGCGACAGAAGATGACGGGCCGGGCATCCTTCTTGGCCGTCAGGTCTTTCACCTGCCGGACGAGTTCGCGAAATTTGGGATCATCCTCAAAGCGGGCCGCCAGTCCTTCCGCGCGCATGATGAGCGCTTTGAGCTCGGCCAGCTCCTCGCGGTCCAGCGCGGTCGCGGGTTCAATGTCGGTGTCGGCCAGTTCATCACCGTCGTCATCAAAAAGGACTGGCGCGAGTGCGGCTTCCTCCGCCATGCCCCCGAGCCGGTTGCGCAAGGCGCTGAGGGCTGCCGCCGGCGACGAGCCGATGCAGCGCATTAGCGCGAGTGTTCCCCAGAAGGCGAGCCGCCGCGCCCGTTCCCCATCGGCACGGGTTGCGACACCAAGGCAATAATCCAGCACGTCTTCCTGGAAGTTCTGGAAATCGCCTGTCAGCGTGTAGGGCGCATCCGCTTTCATCGACTTCGCAAAGGCGCCCGCATCGCCCCACTTGTCGGCAATATCGGGGCGGCGACGCTGGACAAAGTGTTTGGCGAGCCGGTCTGCATAGCGGCGCCGTGCGTTCTGATCGCCCGCCTCGGGACCACCAGCGAGGTCGCCGTGCAACAGACTGAGCAGACGCGCATAGGCATCCTGATTGCCGCTATGCGGGGTCGCTGTGAGCAGGAGCAGGTGGCGCGTGGCGTCTTCCGCGAGCCGTTCGAGCAGAGCGTAGCGTTGCTGTGTGCCCTTCTCGCTACCGCCAACGCAGGTGTGGGCCTCGTCAACAATGACGAAGCCAGGACAAGCCTGTGCGAAGCTTTCCCGCCGGCTGTCGGCCTTGATGTAGTCGAGGCTGACGACGGTGTAGGGATAGATGCCGAAGATGGTGTCGCCGAGCGCCAGTCCGCGTTCCAGCGAACGGGCGCGCGCCGATGTGACGGCCACGGCATCAATATCGAACTTTTCCGCCAGCTCGCCGACCCACTGATCCACGAGATGCGGCGGACACAACACGGAGAAGCGCTCGACCTCGCCCCGGTCGATCATCTCGCGCAGGATCATGCCCGCCTCAACGGTCTTTCCGATACCAACGTCATCGGCAATGAGCAGCCGTTTCACGTCGAGCCTCAGCGCCATGAGCAAAGGAACGAGCTGGTAGGCGCGCGGCTCGACGCCCAAATGCGCGGCGCTGCGGAAAGGCCCTGCGCCGCGACGGAGAGACAGGCGCAGCGCGTCGGCGAGCAGACGGGCGGCGTCCTGCGTATCGGGTTGATCCGCCGTCGGCAGATCGAAGGTGGCGGGACGAACGGGCATCCGTTCAAGGCTGGGGGCGATGATGATGGCGTCTTCTTCGGACCCCGAGAGGGGCCGCACGCGAACAAGCCGTTCATCCGGCTTACCAAGCACGATCCATTCCCGCCCACGGGCCTGGATCAAATCGCCCGTCTGGAGCTGGCCAGTCTGGAAGGCAGGCAGATTCATGCGGATACTCCGAGCGCCGCGGCAAGGTCAGGCGGCATGGTTTCGTCAGGGGTTACTGGCAGCGCGATCAAGTCGCGGCCAATTTCGGCGCAGCGCGTCACCAGTGCTGGTGGCGGCGGACTGGGCACGGCCATGACCATCAGCCCCGGCCAGCAAAGATGATAGGTCTCGCCGCCAATGGTTTCCGTGGAGGGCGTCGGCGCGCCCCACTGCGCCAGCGCCGCCATCCATGGATCATGCGCCCCGGCACCGGTGGGAGCATAGGCAGGCCAGTCATTCTCGCTGCGCGCTAGCCGATCGAGCACGTCAATCACCGCAGGATCGCGCCGATCGATCAGTTCATGATCTGGTTGGTTATAATAGGACAGCAGGCAGCGGTAACAACCGGCAACACAAGGTTCGTTGGCCTCGACCAGTTCGCCGTTATCGCGACGATAATGCATCAGGTCGAGCGCCACGTCCGCGATGCGATGCCACCGCTCTGCGCCGTCCATCAGTCGCTTGAGAACCCCTGCCCCGCCTTCGGATGCCTCATAGAAGAGGATCGCCTTGCGATCGTCGCGGGTCGGTAACGGCTCGCCCAGAAGCTCGCCGGTTTCCAAAACATGCTCGGTCTCGATGGCGCGGATCAGGGCGTGCTGGAGGGTCGCCATCTGCGCTTCATCGAGGTCGAGCTGGCGATCGAATTGCAGCAGCAGCGCGTTCTTCGTGTCCTCGACCAGAGGCACGATGGTTTGACGAATGGCGCTTTTGGGATCGTCGCCCTCATCCTCACCTTTCGTCTCATTCTTGAGCCAGCGGCCCGAAATTGTGTCGATGTCGAAGCCGGTATCTTCCTTCTTGGCGCGGCGGCGCAGGCCGAGATTGACGCGCGATACGCGAGTCTGCGGTCCGTAGCGCAGTGCCGCCAGCGGGCTGTCGTCGGACTTCAGCAGAAGCTGGTCCTGGCGCATCGGTTCCCACTCGAAAATCGTGCGGATTTCAAAGCCACGCCTCTGACGATCCTCGTCATTGGCGGTAATGCGTGCACCGGGCACGGCATCGACATTCTCGATCCGATAGAGCTTGGAAAGCCGTCCTTCCTCGGTCAGCACATCGCCGCAAGCAATGCAGCGCTCCTGCGTTTCCACGCTATGGGCCGCGCCGCACGAATGACAGCATCGCACAGTCATCGTCGTCAGTTTGTTGTCGGGGGTCCGTGTTCCGGCAGGGAGCTTGGCGCGATTGCAGCGATAGGCCTTGCCTTCATGATAGACGAGGCTATTCGGCCCGAACTCCGCGATCGCCAAGAAGCGCGGACGCTGGAGCACCGTCGATGACTTCTCCCCGTCGATAAAGGCGTAGAGCGGCAAGCGCGGGAAATTATAGCCCGGCAGGAAGCCTTCGGTCGCCAGATAGCGATAGGCATAGAAGTCCGAGCTGGTGGACGATGCGCCTGTTTCCAGCAGTTGCACCTGACGATCGGCCGCTAGATAGCGGGTCCGAGCCTCCTGACGTTCTTGCGCCGACAGCCCGGTTTGATTGCCGAGTTCGCTGGCAGCCTTTCGTTCTTCATGGGCGGAATTGTAGAGTGTTCGCCAGCGTTTGAACGCCGTGTTGAACGCCGTTGCCGCGTTGCTCCAGAGATGGCCGACAAAGTCCGAGGCTTCGCCGATTTCGGCTGCGCCATCCTGTGGCAGGACCGAGGCGACGACCCGCTCGGCACGATCACGGGCGTCGACGTCCGCGCTGGCCACGGCAAAAGCTTTTTGCAGCCGTTCGCAGACCGGCAGATCGGTCTCGGTCATATCGAGGTTTTCCGGGATCGACTTGCCCAGCCCCTCCTGTGCGGCAGCGAGCCATTCGGCATGGACATGCGCGGCAAGAAGGTCGCGATTGAGGAGGTCGATCGCGGGTGCGCGAACGATCCCTGCGACGAGATCGGTCCGGCGTTCGAAATAATATTGGTCGTGCGGACTTTGCGCGGCGCAGTAGGTGATGACCAGCGCGGCCTGGCCGCTACGGCCAGCACGGCCAGCGCGTTGCGCATAATTCGCCGGCGTAGGCGGTGCGTTGCGCAGGTAAACGACATTGAGCTGCGATATATCTACGCCCAGTTCCATGGTGGGTGAGCAATAGAGCAAGGGCAGAAAATCACGCTTCTCATTGAGAACGCGCGCATCGCCCGCAATTTCCTTCATGCGTTCATGGTCGCTCTTGCCGTACCGGAACCGACACTCACGCATTTCGCGCAGGAGGGAATCGACCTGCGCTGTATGCTCGCGCGCTTCGAAGGCCATGGGCAGCCCGCCAGGTGTGGCGAGGCGCGCGGCAACGTCGCTATAGAGCTGGCGGAAGAACGCATTGTCGTGGCTCGGGCTTGGTGTCCCCTCACCTGCACGGAGCTGCAAAGCACTCGGGGCGAGCCGCCAACCGGTGAGCGAACCGGCGGAAAACTGGCGCACGATCTGGTGGCGCGCAGCCGCCATCAACATGGCTTCGATCAACGGTTCGCGATCGGCAAGGGGCAGCGCCCCCGCCAACTTCGCCAATTCTTTGGCAAGGCCGCTCCGCGCGGAAACCCGGATAATCCTGTCCGCCTTGCCGCCCTGTGTGCCGAGCACAAGCGTCGTTTGGCACACAAGATCCTTATTCTCTTCTTCCCGGCTGATTGCCCAGGGATCTTTGAGAAGCTGGCGGGATTTCTGCGCGACCTGCTCAATCTCATTGAGATCGAGGGCATCGACGGCAACGGCGAGGCCTTGCCGCATGGTGTCGAACACCAGACGAAACATTTCGCGCCGAACGTCACTGGAGATTTGCGAAAGCAGCTCGAAGCCACGGCGCTGGCCGTCATTGAGCTGTTCCTGGTCCATGCCGGCGCAGGCGCGATCGTCGCCGGCGAGCATGGTAATACCGGGATATTCGACGCGCAGCAGGTCCAACTGATTCAGGTTGGGATTGGTATAGCGCCAGCCCCGCCGCAGATCGTTCCAGAGGCGATAGGCCAGCACGCGGTTTACCGCCTTCTTGGCCTCGTCCAGCGCCGCGAAGCTGGCCGGGTTCGGATCGAGCATCCATTCCGCTCGGCGATCGACGCTTTCGGGATCGAACCCGAGCGCACGGCGCACGACATCGCCAAACTGCTCATGGCTCAGACCATCCTCACCGGCTTTGAGGACGGCACGCAGCATGGCGCCGCGCAGGAGTGTCACGAAGATAAAGTCGTTGAAGTGTCCCGCCTGGAGTGCGGCATCCTGCCGGTTATCGGTGAAGCCGAGCAGTTTGCGGCGATGCTTTTCAGACGGGATGTGGCCCCGTTCCATCCAGTCGAGGGTCACCGACGTGATGAGCGTCGTGGCAGAACTACGACCTTCGGCGGAGAGGCCTGCCAATTTGTTGATGTCGCGAGCGCCTGGTGGCGGCTGATTGCGGCAATGCGGACAGAAGCGGAATTTACCGGGGAAGAACCACGAGCGAACGCCCTGCTCATCGCGCCGCCCGTTAGCGCCCAGCATCATCAGGCGGCCGTCATGCTTGCCGCGATGCGAGGATTTGAGCCGCAGTTCACCCGATGCCGTCAGCTCAATCCAGTCATCAGGATAATCATCGATGGAACCGGCGAAATTCAGATCACCCTTGGCGTCGGGGATGAGAAACCCGTGCTCCGCACCGCGTTCATCAACCCCGTCCCTTGGGGTCTGATCGATCGGACGCGCGATGACAGTGCCATCATCGTCAATGGTGACGCTATGCACCTCCTGTCCGCATTCGCGGCAAAAGAAGACCGGATAGAGGCGGGCCTCACTATTGTCGCGGTCGAACTTTTCCGCCGCCAGTGCCGCCCGCCGTTTCCCAGCAGCTTCGAGCGTCGCATGGGCGTGGCCAGCGCCGGACAGGAAGCGATGCAGCTTGAACGCCATGAAGGCCTGGTCGCGGTCATCCTTGAAATCGCTCATGGCGATCAGGCGATCCTGGAGAGCCTTGCGGCAGGCCTCCGCCTCGATCCCCGTCTCCTCGGACAGGCGGTGCGACGCATTGGTGAGGGTTGAGGGTTTCGCCCGCTTCAGCGTTTCGCCGACCTCAAGCCCAATATTGGTTTCTATCCAGATCGCGAGGGGATCGACCTTGAACGCCTCAGCGGTGAATGGAACGCCAGCGGAATTGACGATCGCAGATTTAAGGGTCGCCTCGTTAGCGATGCCTTCGGTGCAGCGTCTCAGGCTTTCGGTGATGACATCATCCGGATGCACGGGGCTGCCGAAAAGGGTTGTGCCGACAGACGCCACCGCCTTGCGGCCCGCATCCTCATCCCCGGACGCCATGGTCGCCGAGGTGCCGACGCAGAGCATTTTCTTCGCTCCCATGCGTTCGCGCACCCGTCGCACCAGCAGCGCAACATCCGCCCCCTGTCGGCCGCGATAGGTATGGAGTTCGTCGAGAACCAGAAACTCCAGGCCCGCCATATTGGCGATAACCTTCTGGTCGAGTTCGTCCTGCCGGGTCATCAGCAGTTCGAGCATCATGAAGTTGGTGAGAATGATGTCCGGCTTTTCGTCAGCCACGCGCTTGCGCTCGGCTTCTTTCTCCTGGCCGGTGTAGCGGGCGAATGTCGGCTTCATCCCATCGGAAAGACCGCACTCCCCGATGAACTTCTCCAACTCCTCCTGCTGCGAATTGGCGAGCGCATTCATCGGGTAGATGACGATCGCCCGCGTGCGCTGGGCCTCACCAGCGCGGCGCGCCTTCAGGATGCGGTCAATGATCGGCACAAAAAAGCATAGCGACTTGCCCGAGCCGGTGCCGGTGGTGACGATGTAATTTTTGGCCTGAAGCGCTTTCATGAGCGCTTCGTCCTGATGGCGATGCAGGCTGATCGGGCTGCGTCCGGCTCCTACGGCGAACACCTTGGGTAAATCCGGATCGACCACGCCGTCCTTGGCAAGATCGACGAGGCCGCGGCCTTCGAGGAAATGGGGGTTCAGACCAATCAGGGGTTCGGGCCAGAATTTCTGCCCGGCGTAAATCGCGTTGACCTGTTCGCTAATGTCGTCTGCGCGGATCGAAGTGAACGAACGCGCGAAATTTTCATAACGCTCTATTAGGTCAGTATCGAGATCAAAAACGTTCACGCGTCCCCCTCGCGACATGGCAATCAAGTTTCAGCCAAAACAGCACTTTCCTGTATTTTTCGATACTTAAATTATCATCGCCTTTGTCATTCTCGCACAATGCCCGTACTCGTGAACCAAATCCTACATAACTCCTAAATCGTTCAATGCGAGCGCCAGGCAGCAGGCTCAAAGCTGCACCCGCGTGGCCGTCAAATGCCGGAACGCTCGGTCCCGACAGGTAAGCAAAATCACCTGCATGCGCTGGGAGGCTTCCTCCAGGATCTCGGTCATCAGATCGAGCCGGCCGTCGTCGGAGTAGACCAGTGGATCGTCGAGGATCAGCGAGACCGGCGTTCCTTGCTCCAGCAGCATGTCGGCAAAGGCGAGGCGGGTGAGGACCGCCAGCTGCTCCTGCGTCCCCTTTGAGAGCGTTCCGCAGGCTTCGCTCAGGCCGGATCGCGTGACCGAGGCCAGACCGAGTTCTTCATCGAAGCTGAGGTCGGCGCCGGGGAAAAGGCGCTCGACATGAACGCGAGCGCGCTGGGCCACTGGGCCAACGAAGGTTCGAGATACCTCCGCGCGCGCCTCGTCCAGCACATCCTTGAGCATTTTGACCGTGGCCGCCTCTTCGTCGAGCCGAGCCAGCGCTTGCGTTGCGGCATCGGCTTCTTCGGCTGCAGCTGCGGCCAGGCTCGCCAGGCCCTTGCCACCCTCGCTCTCAATGATCGCCTCAAGGCGGGCGATATCCTTTTCGAGGTCGCTCCGCCGGGTTTGACCAGCCCTTGCCCGGCTATCGATCGTTTCGATCTTGCGGCTGATCGCCTGCACATCATGCGCGGTGGCGTCGCGCTTCGCTTCGGCCAGCTTGACAGCGGCCTGGGCAACATCCTCCCGGGCTTTGGCGATGGCGTCGGCAAGCCCGGCAAAATCGGGCTTTCCTTCGAGCTGAGCGATGCGATCCGATGCATGGGTCTGATCGCGCTCCGCGCCCGCCTGCGCGGCGGCAAGCGGGCGGTCCCTATCCTCTATTTCTCGTAGGTCCTGAACGGCTTGGTCGTGCAAGGTTTCAGCGCGCACTACGACCGTTTCCGCCTCTTCCAGGCGTCGGGTGAGCTGGTCGGTCGAGATCTCGTCTTCATCGGCCGCCGGTGATTCCGCTGGAACACCTGCCACGAACAGCTTGAGCGCATCGGGGCCTGCCGCGAGATCCAACAGCGGCTGCGCCGGCGTGAGGCCGGTAATTTTGGTTTCGAGCAGTTGGACGGTCCCCTGCGCGTCGCGCGCAGTATCGTTTCGCGTCCGGGCCGCAATGAGGTCGGCCACATCCCATTCGGCCAGTCCCAGTTCCTGTCGCTCGAGCAATTCGGCGAGGCGGGCTTCCGCACTGGCTGCCGTTGCCGGCGGACGGATGACGAGGATGCCCCCGCCCAGGGCAATCTGCGTCTCACCGGTCAAGGTGCGCGGGCTTTTTGGTGTCAGGGGCTCGCCGCCTATGGTGATGCCCGTAGCGTCGCCCGTAAGCTCGATAGTGGTAGCGCCGGCATTGACGGCTGCCCGCGCTTCCGCGACAGCACGGTCATTGGCCTCCAGGCGAGCGAACGCCTCAGCTGGAATGACCTGTGCCGCCTGATTGCGGGCATTGGTCAGTTGCTTTTCGAGATCTAGGAGTTCGGTGTGCCGCTGGCGTGCATCGGTGATGGCCGCGTGGCGCTGAAGCCTAGCGAGACGTCCCTCCCCTTCCACAAGCGCCTGACGGGCTTTGGCGCGATCATCTCGCGCCTGGTCGAGCGCTGCTTTCGCCTCAGCCACCTTCGTGCGTCCCGCTTCCAGCTGATCTGCAAGCTGATCGCGATCGGCGGCGATTGCGGTCAAAGATTCGCCAGCGGCCGTCAGCGCTTCCTTCGCCGCCTCATGCTGCGATTGCAGATCGTCGAGACGATCGAGGTTTGCAGAGAAATTCCCATGCTCGGCCTTGCGGGTCTCCAGGATCTGCGCGGCAGCCCTGGCGATCTCCAGAGACTGAACAAGATCGGCGCGCTGTTCTTGCTCGGTCTCGTCCGCCAGCTCCCGCTCGATAACTTTCAGTCGGCCGCGCGCGGTCTCCAGCTCGCCGAAGCTCGTTTCGAGCGCATCGAGCCGCTTGGTCGCATCCGCAGCGGTTTGGCGCGCCTGCTGGTCACGATCCCGTGCCGCTTGCCAGCGCCCCTTCGACTGCGCCTTTCCAGTCGGTGTCCAGTAAATGTCATATTGCTCATCGATCCGCTTCCGGACGCGCTCATAGGCAGCGCCGCCGACGATCGTCCCGACCTCTGCCTCCAGCGTTGCCTGGATGCTGCTGCGCACGATGCTGCCGGGCGCCGTCACTTCGAGCGCCTGCGCCTGCGGAACCCAAAGCAGACCGAGCGCGCCATAGGTGGCCGGGTCACCACGCTGGCTACTATCCTTGACGAACCCTAGAAGCGCTTGCAGCCGATTTTCAGCCTCCTCGCCCTGCGCCCGGCCCTGCGGCCCCGTGACTTCGACTTGGGGGCCTTTGAGAAAGCGTTTGGCGATTTTCCAGCTGTCGGTGCCAATATCGAAACTGACTTCGATTTCTGGCGCGACCGCCTCGCCATAAGGCGCAAAACTTTGGGCGAGCTGATTCTTCGTGGCATGGCGGACGAAGAAAGCCGCACGCAGGGCCTCAAGGATCGTGGATTTCCCACTCTCGTTGGGCTCGATGATGATGTTGAGCCCCTCGCCCAGCCCTTCGATCGTCAGGGGCTCGCGGAACTTGCGAAAATTGTTGAGGCTGATCCGCCGCAGTTGGAGGCTCATGCTTGGCTCCCCCGATGATATTCGACAAAGAGCCGCTCCATCGCGCGCCGCGCCAATATGGCTTCAGTCCCGCCGGCTGCGATTGTCTCGGTGAGTTTCTCAGCCGCTATGCCGAGCAATCCCTCGACCTTGAGATCCGCCAAGTCCTGCTCGCCTGGCCGGCCGACAAGATCGTCCGCCCGGACATCCAGGAAACGGAGACGATGCCGCAGGTCATCTTCGAGCCGCGACAGGATCTCGACGCGGTCGGCAAGGCTCGTGATGCCTGCAAGCGAAAGGCGCAGCAGCGTTGCCGCAGGATCGATAGCCGAGAGCAGCACGTCGCATTCCGCCGAAAAGGCGGCCGTGTCCTGCAAGGTCCAATCCCTGAGCAGCCATTGGAAGCGGCCGGTGCGCACGGGTTCCACCTTTGGCTCCACTCCCGGCGCAAGCTCGATCATCAGGGCATGGCCCGGCTCATCGCGCTGAAATCCGTCGGTTTCGGGGGTTCCGGCATACCAGGTGCGCGGATCGACCTTGAGCGCGCCATGCCAATCGCCGAGCGCCAGATAGTCGAGATTGGACCGCTTCGCGCGATCCGGCGCGATCTGGTTCTTGGTCTCGCCGCGCGCAGTAAAATCGCGGATCGAACCATGAGCAAGGCCGATACGCAGCTTCGCGCCTGGCGTTTCCATGCTGTCGAACAACTCGGTCGGATCGTCGAGATGGTGGCGGTGGAGGAGCGGTGCGGGTAGCAGCCAGAGCCCTGCTTCCATCTCCTGCGCGACGGGCTCGGTGAGCAGGATGATATTGTCCGAGGCTTTGTGACGGACGCGGTCCCACAGTCCGCCGTTGCGGGCATAGTCGTGATTGCCCGGGAGCAGCCACCAGCGGCAGGGATAGCGCTGCATGCGCGAGACTGCCTGGACGATGACCCTATCTTCGGGACCCTCGGTATCGAAGATGTCGCCTGCGACAATCACATGTTCCACCTGGTTGGCGGCAGCGACCTCGCCGATCCGGTCGATGGCGTCGAAGCGCGCTTCGCCAAGCGCCGCGCGCACCTCGGGCTCGAACCGGCCGAAGGGTTTGCCGAGCTGCCAGTCAGCGGTGTGGAGGAAACGCATGGATCAAGATCCCGTACTGAGAGGCGCAGAAAATGGAGGAAGGGCACAGAGCGTGTTGACGAGCCGCATCTGCTCGATGCTGCTGCAGTTGGCCTCGCGCAAGCGGTCGCTGCCAAATACAAGCGCGAGCGCTTTGGCGCGTGAAACCGCGACATTGATGCGGTTGAGCGAGAAGAGAAACTCCATGCCGCGGGCGGTCTCGTCGGCCGAGGATGCCGTCATGGAGACCAGGCATATAGGGGCTTCCTGGCCCTGGAACTTGTCGACCGTGCCGACGCGGATGCTGCCCGGCAGCCCTGCCCGCAGCGCGTTGACCTGTGCATTATAGGGGGCGACGACGATGATGTCGCCGGGGCCGATAGGGCGCGTGGCGCCGTTCTTGTCGGTCCAGCTCCCTTGCAGGAGATTCTCGATTGCCGCGCTGATCGCCGCAACTTCCTCAGCGGCGATCTGGGCATTACCGTCATGAGCAACCGAAACCCAATATGCGCCGGCCGTGGGCCAGGCCGTTCCGGTAACGCTCTGACGCTCGGTATCGCTATGGCTGGCTAGCCGCCCCTCATAGACCTGGTCTGAAATGAAGTCACAAACCGCGGGATGCATCCGCCGGGTCTCGGCAAGAAATATGCCCCGATCGGGAGGGACGGTGGCATACTCGCCCAGCATCCATTCCAGGCATGACAAGTTGGCGGGCGCAGGATGCGCGCCCTGGATGACCTGAGGCAGCTGACGCGGATCGCCGACCAGCACGATATTGCGCGCGGCACGACCCATGGCGACCATGTTGGCGAGGCCCACTTGCCCCGCCTCATCGACAAACAACCAATCGAAGCCCTGCACATTCTCATCGCGCGCGAAGAAGAAGGCCGTGCCGCCGACCACATTGGCGCGGGCGAGGATCAGGTCATCATTGGCCGTGGCGCGGTGAACGGGACAATCGCTGGCATAGCCATCATCGCCTCCGGAAACCTTGTGGGCAAACGACACGGGAAAGGTGCCACCTTCTTCCTCGCTAGCACGCAGGCAGCCGAGCAGGACATTGCGGATCGCTTCATGGCTGTTCGAGGCGACGGCGACCCGATGTCCCGCTTTAACCAGCGCCAGGATCACCCGGGCCGTGACGTGCGTCTTGCCCGTTCCCGGCGGTCCCTGGATCGGGAGCAACGTCTGGTCCATAGTGTGCGCCGCGGCAAAGGTGCCCGCTACCGGTTCCCCGCCGCAGAGGATATCGCCGTCGATGCCGTTCAGGCGCGGGGCGGCGCCCGACAGCAGATCATCGACGGCAGACAAGCGCCGCGGCCCGCATTGATCCTCGATGACGTCGCGCACCGCTGCGGCCAACACCTTGGTATCGAGCGGCCAATCCGGATGCAGGGTCAGCCGATCGGTGAGGAGTTCGGCCCTTGCCACGCCGACCTTCAAGGTGATCGTGCACGCATCGCGATCCAGCGCCTCAATCGCAACGGTTGACGGCGGTCCGTCAATCCCGGGCACAGTGGCCTTGCCGCCTTCGCGCAATTTGGTTTCCTGAGACGGAAAGCGATAGGTGCGCATCACCGAGCGCTTGATGGGTTCGATCCCGGATATCGCCTCGAGTCCCGCCAAGGCGTCGAGATCATCGACAAGCTCTTCCTCATCGCGCGCCGCGCTGTCGAAAACCGTCCACTGAGCAGGCTTGGCTTCACGCTTGTGGAACAGCCCCAGATTGAACAGCAATTCCTGACGCTCTGGAGTCAGAGAGGATGCGGCCAAGCGATCGCGCAGCGCGGTCGTTTCCTCGTCCTCGACCACCTCCTGCTCGGCCGCGTCTTGTGCAAGCACGGGCCAGGGACCATCGGGCCGGATGCCCACTAGCCAATCGCGCAGAAGCTGGGTCGACTGGCAGTCGACCCGATTATAGTCCTCGATTTCGTCGAGGATTTGTTGATCGCCCGTCTCGCGCCAATTTTCATAAGCAACGACCGACCCGCCCGCCGTCTTGACCTCGCCCTCGCGCTTCAAGCCATAAAAGGCCTCCAGCGCCTTAATGGAGTAGCTCGGTTCGGAAGCAATGAGCGCGCCGCGCACGACCGCATAGAGGTCAACAAAGCGCCGTTCGCGCATGAGCCGGTCGAGAAAGGCCTCGCCGATACCATAGCGTGTGGTGAGACGCCGCAGCGCGGTGATCTCATAGGGCGCATAATGATAGATGCGGGCCTCCGGATAAGCCGTGAGGCGATCACGAAAAAACGCAAGCAGCCGTTCGAGCGCTTGCGCTTCGGCGGCATGGTCATGAGCCCAGAAGGCATGGAAACTATCATCGGCCCACACGCCGTGCAGATATTCAAGGCCTCCCTCATAATGAGGGTCGCCCTCGATGTCGTAGAAGAGATCGCCCGCCTGCGGCCGAGGGAGCAGGTCAAAGCCTTTGCCTGGCTGTGCCGGGCGCAACTCGAAGGCGGGTTCGCCGGTTTTGCGCGCGTGCTGCAGTCTGGCCTGGCCGACGAGCTTCTCCGCCGTCGCACTCGCAACGCCGCGCACCGGGCCGTCATGCCGAGCCAGCGCGGCCATGGTTTCGATGCCGGACGCCTCCAACTTCTTCACTTGGCCGCGTGTAATATTGGCGACCTGGAACAGGCTGTCCTGGCTGGTGAGGACGGCGTCGCAATGGTCGGCCCATCGGCACAGCGAACAATCCGCGCAGGGAATCGGCCGCGTTGGCTCAGGGGAAGCAACAAAGGCCTCGAGCTTAGCCCGCGCACCGCGCGCATAATGGGCATAGTCGGCCAACCTCAGCGTCGCGCGCGTGCCATCTCCTAGCTGCACATGCGCGCGCTCCGGCATCACGCCCTGGATCTCCGCCAAAAGGTCGGAATAGAGCACGAGCTGCAGCACATGCTTGGGATGGGCTTTGCGCTTGAGCTTGGTGTCGGTCACTTCGTAGCTGAACGGCCCCAGCAATGATGGTCGCTCGACTCGCTCGAGAAAATCGGACCACCCACCCCAACGCTCGGCGAGAAAAGCCCCTTGAAAGATGATCTGCGAGCCTTGCGCCAAGGCCGCTCGTGTCTCATCCGCGTTCTGTGCAAGATCACCACGCGCAATCTCGACTACCCCGTTGCCCGCGTCTTTCAGCTTCTCCAAATGGGCGGCCTCATGGGCATCGCCTTGTTTCTGAAGCAGCGCGGCATCCTCGGTATCTTCCCGGGGAGTGAGCGGCTCGCCGCGCATATAGGCAAGGTCGAGCGCTGTCGCATGCGCGCAGCCGACGAACCGCATCAGGTCGGTCGCTGAAAACAGGATGGTGGTCCCGATCGTCCTCACTTGGCCCCCTTGATTGCCCAACGCCACCCACGAGGGAATCACCTCGACAGGCGCTACCCTGTTCCTTAGCATGCAAGGGTGTCAATCTCTGACATGGACGTATAATGACTTTCGCCAAGGCCAACGATCTTCTGCGCCTCGCCCAACTCGCCGCCTCGCGGCGTTTGGGCATCAGTCTTGAGGAAATCTCTCAGGAATTCGGTATTTCGCACCGTACAGCGCAGCGCATGACAAGTGCGCTGGAGGATAATTTCGCGAATGTCGTTGTCATGGAGGATGATGATCGCCGCCGCCGCTGGCGCATCCAAAGTCCCATCCCCGAGCGGCTGCAACCGCGCCAGGAAAACACCATCGAGGCCCTGGAAATCGCCGCTCGCGCAGCCCGTGATGAGAACCGGCTCCGCCATGCCCGTGCGCTGGAAGATCTAAGAGACAGCCTGATCACGCGCCTCTCCCCACGTGATGCGCTGCGGTCCGAAGCCGATGCGGAGGCGGTCCTATCCGCGTTGGGCCAAGTGGCGCGGCCAGGCCCAAAGGTCGCGATGAAACCCGAGGTCACCGACGTTCTGATCGAGGCTCTGCGCGGACCGTTCAAAATGCGTATTGTCTATGGCGAGACTGACGCAGAAACCCGGACGGTCGAGCCGCATGGGTTGTTGCTGGGATTGCGCAGCTATCTCGTTGCGCGCCAGGCGGATCGAGGCGAGAATCTCCGCCATTTTCGTCTCGACCGCATTCATAGCGCTGAATGTCTCGATGAGAGTTTTCCCATCCAATCCGGCTTTTCCCTGAACGATCATGCCGCGCAGGCCTTCGGCGCCTATCAGGACCCCGCCCAATATGGCGAGATCGTCTGGCGTTTTCTTCCCGAGGCAGCCTCGCGTGCGGCGGAGTTCCAATTCCACCCCAACCAGTCGGCCGAATATCGGGACGACGGCAGTCTGATTGTCAGCTTCAAGGCCGCAGGCTGGCTGGAAATGGCCTGGCATCTCTATCAGTGGGGCGACAAGGTCGAAGTCCTCGAACCGGCAGGACTCCGGGCGCTGGTTGAAGGCCATGCGCGTCCCGACTTCCCGGCCCTGCCCTGATTGTTCGATTTGTGTCGCCCTTGGTGGCGGCCGTTTTCAATTGAGCTCGGCGAGGAAACTGGTCGCCGTCAATTGGGCATGATCGCTCAAGGGCGGGCGTAGCGTGAAGGCGCTCGGCGCACGGGCGAAATTCCACAGCCGCATGAGGCACCATTCCTCGCGCCTCGTATCGGCGACGGCCAGCTCATTGCGAGAGATATGAAAAGGCGTGCGCTCCCATCCATTGGTGGTCTTGACCTCGATCAGCTTCTCGCGCCCGTCCGCTTCAAAGCTCCGGATATCGAAGCCAAAACCATCGCCATCCTGCACAGATGTCCAGCGGACTTTGTCCGCGAGATCGTCGCGGCCCGCGGCAGATAAATGACGGCGCTCATGATGCAGCACGCATTCTTCACCCGCCTTGCCAAGCGCCCGGTTGCGCGCATCGCGCTCGGCGACATTATATTTGCGGCCGATCGCGGCCATGAACGCTGGATCGATGGGCGACGGTTCGTTGCGCACCGTGGGCGGCGGCCCGATCCGCAGTGATCCTTGCGCTTCCAGTACGTTCAGGGCAGCTCGTGAGAGCCTGTCGGGAGCCAGCCATTCGGGCCGCGCCTCCAACCACCGCAGGACGCCATCGACCAGCGCATTCTGGAAATTGGCGGCCGGCTTGTAGCCCTCGATCCAAGGCTGACCGAGGCCGAGCAAGACCGCGCTGATGTTCTGATGCTTGAACTCGATCGAGCCCTTGCTGCGGTCGATCACGGCCTGAAGATCGCGGTTTCGCGCCGCTTTATTGAAGGAGCGACCAACCAGCTCGTCGGTGAGCATGGCGAAATAGTCGGCGACGATGTGATCAATTTCCTGATCGGACCAGACTTCCGCCACGCCCTACTCCACCACCGGGTAGTTCGGCATCGGCCATTCATGCCCGGCATTGTCCATCATCAGATCGATGAAGATCGGCAGCAAGCAGCCGAGCAGCGCGGCGCCATCCCTGACCTGGGCGCGATTGACATCGCTGTTCCATGTCGAGCCACCATGCACCAGTTGGTTGCGCAGCACATAAAGCCGGTCGAACAGGATCGAGAGAATCCTGGCCGTGTCGTGATCGCGCAATGCGGCGCCTATCGCGCCGCGAGATCGCTCCAATTTTTCTGCCCAATCCGCATAGCCAGGCGCACCATTGTGATGCTGCCAAAAGGGATGGAAGACATAGCGGTTTGCGAGCAGCACCCGGATTTCCTGAGGGAAGCGCTGCCAGACCATGTCGTAGATACGATGTTTGCCATCAAAGCCCACAAGGGTTGCGAAGAAGGCCTGGAACAATCCCCGCTCGCCCTCGGGGATACCAATCACCCGTGATGCTTCAACGTCGCCAGCATAGGCCGCGTTGAAGCCGATCCAGAGCAGGATGAAACGCACATCCTCATCGGTTTGCTCGGCCTCGGCACGGCGCAGCCACGACAGCGCGCGATGCACCCTGAGCGTCAGCGGCTCTGGAAAATCGCCACGCAGCTCGCGCTGCTTGGCCTTCAAGTTCTCATGGTGCAGCGGGCTGCCGGGCGGATAGCGATAGGCCATGACCGATATGGTAAAGCCTTGCTGGTCAGGCTCAATCCCTCTCGATCAGCGGCCTCGAGATCGTTGCGGCGGCGCTCGTTCCTTGCCGGGTTCCTGCCGGTTCCGGCCTGATGGCTCAACGGCCCGGACCGAGGTGTCCCGCACCTTGGCCGCCTGAAACTGCCGACCCGCTTGTAGATGCGTTCGCACCTTGTCGTTTGCCACCTTCATCACCCTGGCAACGGCATCGGGATTGTCGAATAATGCCGAGCGCACCACTGTCTCGATCACGCGAAGCTGGCTCTGTGCCGCGCGCGCATTCTTCTCCCGGCTTTGTTCGGACAGCGTTTGCCTAGACACCTCATCAGCCTGGCGTCGATCCCGCCCAGGTTCGCGCGACACCGGCGCGGCGACGGCAGGGGCGATGCTGTTACGACTAGCATCGCGCCGCACTCGGTCCAGCTCCTGCAAATCCCGTTCGCTCGGCCGATATCCCCGTACTTCCAAACCTTGGCGACTGGCTTCGAGCCACGCGGCCCTTCGGAACGTCTCGCTGCCGGTAACATGGACGTGCGACCATCCGCGATGGCGAGCGATAGCAACGAGATCGCGCACAACCTCGTCGCTCTCGCTGGAGGTGATGAGCCGTCTGCCCTGGTCACGGAACGCCGGTTCCTTGGCCTGCGCTGTCGTGAAATATGCCGGCTCGCCCGACCATTTGCTCGTCGTGGAGAAATAGCGCTTTCGCAAGGCATCGGGAATGTCACCGGGCGACGCCGCTTGAAGAACGGACGGATCAAACGACTTCCCCTTCTTGGCTGGTTCGGGCGACGGTTGCGCCGCGTTCGCCGACCTGGCTCCCGAGTCCTGCGCAATTGTATTGCTACGCTTGCCCATACCACGTGGCGTCAGAGGTTTTTCAGCGGCCATGATCTGCCCTTTCCTGGATGAGGGATGAAGATGACGCCCCTTCCGTCTGCACGAGCGCCCGCTCGATCATCGCCGACACGAAAGCGATAGCGGCTGCCTCATCGCCAGGCGGCGGCAAGTCGGTCAGGTCGCCCAGGACCAGCATGTCATCGGTAATCTCGGCCGCGCCCGCCAGTTCACCATCGGTCATTTCCCGCATCTTGGTCTCCTCCAGCAAGGCCCCGCCCGTGCTCTTCGCCGTTGGTCCCTCCGCGTCATTGTAAGGGGACACCACCTGATGCTTGCCTGGCGGCAGAACAGTTGGGGACGCAGCGGCGGGGATAGGCCGCGACGGCAGAACAGGTGGCGACAAAACGCGCCGTGTGAAGCGCGGCATTCGATAAAAGGCGATCTTCCTGCCACGAACCGGCGCGATCCCGCCGCGCAGCAACAAGAGCTCGGTCTTGGGCATCTGCATCAGCTCCTGCGGCAGCAGGAGGGCGCGGCGCTGATCGGATTCCGATACGCTGCGATTGGCCAGCAGCCCATGAATCGTTCGGCTGCGCGATTTCACGTTCATCGTGAAGAAGCCGAGCCGCTCCGAAAGCTCGTTCGCGACCTTCAGCTCCTTGGGCGTAAACACCACCTCAAGGCCGCAATTGGCGATGATTTCGTCGGTAACATCGGGACCATAAATGGCCCGCAGTTGCGCCCGGCTCTGGATCACTGGCAGCAGGCGCAAGCCGTATCCGGCGACATAGGAAAAGCCGCCCGCGATGACCGAGGCCTTCCCGAGCCTTGCGAATTCATCGAGCAAGATCAGGACAGGGACATTGCTGGCAGCATCGGGCAAATCGCGCGTGTTGAGATCCACCAGCTGCTGTAGGAAGAGGCTATAAACTGGCGCGATCCGGTCGATATTGTCGGGCGAGACACCGAGATAGATCGACATCCGCCGCGCACGGACTTCGCGCAGATCGAGATCGCTTGCCGATGTCGCCGCATCGACGACGGGGTTGAGCCAGAGATTGAGGCGCGCAGTGATCGTCTGCTTAATCCCGGAAAAGGTGTTGTCCGAAGCCGAGGCGAAATCCTGGATTGCCGAGACGCATGCCTGACTTAGCCGCTGTCCCGCCGCCCTCGCTTCTTCCAGGGCCTTGGGAAGATCGCTCTTGGGATCGCCAGTAGTGAGCCGTCGATAGATCTCGCCGATCGTGAAGGGCATGCCAGGATTGGCAGCAACGAGCACGCCGACGCCGATGAAGGCCGCCCGCGCCGCTTCGGCCCAAAACGGGTCCGATCGTTCCGGCGCGGGGAAGAGCATGACTGCGATTTTCTGAAGCTCGTTGACGACTTCGGTGTCATCGGCTCGCCGGATATGCGCCAGGGGATTGTACCGTGCCGTCCGCCCTTCAGGGTCCAACGGATCGAAGAGGTAAACCGATTGACCGGCACGTTGGCGATAACCGGCGCTGGTACTCCAATTCTCCCGCTTCACATCGAGCACGACGACCGAATCCGGCCAGGTCAGCAGATTGGGGATGACAACACCGACGCCCTTCCCGGCGCGCGTCGGCGCTTCGAGCAGGACATGCTCGTTTCCGCCGAAAATGAGGAAACGCCCTGCTTTGCGTCCAACGACAATGCCAGACGGGGCACGCAGCCCCTCGCGTCGGATTTCGCCCTCGCGTGCAAACCGAGCCCTGCCGTGCAAGGATGGGCCTCGCCGCAGGATCGTCAGGACAAGAAGCGCGACCACGGCTGCGCCGGCCATCGCACCCCGCTTGATCCAATCCCCGAGCAGCGGATCACCACGATAATACCAGAGCCAAGCCGGCAGAGTGCCGAGATCGATATTAGGTCCGATCTGCCCGAGCCCGAACAAGGCAACGAACAGGGTAATGACAGCCCACAACAGAATTGCGCCGATCACGCACAGGCCAATCGCCCAGGGACTACGCTGCGCCAGCATCGCCCATCCTCGGCTCGAAATAGATCTCGTCGACCTCAAACCGCCCGCCGTGACGGCGTGTCTGCACAACGACGTCGACGAGCATGCGAAGGAGTCCGCGAATATCGTCGCGGGCGAGATCGCGGCCGCCTTCCGATTCCTTGACGAGCAGCGTCAGCTGTTCGAACGCGCCGGCGGGTGAACCGGCGTGGACGGTCGTGATCGATCCGGGATGCCCGGAATTGACGTTCCTCAGATAGAAGAATGCGGTGCCGTCACGCAGCTCCTGGAGCAGGATGCGGTCGGGCCGCATGCGCAGCGCGCTTTCGAGCAGCTGCTTGGCGCCAACCTTGGCCAGGCCCTGCCCCTCGCTCGAATAGACCATATGGACGACATTGCGATGAGGCACGACCAGCTCACGGGTGTCTTCGATGGTGAGCAACCGCTCCTCCGGTGGGATAAGCTGGATGAGCGCTTTCGCGAGGGTCGTCTTTCCCGAACCCGTGGCGCCACTGACCAGAATGTTCTTGCGTGCCGGAACGGCGACCTTGAAGAATTCCGGCCAGTCGCCCGCGTCGCGCAGCGCCACTAACCGCGCATCGACATCGGTGAGACCCTTGGCGCTGGCGCGCGTCATCCGGAACAGCCCTGCCCCAGCCAGTTGGTCGATCGGCAGGGTCACGGTCGACGGTTTGCGGATCGTGAAGGAAGGGCAACCGCTTGGGGTGACCGACGGTATGACGATCTGGCAGCGCTCGCCGCCCGGCAGGACCGTCGAACAGATCGGAGACTGACCATCGATATCCTGGTGCGTGAAGCTCGCCGCGGCAACGGCGAGCGTCCCCAGCCAGTCGCTGTCCAGCTCCGGCATCTCCTGCCAGCGCCACCCTTGGCGGTCCTCGATCCCCGCTTCCCCCGGACGGTTGACCACCAGCTCCGTGACATCCTCCGGTTCCAGAAGCGGGAGGAGCGGCGCGAGATAGTGGCGCAGGACGGCGGTATCGCGCATGTCTTACCGCCGCAGTTCCAGATTGTAGACATCGGCAAAGTTGAAATCCTTGGCGACGAAAATGCCGACCTCCTCGCCCTGGTTCTTCTTCAGCACCGGCCGGATATTGATATTGTTCTGCAGGGCGATCGCCGCACCCTCGCTCGGCGCCCGCGTCACATTGTTGAAATTGCCATTGCCGCTCGAGGCGGCTTGCCCAGCGATATAGGCGGCATCATCGACCAGCGAGAGCAGCAGGGCGCCACCAAAACGCGCCCAGAAGAAGCTGTCGACCGCGCCTGCAAGCCCGGCTCGGCCGAGGGCATCGGAGCCAGGCGAGGCAAGATCGATCCGCACGCCCTGGGGCGTTACCGCTCGCGTCCAGAGGACGAACAGGCGATTTTGCCCTTGCTGGATGCCGCCGCGATATTCGCCGAGAACGCGCGTGCCCTTTTCCATGAGTACGACCCGGCCATTCTCGGAATAGACGTCTCGCGGGATCAGGCAGGACGTGTAACCGGGCTGCGCGGAATTGATGGCGGTTTGCAGGATACAGGGGATCAACGTGCCCGCCGTAATCAGAAAGTTGCGGTTCGGCAGCATCGAGGCCCGCGCTTCCCCGATCGATGAGCTTTGCCGCAAAAGATCGAGCGCGTTGGGCGCCCTGCCCTCGCCGCTCTCTGGCGCTCCGGCAGCGTTGTCGGGCGCTTCGCCGGCAGCCCCTGCAGCTGTGGGCGCGCCAGCCTCGCGGCCAAGATCGCGACCTCCATAGGCGATCAGCGTGGACCGCCGCGCCTGCTCGGCAAGCGTTGGCCGAGCGGCACTGGTCCCGCTCGGTGCCGCGCCCGGCTGCATGGCGGGCACAATTTGGCCTTCAGGTCCGGGAACGCCAGCTGCAGGATTGAGCACCGGCGCATTGGGATCCGCGTCGGCTGCCCCGAGCGGCCGGCGTTGAGGCGCGACCGCAGCATAATCGACGGTTTCCCGAGCGACGATATCGGGTCGTTCCCGGGCTGCACCTGCCGGCGCGGTGAGGTCACGAGACGAGGATTGCTGGCCCGTGCCGGAATTCACCCAGAGAATACCCAGGACCATTGCCGTGCCGGCGAAGATCAGCGCGGTGTTGCGCCGCGCGGGCGTCGTGCCGCCGATCGGCTCGATTCCCCGCTCGTGAAGGATTTCGTGCCTTTCGGGCGTTGGATCGGCACCTGGCAGCGGGCGCACGACAGGGGACGGTTCATCGGCCATGGTTCATTCCTGCGGATGGGTGATGGTGCGCTCGACGTGAGGCGATTCGGTATTCGTTCCATGATCGACGCCATAAGGTTCGGGCGCCTGGTTATAGATGCACAGCACCTCGCCGCCCCGGCGCAGGCGCAGTTGGCGCGCCACCAAATGAACGACGACGAATTCGTCACGAACGTCGAACGGAACCAGCGTTTCGGACCCGTCTGACCTCACCAGATAAATGGCAGGAACTTCCCGGTTCGCCGGAAACCGCAGCACTGTGAATTGGCCATTGTCGGAGACCTCCGATGGCTGCAAATCGCTCGAACCCTGAACCTTATAATTCATGTTGCGCGACCCCTCGATCACCGCATGGTCGAGGGCACCGCGAACAGCCTGGGCCTCCAGAGCCGCCGCTTGCATCGCGATCTGTGCCGCTCTCAGGCGGTCGGCCCGCGCCGCCTCATCTCGCGGATAGCGGAAGCGCACCTGGAAATAGGCCTGGCCGTTGCGGCCGGTGATCGGACCACTGCGAGCCGTGAGTTCAAAGGCATAGCTTCTTAAGGTTCCGCCGCGAGACGTGGTGACGATAAGGTTGGTCGGTCCAGCGCGTTCGCGCGGCTTGAGGAACAGGATGTGGCCGGCCACCGCCACCTCCCAGGAGACGGTGTCGCCCAGCGCTACGTGTTGGATCGTCTCGTCCTCGCTGAGGACAATCTGGGTTGCTGTCCGGAAGGTCCCGACGATGCGATAGACCTGCGCTTCCTCATAATCGACGAACTTGACGCGCGGGTCAGACGCAGCGCCATGCGGGACCTCGACCGCATGGGCAGCAGACGGGGATGCAAACGCGATGATAACCGCAGCGACCAATGTTTTCATCGGACCACCTCCGGGTCGGAGCGGTAATTCTCGACCTGGAAGCCGAGCGGGTTCCGATAGCGATCACCTTCGGCCATCGGCGCGTTGGCATAGGCGAAAGTGACCGTGGCGATCCAATCGCTGCTCTGCGTATCCGTCTCGGTCTGGACGATCCGTGTGAATCGCACATTGGCAACCCGATCATTGATGAAGGCGATGTTGCGCACCCGCGCCTGGACGACTGCGTTTTTCCCCCAGGCGTTCTGGGGACTGGCAGCATTGTTGTTGCTGAAGAAGCGTGCCCAGCGCTGCTGCTCCGCCGGCTGCGACAGGATTGTCACGAAGCGGAAATTCTCCTCGGCAGCCGCCGGTATCCAGCTTTCGCGTGTGCGCACATATTGCGCGAGAAAGTATTTGGTGACCGCTTCATCATAGCGCATCGGCCGCTGGGTCAGCGCCGTTTGGACATCCACCGCGCCTGTCGTCTGATTGACCCGAATGACATAGGGCGCGACAGTCTTGAGCGGAGCCAGCGCGGCGACGGCAAAAATGGATGCGGCTGCAAGGACCGAGGTTACCGCCGCCACGGTCCACGCCACACGCGTCGATCGCAATGCCGATCGAACCCTGTCCTGGTCCCAGCTTCGCGCTTCCCGGAAATAGCGCTTGAGCCCGGAAGCAGGCACCGCCTCCGCGCCATCGTCAGCAACTCGCATATCGAATGTCCCTTGGCGCAAAGGAAACCTTATCATCCGGAGGCGCTGGCACCGCGGGCGGAGGCGGTGGATCGCTCACCTGCGGATGAGACAAGGGAGGAATGGGCGGCGCAGGGCGCGGCGCTGTAGTCGCCGGCACCGGCGATCCGGGCAGGACGCTCCCATAGATATTCACGTCCCGCAGATGGTGCCCGTTGCAAACGGCCAGCTTCTTGGGTCCGGATGCGCATGCCGCGAGGCCCAGCAATGGGAGGGCACCCATCAGACAGAACGTAACCGGACGGATGGTGAACGTCGATTTTCGTGGAAAGGGCAAAGTCATGATCATGTCTCGCTATGCCGCTTCGATGGAGCCACCACGGCGAGCGGCGCGCTCCAGATTGCGGCTGTTGCGCGCAATGCGGCGTTGTCGGAAGGGAGATGCCATCGTCCCCCAGGCGGTCCCGGCGAAGGCACCAACCCCGGCGGCGGCCCCGCCCGCAATGCCGGTGGCGATGGCCGGAGCCTGGAAGAAGAATATGGTCCCGAGAAAGAGATAGACCGCGAAAAGAACCGCACCGATTGTCACATCAGCTTTTGATTCGGCAGCTGCGATTGCGATGCTGCCCAAATCAGAAATGAGCGTCGTAATCGCGATGATCACTCCCATGAGAACTATGTAGTTGAAGACTTGCCCGAGCCATCCATGAAAGAAGCGGCGCGTAGGTTCGAACAATGCAAGTGCAATGAAAATTGGCCCGATGGCGATAACGATGGCCAGCGCTATTTTGGCAAAAATAGTAATTGCGAAACCGATCGCGGCGGATAATCCTGCCAGCGCGTATATGCAAACGGCTAGTGCGATCAGCACCAAGCGCATCGGATTAATTTCAATGTACGTCGCAGCTTTGGCGCGAATTATGAGAACTATGCTGTCGGCTTGATTGAAGTAGTCATCAAATGCGGCGCCCACGCTGGTGATGGTCCGCCCGGAGAGTGCCTGCGAGAGTGCGTCCGGCATCCCATGAAAAAGAGGTGTGGTGATCCACTCGGAATAGGCGACCGTCGTTGCGGCAATATACAGCAGGCAGAGCTTGACCATCCGGTAGAACAGTTCGCCCCAGGGTTCGCTAATGATACCGCGCATCACCATGTAGCCGAACAAAGCGATATAAATGACAAGCCCGACGGCGAGTGGTCCGCGAACGACCTCAACTACGTTTTGAAGACGCTCGTTGAGGAACAGGTCCAACTGATTGTCGACCTGCATATAGAAATCGTTGAACAGTGTAGACGCCATTGTGTGTCAGCTCGCCGTCAAAGTGACCGCTTCAGTTCATCGAGATCTTTAACGTCCTGAGCATTTACGCACTCGCGGGAACTTGGATGGGTCCCATTCGCGCAGTCCCTAAGCGTTTGATTCCGCAGATCGGTGTTACTGCGATATTCATCTTTTCCGGTCGGCGGTTTGCAGCCGAGCAAGCCAACCAAAGTAACGCTTACGACAATGGCCCGGAGCATTACGAGCCTCCCAAACTTGCAGACAGGTCGGCTAAATCCTGCTCATCGTCGCGCTGCATTTGAAGACGACGTTCTGACTCCTGGCGCATCCTCAGCGCCTGCAATTGCAGGGTATCATTCTGGATGTGGGCGTTCTCGACCCCTACCCTTGCCTGGATGTCCATGACCTGTTTCGCGTCCGAAGCCGTATCGAGCGAGGTTCGCAGTTCTTCCAAGCCCGTTGTGCGTTGGGCCGAGACGCCATAGGCTGACTCCGCGATCGCGGCATCGCGGGCGGCTAGATCGCCATTTCGCAACAGGGTGTCGCGCGACGCGCGCTCATAGGCTGAGGCGCCTGGCCGCAGGTCCGGCAGCGCAATGCGGTTGGCATCGCGAATCCGGGTCGCGGCACTGCCAAGCGATCCCAGGCTGGCATTGTCCGACGACATCAACCTGCCGAGGTCGCGGGCCTCGCGCGGCAGCAGATGGCGCATCGTGTCGGTGGAAAGCGACGGGGCAATGCCGTTGACGTCGGTGACCTGATTGAAGCTGCCGTAGAGCTGCTTGGCCTCGGCGATCTGCTCCTTGCCCTGCTCGATCATTGACAGGGTGTTCTTGACCGTGGCGAGCGCCTGCAAATAGCCAGAGCTGTCATAGACCGGTATGCCTTGGGCGGCGGCCGGACCTGCTGTTCCCAGGATAATCGCACCGATCCCTGCGATTTTGCCTTTACGCATAGCTCATCCTTTCCTGCTCGATGGAGACCGACGCTGCTGGTGAAAGAGGGGCAGCCAGTTTTCGGGATCGTCGCCGACCTCGGCGCGGATAGCGTCGAGCAGCGTGACGGTTTCCGTGGTGCCCGAGAGCACGGCGAGTTCGTCGGAGAGACCGCCAAGATCGAGCTCGACGACGATCGAGTCGTGACCTTGTTTGACCAGAAACCGGCGGGATTCCGGATTCAGATCGTGGCGGATGAGCTTGAATTCCGCCTGGGTCAGACCCAGTCCATCGACATAGTCCGTCTCGCGGCCATAGGGGTTGGGCAGTAATATCTTGGTCGCAACCTGCTCCATGATGCTGTGCGAAATGTCCGAACGCAGCGCATCCGCAGGGCTTTGCGTGCCGAAGACAAGAAAGGCATTCTGCTTGCGGTAGGTCTTAAGGCCGTCCTGCGCGAAAGCGCGGAAGGCGTCGTCACCCAAGGCCTTCCAGAATTCGTCGATGTCGATCACAAGCCGCCGACCGTCGAGGAGACCGTCGATCCGGTGAAACATGTACATCATGAGCGGCGTGCGGACTTCGGGGTTATCGAGAAAATCCGTCATGTCGAAGCCGACAAACGCCGCCTCGAGCGATAGAGCGTCGATCTCATTGTCGAACACCCAGCCGAGCGAACCGCCCCGCGCCCATTTCTCCAGCCGAGCGCCGATGCCTTCCGGGTCGCGCTGGCCGAGCAGCTGGCGAAGCGCGAGAATTGAACGGTCCTCCGGCGCGAGGCGCCCGAGCGAGGCTAGCCCCTCGTCGATCATGCGTTCCTGCGTAACCCCTAGCTGACCTCCGACCGGCGTCACCAGCTGCCGGATCAGGCGCCCCAGGAAGACAAGATTGCGCGGACCATAGTCGAGCGCCCGCAGGGGCGCGAAACCTGTAGGCTCCCCATTCTTCAGCGTCAGATAGATCCCGCCCGCGGACCGGACATAAATCTCCGCGCCGCGGTCCTTATCGATGAAAATCTGCTGCGCGCCCGTCTTCTCAAGCTGCGCCATCAGAAAATTCTGGACGACGGTCTTGCCCGCGCCGGAAGGACCAATAATCAGTGTGTGGCCCAAATCGCCGACATGGAAGTTGAAATAATAGGGCGATTGCGCGGCCGTCTTCATCATAGCGATCGCAGGCCCCCAATGGTTCCCCTTGGCCCGGCCTGCGGGATAGGTATGGAACGGCGCCAAGGCAGCAAAATTGCGCGAGGTGATCGCCGCCGGCCGCGCCCGCCATGCAAAATTTCCAGGCAGCTGCGCCCAGAACGCCGCTTCGAGCGCTGGTCCTTCGCGCGCCGCCACCAAACCAGCATCGGCCAGCGCCGCGCGCGCGGCCGAGAGATTGTCGGCAAGCAGCCTTTGGCTCTCGGCGAAGACCGCCAGCGAGAAATGATGCTCCCCGAGCACGAACCGGTTGCTTTGCAGATCGTCGGCGGCATCGGCGAGATCGAGCGCCTGGCTCGCTGCGGCATCCTCGGTCGAGGCCATCTGGTTTTGCCGGCGGCGTAGACGTTCGGCTGCCCGCGCCTTGCCCATGAAGGTGAAGGATTGCGAGACGACGAAGGCGAAATCCTGGCCGAGCAAGGCATTCATCTGTCCCGGGCGCGTCAGCGCGGGATACTCTCTGATCCCGAAGATACCTTGCCAGCGGCTTGCGTCATGGGCGCGGATCTCGACCGTCTCGCGTCCGAAAATCACGCGCTCGCCATAAAGCGCGGATCCCAGATGACCGCGGACGAGCGGAACCCTGGATCGCGCACCCATCATCACTTGCTCGAGCACCTCAAGCGGGGCGGAGAAGATCAGGCCATTATGCTCGTAGAGAGCAAGGCGCGCCGGACTGCAGCGGCGGAGCAGCTTCTCGATGTCGCGCGCCTTCTCCTCGAAGCGCGCCAGTTCATCGGGATCGACCTCCTCCTCTGCGGCCTTGGCTTTCGCGATCCGCTTGAGCAGCAGCCCGGTCCGGTCGGCCGATCCGACTGCCGGACGCATGAGAAGCGTCAGATAATGCTCATTGACGAACATCCGCTTGGCGGTGACGCGCGCCCGATATTTACCGTCGAGCTCGGCGGCGAACTTTGAGCGGAACTGCCCTTCGGGATAGTCCCCTACGGCTGAGCGGACGATGTGGGTCCAGATCGCAAGCCGATCGTCGGCGATGTTGCGCCAAGTGCCGTTGAGCTTCTCGTGCCAATCATTGAGGTGGATCGGATCAGCCGTCTCGAAAGCCAGCCCTTCGAGACGGAACATCATCATGAGATCGCCGCTATCGAGCGCAATCACATCGGGCGTCACATGGCGGCCATAGGGCAGATAGCGCCCGGGCTCCGCCTCTCGGGCCAGAACCCGCCAGGGCGTCTTGCGCGGCGGCAGCTGGGCGGCGGCGCTAGCCACGCGCGAAGCCCTTGCGCTTCATCCCCGCGACCGGCAGCGGCGAATAGGAACTGCCGCCCCACCAGCCGCGGTTCCGGCAGCGCGCCTTGGTCAAAGTCCATAACCAGAGCAGGCGAAAGGCATTGGCGTCGTGGCGCACGATGAGGCGCGCCACCGCGAGGCACGCGCCACCGATCGCCCCCGCGTAAAGCGGATTGCCGCTGACGATCAGGGTGAGACAAGCAGCAAGTGCGATCGGCAAGGATGCTTCGAGCGGCACGCCCAGCCACATCGTCGGCCGGGTCACCGCAAGGAAAAGCATTTCCTCGCGCAGCCGCTCGTTCGAGGGCGCGGCCTCCTTCACGCGCCACCCGTGATGGTATCGACGATCCACTGCGCGCTGAAGACGATGAAAATGCCGACGATGACCGTCACCAAGAGGCCAAGGCTCGCCCGTCCGGTGAAGAACATGAAGCCGACGATGACGACAGCGATGACCGCGATCGTCTTGGCAAAGGTTCCCGTCAGCCAGGTCTTGATGTTCTCCGCCATCGAGGTGATGCCGTCCGCGCCTTGCGCATGAGCAGGATCACTCAGCAGCAACGAGAGAAGCACCGCCAGGCCGACGATGCCGACGATGCGCAGCAAAAGACGCGCCCATTGGGGCTGGGAGCCCAGGCGGGCGGTGATCGCTGTCATGGATGCTGTCCTTTCTGAGAAGTTGCCCCGTCTCCGAAGACCATGAGCGAGGCTTGCCGGGCCTCTGCGGCGGTGTTCCAGCCCGCCGGCTGCGGCGCTGCGAGCGCCGAGGGTTGCGGTTTGGCGATCTCCGCGTCGGCAAGCTGGACAGGCCCTAGCATCACAGGCGCTGGACGCCTGCCGCGGATTAGGGGGATGACGGTGGACGCGCTGGCATAGACCCGGGCGACATAACCATTCCGAAAGCCGCGCCGCCGATCGCCGGTATTGTAGAGCGAGAGCGCTGTTGCGATCGCATGGTCCGAACTCTGGGCGGAATGCGCCACCGACTGATAGTTGGTCGTCAACACCCGCGCGGCGGCGGCAAGGTTGCGGCACGGCTCGAAGGCATCCTCCACCGACAGACCCAGCCATCCGAGGTTGGCGCTGTTGATCTGCCCCAAGCCCAAGTCGATGTTGTAGCCTTGACGAATGAGGCTACGCGCGGCGGCAATCGCCTGTGCCCTCGTCGCCGGCGCCGGCTTGCGCGCACCCGGACTGTTGACCCCGATCGCCAGCGTGTTGAACCGGCTTTCCGTGTGAACGATCGAGATCAGCGTCTCAGGCGCCACGCTTGGCGCGCATGAGCCTGCAAGGGCGAGGAGACTGGCGACGTCGAGGATCATCGACCGCCGTCCTGCAACCGCTCGATATTGGCCAGCGAGTAGGTTTCACGGCTCCCATCGCTGAAGGTCATGACAACCCGGCGGTGCGTTGCGGAATCGCGATCGTAGACCTTGGTACGAGCAACTCCGCCGCCGCTACAGCCGGGAAAAGAGCCGCCGGTGGCCAAGCGCTGCCACAGCTTGGTCATGGGCGCGACGCACTGGGCATATTGCGTCGCGCCACCGGGATTGGAAAGGCACAGGAGAACCTGGCAGCCCAACTCATTCGCTTGCGCGGGAGTCGGTTGAAGGGCGGTGCCCATGGCGAGCACCGCCAGGCTGAGAATCACACGTTGCATCGGGTCATTCCCCCGCGAGAGACACCTCCCGCGTTGGGAATTGGCGTCGGCTATCCGTTGGATTTCACCTCTCTTTTGTTCCGCCCGGCCCCGATTTCGGCAATCCCCCCAGCCGGGGGGAGTTGGCCTGCTCTTTGCTGGTCCAGGAATTCGGCCAGCGCACCTTCCTGATCGGGCCGCAACGCGTCGATCGCCGCCAAATATTCGGGTGGATTACCCTCGAGCAGGATGGACGGGCATTGGCCATCATAATTGCCGAGATTGGGGCGGTGCTGCTGATAACCGACAAGCGCGGCAAGCTCCGGGTCGAACGCTCGGGCCGCTTCGGGCGGATAGGTCAGCCATTGATTCTCGTAAGGCTTCAGCCAGCCCAAACAATAGCTGACGATGATGCCACGCCGGATCGCGCCGGTCACGTTCGCGCCGGCGCCGTGTAGAGTGGAGCCGAGGAAGAGGATCGCCGAGCCCGGATCCGCCTCGACCGCCAAGGGTCGCGCATCCTCGACCGCGGAGCCGGCATTATGGCTCCCGGGCCAGATCAATGTCGCGCCGTTTTTAGCCCTGAACGGGGAAATCGGCCACATCACGTTGACGAGATACTCGATCTCGCCGGTCGGGCCGCGCCACATATCCTCATCCCTGTGGGGAAACTGCGCCGGCGCTCCTGGATGCAGTTCGAGTGCCTGCGTCAGGTTGAGCTGGATGGTATCGCACCAAGGGTCGAGAACCGACTGCACCAAGCGCATGATCGCGGGATGGCGCACGAGATTATCGACAGCGGGTACGCGCTTTAAAAGGCCGCCGAAGCGCTTGGTGCGCTGGCCGTAGAAGCCGCCCTGGCAAAAGGGTGTGGCGGCAAAGCGCGGATCGAGGGCCTGATCGATCTCCGCGATCTCTGTCTTGGATGCGATGCCCCGCAGCACGCAGAAGCCTTGCCGCTGCAAATCGTCATCGACCGTAGGTTCGATAGCATGGCCATAGGTGGAGAGATTTGTCATAGCGCCCTCCTCAAGCAGCCTTGGCAAAATCGGCGAGGCCGACCGGGCGCCAGATGCCGCTGGCCTGCAGCTGCTCACGGGTGCGGCCATCGATGTCGATCTGCAAGGCGACAAGGCAGTTTTTCGAACCGGGCAGGCCGAGGGGGCGGCAGGCCCAGCCAAAGCTTAGGATCTGCTGGAACCAGGGCCACTCAGCGACGCCGGTGTAGCTTTGGATTCGATTGCGCAGCGCATATTCGACGAGCGCGGACACCAACCGGTTGCGCACCTCCAGGCGTTCTCGTGCGCGCAATCGTCGTGCAAGACAAAAGCGCGTGATCTCGAGGATCGCACCACCCCGGGGAGGCGCTTGTTCACATAGCTCGGGGAAAATGGTGCCGAGAATATGGTCACCGATCGTGGGAAGCAGCCGCGCCGAGGCAAGATGCTCGCCTTCAGCGTCGGCTATCACGATGTAGACGGCAGAGTCATTGTCGAACTGGTCGATTTCATAGCGGCCGGCGAGGACCGGCACGTCCCAGTGCAGAAGATCGACGAATACCCGTTTGCGTTCCTCGAACATCGAACGGAACAGGCGGGTTTCCATGGCGCGGGCAGCGCCGGTTTCAATATGCATGACAGCCTCCTTTGATGAGGCGGTCAGTCGATCAGGCCCGCGTCCTTTCGGTTATCCCCAGTCTTGGGGAGATCATCGGCCGAAAACATCTGCGAAGCTGATCTGTCCATCGAACAAGGCGCGGATCGCCAGAAGCGTGCGCTTCGTGACACCGTAGCGGTCACGCGCATCCTTGACATGCTGGATCACCGTTTCCTGCCCAATGCCGAGGATCTGGCTGATCTCCCAGTCGGTCTTCCCGCGCGCGACCAGCGCCACACATTCAGCCTGCCGCTCAGTCAGGCTCGGGCCTTCGCATGGAGCTTGAGTTTGCCGGGACAGTCTGCGCGCAGCTTCGAATGCGAAGCTGCCGATCAGCTGGACGAGCGGGAGCTGTCGTTGATCGAGCACGTCGCCTGACCCCATGGCGAATGAGCAGGACCCATTCACCTCACCAGGAATGTGGGCAGGAACCGTGAAACCATCGCCCAGCCCGGCATCGTGTGCCTCCGCCAGGATCGACCGATCAGCAGCGCTGAGCGTGATCAGGGATTGAACCGCCGACCAGGCAAAGCCGACGTTCGTGCGGTGGCTGGCACGGTGGATCGGGTCACTGGCATAGAGGCGATGCGCCTGGAAACGCTCCACCCAGTCCGGCGGATAATCGACGATATGGACAGAGCTCACCGCTGGCTTGAGGTCGATATGGTGGACCAGGGCATAGTACCGAAAACCCATCTCACGCGTGATCTCGGCCATCAGGCCGGCGAGTGCTCGACTGTCCCTGATTGTCGCGGCAACCGCGCAGAAGTCCTGAAATTGGCCAAGCCCGATCATCACGGCCCAAGCGAGATCAAAGGAGCGCGTCCATGTTGAGATGACCGTCGCGAACCGCGCGCAGCACTAGCTGCGTTCGGCGCCGAACGCCGTAGCGCCGGCGCGCGGATTCCACATATTCGTGTACGGTGTCGCGGCTAAGCCCGAGAATCTGGGCAATTTCCCAATCGCTCTTCCCTTGGGCCACTAGTGCGATGCATTCGACCTGGCGCGGACTGAGGGAGACGAACGCCAAGGTCCTCATCTCTTCGCCGAGCAGCTCGCGCGCCCGGTCATAGACGACCGAACCCAGCAACCGGGCGGTGAAAATTTCCGCCGCATCCAGCGGTTCATCGCGCGGTCGGGCGACGGTGAAAATCGCCTCAGGCTCACCCGGCGTCCTGATCGGCAAGCTATAGCCCGCTGCGAGGTCATGATCCCTGGCGCGTTTCAGGATGCTTCGCTGGCGCGACGAAAGCTCAAGCACGTCACCCACCCGATCCCAGGCGAGCCCCGATGGCGTGCGGGCGCAAGCCGCATGGATGGGGTCCTCGATATAGTGGCGCTCCTCGAGCACCTCCTCGAGCCAGGCCGGCGGATAGGTGGTGAGGAACAGGCGCTGCCCGCCTCCGTGCCGAAGATCGACATTGTGGAGCAGCGTGAACCAGCGGAAGCCAAGTTCGCGCACGGTCGCATCGATGGTGCCTTGTAGATCGCCGAGGTTTTCAACACGCGCGCATTGCTCTGCGAAACGCGTGAGATCGTCGAGGCGGCCGCAGTCTTCTATTCTGTTCGCCATAGACGGTCGAAGCTCGTCGCCAAGACAACTCCTCGTCCAGCGCTAAGCGGCCAGCCCGGCCATTATCGCGATGAGTTGAGAACGATTCGCAACAATTCTGCGCCGAATGAATCGCCTGTGACACTTTGCCTGCTGGTAGAGTGTCACAGGCGACAAAGGACGCTCCACACACGGATTTAAGATTCACAGAGATCCACTTATGTGCTTGATTCAATCTCGTTATGTTTCATGCCGCCACGCCTCTCGAGCCTTCCGGCAGCTGCGATATCGCAGCCGTGCTCGAGAGATTGGCGCAGGTCTCAAGCCGCCCCCGCTACGCCTTCATGCTGCTCAACCTGATTGCGCAGGTTGCTGGCCCCGACGGGAGCGCCGGTCCGTGGATCAAGCGGGACAACGAGCTTGTTTCGCTGCGCGACTGGCTTTGCGATGCGCTCACGCCAATGGCCCAGCGCAGCGCGCGTAACGTCGCCTTGGCCGAGCGGGTCCATGGAGACCTCGTCAGAAGCGGCCTGCTTCCGCGCGATGCGCAGGATGCACAGCGGGCGGTCACCGAGGAAATGCGTGCGCGCATTCGAACTGCGGGCAAAAGCAATCTCAGCCGCGCCGTTTCCGAACTCGTGAATGCAGGATTCCTGCGCCGCCACTATCAGGGCTATCGCGTCGACCACCAGAACCGCGGCGGACAGCGCCACGCCGTCTATACTTTGGTTGGGGATGCGCGTCTTCTGGGTACAGCGGTTCGCGCGCCCACAGCGCCGGTCCAGCGCGAATTCGCGTTCACGGGATAAGCCGACTTCCATCCAGCCTTCTGCATTTGCCCTCTTATACAATCTCGAAGAGCAATGACGCGCACGGGCATGTCGTCGATTATCGGCATGTGATCCTCCGCCTGCGTGGCAAGCCGAATCCAGGTGAAGGTAAGCGTACGGCTTCCCGCGTGTTGCGGCATTCAAGCTCGGCGCTGATGGACCTCCG
>NZ_BMZA01000015.1 GCF_014652555.1 Novosphingobium colocasiae
GCAGCGAAGCGCCGGTTGGGCCTGGCCAGCTTCATGGTGGCGAAGCGCACCCCCAGCCTGGCCGTCCGGGCCCGCCGGCCCGGTCCCGCAGGCAGGTCGAGATCGGCCTGTCCCGCCGGTGCCAGCGCATCGAGCGCGGCGAAGAGTTTGCCGCCATCCTCGAGACTACGGTCCTGTGCCGCGCGGATCAGCAGATCGGTCCCCCGAGGGCGTAGCGCGAAGGCCTCGTAAATGTCTCCCTCGCGGTCGGCGACGATCGTGATCCGCCCCGCACCGGCGCACACCGAGGCCGCCTGTTCGGCAGCCTCAAGCCAGCGAAAGCTCTCCTTCTCCTCGATCGGAAGCGCCCGGCGCTCCCCCTTGCGACCCGACGAACGCTTCAGGAAACAGCCATCGACCAGACCCAGTATCGCACCGTCCTCCTCGTCCAGCGCGAGCGCCGCGTGAAGATAGTCGCCTCCGCCGCCCGACGAGCGAACCACCGTCGTATCCTGCAGCACCAGAACATCGCGACCCCGGCAGCGCCCCGAAGTGCGCTGTGCCGCTTGCCACAGCATCTCCTCGATCGTCACCGCCCGGTTGCGCAGAAATCGCGTAATCCGGATTTCCCCAGCCCGGTCGCCGCCAAGCCGACGCACCCGGAGCGAACTGCTCCCAAGCAGGCGACCCAGAAGAAAGGCCCCCCTTTTTCCAGCCGCCGATCACCAAAACCGCCCAGCCTCGCGTCCATCATGCCCTCCTGCCTCAACCACACGGAATCACACCTGCTCCCTCCTTTCAATCACGATGTGTGCATGCAGTAGCCCCTGAAGGGGAGAGGGTTGGGAGAGGGGGATGGTACCGCTTCGCCCCCTCTCTACTCCGGCTAGGCGGGCAAGCCGCCAAGCCTGCGTATCTCTCCCCTGAAGGGGAGAGAGCGACATGAGGCAAAGTTATCGAGAATCGGTATGTTTGTGGTTACTTTTGACCATCCGAGGCAGACCGCCTACTCCTCGCCCATCCGCAGGGCGGCGATGAACGCTTCCTGCGGAATCGAGACATTGCCGTATTCGCGCATGCGCGCCTTGCCCTTCTTCTGCTTTTCGAGCAGCTTTTTCTTGCGGGTGATGTCGCCGCCGTAGCACTTGGCGGTCACGTCCTTGCGCAGCGCGGCGATGGTCTCTCGCGCGATGACCTTGCCGCCGATCGCTGCCTGGATCGGGATCTTGAACAAGTGCCGGGGGATCAGGTCTTTCAGCCGCTCGCACATGCCGCGCCCGCGCTCCTCCGCGACTGAACGGTGAACGATCATCGACAAGGCATCGACCGGCTCGTTGTTGACGAGGAGGTTCATCTTTACCAGATCGCCTTCGCGCAGGCCGATCTGCTCGTAATCGAAGCTCGCATAGCCCCGGCTGATCGACTTTAGCCTGTCGTAGAAATCGAACACCACCTCGTTCAACGGCAGTTCGTAGCTGACCTGCGCGCGCCCGCCGACATAGGTGAGGTCGGTCTGGATGCCGCGGCGGTCCTGGCAGAGCTTGAGGATCGCGCCCAAATATTCGTCCGGCGTATAGATCGTCGCCTTGATCCAGGGTTCCTCGATCATTTCGATCCGGTTGGGATCGGGATAGTCGGCCGGGTTGTGCAGTTCGATCGTTGCCGCATCCTCGTTCTTCGAATGTGAAAGCTGGATGCGATAGACCACCGAAGGCGCGGTGGTGATAAGGTCCAGATCGTATTCGCGGCTCAGCCGTTCCTGGATGATCTCCAGGTGCAGCAGCCCCAGGAACCCGCAGCGAAACCCGAAGCCGAGCGCGGCGCTCGTTTCCATCTCGAAGCTGAAAGAGGCATCGTTGAGCCGCAGTTTGCCGATAGAATCGCGCAGCTTCTCGAAGTCCGCCGCATCGACCGGAAACAGCCCGCAGAACACCACCGGCTGCACTTCCTTGTAGCCGGGCAGCGCCTGGGTGGCACCGTTCTTCACGGTGGTGATGGTATCGCCGACCTTGGCCTGTTCCACTTCCTTGATCTGCGCGGTGATGAAACCGATCTCGCCGGGGCCCAGTTCGGGCAGGTCGATGCGCTTGGGGGTAAAGCAGCCGACGCGATCGATCAGGTGTTCGGTCCCGCCCTGCATGAACTTGACCGACAGACCCTTACGGATGACCCCGTCCATCACCCGCACCAGAATGACGACGCCGAGATAGGGATCGTACCACGAATCGACCAGCATCGCCTTGAGTGGTGCTTCGCGATCCCCCTTGGGCGGCGGGATCTTGGCGACCACCGCCTCCAGCACTTCGGCGATGCCGATGCCCGACTTGGCGCTGGCCAGCACCGCCTCTGACGCATCGATGCCGATGATGTCCTCGATCTCGGCCCGCACTTTTTCCGGCTCGGCGGCGGGCAGGTCGATCTTGTTGATGACAGGCACGATCTCGTGGTCGTGCTCGATCGACTGGTAGACGTTGGCAAGCGTCTGCGCTTCGACGCCCTGCGCCGCGTCCACCACCAGCAGCGCGCCCTCGCAGGCGGCAAGGCTGCGGCTCACCTCATAGGCGAAGTCCACGTGCCCCGGCGTGTCCATGAGGTTGAGCTCATACGTCAGGCCATCGGAAGCGGTATAGTTCAGGCGCACGGTCTGCGCCTTGATGGTGATGCCGCGCTCCTTCTCGATGTCCATGTTGTCGAGCACTTGCGCGCTCATCTCGCGGTCGGTCAGGCCGCCGGTGCGCTGGATCAGGCGGTCGGCAAGGGTGGACTTGCCGTGATCGATATGGGCGATGATCGAGAAATTGCGGATCTGGGCGAGTTCGGTCATGGCAGCGCCGTTAGCAGTGCTTGAACGCCGTGTCAGCCTGCGCCGTTACAGTTGGCGTTTGCGCGGGGGTTCAGCCGGCGCGGCGCAGCAGCGGGCCGTCGCTGCGGTCCCGCCGGGCACGCGGCGGGGTGAACTGTACCGCGCCGGTTGCGTCCAGTTCCAGCGGCCGCGCGAACTGCACCCCCATGCGGTCTTCCTTGCACCAGCGCGATTCGGCTTCGACGCGGTAGTCTTCGGCCAGATGGACGGCGAACGGCGTGCCCACCGGCACGTTCCACAGGCCTTCGATCATCGCCCCGGTCTGCGAGATGTTGCGGATCGTGCCTTCATAGACGTGGCCGCTGTGTTCCAGCACCACCTTGCGCAGCATCGTCTGGCGCGGCGCACGGGCCGAGCGAGGGCCGTTCGCCACCGCCTGCAGACCCTGGGCCAGCCGTTCCAGTGCGGCTTCGGCGCTGAGCGGGCGGGCATAGATATAGCCCTGGATGTGACTGCATCCCAGCACCCGCACGAGGTCCAGCTCGTCCAGCGTCTCCACCCCTTCGGCGGTCGTTTCCATGCCCAGCGCTTCGGCCAGGCTGACGATGGAGGAGATGATCGCGCCGTTGCGGCTTTCCGGAATG
Source organism: Novosphingobium colocasiae (assembly GCF_014652555.1). Taxonomy (GTDB): domain Bacteria; phylum Pseudomonadota; class Alphaproteobacteria; order Sphingomonadales; family Sphingomonadaceae; genus Novosphingobium; species Novosphingobium colocasiae. The sequence goes on from NZ_BMZA01000015.1 coordinate 3,427, forward strand.
GTCGCACCGCGCACGAAGCTCTGGTCGATCTTGATCTTGTCGAACGGCGCTTTCTTAAGATAGCCGAGCGAGGAATAACCGGTGCCGAAATCGTCAAGCGCAAGCCGAACGCCCACGCCCTTGAGCGCGGCGAACATGGCTTCGGTGTTCCTGTCATCACCCAGGAACACGCTTTCGGTGATCTCCAGCTCCAGCCGCGCCGGATTGACCCCGGCCGAAGCGATGGCGTTAGTGACGATGGCCGGCAGCGCCGGGTTGGCGAATTGCAACGGCGATACGTTGACCGCCACGCGCACCGATTCCGGCCAGGTCGCCAGATCGCGGCAGGCGGTGCGCAGCGCCCATTCGCCCATCTGCGCCACCAGCCCGGCCTCTTCGGCGATCGGCACGAACTTGGCGGGTGAAAGATACCCGTGGACCGGGTGCTTCCAGCGGATCAGCGCCTCGAAGCCGGTGATCGTCTCGGTCGTGGTGCGCACTTGCGGCTGATAGTGCAGTTCGAAACCGCCGCTGGAGATCGCATCGCGCATGTCCTGCTCAAGCTGCTGGCGCTCCTTGGCGTCGCTGTGCAGGTCCTCGTCATAGAAATGATGGCGACCACGCCCGCCGCCCTTGGCCGCGTAAAGCGCGAGATCGGCGTTGCGGATCAGCGCTTCGGATGTGGTGCCGTCATCCGGGCAGATCGATATGCCGACCGAGGCCCCGATCGTCACCCGTGCCCCGTCGAGCGAGTATGGCTGCGAGAGGTTCTCGATAATCCGGCGCGCCAACTGGCCCAGCCCTTCGCGCTGGTGATGACCGGGCAGGATAACCTGGAACTCGTCGCCACCCAGCCGCCCGACCCGTCCCATTGCCCCCACGGTGCTGGTCAGCCGCTCGGCCACCTGCTTGAGCAGAGCGTCGCCCGCGGGATGGCCCATGGTGTCGTTGACCTGCTTGAAGCGGTCGAGATCGAGCAGGAACACGGCACAGGCGCGGTTTTCCACGCGCGGCGCGGCGAGGATCTTTTCCAGCCATTCGGACATCTGGAACCGGTTGGCGAGCTTGGTCAGCGAATCGAAGCGCGCCAGTTGCGTAACGTGCTGCTGCGATTTGCGGGTTTCGGTGAGATCGGTGCCCGATCCGCGGAAGCCCATGAAGTTGTTGAACTGGTCCATCACCGGCCGCCCGGTGATGGACCACCAGCGCTGCTCGGCCTCGCCGGTGGCGGCGCGGACGGGCAGTTCCTGGAACGAGGAGCGCGTGGTCAAGTGGAACACCAGCGAACGCTCGCTCTCGCGCTCGTGCGCTTCCAGCATGAACAGGCTGGTGAACGCCCTGCCCTCGATCTCTTCGGGACTGCCGCCCAGCAGGCGAGCGATATGGGGCGAAACGTAAGTCACCTGACCGCGACGGTCGGTTTCCCAGAACCAGCCGAGGCCGTTCTGTTCGTATTCGCTCAGCAGTTCATGGCCGCGCCGCTGCCGGCGTTCGGTGGTTTCGCGCACATCCGCTTCGGCCGCCGCGCCACGTGCCTGGCGCAGCGCGACATAGACGCCGATCGCGCTGCCCAGCCCGAGCATCGCGGTAGTCGCCAGCGAACCGCTATGGATCGAAGCGCCGAGCCACAGCGCCATCGACGCGAAGATGATCGCGGTCAGCCGGTTGGCCAGCAGCGCGGTCGCCACCAGCACGATCACCGCGTTGCAGGCCACCGCAAGATCCCAGCCCAGCCCCCGCGATCCGACCCAGCGCGCTTCGGCCAGTCCGAACAGCATCATCGGCAGCGCCACGGCGAAGGCCATCAGCGGATAGCGTTCCCAGCCGTGGCGATCGAGCCCCTGCTCGAACCGGCCGAGGATCGGCGCGGCCAGGCAGATCGCCATGGCCGCCAGCAGCATCACATCCGACAGGGCATCAGGCAGGCTGCGTGAAATGGCCGCCAGCAGTAACAGCACGCCCAGCAGGAACGGTGCCATCAGCCCCCACTGGGCGACGATAAAGAAGTGCAGCGGATCGCTCTGCTCGGCTGCGATCCTGAACCGCGCGACATTGGGCGGCGCTGCGCGCGGAGCGGTCCGCTGCCGGCGATCGACGGTGGCGCGATTCGTCAGGACAGGGCTTTGCCCTGCTGCGGGATCACGTCCTTGCCTGTTGCCGATAGACTGCTGCTGCGTCATCCTCCTTCCTTGCCCCACCGGCCATTGCGAAACGGTTAAGTCCGCCCGCGATTGTCCGCCGTTGCGGCAGGCCGAACAGCCGTGTGCCCCCTGCCGCGCGAGTTATGCGACGAAAATGTGCCGGACCACGGGCGAAAACCCTTGCCCGACCGGTCATCGGCATGCTTGCATCCGTTATCGAGAGGGAAAAAGAGCCAGGAAGCCAAGCATGCGTCACATCGCCATCGTCGGGTCCGGCCCGGCGGGATATTATACCGCCGAAGCTGCGATCAAGCAGTGGGGCGATCAGGTTCACATCGACGTGTTCGACCGTTTGCCCGTCCCTTTCGGCCTGATCCGCACCGGCGTCGCCCCCGATCACCAGTCGATCAAGGGCGTCTCCAAGCGTTACGAAGCGACCGCCGGGACTGACAATGTCCGCTTCGTCGGCAATGTCACCATCGGCAAGGACGTGACGATCGCCGAATTGCAGGACCTTTACGACGCCGTGATCCTGGCGACCGGCGCACCGAACGATCGTCCGCTGGGGCTGCCGGGTGAACAGCTCGCCAACGTCTTCGGCAGCGCCGCCTTCGTCGGGTGGTACAATGGCCATCCGATGTTCGCCGATCTCGATCCGGCGCTGTCGCACGATACCGCCGTGATCATCGGCAACGGCAACGTGGCGCTCGACGTGGCGCGCATCCTGGCCAAGGCGCAGTCCGAATTCCACGGCAGCGACATCGTCTCGCACGCGCTATCCGCGCTCGACGGCTCGCGCATCCGCCGGATCGTCATCCTCGGCCGGCGGGGCCCGCACCAGATCGCGATGACGCCCAAGGAACTGGGCGAACTGGCCCACCTCACCCGCGCCCGCCCGCAGGTCGATCCGGCCGACCTCCCCGACGCCGCGCTGGATGACGCGCTCGAACCGGGATTGCGCAAGTCGGTCAACCACTTGCGGGCCTTTGCCGCCGGCACCGGCGGCGCGGATACGGACGATCCCATCGATATCGAGTTCGATTTCTTCGCCGCCCCGCGCGCGATCATCGGCGAGGAGCGGGTGGAGGAGATCGAGGTGGAACGCACCCGGCTGGAAGACGGCAAGGCGGTCGGCACTGGGGAGACCTATCGCATCCCCGCCGGCCTCGTGGTCGCCTGCATCGGCTATCAGACCTCGCGCATCCCCGACGTGCCGTTCGATGATCGCAACGGCCGCTTCGCCAACGAGGACGGCAGGATTGCGCCGGGTCTCTATTGCGTCGGCTGGGCCCGTCGCGGGCCGACCGGGACGATCGGCACCAACCGTCCCGACGGTTTCTCCATCATCGAGAAGATCGCCGAAGACATGCCCGAACCGGCCGGAAAACCGGGCCGCGCCGGCTTCGAAGCGCTGGCGCAGGCGCGCGCGATCGACTACGTGAAATTCACCGATTGGAAGAAGATCGAGCAAGCCGAAATCGCCAACGCGCGCGACGGTTCCCCGCGCGAGAAGTTCGTGGCGGTGGATCGCATGATCGAGGCAGCAGGCAAGGATATCTCCTGAGCATAGGCAAGGCCGGACCCCGCCCGCCCGTCACCCCGGCCCTGTGGCCGGCGCTGGCGCTGTGCCTTGCCGCGTGCCTCATCGCCATGATCGCCGCCGCATTCGCGCGCGGGCCCTGGTACGACGAATTCTTCACCCTGTACGTCAGCGCGCCCCGGTTCGGCTGGGGCGAGGCGCTGCGCGATCACTGGCTGGCCGATAACCACCCGCCACTGTTCTACGCGCTGGCCCGGGCCAGCGCCTGGCTGGGCGATAGCGTGCCGCCGCGCCGGCTGGTCAATGTGCTCATCACCCTGCCCGCTGCGGCCGCCTTCGTACTGATCGGACGCCGGCGACCGGCGTGGCGCGGGGTGCTGATCCTGTTCGCCATCGCCCTCGCTTCATCGCCGGTGGCGGTGTTCTATGGCGCGGAGTTCCGGTCGAACTATCTGGCGTTCCTGTCCTCGGCGCTGGCGGTGGCGGCGCTGGTCACCCTCGCCGGGCCCGATTGTCCGCCCCTGTCACGCCGGGGCGGGGCGCTGCTGTGCGGAGTGCTGGCAGTCGCCTTCGCCACCCACCTTGCCGCGACGATCCTGACCGGCGGCATCGCCCTCGCCTTCGTCGCCGCGCGGGTGGTCCGCCGCGACTGGGGCGGAGCGATCCGGTTGGCGCTGCTCTGCGCACTGGCGAGCCTGCCGCTGCTGGTATCGCTGGCGCTGCAACTCGGCCGGATCGAGGCCAACACCCGGGTGTTCTGGATTCCGGCTGGGCTGACCGCCGCGCGCTGGGCGATCCAGCAGCAGGTGGAAATGAACCTGACCGCCAACCTCACCGTCACCGCATGCGGGGTGATCGGGCTGGGCCTGCTGGCCCTGTCGCGGCAGAACCCGGCCGATCAGGCCCGCTGGAACGCGGCGATCATCGTGCTGGCCGGGCTGGCATTCGGCACCGCCGTGCTGATGGCGCTGCACATCTGGCGGCCGATCGTCATCAACCGCTACCTGGTGGCAATGGGGCCACCCCTGCTGCTGGCCTTCGCGATCGGCGCGCAGACCCTGCTGGAACGGCTGCGCGCGGCCCCGGTCCGATCAGTACTGGTAGCCGCAATGGCCGCATCGGCGCTGTGGTCGATCTGGACGACATGGCGGCATGCTCTGGTCGAGCCCAGCTTCATGGGCACCGGCCACGCGATCGCCGCGCTGGTCCGCGCCTGCCCGACCACTGTGGTCCATGCCGACATGCAGTGGAACGAGCCGGTCATGGCCCTGCCCCCGCCGGACAACCGCGCGGTGATGCCGATGGCCTATGCGATGACCGCCCGCACCCTCGATTTCACGCTGGAGCCGCCCGCCTCGCGTCGGGTGAGTCCAACCTGCCCCACCGTGTTCTGGACCGAGCATGTCGCCGACGTGCAAGTTACCGCCGAAGCGCTCGCCCGTTCACTGCGCCAGCGCGGGTTCGATGTCCGCGCCCTGGAGCTGAAAAGAATCGGCCGGGGCTGGATCGCAGTGTCCCGCCCCGGCCGCTGAAGCCCCACACGCATGGACAGTGCTACCTGCTCCTCCACCCTTCAGGGGGGAGGTTGGGAGGGGGGTGTACCACGATAGCTTTGACGCGCTGCCTCGAGGCAGCCCTCCCCCACCCCCGACCCCTCCCCGCCGGGGAGGGGAGGTTTAGCGCCATCCTAGGCTGATCGTCAGACCCGCATCGGCATCAGCACGTAAAGCGCCGGGCTGGCCTCGCTCTGGCGGATCAGCGTCGGCGCGCCGGCGTCTGCCAAGTGCAGTTCCACCGAATCGCCATCGATCTGACCGAGGATGTCCTTGAGATAGGTCGCGTTGAAGCCGATCTCGAAGCCGTCCGACGAATAGTTCGCCGGCACTTCCTCGGCTGCCGTGCCGTTATCGGGCGAGGTGACCGACAGCGTGATGCGATCGTTTTCCAGCGCCATCTTCACCGCGCGGGTTTTTTCGGTGGCGATCGTCGCCACGCGGTCCACGCCTTCCCAGAAAGACTTGGGATCGAGCTTGAGCAGCTTGTCATTCCCGGTCGGGATCACGCGGGTGTAATCGGGGAAGGTGCCGTCGATCAGCTTGCTGGTCAGCACCACGCCGCTCGACCCGCCCAAGGTAAAGCGGATCTTGCTGGCGGACAGATCGACCAGAACCTTGGAATCCAGCGATTCTTCCAGCAGCTTGCGCAGTTCGGCGACGCATTTGCGCGGCACGATCACGTCCGGCATGCCTTCCGCGCCATCCGGCCGCGCCAGCGTGAAGCGGGCAAGCCGGTGGCCGTCAGTGGCGGCGGCCTTCAGTTCATCGTCCGACACATGCAGGAAGATGCCGTTGAGATAGTACCGCGTTTCCTCGGTCGAGATCGCGAAGCGGGTGCGATCGATCAACTGGGCGAGCGTGGCCGCCGGAATCTCGAACGAGGTCGGCAGTTCGCCCTCGGCGATCATCGGGAAATCATCACGCGGCAGGGTGGGCAACTGGAACCGGCTGCGCCCGGCCTTGACGACCATGCGATTATCCGCCGCGTCCAGGCTGACCTGGCTGCCATCGGGCAGCTTGCGGGCGATATCGAACAGCAGGTGTGCCGAAACGGTGACCGCGCCGGGCGAATCGACCGCCACCGCACCCAGCGTTTCGACGACCTGCAGATCAAGGTCGGTCGCCATGATGCGCAGGGTACCGGCAGAAGATGCGTCGATCAGCACGTTCGACAGGATCGGAATGGTGTTGCGCCGTTCAACCACCGACTGCACGTGGGACAGGCAGCGCAGCAGCGTGGAACGTTCGATTGTGGCCTTCATGACAGCCTCAGGTCCCCCTTGGTCGGCCCGGGGTGGTGAAATTCCCCGCAATAAGGACAAATATCTCTAGCGCGCCACGCCCCTGCGGCAAGCGCCATCTGGATGCGCATCCGCGAATCTGGGGATAAAAGCCCGATGGCAAGTGCCTGATCCCCCCACGCCGTTCGTGTCGAGCGAAGTCGAGACACGCCCGCGCCCCGTATCTCGACTTCGCTCGACACGAACGGAACACGAAAGCGTGCCTCAGACCATCACCATCCCGCCGTTCACATGCAGCGTCTGGCCGGTGACGTAACCCGCTTCCTTGCTCGCCAGGAACACGGCGGCGGCGGCGATGTCCTCGCCCTCGCCCATGCGTCCGGCGGGGATCCTGGTGTTCAGCGCGTCCTTCTGCGCGTCGGGCAGTCCGTCGGTCATCGCGGTGCGGATGAAGCCGGGGGCGATGCAGTTGACGGTGACGTTGCGGGTGGCCAGTTCCTGCGCCAGGCTCTTGCTCATCGCCGTGATACCGCCCTTTGCCGCGCAGTAGTTCATCTGCCCCGGATTGCCGGTGGTGCCGACGATCGAGGTCACGTTGATGATCCGGCCGAAGCGCGCCTTCATCATCGGCTTCGTCGCCGCGCGCATCAGGCGGAAGGTCGATTCCAGGTTGATGCGGATCACCGCATCCCATTCCTCGTCCTTCATCCGCATCGCCAGATTGTCGCGGGTGATGCCGGCGTTGTTGATGAGGATATCGATCTTGCCCAGCGATTCGAGCGCGGCCGGGACCAGCTTCTCGACCTGTTCGGCATCGCCCAGGTTGCAGGCGATGGCGACGTGATCGACTTCCTGCAGATGCTGCGGGCTGTGTTCGTCCAGCTCATCGCGAAAGGCGCGCAACTTTTCCGCGTTGGACCCCGAAATCGCCAGCCGCGCCCCCTGCAAAGCCAGCGCCCGCGCAATCGCCGACCCGATCCCGCCCGAAGCGCCAGTCACCAGCGCAGTCATTCCGTTGAGGTTGAACATCTATCTTACTCCGCCGTTCGTCCGAAAAAGGGGTTCGCGCAAAGGCGCAAAGGCGCAAAGGCCTTAGCGGTTCGGGCGATGATTGTTCACCAATCGGCGAATGCCTTCCCTCATCGTGTCACCAGAAAAATTGAGAAGCAGCCCTAAGGGTTGATCGAGTAAACGCAAGTAGGTGAGGAGCTGCTTGGCATGGGCCCTGCTGAGTTTCTCGACAGACTTGATCTCTATCACCAGGCTGTCCTCAACCATCAGGTCGACCCGGAAAGCCCCCTCGAAACGCATGCCGTCGAACTGGATATTGACCGGCTTTTGCCGGTCGATCTTGTATCCGCGACGCGCGAGAGCGCCCGCAAGGACTGTCTCGTAGACACTTTCAAGCAGTCCCGGGCCGAGCTCGCGATGAATTCGGATGGCCGCATCGACGACATCTGCGCTGATCGCATCCACATCGGCCACGCGCCACCCCTTTGCGCCTTCGCGCCTTTGCGCGAACCATTTCCTGCTTCTGGGGCCTGCGCGTCTCTGCGTGCAATCGTCCTACAAAACTTTAACCAGTTCCTCGATTTCAGCCATCGTCGTGGCGGCGGTCACATCGACTTCGCCGGCGGAGCGCTTGATCATCGGGCCGACGACTTTGCCGCCCAGCTCCACGTACCGTTCGACGCCGGCGTCCTTCATCGCGATCGCGCTTTCGCGCCAGCGGACGCGGCCGGTGACCTGTTCGACCAATAGGCGCTGGACTTCGGCAGGATCGGTGACCACGGCAGCCGTCACATTGGCGAACAGGGCAACGCGCAACGCGCCGGGGCGTGTCTTGTCCAGCGCTTCGGCCATCGCATCGGCGGCCGGCTGCATCAGCGGGCAGTGGAACGGCGCCGAGACCGGCAGGGCGATGCCGCGCTTGATGCCGTGGTCCTTGACCAGCGCGATGGCACGCTCGATCGCGCCCTTGTGGCCGGACAGGACAACCTGGGTCGGATCGTTGTCATTGGCGACGGTGCAGACTTCGCCTTCGGCCGCCGCGGCCGCGAGCGCAGTGGCCTTTTCGATGTCGGCCCCCAGCAGCGCCGCCATCGCGCCGATGCCGACCGGCACCGCCGCCTGCATCGACTGGCCGCGCAGCTTGAGCAGGCGCGCCGTGTCGGCAAGGCTGAAGGCGCTCGAAGCGCACAGCGCGGTATATTCGCCAAGGCTGTGGCCGGCGACGAAATCGGCCTTGTCGGCCAGCGCGATGCCGCCTTCCTTCTCCAGCACGCGCAGCACCGCGATGGCATTGGCCATGATCGCGGGCTGGGCGTTTTCGGTAAGGGTCAGGACGTCTTCGGGGCCTTCGGTCATGATCCGGAAGAGGTGCTGGCCCAGCGCATCGTCCACCTCCTGGAAGACCTCGCGCGCGACCGCGCTGGCTTCGGCCAGCTCTGCGCCCATGCCAACCTTCTGGCTGCCCTGTCCCGGAAAAACGAATGCGCGCATGTCTGGCCACTCCCGCCCTTGGTCGCGCCGATGACGGTTGCGCGACACTGATGTGTGTGGCGGCGCGCGTTATTGACCTTGGCCGCGCTCCGCAAGTCCGAAAGGCACGATGCGGTTGCCGCCGTCATGCCCGATATCCGCCGTGCCGAGGAATGGGATGGCGTGCCGGTCGCACCATTGCCGCGCGATCTCTTGCGCGTCCATGCCGAACGGGCGGTCGTTTGCGGGCACGTCGCTGACCCGGCCGAGCCGCAACCCGGCAACCCCGCCAAGGTGCGCGGTCAGATGAAAGAACAGCCGATCCACTGCATAGAGATACTCCGAAACCTCCTCCACCATCACCACATGCCCGGCGAGGCCCGGCATCAGCGGCGTCCCGCACAGCATGGCAAGGGTCATGAGGTTGAAAGCCACCACCGGGTGGCGCTCCGCCGCGAGCGAGGGTTCTTCGTGGCCCGCCCCCTGCCCGCACAGCCAGCCCAGCGCCCGCCGCACCGCGGCCTCGCCGCCTTCACGGCGCAGGTCCACCGGCATCGGTGCGTGGACCGGCCGGCCGATCCGCTGCCGGTAAAGCCCGCCCAGCAGATATCCCGCGTCCGAATAACCGGCGTAAACCTTGTCCTGCGCCGTCCGGTCGAACTTGGCTATTGCGGCCTCAGCAATCCGGCACGCGCCGTAACCACCGCGTGCGAACCACACCGCATCGATGGACGGATCGTTCGCACACTCGACCAGCGCATCCAGCCGCTGCGCATCGCTCCCGGCGAAATGGCCTTCGACGGCGAAGCACTGGTCATGGATGACAAGCCGCGCCTCGGGAAACTCGGCCGCAGCCAGGGCGGTCAGCCGGGCGGCATCCTCACGGGTCAGCGGGGTGGACGGGGCGCAGACGGCGATGCGGGTCATCCATGCTTGCTAGCGGGGTTTGCTTCGGGGGCGAAGCGGAGAATGCGGGCACGCGGAGGCGCGGAGACGCGGAGTGATTGACAGATGATTTCGCGCAAAGGCGCAAAGGCGCGAAGAAGGACCGGCGAAGCCGCTGAAAATTTCGTCGCTGCGCGTTACGCCATCGGGGCGTGGTGCAATGCGCCTGCGGCGCAAAGCAACCCCTTCGCGCCTTCGCGCCTTTGCGCGAACTCTTCTTCTCCGCGCCTCCGCGCCTCCGCGTGAACCCGTTCTTCCACCACCCCGTCGCCATTACCGGTTGCTCCCGCCGCGCCCGGCCCGTAACTCTCGCGGCCATGACGAACGCCGCCGATCTTACCGCCCATCCCTGGTTCTTTTGCGGCATCGGCGGATCAGGGATGCTGCCGCTGGCGCTGATCCTGAAGGGTGCGGGCGCGCAGGTTGCCGGGTCCGATCGCAGCCGCGATCAGGGGCGCACCCCCGAAAAGTTCGCCTGGCTCGAATCGCTGGGGTTCACCCTTTACCCGCAGGACGGCAGCGGCATTACCTCGGCCGCGCAGACGCTGGTAGCCTCGGCAGCGGTGGAAGATACCGTGCCCGAAGTGGTGCGCGCCACGGCGCTCGGTTGCCCGCGCATGAGCCGGGCGCAGCTTCTGGCACGGCTGTTCAACGCCGCGCCCGCGGGCATCGCCATCGGCGGCACTTCGGGCAAGTCCACGGTCACGGGCATGACCGGCTGGATACTGACCGCCACCGGCGGCGATCCGACGATCATGAACGGGGCGGTGATGAAGAACTTCGTCGCCCCCGATGCCCCGTTCGCCAGCGCCCGCGTCGGCAGCGGCCCGGCCTTCGTGTCCGAGGTCGATGAAAGCGACGGATCGATCGCGCTCTACCGCCCGCAGGTGGCGGTGCTGCTCAACGTCAGCCTCGATCACAAGAGCATGGAGGAATTGCGCCAGCTCTTCGGCGATTTCCTGGCCACCGCCGATGTCGGCGCGGTCAATCTCGACGATCCCGAAGCCGCCCTGCTGGCCCCATGCGCGCGCAGCCTCATCAGCTTCGGCATCGCCAGCCCGGATGCGATGATCGGATCGGAGGACCTGCGCGAAGGGCCGACCAGCCTGACCGCCACCGTGATCGACCGGCGCGACGACAGCCACCATCCCCTCACGCTGAACGTTCCCGGCCGGCACAACTTGGCCAACGCCCTCGCCGCGATCGCCGCGGCCAGCGCGGCCGGCGTATCGGTTGCCGATGCGGTGGCGGCGCTGGGTTCCTACGCCGGGCTCGCCCGCCGCTTCGATGTCATCGGCACCAGCGCTTCGGGCGTGACGGTGATCGACGATTTCGGCCACAACCCGGACAAGGTGTCCGCCACCCTGGCCACGCTCAAGGCCCATCCCGGCCGGGTGATCGCGTTCTTCCAGCCGCACGGCTATGGCCCGCTGCGACAAATGGGCCATGAACTGGCGGAAGTGCTGGCAACCCGGCTGGGGGCGGAAGACCGCACGATCCTGTGCGATCCGGTTTATTTCGGCGGCACGGTGGACCGCACGCAAGGCTCGCAGCGCATCGTCGATCTGATCGTCGAGGGCGGCGGCCAGGCCGAGTACCTGCCCGAGCGCAGCGCCTGTGCGGACCGCATCACCGCCATCGCGCGACCGGGGGATCGCGTCGTCGTGATGGGCGCGCGCGACGATACGCTGACGGTTTTCGCCAGAGACCTTCTCGCCCGCCTGCCCTGACCTTACGCACGGCAGGCCATCCGGCGCAGGGCTTGCCGCGCCATGACCTGCGCCCTCCGCACAAGTCCGTAGGCCGCAACCAACCACGAATTAGCCCACCCCGGCTAATCGTGGCCTCCACATTCAACATGTGGAGTTACCATGCCCCTCCCATCCGCCAGTTCTCCGGCCAACATCGATGCCCCCGTCCATGAATTTGCGCGGATTTCGGGCGCATACATCCAAGGGGGCCAGGCGTGAAACACGATCCGCAGGCTTTCGATCTCGACAGGACACTTGAAGTGTTCACCATAAACGAGGCCGATATCCGCCGCTTCCCCGAGATCGCCCGCATCCTTGCACGGTCGGCACCGGGCATCCTTGACGGTTTCTACGATGCCGTGCGCAAGGATGCCGAACGCTCGGCCATGTTCTCCTCGCCCGATGCGATGAACCGCGCGCGCCAGCGCCAGCTTGACCACTGGATGGACCTGTTCGGCGGCACGATAGACAAAACGTACCTCGCAAGGGCCAAGCGGATCGGCCACATTCATTCCGAGATCGGCTTGCGCCCGACGCTGTATATCGGGGCATACGCCTCTATCCTGGCCAAGGTCATCGAGTTCGAGCTCGGGCGGATGCCGGCATCGCTGGTGTCACCGGGCCTCGGCAAGCGGTTGGCGTCGCTGGTCAAGATGGCGCTGCTCGACATGGATCTGGCGCTGTCCTCATACCTCGATGCGCAGAACAGCAAGCGCGAGGCAGTGCTTTCAGGCCTGTCCACCGTGCTCTCCCAGGTGGCGCAGGGCGACCTGGCGGGGAGGCTGGAGAACCTGCCCAAGGAGTTCGAGCAGATCGAGTTCGATTTCGCGGCGATGTGTGATTGCGTCAGCCAGGCATTCGGCGCGGTGGCAGTGGCATCAGAGCAGATTCGCGTCGGAGCCTCGGAAATCCGCGCTGCCAGCGATGATCTGTCCAACCGCACCGAAAGCCAGGCTGCCGCACTGGAGGAATCGGCTGCCGCGCTTGACCAGCTTACCGAAGGCGTCGGCCGCGCCGCTAATGGGGCCGCAGAAGTGAATCGGTCGGTCAAAGAGGCCGAAGCCGAAGCGCGCGATGGCGGCAAGGTGGTCGAACAGGCCGTGGTGGCAATGGACGGCATCCACAAATCGACCCTGGAAATCGGCTCGTTCGTCAACGTGATCGATTCGATCGCCTTCCAGACCAATCTGCTCGCGCTGAACGCCGGGGTGGAGGCAGCCCGCGCCGGCGATGCCGGCAAGGGCTTTGCCGTGGTCGCGACCGAAGTGCGCGCCCTCGCCCAGCGTTCGGCAGACGCAGCGCAGAACATCAAAGGCCTCATCGAAGGATCGGTACAGCAGGTCGAACAGGGCGTGACCCTGGTCGGCCGATCGGGCGAAGTGTTCCGCCGCATCGTCGAGAAAGTCAGCGGCATCACCACCCTCGCCTCGTCGATCTCGGAACTGTCGCAGACGCAGGCGGGGCAGCTCACCCAGGTCAACTCGGCAGTCGGCGATATGGACCGGATGACCCAGCAGAACGCGGCCATGGTCGAAGAGACGACGGCAGCGGCGCGCAATCTTGCGGATCAGGCCGAGGAGCTGGCAAAGCTGGTGCGCATGTTCCGGCTGGCGGGGGACTATGCCAACACCGGCACCACCGCGCCTGAACTGCCCCCGGCGCGCCCGCAGCCACGCAGCGCCGCCTCTGCCCCGCAGCCCCGCTCGGTCGGCGCACTGGCGCTGAAGCCCGATCCCGCTGCCGACATCGACAGCGACTGGACCGAGTTCTGATCCTGACCCTGCCGGCCATCGCCAAGCGCGTGGAATCTGAATCGTTCTCCGTTCGTGTCGAGCGAAGTCGAGACACGGAAAGCACAGTGTTAGCGTGTCTCGACTTCGCTCGACACCAACGGATTGTGATGCTGATTAACGGGTCGATGCTCTAGCAGCGATCAATGCGCCTTCGAGCGGGTCACGAGATGAACGACCACGGCGATGATCGCGCCGAGCACCAGCCCGACCAGCGCCGCGCCGACGGCATAGGCCAGCCAGCCCAGCACCGCGCCCAGCGGCCCGGTGGCAGCCGCCACTGCATGCGATAGCGCCTCTAGAGCGTGCTCGGGGGCGGCCAGGCCCAGTTCTGCGAGGCCGTGCAGGATGATCCCGCCGCCGACCCACAGCATCGCCAGCGTGCCGATCGAGCCGAGCAATTGCAGCACGATCGGCATAGCCCGCAACAGCCCGCGCCCGAGCGCCCGCGCGCCGGCGCTCTTGCTTTCCTTGACCAGGTGCAGGCCGGCATCGTCCATCTTCACGATCAGCGCCACCGCGCCATAGACGGCGGCGGTGATGACGATGCCCACCGCCGCCAGCGCCGCGGCCTGAACCCAGATCGGGTTGTGCTCTACCTGCGCCAGCGAAATCGCCATGATTTCCGCCGACAGGATCAGATCGGTGCGGATCGCCCCCGCTACCCGCGCCTTTTCGAAGGCGGCGGCATCGATTATCTCGTCTGCCAGCGTTTCGCCATGGTGGGCACCGCCCAGCTTCTCGATGATCTTCTCCGCCCCTTCGAACGAAAGGTAGAGACCGCCCAGCATCAGGATCGGCGTCACCGCTACCGGCAGGAAGGCGCTGAGCAAGAGCGCGATCGGCAGCAGGACAAGCAACTTGTTGCGGATCGACCCCTTGGCGATCTTCCAGATGATCGGCAATTCACGATCGGGGGTGAAATCGGTGACATAGCTGGGCGTCACCGCCGCATCATCGACCACCACGCCCGCCGCCTTGGTGCCGGCCTTGGCAACGCCTGCCGCGACATCGTCCAGCGAGGCGGCAGCGGCGCGGGCGATGACCGCCACGTCATCAAGCAAGGCAACCAGACCGGAAGACATCGACGCATTCTCCTGCCACGCGCGGGGTTCCGCGAAGCAACGCGCTCTGTGCAGGAAAGATCGCGCCGATCAAGAAAAACCCGCGCATTGGCGATCGTGATGATCGCCCGGCTTAAATCCCGCGCGCCGCAACCGTTCTTCATCTTGTCCGGGAGACGCGCCAAGCGCTCTCGCAACACTTTGTAAACTGGGGAATTATCATGGCCGTTATCAACACCAACATCAGCGCTATCCGTGCCTCGAACGCTTCCATCGCCGCGAACAAGATGCTCGGCGTTTCAATGGAGCGGCTGTCCACCGGCAAGCGCATCAACTCCGCCAAGGACGATGCCGCCGGCCTCGCCATCACCACCTCGATGACCGCGCAGGTTCGGGGCATGAGCCAGGGCATCCGCAACGCCAATGACGGCATCAGCCTGGCGCAGACCGCGGAAGGCGGGCTGTCGGAAGTGTCGAACATGCTCCAGCGCGTCCGCGAACTGGCGGTCCAAGGGGCCTCGGCTACGTACCAGGGCTCTGACCGCACTGCGATGCAGCAGGAAGTGACGGCGCTGACCAGCCAGATCAGCGATGTGCTCGCGCAGACCAAATTCAACGGCAACACGCTGTTTTCCACCACGGCGGGTACGGACGTGACCTTTGACATCCAGGTCGGTGCCAACAGCGGCGAGACGATCACCCTGACCTCGACCGCCATCGACGGCACCAACATCGATGCGACAGCTCTCGACGTCACCACGGCCACCGCCGCTTCGACGACGATCGACAACGTCGATCTGGCGCTCAACGATCTCAACGCCACCCGCGCCTCGCTCGGTGCGGGCCAGAACCGCCTCGAATCGGCGATCAACAACCTCACCAGCAACACCACCAACCTGTCCGACGCCCGCTCGCGGATCGAGGACGCGGACTATTCGCTGGAAACGACTTCGATGGCCAAGGCGCAGATCCTCAGCCAGGCGTCCACAGCGATGATCGCACAAGCCAACCAGGCCCAGCAGAACGTGATGACCCTGCTGCGCGGCTGATCCGCCGCGCCGGATCAACGCCAAGGTCCCAAGCCGCCCGGCGGGTCTTCACGGCCCGCCGGGTTAGCGCATTGCTGCGCAAGAGGTTCACGCGGAGCCGCGAAGACGCGGAGGAGGAAAGGGCTCGCGCAAAGGCGCAAAGGCGCAAAGCGAATTATCGGCGAAGCCGCTTCTTCGCACCGTGTGGTTTGGTCGCCGGTGAAAATCATGAAATGCGCCTGCGGCGCAACGCTACAACTTTGCGCCTTCGCGCCTTTGCGCGATCTCTTTTCCCGGCCCCCGCGTGCAATCCTTCCTTCTCAGAACTCGACCTCAAGCTCCTCCATCTCTTCCGGCTCCGCGCGCGCCGCCGCCAGCCATTGCTGCATCGGTTCCCAGCCGTCGATCGCGTCGCAATAGGCCCTGGAAACAGGCGACACCGCGACCGCGTAGCTGATGAAGCGGCGGGTTACCGGGGCGTACATCGCATCGGCGACAGTGGGCCGGTCGCCGAACAGGAACGGGCCGCCGAAGCGTTCGAGGCAGTCTTCCCAGATCGCCTCGATGCGTTCGATATCGGGCCGCGCGCCGGAGAACACCGGAAACTTGTCGTGCACCACCTTGAGGTTCATCGGCAGCGCCGAGCGTAAGTTGGTGAAGCCGGAATGGATTTCGCCGGAGATCGAGCGGCACAGTGCCCGCGCGATCGGATCGGCGGGGAACATGCCGGCTTCGGGGAACGTCTCGTTCAGGAACTCGGCAATCGCCAGGGTATCCCACACGCTGGCCTCGCCGTAGTTCAGCCGCGGCACCAGCACCGATGGCGACAACAGCAGCAGTTCGGCGCGGTTGGCGGCGTCATTTTCCACCAGTTTCTCGGCCACATCCAGCCCGGCCAGCTTGCACAGCAGCCAGCCGCGCAGCGACCAGGCGGAGTAGGTCTTGCTCGACAGGGTGAGCGTCGCGGTCGTGGCGGCAGCGTGAGCCATTATCGGTCCTGCACATTGTTAGCTTGCATCAGGGATTGATGCAGCGCAGCATGAAACCATAGCGGCTGGCGATTGGGAAGGTGAATCGTCGCGAGGTTCTGGCATTCGGGGGAAATTCGGAAAACATGCTGTATCAGGCCTACCAGGCTTACTGCGACCTCATGGCCCCCGCCCGGGCGACGGCGGATGCGCTGGTCAATCTGCGGGACAAGGGATTTGGCGAGCTTGGCCGCGCCGACCCCAACCTGCGCCGTTTCTTTGCCCTGCCCGAAGTGTTCCGCGCCTCGCGGGTGACGCACAAGCGCCCGCCCTATCGCATCCATCAGGTGCCGGTGGGCAACCGCACGGTGGCGGTGCGCGAGGAAGTGGCGATGTCGCTCCCCTTCGGCGATCTGCTGCATTTCGCCAAGGACGATGTGCTGACGCCGCAGCCCAAGATGCTGGTCGTCGCGCCTATTTCCGGCCACTTCGCCACGCTGCTGCGCAACACCATCGAAGTGCTGCTGCGCGACCACGATGTCTACGTGACCGACTGGAAAAACGCCCGCGACGTGCCGCTCAGCGCAGGAGACTTCGGGCTCGACGACTACATCGACTACGTCATCCGCTTCATCCAGGAACTGGGGGACAAGGAGACGGGGCGGCCCGCCAATGTCCTGTCGGTCTGCCAGCCCTGCCCCAACGTGCTGGCGGCGGTGGCGATCATGGCGCGCGACCACGATCCGTTCCAGCCGCGCACGCTGACCTTGCTGGGCGGCCCGATCGACGTGCGCGAGGCACCGACATCGGTCAACGAACTGGCCTATGCCCATCCCTATGACTGGTTCGAACGCAACATGATCCACACCGTCCCCGGCCGCTACAAAGGGGCCGGGCGCAAGGTCTATCCGGGGTTCATGCAGCTATCGGCGTTCATGGCGATGAACGTGGGCCGGCACCTCGGCCAGTTCCGCAAGCTCTACCAGGCACTGGCCGACCGGCAGACCGAGGAAGCCGGGAAAATCACCGAATTCTATGACGAATACCTCGCCGTCGCCGATCTGCCCGGCACGTTCTATCTCGAAACGATCGACCGCATCTTCCAGCGCTCGCTGCTGCCGCGCGGAGAATTCATGCATCGCGGCCAGAAAGTGGATTGCGGCGCGATCCGCAAGACCGCGCTGCTGACGGTGGAGGGCGAAAAGGACGATATCTGCGCCGTCGGCCAGACCGCTGCCGCCCACCTCCTGTGCACCAGCCTGCGCCCCCACCTCAAACGCCACCATCTGCAACTGGGGGTCGGCCATTACGGCGTCTTCTCAGGTTCGAAGTGGGAAACGCAGGTCTACCCACAGGTGAAAAGCATGGTCCTGGCGATGGCGTGAGCATCCTCCCCCTTGGGGGCGGGGGACCACCCGCAGGGTGGTGGAGGGGCACGGGCAGCGGGGCGCTTCCTCTTGATGTTCAGCAAACCTCGGGTGCCCCTCCACCATGCTTCGCATGGTCCCCCTTCCCCGTATCGGGGAGGATGTCACCGTATCGTCGCTAAACCTTCACCGAACCGCCGCCTGACGGTCATTTCCCGGCCACCAAACCCCAACAATCGCGTCACAAAACGCCACTACCCCTCCGGCATCCAAACAAGAGCAGGGGCAGTTACCGTGACCGATCTCCATTCCACCAACTACAGCGACGGCGACGTCGATACCAACGCCAGCGTCCTGCCGACGCTCAACGAACTCGCCAATGCGCGCTTTTCGCGGCGGCAGACGATGATGCGCACCGCCGGCGCGACGGCGATGGCATTTTTCGGCACCAGCCTGCTCGCCGCCTGCGGTGATGACGATAACGAAGCCCCGACCGTCACCGCCGGTGCCGATGGCTCGACCTCTTCCGGCCGCCTCGTCACCCTCACTGCGACCGCCTCGGACGACAACGCGGTGTCCACCGCGGCCTGGACGCAGACCGCCGGTGAAACCGTCAAGCTGGTGGCCGGCGCGGACAACGCCGTCAGCTTCATCGCCCCCAGCGTCGCCGCCAGCACCGTGCTGACCTTCGAATTCAAGGCGACTGACGACGATGGCAAATCGTCCACCGCCACCACCAACATCACGGTGGCCCCGGCGCAGCTCGGCTTCACCGCCGTCGCCAAGAACCGTAACGACATCGTCACCGTCCCCGAAGGCTACACCGTCACCGTAATGACCCGGCTGGGCGATCCGCTGGCGACCGGGGTTTCGGCCTATGCCAACGACGGCACCGACAGCGGCTTCGACCAGCGCATCGGCGATCATGGCGACGCGCTGGCATGGTTCGGCCTCGACGCCAGCGGCAGCCGCGCCGACGGCAGCTCGACGCGCGGCCTGCTGGTCCAGAACCACGAAAACATCACCCAGGCCTATCTCCACGCTGCCGGTGCCTCGCTCAGCGCCCCGCGCGCGCTGGCCGATGCGCTGAAGGAAATCGAGTGCCACGGCCTGTCCGTCAGCGAGTACAAGGACGCCGGCAACCGCGCCTGGAGCTATGTCCAGGGCAGCACCTTCAACCGCCGCATCACCCCCAACACCGACATGGTGTTTCACGGCCCGGCCGCCGGCACCGCCTACCTCGCCACGCCCTATTCCACCAATGGCAGCCACGGGCGCGGCACGATCAACAACTGCGCCAACGGCCACACCGGCTGGGCCAGCGTGCTGACCTGCGAGGAAAACTGGGCAGGCTACTTCCTGCGTTCGGGCGACGACGCCCAGCGCAGCGCCCGCGAACTGACCGCGCTCAGCCGCTATGGCGTCACCAGCTCGACCGGCAACTATAGCTGGTCCACCGCCTCCACCACCGACAACCGCTTCACCCGCTGGGACGCGCGCGCCACCGTCGGCGGGACGGCCACCACCGATTTCCGCAACGAACCCAACCAGTTCGGCTGGGTGGTCGAGATCGATCCTTACGATCCCGCCTCCGCGCCGCGCAAGCGCACGGCGCTCGGCCGCTTCGGCCACGAAGGCGCGTGGCTGGGCAAGCTGACCGCCGGCAAGAAGGTCGCGGTCTACATGGGCGACGATTCGCGCCGCGAATACCTCTACAAGTTCGTGTCGACCGCCGCCTGGGACGCAGCGGATGCCACCGCCGCCAACCGGCTGGCAGTGGGCGACAAGTACCTCGACGCCGGAACGCTCTATGTCGCGGTGTTCAACGCCGACGGCACCGGCACCTGGAAGCCGCTGGTGTTCGGCAGCGTGCCTGACCGTCCGGCGGTGGGCAGCTTCCCCGCCTATACCTTTGCCGATCAGGCCGACATCCTCGTCAACACCCGCCTCGCCGCCGATGCGGTGGGCGCGACGCCGATGGACCGCCCGGAATGGACCGCCGTCAACCCGGTGACCGGCGAGGTCTACCTCACCCTCACCAACAACGACGCCTCGAACCGCCCCCTCGGCGGCACCGATGCCGCCAACCCGCGCCACTACGGCGATCCCAAACTCGATGGCTCGATCAGCTACGGCAACCCGAACGGCCACATCATCCGCCTGCGCGAAGACGGCGACGATACCGCTGCCGCGACCTTCAAGTGGGACATCTACCTGTTCGGGGCGGACTCGGCGGACTCGAGCCCGATGAACGTCAACATCTCGGGCCTGACGGCGGACAACGACTTCTCCAGCCCGGACGGCTGCTGGTTCTCGCGCCCGAGCAACGCGGCGGGCAAGGTCAAGCCGCTGCTGTGGATCCAGACCGATGATGGTGCCTTCACCGATCGCACCAACTGCATGATGCTCGCCGCGCTGCCCGGCACCGTGAGCGATGGCGGCACCAAGACGATCACCAACGTCGGCACCTCCGGTTCGGCAACACAGGCCACGATCGTCGGCACCGCCGCCACCGCCGCCAACCTGCGCCGGTTCCTCACCGGCCCGGTCCAGTGCGAAATCACCGGGGTGGACAGCACACCGGACGGGCGCACCCTGTTCGTCGGCATCCAGCACCCCGGCGAAGAAGGCAACCCCGCTGCCATCACCAGCCACTGGCCCGAAAGCCAGACCAGCACCACCGCCACCTCGCGCCCCCGCTCGGCCGTGGTCGCGATCACCAAGAACGACGGCGGCGTTGTCGCGTTGTAAGCGACGCCTGATGTAACAGAAGGCCCCGCCGGAGCGATCCGGCGGGGCTTTTCGTGTGATTTGCGCGGCGTTCCGCATTGCCCACCCCGCTGCGATTAACGTGCTGCGCACGCAAGTCTCGCTCCCCTCCCGCAAGCTGGCGGGGATATTCGAGCATGCCTTCCCGCTTGCGGGAGGGCCGGGAGGCTTGGCGATTTTATCGCCTAGCCGGACGGGGTGGGCCCGAGCGGCGATAAGAAAACGGGTTCACGCAGAGGCGCAAAGGCGCAGAGATGTCCCGCTCGCCGCAGCGCGGCCGTCCTTTTCAACGATGCGTGTGCCTCGCCGTTGAACAGCGAGAATGGCTGCGCCCTCCCGCAACACCTCTGCGCCTCCGCGCCTCCGCGTGAACCATTTTTCCATCGGGCCGATCGGACGGCTATCCCGAGCGCAACGCGGCCTCACTGCTTTCCTACATCGGCCACCTGCGGCATAATCCGCAACGGGCCCCTCACGCCCTGCTCTTTCCCATCGTCAGAACGCGACACATCGCGCCATTCCCGAAAGTGTAACTTTCATGATTTCCCGTATAATATATTGATTTAGATATGAAAATATCCAACTTCGAAAGTTACACAGTGTAACCTTTGTCACCTTCGCAAGCAAACAACGGGGGTGCGCCAGGCCCACCCCGCTGCGACTAACGTGCTGCGCACGCAAGTCTCGCTCCCCTCCCGCAAGCGGGCGGGGATACTCGATCATGCCTTCCCGCTTGCGGGAGGGCCGGGAGGCTTGGCGGTGTACCGCCTGGCCGGACGGGGTGGGCCGTCTCGACGTTAGCGGCCCTTGCATTTCCCCCGGAATCGCGTAAGGCGCGCCCTTTCCCCGAACCGGGGATATCAAGAAAGCCGGAGGGGCCCCGCAATGGTGCGGACAAGCCAGCGATCGGTTAGATAGAGAAAAGGAAGCTGCCGTGGCTCTATATGAGCACGTGTTCCTGGCACGCCAGGACCTGAGCCAAGCGCAAGTCGATGCGCTGGCCGCCACCGCTACCGAGATCGTCGAGAGCATGCAGGGCAAGGTCACCAAGACCGAGACCTGGGGCCTCAAGAACCTCGCCTACAAGATCAAGCGCAACCGCAAGGCGCACTTCGTGATGCTCAACATCGAAGCTCCGGGCGATGTCGTCGCCGAGCTCGAGCGTCAGACCCAGATCAACGAAGACGTGATCCGTTACGTCACGATCCGCGTCGACGAGCACGAAGGCGGCCCTTCGGTCATGATGCGCAAGAGCGACCGCGAGCGCACGCGCCGTCGCGAACGTGAAGGGAACTGATCGCCATGGCACGCGCTTTCTTCCGCCGCCGCAAGTCCTGCCCGTTCTCGGGCAAGAACGCGCCCAAGATCGATTACAAGGACATCCGTCTGCTCCAGGGCTTCATGTCCGAGCGTGGCAAGATCGTCCCCAGCCGCATCACCGCGGTTTCCGCCAAGAAGCAGCGTGAGCTGAGCCAGGCCATCAAGCGCGCCCGGCACATCGGCCTGCTGCCCTACATCGTCAAGTAAGGAGGGCGAACCCCATGGACATCATCCTCCTCGAACGTGTCGAGAAGCTGGGCAACATCGGCGACGTCGTTTCCGTCAAGGACGGTTTCGCACGCAACTACCTGCTGCCCAACAAGAAGGCGCTGCGCGCCAACGACGCCAACAAAAAAGTCTTCGACGCCAACCGCGCGAAGATCGAGGCCGACAACGCCGCCCGCCGCACCGACGCCGAACAGCATTCGGCCGATGTGGAAGGCAAGCAGGTCGTCCTGATCCGCGCCTCGTCGAACTCGGGCCAGCTTTACGGTTCGGTTTCGGTGCGTGACATCGTCGATGCGCTGAACGCCGATGGCGCCGGGCTGTCGAAGCAGATGATCGTGCTCGAACGCCCGATCAAGACGCTCGGCATCTTCGACGTCACCGTCAACCTGCACCCCGAAGTCTCGGTCAAGGTGAAGGTCAACGTCGCCCGGTCGCCCGACGAAGCCGAACTGCAGTCGCAGGGCGTGGACGTCATGGCCGCGATGTTCGAAGCCGACACTACCGGCTTCACCGAAGCCTACGACCCGAACGCCGAACCCGGCGAAATCGCGGTCGAAGAGCCGGAAGCCGAAGCGGAGTAATCCGTTTCCGCCGGTCGCCCCTGCGCGATCGCCAATTCGAGAGACCCCGCTTCCCGCCCGGAAGCGGGGTCTCTTGCTTTCGGCAGGAAAAATTTGCGTGCCCGATCGACTGACAGCCGCCAACCTTGCCGCCAGGCCCGCGCTCGCGAACGCGCTGCTGGCGCTGAACAACGCCCATGCGCAAGAGCTGTCCTTGCTGGATGAGCATCGCTTGCGCGGCATGATCGCCATGGCCTTCCATGCCGCAGCCACCAGCGACGGCAGCGCCCTGCTCATCGCGTTCAATCAATCAGCGGATTACGACAGCCCCAACTTCATGTGGCTGCGCGAACGCCTGGAACGCTTCGTCTACGTCGATCGCGTAGTCGTCGCCGCATCGGCGCGCGGCCGCGGCCTTGCCCGCGCGTTTTATGCCGATCTGTTCGAGCAGGCCCGTGCCGCGGGGCACGATCGCGTGGTCTGCGAGGTCAACCTCGATCCGCCGAACCCGGCATCCGACGCATTCCACGCCAGCCTCGGTTTCGCCGAGATCGGCAGCGCCACGCTGCCGAACGCCAAGACCGTGCGCTATCTCGAGCGGTTGCTGTAACGGCAGCCCCGCCCGGATCAGAAGCCCTTGGCGCGGAAGATTTCCTGCCCGCGCCGGAACACCACCAGTTTCTTGAGCGTGACCGGGTGGAAGAACGCTTCGAGCACCTGCCCTTCGCCGTTGCGGGCGTAGACCTCGTAGCAATCGCCCTCGACCTGGGTCTTGATGATTTCCCAGCCTTCGAGCCAGACCTGCTTCTTCAGCTTGTCGATCGGCTTCCAGTTTTCCTTCGGTCCAGACTTGCACTGGACGTTGCCATCGGCCTGCGCCGGAACGGCCGCGAAGATGGCGAGCGGTGCGAACAGCAGGGCAATGGTGCGGCCGGGGTGAGAACGGATCATGCGGGAAATCCTCAGGTTCGGGAAAGAGAGCGGCGACGCGCCAGCCGCAGGGTCCAGATCAGCGCCAGCGGGGCCAGATGCAGCGCCGCGCCCAGCCAGTGCCAGTCGAGCAGCAGCCAGTGTGCCAGCGCGATGATGAATGCCGGATAGACGAGGTATTGCAACTGCTTCCACCGGCGGCGCAGTGCCTTGACGGCGGCATCGAAGCTGATCGCGGCGGGTATCGCCAGCAGCGCCAGCGCCAGCCAGCCGGTCCAGATCGCCGGGATCGGGAGCTCGTCCAGCATCGCCGCCACACTCATGTCGGCGGCGTAGAATACGAGGTGAAGCGCGGCATAGCCGAACGCCGCGACGCCAAGGTTGCGGCGGATCGTCAGCCAGCCGCGCAGGACGCGGCCCAGCGGATGCGCTGTTCCGAACAGCTCGACGAGCGGCCCCGCCAGCATCGCCAGGATCATCAGCCGGACCGACAGTTCACCGGTCGGGTGCAGCAGGTCCATCGCCAGCGCGCGGCCCTGCCACCAATCGGCCAGCATCAGCACGCCGGGCACCGCCAGCGCGATGCTGACCGCGAGCTTGACCCGGCCGCGACGGCGCATGCCCCTGAGCGGCCGCTTGCCCGAACCGCGGACCATCACACCACCGCCCAGTGCCGCACAAGGTTGTGATAGACGTGGATCAGCCGATCGATATCGGGATCGTCCACCGTGCGGCCGAAGCTCAACGCCTGGATCGACTGATCGAGCTCGAACAGCATTTCGCGCCGGGTGGTATCCGCCACCGCGCTTTGCAGCCACAGGATCGCGCAGATGCGCTGGCCGGAGGTGACCGGGGTTACCTGATGGAGGCTGCTGGAAGGGTAAAGCACCATGTCGCCCGCCGCCAGCTTCACCGCCTGCGCGCCGTACTGCCCTTCGACCAGCAGCTCGCCGCCCTCGTACTCGTCCGGGTCCGAGAGGAAAATGGTCGCCGACATGTCGCTGCGCAGCGTCAGGTTCGCCTCGGGCCAGCGCATCAGCGCGCTGTCCACGTGGGTGCCGTAGTGGCCGCCATCCTGATAGAGGTTGAACACCGGCGGCCAGATCTTCTCGGCCAGCGCGGCCGAAGCGAAGGTCGGGCTATCGCCCAGCCGCCGCAGGATGGTGTTGCCAAGTTCGACGCCGACCGGGCAGTTGCGCTCGACCTGCAGGTTCTGCTTCACCGCCACCGACCGCGAACCGGCACTTTGCGCGCCATCGACCCATTCCGCCTGCCCCAGCCGCTCGCGGAAGGCATCGACGTCGTTGCGGGTCAGCAGGTTTTCGATGACGATGAGCATGAAAAATCTCCAGTCCGGTGGCGCTGCCGGGAACGGCCGCACCACCGGAGCATGGCGTCAGAACTTGGCGTTCAACGTCCCCACGACTTGCCGCGCGTCACCCCTGTAGAGGAACGAACCGCTGCGGTAGACCGCGATATAGTACCGTTCGTTCGTGACATTGTTCACGTTGAGGCGGAAATCCAGATTCTTGTTGAACTTGTACTCGGCGAAGAAATCTCCGACCGTGTAGGCGGGGACGGGCTGGCCATAGACATAGCTGTTGTCCGGCAGCGTGGTGAACGCCGGCGCGGTGTCCGGCTGTCCGCCGTAGCGCTTGCCCTTGTGCTTGATCGCAAAGCCCATCGCGAAATCATCGGTGAACTGATAGCGCGACTGGAACTGTGCCTGGAAGTTGGCGAAGTTCGAGAGCGTCTTGCCTTCGTTCAAAGGATTGGCAACCGACTTCAGGATCTTCGCCTTGAGCACGGTGATGGCACCCTGCATGGACCAGGCCGGGGTCAGGTTGCCGGCCACGCCGATTTCGAAGCCACGCACGCGGTTCTTGCCGGTATTGCCGGTCCCGTCCGGCACGTAGCCGCTGCCGGCCGCCTCGAACACGTCATCCTTGGTGATCTGGAACACAGCGGCGGTCAGCAGCAGCCGATCCTCGAACAGGTTGAATTTGGTCCCCGTCTCAAGGTTGACCGAACGCTCGGGCTTGGTTCCGCTGATCTGGCCGTCAAGGACCAGACAGCCGCCATAACCGGCGCTGGTGCCGACATCCGATTCACCGCAGTTCACATCGGCCGAAGTCGCCGCCGAAGCGTAGATCATCCCGACATCGCCAATCTTGTAGGTCGCGCCCAGATGGCCGTTCCAGAAGCTGTCGCTGAAGTCGTAACGCGTGACGGTTAAGTCAGCGGCCTGGAGCCCGAGATCGAACATGAAGTGATCGAGGCGGATGCCGCCGAACACGGTCAGTCGGCTCGTCAGGTCGATAGTGTCCATGATGTAGGCGGACACGGTCTTCATGTGCCAGTCCTGGTCCCAACGGTCCTTCGTGATTTCCCGGCCGAGGAGTGTGTTCAGGTTATCGACCGCCTGACCATCGGGCCCGAGGCCGCAAAAGGCGTTGAAGGCAGTGCCGGCACCCGTGCCCGTGCGGCAGTTGAACGCGCCGGTATTGACGTTGGCATAGAGGCCGTTGCGGACCTTGTGATCGGTAAACTCGGCCCCGATGATGAGATCGTTCTCGCCACCCAGCATTTCGCTTTCGATGTGGAGATTAGCCTGGTTGGCGAAGTATTTCACATCCTGCCAGCCCTGGTGAGTCGATAGCGAGAAACTGTCGTATGCACCATTGGGGTCATTCACCGAAGTGGTCACACCCCGCGCACCCGTGACGACGTAGCCGTTGTCCGACATGCCATAACGCATCCGGTTGGTCAGCCGGATATTGTCGGAAAGCTGCCAGTTCAGACGGCCGGTGAAAACATCGACGTCCGACTTCTGGAAATCCTGCTTCTGCGCATAGACCGGAGTTTTCACCGGCTTGCGTTCACCCACGGTGGCATCGCCCAGCAGGTAATCGCCCAGATCGGGATTATCCTTCGCCCGCAGCCCGTAGTAATCCAGCGTCAGGCTGAACGTGTCCACCGGCTTGAACGTGGCGGAAACCGCAAGGCCCTTGCGCTTGCGGTCCGCCGGTTCGCGGTTGGGGATTTCGGTGTAGGCATAAAGCGCGTTGGCGCGCACTGCCAGAGTGTCGCTGACCGGCATGTTGACGTCGGCGGTCGCCCGCACGAAGCCGTCTGTGCCCACGCCAACCGAAGCCTTGGTGAAGCTGTAGTCGGTCGATGCCTGCTTGGTGATCAGGTTGACCGCACCACCAGCCGTGCCACGACCGGCGAAGGTCGAGTTCGGGCCTTTGGCGATTTCGATCTGGTCCACCGCGAAGCTTTCGCGCGTCGTCATCCCCGGGTCGCGCAGGCCATCGACGAACACGTCGCTGCGCGCTTCCTGGCCGCGAATGATGTAGCGATCGCCGAAGGCATTGCCGTTTTCGCCGGTGCCGACGGTGATGCCGGGCTGCGCGTCGAGAATGCGGGCCAGATCGGTGTAGCCCGATTCCTTGATCTGCGTTTCGGTGAGGACGCTCAGCGTCTGCGGCAGTTCGGCGATCGGCCGGGTCAGGCGATCGTCCGCCGAAACCCGCGCCTTATACGGTGCCCCCTTCGAGGTGTAGGGGTTCGAATCCGCCGTATAGTCCTTGTACTCGGCCACGCCGAGATCCTCGGCGCTGTCCGTGTCCTTCGCTGCTTCCTGAGCGAGCGCACCGCTGCTGGCGAGCGCGGCGCTCACTCCGACGGCGACGGTCAGGACCGGCCGGCGCAGGCTGCGCGGGCGCAGGACTGCCTTGTTGGTTGCCATGATACTTCCCCTTTCGATTGTATTCGCCCTGCAAGAGCAGCATGCGCCTGACGTCCGGCGGCTACTTGCTCTCGACGGCGAACTTGAGCGTGATGGTGAGCGGAATTTCGGATTTGCGCAGATCGCGCGGGAATGACGGGACCGGCGTCAGCGAGCGCAGGAACTGCACCGCCTCGCCGTCAAGCAGCGTCGAGCCGCTGCTGGTGGCTACGCCGACATCGGTGATCGCACCGCTGCGCTGGACCACGAAGCGGACCTTCACATCGCCGCTGATCCCGGCCTTGCGGGCTTGGGGCGGCGAGAAGCGGTTGCGGCGGATATAGCTGCCGACCAGCGACTTGTAGTCCGATTCCAGCTTCTGGGCGCGGGAATCGTTGCTGGCATCGGCCCGGGTGTTGGAACCGTTGCCGGCGAGCGGGTTCGTGACTGGTGGCGCGGGCGCGGCGACTGCCGGCTGTACCGGTGCCTGAGCGGCGCGGGCGGGCTGCGCCGGCGCGGGCGGCGGCAACGACACGGCATCGCGCGGCAGCGGCGCTTTCACCACCGGCGCGTCCAACGGCAGCGGAGGCTGCACGACTTGCGGGGTCAGCGGCGAAACCGGCGATTGCGAGACCGGCTGCGCGGCGCTTTGCGGCACCGGCGCGGGGGCGGCTTCGGCGGCAAGTTCGACCAGCACCACCGGCTCTTCGACCGGCGGCGGCGTCTCGCGCGACCACACCAGCACCGCCGCCAGCGCGCCGCCATGCAAGGCCAGCGCGATCGCTCCGGCCGTGCTCCACAGCCGGCGATCGGGCGCACCGTCCAGCCGGGCCGGAACCCGCTGCCCGGCCGCCTGGGCGGCTGCTTCGAGCGCCTCTATGCCGGGAACGGGAGCTGTCACCGGACCTCGCCCTGATCCTGGCCGACCAGCGCGACATGGACATAGCCGGCGCTGCGCAGTCCGTTCATCGCCTGCATCACGGTATCGTAAGTGACCGTCTTGTCAGCCCTCAGGAACACCCGCTGTTCGCGGTCACCGCCGGTGGCGGCGGCAATGGCGGCACCGAGCGCGGCGGCATCGACCGGTTTTTCGCCGACGAGGAACTGGCCATCGGCGCGGATCGAGAGGAATACCGGCTGTTCGGGCTTGGGCGCGGGGGCGGCGTTCGACACCGGCAGGTCCACCTTGACATCGACGGTGGCCAGCGGCGCTGCGACCATGAAGATGATCAACAGCACCAGCATGACGTCGATGAACGGGGTCACGTTGATTTCGTGGTTCAGCGCCATATCATCGCTGTGGTCGGTGAACTGGATCGCCATGGCCCGCGCCCTTCCCTCAGACGATGCGTTCGCCGCGCGACAGATCGCGCGAGACGAGGCGCAGAATCGCTGCGGCGGTGTCCGAAACCAGCGCGCGGTAGGCGGCGATCTGGCGGGCGAAATGATTGTAGATCACCACCGCCGGGATCGCCGCGACGAGGCCGCACGCGGTCGCCAGCAGCGCCTCGGCGATGCCGGGAGCGACGACAGCGAGGTTAGTGGTCTGCTTTTCGGCGATGCCGACGAAGCTGTTCATGATACCCCAGACAGTGCCGAACAGGCCGACAAACGGTGCCGTGGCACCGATCGTGGCGAGGATGCTGACACCCCGGGTCATATCGCGCGCGACCGCCGCTTCATGCCGCGAGAAGCGCGAGAGGACGCGCTCCTTGACGCCCTCGGCATCGTTCAGGGCATCGCTGGACAGGCGCAGTTCCGAGATCGCCTCGCGCACCAGTGGCGTTTCCAGCAGCGCGGCATCGCGGGTCGCTTCGACCAGCGAGCGCATGCCGCTCACGGTTTCAAGGACGTGGCGGGCGGCGGCGGTGGCACGGCGCAATTCCATCAGCTTGGCGAAGAACACCGTCCAGGTGACCAGCGATGCGGCGATCAGGCCGATCATCACCAGCTTCACGATCCAGTCGGCGTTGACGAACATCGCGCCCACCGAAAGGTTGGCAGGGACGACCGGCTCGGCAGCGGCGATGGCAGGCATGGCCACCAGCCCGGCGCAGGTCAGCGCCGGTACCAGAGCAGCGCGGAATATCTTGGCGTTCGTCACGAGTCCCCCTCATAATGCGAATGAATCGCATCACTGCTGCGAGCCATTCGCAGAGATGGCGGATTAATGCAACTGGTTCTCAATAAAAATTGACCGCCGTCAATTTGCGGCAGAATTTTCTGCTGCGGGACAGTGCATCATCCGTCCGTCTCCCGCGCAGTCATGGATGGGGACATCGCCGTAGAAGCGCGAGCGGCGGGCGGCCCTGCAGCTTCCGTTTTCCTACACGAACCATATCGGTTATTTCCGCAGCCCTCCCTCACATCAGGAGCCGCTCAACATGCCGCTGTTCGAAAATCTGCTCGAGCCGCTGTCCCGTATTCTCGACAAGGCGATCCCTGATCCCGAGGCGCGTGATCGGGCGAAGCTGGAGTTACTCCGGATGAATGGATCGCAGGATGTCCGGATGCTGGAGACGAGCCTTTCGGCGATCGTGGCCGATGCGACATCTGCCGATCCCTGGACCAGCCGGGCGCGGCCGGGGTTTCTCTATGTCATCTATGCGATGATCCTGTGGGCCATACCGGTGGGCGTGATCGCCGCGTTCAGCCCGCGCGCCGCCACGGCCATCGCCGCCGGCATGACCGGCTATCTGCAAGGGTTGCCCGAACCGCTCTATGCCCTGTTCGGGACCGGGTACCTTGGCTATTCGGCGATGCGCCAGTGGGGCAAGGTCAGGGGCGCGGAGCGCTGAGAACGTCGCGCTAACCTCGTGCTAACCCTTAGCGGCTAGGTTAACCGGCATCCGATCATAACGAAAAAGCCGCACCCCGATGTTCCCGTTTATGCCCCCCATCCCGCGCAAGGCGATCCTGTTGATACTGGCATTGTCGGGCTCGGCGGCGCTGGCGGGGTGCGGCTCCGACAAGGAAGCGGATCTGCAACGCCAGCTTGACGAGGCGCGCCAGCAGCTCGCCGATGCGCAAGCCTCGTGCAATCAGGCGCAGGCCGCCAAGGCTCGGGCAACCAGCAACAACGCCGCGCTCGCCTCGTTCTATGGCAGCGGCGGCGATGAACAGGACGAAGCGCCGCCGGCCGATCAGCCCGATCAGGGCGGCATGGGCGGTGGCATGGCAGGCGGTGGGCCTGACAGCGACCAGCCGCCACCACCGCCGCCAGCGGGCTGACCGTCCGCCGGCCACAGCGGCACGACGCTTGCGCGGCGCGCGCGCGGCGCTACATGTCGGCCGATCCTTACGAAGGCACGGACCATGGCCGCCAAGCTTGTTTACGTTCTGAACGGACCCAACCTCAATCTGCTCGGCACGCGCGAGCCCGATATCTATGGGTCGCAGACGCTCGACGATATCGGCGCGCTGCTGGTGGAGCGCGGGGAAGAGCTGGATATCGCCATCGACATGCGCCAGTCGAACCACGAAGGCCATCTGGTCGACTGGCTGCACGAAGCGCGGGCCGAAGGGGCCAGCGCGGTCCTGCTCAATGCCGGTGCCTATACCCACACCTCGGTCGCGCTGCTGGACGCCATTCGGGCGATCGGCGTGCCGGTGATCGAGGTACACCTGTCCAACCCGCACACGCGCGAGAGTTTTCGCCATACCTCATGGGTGGGCATGGCAGCCAAGGGGACGATCGCGGGGTTCGGTGCGGACAGCTATCTGCTGGCGCTGGAAGCCGCCGCCCGGCTCTGACGATCAGATTTCGAGCGGTACGCCCGGCAGGCTCTTGGCGGTGCGGATCGTCAGCGAGGTCTTCACGCTGTCCACGTTCGGCGCGGAGGTCAGCTTGCCGGTCAGGAATTCCTGGAAGCTTTGCAGATCGCGCGAGACGATCTTGAGGATGAAGTCGATCTCGCCGTTCAGCATGTGGCATTCACGCACTTCGGGCAGGGTGTTCATGTGCCCTTCGAATTCGCGCAGCGCCTCTTCCGCCTGGCTCTTGAGGCTGACCAGCGCGAACACGGTGATGGTGAATCCCAGCTTCGAAGGGTTGAGATCGGCGTGATAGCCGCGAATGATCCCTTCTTCCTCCAAGCTGCGCACCCGGCGCAGGCACGGCGGCGCGGTCAGCCCGACGCGGTTCGCCAGCTCGACGTTAGTGATCCGGCCTTCATCCTGAAGTTCGGCCAGAAGCTTGCGATCGATGGCGTCGAGATTGATCATGCGGTCCTGTCCTGGCGCGAAAACACGGCAACGGGTACGACTGCGACCGGACGATTCCGGCGCGGCTTGCGCAGCCAATGCAATTTCCACATCATAAATTCCAGATGCTCTGTAATTTTATTGTTCCTTAGCGTAATTGTCCCGCTTTGCAACGCCCCGAACCAATCGCTTTTCCTATCGAAGGTTACCGCTACCATTCCCTTGCCGACCCGCGACGCGCCCTTAGGGGGAATTTAAAGGTCAGCTTGCATGACGATGCGCGCTTCCGGATAGCTGGGCCCCCGGAACCGCACAGTGAGCCCCGGTTCTCGGCCGGACGGGGCACACCGGGCTCGCGGAGCAGGAATGCATTTCGACGATCGTCTTGCCACCGTGCTGGCCCTGCCCGTTTCGGGCACGGCTTTGGCGCGGATCCAGTACCGGCAGCTCGTCGACATCCTCGGCCGCGCGCGCCCGGCGGCGGACTTCGGTCCGCTGCACGAAGAGGGGCTGATCCGGCTACTGCAACTGGCCGAGCAGATCCCGGCGAGCGAGCGCGCCCGCATGGTCGGCGATGCGGATCGCCCGATCGCCAACCCGCGCCTGCTGGCGCTGCTGGCCGAAGCCGAACCGCAAGTCGCCACATCCGCCATCGCCGCCGCCCGGCTTGACGAAGAGGCGTGGCTGGCGCTGATCCCCGCCCTCCCCGTGCGCGCGCGCGGTATTGTACGTCACCGCCGCGACCTGGGCCCGCGCGTGGATGCGCTGCTGGAACGGCTGGGCGTGCGCGACCGGGCGCTGCCCCCGGTTGTGGAGGCCACCGCCGCGCAGCACTCTGCGCCGGTGGACGATATCGACGCCTTCCTGCTCGATTGCGTGGCGCGCGAAGACGCGCTTGACCAGGCCAAGGCGCAGGCGGCGGCGCAGGAAATCACCCGACCACTGGCTCCTGCGCCGGTGGTCCCCTTGCGCGGCAAAAACGGCAGCAACGACAACCGTCGCACCGCCGATGCCGGCATCGGCGCCATTGTCCGCCGGATCGAGGAATTCCGCCGCGCCCGCGAAAGCGGCAACCACGCGGCGCACAGTGCGGACGCGCCGTTCCTGCCGCTGGGCGATCTGGTTCACGAGGTGCCGCGCGGCGCGGTATCGGTCGATTTCGCCACCGATGCCGAAGGGCGCATCACCTGGGTCGACGGCCCGCTGGCCTCGGCGCTGGTCGGGTTCAGCCTGTCCGGCGCAGCGGACCGCGATGGCGAGGAGGCAGATGCCGCCGCGCCGCCCCCGCTGGTCAGCCAGTTGCGCGCGCGCCAGCCGCTGCGCGCTGCGCCGCTGGCCTTCGAAGGCGCGCCGGCGATCAGTGGCGAATGGCTGGCCGACGCGGTCGCCCGCTTCGATCCGGTCAGCGGGCGCTTCACCGGCTATTGCGGCCGTTTGCGGCGGCCGCTGCGGATCGCCCCCGTCGCCGCCCAGCCCTCTGCCGATCAGGCTGCCGCCGACAACATGCGGCAGATCCTGCACGAGCTGAAGAATCCCGCCAACGCAATCCAGGTGGCGGCCGAGATCATCCAGCAGCAGCTTTACGGCCCTGCCCCGCACGAATACCGGGCGCTGGCCGCCGCTATCGCAGGCGATGTCGCGCAGATCCTGGCGGGGTTCGACGAGCTGGACCGGCTGGTCAAACTGGAATCCGGCGTGATGGCCCCCGGCGCGGGCGAATGCGACCTGGCGCTGATCCTGACCCAGACCGTCAGCCGCCTGCAGGCGTGGACCGCGCCGCGCCGCAGCGGCTTCGTCCAGCAGGCCCAGGCCGCATCGCTGCCGATCCGGCTCGATTGCCAGGAAGCAGAACGGATGATCTGGCGGCTTCTGGCCGCGCTGGCGGGATCGACCGCGCCGGATGAGCAACTGGCGCTGCGCTGGTGGGCTGATAGCGCGCAGGTGCGGGTCGAGATGGAACTGCCCGCCGCGCTGGCGGGTTATGTCGGGGATGATCTGTTCGCCATCCCCGCAGGCGAGCGCGGCAGCGCGCTGTCCGCCGGCAGCTTCGGCATCGGCTTCACCCTGCGCCTGGCCGCAGCCGAAGCCCGTGCCGCAGGCGGCACGCTGATGCACGAAGGTGGCGTCCTGCGGCTGGACCTGCCCGGGTTGACCGGACCGGCATCAAGCCATAGCAACAACCTACAGAGCCGCGTCGGCTGACGGACCCCCCAGTCGGTACAGGACGCGCCTATGAAAGCAGTGTGTTTTTTTGAACCGGCCCAATATTCTCAGCGTTCCCGACAAAAGCAACCGCGCGCGCTTTCGCGACGGGTTCGGCCAGCGGTTCATCGTGACGGTGGATACCGAGGAGGAGTTCGACTGGAACGCCCCGCTCGACCGCGAACGCCACACCATCGTTACTGTCCCGGCGCTGCGCAAGTTCCAGCAGTTCTGCGAGGGCTTCGGCGTGGTGCCGTCCTATCTGGTCGATTTTCCCATCGCCAGTTCCAGCTTTGCGCGCGAGGCGATCGGCGCGGCGGTGCTGGCCGGGCGGGCCGAGATCGGGGTCCAGTTGCATCCCTGGGTCAGCCCGCCGTTCGAAGAGGACGTGACCGAATTCAACAGCTTTGCCGGTAACCTTCCCTACGAGCTTGAACGCGAGAAATTCCGCCGCCTGCGCGACCGGATCGAACAGACGTTCGAAACCGCACCGCTGATCTATCGCGCCGGGCGCTATGGCCTTGGCCCCAACACGGCCGCCATTCTTTCCGAATTCGGCATCGCGGTGGATACTTCGGTCCGGGCCCGGTTCGATTACAGCAGCACCGGCGGCCCGAACTACCGCGAACATCCGCTCGAACCCTATTGGGTCGGGCCGGACCAGCGGCTGCTCGAACTGCCGCTGACCTCGGTCTACTGGGGGCCGCTACGGCGGATCGGCAATGTCATCTATCCGCTGCTGTGGCGGGCCCCGGCGCTGCGCGGCGTGCTGGCCCGCGCCGGCCTGCTCGAACGCATTCCGCTGACCCCTGAGGGCGTCACCTC
This sequence comes from Novosphingobium colocasiae, assembly GCF_014652555.1. GTDB lineage: Bacteria > Pseudomonadota > Alphaproteobacteria > Sphingomonadales > Sphingomonadaceae > Novosphingobium > Novosphingobium colocasiae. Next base: position 38,045 of record NZ_BMZA01000015.1, read on the forward strand.
GGCAGAGGCGCTGCGCGGCGTCGATATCGCCGTGGACGATGGCCTGCCGATCCTCGTGTTCTCGTTCCACAGTCCGTCGCTCGCCCCCGGCCACACGCCATACGTTCGCAACGACGACGATCTCGACGCGCTGTACGACTGGTGGCGCGCGCTGTTCACGCACCTGGCGGCGCGCGGTGTACGGCCTACCAGCGTATCCGATATCATGGCCAGCGTGGAGCTTGCCTAGTCGGCTTCGGCAAGCTAGGGGCGACGTGTTCTGTCCGGGCGGACCGGCAGGGCGCGGTATCGTGGGCCTGTAGCTCAGCGGTTAGAGCTGGCCGCTCATAACGGCTAGGTCGCGGGTTCAAATCCTGCCGGGCCCACCACTGCCGCCGCCGTCGAACGGCAACCGACACGCACCGGACCCGTCCGGTGCCCAAAGGGTCGGGGAGTAGCGCAGCCCGGTAGCGCGCCTGCTTTGGGAGCAGGATGTCGCAGGTTCGAATCCTGTCTCCCCGACCATTTTTCAGGAAATCGAGAATTCGCGGCTGAGCGGACATCGGTCCGCCGGAACAACAGCCGACGGCTCAGGCTTTCAGCCGCCCGGCATGCCATACGACATGCTCGGCCATGAAGGTGGAGATGAAATAGTAGGAGTGGTCATAGCCGTCCTGCATGCGGATCGTGGCCGGCTGGCCGGCGCGGGAGCAGGCATCCTGCAGCAGCGGCGTTTTCAACTGTTCCTCCAGGAACGTGTCGGCCGTGCCCTGATCCACCAGCAGATCGGGCAGGCGCGCGCCGTCCTCGATCAGCGCGCAGGCATCGTATTCGCGCCAGGCGGCGCGATCGGGGCCGATGTAGCCGGTCAGCGCCTTGGCGCCCCAGGGGCAGTTCAGCGGCGAGACGATCGGCGAAAAGGCACTGACCGAGCGGAAGCGGCCGGGGTTGCGCAACGCGATCGTCAGCGCACCGTGCCCGCCCATCGAATGCCCGGTGATGCCCTGCCGCGCCATATCGGCAGGAAATTGCTGCGCGACCAATGCCGACAGTTCAGTCTCGATGTAGCTGCGCATGCGGTAGTTGGCCGCCCAGGGTTGCTGCGTCGCATCGACATAGAACCCTGCCCCCTTGCCGAAATCATACCCTTCGTCGTCCGGCACATCATCACCGCGCGGGCTGGTGTCCGGCGCGACAAAGATGACGCCATGCTCCGCGCAGGCCGCGCGGAATTCGCCCTTCTCGGTGACGTTGGCATGCGTGCAGGTCAGCCCCGAGAGGTACCACAGGACCGGCAGCTTCGCTCCCGGCGCGTGATCCGGCACGAAGACCGAAAAGGTCATGGGCGTGCCGGTCTCGGCCGATTGGTGCGTGTAGACGCCCTGGGTGCCGCCGTGGCTGCGGTTGGTCGATACGATTTCCATGGTACCGCTCAGAAAACCACCACGCTGCGGATCGACTTGCCCGCGTGCATCAGGTCAAATGCGGTGTTGATCTCTTCCAGCCCCATCACATGCGTGATCATCGGGTCGATCTCGATCTTGCCGGTCATGTACATATCGACGATCTTGGGCACGTCGGTGCGGCCCTTGGCCCCGCCGAACGCGGTGCCGCGCCAGTTGCGCCCGGTGACGAGCTGGAACGGCCGGGTGGAGATTTCCTTGCCCGCTTCGGCAACGCCGATGATGATCGAGGTGCCCCAGCCACGATGACACGCTTCGAGCGCGGTGCGCATGACTTCGGTGTTGCCGGTGGCGTCAAAGGTGTAGTCGGCCCCGCCGTCAGTCATCTGGACGATCTTCGCGACGGTGTCCTCGCGGCTCATGCCCTTGCTGTTGAGGAATTCGGTCATGCCGAACTTGCGGCCCCATTCCTCACGATCGGGATTGAGATCGACGCCGATGATCTTGCCCGCCCCCGCCAGCCGCGCACCCTGGATCACGTTGAGACCGATCCCGCCGAGGCCGAACACGACCACGTTGTCACCCACCTGCACCTTGGCAGTGTTGATCACCGCGCCGACGCCGGTGGTGACCCCACAACCGATGTAGCACGAGGACTGGAACGGCGCGTCCTCGCGGATCTTCGCCACGGCGATTTCGGGCAGGACGGTGAAGTTCGAGAAGGTCGAGCAGCCCATGTAGTGGAAGATCGTCTCGCCCTTGTAGCTGAACCGGCTGGTGCCGTCGGGCATCAGCCCCTGGCCTTGCGTCGCGCGGATCGCGGTGCACAGGTTGGTCTTGCCCGAGAGGCAGCTTTTGCACTGGCGGCATTCCGGGGTGTAGAGCGGGATCACGTGATCGCCCGGCTTGACGCTGGTGACCCCGGGGCCGACCTCGCGCACGATCCCGGCACCTTCGTGGCCCAGCACGCTGGGGAAGATGCCCTCGCTGTCGAACCCGTCGAGCGTATAGGCGTCGGTGTGGCACACGCCGGTCGCCATAATCTCAACCAGCACCTCGCCCGCCTTGGGGCCTTCAAGGTCCAACTCAACGATTTCCAGGGGTTGCTTAGGAGCAAAGGCTACGGCGGCGCGGGTCTTCATGGCACTTCCTTCGTCGGCAGACACAAAATTAGCCTCCGTTACCGGTAAACCAATGGGTGGATAAAGCGGCTATTGCAGAACGCTTTGTTTCCAAATAGGGATAATCGATGCATCCGTGGGAGGGTCTCGAAGAAGCGGTCGCCATTGCCGATGCCGGCTCGTTCGTTGGCGCGGCACGATTGCTCGGCGTTTCGACATCGCACGTATCGCGAAGTGTTCTGCGCCTGGAAGAGCGGCTGAACCTGATCCTGTTCAACCGCACCACCCGGACCGTCAGCCAGACCGAAGCCGGCCGTGGCTTTATCGATCAGGCGCGAAGGCTGATCCAGGAACGCGACGAACTGCTTGCATTCGCGGTGGGCGACGGCGAGCCGCGCGGCGAACTGCGCGTGACCTGCTCGATCGCCATGGGAGAACGCTTTGTCGCGCCGATCCTCGGTGAATTTGCCGATCGGCATCCCGGCCTGTCGGTCGTGCTCGATCTGACCAATCGCGTCGTCGACATCATCGCCGAAGGGTACGACCTTGCGATACGCACCAGCCAGACCGGCGACCCGCGGCTCGCCAGCCAAGCCATTGCCAGCCGGGCGCTGATAACCGCTGCTTCCCCTGCTTACCTTACCGCACGCGCCGCGCCGCGCCGTGTAGACGATCTGGCCGGGCATGAATGCCTGGCCGGAACCACTCCCAACTGGCACTTTCTCGAACGCGGGATGCCACGCGTCGTCACACCGCGTGGCCGCTGGCGATGCAATAGCGGAACGGCTGTGCTGGACGCTGCACTGGCCGGACGGGGCATCTGCCAACTCCCGGAATTCTACCTGCGTGCGCCAATCGCGGAAGGGCGATTGCAGGCCTTGCTTGAAGATTGCCGCGCCGAGCCCGAGCCGATCTGGCTGGTATCGCCCCTGCGGCGTCAACTCCAGCCCAAGGTGCTCCGCCTGTCGCTGCTGCTTGGCGAACGGCTGCAACCCGCCCTTTCCGGGGCCTGAAATCGCGGCGCTCATAAGTTTTACTCATGCGTTCGATATCGATGGCAGATAGCCTCAATATCCGGTGTTTCACCCTGATTTTCGGCACGAAGAAAAGGGTTGATCGTGCGGCATAATAAGCCTTACTCATCTTACCACGGACACCGATTCATCGGGCAGTGCCGCAACACCGGGCCGAAACGCGGCTTGATAATCTGGCCTTCCGGCCAGCGGGATGATGGTGCCGAATGCCCTTCTAGGGGAGGCTCCTTCTTGTGCACGCTGCGGTGCGTGCCCGCGTCGGCAGGCTCGCAAGGGGGACGACAACGGTGAACAGCAGCGCTCGCGCTTACCGGAAATATCACGCGCTCGGCATGCCGCTGCTGGTCGCGGTGTTGGCGGTCGCTCTTGCCGGATGCCAGAAATCGCCGGGCGCGGCCAATGCCGAAAGCGTGGCTCCGATGGACGGCGCGTTGTTTGCGCAGGACCCGGCGAACTGGACGGTCCATGGCGGCAACCATGCCGAGCAGCGCTTTTCTCCGCTGACCGAGATCAACGGCGATACCGTCGCGGATCTAGGCCTTGCTTGGACCGTCGAGCTCGATACCGCGCGCGGGCAGGAAACGACGCCACTGGTGATCGACGGGATCATCTATCTCTCCACCGCCTGGTCCAAGGTCGTCGCGATCGACGGAGCCAGCGGAAAGGTGCTGTGGCAGTTCGACCCGCAGGTTGCAGGAGCGAAGGGGCGCGACGGCTGCTGCGACGTGGTCAATCGCGGGATCGCCTACCGTGACGGGCGGCTATTCCTTGGCGCGTTCGACGGCCGGCTGATCGCGATCGACGCCAAGTCCGGCTCCAAGGTCTGGGAGGTGCAAACAACCGACACCAGCAAACCCTATACGATCACCGGTGCCCCGCGCCTTGCCGGCAACCTTGTGCTGATCGGCAACGGCGGCGCGGAACTGGGCGTGCGCGGCTACGTGTCGGCTTACGATGCCGGCACGGGCAAGCTGGCATGGCGGTTCTACACCGTGCCGCGGCCTGACGGGAAACCCGATGGCGCGGCATCGGATGCGGTGCTGGCCGCGAAAGCGAATGCGACCTGGTTTGACGGCGCATGGAAGCAGACCGGCGGCGGCGGCACGGTGTGGGATGCCATCGTCTATGACCCGGAGCTGGATCAGGTGCTGATCGGGGTGGGCAACGGCACGCCATGGAACCATACGCTGCGATCGGGCGGCAGGGGCGACAACCTGTTCCTCTCATCGATCGTCGCGCTGGATGCAAAGACCGGCGCGTACCGCTGGCACTATCAGGTCAATCCCGGCGAAAGCTGGGATTACACCGCCACCCAGCCGATCATGCTTGCGAACCTCAGGATCGGCGGCAAGGTCCGCAAGGTCGCGATGCAGGCCCCCAAGAACGGGTTCTTCTATGTGGTGGACCGGAGCAACGGCCGGCTGATTTCGGCGCGCAATTTCGTGCCGGTGAACTGGGCGACGGGGATCGATCTCAAGTCCGGCCGCCCGATCGAGACCAGGGCCGCACGCTATGGCCCGGAAGGTTCGCTGCTGCTCCCTTCCGCCTTTGGCGCGCACAACTGGTATCCGATGGCGTTCAGCCCGGCGACCGGCCTCGTCTATTTCCCGGCGCAGGAAGTGCCGATGATCTATGCGCAAGAGCACGGCTTTGTAGCGCGCCCGCATGCCTTTAACCTGGGCACATATTCGGAAAAGAACATCCTGCCCGCCGATCCGGCGGCGATGGCCAGGCTGCGCGCGGGCCTCAAGGGGGCGCTGATCGCCTGGGACCCGGTGCAGCAAAAGCAGGTGTGGCGCGCCGAGCAGCCGGGGCCGGCCTCGGGCGGAGCGCTGGCGACGGCGGGCGGGCTGGTCTTCGAGGGCAATATCACCGGCACCTTCAAGGCGTTCGACGCGCGGTCGGGCCAGACCCGCTGGCAATTCAAGGCGCAGACCGCCGTCCAGGGCAGCCCGGTTTCCTATGCGGTGGGCGGGCACCAGTACGTGCTTGTCGTCAGCGGCTATGGCGGCGGCTACGGGCTTTCGACGCCGCTGGGTGACGGCACCCGGCATCGACCCAACGGCCGCGTGCTGGCCTTTCGGCTGGACGGCAAGGAAACCCTCCCGGCCCTGCCCGAGGAAGCGCTGGCCCCGTTCACCCCGGTGGCCGACGCCTTCACCCCGGCGCAGGCGGAAGCCGGCCGTCGCGGTTTCGAGACCACCTGCGCCTGGTGTCATGGATCGGGTGCGCAATCGAGCGGGGTGGCCCCGGACCTGCGCCGATCGCCGCTGCTGGCAGACAGCCAGGCGTGGCGCGCGGTGGTGATCGACGGCGCGCTGGCCGACCAGGGCATGGCGGGCTTTCCCGACCTGTTCTCTCCCGCCGATGCCGAGGCGCTGCGCGCCTATGTAGCCAGCCGGACGCGGTGAACTGGTCAGCGCGCCCCCGGTTCGCTAGGAGGAGGCTGGCATGCTCCGGCATGGGCCTTTGAAGATCCGGGGAAACCGCATGAATACAGAGAAAAAGCCGCGCCGGCGCAAGTCTACCCGCCTGTCTCAGGACCAGCGCGTCTCTGACATTCTTGCCGCTGCCAACGACCTGATCGACACCAAGGGCTACGAAAACGTGACGATGGTGGAGATCGCCGAGCGATCCCACATCGTCGAAGGCACGGTGTACCGCTACTTCAAGAACAAGGACGAGCTGATGCTGCGCGTGGCCGAGGACTGGCTGCGCCTGAAACTGGCCGATCTGCTGGATGTCAGCGCGCTGAACGGCACTTACAACAAGCTGCGCTACCTTATCTGGCATTCGCTCAAGGTTATTGTCAGCAAGCCGGCGGTCACCCGCTATATCATGCTCGAGGTGCGTCCGCGCGAAAGCTACAAGACCACCGAACTGTTCTCCATCAACCGCGCCTACACCAATCAGTTGCGCAAGCTGTTCGCCGATGCGATTTCCAGCGGCGAGATGAAGCGCGGTGTCCCTGAACGACTGCTGCGCGACATGGTGTTCGGCACGATCGAACACAGCACCTGGCGCTATCTGCGCGGCGAAGGCGATCTCGATGTCGATGAACTGGCCGATGAAATCGCCATGGTGGTGTTCCACGGCATGAGCGACCGCCAGCCTGTCACCAACCCGCTGGAAGCATCGCTGGCGCGGATCGAAGCGGTGGCGGAGCGGCTGGAGAAGGCTGTTCCGGCCGGATAGGATCGGAGCGAGGCGAAAGAGCGACTTGGCCGTCGCTGCAAACTCGTTCCCCGGCTCCGATGCGGACCGTCAGCTTTCTGATGGCGGCGCAACGTGCAGAGTCATCAGATGGGTCCCCGCGAATCTGGGGGACCCATCTTCTGGCACCGCGCCCTAAAACGCTAGAAGACAGGCCACCGCCTTAACGGACACGACGAGGCTATAGGGCTCAGGCCACCATCGCGCGGCGTGAATCGAGCGATTCGATCATCGCTTCGAGGCGCGTGTTCAGCAGTTCGTCCTTGTAGAACGATTCATCCGCCACATCGCCTTCAAAGAACAGTGCCGCGCGGCCATGTTTGCGGGCGGAATCGACGATCAGGTGCTGCGAGTTGGTCATGCCCCGGCACGTGCGCGAGACGTGCATGACCATTCCGTCGATCTTGAACTTGTCGCACAGCCGGTCGATCTCGCCGATCATGTACGGCGCGCCGGAATTGTTCGGGCACGCCAGGTAATTGTGCGCCATGCCCGGCACCGGATCGGCCAGGTTCACCGCCTGCGGCTCCTGCCAGAACGACATGTGCGTGTACCGTCCGGCGACGACGCAGGCGTTGTTGGCCGCGAACTTCTCCGCCAGCCAGCCGACCTTGTTCCAGTTCATCATGCCGTCGAAGAAGAAGCGGTACTTCTCATCAGGCACCGCGCCCTCGCCATCGGCGACGCGCTGGGCGATCTCGGCCTTGAGCACTTCGAAGAAATCGACGAGCCGCTGCGTGCCCGGCATGAAGTTGACGTGCGCGATCGTGACGATCCAGTCGAAGAAACTGGCCGGCGAAGGCGTTGCGGTGCACAGGTCCATCGCCTCCAGCCGCAGCTCGGCCGATTTCTTGATGTACGACATGACCTCGCTCAGCCGGTCCCAGTCATACTTGCGGCCGGTATTTTCGGACAGGAACTCGGTCATCGCGCGCAACTGGCGCGAGACGTAAGCGACCTTGTCGTCCATCTCGCTGCCGGCAAGGTACTGCGCATCCTTGCGTCCGCCCCACAGCATCGGCACGTTGACGTGGAAGATCGGCACCCGCTTGTCGAACAGGCGATAGATCATCTCGTCCCACTGCTGGCCCGAACTGCAATAGGGATAGGCGTTCACGATCATGTCCGGCATCGGCAACTGGCTGATCGCCATGCCGCGCGGACTTTCGGGATCGATCTTCCCGTCCTGCAGGTCCTTCTTGTCCATCAGCGCCTGGCCGATGTGAGTGCGCGCATAGGAACACAGTTCCCGATCGTAGCCCCGCGATTCGCCCGCGCTCTGCGCATCGCCTTCGACATGGCGGGCCGCGAGATAGGCGGACCACGCCTCGCCGTGGACCCAGGCCACGTCATGCGCCTGGAAGAACGGCGGGATATAGGTGCCGTTGTACCAGACGACCTTCTTGCCGCTGTCCTTGGCCGCGAACAGGTCCGACCAGTAATCATGGACGATGCCGCTGCCGATCCGGGTGCTTTTCAGGCGGTTGGATTTGAGGGTGGGCGAATGGACGCCGCGGGCATCACTGATATTGCTGTTCTGCATCGCTTCTCTCCACTTGCACGTGCGCGGCGGGCGGGGTGGCCGCAAGGCGACGGCGCGCCACTTCCACGAAAGTTTCCAGCCGGGTCTTGAAGGCTTCCATCGGCATGGAATCGTGTTCGGTTTCCAGCTTGAGCATCAGGATGCCTTCACGATCGCAGGCTTCCATGATTTCCGGGAAATAGTACATGTGCGGTTCGCAGAACTTGGCGACCAGCACGATCAGCCCTTTGGCTCCGGTCCGGCGAATGTCGCGAATGAGGAAGTCGTCCCAGTCGGCATCGCCATCGGCGCGGGTCGGGCACGGGACGTTGGCGTTGCGGCCGATGTACCAGTGCGCCAGCGCCGCCAGCGGTTCCTCGTCCTCGGGCACGTCGGTCGAGATGTAGCGGTAGCCGTGGTAGAGATCGTCACCGACGACGACCATCCCGGTCTGCTCCACCGCATCCAGCAGCTCCAGCTTGGGGGCCTGGCACAAGTGCCCCGAAAGGTAGACCGGCAGGCCCTGCGGTGCCGGGGGCGGGCTGGCTTCGATCTCTGCCAGCAGCGCTTCGAGCAGCGCGGTATGTTCGGCGCGGTCCATCACCATGCTCGACTTGACGACGTGCTGCATTTCGCGCGCGGTCAGCCCGGCCCGCCCTTCGATCCGCAAGGCGTAAAGCCGGCGGATGAGCTGGCGGTTGCGGTTGAACAGGGAGATGCTGGCGCGCAGGGCATCGTCGGTGATGACGACCCCCAGCAGTTCCTCGATCTCCTGCTTAAGGTGGGCATAGACCTGCCGGGTTTCGGCAAAGGCCCAGGCCATGTCGAGCGAGGATACCGGCTGCTCGAAGATGATCGGCATGTCGGGATCGTTCCAGCGGATGACATCGGCGGTGCCGAGCAATTGCACGCAGTGATCGCCGAACATGATGCCGTCCAGCACCTTGAACCGGCCCTTGAGCGCCTGATCGGCGACGCTGCGATTGAAGCCGCAATAGAATGAGAAGACCGCGCCTTCACCATCGGTGATCGGGTCTTCGGCCTCCTGAATGATGATCGGCAGCGCACCGGCGGCGTGCGCGAGCTCCAGCGGGAAGTGCATCGGGAAAGAGCCGATCACGGGCCGCCCATGTTCCGCCTTCCAACGCGCCGCATAGCCCAGACTGTCCGCCCCGGCCGCCGCGAACGATTCGAGAATAGCACGCATTTGCGCTGATTTTCCTCATTCAACAGAATTCGCAGTTGGCATTGAACCATTCCCACCGCATAAGTCAAGCCCATTTAAGTTTGATAAATTCCCTGCACTAACCCCTCGAATCGTAATCTATATATATGATTTATATATCTTTTTATATACCGAGTATTGAATGAATGACCCTCATCATTGATGATAACCACGCATACCAAGCGCACCCGCAACACCACCGGCCGCAGCGCCAGCCGGAACGAGACTCGCGAATTGATGAGGTTGGTTCATAAGAAAGCACATAAATCGCGCTCATCAACCTGTGTGAAAAATCTATCACATTGATTTTAAATGGTTTAAAATAATTTGCGTCTCACTCATAAAATTTCTAGAAAATGGATCAACGAGGAAGGCTTAAAGCCCAGAGAGAGGAACGTCGTGAGCCCCGCCAGTCCGTCTGCATTCGCGTTTTCAGAAGCCGTCGCCGTGATCGTCGGTGGCACGGCCGGAGTTGGCCTGGCTGCGGCGCGCAAGTTCATCGAAGCAGGCGTGCGCCGGATCGCCATCGTCGGGCGCAATGCCGAACGCGGCGAAGCGGCTGCGGCATCGCTGCGCGAACTGCCGGGCGGTGCGCAGGTGCTGTTCATTGCCGCCGATGCCAACCGCGCTGGCGAAGCGCAGCGCATCGTCGCGGGCACGGTCGACCGTTTCGGCACGATCGACATCCTGCTCAATTCCACCGTCGGCACCGCAGGACCGCAACTGCTCAAAGACATCCCGGCCAATGAACTGGAAGCGATCCTTGTCCAGCAGGCGATGGGCCCGATCCTGATGAGCCACGCCGTCCTGCCGACAATGATCGACGGCGGACGCGGGGTGATCCTCAACATCGCGTCGGATGCGGCAAAGCTTGCGACCCCCGGTGAATCGGTGATCGGCGCGGCGATGGCGGCGATCGTGATGTTCACCCGTACCCTCGCGATCGAGGCCAAGCGCAACAATATCCGCGCCAACGCCCTCACCCCGTCGCTGATCCAGGGCACGCTCACACATGCACGCATGCAGGAAAACGAGTTTTCCCAGAAGCTGTTCGCGAAAGCCGCCAAGATGGCGCACCTGGGCGTTGCCGAAGCGGACGACCTGGCCGATCTCGCCGTCTTCCTGGCCAGCCCGCAGGCCGCCAAGATTACCGGTCAGGCGATCAGCGCCAATGGCGGGATCTCTGCGGCATGAGCGCGGGCAACACCGGCTGCCGCCGTCTCGAAGGGCGCAAGGCCGTCGTCACCGGCGGCGGTAGCGGAATCGGTCGCGCCTCGGCGCTGCGCTTCGCGTCGGAAGGTGCCGAAGTGTTCGTCACCGGGCGCACGCAGGACAATATCGCCGAAACCGCCGAAATGATCCGCGCGGCCGGCGGCGTCGCCCACTTCCACGTCTGCGACGTGACGGTGGAGGATGATGTTGCGGCGATGAGCGTGAAGGCGCGCGAAACGCTGGGCACCTACGAAATCCTGTTCGCCAACGCCGGCAACACCGATTCCATGGCCTCCCTGTTCGACCAGACGGTGGAACAATGGGATCACTCTTGGCGCGGCAACGTGATCTCGGCCTTCCTGACCCTGAAGCATTGCGGCCCGGTGCTGCGCGATGCCGGCAAGGGTTCGATCATCCTGATGAGTTCGGCCGGATCGCTGCGCGCCAACGCCGGGACCATCGCCTATGGCTGCGCCAAGGCGGCGGTGAACATGCTGGCGATGGGCGCCGCCAACGCCTTTCGCGGCACCCAGGTGCGCGTGAATGCGATCGCTTCGGGACTGGTCGAGACCAAGCTTACCAAATCCGCCTTCGACTATGCCCGCAACAAGGGCGTCGAACACAAGATGGGCGGCATCACTCCGCTTCGCCGCACCGGAATGCTGGAGGAGGCCGCCGGCGTGGCCGCGTTCCTCGCCAGCGACGACAGCGGCTTCATCACCGGCCAGGTCATCGCCGCTGACGGCGGCCTGAGCAGCACCCACCCCTTCGGCAAGGTAGACCTCTGAAACCGGGGCGTCGCCACAGGAAGGCAAAGAGAGTTAGACATGGATTTTGAACTGCCCGCCGAAATCACCGCCAAGCTGGCCGAGATCGATGCGTTCAACGAACGCGAGATCAAGCCGCTCGAGCGCGAGAATATCCAGTTCTTCGACCACCGCCGCGAACATGCCCGCACCGACTGGGATCGCGATGGCCAGCCGCGCGAGGAATGGAACGATCTTATCGCCGAAATGGAACGCCGCGCCGATGCCGCCGGCTTCCTGCGGCTTGGCCTGTCGAAGGACATTCCCGGCGGCGGTGGTGCCTCCAACCTGATGATCGCCGCGATCCGCGAGCACATGGCGGGCCAGGGCCTGCAGCTTGCGAACGACCTGCAGGACGAAAGCTCGGTTGTCGGCAACTTCCCGATCGTGCCGGTGCTTCACGAATACGGAACGCCCGAGCAGAAGCAGTACATCGAAGGCATCATCGGGCGGAAGAACCACCTCGCCTTCGCGCTGACCGAGCCCGACCATGGCAGCGACGCGACCCATATCGAGACGACCGCCGTTCGCGAGGGCGACCAGTGGGTCATCAACGGCCAGAAGCGCTACAACAGCCAGGTCTATCGCGCCAAGGCCGACCTGATCTTCGCGCGCACCTCGGGCAAGGCCGGCGATGCCGATGGCATCACCGCGTTCATCGTCCCGATGAGCACGCCGGGGATCGACATCCTCTACAATCACTGGACCTTCAACATGCCCAGCGACCACCCCGAGGTGGGCCTGAAGGGCGTGCGCGTGGGTGACGAGGCGATCTTGGGCGGGCTTGGCAAGGGGCTCTACATCGCCCAGCGCTTCGTCCACGAGAACCGCATCCGCCAGGCGGCCGCCAGCACCGGCGCGGCGCGCTACTGCATCCAGCAGGCGGTGAAGTACGCCAACGAGCGCAAGGTGTTCGGACAATCTTTGTCGAAGAACCAGATCATCCAGTTCCAGCTCGCCGAGCTCTATGCCGAGGTCGAGATGCTGCGCAACTTCGTGTTCCGCACCGCCTGGGAGATGGATCGCCGTTCGCCGCTGGAAATCAGCGACAAGGTTTCGATCTGCAACTTCAAGGCCAACCGCCTCGTCTGCCAGGCGGCCGACCGGGCGATCCAGGTCCACGGCGGCATGGGCTACACCCGCGCCTATCCGTTCGAGCACATCTATCGCCACCACCGCCGCTACAGGATCACCGAAGGCTCGGAAGAGATCCAGATCCGCCGGGTCGCGCAGTACCTGTTCGGCTTCGGCAAGGCCAAGGGGACCGCGCGTGGCTGATGCGGCGGCCATCGCTGTCGAGGAAGCGGGGCGCTCCGGCGTGCCCGGCCTTGACGGCGTGGCCCTTGCCAACTGGCTGGCGGCGCGGCTGCCCGAAGCGACGGGCGGGGTGGAGATCGCCCCGGCCGCCGGCGGCATGTCCAACCCGACGTTCTTCATCACTTGCGGCGAACGCCGGCTGGTGCTGCGCAAGAAGCCACCGGTCGTGCTGTCGCCCGCCGCGCACCGGATCGACCGCGAATACCGCCTGCTCGTGGCCTTTGCCGGCTCGGACGTGCGGGCCCCGGCCCCGGTGCTCTACTGCGATGATGCCTCCGTGATCGGCACCGAGTTCTACCTGATGGAGCGGCTCGAGGGCGTCGTCAGCCATGACTATGCCTTACCCGGCCTCGATGCTGCAGCGCGCCGGGCTGCTTATCCGGCGATGGCCGGTGCGCTCGCGGCGATCCACCGGTTCGACTGGCAGGCCGCCGGGCTCGGCGATTTCGGCAAGCCCGGCAACTACTTCGCGCGCCAGATCGATGGCTGGTCGCGCCAGTGGCAGCAGTTCGCGATTACGGACAATCCGGCAGTCGATCGGCTGGAAGCATGGCTGCGCGCCGAACTGCCCGAGGATGATGGCTGCGCCACGATCGCCCATGGCGATTTTCGCGCCGCCAACGTGATGTTCCGGCCTGACGGTTCGGTTTCCGGCGTTTTCGACTGGGAACTGTCCACCATCGGCCACCCCCTGGCAGACCTTGGGTTCTGCCTGCAGGGATGGTTCCTTGCGCCGGACGAGAACGGCGGCGTTGCCGGGCTCGACCTGCCGGCGCTCGGCATTCCGACGGCGTCCGAATTCGTGGCCGCATACTATGCCGCCGCACCGGAAATGCCGCGGCTGACCGCCTTCCACGTCGCTTTCGCCATGTACCGCGCCGCAGTCGGCGTTTCGGGCGTGGCAGTGCGCGCCCGCAGCGGCGCGGTTCCCGATCCCGCCGCCTCGGCCGAGGCCAGCCGTTTCGCGCAGGCCTACGCCCGAGCCGGCCTTCACGCCATCGACAGCGGAGAATTCTGAAGCATGCCGTACAATTCCGTGTTCCGCCCCGATCTGTTCGCCGGCCAGACCATCATGGTGACCGGCGGCGGCAGCGGCATCGGCCGGTGCCTGGCGCACGAGCTGGTCTCGCTGGGGGCGCAAGTGGTGATCCTGGGCCGCAATGCCGAGAAGCTTGACACCGTGGCCGGCGAGATCCGCGAGGATGGCGGCGATGTCGCGACGCAGGTGTGCGACATTCGCGACGAGGAAAGCGTGATCGCCGCGATCGAGGCGACGCTGGCGCGGTTCGGCCGGATCGACGGTCTCGTCAACAATGCCGGCGGGCAATACCGCACGCCGATGAACACCATCTCGACGCGCGGCTTCGAGGCGGTGGTGCGCAACAACCTGACCGGCGGGTTCATCTTCATGCGCGAGGTGTTCAACCGCTGGATGGCCGACAACGGCGGCGCGATCGTCAACATGATCGCCGACATCTGGAACGGATGGCCCGACTTCGCCCACTCCGGCGCGGCGCGTGGCGGTATGTGGACGCTGACGGAAAGCGCCGCGTGCGAATGGGCGGCCAACGGCGTGCGGGTGAACGCGGTGGCACCGGGCGGCATCGCCTCCTCCGGGTTCGATACCTATGCGCCGGAAATTCAGCACAAGCTGTTCGAGTATACCCGTCGCGTGCCCCAGCAACGCTTCGGCACCGAGGCGGAAGTGGCCGCCGCGATCACGTATCTGCTTTCGCCCGCCGCCGCCTACATCACCGGCTCGTGCATCCGCGTCGATGGCGGCGCGCCCAACGCGCGCCAGACCTGGACGCTGGCCGAAAGCGATCGCAACGCGCCTTACGAAGGCTTCCATCGCGCGAAAATGCCGGAAGTGCTCAAGCGCGGGCCGGGAGGCGCGTGATGAGCGGACAGGCCGCCCGGATCGAAGAGGCCACGCGGATGCTGCCCACGCACGCTCACCGCGCCCCGGCCGAATTCGAGCTGGACATTCCAGAGCTGACGCTGGGCGGACTGCTGCGCCATGCGGCGCAGACGGTGCCCGATCGTATCGCGCTGGTTGAAGGCGTGGCCGATCCGGCTGCGCGCCGGCGCTGGACCTATGCCGAATTCCTCGACATTTCCGAGCGGCTCGCCCGCGCCCTGCTCGCCCGGTTCGAACCGGGTGACCGGGTGGTGGTTTATAGCACCAACTCGCCGGAATGGGTGTTCCTGCAGCATGCGATGAGCCTGGCGGGAATCCTGCTGGTGCCGGTCAATCCTGCCTACACGGCGCACGAACTGCACCACATCGTCGCCGACAGCGAAGCCGCCGGGCTGTTCATGGATGACAGCTTTCGGGGGAGGAATCTGGCCGAGACGGTCGCACAGATGAAGGCGATCGGCGGCGATTGCCTGCGTTTCGAGGCGCGCGTTGCCGATATCTGGGACCTTGTCGCCACCGCCGCCCCACTGGTCGCGCTGCCCGAGATCGGGCCGCAGGACCCGCTCCAGATCCAGTACACCTCGGGCACCACCGGCAAGCCCAAGGGCGCGGTGATGAGCCACACCCGCGTGCTGAACACCTCGCGCTCGATCGCACGGCGCGCCGGGTTCCCCGATGGCGGCGTCCACATCAACGCGATGCCGATGTTCCACATCGCCGGCGCGGCGATGGCCGAATTCAGTTGCCTCGCCTATCGCGGCACTTTCGTGCTCATGCCGATCTGGGACGCCGGGCTGATGCTCGAACTGTTCGAGAGCGAGCGCGGCAATGCCACGCTGATCGTGCCGACGATGATCCTCGGCATCCTCAACCACCCGGACCGCCCCAAGCGCGATCTGTCGAGCTGGCAGACGATCTTTTCGGGTGCGGCCAACGTCCCCGCCACCATGGTGCGCCAGGTCCACGCCGACATCGGCTGCAAGGTGTGCATCATCTTCGGCCAGACCGAAAGCAACGGCCCGATAACCCTGACCGCGCCGGACGATGCGATCGCGGATCAGACCGATACCGTCGGCCGGCCGCTGCCGCACGTCGAGGTCAAGATCGTCGATCCGCATAGCCACGAAACGCTCGCGGTGGACGAAGTGGGCGAAGTCTGGGTGCGCAGCTTCCAGGTGATGGAGGGCTATTTCAACGCCCCGGCCAAGACCGCCGAAACCGTGGTAGCCGATGGCTGGCTGCGCACCGGCGACCTCGGCAGCATGGATGCGCGCGGATACGTGCGGATCACCGGGCGGCTCAAGGAAATGATCATCCGGGGCGGGATGAACCTCTACCCCAAGGAGATCGAGGACACGCTGTTCGATCATCCCGCGGTGGACCAAGTGGCTGTGCTTGGCCTGCCCGATGAAAAGTGGGGTGAGACGGTGGCCGCCGTGCTCTCGCTCATCGCGCCCGACGCACCGCCCCCGCACACCGAATTCGACACCTACTGCCGCGCCCGCATGGCCAGCCAGAAGGTGCCGACAAGCTGGTTCTACGTCCGCGAATGGCCGCTGACGCCATCGGGCAAGATCCAGAAACACGTCCTGCTGGACATGATCAGGGCGGGGGAAATCCCGCCATGCAGGGAACCGTAGAAGACTTCGACCAAGATAGAATGGGAGGGAAATACAATGCGTCACAATTCACACTTGCACACATCAATGAGCGCCCTGGCGCTTGCCGCCGCGCTTGGGGTCACGCAGACGGCCCACGCGCAAAGCGCCACGCCGCAAGCCGGCGGCGAAGCGGCCGGCAGTGGCGAGATCATCGTCACCGCACAGCGCAAGGCGGAATCGATCTCCAAGGTTCCGTTGTCGATCACCGCGCTGGGCAATGATGCGCTGGAAACCAAGCAGGTCACCGAGATGAAGGACCTGCAGTTCGCTTCGCCGGGCATTCGCGCCGGCCAACAGCAGGGCGTGACCCGCATCTTCATCCGCGGCATCGGCCTGACGTCGTTCTCGGCGGGTGCCGACCCCAGCGTGGCATTCTATGCCGACGGCGTATACGTCGGCCGTCCCACCGCGCAGGCCTCCTCCTTCTACGATGTCGAACGCATCGAAGTGCTGCGCGGGCCGCAGGGCACGCTCTATGGGCGCAACGCTACCGGCGGCGCGGTCAACGTGATCAGCCGCGCGCCGACCCGCGAACTGTCCGGCTACGCCAACCTCACCTACGGCAACTATGACCTCAAGGAATTCGAAGGCGGCATCAGCGGCCCGCTGACCGAAGGCGGCGACTTGCGGGCGCGCGTTTCGGGCCACGTCATCGATCGTGACGGCTATGGCTACGACTTCGGGATGAACCACGATTTCAACGATGCCAAGTCGCAGTCGGTCCGTACCCAGTTGCAGTACGAAAACGGCAACGGCACCGATATCCGCCTGATTGGTGAATACCACCACGAGAACGACTACAACAACGGCACCACCAGCTTCGGAGCCTATCCGGGCTATGAACTGCAGGGCGTGGTCGGAACCGTCGATCCCGATGGCAACGAGCTCAAAGGGATTGCGGTCACCGGCGGTCAGGACACCGCAACGGCGCTGGTCGGCAAGACCAACGTGCGCGAAGGCTGGGCCGTCACCCTCAACGCCAACTTCGATATCTCGGATCGGCTGCACTTCAACTCGATCACCGGGTTCCGCAAGTGGGACCGGTACAACGGCTCGAACTCGGACGGTACCTCGGCCGGGCTTGGCAACACATACTACAACGAGAAGTCCAAGCAGTTTAGCCAGGAGCTGGTGCTCAACTGGTCAGCCGGCCCGCTCGATCTCGTCGCGGGCACGAGTTTTTATTGGGAAAGGCTGGACAACTACGTCCTGGTTCCGTTCGTCCAGTTCGGAACGAACTACATTCAGGACGGCACGATGGATATCGAGTCCTTCTCGGCTTATGGGCAGGCCACTGTTCACGTGCTTGACAGTCTGCGCCTGACTGCCGGTGGCCGGTATTCGACGGAAACGCGGGACTCCAAGGGAACCTTCACTTTCTTCGGCGTCACCGACGTGAGCGGCCAGAAGACCTGGAGCGACTTCAACCCCAAGTTCGGCATCGAGTTCGATCTCAACCCCGACACTCTGCTTTATGCCACCGCAACCAACGGCTTCAAGAGCGGCACCTTCAACGTCGGCCAGGTCAACCCCGCCATCAACCCGGAAAAGATCTGGTCCTACGAAGCCGGCTTCAAGACCAAGTTGTTCGACAACGCCGTGCAGTTGAGCGGCGCATACTTCCATTATGACTACACCGATCTTCAGGTGAACAAGGTCATCGGGATCGCCACCGTCACCACCAACGCAGCGGCAGCGAAAGTGGATGGGCTTGAACTGGCGGCCACCATCAAGCCGTTCAGCGGCCTGACGCTTGACACGAGCTTCACTTATCTCGATGCGCGGTTCAGCGAGTTCTTCTCCACCAACCCGCTCTATCCCGGCGGCGCGTCCGATCCGGGCTATGCGATCTGGCTTGCTGCGAACCCCGATGCGAAGACCCCCGTCTTCGACGGCGATATTGCTTCGGAACAGAACCTCAAGGGCTACCAGCTCCCCGGCGCGCCGAAGTATGCTGCCACCGCCGGCATCCAGTACGACTATGACATGGATAACGGTGCACGCATCACCTTGCGTGGCGACGCCGCCTATGCGTCGCGCATCCACTTCTCCGAGTTCAACGATGTGCACCTGAGCCAGAAGGCGGTGACCAAGTTCAACGCCTACGTCCGGTACGATTCCGGCAAGCTGTGGACGCTGAGCGTGTGGGGCAAGAACCTCACGAACGAGACGGTCAAGTCCAACGAACTCGTCACCATCGCGCTCTGGGGTTACCCGCGTTACGGTGCAATCGAGCCGCCGCGCACTTACGGTGCCACGGTCGGCCTGAAGTTCTGATGCGCCCCCCGCCGGGGCGGTTCAGGCCGCCCCGGCACCGCTTTATAACAATCAGAGGAGAGACATCGGCCATGGCCACCCTTGCAACCACCAGCCTGCTCAGCCACCCCGACCGGCTGTTCATCGATGGCGAATGGGTCGCGGCCGGCAGTGGCCGGACGATCGACGTCATCAACCCGTCGACCGAGGAAGTTTTCCTCACCGTCGCCGAGGCCGGTGCCGCCGATGTCGAACGCGCCATCGCCGCTGCGCGCAAGGCCTTCGATCACGGCCCCTGGCCGCGCATGACCCATGCTGAGCGCGCGCATTACCTGCGCGCCATCGGCGACGCGATGGACCGCCGGGCCGAGGATATCGCCCAGATCTGGCCGCGCGAGATGGGCATCCTCTACGCCATGGCCCGCCCCTTCGCCGGCACCATCGGCGAAGCCTATCGCTATTATGCCGGTCTTGCCGACAGCTTCGAATGGGAGGAGCGCTTCGAAGCGCCGATGATGGGCGGCGACTATGCACTCATCGTCAACGAACCGGTGGGCGTCGTCGGCGCGATCGTGCCGTGGAACGGCCCGGTCAACATCATGGCCTACAAGCTGGCCCCTGCCCTTATCGCCGGCTGCACGGCGGTGCTCAAGATGTCGCCCGAAGCGCCGGGCACCGGCTATCTGCTGGCCGAAATCTGCGCCGAAGTGGGCCTGCCCGCCGGCGTGCTCAACGTCGTGACCGCAGATCGCGAGGCTTCCGAAGTGCTCGTGCGCGATCCGCGGATCGACAAGATCGGCTTCACCGGATCAAGCGCGGTCGGCAAGCGTATCGCCGGCATCTGTGCCGAACGCCTTGCCCGTTGCACGCTGGAACTGGGCGGCAAGTCGGCTGCACTGATCCTCGACGATTACGATGTCGGCACCGCCGCCCAGTCGCTGGTCGGTTCCGCCTGCGCGATGACCGGGCAGATCTGCTCCTCGCTCACCCGCATCGTCGTCGGCGCTGACCGGCACGACGAACTGGTCGATGCGCTCGTGGCCGGGTTCGAGCAGGTGCGGATCGGCGATCCGTTCGATCCCGCCTCGGGCATCGGCCCGCTCGCCATGGCCCGCCAGCGCGACAAGGTGGACGAGATGGTCCGCGCGGCGGAGGCCGACGGCAACCGCATCGCCACCGGCGGCAAGCGTCCCGCCAGCCTCAATCGCGGCTGGTTCTTCGAGCCGACCGTGATTACCGCAACCAACGACGACATGATCGCCCGTGAAGAGATCTTCGGTCCCGTGGTGACCGTCATCAAGGCGGCGGACGAGGAGCAGGCGATCGCCATTGCCAACGACACCCGCTTCGGGCTCAACAACTCGGTGTTCAGCCGTGATGCCGACAAGGCCTATGCCATCGCCCGCCGGCTGCATTCCGGCACGGTGGGCCACAATGCCTGGCGCAGCGACATGTCGGTCGGGTTCGGCGGGTTCAAGGAATCCGGCATCGGCCGCGAAGGCGGCGTGAACGGCCTGCGCGCCTATCTCGAACCCAAGACGATCATCATGGACAACCTCGCCTGAGGAGCAAGAGCATGGGTGGAGAGGTTATCGACGGGGTCACGATCAACTGCCCCATCGAAACGAACAGCCCGATTGCGCGGGCCAATATCGATACGATCATCAAGTTCTTCTCGGTCTACCTGAAGGACAAGCCGTTCTTCTACTCGCTCTGGGTGGACGAGGACCCCGAAGTGGTGACGCCGTTCGTCACCACAGGCGTCGCGGTGTGCCACTATGCCAGCCACAAGGGCTGGGATGCGGTGAAGGCGTTCTGGGACCCGATCCACGACGAGATGACCGGGCGGTTCGACTGGTTCGTCGATGCGATCATCGTCGGCGAGGACCCGAATGTGATCGTCACCAAGTCGAACTCGATCATCGATGTCCAGGCCGGCGCGACCTGGGGCAACCGCCACGTCGCCTACAACGGCCGCTACGTCCAGATCTTCCGGTTCGAGGACGGCAAGGTGAAGTCGTTCGAGGAATACTACGACACCGCGCTGCTGAGCGCGGCCTATTCAGGCTGAGCGTGGGTGGGGAAAGGATCACATGAAACGGCTTGAAGGCAAAAGCATCCTCGTCACCGGCGCGGCGCAAGGCATGGGGCTGGCCATCGCCCTGCGCGCGGCGCGCGAGGGGGCGGGCCACATCACACTCTGCGATATCCAGCTTGAAAAGGGCAAGGCCGCTGCCGAACAAGTCGGCGCGGCGGGGGCCCGGGCCCAGTTCGTCGAAGCGGACCTGCGTTCACCCGAAGCCATCGCCCGCGCGGTGGATGCCGCCGCCATCTTCGCCGATGGACTGGATGTCCTGATAAACAATGCCGGCGTGACCGACGACGGGCTAACCGGTGGACCGCAGACGCTGGAAACGCTGACCGAAGAGCAGTGGGACGCGATGATGGACATCAACGTCAAGGCGATGTGGCGCGCCGTGCGCGCGGCCGCGCCGTGGCTCAGGCGCTCGGCCGAGGCGGGACGCGGGCCGGCCATCGTCAACGCCGCTTCGGTGGCCAGCACCTTCGCCTATCCCGGCATTCCTTCCTATTCGGTCGCCAAGAGCGCGGTGAAGATGCTCACCCAGATCATGGCGGCGGAGTATGCCCCCCAAGGCATTCGCTGCAACGCCTATGCCCCCGGTGCGATCGCAACCCCCATGTTGATGCACTCGATCGAAGCGGCGGACGATCCCGCCGCGATGATCAAACTCACTTCAGGCCCCCACCTCATAAAGCGGCTGGGCGATCCCGATGAAGCGGCGGCCCTCGCCTGCTTCCTCGCCTCGCCCGAAGCCAGTTTCATCACCGGCACCATCGTGCCGGTGGACGGCGGCACCAGCGCCTGGCGCGGGAACGCCTGAGCATTCACGGAGTAAGGATGATGATGGACAACAGCCCCGCCCGGATCGTCGATCCCCAGGACCCGGAACTGAGCCCCGAACGCCTCAAGGAGCGCTTCGGCCGCGACTTCTTCCGCGATTTCGATATCGATGACCCCAATCTCAACACGCACTTCCATGAGGTGATCGACCTCATGGTGCAGAAATGCCCGGTCGCGCACAGCAAGGTGGGCACCGGCTACTACGTGTTCAGCACCGAGGAGGCCGTGCGCAAGATCGGCCAGGACTGGCAGACCTTCAGCAGCGCCAAGGGCTATATCCCCAACCGCCCGGACGACATGCCGCTGATGATCCCGGTCGAGCAGGATCCGCCCAACCACACCGCGTGGCGTCGGGTGCTCAACCCGCACATGGGCCCCAAGGTCATGGATGCGATCCGCGACGATGTCGCCCGCGAAGTGAACGCACTGATCGACAAGTTCATCGATCGGGGCGAATGCGAATTCATCGGCGAGATGGCCGGCCTGCTGCCGGGGCGCGCCTTCTTCATCTATGTGCTGGGCGTGCCGGTGGTTGACCTGCCGGAGCTGGTCCACGACGTCGACAAATCGCTGTTCGGCCCGCTTGATGAGCGCACCGCCTATCACAAGAAGGTCTACGACTACCTGGAGAAGTTCCTGAAGGAACGCGAGGCGATGGAGCCGCAGGGCGATATCGTCGATACGATCCTGAAGGGCGTTACCTATGGCGATGGCAGCGAAGCTTCCTGGGAACACAAGGTCTCGGTCGTCCTCGACCTTACCTATGGCGGCATCTCCACCACCATCTACGCGCTCGGCTCGACCGCCCGGCACCTCGCGGATCATCCTGAACAGCGTCAGCAACTGCTGGACAACCCGGAATGGATCGAGAACGCGGTGGAGGAATTCGTCCGCGCCTATTCGCCCGTCGTCGCCATGGGCCGCACCTGCACCCGCGATACCGAGGTGGAAGGTGTCCAGCTCAAGGAAGGCGATTACGTGATGATGGGATTCTCCAGCGCCGGGCGCGATCCGCGCACGATCGCTGATCCCAAGGCGCTCAATTTCGCCGAGCCGACGATCCATCATCCCACCTTCGGCGTTGGCCCCCACCGCTGCATCGGTTCGCACCTGGCCCGGATGGAGCTGGCGGTGTTCACACGCGAATGGCTGCGCCGCATCCCGCACTTCCGGGTCAAGGCCGGCACCGAGCCCGTCTATGAAACCGGCTTCCTGCGGGCGATGAGCTCGCTCTGGCTGAGCTGGGACAAGTGAGGGCCACCCTATGCGGATGAAGATCGATGAAACGCTGTGTTCCGGCCACGGGCGCTGCGCCAAGTTCGCGCCCAACGTCTACACGCTCGACGATTCCGGCTATAATGCCGATGTCGGCCAGATCATCGCCGTTCCATCCGGCGAAGAAGACAATGCCACCAAGGGCCGCAAGGCCTGCCCGGAGCGCGCCATCACCGAGGTAGATGGGTGAACACCGCGCTGGTCGTATGCACCAGGCGACGGGCCGCGTTGAGCGCCAAGGCGTTTTCCCGGCACCGGCGCGATGCCCAAGCCGAGTTGATCCGCGCCTGCGAACCGTTCGCGGTGATCTGACCAGCCATGGACCTGGCCTTCACGCCCGAACAGCAGATGATCGCCGATGTGATCGACGCCTTTGCCCGCGAGGTGCTGCTGCCGCGCTATGCCCACTGGGACCGGACGGGAAACCTGCCTGAGGAACAGTTCGCCAGAATGGGCGAGATCGGCCTGCTGGGGCTGCGCGTTCCGGAGGCGTTCGGCGGGCAGGACGTGGACGCCGTGACTGCCGGTCTCGCGATCGAGGCGGCAGCCCGGGGCGATTTCAACTGCTGCTATGCCATCCTTATCGCCTGCTTCGCCGGGGAGATACTCGGCCGCCACGGCGACGATGCGGTGAAGGCCGAATGGCTTCCGGGCATGGCGAGCGGCGAGAAGATCATCTGCACCTGCCTGACCGAACCGCAAGGCGGATCGGACGCCGCCGGCATTCGCACCCGCGCCGTGCGCCAGGGCGACGACTACGTCATTTCAGGCGAGAAGGCGTCGATCACGCTGGTCATGGCGGGTCATGCCGGGATCGTGTTCGCCAAGACCGACCCCGCGGCAGGCGCAAAGGGCGTGACCGCGTTTCTGGTTCCGTTCGATTTGCCCGGTGTCTCGCGGGCCCCTTACGCCGATCTCGGCTCGCGCGGGATCGCCCGTGGCTCGCTGTTCTTCGATGAAGTGCGCATACCGGCACGCTATCGCATCGGCGCGGAGGGCGCAGCCTTTTCCAAGGTCATGCACACCTTCGACTACACCCGCGCGCTGATCGGCCTCATGTGCCTTGGCGCGGCCCAGCAGAGCCTGGCCGAGACCGTAGAATACCTGAAGAGCCGCCAATCCTTCGGGCAGCCGCTGCCCCGCTATCAGGGCGTCTCGTTTCCCGTCGCGGAATGGGCGGCGAAGATCGAGATGGCGCGCTGGCTGTGCCTGCGAACGCTGTGGCTGCGCGACCAGAACCTGCCGCATACGGCCGAGGCGGCGATGTGCAAGATGCAGTGCCCGGACATCGCCGTGGGCGCGATCCATGAATGCCTGCTGCTCCATGGTCACTACGGCTACACGCAGGACTTCCCGCACGAACAGCGGCTGCGCGACGTGATCGGCCAGCAGATCGCTGACGGCACCACCCAGATCCAGAAGCTCATCGTCGCGCGCGAACTGTTCGGCCGCGACTTCGTCTGAAAGGAAGCGCCCGATGATCAAGATGCTGTTCTTCCTGAAGCGCCACCCCAGCCTGTCCGGCGAGGAATTCAAGGCGCTTTACGAAAGCCGCCATGCCCGGCTTGGCGAAAAGCATGCGCCCACCGCCGCCCGCTATGTCCGGCGCTACCTCGAACCGGTGCCCGAGTTGTTCACCGGCGAAGCGGCCGAACCCGAGCATGACGTGGTCACGGAACTGTGGTTCGCCGATCGCGCCGCCTACGATGCGGCGATGGCGAACCTGTCCCGCCCGGAAGTGGTGGCCGAGATCGTCGAAGACGAGGAAACGATCTTCGACCGCAGCAAGCACCGGGTTTTCATGGTGGATGAGTGTGATTCCGTCATCACCTGAGGCTCCTCCCCTGATGGGGAGGGGGACCATGCGCAGCATGGTGGAGGGGCACAGGCGGTTTACGGAAGGTCGAGAGGGCGCGCCGTGTCGAACCTGCCCCTCCACCACCCTGTGGGTGGTCCCCTCCCCGTTTCGGGGAGGATCACCCTACCCCCGCTTGATCGCGATGAACGCCGCGATCTGGCCGCGCTGGCACAGTTCAATGATCGTGCCGTGACCGTCCTTCTTGGTGATCCAGCCGCGCCGCAACGGCAGGTTCTCGGTCGGCGGCTGATCATAAACCTTGAGCCCGGCCGCACGGTATTCCGCAAAGGCAGCGTCCAGATCGTCAACCTCGATCGCCACCACCACATCGCCATGCGCCAGTTCGCCTTTGCCGGTAAAGCTGACCAGCTCGATCGGTACCCCCTTGCCATCCGTGAAGAAGGCGCAGGCGATGCCCAGTTCCGGGACCTGGGCGATGATCGGATCGCCCCCCAGCAACGTGCGATAAAATGAGATGCCCGCGTCCATGTCGGCGACGAAAATAGCGATGTGATCGAGTGTCTTCATACGATTGCGATGGCCTTCAGGCTTGGCGCGCGACGGCGCGGGCAGTAGCGGTATCGACGACGGGCAGCTCGCCTGCGACGATCATCTCGCGCAGCTTGAACTTCTGCAGCTTGCCGGTGTCGGTGAACGGAAAGGCATCGACGAAGGCCCACTGGCTGGGCACCTTGAACGGCATCATCAGCCCGCGCGCATAGCTGCGCAGCGCGAAGGGATCGGGATGGCACCCTTCGCGCGGAACGATCACCGCCGCCACCTGTTCGCCATAGAAGGCATCGGGAATGCCGATTACGGCAATCCCTGCGATCTCCGGGTGATCGCCCAGCACCGTCTCCACCTCGCGCGGGTAGATGTTCTCGCCGCCGCGAATGATCATCTCCTTGATCCGCCCGGTGATGGCGACGAAGCCCTGTTCATCCATCCGCGCCAGATCGCCTGATCGCAGCCAGCCGTCCGGCGTGATCGTGCGTGCGGTTTCCTCGGGCTGGCCGACATAGCCCAGCATGTTCTGGAAGCTGCGCACCCAGATCTCGCCCTCTTCGCCCAAGGCCACCGCTTCGCCGGTTTCGGGATCGGCGATCTTGACGTCGAAGTGCGGGATCGGCCGGCCCAGCGTCGTCAGCCGCTTGTCCATCGGATCGTCGCGCCGGGTGGTGATGCACACGCCATGCATCTCGGTCTGGCCGTAGACGTTGACGAGGCTAGAGCCGAGTTCATTCTGCACCCGGCGGATCAGTTGTTCCTCCACCAGCGAAGCACCGGAAATCAGGCAGGTGAGCGAGGACAGATCGTGCGTGTCGCGGGCGGGATGGGCCAGCACCGCCTCGATCATGGTCGGCACCAGCAGCGAATAGGTCCCGCGCTCCTGCGCCACCGCCTGCATGTAAAGCGCCGGGTCCCAGTGCGGCAGCACCACGTGCGTGGCACGGTGGGCAACCGCGCCGATCCCGGCATGGGCCAGGCCGCCGACGTAGAACAGCGGCATCGGGCTGACAAACACCCCGCCATCGCGCAGGCCACCGCGATAGTGGGTCATGTGCGCCATGTTAAGGACGCCCTTGTGGTGCAGCATCACGCCCTTGGGGCTGCCGGTGGTGCCCGAGGTGAACAGCGTCAGGCACGGATCAAGCGGGGCGACATCGGGCAAGCCGGGCGCGGGGTTGGCAGCACCAGCAAGGAAATCGTCGAAATCCTCGATCAGATGTACTTCGCGCAAGGCCGGCAGCTCCGGCAGCATGCCCTCGACCGTTTCCAGGATCGCGTTGTCACGGTACTGGCGCACCACGAACAGCGCCGCCGCGCCCGATTTTTCCAGCACGTGGCGGATTTCGCGCCGGCGGCAGGCGGGGTTGATCGTCACCAGCACGAAACCGCCGAGCGCCGCGCCGTACAGCAGCGGCATCCATTCGACCACATTGTCGGCACAGACCGCGATCCGCTCGCCGGGAGCAAAGCGGGTCAGCAAGGCCTCGGCAGTCCGGCGAGACCAGTCGTACAGCCCGGCATAAGTCCAGCGCCGGCCCGGCTCACCCGAAGGCAGCACCTCGACCAGCGCGCAGCGATCGGGGTGGGCGGCGGCCACCGCGCCCAGCGCCGCGCCGAGCGACAGGTCCATCAGCTCCCAGTCGCGGGTCGCCTGCCAATAGGACCGATCCAGCGTGCGCGGCGCTTCGGGCTTGTCGTCATGCATTCCTGTCCATCCTCCATTGGCCCCGTCGTCTGTCCGCCGTGAGCGTTGCGGTCCGGTTCAGGCCGGGACCAGCACCGCCCGGCCATCGATCCCGCCCTGCTCCAGCCGGTCCAGCGCGGCCACGGCATCGTCCAGCCCGAAGCGCTCTATCCTGGGGGTCAGGCGTCCTTCGCGGGCCAGCGCGATCACTTCGGCGAGATCGCGGTAACTGCCGCTGTACGGCTTCGATACAGTGGCACCCCAGGGCAGGCCGACGGTGGAGACGTCTCCCGCCTCCACCGGCAGCGAACCGCCCGAAAGGCCGACCATCTGGATCGCCCCGCCCGGTGCCACCACCGCCGCCGCCAGCCGCAATGTGGCGTCGATGCCGACGAAATCGATCACCGCCTCGACGCCGCGGCCATCGGTCAGGTCCAGAATCCGTCCGGCAAGCTCGGGATCGTCGGCGCGCAGCGTTTCGTGGGCCCCCAGCGACCGGGCGGCAGCGAGCGCGCCCTCATCAAGGTCCACTGCGATGATCCGCGCCGGGGTCAGCGCGGCAAGGAACTGGACGGCGAAGCGGCCCAGCCCGCCCAGACCGGTCACGAGCGCGGCGGTACCCGGCACCAATGCATCGCGCAGCAGGCGGACGGAATGGTAAGGGGCCAGCCCCGCATCGGCGAGGATCGCCGCGAATGCCGGGTCAAGCGTGCCGATCGGGACCAGCGCGCTGGCCGGTACCACCACGAATTCAGCCATCCCGCCGTGCGTGGTCACGCCGGGCGTTGGCGGCGGCGAACGGCGGTGCTCGCCGCCCTGGCAGTAGTTCTCGCGGCCGGCCAGGCACTGCGGGCAGCGATGGCACGCCCAGCAGGGATGCACCACCACCCGCTCGGCCAAAATCCGCCCGACGACGCCCGGGCCAAGCTCGGCGATCTCGCCGGCAATTTCGTGACCGAGGGTAAGGTCGATCTGCCCGGCGAATGGATGAGCGCGCAGATGGCAATCGGTACGGCAGACACCCGCCGCCAGCACCCGCAACAACACTTCGCCCTCTTCGGGCACCGGCCGCGCGACCTGTTCCACGGCCACGTGACCTGCACTTTTCAGTCTGACCGCCTTCATCGCGTTCCGCTCTCCCTTCGCCCGTGTTCGGGTCGGTTAGTGGACCATCTCCACCACGATCTGGATCAGTTCGACGTAACTCTTGGCGAGGAAGTAGAAGAATGGCAGCGCCACCGGCACAGCGACCCAACCCAAGGGGCCAATCTGGGACACCATCAGCCAGGTTACCGCTGCAGTCGCCACCACCGCCACGAACAGCGCCCAGCGCCGTCCGAAACGCAGCAGCAGGCGAAGCGCGGGAAACCGTTCCATCCCCCGAGTTCCCCTCAGAAGTGCTTCGTTACACCGCTCATCATCGCCCGCAGCTTGCGCGCGACATCGGGCGCGCTGGCCTCGGCGGCGACGGGATCGCCCTTGCAGCCGGTGACACAGGCCTTGTCGAAAGCCATCTGCGCATCGACGTCGTCATCCTCGGCGATCGGTTCGGCCTTTTCGGCCAATTCCGCCCGGTAATCGTCGAGTCCGATCAGCGCGGCACCCAGCGCGCCGGCGATCTGCGGCGTTTCCGGCAGGATCAGCGGCATACCGAGCGCGGCCTGGATGTACTTCACCGCCGCCTTGTTGCGCGCGACGCCGCCGGTCATGACCACCGGGCCCTTCTTGCCGACGCGGTTGACCAGCCCCAGCGTGCGGGTGGCGATGGCCTGGTGAACCGCGCCCAGCACGTTCTCCTTGGAGTGGCCTTCGGCCCGCAGCGCGATCACTTCGGTTTCGGCGAAAGTGGCGCACATGCTGGAAATCTTCAGTTCCTCGACCGCGCCCAGCGCGACGTCACCCATCTCTTCCAGTTCGATTTCCATCGCCCGGGCGAGAACTTCCAGGAACTTGCCGGTCCCGGCGGCGCAGCGATCATTCATCGCGAACTGGGCGACGAGGCCATTGCTGTCGACCGAGATCGTCTTGCTGTCCTGGCCGCCGATGTCGATCACCAGCCGCGCCTCGGGCACCATCGCGACGGCACCGCGGGCGTGGCAGGTGATTTCGGTGAAGTTCTTGTCGGCGATGTCGAGCATGCGCCGCCCGTACCCGGTGGACACCGTGCGGCCCATGTCGGCCTGGGTCAGCCCGGCATCGTCGAGCACCTGTGCCACCGCTTCCTTGACGGCCAGATCGCTTACCGCGCCCATGTGCGAAACCGCCCAGGAAACCATGTTGCCATCAAGATCGAGGATCACCGCCTTTGCGGTGGTCGATCCGAAATCGATGCCCATCACGTACTTTTTCATCACAATCTCCTTGGTCCGGCCTGCTTCAGACCATGACCATCCGCCGCGCGTCGATCGCTTCCAGCATCGCCTCGACGCGGGTGTTGAGCAGTTCGTCCTTGTAGAACGATTCGTCCGCGACATCGCCCTCGAACATCGTCGTCTGGATACCCAGCCGCTTCTGCGCGGTTTCGGCGATCATGTGCATCGGGTTAGTGAACGCGCGGCAGGTGCGGGTGGCGTGGAACACGATGCCGTCCACCTCGTACTTCTCGCATAGCCCCATGATAAGGTCGATGAGGATCGGCGAGCTGTGGTTGTTCGGACAGATGAGGTAGTTCTGCCCCATGCCCATAACCGGATCGTTGGGATCGATCAGGTCCGGCTCCTGCCAGAACGCCATGTGGGTATAGCGCCCGGCCACCACCGCCGCATCGTAGCGGGCGAACTTTTCGGCCAGCCAGCCCAGCTTGTTCCAGTTCATGATGCCATCGAAGAACAGCCGGTACTTTTCCTTGGGCACCGCGCCTTCGCCGGTGCGCACGCGCTCGGCCACTTCATCACGCACGTTAGTGAAGTAATCGACGATATCGGTCGTGCAGGGAAGCTGGTTGATCGGCGCGATGCTGACCGACCAGTCGAACAGGGTGGCGGGAGCCGGGCGCGCGGTGCACATGTCCATCGCTTCGAGCCGCAGTTCGGAGGCGCGCTTCACGTTGCGCATCAGTTCGCGCAGCCGGTCCCAGGGATAAGGCTTGCCGGTGCGCTCCTCGATGAACTTGACCATCTCCTCGAGCTGCTTAGCGACGTACTTCGACGTTTCCTGCCACTCCTGCCCGCGCAGATAGCCTGCGTCCTTGCCCGAAGCCCAGATCCACGGGATCGACACGTTGAAGATCGGAATCTTCTTGCCGAACAGCCGCGAGGTCATTTCGTCCCACTGCTGGCCGGTGCTGCAATAGGCATAGGCGCTGATGATCATGTCCGGCGGCGGCAGCTTGGCCGAGATGTCCTCATCATCGGGAACGCCGGAGAACGCGCTGTCGGATTCATTACGGTGCCGCTGGTTGTTCACCGCACATCCCAGGTGCGTGCGGGCATAGGAGCACAGCTCGCGCATATATCCGCGCTCTTCGGCGGCGGCCTGCGCCGGGCCTTCCTGGTGGCGGGCAGCCAGCATCGCCGAGTAGGCTTCGCCGTGGACCCAGACGATGTCCGCCGCTTCAAGGAACGGATTGATCGAGGAACCCTCGTACCAGCAGACCAGCTTGCCCTCTTCTTTGGCGCGCCAGACCATTTCCCAGTAATCGTTGACCAGCTTGCCGGCCATGCGGGTCGATTTCAGCTTGTTGGCCGCCTTGGGGGCAGAGGGGGCGTTCATGCGGCTTCTCCTTCGACGGTGCTCTTCTGTGTACGGGGGGCACCGCGACGGCGGCGCAGAATTTCGACGAAACTTTCGACCCGGGTGCGCAAGTGTTCGAGCGCCATGGTCTCGTGCTCGGTCTCGATCAGCAGGTGCGGGACTTCGGCCCGTTCGAACGCTTCCTTGACCTCGGGGTAGTAATACATGTGCGGTTCGCAGAACTTGGCCATGAGCACGATCATGCCCTCCGCCGCTTCGTCGCGCATGGCGCTGAGCAGGAAGGCATCCCAGTCCACATCGTTCTGCACCCGGGTGGGGCATGGCACGCCGGTGTTGCGATCCATGTACCAGCGGGCCAGACCGTCCATCGGGTCGATGCCCTCCGGCACGTCGGTCGAGATGTAGCGATAGCCGTGGTAGAGATCGTCACCCACCACGGTGGCGCCGCAATCCTCGATCATCGCCAGCAGTTCGGGTTTCGGCGCCTGGCAGAAATGGCCCGACAGGTGGACGCGTACCGGCTTGCCCTCGATCGGGACGGGAGCGGAAGGCAGCGCGGCAACGATCTGTTCGAGCAGCGCGGTATGGTCCTGCTTGTCCATCACCATGCTGGACTTGACGATCGCCTGCATGTCGGAGCCGGTCAGCCGGGCCCGGCCATCGACGCGCGCAGCATAGAGCGTGCGGATCAACTGCCGGTTGCGGTTGAACAGCGCGATGCTGGCGTGCAGCGCCGCATCCTCGACCGGGCGCTCCAGGAAATCCTCCAGCTCGGAACGCAGCTTCTGGAAGCTTTCGCGCGCACGGCCGAACGTCCACGGATCGCACATCGATGAAATCAACTGGAAGAAGATCACCCGTGTATTGGGCAACTGCACGCGCACCGCGTCGGCCGCGCCGAGCAACTGGACGCAGTGATCGCCGAACATGATCGCGTCCAGCACATCCAGATCGCCGCGCCCCGCCTGATCGACGGTGCTGCGGGTAAAGCCGCAGTAGAACGGGAACAGCACCCCGTGGCCGACCG
Source organism: Novosphingobium colocasiae (assembly GCF_014652555.1). Lineage (GTDB taxonomy): Bacteria > Pseudomonadota > Alphaproteobacteria > Sphingomonadales > Sphingomonadaceae > Novosphingobium > Novosphingobium colocasiae. Next base: position 69,685 of record NZ_BMZA01000015.1, read on the forward strand.
TGATCGGTTCATCCGATTCCTGGACGATCAGCGGCAGCGCGCCGGCGGCATGCACCATCTCGGACGGGAAGTTCATCGGGAACGAGCCGACGACGAGCCCGCCCGTCCGCTCTTTCCACGCCCGCGCATAGCCCATCGGGTCAGAGCTGACCGCGCGCAATTGATCCAGGGCATTCGAATCGGCCATCAGGCTACTCCATCTAACGCACTAATGAGTAGCACTTACCAGAAATATCGGTCAATCCCTTACGGCTCAAAAATATCTTATCTATCTGTTTTATAAATATTTTAATCGATACTGTCGAGGGCCACCACGCACCCCTGCCCGCCGGAACGCTCTCAAATAGGCGCGCCAAAATGAGTTTAATTTATGCGGAGCGCTTGATAGAGGTCGCGGAAGCGCCGGGCACATCCGGCTTTCGAATCGTTTGACATGGCGGGTGCGCCTATCTGAAGAGCATAAACTGAGTATCATTCATCTCGTCGATCGCACGGCAGGGTCGTCCTTCCTGCCATGAAAATTTATCGAATACCGCGCTATACGTGAAATACTTCAACCTTGTCCGGCCAGCGGCACTGCCCCAAAACGAACGGCCGACATCAAAACGTGAGTTCAAATCACTTTATGACCCAACCTCATGAAGCAAGCGGACAGGGCCCCCTCCAAGGCGTGCGCGTGGTCGAGATGTCGAATATCGGTCCGGGGCCGTTCTGCGGCATGCTGTTGGCGGACATGGGCGCGCAGGTGCTGCGCGTGGCCCGGCTGTCCACTACCGACCTTGGCTTCGATATCGAGCCGCGCTTCGATCTGCTCAACCGGGGCAAGCAGGCAGTGGCGATCGATCTGAAATCGGCCGATGGCATCGAAACCGTCAAACGCCTGATCGCCTCGGCCGATATCCTGATCGAAGGCTTCCGCCCCGGCGTCATGGAGCGGCTCGGCCTCGGCCCCGATGTCTGCCTCGGGATAAGCCCGGCGCTGGTGTTCGGTCGCCTGACCGGGTGGGGCCAGAGCGGCGCTTATGCGCAGATGGCGGGGCACGATATCAACTACATCGCCTTGTCCGGCGCGCTGGCGGCGATCGGCGATCCGGGCGGCGCGCCAGTGCCCCCGCTTAACCTGGTGGGCGATTTTGCCGCCGGGTCGCTATATCTGGCGATGGGCCTGCTCGCCGCGCTGCACGCCTCCCGCGCCAGCGGCAAGGGGCAGGTGATCGACGGCGCGATGCTGGACGGCGCGGTCAGCCTGATGACCATGCACCTCGGCTATCGCCAGGCTGGCATCTGGTCCAACACCCGCGGCAGCAACAGCGTGGATGGCGGATCGCCGTTCTATACCACCTACCCTACCTCGGACGGCAAGTTCATGGCGGTCGGCGCGGTCGAAGCGCGCTTCTACAGGATCATGCTCGACATCCTCGGCCTCGCCGATGCCGACCTGCCCCGGCAGAATGATCAAAGCCGCTGGGGCGAACTGCGCGCCGCGATCGCGGGCGTTTTCGCTACCAAAACCCGGGCCGAATGGACCGCGCTGTTCGACGGTACGGACGCCTGCGTATCCCCCATCCTCGACATGGACGAGATGAAGGATCACCCCGTGGTGCGCGAACGCGCCCTGCTGGTGGAAACCGACGGCGTGGTCGGCCCGGCCCCCGCCCCGCGCTTTGCACAAACGCCGGGCGCAGTACGCCACGGTACGCTCGATCCGGCAGTCTCCAGCCGCGAGGCGCTGAAGGCGTGGGGCATCCCAGAGGCGACGATTGCAACCCTGGCCGAAGCGGGGATCATTCCCGCCGGCCCGGACACGTCAGGCTGAGGCGGCGGGGCCGGGTTCGTCCTGCGCGGCGTCGCGCGCTTCCATCCGGTCGATCAGGGCGGACAGGCGCGAGAGTTCGCCGTGAAGCCCCGCCCCGCCGCCTTCCTTGACCGCGATCCCGCGCAGGATGACGTCCGCGATCGCCTGCGCCGAACTTTCGACAGCAAAGTCACTCTCGCCACGCAGATAGGACCATATCGAGTACTCGATGCAGCCCAGGATCATGTTGCGCACCAGCCGCACATCGGCGTCGGCGCGGAAATCGCCGCTCGCCACGCCATCGGCGATGATGTTGGAAAAGCGCTGCGCCGCCTGGCGGTTGAGCTGGTAAATCCGCATCGTGCGGTATTGCGGGTCCGATCGCAGGTCGGTCAGCAGGAACCGGGTCAGCGCCGGTTCGGCGCGAATGATCGACAGGTGCTGGCGCACCCCCAGCATCAGCCGTTCGCGCACGCTAAGCGAACGATCGTGCGGATGTTCGTCTTCGACGAATTCCTCGAACCAGGCTTCAGCCACCTTGATCAGCAGATCGCGGCGGCTGGCAAAGTACTTGTAGATCGTGCCTTCCGACACGCCGCATAGCCGCGCCACTTCGCCGGTGGCGAACTGATCGGACCCGCGTTCGCGCAAAACCGCGCGCGCGACGTGCAGGATATCGGCCATCCGCTTGTCCTTGGAGAGACGGCGGGCCTTGGTGATGATCGGTCTGTGGGTCATGTGCCCGCGCTTTTCGCGCGAATTGTGCGGCTTGTCACCCCGCCATCGTCACCCTGCCGGACGGGGGTAATAATCACGCAGAAATGCCGCCGTTTATGCTGATTGCCTGCCCGGTAATCCGCGCACCGCCGGGCCCGCACAGGAACACGATCATTCCGGCCAGATCCTCCGGCTGGGTCAGCCCGAGCTGTGCCATCTTGACCGCCTTGGAAAACAGCTTGTTGCTGAATTCGTCACCCATGGTGCGATGATAGGCGATCGTCCCTTCGATCAGCGACGGGGTGATCGCATTGACCCGGATCCCGCTGCGCTTGGCTTCCATTGCCAGGGTCCGGGTGAACATGATGATGCCGGCCATTGCCGCGCCGATCACGCTTTCGCCCGGCGTGGTCGCCTTCCCGGCATCGGACGCGATATTGACGATGGCACCGCCGTTCTGCTCGCGCATCCACGGCATGGCCGCCCGGCACATGTGGATCGGCGCGATCATCTGTTCACCGGCGATGGCGGCCAGTTGCTCGATCGGGATCAGGTGAAACAGTTGCGGCACGACTGCGGCGACAGTGCTGTTGACCAGAATATCGATTCCGCCCATCGCCTTGCCGGCCCGATCGACCGCATCCTGTGCCTGCATCGCATCAGCGGCGTCGGCAGCGATGAATTCCACTTGCGCGTCGGGAAATGCCGCCAGCACTTTCGCCCGCGCCGCCTCACCCCGCTCGGCGTTACGGCCGATCAGCGCCATCGTGCGCAACCCTGACCCGGCAAAGGCCAGCGCGGTGGCAAGGCCGGTCCCCGAGGTTCCTCCGGTGACGATCAGGCGCGATTGTTCGAGTGGACGCACGATATGGCTGACAGACATTGAACTCGGCTCTCCATGGCAGTTTGCACGCGGCACGGTATAAACAGGTGAGTTCATTGTCAAAACTTTGCTGCAGCTTTGCCGCCGCGGCAATCCGGTTCAGATTTCCTATTTTTATATCTGATATATAATGATTTATAACACATGTTGATGCGCGGACGACCCGGACAAGCCTTAGCGCTGTTGACGCGTCGGCACTTTTTCAGCAGAGCTTAGTGAGTTAAAATAGATTGTGTTTCGCCCGCCAACGCGGCGGCGGAAGCAGGAGAAGGTTTCGCGAAATGGCATCGCCCTCGATCGATAACGCAGCGCTGCAAACCGCAGCGTCATCCACCCGTGATGATACCGTCCGCGATATGACGCTGGGCGGCCTGCTGCGCGAAGCGGCAGCTGTGTCTGGGGAAAGGATCGCATTGGTTTCCGGCGTTGCCGATCCGGCGCAACGCCATCGCTGGACATACGCCGAACTTCTCGAAATCGCCGAAAACGTCGCGCGCGCCCTCCTCGTCCGGTTCCAGCCCGGAGATCGTATCGCGATCTGCGCCCCCAACTGCCCCGAATGGGTCATGCTGCAGCATGGCGTGGCGCTGGCCGGGATGGTGCTGGTACCCGCCAACCCCGCGTATCGCGAGGCCGAAATGGCGGCAATTCTGGAGGACTGCGGTGCCGTCGCGCTGTTCCATTCCGGAACCTGGCGCGGCAGCGATATCGCCGCGATGGCCGATGCGATCCGTTCCGCGCGGCTTCCCGGCCTTGCCACCATTGCCCTTGCGGACTGGTCGCAATTCCTCGCCAGCGATTCGGCCGCAGCCACGCTGCCGGTCGTTAGCCCCGACGCACCGTTGCTGGTGCAGTTCACTTCGGGCACCACCGGACGCCCCAAAGGCGCGGTGCTGCACCATCGCGGCGCGATCAACCCGCCGCGCTATGTCGCCGAACGCATCGGCTTTCGGCGGTATGGCGTATGGCTCAATGCAATGCCGATGTGCCACGTCGGTGGCTCGGTACTGACGTCGATGGCAACGCTGTCGCAGCACGGTGCCTATGTGCTGATGCCCGAATGGGACCCGGCGCTGACGCTGGAACTGACGCAGGCCGAACGCTGCAACGCGATGCTGCTGGTCCCGACGATGATCCTCGCCCTGCTCGATCACCCCGATTGCGCCCGGTTTGACCTGTCGAGCATCGAAGTCCTGCTGACCGGCGCAGCGCCGGTCCCGCCCGCGCTGTTCGACCGGGTGGCCCAGCGCATCGGCTGCCGGATGATGATAACCTTCGGACAGACCGAGGCGAGCGGCACGGTATCGACCACCGCGATCGGCGATGGCGCGCAGGAGCTTGCCCACACCCTGGGCCGGGCGCTGCCCAACGTGGAGATCGCCATCCGCGATCCCGAAACCGGCGCTCCGCTACCCACCGGGGCAACCGGCGAAATCTGGTTCCGGGGCTACCAGACGATGATCGGCTATTTCGGGCGCGAAGCGGAAACCACGTCCGTGCTGACGCCCGAAGGCTGGCTGCGGTCCGGCGATCTCGGCACGCTGGACGCTCGCGGCTATCTGTCGATCAGCGGCCGATTGAAGGACATGATCATCCGCGGCGGGATGAACATCTACCCGCGCGAGATCGAGGACGCGCTGTTCGATCATCCCGCCGTAGCCCAGGCGGCGGTGATCGGCCTGCCCGACGAACGCTGGGGCGAGGTAGTGCTGGCGGTGGTCCAACCGGCAGAGGGGCATGCGCTCTCGTTCGAAGCTCTGCACCAGTTCTGCCGCGATCGCCTTGCCCCGCACAAGACACCGGCGCTGTGGTGCGAAACGCGCGATTTCCCGCTCACCTCGTCGGGCAAGATCCAGAAATTCGCGCTGAGCGACTGGCTGCGCGAAGGCCGCCTTATCCCACGCCCTGCGCGCTGAGCTAGAGCATCGAGCGTTTAACCAGCACCACGAGTTCCGTTCGTGTCGAGCGAAGTCGAGACACGCTGACGCTGTACTCAGGTGTCTCGACTTCGCTCGACACGAACGGCAAGTGATTCAGATTTCATGCCCTTGGCTCTAAAGACCCGGAGGGCAAAAGGGGGGCGGGGCTTTGCGGCCCCGCCCCCTTTCCTGTGCAATCCGTGAGGGATTACAACTTAACCCGGACGCCGGCCGTGAAGTAGCGGCCCATGATGTCGTAAGTGGAACGAACCGTCGGATAGTAGAGGTTCACCGAGTTCGCGGCGCTGGGAAACAGCACCGGGGCCTTGGCATTGAAGAGGTTGTTGATGGTCAGGAAGAGCTCTGCGCGCGGGTTATCCGCCAGCGGCCGGGCCGTGATGGTCACGTCGGTATAACCGATGTTCGGGGCATGATCGGCATTAGCAAAGTGCTGGCCATCCGCACCGGTATCCAGACGCTTGTAGAGCGCCATCTTGTAAGAGCCTGTAAAGCGCTCCTGGATGAAGATGCCGAACTTCTCGCTGTCATACGATACTGACACTGAACCGCTCCACTTGGGAATGGTGCGATAGCCCGCGCTTTGCTGGATGGGCTGGTTCAGACCGAGGTCGGTCTTGAAATCGTAGATGTGCGACAGCAGCCCATGGACCTGGAACTTGCCGTTTGCGCCGGGAATAAGCTCTGCCGCATCCAGCGCATAGTTGAGTTCGAAATCGATGCCGCGCTGGCGCAGGGTGGCAACGTTGATCGGCAACTGTGTGATCGAATTGGGAAAGTTGTCGGCCGAATGATCCGAGAACGGCAGCGGGCGGTCTATCAGGCTGCAGGTCGGCCCGGTACCGCCCGAATCCTCGCAGGACTGAAGCGCGACCACCGGATCGATCGAGGTGATCGCATCCTTGATCTTGATATCGTAAGCATCGACAGACAGCCCCAGGCCCGGCAACCAACTTGGCCGATAGACACCGCCGAACGTCAGCGTGTTGCCGATCTCGGGCGTCAAGGTGTTGTTCCCGGTGACCACGCTGATGACCGGCTTGGAAACCCCGGTATGCGGATCGACGATCACGCGCAGCGATTGCTGATCGCCGGCAAAAAGGTCATAAAGGCTGGGTGCCCGGATGTCGCGAGACTTGGTGATGCGCAGACGCAGATCGCTGAACGGCTGGTAATCCGCACCGAGCTTCCAGGTCGTCACGCCGCCGCTGGTGCTGTAATCGGTGTAGCGCGCCGCGCCGCTGACATTCAGCGACTTGAGGAACGGCATGTCGCGCGCCAGCGGCACCTCGATTTCGCCGTAAAGTTCCTTGACGTTCACCGAGCCCTTGGCCGAGCCGACATTGACGGTGTTGAACCGCACCGGGAAGGCGGGCAGCCCGCGCAAGCCGGTGAGATCGATCGGCACGCCGGGATCGGCGTTGCTGGTCTGGAGCAGCGACTGCTTGCGGATTTCGCCGCCGACCGCCACCGAGACCGGGCCGGCCCAAGTGTTGAACAGTTTGCCGGTCAGGTTGACCGACCCGCTGTCCATCCTGTTCTTCACCGACCAGATCGAATGCGCGAACACATAGTCGATCGCCTCGTCAGACGGCGCCCCCACCCCGAACGGGTTGAACGCGACGCAGCCGGGATAAAGCCCCGGGTTGGTGATGCTGACACGGCAAACCGGGTTGCCCGCCCCGTCGTTCACCGAATCCACCGCCGCGAACAGCTTGAGCATGTTCACTTCGTGCGTGTCCGAGTGGAACTTGGTTTCGCCGTGGACGTAGTTCGCATCCCACTTCCACGACCCACCGATGCTGCCCTCGAGCCCCGCATTGAGCATCAGGCTGCGCGACGTCTGCTTGGTGGTCGGGATCGGCAGGTCGTTCTTGCCCATCGCCTTGGCGACTTCGGGATCAACCCAGCGCCCAAGGGTGAACGTTGATCCAGGTGTCATCAGCGCCCGAACCTCTGGTCTGAGGAAATAGTTGTCGGACTGGATGATCAGCCCTTGCGCAGTGCCCCCGGTGAGCACCGTAGCGCCGTGGTCGTAGCGGCCATTGACCGCCTCTGACCAGGAACCCTGCACATGGGCGCTGATCGCGGGCGAAAATTCATATGCGATGCGTCCGAAGGTCTGCCAGGTTTCCAGTGGGGCAATCAGGTCTTGCGAGGTGGGCAGGACTGCGCCGTCCCCGCCAACGCCCCCGGCACCACCGGGGTTGAACGCGGCGATGGTTCCGTCGGGAAGGAACTGCTTGCCCTTCAGCGCGGCGGGAGTAGCGGTCCCGCCGATCAGGCCGCCATACGTTGCAATCTGGCTGTGGCAGCCTTCCAGCAGGGTATAAGGCGAAGCTTCGGTGCCAGTGCCGATGGTGCAGTAGTTCTTCCCCGCCTTCGCCAGCGGACGCTTGTCGAACCGCGAGACCTTGCCTGACGAGTTGCGCTCGACGCTGGCAAGGATGTGCAGGCGATCGTCCATCAGCGACAGGCCACCGGTCGCGCCAAGCTTGTAGCTATGGGCATCGCCATAGGTGGAGATGCCGTTCTGTGCGGTGAGTTGCAGGCCGGTGAACTTCTTGTTGAGCACGAAGTTGACGACGCCGACGACCGCGTCCGAGCCGTACACCGCCGAGGCACCGCCGGTCACCACGTCAACGCGCTGCACAAGAGCCTGGGGCAGCGTATCGATGCTGACCGCGCCGTTCGGAGCGGTGGGCGGCACCCGCACGCCGTCGAGCAGCACCAGAGTGCGCTGCGGCTGGAGCCCACGCAGGTTGAGGAAGTTGCCCACCTGTACCTGGCTGTTCACCGTGATGCGTTCACGCGAGGCCGGGCTTTGCGAATTCTTGAACTGCGGCAACTGATTCAACGCATCGGGCAGGTTGGACGGTGCCGCCTTGGTCAGCGCCTCGGCAGCGATCGCGGTGACCGGGGTAGGCGTGTCGAAGCCGCTGCGCTGGATGCGCGATCCGGTGACGACGATATCGTTGGCCGGCTGCGCTGCTTCCGCAGCGTCTTGGGGCGGCGTGTCCTGAGCCCAGGCAACCGGCGCGCCCGCCACTCCCAGCGCAACCGCCAGCGCGGCCACGCTTGCCGTTCGTGCGTGCCGCAAACCTGTCGAAACCTCACCCATCTTTCTGTCTCCCTCGAATGATTCTCACTTTGTGTGAGTCGTTCAAACGTGAAGCCGTTTTAACGCACCAATCCGGCGGGCGTAAACCGGGATTTTCGTAAACCGGTTTTTTAGATTTAAACCTATGATTTTACTTTATTTATATGAATTAAAATCGACTGTTTGACCGGAAAACGAAGTCTGGTAATCCTAAGGTGAGTTCGAATCACTATAAGCATCTGTTACAGAGACCCCGTGGCACGCAGGGTCAGCCGAAATGCTGATGATCGCCACGCTGGTCGCCGCTCAAAACGGGGTATGTCTTGTCTGATATGATTTTCGAGAACGCAGCCGGATCGGTCGATGCGACCGTCGTCCGTCTCCTCGGCACGCTGTCCGAAGCCGCTGCTGCGCCGCTGGAATACGTGGCTCGCTGGAAACGCCGGACCGGGCGCAAGGCGGTGGGTGTGCTGCCGATGAACTTCCCGCTGGAACTGGTGCATGCTGCCGGTGCCCTGCCCTCGCTTGTGCAGGAATCGAGCGAGGCGATCACCGACGGGCGCAGCCTCATCTATGAATTCTACTGCGCCTACTCGCGCAGCCTGGCCGATCAGGGGGCCAAGGGCCGGCTGGACGTGTTCGATGCGATCTACGCCGTCGATCACTGCGTCGCCCTGCTCGGCGCGCTCGACGCGCTGCGCTTCGCGATAGAGGATCGCCCTATCCACCTCGCCCAGTTCCCCGCTTCGATGGACGAACCGGCATCGCGCGTCGCCGTGCGCGAACGGATTGCCGAGATGGCCGCCGCGCTCGCCGCGCTGACCGGCACCGCCCCGTCCGCTGCCGCGCTCGCCGACAGCATCGCGCTCTACAACCGCGACCGGGCACTGATGCGCAAGGTGATGGACATGCGCCGCGCGGGCACCGCACGGATCAGCGCCCGGCAGATGCAGGCCATCGTCCAGTCTGCGATGGTGATGGACGTGGCGGAGCACATCGCCATCATGGAACAATTGGTCCCGGCGCTGGCACAGGCCGCTGCCGGGGCACCTTCCGGCGCTGTGCGGCTGTTCCTGTCAGGCCACTATTGCCATGCCCCGCGTCCCGAGGTGTTCGACATGATCGAAAGCTGCGGCGTATCGATCGCTGACGACGATCTGTTCACCGGCTATCGCTTCATCGCCACCGACGTCGATGCAACCGGCGATCCGCTTGATGCGCTGACCGACTGGTATTTCAACCGCAACGTCACGGTCCCGTGCGGCACCCGCGCGCAAAAGACGGTGGATGGGGCGGACACGTTGCTGACCGCAATAGAGGCCAGCGGATCGCAGGCGGCGATCATCCTGCTGCCCAAGTTCTGCGAACCGCACATGCTCTACTTCCCCGAAATCCGCAAAGCGCTGCTCGCCCGCGACATCCCCTTCCTGCTCATCGAGACCGAGCATGAGGGGCTGGCGCTCGAAATGCTCAAGACCCGGGTCGAGGCGCTTGTCGAGACCATGAAGCGCGGCGTGGCCGCTCACTGACCGCTTGCTGCGCCCCCGGCGCCCGCTCCAGGAGAATTCCGGCATGAACCAGCCACTGCAAACCCCCGCCCCCGCCAACCGCCTCACCAGCACTCGCGCCGGCGGCAAACTCGTCAAGGATTACTGGGACAACATCTTCACCGCGCGCGAACGCGGTGCCACCGTCGTCTGGTACAACGGGGCCGCGCTCAATCCGATTTTCCAGGCGATGGGGATTGAGTGGTGCCATGCCGAAGCGTTCGGGGCCCGCCTCGCCGCCACCCACATGGAAGGCCCGGCCCAGGCCATGGGCGAGGAATATGGCTATCTGCGCGAACTGTGCTCCTATGCCCGCACCACGCTGGGCTGCGCAGTCCTGACCCGCCGCGAGGCGGAGAACCCGGCGAGCACGGCCGTCGCCGATGATATGGTCCTCGCCTCGCGGCTCCCCGCGCCGGACCTGATCGTCAACGCCTATGCCGGGTGCAGCACCGGCCAGCAGTGGGACGAGATTTCCTACCGCATCTTCGACAAGTCGCTGCCGTTCTTCAAGGTGTCCTACCCGCTGCTGTGGGGCAACCAGCCCGATTTCGATTACATCAAGGGCGAGGAGTGGGAAGCGGCTGCCCGCTATGTCGCCGACCAGCTCCGCCAGTTGATCGCCTTCCTCGAACATACCACCGGGCGGGCGTTCGACTGGGAAAAACTGCGCGAGGCGATGCATTACATCAAGATCGCCGGGCAACTGCGGATGGACGCTCTGGACCTGTGCAAGGCGCAGCCGACCCCGGCCACCTTCTGGGACTGGGTCGCCTGCATCGCCCCGATCAACTTCCTGCCCGGCAACCAGGACCTGGTGGATTTCTTCGCCGGTGTGAAAACCGAAATCGAACAGCGGGTGGCAGAGGGCATCCCCGCCCTCCCGCGCGAACGCTACCGCCTGGCGTTCGACGGGATCATGAACTGGAACAAGGTCGGCTGGCTCGCCAACAAGTTCGCCGCCAACGACGCCGCGGTGGTCTGCGGCCGCTATACCCACACCTCGTTCTGGCACGAACCGCACCTGATCGACGTGGAAGACCCGCTGCTGGGCATGGCCAAGCACTATCTGCTGTGCCCGTTCAACCACAATGCCAAGGTTCTGGGGCAGTTGCTGATCAAGGACTGCGAGAAGTACAATATCGACGGCGTCGTCTTCCACTCCACCCGCACCTGCCGCTCGGCGTCGAACGGCCAGATGATCATGGCCAAGATGGCGCAGAAGGCGGGCATCCAGACGATGTTCTTCGAAGGCGATGTCGCTGATGCCTCGTTCTACAAGGACGCGATCCTCGACACCCGATTGGAAGCCATGCTGGAATCCATCGATGTGAAGGCGATGGCGGGACGCTGAACCGACACACGGTGGCACTGCCACTTCCGTCGCGCAAGATCGGACAGAAAAACGGCCCCGGAATCGCTTCCGGGGCCGTCTTCATCACTTCGCGCTGGGTCAGAACAGCCGGGTCGTCCCGTCTTCCTTCTCACCGCGCAGGGCCTTGCGCGAATAGTCGTATACCGCGTTGTTGATGTCGTGGATGTCCTGGTCCGACAGTTCGTCGAACTGCGGCATGCCAAGCTGGGCCAGCGCGCCGTCCTTCACGATCTTGCGCAGGCTCTCGTAATCGTGCGCCATGGCGGATTCGCGCAAGTCAGGCCAGTTGGCGGTGCCGCCGCCCGGCCGGTGACAGATCGAGCAGTTGCGCAGCCAGAGGTCGCGCCCGCGCGCAGCCGATGCGGGATCGATCTTGAACGCCGGGTTGTCGAAGATTTCGAGCGGCGGATTGGGCGGCGGGGTCGCGGGCAGCTTGGCCTTGCCGTCCAGCACGAAGGTCAGAACGCGCGGCAGGTGCTTGCCGAAACGCCAGCCCGGATCGTCCGGCGCGGCTGCGCCATAGCCGACCAGCAGCGTCACATATTGCCGATTGCCGGCAAGATAGGTGATCGGCGGCGCGATGATGCCGTTGTGCGCATCGAACTTCCACAGTTCCTTGCCGGTCCCCGCCTCATAAGCGTGGAACCAGCCTGCTGCGTCTCCCTGGAACACCAGCCCGGTCGCTGTCGCCAGCGTACCGCCGTTCCAGCCCGTCTTGTACTTCACCGTCCAGCGCGCCTTGCCGGTCTTCGGATCCCAGGCGAGCAAGCCGCCGGTGCCGTCATCCGGCTCGACCTTGGCCAGGCTGAACCGCGATCCGAGCGCGAATTCATAGTGCTTGACGCCCAGCACGAAGCTCTCCGCTTCCTTGGCCTTTTCCGGCGTAGTCCAATAGGTGCCGGGCTGCTTCAGGATCGGGATAAACGCCAGGCCAAGCTCCGGATTGTAGGACATCGCCTGCCAGTTGTGCGCCCCGAGCTGCGAGGGATACATCGTCACCGGACCATCTTCGTAGCGGGCGTTCTTGATCTCGACCGGACGGCCGGTCTTGAGGTCGATGCGGTCCGCCCAGGTCGCCTTGGCATATTTGTTGGCCGACAGCAGCTTTCCGTCGCGCCGGTCGAGGATATAGAAGAAGCCGTTGATCGCCGCCTGCATCAGCACCGGCCGCTTTTCGCCACCGATGTCCATCTGCGTCAGGATCATCTCGTTCGTCGCCTTCCAGTCCCATGCCTCGCGCGGGTTTTCCTGGTAATGCCACACATACTTGCCGGTATCGGCATCGAGCGCGACGATAGAGGCGAGGAACAGGTTGTCACCGCCGCCGGGGCTGCGCTGGGCCGGGTTGTAGTTCGAGGAATTGCCGACGCCGATGTAGATCCGGTTCAGCTCCTTGTCGTAGGTGATCCCGTTCCACACGGTACCGCCGCCGCCCCAGCGCCACCATTCGCCGGTCCAGGTCTTGGCCGCCATCTCCTGCGCCTTGTCCTCGAAGCCCTTCGCCGGGTCGCCGGGAACAGTGTAGAACCGCCACAGCTTGCGGCCGGTTTCGGCATCATACGTCGTCACATAGCCGCGCGTGCCGAAATCCGCGCCGGAATTGCCGACGATGACCTTGCCCGCGAACACACGCGGCGCGCCGGTGATGACCTTGCGCGAATCCGCTTCCTCGATGGTGTTGACGATCCAGCGCGGCTTACCGGTCTTGCAATCGATCGAGATCAGCCGCCCGTCCAGGCTGGCGAGGAGAATCGCGCCCTTGTAGTAGCCAATCCCCCGGCTGCCCTGGTGGCTGGTGCGCAGCACGCGCGGATGCTGGATGCCGGCCTGCGGGTCATACTCCCACAGTTGCTTGCCGGTCGCCGCTTCGACAGCGTAGACCTTCGACGGCGATGTCGAGAAGTAAAGGACACCGTCGATCGCCAGCGGCGTCCCCTGCAAAGAACGCGCCTGCGCTGGCAGGTCCATGCTCCATGCCAGGCCAAGCCGGCCGACGGTTTCCGGGGTGATCTGCTCCAGATGGCTGAACCGCTGCTCGGCGCTGTCCAGCCCGTAAAGCGTCCAGTTGCCATCGCCGGCTTCATCACGCCCGCCCGAACACGATGCCAGCAACGCGCCCAGCAGCGCACCAGCGACGTTGCGCTTCAATCCAGCCATATCCACTCCCGATCCGCGCCACGAGGCTGCGATGCTTGTCTTGCGCCCGCGCCGTTCCGCAAGACGCGGAATCGGGGCGACGAAAGCCGGCTGTGAAGCGGCACCCGCGCACGGTACAATATGCGTTCGGCATGGACGCAATAAGGCAGCGCTATAGCAGCCACCTGTGTGATTTGGATGGGATGATATATTGGTTGCGGGGGCAGGATTTGAACCTGCGA
>NZ_BMZA01000016.1 GCF_014652555.1 Novosphingobium colocasiae
TATCTCGACATGGCAGCACCTGTCTGAGGTGTTGCACTTCGTTTGTGAACTCAGAGGGGCCCCGCTTAATCCGGCTGGAAGAAAAGCGGGATCCCGGGTCAAGCCCGGGATGACGAGCTGGGTAGCGAGCTTATCGACCCGCTCAGAACTTGTTGTCCCGCGGAAAACCATTCGGCGGCAGCCGCCCCGCGGCCCCGCGCGCCACCTTCCACATCACCAAGTCCTTTTCGGTGCGGGTGCGGCCGCTCTCGCCGCCCATCGTCCACGACAGGCCCTCTTCCAGCCGCAGCGTCACCGCGTCGGACAGGCCGCCGTCGCGATAGCGCTGGAGAGTGACGCCCTGCCCCTTGGCCATGACCGGCAGTTCCTCAAGGCTGAACACCACCAGCTTGCGGTTATCGCCGACCACGGCGACGTGATCGTGCTCCGCCGGGATTTCGCGCACGATCGCGAGGCGCACGCCCGGCTTGGTCGACATGACGCCCTTGCCCTTGCGGGTCTCTGCCAGGATTTCACCGGTCTCGACCGCAAAGCCGCGCCCGGCGTTCGATGCCAGCAGCAGTTGCCCGTTCGGCTTGTGGATCAGCGCGGCGACGATCTGCGCATCGGCGTCGATATCGACCATCGTCCGGATCGGCTCGCCAAAGCCGCGCGCGCCCGGCAGCTTGTCAGCCCCCAGGGTGTAGAACCGGCCGTTGTCCGCCGCGATCAGCAGCTTGTCGGTCGTCTGCGCGTGGAAGGCAAAAGCGGGGCCATCCCCTTCCTTGAACTTGAAATCGCCCCCCTTGCTGTCAGGCCCCAGCGCCACATGCCCCCTGGCCGCCCGGATCCAGCCGCGCGCCGACAGGATCACCGTCACCGGCTCCTTCTCGATCATCGCGTCCATGCTGAATGCCACCGTCGGCGCAGCGAGCGCGATGGTGGTGCGGCGGCGTCCGAGCGCAGTGTCCTCGGCATAATCCTTGCGCAAGGCGTGAAGATCGCGCTTCAACCGGGTGCGTTGGCGCGCCGGGCTGTCGAGCAGCTTGTTGAGCTCGTCCTGCTCCTTCAGCAGGTCGTCGCGCTCCTGGCGCAGTTCCATTTCCTCCAGCCGCCGTAAGGACCGCAGCCGCATGTTGAGGATCGCCTCGGCCTGCCGGTCGGTCAGGTCGAATTCGGCCATCATCACCGGCTTGGGCTCGTCCTCGGTCCGGATGATCTCGATGATCCGGTCGAGGTTGAGGTACGCGACGATATAGCCTTCGACCAGTTCCAGCCGGCTGGCGATCTTTTCCAGCCGGTGCCGGGTGCGGCGCAGCAGGATGTCGATCTGGCTGTAGATCCACTCCGACAACAGCAGCTTGAGCCCCAGCACCCCCGGCGTGCGATGCGAATCCAGCACGTTGAGGTTGAGACTGAAACGACTTTCGAGGTCGGTCAGCCGATAGAGGCTTTCCTTCAGCAGTTCCGGATCGACATTGCGGCTCTTGGGCACGAGGACGATGCGGATGTCCTCATCGCTCTCGTCGCGCATGTCATCGAGGATCGGCAGCTTGCGATCGACGATTGCCTGGGCAATCTGCTCGATCAGCTTGCCCTTGGGCAGCATGTAGGGGATTTCGCTGATAACCAGTTGCCACTGGCCGCTGCCCAGCTTCTCGATGCCGGTCGCTTCCCAGTTGCCCTCCGCATCGCGCCCGGTGGAAAACCGCCCGCGAACCCGAAACGCACCTTTGCCGGTTTCGTAAGCGAGCGAAATCGCCTCGGGACTGTCCACCACCAGGCCGCCGGTGGGAAAGTCGGGGCCGCTGAACAGTGTCATCAGTTGAGCATGGTCGGCCTGCGGGTTGTCGATCAACAGCAGCGTCGCATCGACGATCTCGGCGACGTTGTGGCTGGGGATCGAAGTCGCCATGCCCACCGCGATGCCGGTCGCGCCGTTCGCGAGAAGATTGGGGAACAGCCCCGGAAAGATTTCCGGCTCGCTCTCTTCGCCGTTGTAGGTCGGCAGGAAATCGACCGTGCCTTCATCCAGCCCGGACATGAGTTGGATCGCCGTGCGCGTCAGCCGGGCTTCGGTATACCGATAGGCGGCGGCATTATCGCCATCGATGTTGCCGAAGTTGCCCTGCCCTTCAACCAGCGGATAGCGCAGCGAGAAATCCTGCGCGAGGCGGACCATCGCATCGTAGACCGAGGCATCGCCGTGCGGGTGATATTTGCCGATCACATCGCCGACGACGCGCGCGGATTTCTTGAACGCCTGGCCCGGATCGAGCCGAAGCTGGCGCATTGCCCACAACAGCCGGCGGTGCACCGGCTTCAGGCCGTCTCTCAGGTCCGGCAGCGAACGTGCTGTAATCGTGGACAGGGCATAGACGAGGTAACGCTGCGACAGCGCCTTGTCGAAAGGCGCGTCGATGATCGCGTCGAAGGGATCGGCTGCGTCGTTCGGGCTCACCATGGCCAAATGGCCCTAGCAACGCGCCCGGCCGAGGGGAACGCCGGGAACCGAAGTTTTCCGCCGTTCATTGATCGCCATATCCCTTTCCCCATGCCATTTATCCGGAGAACGATGATGACCAAGCCCGTGCTGATCCTGGCAACCGACGGTTTCGAGCAATCCGAACTGACCGGCCCGCGCGATGCGTTGAACAAGGCCGGGCACAAGACCGTCATCGCCAGCCTGGAACCGGGCGAGATACGCGGCTGGCAGCATACCGACTGGGGTGACAGCGTGCAGGTGGACCTGACCGTGGATGCGGTGCGCCCGGAAGAGTTCGCCGGTCTGGTCCTCCCGGGTGGCCAGATGAACCCGGACGTGCTGCGAATGAACGCCCAGGCGATCGAGATCGTTCGCGAGATGGCGGCGCTCGAACGGCCGGTCGCAGCGATCTGCCACGGGCCGTGGCTGCTGGCCGAAGCGGACCTGATCCGAGGCCGCACGGTGACAAGCTGGCCCTCGATCCGCACCGACTTGCGCAATGCAGGGGCAAACGTGGTCGATCAGGAAGTAGCGGTGGACGGCAACCTTATCACCAGTCGCAAGCCGGACGACATCCCCGCGTTTTCTCAGGCGTTGATCGATGCGCTGGAGCATGCCAGCGCCAGCGCATAACCCTCAGCCGATCTGCATATCGTGCGCGACTGCGGGGATTTTCACCCGCATGCCATCGAGCGCCGCCGTCAGGGTGATCTGGCAGGACAGCCGGCTGGTCCGCTGCACCCCGGCGGCAAGGTCGAGCATATCCTCCTCTTCACCCGAGGCCGCGGGCAGCTTTTCGAACCAATCCGGCGCGATCAGCACGTGGCAGGTCGAGCAGGCCATCTGCCCTTCACAGGTGCCTTCGAGCGGCATCCCGGCGTTCTGCGCCACTTCCAGCAGGCGCGCGCCTTCCTGCGCCGTCACCGTGGCGCGCGTGCCGTCAGCGCTCAAGAATTCAATGTTCAGCAAATTCACACTCCCTGCGCCGCTGCCGCCTCATCGATCATTGCGCAGGCATCCTCGATTTCCCGGAGCGTACTATATCGTCCGAATCCGAGACGGATAGAGCTTTTGGCCTGTTTTTCGTCCAGTCCCAGCGCCTTGAGCACATGACTGGTCCGTCCCGACCCGCTCGCGCAGGCCGATCCTGCCGAAAAGGCAAGCCCGCGCAGATCGGACATCAGCCTCGCCACGTCGAGCCCGTCGCGCCGGACGTTAAGGTTACCGCGCCAACGCGCCTGTTCGCAGCCGTTGACGGTCCACCGCGAAAGCACCCCGCGCGCGGCAGTCCACAGCGTTTCGACATGCGCCGCATCCGCCGCCATCTCTTCGCGCGCAACCACAGCAGCAGCGCCGAACCCGGCGCACAGCGCCGGTGACAGCGTGCCCGATCGCAGCCCCTGTTCCTGCCCGCCGCCATGGATCAAAGGTGCCAGCGCAACGCCGTCACGCACCCACAGCGCACCGATGCCTTTGGGGCCATAGATCTTGTGGGCCGATATCGCGATCAGGTCCGCGTCTGCGGGCGCGGTCATCTTGCCATACCCCTGCACCGCATCGCACAGGAACAGCGCGCCCGCTTCATGCGCCCGCGCCGCCAGCTCTGCGACCGGCTGCACCGTGCCGATCTCGTTATTGACCTGCATCACCGAGACCAGCCCGATTTCGCCATCGGGAACGGCCGCCGGATCGACCAGCCCCCGCCCGTCTACCGGCAGGATCGTCAGCCCCGCATCGTACACGCGCGCCGTATCCAGCACCGCGGCATGCTCGATCGCGCTGACCGCGATCCTCGTGGCAGCCGTCCCGGCGATTGCAAGGTTCAGCGCCTCGGTCGCGCCGCTGGTGAAGATCACCCGGCCGCCCGCTGGCAGCAGTGCCGCCACCTGATCGCGCGCCACTGCGACGGCGGCGGCAGCGGCGCGGCCTGGGCGGTGCGGGCTGTGCGGATTAGCGCAGCCCAGCGTATCCGGCCCGCCCAGCCACGGCAGCATCGCCTCGCGCGCTTCGGGGGCGAGCGGCGTGGTCGCCTGGTAATCGAGATAGATCATGCCCCTGCGATCTCCCGCCAGCCGGCCAGGAACCGTAGAACATCGGCCTCGCGCGTCTCCCGGCCGAGCGATACCCGGATCACCTCCGCCGCACCATCGACGTTCATCGCCGTCAATACATGGCTGGTGCGCAGCGAACCCGAGGAACAGGCGCTGCCGGCGGACACCGCGATGCCCATCCCGTCGAAACGGATGAGTTGCGCATTGGCGGACCGGCCCGGCATGCGATAGGCCGCGATCGTCGGCACCCGTTCGGCCTGCCCGGCGATCAACTGGCCGCCCATTTCGCCGATGCCTTGGTCCAGCATCGCTCGCAACCGCGCAGCCTCGATCAGCCAGCCGCGCTCCGTTTCCAGCGCCGCCACCATCGCCAGAACGCCGGGAAGGTTCTCTGTACCGGCGCGGTAGCCACGCTCCTGCCCGCCAGTGGGCGAAAGCAAAGCCCAGTCACGCACCAGCAGCGCCCCGGTGCCGATCGGCCCGCCGAACTTGTGTGCCGATAGCGCCACCAGATCGGCCGCCGGAACGGGCAGCTTCCCCGCACCCTGCGCGGCATCGACCAGTAGCACCCCGCCGCCTGCGCGCACCGCCTCGGCAATGGCGGTGAGCGGCTGAATCACCCCGGTCTCGTTATTGACCTGCTGCACGGCGACCAGCCCGGCCAGCGCACAAGTTTGCGGATCGACCAGCCCGTCAGCCCCCACTGCCAGCCGCCGGGCATCGCCCGCGTGGCGCAGCACCGCTTCATGCTCCACCGCGCTCACCGCCGCCAACGGAGCCTGCGCGCGCGTGATCGCCAGCGCCAGCGCCTCGCTCGCGCCGGAGGTGAACACCACTTCCCCATCCCAGCCCAGCGCTGCTTTCATCCGCGCGCGGCCATCCTCCAGCGCCGCGCGGGCAGCCCGCCCGGCACGGTGCGGGCTCGATGGATTGGCCCACATTTCAACGCCCTGCGCCCAGGCTTCGCGGGCCTGCGGCAGCAGCGGCGCGGTGGCCGCGTGATCGAGATAGAGGTCCTGGTAAGTCATCGCCTTCGCGAAGTTGTTTTCGTGACGAAGGAATCTATATAGCGATCCTTCACAATTTCACTGCCACGTCCATCCGCTTGCCTCTGTTTCGCGGTGGTTTCAACAGGTCAGGTCACAAAACGCTCATGCCAGCCGTTATTTTCCCCGGTCCCGAAGGTCGTCTCGAAGGTCGCTTCCAGCCCGCGCCGCGCCCGCGCGCGCCTGTGGCGATGATCCTTCACCCGCATCCGCAGGCGGGCGGGACCATGAACGACCGCGTGACCCAGCACCTCTACAAGACCTTCGTCAACCGCGGCTTTGCCACCCTGCGGTTCAACTTCCGCGGCGTCGGGCGCAGCCAGGGCAGCTTCGACAACGGCATCGGCGAACTGTCCGACGCTGCCGCCGCGCTCGACTGGGTGCAGTCCATCCACGCCGAAGCATCGACCACGTGGATCGCGGGCTATTCCTTCGGCGCGCTGATCGGCATGCAGCTCCTCATGCGCCGCCCGGAAATCCGGGGCTTCATCTCCGTTTCGCCGCCGGCCAACATGTACGATTTCAGCTTCCTTGCCCCCTGCCCCGCCTCGGGCATCATCGTCCAGGGCGCGGGTGATACGGTGGTGACGCCAAATTCGGTGCAGAAGCTGGTCGACAAGCTGCGCACCCAGAAACACATCACCATCCACCACGACGAGATCCCGCGCGCCAACCACTTCTACGAGACCGAGATCGAGCCGTTGATGGCCTCGGTCGATAACTACCTCGACATGCGCCTCTCGCCGGATTGCCCGATCAAGTAACGGTCATTTCGGCAATTGCTTCTCCGCCTCGGCCGACAGGGTCGAGCCGGAGGGGCCGGGCAGCGTCCAGATCACGATGTTCCCTGCCAGGATCGCCGCCAGCACCAGCATGAGCAAGGCTTGCCGGCGATAGCCGTCGCGCTTCCACAGGAAGAGCGCGCCAAGAACGAGGGCAATGGCGGTGAGCGAGAGCAGGGAGAGCGCCAGATCCATGGCCCGCTCCTAACCCATTGCCCCAAGGTTTGACAGCCCGCCCGCACCGGGCCATCAACCCGGCATGAACGATTTTTCAACTTCGACGCCGCTTGATCGGCGCAGCGCACTGGGCATGCTGGCGGCCTCGACGGCAGCGATTGCCTGTTCCGGCACGGTCGGCCTTGCCGGTCCGGCGCTGGCGGCGGCCCCCGCTGCACCGCCCGCCGATCCGGCCGCCGTGCTGGACCGCATGGCCTGGCGCTTGCTGGAATGCGCGCCCGAAGGAGCCACCGGGCTGGGCGTGGACACGGGCGAGCATGCGGGTCTGCGTGAGCGCCTCGAAGATCGCTCGATCGCCGGGCGGCAGGCCGTGGCGCGGGTGCTGCGCGCCGATCTCGCTACATTGTCCGCGATCGACAGCGCGCGGGTGGATCACACCACCGCCACCAGCTTCGCCGTGGTGCGCAGCGCCTATTCCACCGCTCTGGACGGCTTCGCCCTGCCTTATGGCGATGTGGCGGTGGGCGGCTGGCGCAACGCGCCCTACGTCGTCATCCAGAACGTGGGGGCATACCTTGATACGCCCAAGTTCCTTGATGCCGATCACCCCGTCAAGAATGCCGAGGATGCCGAGGCGTACCTGGCGCGGCTCACCTTTTTCGACGCGCAACTCGACGGCGAACTTGAGCGGATGCAGGTCGCCACCGCGCACGGCCTCGTCCCGCCCGATTTCCTGCTCGATCGCGCGCTGGCGCAGTTGGCCAGCACCATTGCGGACGCGCGGCGCGGCGGCGGCGGGCTGGTCCATTCACTGGTCAGCCGCACGAACGGCATTCCCGGCGACTGGTCTTCCCGTGCGACCGCCATCGTCGCCGCCAAGGTCGTCCCGGCGCTGGAACGCCAGTTGGCCGAACTCCAGCGGCAGCGCGCCGTGGCGAAGTCCGATCCCGGCATGCGCGAACGCCCCGATGGCGATGCCTTCTATGCCTGGGCCCTGCGCGCCAGCACGACCACGCGCGTGCCGCCCGCCGAAATCCACCAGCGCGGGATCGAGGAACTGGCCGCCCTCCACGCGCGGATGGAGCCGATCCTGGTCTCGCTCGGCTACACCAAGGGCACTGTCGGCCAGCGCATGGCCGCGCTCGGCAATGACAAGCGCTTCATCTTCCCCGCCGGCGATCCCGGCCGGAGCGAGATCATGGCCTTCATCCGCGCCCGCATTACCTGGATTCGCCAGCAGATGCCGCGCGCGTTCCGCCAGACGGTGCCCGGCAATGTCGAAGTGCGCCGCCTGCCCCTGTCCGAGGAACCCGGCGCACCCACCGCCTATGGCGGGGCGGGATCGAAGGACGGCAGCATCCCCGGCAAGATGTGGATCAACCTGCGCACCACCGATCTGCACCGCAAGTACGACCTGCCGACACTGGTCCACCACGAATCGATCCCCGGCCACGTCTGGCAGGGCGAATACGCCAACCGCCTGCCGCTGATCCGCTCCATCCTCGCCTTCAACGCCTATTCCGAAGGCTGGGCGCTCTATGGCGAGCAACTGGCCGACGAACTGGGCGCGTATGACAGCGACGCGGTCGGCCGGCTCGGCTATCTCCAGTCGATCGCCTTCCGCGCCTGCCGCATGGTGGTCGACACCGGCCTTCACGCCAAGGGCTGGACCCGCGAACAGGCGATCGCGTTCTTCATGGAAAAGAACGGCAACAAGCGCGAGGAAGTGGTCAACGAAGTGGACCGCTACTGCTCGTGGCCGGGCCAGGCGTGTGGTTACAAGATGGGCCACTCCGAAATCAACCGCCTGCGCGACGGCGCGAAAGCGAAGCTCGAAGGCGCATACGACCTGCGCGATTTCAACCAGGCGGTGGTGGATGGCGGCAACGTGCCGCTGGACGTGCTGGCGGGGAATGTGGACGCCTATGTGGCGCGGCGGCTGGTTTAGACGAAGCAGGCGGGCAACTGCAGGTTGTGAGGCCAAGCCGGCAAGCGGTGCCCGGGGCGCAGATACCCGCTCCGAAGTTTACAAAGGTTACAGTGTGTAACTTTCGAAAATCGCATTTTTCCGTTTTTTAACAATGCTTTGTCGGAAATATCGAAAGTCACAGTCTACGCCGCCGATTCGCTGAATCCAGTATCTCGTCATCGTGCGCGACCGGAGGTCGTGAGATGATCCAGAGGCGGCTCCAGCCGCCCTGGATTGCTTCGCCTGCGGCTCGCAATGACGAAGAATGGGTCGGGCGCTCCTCAATATATCGTGAGGTCCCGGCTGGCGAATGGCGTGCGTGGGTGGGGCGGATCGACAATGGCAAAGAGCGGCGCGGAGGATAGCGCAGGCCGGGCGGTGTAGGAAAGCGTGGGACGTCGATCTCACTACGCTCGTTGCGATTGCCAAGCACCTTAGCTATATAGTTAGCCAAGGAGACAAGCCATGGCCCAGTTTTCGGTTCACGATGCCAAGACCAACCTCTCCCGGCTGATCGCCGAAGCGCTGGCGGGGGGTGAGGTCGTGATCGCGCGCGGGAACGTGCCGGCCGTGCGCTTGGTGCCGGTCAACCCGCCGGGGCGGCGGTGTTTCGGGGCATTCAAAGGCAAAATCGCGATGGATGAACGGTTCGACGATCCGCTGCCCGAGGACGAGCTGGGCGGCTGGAACCTCGGTTGAGACTGCTGCTCGACACCCACGCGCTGATCTGGTGGCTGGCGGGCGACCAAGCGCTGAGCATGACTGCGCGAACGGCAATCGCCGACGCGGACAACGCCATCTTCGTCAGCGCCGCCTCGGCGATGGAAGTCGCCACCAAGTTCCGCATCGGCAAGCTGCCCGATGCGGTATTACTGGCGCAGGATTTCGAAACGATCATCGCCGGGCAAGGCTTCGTCGCGCTGCCGATCAGCCTCCATCACGCCCGGATGGCTGGAGAAATGAACATCCCGCACAAGAACCCGTTCGACCGCTTGCTGATCGCGCAGGCGCAAGCGGAGGATATGGCGCTGGTTTCGAACGAGGTGCTGTTCGACGGGTTCGCGGTGAAGCGGCTGTGGTAGTTTCCGGTGGCGTGGCAGTTGGAATGGGGTGCTGACTTTCGCCGGGGAAAGTGCCGTTCCGGACATGCCGACAAAAATGTCGTAACGTCCAAGGCTGCTTAGCGCCCATTCTTGCCCTAGCTTTATCCGAATTGATCTTGGAGAACAGACGGGCAATTGGCTCTTACCGAGTTAAATATTAGAGAGACCATGTATGCCCACAAAATCTAAGTCGCATGCCGAGATGGCAGATCTCTTCGCTTCTCTTGGGGCCTTCCTCGGCAAAGATATTGCCGTCGCCATTTCCGAAATTGCTGAGACTGCCGATTTTGAAATGAGCGACGCGGCAAATGAACCTTTTGTGAAGTTCATAGAATGGATCAATCCGCGCCCGGCGTTCATCGCGGCTTGGCGTAGCGATCCCGCGCTGGAGCGTAAACACTATTTGCGTTTCATGTCAGGTCTCGAAGCTGCCCGTGACGGGTATCGCGCAGCCGTGTACCATCTTGAGCGACTGCGTGGGATGGAGGACCAGTTGCACGCCATTCTCGCAAAGTTCGATTTCGCCAAGTCAGTGCCGCCCGGCAGTGTGGCGGCGATCGGGAATGCGAGACGTTGGTCATTTGAGTATCAGGCCTTTGTTCTTGCTTACAGACGTGCGCTTGACAGCGTAGCGTGGGGTCTTTCGACCTATTTCAAAGCAGAACAATCTTCTTTCAAACAGTTTGCAAAGAATCTGGCGAAACACCATCCTGCACCAGTTGCATGTGTTCTAGCAAGGGCATGCGCGCGCCACATAGAGCATTTCGATTTCGTGATCGGCACCGAGCGCGGGCGATCGGTGCGCGACAGAATTGCCCATCGCGAATCGATACAAGCTGGCTATATCAATGTTGGCGCGTTCGGCTTCCGAATTGTGGGAGGAGGTGAGCGCTTAGGCATCTCCGATTTCAACGATAGACAGCGCCTCGCCGACGTTCTCGAAAATAGACTGCAGGTGCTTCACGCCTGCCTTGCGGATATTTTAGATACTTTCCGAGAAGCAGTAACCGCTTATGAGGCGGAGGTGATCGTGTCCCCGCCCTCCCGTTAACCGAAATCCAGATTTTTCGAACGCGCGATTGTGCCGCCGTCTGAAAGCGGTGAGTTCATCTTGGATGAGCGTCAACTTTGACCGACTTCTTCGCCAGAGCCCGCCGCTCAGCTCCCGAACAGCCCCTTCGCCAGTCTGCCCAGATCGTTCAGCGGATTGCCGTCGCCGTCCTTGTCGAAGAACGCCGAGATCTTCGACGGGTCCGCAGCGATGGCGCTGGCGAACTGGGAGAGCGAGCCTTCGCCGCCGATCGCGCCGATCACCTGCTGGATGGTGCCGAGATCGAGACCGGTCTTTTCAGCGGCCAGCGTGGCCGTATCGCCGGGTTGCTGATGCGCGACGCCGAGCGCGGCGATGGCTTTTTCGGCCATGGCGGGATCGATACCGAGCTTGCCGGCAAGGTTCGCCACATCGGCATGTTCGCTCACCTGGCCGAGGATGCCGTCGAAAAGTCCCATAGCGCGTCTCCTGGATAGGCGGCCACTGCATACCCCTTGCGCCTGCAAGTCAAGCGCCGGGAGCGCGCGTCAGATTTCGGGCGGCGCAATCGGCGCGAGGTCGGGCTCCACCCAGGCCCTTCGCGCTGCGATCGAGAACAGGCGGTCCCGGCTGTAGTGGCTGAGCGGCCAGTCGCGCAGGGCGATCGGGCTGGCCAGCAGCGCCTGGACCGTATCGGCCAACGACCCGCCGCCATGGCGCGCCAGGAACGCACGGATCGCGCGGATATAAAGCTGGGTGACGGTTTCGTGATAGCCCTGCGTATCGTCGTTCACGCCGCCCAGGCTTTCGTTGTAGCCGGCGATGATGCCCGGCATGTCGCGCTCGGGCACGATCTCCGGGCGCTCCACAAGCAGAAAGACGCACGCGGCCAGATGGGCCTCGTGCGTCCATTCCTGTTTCGGCAATGTCCGGTGGATCAGGCCTTCGCCGATCCGCCGCACACTCGCGTCATCGGCGAAGGCGCGGTGGGCACCCTCGCTCATGACCGATAGTCTCAGGCTGCGACCGGGGCGGCCTTGCGCACGCCTTCATCGACATGCGCTTCGAACTGGGCGAAGTTGTCGATGAACTTGCGGACCAGTTCCTGCGCCGTCTTGTCGTACTCGGCCGGGTCGGCCCAGGCACCGCGCGGGTCGAGCAGCTTGCTGTCAACCCCGGCAACGGCGACCGGAACTTCGAAGCCGAAGTTGGGATCTTCCTTGAACTCGGCGCTGTTGAGGCTGCCGTCGAGCGCGGCGTTGAGCAGCGCGCGGGTTGCCTTGATCGGCATCCGCTTGATGCCTTCCATGGTGGCCTTGCCGCCCGACCAGCCGGTGTTGACCAGCCAGCACTTCACGCCGCCCTTGGCGATGCGCTCCTTGAGGAGGTTGCCGTAGATCGACGGGTGACGCGGCATGAACGGCGCGCCGAAGCAGGTGGAGAAGGTGGCTTCCGGCTCGGTCACGCCGATTTCGGTTCCGGCGACGCGCGCGGTGTAGCCCGAAAGGAAGTGATACATCGCCTGATCGGGCGTGAGGCGCGCGATCGGAGGCAGCACGCCATAGGCATCCGCCGTCAGGAAGATGATGTTCTGCGGCACCGGGCCGAGGTTTTCGGCCGAGGTGTTGGGGATGAAGTCGATCGGGTAGGAGCCGCGGCTGTTTTCGGCCAGCGACGCATCGTCGAGATCGATTTCGCGGGTTTCGGCATCGATCACCACGTTTTCCAGCACCGTGCCGAAACGCTTGGTGGTGGCGAAGATTTCCGGCTCGGCTTCGGCCGAAAGGCGGATCATCTTGGCGTAGCAGCCGCCTTCGAAGTTGAACACGGCGGTGTCCGACCAGCCATGCTCGTCATCACCGATGAGCTGGCGCGAAGCATCGGCCGAGAGCGTGGTCTTGCCGGTGCCGGAAAGGCCGAAGAACACGGCGGTATCGCCATCGGGGCCGATGTTGGCCGAGCAGTGCATCGGCATGACGCCCTTGACCGGCAGCAGGTAGTTGAGAATGCCGAACACCGACTTCTTCATTTCGCCGGCATACTTGGTGCCGCCGATCAGGATCAGCTTCTCCGAGAAGTTGACCGCGATGACGGTCTCGGTGCGGCTGCCGTGGCGGGCCGGATCGGCCTGGAAACTGGGCAGATCGATGATCGTGTATTCGGGGGTGAAGCCGGCGAGTTCATCGGCGGTGGGACGGACCAGCAGGGTGCGGATGAAGAGATTGTGCCAGGCGAGTTCGTTGATCACGCGCACCTTGACGCGGTTCTCGGCCTGCGAGCCGCCGAACAGATCGGCGACATAGAGCTTGTCCTTGCCGCCCAGCGCGGTGATGAAATCCGCCTTGAGGTTGGCGAAGTGCTCCGGCGTCATCGGCACGTTGGTCTTGCCCCACCAGATCGTGTCTTCGGTTTCGGCATCGCGGACGATGAACTTGTCCTTGGCCGAGCGGCCCGTGTGCTTGCCGGTCTCGACGACGAAAGGACCGTCCTTGGCCAGCACACCCTCGCCGTTGCGGACGGCGTGTTCAACCAGGGGAGCCGTGCCCAGATTGGCGAAAATCTCGGCGTTGGTTTCGATGCCCTGTTTGGCGAGCGGGTAGCTAAGCGCAGCGGTCAATGTCATCTCCTCGAAAGTCGCAACGGGCAAAGGAACACCCGTGATCAAACCTGCAATTCCGTCCCAAGAATCGAGCGGCGAATAGTCGACGCATCCTTTTCCGTCAAATTGCGCAAAATTGGAACCTTATCGTGCACACATACCCGCTGGGGATGGCGCAAATCCGCAATTGTCAGGGCCGATCCGAAGCGCTAGCAACGCAGGCAGGCGGAAAATTACGTTTGCACTGCAGCATGACAGCAAGCCCCCAGGTCCCGGAGCCGGCCACCGCCGAGTCGCTGCCCAGCCCCGGCGGCCGCAAATGTATCGCGCTCGTCGATGATGATCGCAACATCCTGACCACCGTGTCGATCGGCCTCCAGGCCGAAGGCTTTGCAACCCGCGTCTATACCGACGGCGAAAAGGCGCTACGCGCGCTACTGGATAACCCGCCCGATCTGGCCATCTTCGATATCAAGATGCCGCGCATGGACGGCCTGCGCCTGCTGCAAGCACTGCGCGCGCAGTCCAGCCTGCCGGTCATCTTCCTGACATCGAAGGACGAGGAGCCGGACGAGGCGCTGGGGCTGGCGCTGGGCGCGGATGATTACATCACCAAACCGTTCAGCCAGCGCCTGCTGGTGGCGCGCATTCGCGCCATCCTGCGCCGGGCGGAACTGGCCGGCGTCCCACCGGAGGACCGCGATGCCGAAAGCGTGCCCGAGGCACTGGTGCGCGGCCGGCTGAGGCTTGATCCGGCCCGCCACGAAGTAGCGTGGGGTGGCCGGCCGGTGGCGCTGACGGTGACCGAACTGCTGATCCTCGAAGCGCTGGCGACGCGGCCCGGCGTGGTCAAGAGCCGCAACCAGTTGCTGGACGCGGCCTATCACGAAGACGTCTTCGTCGATGACCGCACGATCGACAGCCATATCAAGCGCCTGCGCCGCAAGTTCCGCGCGGTCGATTCCGAGTTCGCCGGGATCGAGACCCATTACGGTGCCGGCTATGCCTTTTCGGACGGCTAGGTCGGAGCGGGATCTCCTTTCACCGCTGCACCGCTTCACCGCAACCCGGCTCGGCATTTCCTGGCGCGTCTCGCTCACCGCGCGCATCCTTGCGGTCAACATCATCGCCCTGGCCCTGATGGCCGGCGGGCTGTTCTATATCGACAGCTATCGCCGCGAACTGCTGGCCGAGCGCTTCCGCCTGGCGCGGGGCGAGGCCGAGATCGCCGCCGATGCGCTGTCGGGCGCGGCCGGGGCGGAGCGGGACCGGATCATGGTCGCGATCGGCACGCGGCAGGACCTGCGCCTGCGGCTCTACGGCGCGGATGGCCGGCTGCTGGCCGACACCTTCCGCCTCGCCCCGCCCTCCTACGTGCTGATCGATCCCGCGACCGAACCGTGGTACCAGCAGACCGCCCGCATGCTCGATCGCGGGATGGACGCGATCCTCGGCGCGCCGCCGATCCCGCGCTATCACGATGCGCCGGACACCACGGCGGCCGACTGGCCGGAAATCCGCACCGCGCTGGCCAAGCGCATCACCAGCACGCACCAGCTCGCGGCGCCGGATCGCACGCCGGTCATTGTCGCCGCCACGCCGGTCGGCACCGGCGGCACGGCGCTGCTCGTCACCCGCAACGCGCGGGACATTACCGAGAACGTGCGCGAGGCCCGCCAGACGCTCGCGATCATCGTGGCCGGCGCGCTTGGCGTGTCGATCCTGCTTTCTCTGTTCCTGGCGCGGACCATCGTCGAGCCGCTGCGCAAGCTGGTTCGCGCGGCGGTGCGCGTGCGGCTGGGCCGTGATCGCAGCGTGGTGGTTCCCCGCCTGCCCGACCGGCGTGACGAGATCGGCCTGCTCGCCCGCGCCATTTCGGACATGACCGCCGCGCTGCGCCAGCGGATCGACGCGGTGGAAAGCTTCGCCGCCGATGTCGCGCACGAATTGAAGAACCCGCTCACCTCGCTGCGCAGCGCGCTGGAAAGCCTTGATCGGGTGGCCGATCCGGACTTGCGCCGGCAACTGCTCGGCATTGCCGCTGACGATGTACGGCGGATCGACTTCCTCGTCACCGAAATCGCCGACGCCAGCCGGATCGACGCGCAATTGAGCCGCGCCACGTTCGAGCCGGTCGATATGTGGCGGCTGGTCAACGGCCTGGTGGGCGAGCGCGATCAGCGCGGCGTCAACGGGGCCTGCCGCGTCCTCGTCAGCCGCCGCGACGCCGAGGATCTCGTGGTGGCAGGCGATGCCGCCCAGCTCGAACGGGTGCTGCACAACCTGCTCGATAATGCCGTGTCGTTCTCGCACGAAGGAACGGCGATCGAGGTCGAGCTGTCGCGCAGCGGCCCGCGCGTCCAGATCGCGGTATCCGATCACGGCCCCGGCATCCCCGCCGAGGTGCGCGAAAAGGTGTTCGAGCGGTTCCATTCGCTACGCCCCTCGGACGAGGCTTTCGGCAAGCACAGCGGCCTCGGGCTGGCGATCGGCCGGACCATTGCCGAGGCCCACTACGGCAAGCTGGTAGCCCTGCCACGCCACGATGGACGGCCCGGCGCGCGGCTGCTGGTCTCGCTTCCGGCATGGCAACGCGAGGATGCGGCCGGTGGCTGAGCCGCCCTCCCTCTCACCCATCGCCCGGCAGACCACCTGCATCGCCATCGGCGGGCGCGCGGTGCTGATCACCGGCGCACCCGGAACCGGCAAGTCGAGCCTCGCGCTCATGCTGATCGATCGCGGCGCGCTGCTCGTCGGCGATGACAGCGTCATGCTGCAAGCACGCGCCGGCACGCTTTACGCCGCGCCGCATCCGCAGACGCGCGGGCTGCTCGAAGTGCGCAACCTGGGCCTGCTGCCGTTTCCCTGCGCGGATGATGTGCCGGTGGCGCTGTCGATCCACCTCGATCCCGCCGCGCCGCGCTTCATCGAGACGCCGGAAGAAGTGGCGCTGCTGGGCGTATCGCTGCCCCACTTGCGCCTCTGGCCCGAGCCGGCGTTGCTGCCGCGCAAGGTCGAACTCGCGCTCGATCGCTACGGCGCGCAAATCGGTTGAAGGTTCGGCGGTGACGGCGACACCCCCTTCCTTTTCCCCGGTGCCGGGCGCAAAGTGATCGCTTCATGCCAGACGATTCTGCCGTTTCCAGCGCCACGCTTCCCCCGCAACGCCTGCTGCTCGTCACCGGCATGCTGGGTGCCGGGAAGACCACCGTGCTGCGCGAGCTGGAGGATCTGGGCTGGGAAATCATCGATAATTTCCCCATCCGCCTGCTCGACCGGCTGATGGAAACCCCCGGGGCCGGCGGCGGCCAACCGGGCGTGCGCGCGCCGATCGCGATCGGCTTCGATTCCCGCACCCGCGGCTTCGATCCCGAACAGGTGATCCGCCGGATCAAGACCTTCTCCAACCGTCCCGAACTGGAACTCAGTACGCTGTTCCTTGACTGTTCGAGCCAGGAGCTGGAACGGCGCTACAACGAAACCCGCCGGCGACACCCGCTCGCCAGCGATACGCCCGCCGCTTCGGGCATCCGGGCCGAACGCGAACTGCTAAGCCCGCTGCGGCGCTGGGCGGAAATGCTGATCGACACCACCGAACTGACCACGAACGATCTGCAGCGGCTGATCCGCGAACGCTTCGCGGTCGGCACGGATGAAAAGTTGGTGCTGACCATCTCCAGCTTCGGCTTTTCGCGCGGAATGCCGCCGGTTGCGGACTTCGTTTTCGACATGCGGTTTCTTGAAAATCCGCACTGGGACGCCGATCTTCGTCCCATGACAGGCAGGGATGCCGCCGTTGGCGACTATATCCGCCGCGACCCGGCCTTTGACGAGGCTTTCACACGCATACGCGACCTGATCCTGATGCTGCTGCCGCGCTTCGAAGCGCAGGGCAAAAGCTATGTGCATATCGCCTTCGGCTGCACCGGCGGGCGGCACCGTTCGGTGTTCACTGCGGAGCAGATCGCCGAAAGCTTGCGCCAGAATGGATTTTCCCCCACATTGCTGCACCGCAACCTGGGATCGCGAGCGACCGACCTGCTCGAAAGGGGCGCAGTGACGTGAAGGCGACGTTAAGGCGCGTTGGGGCACCCCGATGCATTCAGACAAGACTCGGAGCATGACGGCCAGATGATTGGCATGATTCTGGTGACGCACGGCGAGCTTGCCGACGAATTCGTCAAGGCGATGGAGCATGTCGTGGGTGCGCAGGCCGATGTGGCGACCGTGTGCATCGAAGCCAACGACGATATGGAACAGCGCCGCGAGGATATCGCCCAGGCCATCGTCCGGGTGAACTCCGGCAACGGCGTCATCATCCTGACCGACCTGTTCGGCGGCACGCCGTCCAACCTCGCCATTTCGCTGATGCATGCCGGCAATGTCGAAGTGATCGCGGGCATCAACCTGCCCATGCTGATCCGCCTTGCCAAGGCCCGCGGCTGCATGCCATTGCGCGAAGCAGTCGCCGCCGCGCGCGACGCCGGGCGCAATTACATAACCATCGCGTCCGAGTATCTGGGGCAGGACGCATGATCGATTGCCGCGAAGCTGTACTCATCGTCAACAAACGCGGGCTCCATGCCCGGGCCAGTGCCAAGTTCGTCAACAATGTTGCCGAACTTCCGGGATCGGTTCGCGTCGTCGTCAGCAAGGACGGCACCGAGGCTGAGGGCGGGTCGATCCTGGGCCTGATGATGCTGGGCGCGGCCAAGGGCGATACCATCGAGATCTGCTGCTCCGGCGAAGGTGCCGAAGACGCCCTCGCCCACCTCGCGACCCTCGTGCGCGACGGTTTCGGCGAAGAGTGACGGGCTGGAGCTGACGCCTTGGCCTTGCGCCGCACCATCACCGGTTTTTCCAATCCGCTGGTCAAGTTCCTCCGCTCGCTGCGCGACAAGAAGCATCGTCGGCGCGAGGGGAAGTTCCTCGCTGAAGGCCTGCGCCTGCTGACCGATGCGCGCGCCAGCAGCGTGCTGCCCGAAATGCTGGTGATGGCCACCGGGCGCGAACCGCACCCGCTGCTCGACGCGCTCGAAGCGGCAGTCGCGGCGGCGGGGGGCGAGATCGTCGAGATGGACGTCGATATCCTCGCCAAGGTAACCGGCAAGGACAACCCGCAGGCGGTGGCCGGGGTCTTCGCCGAATTCGATACCCGCATCGCTTCGCTGGACCGCCATGCCGCACCGATCTGGCTGGTCGCGCAGGCGCTGCGCGATCCCGGCAACCTCGGCACGATGCTGCGCACCGGCGATGCCGTCGGCGCGGGCGGGCTGATCCTGATCGATGACTGCGCCGATCCGTTCTCGGTCGAAGCGGTGCGCGCCAGCATGGGCGCGATCTTCACCCAGAAGCTGGCCTGCGCGCGCTGGGACGAATTCATCGGCTGGCTGCGCGCCAGCGAAGGCCAGTTGGTCGCCGCATCGCTGCGCGATCCCACCGACTATCGCATCGCCGCTTACGCCGCGCCCTGTTTCCTGATGGTCGGCAACGAATCGCAAGGCCTGCCCGCTTCGTATGAGGAAGCCTGCGACTTGCGCGTAACAATCCCGATGCGCGGCCGCGCCGACAGCCTTAATGCCGCTGTTGCGGGCGCGGTGCTGGCCTATGAGGCGCTGGCGCGGCTGGAGGGGTGAGTGTTCGGCGGTGAGTGCCGCCGCCTCTTTTCTTCGTCACTCCGCTCTCTTTCGTTATCCCTGCCTTCTTTTCGTCATCCCCGCGCACGCGGGGACCCATCTGATGTTCGTGCAACACGAACCGTCAGGAGCTGGGTTCCCGCCTTCGCGGGATTGACGAATTTTTTGGATAATCTCAGCGTTACGCAGGAACGCCACGCCGGAAGTGGCGCAAAATCGTTCAAACCGCCAATTGGACGAGGTGAGGTGCCGTCAATGCAGCAACCTACTTTGCCACATCAGATTCCGGCAATTCATCATCGAAATCCGCTATATTCGCCGCATCAGCCAAACCATAGCGCGGTCGGGATTCAACAGTTGCAACATCTTCAATCTCGCGCTTGCCAATTTCGATGTGCTTGTCCCGAAGCCGGCGGCCTGATACTAGAACTTTGCTCTCAAAGCTACCGACAAACTTGTTATAATTGGTAACAGCGGTTTCTAGGCCACTACCTACCCGCTTAAGATGTTCGGCGGCCATGGCTAGCCGGTCATATAGTTCGCCACCCATGCGCCCTATTTCTTTGGCTTCACGAGCAAGACCATCTTGCCGCCAAACTTGTGCAACTGTCCGAGCAATAGCTACCAAGTTCGTGGGCGTCGCGAGAAGCACGCGATTTTGAAACGCGAAATCCCACAGCCCCGGGTCCTGTTCAAGTGCGGCGGCGACGAAATGTTCGCCAGGAACGAACATCACTACGTAATCCGGGGTGTCTTCGAACTGGCTCTGATACGATCGAGCTGCGAGCGTCTGTACATGATTGCGCATTGAGCGAACGTGCAAATCCAAGTGACGTTTGCGCGTATCGTCGTCAACAGCCTCGAACGCCGCTTGATACGCATTGAGCGAGACCTTGGCGTCGATCACCAGTTGCTTGTTGCCGGGAATGCGCACGATCGCATCCGGCCGCAGCCGCCCCTCATCCGTGTTGAGCGAGTGCTCCAACTCAAAATCGGTGTGCTCGGACAGGCCGCACTGTTCGAGCACGTTCTGCAATGCCCGTTCGCCCCAGCGCCCCCGCGCCTTGGGCGCATTGGTCAGCGAGTTGCCCAGCCGCGCCGCTTCCTCGCGAACCTTTTCCTGCCCTTCGCGCATCGACTGGATCAGACCGGTCAGTTGGCCGAACGAATCGACGCGCTTGGCTTCCAGCGCGGTGACCTGTTCCTCATAGCTTTTCAGCCGCTCCCCGACCGGGGCCAGCAGCGTGCGCAGGCGCTCGGCATTGGCCTTCTCGGTCTCGGTGAAGCGCGCATCGGCGCGACGCAGGAACGCTTCCTGCGCCCCTTCCAGAACCTTTGCCCCGGCGTTCTCGAATTCCTTGCGCAAAGCTTCCTGCGCCTCGATCAGCAGCCGCTTCTGTTCGTCGAAGTTGGCCGTCTTTTCCCGCAGCGTGGCAAGTTCGGACGCGAGCTGGCGCTGTTCGGTGCGCAGGGCCTCCACTTGCGCGGCATGGTCCTGCCGGGCGCGCTCCAGCGTTCCGGCCGCTTCAAGGCGCAGGCGGTCCAGCGTTTCGGCATGGCCGACCCGCGCCGCGTCAAGCGCCTGGCCGAGATCATCCGCCCGGCGCGCGCGTTCGCTTTCGGCGGCCAGATCGACGATAGCCTTGCGAAACCGCTCCTCCAGCTCCGCCATCGCGCGCTCGCGCACAGCGGCTTCGGCACGCAGCGGTGCGGCCGCCCGCGAAGCGAGCAGCCAGCCCAGCGCGAGGCCGATGACAAGGGCGACAATGGCGGTGACGGCAATTTCCATGCCGCCACTATAGCCGGAACATTAAGAGAACGCCAGCCCAGCGCCGGATTTATCCCCGGCGCGGGCCAATGCAGCGGAAACTCACGCCGCGCGGCGCAGCTTGTCCAGCTTCTTGAGCAGCATCTGCCGCTTGAGGCGCGACAGGTGGTCGATGAACATGATGCCTTCGAGATGGTCCATCTCGTGCTGGAGGCAGACCGCGATCAGCCCTTCCAGTTCCTGCTCATGGAAATTGCCGTCCAGATCCTGCCAGCGGGCACGGATCCGGGCCGGGCGTTCCACCTCGGCATAAATCTCCGGAACCGAGAGGCAGCCTTCCTGAAAGGCGCACCATTCCTGCGATTCGTCGAGAATCTCGGGATTGATGAACACTTGCGGTTCGCGCTTGTGGACCTTGTGATAATGCGCGTGGCCGCCGTGCGTGGTGCACAGTTCCGGCTCGGCCTCGGTATCTTCGGGTTGCAGGTCGATCACCAGCACCCGCAGCGGCACGCCCACCTGGATTGCCGCCAGCCCGATCCCGGGGGCGTCATACATCGTCTCGAACATGTCGGCGATCAGCGTGCGCAGATCTTCGTCGAACACGGTGACGGGTTCGGAGATCTGCTTGAGGCGCGGATCGGGGACTTCGATGATTTCGCGAATGGCCATGAGGCGCAGATAATCGCGGGCGGGCAGGAGTGCAAGCAGGGACCGGACGATCAGAGAATTCGCTACAAACGATTTAACGGACGTTCAACTTTGTTCCTATATTACTTGTGTCAGCAAGCAGCCAAAAGCGGATCGGCGCGGATCGGGCGTCACCCGCAAAAGGGGACAGGACGATGTATTACGATCATCACAGCTTCGCCGCCGCCGCGCCGCCCTATCGCGCCTACGATGCGCTGCCCGAACTGGAATGGATCGCGCGCAAACGCCCGCGCGATGTTCTGAACGGCATGGTCTTCGCGGTCGGCTTCTCCGCCGTATGCTGGATCGCGCTGGCAGCCTGGTGGCTGTCCTGATTCGAACGGCCTGATCTAACCCAGCGGCCGCCGCGCGCGGATAGCTTGCGCCAGCGTGCCTTCGTCCAGATAATCCAGCTCGCCGCCCACCGGCAGGCCATGCGCCAGTTGGGTGACCCGCACCGGCAGACCTTCCAGCCGCTCGGCAATATAATGCGCGGTCGTCTGCCCCTCCAGCGTGGCGTTCATCGCCAGCAGCACCTCATCGATGCCGCCCGCAGCCACCCGTGCCAGCAGCCGGTCGATCGTCAGATCCTCGGGCCGCACGCCGTCCAGCGCCGAAAGCCGGCCGCCCAGCACGTGATACCGGCCGGTGAACAGCCGCGCGCGATCGAGCGCCCACAGGTCCGCCACTTCCTCCACCACGCACAGCGCGCGCGCATCGCGGCGCGGATCGGCGCAGATGCTGCATGGATCGGTGGTGTCGACATTGCCGCAGGTGCCGCATTCGACGAGCGTGGCGCGCACCGCGCCCAGCGCCTCGACCAGTTCGACCAGCGCACCTTCGCGGCGCTTGATCAGCCACAGCACCGCGCGCCGGGCCGATCGCGGGCCCAGCCCCGGAAGGCGGGCGAGCGCGGCGGTCAGACGTTCGATCTCTTGCGATGCCATGTTGCCGGAGATAGGGCTTGCCGCCCGTCCTGCAAAGCCGAGAGGCCCGTCCGTCCACATGCGCATCGTCTTCATGGGAACCCCCGATTTCGCAGTGCCGGCGCTGCGCGCGCTGGTTGCGGCGGGGCATGACGTCGGCGCTGTCTATTCGCAGCCGCCGCGCCCCGGCGGGCGGCGCGGCAAGGAACTGACCCCTTCCCCCGTCCATCAGGCCGCGCAAGCGCTCGATATCCTGGTCCGCCACCCGGTCTCGCTCAAGCGCGCGGACGAACAGGCCGCCTTTGCCGATCTTGCGGCGGACATCGCGGTGGTGGCCGCTTACGGGCTGATCCTGCCGCAGCCGGTGCTCGACGCGCCGCGCCTGGGCTGCCTCAACATCCACGCCTCGATCCTGCCGCGCTGGCGCGGTGCCGCGCCGATCCAGCGCGCGATCCTGGCCGGCGATCCCACCACCGGGGTGACGATCATGCAGATGGAAGCCGGGCTTGATACCGGGGCGATGCTGGCCACCATCCGCACGTCGATCGAAACCAAGACCGCCGGCGAACTGACCGCCGAACTGGCCGACAAGGGGGCGGCCCTGATGGTGGAAACCCTGCGCCACCTCCCCCACCATCGCCCGGTCCCGCAGCCCGATGCCGGGGTGACTTATGCCCGCAAGATCGACAAGGCCGAAGCCCGCATCGATTTCAGCCAAAGCGCCGGGCAGGTGGAACGGCTGGTCCGGGCGATGAACCCGGCCCCGGGCGCGTTCTTCGAACTGGAGGGCGAACGCTACAAAGTGCTGACGGCCGAAGTGGTCGATGGCGAAGGTTCGGCGGGCACAACCCTGGACGACGCGCTGACAGTCGCCTGCGGCGACGCCGCCCTGCGCATCACCCGCATCCAGCGCGCGGGCAAACCGGCGATGGACACCGCCGTGCTGCTGCGCGGGCGACCGATACCGGCGGGGACGCGGTTGTGTTGAGGGCCGCGTCGCTCTCTCCCCTTCAGGGGAGAGATACGCAGGCTTGGGCGCTTGCCGCCCTAGCCGAAGTAGAGAGGGGCATGTGCCCTTACGCCCCCCTCTCCCAACCCTCTCCCCTGAAGGGGAGAGGGCTACAGTGACCCGCTTCGCTTTCACGCTCGAATTCGATGGCGGCCCGTTCATGGGTCTGCAGCGGCAGGCGCATGGCCCATCGGTGCAGCAATGCGTGGAAGAGGCGGCGGAAACGATCCTGGGGCAAAGCGTCATCATGCATGCCGCCGGACGCACCGATGCCGGCGTTCATGCGCTGGGGATGCGGGCGCATCTCGATAGCCCCAAGCCGCTGAGCCCGTTCCGTTTCATGGAAGCGATGAATGCGCGGCTGAAGCCCGCGCCGATCGCGGTGCTCGATTGCGTGGAAGTGGCTGATGACTGGCACGCCCGGTTTTCCTGCATCGGCCGTGCTTACCAGTATCGCATCGCCAACCGCCGCGCGCCGCTGACGCTGGAGCGCGGGCGGGCCTGGCAGGTGGTCCGCCCGCTCGATGCCGCTGCCATGCATCGCGCGGCGCAGGCGCTGGTCGGCAAGCACGATTTCACCACCTTTCGCTCCACCCAATGCCAGTCCGCCAGCCCGCTCAAGACGCTCGACGTGATCGCGGTGCGGCGCGAGGGGGAGACGGTGCTGATCGAGACGTCGGCGCGCAGCTTCCTGCACCATCAGGTACGCTCGATGGTGGGCTGCCTGGCGCTGGTCGGCCTGGGCCACTGGCCCGAGGGCCGGATCGCCGATGCGCTGGCCGCGCGCGACCGGTCTGCGCTGGGCCATAATGCTCCGCCGGAGGGGCTATATTTCGTTAACGCGTTTTATCCAAAATAATCGGATCCGGGACGCCGCCGCGACGGATTTCCGCAGAAAATCGATCCAATTCGGGACGCGGATGACGGTTTTGTAAGCGAAGTCTTAACCAGATCGCCTTCAAATGTCATCGCATGAACAGCGCCGAAATCTCCGTGGATCACGGTGACAGCCGGGGCCGGGGTGCGGACGCCGCACTGACGGCGGCCCTGTGCTATTTCGTGCTCGCGGCGGCGACTATTCATCTGACCAGCGACGGGCGCAATCATGCGACGATGTGGCCCGCCGATGCGGTCATCCTGGCGCTGCTGCTGCAACATGCCCGCAAGCACTGGCCGGTGATCCTGGCCGCCGGCTGGGTGGCCAACCTGGCAGCCAACGCGGTGACCCGCGGATGGAGCATAGGGGTGCTGCCCTATGGCGCGATCAACATGGCGCAAAGCTGCATCGCCGCGCTGATCCTGACCCGCGCCGGGCGGGTGGACAATCTGCTGCGCGATCTCCCCACGGTGGCGATCTTCATCCTCTCCGCCGGTATCGTCGCGCCGTTGCTGGGCGCACTCGCGGGATCGGTGGTGTCGATGGTGAACTATGGCGAGCCGTTCGGCCCGCAGGTGCTGCGCTGGTTCATGGGCAATTCGATGGGCTACCTCATCGCGACGCCGTGCCTGGCGGCGCTGTTCGACGGCAGCTATGTCCGCAATATCCAGAAGATGAGCCGCATGCAGCGGCTGGAAGTGCTGGTGCTGCACGCCTCGCACGCGATCACCGCCTACGTCGTGTTCGCGGTCGCGCGGATGCCGTTGCTGTTCCTGCCGATCACCACGCTGACGCTGTTGGCGTTCCGCACCGGCCGGCTCGGCATCCAGCTCGGCATCGTCATCCTGGCGTTGGTCGGTGCCGTCCAGACTTTCCTCGGCCACGGCCCGCTCAACATGATCGCTGGGGACCTGCAACTGCGCGATTTCTACTTCCAGGTCTACGTCGCGGTGCTGCTGCTGACCGCGCTGCCGATCGGCGCGGCGGTCTCGACCCGCACCGAAGCCTTGCAGATCGTGGCCGAACGCGGCGAGGCATTGCGCCTGATCCTGGGCCAATCGCGCGATGTGGTGCTGGGTTTTGACGGCAACGGTGCCTGCCGCTGGGCCGACGGCCCGATCGAACGGCTGATCGGCATAGACCGCGCGGCCATCCTGGGCCGGACCACCGAAGTGCTCTGCCTGCTCGCCCCGCCGGCACTGGGGCGGATGCTGGCCGATGTCGAGCGCATAGCGGAAGGCGGCGAACGCCTGGAATTCACCCCGCTGCTGCGCAGTCACCTGACGGTGGAAGCTGCCGTGAGCCCGATCCCCCGAACCGCCGATACCGCCGGTTTCGTGATCGTCCTGCGCGATGTGACCGAGCGCAAGGCCGCCGAGCGCGCGGTGCGCGCCGAGGCTCAGACCGATGATGTCACCGGCGTGCTGACCCGCCCCTCCTTCCGCCGCATCGGCGCGACGACCAAGCGCAAGGGCGGTGCGAGTTGCCTTGCGCTGATCGATATCGATCAGTTCAATTCGATCAACGAAACCTATGGCCACGAAGTGGGCAACGCAGTGCTGGGTGAGATCGCCCGGCGGCTCGCCGTGCACTTGCGCGAGACCGACATCATCGGCCGCATGGGGCACGATGAATTCGCGATCCTGTTCGAATGCGATCTGGCCAC
The DNA here is from genome assembly GCF_014652555.1 of Novosphingobium colocasiae. Taxonomy (GTDB): domain Bacteria; phylum Pseudomonadota; class Alphaproteobacteria; order Sphingomonadales; family Sphingomonadaceae; genus Novosphingobium; species Novosphingobium colocasiae. The sequence goes on from NZ_BMZA01000016.1 coordinate 25,794, forward strand.
GGCCCGAACCATCGGCGAACGGCTGATCGAGGCAGTGCGCAGCACCCCGGTCTACACCCGCGATACGGTCTCGATCATCGCCACCATCAGTTGCGGCATGACGACGCTGGACCAGACCATCGGCCTCGACGACGCCTTCGAAGCCGCCGACCGCGCCCTGCGCGAAATCCGCCGCACCGGCCGGAACGGTATCCTGATCGCGGCGTGAGGCCTATCTGCGCTCTTGCGCGCGCCTGTCCATCTGCGTCAGGGACAGGAGCATCTTGCGACTGGGAGCCTCGAGAACATCGACGAACATCTGGTCCGGATGGCTTCTGCATTTCATTCGCGCGGCATCCCATTCGGCGCGATGGGCCGCTACCATGCTGCGAAAGCCAGCAAGGCCACCGGCAAAGACGCCACCGGGTTGAAGCAATGTGCGCGATCCCAGCAGAATGCGGTCGAGAGCATCGGGCTCGCGCTTTCCATTCTTTTCCGGACTGACTGAGTCCCACCAGTCCTGATCGAGCGTGAAATCGGCGCAGGAATAACCCGAAAATCTGCGGTCATCCCCGGGCAACTCCCATTTGTAGAACTTGTAAACGACCTGGCCCCGCAATTCCCCCTGGCGGTTGCCAGCCATTGCAGCCACCCTGAATTTCGCCTTCTCCAATGCCTGCGTCGCCGCCGCATCAAGCAGAGGTGAATGGCTGCTGTTCACAAGTTCGCTAGCCTGCAGGGTCCCATCTGCGCCGACCAACACCGAGAAAACAACTTTTCCGTGATGGCCGAGCGCCTTCGCTGCCTCCGGGAAATCGGTAACGGCACCACTCAGGATGATCGACCCCGAACCAGAGCCTGGCAACGTCGGAGAAACCGTAGACGGCGGCGGAGGTGGTGCGGCTCCCGGCTCTTCGACCGCGCTGATCTTGCCCCCTGAAACGGGGGACTCGGCGCGAGCCGGAACCGAGGCGGCGGTCAGCAAAAGGCAGACTGTTGCCCAAACTGCCTCCCGCATCGCCTCACGCCTTCCCCACGACGCTTTCCGGCAGGTCCTTGCCGAACACGCGCTGATAGTATTCCGCCACCAGCATCCGCTCGGTCTCGTCGCACTTGTTGAGGAACGAGAGGCGGAAGGCAAAGCCGATGTCGTTGAAGATCGCCGCGTTCTGCGCCCAGGTGATGACCGTGCGCGGGCTCATCACGGTGGAGATATCGCCGTTGATGAAGCCTTGGCGGCTGAAATCGGCAACCTTGACCATGCTGGCCACAGTGCCCGCGTCGATCTGCGGCACCTTCTTCCCAACGATTTCGGTCTCCACGTCCGCCGCGAGGTAGTTGAGGCCGACGACGATGTTCCAGCGGTCCATCTGGCCCTGGTTGATCTGCTGGGTACCGTGATAAAGCCCCGATGTATCGCCGAGGCCCACCGTGTTGGCGGTGGCGAACAGGCGGAAATGCTTGTCCGGGCGGATGACCCGGTTCTGGTCGAGCAGGGTCAGCTTGCCTTCGGTTTCCAGGATGCGCTGGATCACGAACATCACGTCCGGGCGGCCGGCGTCGTATTCGTCGAACACCAGCGCCACCGGATGCTGCAGCGCCCAGGGCAACAGGCCTTCGCGGAACTCGGTCACCTGCAAGCCATCGCGCAGGACGATGGCATCGCGGCCGATCAGGTCGATACGGCTGATGTGGGCATCAAGGTTGATGCGCACGCACGGCCACTTGAGCCGCGCCGCCACCTGTTCGATATGGGTCGACTTGCCGGTACCGTGATAGCCCTGCACCATCACCCGGCGGTTGAACGCAAAGCCGGCCAGGATCGCCAGCGTGGTATCCGGATCGAACACATAGGTCGTATCCAGATCGGGCACGCGCTCGTCCGCCTCGGAAAAGGCGGGAACCTTCATGTCGATGTCGATCCCGAACGTCTCGCGCACGTCGAGTTCGATATCGGGGGCGGCAAGGACGGTACGATCGCGGGATTCGGTCATGGTCAGGGCAGCTTCCTTCATGGCAGACCCGCCTAACGAAGCGCGCGCTGCGCCGCAACACCGATTGCGCAGCCCGGCGCAACCGCCGTCGCTCTATCCGGTCAGCTTGGCCGGCAATTCGAACAGCGCCAGAAACCGCGCCGCAAGCCGGGGATCGCCTTCGATGGTCAGCCGCGATCCGCATTCCTCCGGTGCCTTCTTGCCATAGAATACCGGCAGGAAATCGCGCGCATCAGGTGCCGTGAAGCGCAGGTCAGGCGCGGCCAGCCGCTCTCCGCCGGGGTGGACGGACAATTCACCGTGCGCCAGCCGCCCGGCGAAATGCTGCCCGGCGATTTCGAACCCGATCCACAGGCCCAGATCGCCCACCCGCTCCGCCGCCAGCATCGTGCGCATCGACAGCAGCAGCGCCACCGGAGTCATCGTCAGTTGCGGATCGTGAAGCGGCGAGCGGACGGCCCAGCGCCCCAGTTCCTGCATCACCGGCTCCAGCCCCCTGCCCCACTCGGTCAGCGCATAGACTTGCGCGGAAGCGGGCGGCGGCAAGTGCCGCTTCTCGACGATCCCCAGCGCCTGCAGCGACCCCAGCCGCTCGGTCAACGTTTTGGCTGAAAGGCCGGGCAGCGCGGCGCGCAGTTCGGTGAAGCGGCGGCCACCCAGCATCATCTCGCGCACGATCAGCAAGGTCCAGCGTTCGCCGATCAGCTCCATCGCAAACGCGGCCCCGCAGCCGTCGGCATACCAGCGGCCATGGACTTCGCCCCGCTTGCCAGCGGGGGATGTGTCTGCTCGACCCATAACGGTTTCTTTTTGTACCTATGAAGTTGAAATCCGTAACCACGCTGCCACGCTCCTGCAAGACCGACTCGCTACCATTCCGGAGGCAGTCGCCGGCCGCCTCATCGCCAGCGGGACAGGGTGGGTCCAAGGGAGAACGCGAGGATGCCGATCGATCCGCAAGCAAAGCTTGAGATCACTGCTTTCAGTTGGGTCCCGCCCTTCGCGCATGGCCTCGTCCGTGACCTGAGGGTCCGCTGGGCCTGCGAGGAACTGGGCCTGCCCTATCGCGAGCGGCTGGTCAGCGCGATGGACCGGCCCGAGTGGTACTACGCCGAACAGCCGTGGGGCCAGGTCCCCTACCTGCGCGATGGGGAGGTGACGCTGTTCGAAAGCGGGGCCATCCTGCTGCACATCGCCGAAAGCACCGGCCGGCTGCTCGCCCCGTCTGGCCAGGAACGCGCCTGCGCGCTGAGCTGGCTGTTCGCCGCCTTCAACTCGGTCGAGCCGGGACTGTTCGAGCTGTCGAACATCAATACCTTCTCGAAGAACGAGGAATGGGCGAAGCTGCGCAAGCCCTCGCTGCTCGCGGCGGTCGGGCAGCGGCTCGATCGGATGCAGGCGCAGCTTGGCGATTTCGAATGGCTTGCCGGTGCCTTCTCGATCGCGGACATTGCGATGGTCACGGTGCTGCGCAACCTCGCGCTGGCCGACATGCTGGTCGATCGCCCGGCGCTGGCTGCTTATGTCGAGCGCGGCACTGCTCGCCCCGCGTTCCAGACCGCGCTGGCCGATCAGCTCGCCGCTTTCGCGCGCAATGCCCCCGAACCCGCGCGCACCTGACCGATAACACCGGGAGAATGCCGATGACTTATGTGGATGGCTTCGTGATCCCCGTTCCGCACGCGGACAAGGAACGCTTCATCGCCCATGCCCGCGAAATCGATCCGGTCTTCCTCGAACACGGCGCGCTGCGCGTGGTCGAGTGCTGGAGCGATGACGTTCCGCCCGGCAAGCAGACCGATTTCTACCGCGCCGTGGCGGCCAAGGAGGAAGAGGCGGTGTGCTTCAGTTGGATCGAATGGCCGGACAAGGCCACACGCGATGCCGGAATGGGACGAGTCATGGAACGGATGCGCGATGATCCCCGTTGTGACCCTGAAAAGAACCCGGTGCCGTTCGATGGCGCGCGCATGATCTTCGGCGGTTTCGAAGCCGTCGTCGAATTGGGAGAGTGATCGTGACCGCAGGCAGCTTCATCTGGTACGAGCTGATGACCAGCGACATCGACGCCGCCACCGCTTTCTACGGCGCGGTCGTCGGCTGGAAGATCACCCCGGGCATGGTGACCGATGCCGGGGTCGATTATCGCATGATCGGGCGTGACGATGGCGGCCACGCCGGCGGCGCGCTCGCGCTCAGCGCCGAAATGATCGCGAACGGCGCACGCCCCGGCTGGCTCGGCTATATCTGCGTGCCCGATGTCGATGAGAAGGTGGACCAGATCGTGGCCGAAGGCGGCGTGGTCCACATGCCCGCCATCACCATGGACGGCGTCGGCCGCATGGCGATGGTCGCCGATCCGCAAGGGGTGCCGTTCTATGTGATGACCCCGCAGCCCCCCGCCGATGCGCCCGATGCGGTGAGCGACGTGTTCACTGTCGATCGCCCGCAGACCGTGCGCTGGAATGAACTGGTCGCGACCGATGATCTGGCTGCGGTCGATTTCTACACCCGCCATTTCGGCTGGACCCAGGACGCCGCGATGCCGATGGGCGAACTGGGCGATTATCGCTTCATCCAGTGCGACGGCGTGGCGATCGGCGCGATCATGAAGAAGGCCGATTTCATGCCCAGGGCCGGATGGACCTTCTATATCGGCGTGCCCGACATTGACGCGGCGGTGGCGGCGGTCAACTCTGGCGGCGGGCAACTGCTGGGCGAGCCGATGGAAATCCCCGGCGGCGAATTCAGCGCCCATGCCATAGACCCGCAAGGCGCGTTCTTCGGCCTCGTCGGCCCGCGCCACGCCTGAGCGGACCCGACGCAGCGCAGGAGCAATGCATGAGCGACTATACCTTCTTCACCAACCCGATGTCGCGCGGCCAGATCGCCCGCTGGGCCCTGCATGAAGCGGGGGCCGACTATCAGCAGGTGCTGGTGGACTGGGGCAACAAGCCGCAACTGCTGCTCGATGCCAATCCGATGGCCAAGGTACCGACGCTGATCCACCACGCGGCTGACGGGGTGGATCGCATCATCACCGAAGGCGCGGCGATCTGCGCCTATCTCGCAGAGATGCACCCCGACGCAGATCTTCAGCCTTACGAGGACGAAATGGCGGATTACTTCCGCTGGATGTTCTTCGCCGCCGGTCCGATGGAACAGGCGATCACGAACAAGGCCATGGGCTTCTCCGTCCCCACCGAGCGCGAGGCGATGGTGGGGTACGGCAGCTTCCAGCGCTGTGTCGATGCGCTGGACGGCCACTTTTCCGAAAACACCTGGGTCTGTGGTGAACGCTTCACCATGGCCGACGTCTATGTCGGCAGTCAGGTGGACTGGGGCCTGACCTTCGGCACCCTGCCCCCGTTACCCTCGTTCGCCGCCTATGCCGAACGGCTCCAGGCGCGCAACGGTTACAAATCGGCCAAGGCGATAGATGCCCGGCTGATCGCGGAGATGAAGAAATGACCGGACCTTCGATCGACAAGCTGCGCCTGTGCATCTGGTACAACGGCACCGCGCTGGATGCCGCGCGGTTCTATGCCGAAACCTTCCCTGACACTTCGGTCGATGCCGTGCACCACGCTCCGACCGACTATCCCGATGGTTCGGCGGGCGATGTGCTGGTGGTCGAATTCACGGTGATGGGCATCCAGTGCATCGGCCTGAACGGTGGCCCGCAGTTTCCCCAGACCGAAGCGTTTTCGTTCCAGGTGGCGACCGAAACCCAGGAAGAGACCGATCGCTACTGGAACGCCATCGTCGGCAACGGCGGGGCGGAAAGCATGTGCGGGTGGTGCAAGGACAAGTGGGGGGTCAACTGGCAGATCACCCCCCGCGCGCTCACCAATGCCATGGCCAACCCCGATCGCGCCGCCGCCAAGCGGGCGATGGAAGCGATGATGACGATGCGCAACATCGATATCGCCGCCATCGAGGCCGCGCTGGCAGGAGCGCCGGTGTGACGCTTGCCCTCTACGGCCACCCCTTCTCGTCCTACACGTGGAAGGCGCTTATCCCGCTCTACGCCAGCGAAACCCCGTTCGAATTTCGCGCCATCGGCCCGGATCAGCCGGATAACTCGGCATTCGTCGCCGCTTCCGGGCCGGCGGGCAAGTTTCCGGTGCTGCGCCACGATGACAACACGGTGTTCGAGGCGACCACGATCATCGAATACCTGCATCTCAACGTCGTTCCCGATGCCGGCCTCATCCCCGCCGATCCGCACGCTGCGCTGATGGCGCGGAAGATGGACCGGGTGTTCGACAACTATGTCATGGGCAACATGCAGGACGTGGTGAACGAACACTTGCGCAATCCCGAGGCGCCCGATGCCGACCGCACCGCCGAGGCCCGGGCGCGGCTGACGAAGGCTTACGACTGGCTGGAACACTGGCTGGCCGATCATCCCCCCGCGTCCGGCGTGACGCTGGTGGAATGCGCCGCCGCCCCGGCGCTGTTCTATGCCGACTGGGTGTTGCCGATCGGCGATGGTCGCCCGCGCCTTGCGGACTGGCGCGCCCGGCTGCTGGCCCTGCCCGCCGTCTCGCGCTGCGTCGAGGATGCCCGCCCGTTTCGCGCCTACTTCCCGCTGGGTGCCCCCGACCGCGATTGAGAAGGATAATCAGCCATGGCCCACGAACTGTCGATCACCCGCTACATCGCCGCGCCGCCCGCAGAAGTGTGGGATGTCCTCGCCAACCGGCAGGAAGAATGGTGGTGTCCGGCCCCGTGGAAAGTGCGCCTCGACGAGCAGGACCGCCGCCCCGGCGGGGTCGCCCGATCGACGATCCTGGGCCCTGACGGCGAAGAAATGCCGCAGGACGGCATCTACCTCGCCTGGGACGAAGGCCGCCGCATTGTCGCGACCGATGCCGTCACCGCCGATTTCCAGCCTTCCGGCCCGTTCATGATCGGCTTCTGGGAAATCGCCCCCGAAGGCGAAGGCACCCGCTATACCGCCGGTGCCCGCCACTGGACCGCCGAAGCGATGGAGCAACATCAGGCCATGGGCTTCGAACAGGGGTGGAGCACTGTGGCCGACCAACTCGCCGCGCTGTGCGAAGGGTGATAGGCGGCGGCAGGACCCAGCACGGCTGAAGTTGCGTTGGTGTCGAGCGTAGTTGATACAAGGGGTGTTCGCGAGCCTTGAGTAGACCGTAAATTCATAAATCCTAAATGATAGTGGATGAAGGCTGCCTGCATGCTATGCATTGACAATGCGCTTGAAGGCATCACTTCTTTTGCTCTGCTGCCTGACTGGATGTGTGACGGCGGAGCCTCCTCATAATTTCGAATTTGGATGCAATGATGTGGCCGTGGTTGGACGCATCAAAACACTCGGTCAGACGGCCCTCCAAGGCTACGATCCGCTACCCGGCTGGCAAAGTGCATATCGGCTGCAGGTCCAAATCAAACGAGTGCTTCGCGGTACCGAACGCAGGAGAGTGGTTCCGGCCACAGCCGTAGCGCATGCTCAAATCCGCGATGATCGTGATTTCCTGATCGTTCTTACGCCAGATGGTAAAGGCGGCTACTCCTTGGCGACGGCCTCTCTTTGGCAATACCGGCCCAAGCTCAGCGCATCATGCTCGTAGAGCTTTTAGTTCACTGACGGCTTTTCGAAGGCGTCGTGTTCTGATTCAGGGTCCGGATGAGATGAGATGATCTTACCGACTTCGAGTGGGCGCGTGATCGAATCGCTGCTGCCCGACAAACCCAGGGTGTGCCACGCGTTGTTCATCGCAGCCTGCTGAACGGCATTTTCTGGCTACTTCGACACCAGCGCACTATCAGTGACCCGCCTCCGCTTCGTCTTTGCGAGCGACCGCAGGTCGCGCGGCAATCCAGGGCGGTTTACGCCGCCCTGGATTGCTTCACCCGCTGCGCGGGTTCGCAATGACGATCGAAGCCTTTGACGTCACCAACCCGCCGTCTGGCCCTTGTTCTGCGCGTCCAGCCACTTCTGCAGCGGGGCGAAATAGTCCAGCATCGGCTTGGCGCTGATCTTCGGGCTGCCGGTGAACACTTTCAGCGCATCGGGCCAAGGCTTGGACTGGCCCATCTCGAGCATCTTGTTGAGGTTTTCGCCCACCTTCTTGTCGCCGTAGAAGCTGCACCGATGCAGCGGCCCCTTCCACCCGGCCTGCTTGCACGCCGCCTGATAGAACTGGAACTGCAGGATGCGCGCCAGGAAGTAGCGGGTATAGGGCGTGTTGCCGGGGATATGGTACTTGGCGCCGGCATCGAAGGCATCGTCCGGGCGGGCCGATGGCGGCACGATGCCCTGATAGTCCATCCGCATCTTGGTCCAGGCCTTGTTATAATCGGCGGGCTGGATCGAGCCGTCGAAGATGCCCCAGCGATAGCGGTCGATCAGCAGGCCGAACGGCAGGAACGCCACCTTGTCCATCGCCTGGCGCAGCAGCAGGCCGATGTCCTTGTCGGCGCTGGGGACCTTGGCCTTGTCGAGCAGGCCGATCTGGACGAGGTACTGCGGCGTGATCGACAGCGCGATGAAATCACCGATCGCCTCGTGGAAACCGTCGTTGGCCCCGTTCTGGTACAGGTACGACTGGTTCTTGTAGGCGCGCTGGTAATAGTTATGGCCCAGTTCGTGGTGGATGGTGACGAAATCGTCCGCATTTACCTTGGTGCACATCTTGATGCGGATATCGTCCATGTTGTCGATATCCCATGCCGATGCGTGGCAGATCACCTCGCGGTCGGCCGGCTTGGTGATCATCGAACGGGTCCAGAACGTATCGGGCAGCGGCTGGAAGCCGAGCGAGGAATAGAACCCTTCGCCTGCCTTCACCATGTCGATCGGCGTCTTGTTCTGCGCGGTCAGCAGATCGCCGATGTCATAGCCCACATCGCCCGCCCCCGCCGGCGCGACGAGCGGGTAGATGTTGCCCCATTCCTGCGCCCACATGTTGCCGAGCAGATCGGCGCGGATCGGGCCGGTCTTGGCCTGCACCGCATCGCCATACTTCTCGTTCAGCTTGCGCCGGACATAGGTGTGCAGCGCCAGATAGAGCGGCTTCACTTCCTGCCACAGCCGTTCGGTCTCGGCGGCGAACTGCTCGGGCGTCATGTCGTAGCCGGAACGCCACATCGCGCCGACATCGGCATAGCCCAGCTCCTTCGCGCCCTTGTTGGCGATCTCCACCTGCTTGACGTAATCGGCCTTCAGCGGCTTGCCGACATTGTCGTGCCAGCTCGTCCACATCTCGGCATATTCGCCCGGGGTGTGGTTGACGTTGCCCATCTCTGCCTCGATGTCGGACCCGTTGATCGGCTTGCCGTCCAGCGTGCCCTTGCCCTTGCCATAGGCAGAGGACATGCGCGTGCCGATATCACTCAGTTCTGCGGCTGCGCCGGGTGTGCTGGGGGCCGGCATGACGATGTTCTGGCGCAGGATGCCGAGCTTGCGGGCCACGTCGGGATCGAGCCCGGCCACCCCGGCATAGCGCGCCGCCTGGGTGGCATAGCTCACCTGCTTTTCAGTGAAATCACCGTTCGCCTTGGCGGACAGCGCGTCGGTATCCTCGTTGATGTAGGTGTAGTTGATCCAGTTGGCCCGGTTCACCTCGATCGACGATTTGGCGAAATCCGCCTCTACCGCCGCAACATATTGCGCGGCCCCGGCGGGGGTGGCGGGATAGGTTGTGGCGGCGGGCGCGGCGGGAGCCGCAGCGGCGGTGTCCTGCGCCAAGGCGGGCGCGGTGGATGCGGCCGCCAGTCCGGCGGCCAGCGCGATCAGCGAATATCTCATGAAACGAAATCCTCGTGCGAACCTTGTTATGGCCGCAACCCTAGTCGCTCGCTTCCGCAGATCAACCCGTAAGGTGAATCAGCTTTCAAGAAAGTCGGCGATCGCCCGGCCCATCTCCTTGAACGTGACGGAGGACATGTGGTTGCCCGGCGTTTCCGCATAAGTCCCGTCCGGCAGGGCAGCCGCCAGTTCGGGAGCCGAGCCGTTGTCATGGTCCTGCGCCCCGCATACGCACAGCGTGGGCATCGTGATGCCCGCCAGCGCCTCGGGCGGGGTATCGTCTACCGAGCCGAGCAGCAGCCGGGCGGCAACCCGATCCACCTTCATCGTCTTCATGAACGCCTGCGCCACGAACGCCGGATCGCCGCGCTCTATCGTCCCGAAGCGATCGATCGCCCCGACAAAATGCGCGCTGCGCCGTTCCCATCCGGCCAGCCCGGAAAGCCCCATCCCGCCCAGCACCAGCCGGCGCGGCCGCAAGCCCGCCAGCACCCCCCGCACGGAGGTGCGCGAACCGAGCGAGAAGCCGCCCAGATCATAGTCGGCAAGCCCCAGTGCTGCGATCGTGAGCCGCAGATCCTCGACCAGCACGTCGGCGGGATAGGCCGCGGGATCGTGCGGTGCATCGCTCGCCCCATGGGCGCGCAGATCGGGCATGAACAATTGAAAGCCCCGCTCGGCCAGGACCGTCGCGTTGCCGTACTTGATCCAGTTGACCTCCGCGCTGGAGAACAGCCCGTGCAGCAGGACCAGCGGCCGGCCCGAGGACGGGCCCGTCCGATGGACCGCCAGCTTTGCACCGCCAAACCCGTCAACGAATTGCAAATCGACCCCGGTCATTCCGGCACCTCCAGCCCGGCCGCCTGCCAACGGCTGGCGACGCTTTGCGTGGTGGCGCTGAAATGGCGCGGCAGATCGCGCGTATCGAGCCACGCCTCATGCATGCTCTCGCACCCTGCATGCGCGACGGGGCGGAACGCCTCCGGCCGATCGAAGCTGCCGAGGGTCAGATCCATATTTCCACTATCCTGCATAAACATGAAGCCCAGCGGCGTGCCGCAGGCGGAACAGAACGGTCGCCGGGCAATCGGCGAACTGGCGTACCAGTCCGGCTCCGTCACCCACGCGACCGCCCGCGTCGGCACTTGCACGAAGGTAGCGACGAACCCGCCGGTCGCGCGCTGACACATGCGGCAATGGCACAAGTACGCCTCGTCATGATCGAGCGCCACGGTATAGCGGATACGGCCGCACTGGCAGCCGCCGGTGTGATCTACGGGGGTCATATCGGTCCTGACAACATACAACTCAGATCAAGAGCGTTGCCAGCGAATGGTAGGGCGACTGTTCCAGTTTGCCTACGAATCTTCGATCGGCGGTGATCAGCCGATCGCCGTCCGCGAGTGCTGCGGCAACGTAAAGGCAGTCATAGACGGGATGATCCAGCTCCGTCGCGATCCGCAACGCGGTGGCCACCAGCTTTTCGGCGGGGCGCAGAGTGGCGAAAAGGCAAGGCATCTGCTCCAGCGCCTGGGTGACCGACTGCTCGTCGAGCGCCCCTGCCCGCCATGCCTTCCACAGGACATTGGCAACCTCGATCAGGATGAAATCCGGCGCACACAGATCGCTGCGCGCCAGCAGATCGATCGCGGCGGGGCTGTCGGCTTCGCGCAGGACCCACTTCACCGCGACGCTGGCGTCGATGATCATCAGCTGTTGTCCCGGTCCTCGCGCAGAAGGTCGAGACTGCTTCGCTCTAGCTTGCCCATATCGGCACCGGCGCGGATGGCATCCAGCGCCCGGATCGCATTGGCCCGCGCCTGATCGCTCACCGCCCGGGTGAGTTCCGCATGCAGTTCAGCCTGCAACGAGCGGCCGTTAGCATCCGCCCGGCGCTTCCACGCGGCAATAACGCTTTCATCAAGGTTGCGGATCAGCAACTGGCCCATAGGCACATGATAGCACCATGCTATCATGGCCGCAACGGGTCTGCCGGTCCACTGGCAGTTTCTGAATTCTCTAAGCCAACGAGCCGTTGAACAGTCGGTTTTCATTCACGAAAGCCGGGCGTCCGAAAATCCCGAACCGACTCAGGTGGGGTAAAAAAATCAGTCGGCCTGCCTTAGGAGATCGATAAAGCTGAGCCGAGACATTTCCCCAGCCCACCGGAACATTTGCCACCAGTTCGGCTTCAAACCACTCGACTATCAGTTCGCGGACATTTTTCAGCCCAAAACAGACTACAGCTTCTGGGTGGCCCAATTTACCCAATGTCCATCCGAGAAGAGAGTTTCCGAGTTCGATTGCAGCAGCAACGCTCGATTTCGGCATTTCCGTCCAAGAGGGACTTCTGAATGGCACGAACTGAAATGAAAGAATTTCTTCGGGCAAGACATGGCTGTAATTTCGCGTGACCAAAAGCTGTATCTGACGCTGTAGTGGCGTGTAAGCTCCGTCTTTACCCCAGGGCTGGTCGAAATACGAATTCCTGACGGTCGGATCGGCACCGTCTTGGCTGAGGTGAGCATCTTCTGCCCAGCCACCGTCGGTCGTTCTACCTCCGCCGGGGTTTAGCCCAATGGTTACCAATTTCGGTTGCAACCGTGATTTCGACGGCCCGAAAATGTACGTCCACCCAAGTTGATGTCCGCCGGACGCGTAAGCAGTGGAGATCAGCGCGACAACATCTTCAGATGTAGACGACGCACTGATCTCCATGTTCGTCACCCCTTCTTGAGATGACGCCGGCCGAGCAGTTCGGCGATCTGGACCGCGTTCAGCGCCGCGCCCTTGCGCAGGTTGTCCGAAACGCACCACAGCGCCAGGCCGTTGTCGATCGTCGGGTCCTCGCGCACGCGGCTGACATAGGTCGCGCCATCGCCGACGCATTCGATCGGGGTGATGTACCCGCCGTTCTCGCGCTTATCGACCAGCATCACGCCCGGTGCCTCGCGCAGGATATCCTGCGCTTCGGTCGCCGAAAGCTCTTTCTCGAATTCGATGTTGAGCGATTCGGAGTGGCCGACGAACACCGGCACGCGCACGCAGGTCGCTTGCACCTTGATCTTGGGATCGAGGATCTTCTTGGTCTCGACCACCATCTTCCATTCTTCCTTGGTCGAACCATCGTCCAGGAACACGTCGATGTGGGGGATGACGTTGAAGGCGATCTGCTTGGTGAACTTCTGCGGCTCGTTCATCTCGCCGACCGGCATGAAGATCGAGCGGGTCTGTTCGAACAGCTCGTCCATCCCCGCCTTGCCCGCGCCCGACACCGACTGATAGGTGGATACGATCACCCGCTTGATCTTCGCGCGATCGTGCAGCGGCTTGAGCGCGACGACCATCTGCGCGGTCGAGCAGTTGGGGTTGGCGATGATGTTGCGCGCGGTGTAGCCGTCGATCGCCTCGGGGTTCACCTCGGGCACGATCAGCGGCACGTCGGGTTCCATGCGATAGAGCGAAGAGTTGTCGATCACCACGCAGCCCTGCGATGCCGCCTTGGGCGCATAGATCGCGGTCGGGCCCGAACCGGCGGCGAACAGGGCGATGTCCCAGCCGGTGAAATCGAAATGCTCGATGTTCTTGACCTTGAGTTTCCTGCCGGACTCGCCGTACTCGATCTCCGTCCCGGTCGAACGCGGCGAAGCCACCGCTGCGATTTCGTCGCAGGGGAATTCGCGCTCAGCCAGGATGTTGAGCATTTCGCGGCCGACATTTCCGGTCGCGCCGACAACGGCAACCCGGTAACCCATTTCAAGATCCTTCTAGCAAGTCCGGCACGGCCCATCGCATGTGCGGACGCGGCGCGTTACAAGGCGGGGAAGCGATAGGCAAGTGCCCAAGAAACCTGACCTTTCGCTCAGGTTTCGTCGGGAGAGTGAACGCATATCGAAGCGACCCATGCGCGGCCTATCCCCTCCGCTTCGTCTTTGCGAGCGACCGAAGGTCGCGTGGCAATCCAGAGCGGCTTGCCCCGCCCTGGATTGCTTCACCCGCTTCGCGGGTTCGCAATGACGACTGAAGGCCGGGCCCCCGCCCCGTCAGTGCGCGGTGGCACCCGTCCCCGGTGCCGGCGGGGCCGGAGCCGCCGCCAGATCATCAGCCTCGGACCACTCGATCGCTTTGACCGGCTCGGTCAGCGCCAGCGACAGTACTTCGTCGACGTGACTCACGGGAACGATTTCAAGGCCCTGCTTCACGTTCTCGGGAATCTCTGCGAGGTCCTTGCGGTTCTCTTCGGGGATCAGCACGAGGGTGATGCCGCCGCGCAATGCCGCCAGCAGCTTTTCCTTGAGGCCACCGATCGGCAGCACCCGGCCGCGCAGGGTCACCTCGCCGGTCATCGCCACGTCCTTGCGCACGGGAATACCGGTGAGCGTGGAGACGATCGAGGTGACCATGCCGATGCCCGCCGACGGCCCATCCTTGGGCACCGCGCCTTCGGGCAGGTGGATATGGATGTCCTTCTTGCCGAAGATCGACGGCTTGATGCCATAGGCAGGGCTGCGCGCCTTGACGAAGCTGAAGGCGGTCTGGATCGATTCGGTCATCACCTCGCCCAGCTTGCCGGTAGCCTTGATCTGGCCCTTGCCCGGCACGGTGACGCTTTCGATGGTCAGCAGTTCACCGCCAACCTCGGTCCACGCCAGCCCGGTCACCGCGCCCACCTGATGCTCGTCCTCGCCTATCCCGTGGCGGAAACGGCGGACACCGGCAAAATCAGCCAGGTTTTCCGGGGTGATGACCACCTCGGTCGCCTTGCCTTCCAGGATCTGGCGCAGCGACTTGCGCGCCAGCTTGGCCACTTCGCGCTCCAGCGTGCGCACGCCGGCTTCGCGGGTGTAATAGCGGATCAGGTCGCGCAAGGCCTCCTGGGTGAGCGTGAATTCGCCCTTCTTGAGGCCGTGGGCCTTCACCTGCTTGCCGATGAGATGCCTCTCGGCAATCTCGACCTTTTCGTCCTCGGTATAACCTTCGAGGCGGATGATCTCCATGCGATCAAGCAGCGGCTGCGGCAGGTTGAGGCTGTTCGCGGTGCACACGAACATCACGTCCGAAAGATCGATATCGAGTTCGAGATAGTGGTCCTGGAACTTGGCGTTCTGTTCCGGGTCCAGCACTTCGAGCAGGGCCGAGGCCGGATCGCCGCGGAAATCCTGGCCTAGCTTGTCGATCTCATCGAGCAGAAACAGCGGGTTTGACTTGCCCGCCTTGCGCAGGTTGGTCACGATCTTGCCCGGCAGCGAGCCGATATAGGTGCGCCGATGGCCCCGGATCTCGGCCTCGTCGCGCACACCGCCCAGCGACTGGCGAACGAATTCGCGCCCCGTCGCCTTGGCGATCGACTTGCCCAGCGATGTCTTGCCCACGCCCGGTGGGCCGACGAGACACAGGATCGGCCCCTTCAGCTTGTTGGTGCGCGCCTGGACCGCCAGATATTCGATGATCCGGTCCTTGACCTTGTCGAGCGCGTAATGATCGGAATCGAGGATTTTCTGCGCTTCCGAAATGTCGCGCTTGAGCTTGGAGCGCTTGCCCCACGGCAGGCCCAGCAGCACGTCGAGATAATTGCGGATGACCGTCGCCTCGGCGCTCATCGGCTGCATCGACTTGAGCTTTTTCAGCTCTGCAGTCGCCTTTTCGCGCGCTTCCACGGACAGACGGGTCTTTTCGATCCGCTCCGCCAGTTCCTGAATTTCGTTCGCTTCCTCACCGTCGCCGCCACCCAGTTCCGACTGGATCGCCTTGAGCTGTTCGTTGAGGTAATATTCGCGCTGGGTCTTCTCCATCTGGCGCTTCACGCGGCCACGGATCTTGCGCTCCACCTGGAGCACGCCGAGTTCGCCTTCCATGAACGAATAGACCATCTCCAGCCGCCGCATCGGATCGGCTTCGGAGAGCACCGCCTGCTTGTCTGACACCTTGGCGGAAAGCTGCGCCGCCACCGTATCGGCCAGCTTGGCCGCCTCCTCGATATCGGACAACTGCTCGCCGGCGTCCTGGCTCAGCTTCTTGTTGAGCTTGGCGTATTCGTTGAACTGATCGACCACCGAGCGCATCATCGCGGCCACTTCGTTGCCGCTCGCCTCTACCGGCGCGATCCGCTCGATCGTGGCGACCAGCATCTCGCCCTCGGGGCCCTTGTCGCCGCGCAGCGCGGTCAGCCGCGCACGCTCCTGCCCTTCGACCAGCACGCGCACGGTGCCATCGGGCAGCTTGAGCAGTTGCAGGACGCTGGCGATCACGCCGGTATCATAAAGGTCGTCGCGATCGGGATCGTCGCAGCCCGGATCGAGCTGGGCGAGCAGGAAAATGTCCTTCTCCCCCGCCATCGCCGCTTCCAGCGCCGCCACCGATTTTTCCCGCCCGACAAACAGCGGGACGACCATGCCGGGGAACACGACGATGTCGCGCAAGGGAAGAAGCGGTAGCTGATTCACAGGCAATTCCAGTCCAAGACGTGCGGGCCCCGGTTATGGTCACCAGGCTCGCCACAGTCCGGGTGATATGGGGTCTCGGCTTTGGGGCGCAATGGATAACGCATCAAAGCCTGTGGAAGCGGTGGACGGCAACTCCGTTTTTGCCCTTATCGACCGCCACCGGATCGCCCGATCAGAACGGCATCTTGAAGCCGGGTGGCAGGCCCAAGCCCTGCTGCGCCTTGGCCATCTCCTCACCGGCGACCGAATCCGCCTTGACCCGCGCATCGTTGTACGCCGCGGCGACGAGGTCTTCGAGCATCTGCTTTTCGGAAATCTGCATCAGGCTGTCGTCGATCGAAACGCCGATCACCCGGCCCTTGGCCGAACAGCGGATCTTGACCAGCCCGCCGCCGGACAGCCCTTCGACTTCCAGCTTGTCGAGCTTGCCCTGGGTCTCGTTCATCTGCTTCTGAATGGTCTCGGCAGCCTGCTGGGCGGCCTGGATCATCTCTTCCATCGACTTCATCTTCATTGTCTCCAGTTGCGGCGAGCGCCCCCGCCGACAGCGGCGGCACGCTCATCCTCGATCAGTTCGGCCTCGGGAAAGGCCTCCAGCGCAGCCTTGACCAGCGGCGCGGCTCGCACTGCGTCGACTTCGGCGGCCTTGCGCGCATCGTCGCGCTCCACCAGCGTCGGCGCACCTTCGGCGGCGACCCGTTCGACCTGCCAGCGCTCACCGGTAGCGTGGTTGAGCCCGTCGCGCAGCAGCGGCGATATGTCTTCGCGAAAGGCCGGCGGCTGGGCGAAGCGCAGCAGCCCCGGTTCCAGTTCCACCACCCGCACCTGCATCCGCATGGTGGTGCCGATGGTCATCGCCGAAGGGTGGCCGGAGTGCTCGACATCGACAACGAGCTGTTCCCAATCGAGCCGGCGGGCCATCGCCACGGGCTGCCCGCCCGCCCCGCCACCCGGCGCGGGCCCGGCCAAGGCGGCGCTCGCGGCAAGATCTTGCAGCTTCTTCACCAGCGCGCCGGGATCGGGCATGTCGCTGGCGTGCATGATCCGCAGCAGCGCCATCTGTGCCGCCACCAGCGGATCGGGCGCGGACTTCACCTCTTCGAAACCCTTCAGCAGAAGCTGCCACAGGCGGTGGACCTGCCCGGCGGACATCGCCTTGGCCCATCCTTCGATCGCCGCCCGCTCCTCAGAGGATGCGGCATCAGGCAGTTCGCCGGCCACTTGCGCCACGGCGATGCGGTGGGCCAGTTCCATCTGCCCGCGCATGATCGCCACCGGCTCCACCCCCAGCGCGAACTGCTGCGCGACGAGTTCCAGCAGCACCGCCCCCTCTCCCGCCAGCACGGCATCGAGCAGCCGGCGCTGCGCGCCTTTGTCCGACAGGCCGAGCATGTCGCGCACCGTCTCGGCGCTGACCCGCGCGCCGTCGTGGCCGGCGTCAAGATCGGCGTGGGCAATCGCCTGATCCAGGATCGACAGACCATCGCGCACCGACCCTTCGGCGGCGGCGGCCACCATCGCCAGCGCCTCGGCATCGGCGGCCACGCCCTCGGCGGTGCAGACCCGGGCGAAATGTTCGGCCAGCATCGGCGCGGGGATGCGCCGCAGATCGAACCGCTGGCAGCGCGACAGGACGGTGACCGGCAGCTTGTCCACCTCGGTCGTCGCGAAGAGGAACTTCACATGCGCCGGCGGTTCCTCAAGAGTCTTGAGCAAGGCATTGAAGGCATTGCGCGAAAGCATGTGCACTTCGTCGATGATGTAGATCTTGTAGCGCGCCGAAACGGCGGCATAGCGCACCGCCTCGATGATCTCGCGCACGTCGTCGACGCCGGTGTGGCTGGCGGCGTCCATCTCGATCACGTCGATGTGCCGGCCCTCGGCGATGGCGACGCAAGGCTCGCAGTGTCCGCAAGGATCGATCGTCGGCCCGCCCTTGCCATCGGCACCGATGCAGTTGAGCGCCTTGGCGATCAGCCGCGCGGTGCTGGTCTTGCCGACCCCGCGCACCCCGGTCATCAGGAAGGCATGGGCCAGCCGCTCGCGCCGGATCGCGTTGGCCAGCGTGGTGACCATCGCTTCCTGGCCGATCAGCTCGGCGAAAGTCTGCGGGCGATACTTGCGGGCCAGCACGCGATAGGGCTGCGCTGCGGGGGCAGCGGCAGGCCGTGCGGATGCGGGCGGAGTCAGATCGACCGGCGCGCGTTCTTCGACGACTTTCGCAGGGGGCGCTGGCTCGGCCGTACCGAACATGCTGCCCTGCCCCGCCGCTTCCATCTCCGCCGCCGCAGGGCGAACTTCCGCCGGAGCGGGCTCGCCGAACATCGAGGCCTGGCCGGCAGCCTCAAGCTCGGCGGCGCTGGCCTTGTCTTCCGGCTTGTCCTCATCCTCGTTCCAGGGTGGGGTATCGCCGAACATGTCTGGGGAATCGCTCATCTGGGCGGCAATTTAGGGGCTGGTTGCCGGCTTGTCAGGGAAAAAGGCTCCACAGGCCCGACTTGCCGCGTGCTTGGCTGATCGGCTTGGCAAAACCGGGCGAGGACGCTTTTGTGGAGGGGTAAAAAGGAGCCGGCCGACCCGCCGCAACCCGTTGTGGCTGCTTCCTTCCGGACCTGACCAGGTTGGCGGACGCAAACGTCCGACCGACTCCCGGCGGCGCATATGGCGGCACTTCGGGCCCAAAGCAAGCCCGTTGAGAATTTACCGGAAGTTGTCGGCGTAAGCCTGAAGCTTGAGGCGGCGCGGCGGAGTGCCGTGCACTTCGGTCTCGATGCCGTAGCGATCGGCATAGGCCTTCGCTTCATCAACGGTCGGGAACTTGAGCACCACCTGCTGCTGGGTGTCGCCGGAACCGGCCCAGCCCATCAGCGGATCGGGCCGCTTCGCCTCGGCCGGCGCGAATTCAAGGATCCACTGACCGAGCAGCGCCTTACCGGACTGCATGGCGTTCTTCGGGCGCTGATAGATGCGTGCACTCATGAGCCAGCGCTTTGCCCCCGAATCACGCCCAAAAGCAAGCGGGAATCACTTGGCCCGCGTCGCCTCGAAGGCGTTGCGCGTCTTGAGGCTCGGCGCTTCCTTCCATGGCTCGTCCGGCCAGCGATGGCGCGGGTAGCGGCCCTTCATGTCCTTCGCCACATCGCGCCACGAACCGCGCCAGAACCCCGGCAGATCGCGGGTCGACTGGATCGGTCGCCCGGCCGGCGATGTCAGCTTGAGCAGCAGCGGCTGGGCGGGCTGCCCGAAACCGGGGTGCGTATCCAGCCCGAACAGTGCCTGCACCCGCAGTTCGACGGAGGGGCCGCCCTCATCCTCGTAATCGATCGGGTGGCTGGTTCCGGCCGGGCTGCGGAACTCTGCCGGGGCCAGCCGATCCATCCGCTGCCCCTCGTCCCAGCCGATGCGGTTGCGCAAGGCTTCGGTCAGCCGCCCCGGATCGATGGCGTCCAGCCGCCGTTCGACCAGCGGCCCGAGCCAATCCTCCAGATCGCCCAGCAGCGCTGCCTCACCCAGCGCGTCGATCCCGGCATAGCGCGCCCGGCGCAGTAGAGCGTGCGCGCCCTTGCCGAACGGCACGATTTCCAGACCCTTTTCACGCACGCGCCCCAGCAGGAAGGCGCGGATCGCGTCGCGGTCAGGCGCGGGATCTGGCCCGCTGGCCAGCGTGATCGCCCCCAGCCGCCGCTCCAGCCGCGCTTCCACGCGCCCGTCCTCATCATTCCAGCGCAGTACGGACCGGCGATCCATGCGATCGCCCAGCCAGCGCTCGACGTCCTCGCTTTCCAGCGGCAGGCCGGAAAGAATGCGCGCGCCGCGTGCCGCCCCTTGCGCATCGCCGATCACCAGCCATTCCCGCGCGGCCAGCGGCGAGGCCGGATCGAGCAGGTAGCCCCGGCCCCCGGCGCTCAGCCAGTTTTCACCGCCGGGATCGCGACGGCGGGCGATCATGTCCGGTCGCCCCAGCGCGAGCAGCACTCCCTCCGGCACCCCCGGTGACGGTGCGGACGGCGCGCCGGTGAGCTTCGCCGCCCGCCGCGCCCAGCCGTCTGCCAGCTTGCGCGCTGCCTGGGCGCGGGCCGAACGATCGGCGTTCCAGCGCGCCAGCCGCTGGCCCAGATCGTCGCCCCGGCCGCCCAGTCCGCGCTCCTGCAACAGCAGCGCCAGCCGCGCCGCCGTCGTCCCTTCGCCCAGCGCGGTCGCGCGCAGGATCATCGCCGCCTGCGCCGGGTCCATCGGCAGGCTGGCCACCTGCCGGCCGAACGCGGTGATGCGGCCGCCGTCATCCAGCGCCCCCAGCGCGGCAAGGCCGCTACGCGCCGCCGCCATCGCCGCGGCGGGCGGCACATCGAGCCAGGCCATCGCCTGCGGGTCTGCCGTGCCCCACAGGGCGAGCGAAAGCGCCAGCGGGGCCAGATCGCTGGTTTCGATTTCCGGGGCGTCAAACGCCGGGCGGCCGGGGTGCGCGGCCTCTTCCCACAGGCGATAGGCCGTGCCCGGCCCCTGCCGCGCCGCCCGCCCGGCGCGCTGGGCCGCTGCGGCCTGACTGGCGCGGTGCGTGACCAGCCGGGTGACGCCGGCCGCCTTGTCGAATTCCACCCGGCGCGACAGCCCGCAATCGACCACCACGCTCACGCCATCCAATGTCAGTGATGTCTCGGCAATGGCGGTGGCGAGGACCACCCGGCGGCGTCCCTCGGGATCGCGACGGATCGCGGCGCGCTGCGCCGTCGGCTCGCACTGGCCGTGCAGCGGCAGGACCAGCGCGCCCGGCAAGGCATCGGCCAGCAGTTCGGCCGTGCGCTCGATCTCGCGCACGCCGGGCAGGAACGCCAGCACATCGCCGGTCTGCTCGCGCCAGGCGGTCTGGATGGCACGGCTCATCGCCGGTTCGATCCGCTGTTCGGTGCCGGCACCCAGCCAGCGGATCGCCAATGGCCAGGCCTTGCCCTCGCTCTCGATCACCGGGGTATCGGCCCCCAGCAGCCGCGCGAACCGCGTGCCGTCGATCGTCGCCGACATCACCAGCAGCCGCAGATCGTCGCGCAGGACGGCGCGCGTTTCGATCGCCAGCGCCAGTCCCAGATCGCTGTCGAGATGCCGCTCGTGCGCCTCGTCGAACAGCACCGCCGACACCCCGGCCAGTTCCGGATCAGCGAGGATGGTGGCGACGAAGATTGCCTCGGTCATCACCAGCACCCGCGTGCGGGCCGAGCGGCGGGCATCGAGCCGGGTGACATAGCCGATGGTGTCGCCCGGCTCCTCGCCCAGCGTGGCCGCCATCCGCTCGGCCGCAGCGCGCGCGGCCACGCGGCGGGGGGACAGCACGATGACCATCCCGGAACACCAGTCGCTGCCAAGCAGCGCGGGGGCCACCGCCGTCGTCTTGCCGGCCCCCGGCGGCGCGATCAGCACCGCCGCCCCCTGCCGGTCCAGCGCACGCAGCAGCGGCGGCAGCACCGCGTGGATGGGAAGTTGCGACATCGATGGCCCCATAGTCTTTCCCGGCCCGGCGGAAAAGCCGCCACCGTAGCGACCCGCTTCATGACTTGGCGACCGCGTCCACTCTTCATCAAGATTTGGCCGCTATTACAGCCCCCGGAGACGAATGAATTGAACGACGGGGAAATCAACGCGATCAATCGCCTGCCCATCGGCCAGCATCCGCTGCCGATCGCGCAGTATTTGCGGCTGCGCGATCATGTTCCCCCGCTTTACGGCCTGCTATGCATCAACGCGGCGATTCTGGCCTATACCCATCGCGATCTTGCTCCCGTCGGCCTGACGCTCGGGGTGCCGCTGGTCCTCGCGATCCTGTGCGCGGCGCGCATCGTCGCCTGGCTGCGCCCTGTCGCGCCCGAAGCGCTGACCGTCGAGATCGCCCGCACCCGCTTGCGCCGCACCATCGGCTTGGCCTTCCTGCTGTCGGTTTCGTTCGTGAGCTGGGCGATGCTTCTCGATCGCTACGGCGACGCTTACGAGCACGGCCACGTCGCGATCTTCATCGCGGTGACGCTGCTCGGCTGCATCTTCTGCCTGTCCTACCTGCCGACGGCTGCCATCACTGCTTGCGTCACCGTCATCGGTGCCTACATGGTCCACTGCATCATCTCGGGCAGCGAAGTGATGATCGCCATCGCGGTGAACATCGCGCTGGTGGCGATGATGATGGTCAAAATCCTGCGCAATTCCTACGCCGGCTTCGTCAATCTCGAAGTGACGCAACGCGAACTGATGGGCGAACGCCGCCAGGCGCAGGCGCTGGGCGAGGAGAACGCCCGCCTTGCCCAGACCGACGCGCTGACCAGCCTGCCCAACCGCCGTTTCTTCTTTGCGATGCTCGAAGGGCTGTTGCAGAAATCGCCGCGCGCTGAACAGTTCTGCGTCGGCCTCATCGACCTCGACCGGTTCAAGCCGATCAACGATACGCATGGCCACGCCTGCGGCGACCAGTTGCTCAGGACCATCGGCCAGCGCATGCTCGATTGCTGCCCCGAAAACGCCGTCGTCGCGCGGCTGGGCGGCGATGAGTTCGGCCTGATCGTGCTGGGCGGCCCGCAGGAGGCCGAAGCCGTGGCCCAGGCTCTGTGCGACGTCATCCGCCAGCCGGCCCGGCTGGGCGATGTCACGGTGTCGGTCGGCTGTTCGGCCGGGCTTTCGGTTCACCCGGACACCGGCACCACCGCCAACCTGCTGTTCGACCGCGCCGATTTCGCGCTTTACCACGCCAAGAATCACAAGCGCGGCCAGTGCGTGCGGTTTTCGAGCGAGCTGGAAGGGCTGATCCGCAGCGAACAGGCGCTCGACGCGGCGCTGCAGGCAGCCGATATCGAGACCGAGCTGACGCTCGCCTACCAGCCGATCGTTTCCATCCAGACGCTGGAAACGGTGGGGATGGAGTGCCTGGCGCGGTGGAATTCGCCAAGGCTGGGCGTCGTGTCTCCAGAGGCGCTGATCGCCACCGCCGAACGCATCGGCCGCTCGCGCGAGGTGACGCTGGCGTTGTTCGACAAGGCGCTGGTGGCGCTGGCCGCCCTGCCCGCGCCGCTGCGCGCTACGTTCAACCTTTCGGGCACCGATCTGGGCGACGAGGAAACCATCTCCGCGCTGCTCCAGCGCATCACCGCATCGGGGCTCGATCCGCGCCGGCTGCTGTTCGAAATCACCGAAAGCTCGCTGATTGCCGAGATCGATCTGGCCTGCGCGGCGCTGGGTCGCCTCCGCGCGACCGGCGTGCGGATCGCGCTGGACGATTTCGGCACCGGCTATTCCAGCCTGTCCTCGCTCCACCAGTTGCCGCTCGACATGGTCAAGATCGACCGCAGCTTTGCCCAGCGACTGGATGACGCGGCCGGGCGGCGGCTGATTACCGCCATCCGCAACCTGGTCCGTTCATTGTCGCTTGATTGCGTGATCGAGGGGATCGAAACCGAAAGCCAGCTCTTCGGCGCAAGACTGGCCGGGTTCACGCTGGCGCAGGGCTATTTCATCGCCCGGCCGATGCCGCTGGCCGCCGTGCTGGACCTTGATCTGGGCTCCGAACCCTCCGTCTGGACGGCCGCCTGATCAGCCGTCCCCGGCCGCACCCTTGCTGCCGTATTCGATGCGGATGCGCACCCAACTGCCGATCTGCTGCTTGCCGTTGACCCGGGGCGGGATCACCTGGAACTGCCAGGCGGCGTTGAGCACCGCGCGGGCAAAGCCCGATCCGCGCGGCGATTCATCCAGTATCTGGCAGTTCTCTACCTTGTAGTGTTCGATCGTCTGGCAGGCGATCATGCCCCAGCCATACTGCGGCGAGCTGGGCGGCAGATAGCCCCCCAGTTGGGCGTCGGTCGGGCGACGGAACCAGTCGGCATTGTACAGGATCGCCCCACCCGGTCCTTCGCCGGGGCCATAAGTGCCCTTGGCATTGCCGCCCGCCACCGCGCCGCCGCCGGCGCTGGGCTTCATCGCGCCGATATCGGCCGCCGCGAAATCGCGCGAGGACATCTTGAGGAACGTGAACGCGGGTTCCTGCGTCTGCTTGGGTTCGGGTGACGGCACCGGAGCACGCGCCACCTCGCGCTGCGGCTTTTGCGTGCGATCGGGGGTGGGCTGGCGCTGGCGGTTCGCGCTGGACGATTGCTGCTTCGCCGCATCGCGATTGCCGGCAGCGACATCGAACGTCGCCAACGGCCGGCTTTCCGGCTGAGGCGGCGAAAGGTTTTGCTGGACGAAAAACGCCAGCAGGCCCGCCAGGACCATGATAAGCGCCGACAACAGCACCGACACCGCGCGCGAAGTGGGCGAGCCGGGGCGATAGCCGCCGCCCTGCTGCCGCTCCGGCAAACCCTCTTCTGTCCGGTCTTCGGGGGAGTCCATGTCGGCCCGCCTTTATAGGGGCCGCCGCCGGGGCACAATCGGCCTGTCAGACGGTGCGACACAATAATACGGCATACGTTGGCGCTCCGTACCGCGTTGCGGCAGACGGTGCGCTCCGGGGCATGACAAACCCCGCCGGCATGGCTAAGGCGGGGTGTGGACTGGCTGGTCCGGCAACGTCTTGGCGATGATGCGCCACGATGTCGCGCCGACCACAGGTGGATCACGCTGCCCCCGCAGCGCGCCGGTGTTCCAATGGAAGGTTTGCTTTCTTGAGCGTTTCGTTACTGGCTTTGCCGCTGCTGGCTGTCTCCGCCCCGCAAGTCCAGACGGTGCCCCCCTGCCCGCCGATCGCGGCACCGGTGGCGGCCGATGTTCCCCCGGCACCAGCGGCCCCGTCGACTGCTGCGCCTGTCGCCGGGCCTGCTCCTGCGCCCGCCGCCCTCGCTGAGGCCGCCGCACCGGCAACCCCGGCCGCCGCAGCCCCGCCGGCCAAGCCCGGCAACGAGATCATCGTTTCGCACCGCGCCCCGTCCGCCGCCGATCCGGTCGAAGCGGTCAATGTCGCCAGCTACAAGGTGGTGACGGCAGTTGACCAGGCGGTGATCGAGCCCGTGGCCCACGGCTATATGAGCTTCGTGCCCGAACCCATCCGCGATGGCCTGCACAATGCGGTCGACAATCTCGACGAGCCGATCGTGTTCCTCAACTTCATGCTCCAGCTCAAGCCGGGCAAGGCGCTGGAAACGGCGGCCCGCTTCGCCATCAATTCCACGCTGGGGCTTGGCGGGCTGTTCGACATCGCCAAGCGCAAGCCGTTCAACCTCCCCCGCCGCTCCAACGGCCTGGCCGATACCCTGGGCTATTACGGCGTCGGCCCCGGCCCGTACCTGTTCCTGCCGCTGATCGGCGCGACAACGCTGCGCGACGTGATCGCCCGCCCGCTCGATCTGTCGGTGGTGCCGTTCATGTTCGGCAAGCCGTTCAACGATCCCAAGTTCGCGCTGGGCAAGGGCATCGTCAGTTCGCTGGACGAGCGGGTGCAGATGGACCCGGCGATCAGGGCAATCCGCGCCAGCAGCGATCCTTATGCGGCGATGCGCAGCTATTACCTGCGCCGCCGCCAGGCCGAGATCGACGTGCTGAAGGGCAAGCGGGCGAACGCCGACGTGCCCTATCTCGAAGTGAAGGCCGCACCTGCCGTTACAACTCCCGGCGCACCGGCCTGCGCAGTCGCTCCGGCAGCGGACTGACATCGATGGCCACACGCCTGCGCCGCGATGCGCATACGGATCGGCTGCCGGATAAGGCACTGGCGCAACCCGCGCTCAGCGCTGTCAGCGATAGCGCACATGCCGATCCGGACGATCTTTCGCACCTGCGCATCGCCTTCATCAGCGGCAACTACAACTGCGTGCGCGATGGAGCCAACCGCGCGCAGAACATGCTGGTCGGCTACCTGCTGGAGCGGGGAGCGGCAGTGCGCATCTATTCGCCCACGATCGATACCCCCGCCTTCGCGCCGACCGGCGATCTGGTCAGCGTGCCGTCTTCGCCACTGCCGTTCGGCCGCAAGGAATACCGCATCGCCCGGCGCCTCCCCCGCGCCACTCGCGACGATATCGCCGCCTTCCGGCCCAGCGTGTTCCATATCTCGCTGCCGCTGTTCCACGGCCGCAGCGCGCTGCGCCTGGCCCGCCGAATGGGCCTGCCCGCCGTGGCCGCCATGCACACCCGGTTCGAAACGTACCCGCGCTATTATGGCCTGCAGATCTTCGAACGCCCGCTGATCGCCGCCCTTTCACGCTTCTATCGCGCCTGCGACGGTGTGGTCGCGCCTTGCGCATCGGCGGCGCGGACGATGGAGGCGATGGGCATGGCGCGCCATGTCGGCATCTGGACGCGCGGCACCGATCACAGCGTCTTCACCCCCGAGCGCCGCGACATGGCATGGCGTCGCGCCCTGGGTCTGGCCGACGATGTGCCGGTGATCGCGTTCCTCGGCCGTCTCGTGCTGGAAAAGGGTCTGGGCCAGTTCGCCGATACGGTCGAACGGCTGCGCGCCGGCGGCCGGAATTTCCGCGTTCTCGTCATCGGCGATGGGCCCGCGCGTGGACTGTTTGCCGAACGGCTGGGCGATCTGGCGGTGTTCACCGGCTATCAGGGCGGTGCCGATCTCGGCCGCGCACTCGCCAGCGCCGACATGCTGCTGAACCCGTCGGATACCGAAGCGTTCGGCAACGTCTCGCTCGAAGCGATGGCCTGCGGCATCCCGGTCGTCGCCGCCGACGCCACCGGCAACAGCGATATCGTGATCGACGGGCAGACCGGCGCACTGGTGCCCACCGGCGACATCGCCGGCTATGCCGCCGCGCTCGCCCGTTATCTCGATGACCCTGTCCTGCGCGCCAACCATGCCGCCGCAGCGATCGACCGGGGCCGCGAATTCACCTGGGACCGGGCCAACGCCGGGATGGTCGCAGCTTACGAAGCCGCCCTAAGTGCGACGCTGATGGCGCGCTGATGCGTCGTCAGTAACGCCGGGCGATCGCGAATTCGACCGCCTCGCACATCGCATTGCGCGCCTCGCCTGCAGGGAAGCCCGCCAGCGCGGCAATCGCCCGCTGGCCATAGACCCGCGCCCGCTCGCGCGTCGCCTCGACACAGCCGTGGCGGTTGATCAGCTCGACTGCCGTGGCCAGGTCCTCGTCCTCGGTGCGGAAACCGGCGATGGCTTCTTCCCAGAACCGCCGCTCGTCCGGCGTGCCGCGCGCATAGGCAAGGATCACCGGCAGGGTCATCTTGCCCTCGCGGAAATCGTCACCCTTGTCCTTGCCCGATTCCTGCGCGTCCGAATCGTAGTCGATGGCGTCATCGGTGAGCTGGAAGGCGATGCCGAGGTTGCGGCCGAAGGCATCGAGCGCCTGCTCCTGCGCCTCGCCCAGTTCGGCAACCACGGCGGCGATACGCGTGGCGGCGGCGAACAGCGCGGCGGTCTTGGCCGAGATGATGTGGAGGTAATGGTCCTCACTCGTCTCGATCTTGCGGCTGGCGACCAACTGGTCGACCTCACCCTCGGCGATGATCCGGCTCGCGGACGAGAGGATCTTGAGCACCTTGAGGCTGCCGTCTTCCACCATCAGTTCGAACGAGCGGCTGAACAGGAAATCGCCGACCAGCACCGTGGCGGGATTGCCGAAGACGATGTTGGCCGCCGCCTTGCCGCGCCTGAGGTCGGAGCCGTCCACCACGTCATCGTGCAGCAGCGTGGCGGTGTGGATGAACTCCACCGCCGCAGCCAGCTTGTGATGACGGGTGCCGAGATAGCCGCACAGTTCGGCAGCCGCCACCGTCAGCATCGGCCGCATGCGTTTGCCCCCGCCCGAAATCAGATGCCCGGCCAGCGCCGGAATCAACGGAATTTCGCTCTGCATCCTGTCAAGGATGACGGCGTTGACGCTGTTCATGCCGGCAGCGGTCAGCGCCAGCATCGGAGCGAGGGAAGGCTGGGACCTGCGGGCGCGCAGGTTAATGACGTCTGCACTCATCGCCACGGCCCTTGCGCGCTGGCGCGCCCCAACGCAAGCGCGAATGCCCGCCTTGACGGCGAAACCGGCGAAACTCGCGACCTGCGGTTCGGCCTAGAACCCGGCGCAAGGTCATGCTAGCGCGGCGGACGATGACCCAGACCGCCACCACCCAAACCCCCGCACCTTCCGCAGATCCGGTCCTGGCCGGCTTCCGGTCGAGCATCGACAACATCGACGCGGCGCTGATCCACATGCTGGCCGAACGGTTCCGCATCACCCAGGCGGTGGGTGCCTACAAGGCGCAAAAGGACCTGCCGGCGTCCGATCCCGGCCGCGAGGAGCGCCAGATCGCCCGGCTGCGCAAGCTGGCCGAGGACGCCCACCTCGACCCCGATTTCGGCGAAAAGTTCCTGCGCTTCATCATCGATGAAGTGATCCGCCATCACGAGCAGGCGAAGAACGCCGGCTGACGCTACCTCAGCGAGCTGCGTACACAAGATACGTAGTTTCTTTACAACGTCGCAAATCTGCGTTCTACCTCCCCCTGACCCGACGATGGGTCGGGAAATTCGGCCATCAGAGCCGCAGGGGAGAGGCAACCCAGATGATCACCGATGCGGATGTGGATTTCCACCCGACCGACCCTGCCGCCCATGACTGGGCGGAAACCAACTATTTCGCGTTCTTCAACGCCGAAGAACGCGTCTTCGGGCATATCCAGGCGCTGTTTCGTCCCAACCTTAGCGTCGTGATGACCGAGGTGCGCCTGTGGCAGGGGCTGGTCGATCGCTCGCACGATGCGCTCTATGTCGCGAACCATCACCACCAGCCCGCCGGCCCGAGCCTGCGCCATTACGCCCTGCCCAGCGGCCTCACCGTCACCGCGCACAGCCCGCGCGACTATCGCGTCGATTATGTCGGCACCGACGATACCGTCATCGGCCTCGATGTGCGCGGGATCATGGAACCGTATGACATCGCCGATCCGGACATGGACCCGGTGACGCGCCGCCAGATGGACGGCGGCTTCGTGCTGGGCGAAGCCTATCGTGGCCACTGGGACATGCACGCCCGCGTGACCGGCACGATCCGTTGCCGGGGCAGGGAAATCCCGGTCGATTGCGTCCAGGTGATGGACCATAGCTGGGGCCCGCGCACCGAGGTGGAGCTGCCCGGAATGATGTGGCTGGGAGCCTATTTTCCGGAGACCGACACCGCCGTCCACGGCTTCTTCCCCGCCGATCCGGTGCACAGCGACCGGCTTGACCTTGCCCATGGCTATATCTGCCGCCAGGGCAAGGTGACCGGACTGGTGTCGGCCACGCTGGTGCTCGACCGGCTGAACTTCCTGCCGATCGCCGGCGAATGGCACGGCGAGGATGCCAACGGCGAAAAGTTCACGCTCTATGGCGCAGCCACGGCCGGCGGCCCCTGGCCGGTCTATCCCAGCGTCGATGTCGGCATCACCCTGATGCGCTGGACCATGGGCGGCGCGGTCGGCCACGGCATGGCGATGGAAAACACCGCGATGGCCTATCGCACCCGGTTCGGCCAGGGCGCGGCCCGCTTCCTCAAGGGAGCCTGATGGTGAGCGGGGGCAAGGCCGTCCAGGCCACGACGATCGCGGCGCTTGCGCTGTGGATCGCCTTCACCGCCATCTCGATCCTGGCTCCGGCCGCGCCGATGGCGCGAACCGCGTCGTTCATGGCAATCGCGATGCTGTTCCTGTTCGCCATCGCGCACAGTATCCGCCGCCTTGGCGCGCGGCGCTCGCTGGTGCTGCTGGTCTCGGGAACGGTGATCGCCAACATCTACGAGAACCTGAGCATTTCGACCGGCTTCCCGTTCGGATTCTACCACCACACCGCCGCTTCCGGGCCGTGGCTGCTGCAAGTGCCGATCATCGTCGGGCCGATCTTCTACAGCTTGTGCTATCTGGCCTGGACGCTGGGCACGATGATCCTGGGCACCGGACCGCGCACCCGCTCTGCCCTGCGGGTGTTCGGACTGCCGGTGATCGGCGCGTTCATAGCCACCGGCTGGGACCTGTGTTCCGACCCCATCGGCGCGACGATCGCGCGCAGTTGGGTCTACGCGCACAGCGGTGCCTATTACGGGGTGCCGCTCAGCAATTATCTCGGCTGGTTCCTGTGCACCTGGACCATCATCCAGGTCTGGACGCTCTATCTCGACAAGGCCCAGGGCGAGGATGCCGGGACCACCGCGCCGCTGTCCTACTGGTACCAGGCATCCGCGCTGTGGACGGCCATGGGGCTGCAGTACCCGCTGCTGCTGCTCGCCAGCCCCGCCTCGCGCACGGTGACCGACACCGGCGGCTGGGCATGGCGCAGCGGCGACATCATCGAGGCGGCCGTAATCATGAGCATTTATACCATGCTCGCCGCCGCCGTGACCGCTACGCTGGCGGTGACAGTGCGGCGGGATGCGACGACGCGGGCGTGACCCCGCGCGTCACCCATTGTCGCCCTTGAGCACCCAGCCGCGCGTCATCACCAGAATGCGCGAGTGCCAGTCGAACAGGTCATCCTGCGCCACTTCCAGCCGGGCGTGATCGGCACTGGTCAGAGCCGCGCGGGCAGAGGTTTCGTCGGCAAAGTGATGGACCAGCATCACATCGCGGCTGGACGAGGTATGCGCGAAGCCTTGCATGCCCGACCCGGCCGAAGCCTCGCGCGCGGTGGTAATGGTGAACCCGCGCAAGGCGGCGCCGAACTGCTCCAGTTCCAGCGTGTAGCGGGCATGCTCCGCCAGCAGCGCCACCCCATCTGTACGGCGCTCCTCGTCGCGAAAACTGGCCAGCGTGAACAGCTTGAACAGGCCACTCACCGGCTGGAACGTGGTGCGCATCCCGCGCACCGAGGTGGGCGCGCCGGCGAACACCCGCTTTTCGTCCGGTGCCACCTCGTGCAACATCACGTCGCGCATGCCGACCCAGGTCTCGAAGCTGGTGTAATAGAGTTCGCCCACCGCATCGAACGCATCGGTCACCCCCGGCAAGCCGACGAGGTTCTCCACCGGGTCATTGTGAATATAGCGCTCGACGTTATTCCAGAACGCCGGAACCGACGCCGCAAAATCGCCATGGGAACGCCACAACCGCTGAAAATCGCGCCGGGAAACGCCCGGCTGCCGCTTCTGCAGATAAGTGGAATGGAACAGCGCCATGCCCGGCATCTCCCGTAATGTTCTTGACCTCAGGGGTTGAACGCGATCCTGCCCGCACTTGCAACTTTTTCCGGCGTTTTGTCGGTTTATCCCACAATTCCGGCGCAACGGCATCTGGCGGGATAAACGCTACCCGGCAGTACCCCAGCCCCCCCGCCGTTCGTTTCAAGCGGGCCTTTGCAAGATCCCTAGTGTGGTGGAACCGAAGTTCGTCTCGCTACGTCACCCCGGGCTTGACCCGGGTGTGGATTCACATCCGAAGTGCAACGGGTTGAAAGTTTCGGCTGG
>NZ_BMZA01000017.1 GCF_014652555.1 Novosphingobium colocasiae
TCAACCACACGGAATCACACCTGCTCCCTCCTTTCAATCACGATGTGTGCATCCGGTAGCCTGAAGGGGAGAGGGCTATGAGTTCGGATCAACGAGCCTCGGTATCAGCCGCAAAGTTCCACGAACCCCTGCAGATCGGCCCGGAATCGCTCCTCCTCGCGCGCGCGGGCCTCGCCATCCAGCCGCAGCAGATAGCTGGGGTGCGCGGTCAGCCACAGCGCGGTGCCATCATCCAGCACGTGCGCGCGGCCCCGCTCGCGGCCGATGGCCGGGGTCCGGCCCAGCACGCCGCGCCCGGCGCTGGCTCCCAGCGCCAGGATCGCGCGCGGCCGCACCAGCGCCCGCTCGCTGTCGAGCCACCAGCGGCAATGGTCGATCTCTCCCGCCGTCGGGTTCTGGTGCAGCCGACGCTTGCCGGTCGGCTTGAACTTGAAATGCTTGACCGCGTTCGTGACAAAGGCGCGGCTGCGGTCAAAGCCGATCGCGGCGAGGTGGCTGTCCAGCAACTGCCCGGCCGGGCCGACGAAGGGCCGGGCCTCGCGCTCCTCGGTATCGCCCGGCTGTTCGCCGATCATCATCGTGCGCGCATCGGCCGGACCTTCGCCCGCCACGCCCTGCGTCCCGTTGCAGCCGATCGCGCAACGGCGGCAAGTGGCGATTGCTGCGGCGACCGCATTCAGGCTGTCCGGTGGCCCGGCTTCGGGGAGGGGGGCTGAGCCGGCGATCATGGCCACCTCGCGCGCTTGCGCCCCGGCGATCAGATCGGGGATCTGGCGCGCTTCGGGCAGGTTCTTCCAGAAGCGGCGCGGCATCTCCTTCAGCATTGCCCCCACCTTCAGCCGCGCCGGGTTGAAGATCGAACGGTAATAGCCCAGCCACAATTCCTCGGCGGCATCGTCCTGGGGCAGGGCATCGCGCGAGGCCGGCGGACCTTCGGACAGCGCCGCTCCATCCCAGTGCAGCGACAGGCGCGGGGTCAGGATCGACCAGCGCTGGCTGCCGAACCGGTCCACGAAAAACCGCGCATTGGCCCGCTCTATCCTATGATCGGGCTCGAACCAGGCCACGAACCGCTCCCCGCCGTCTTCGTGTTCAAGGCTGCGGAAGCGCACGAAAGCGCGCATCTTGTGAATGTCACGGCGCACTTGCGCGGCCAGCCGCTGAAGATTGCGCACATCGCTGTCGGCCGCATCCTCGATCAGCCGGGGCCGTTGCTGGAGCCGCCACAGCAGCCGATAGAGCAGATCAAGCCGCGCCGGATCGCGGTGGAGCAGGGCGCTGCGCGCCAGGTCGAGGAAGGCCCGGCTCGCCCGCACTGTGCCGCCCTGTGTCTCCGGCAAGTCGGGCGCTTGCGCGGTCGCGAACATATCGGCGCAGGCGGCATCCCCGTCGCTCCAGGCGATGTCCTGCGGCCGCATGCCGGCAATGATGTGCGCGCGGGCCAGCGTGCGCCAGCTTTCGAAATCGTCTGGCTCGGCAAGCCGCGCGGCGATCACGCGAACAGTTCCATCTGTCGCGGCGAAGGGGCCAGTCTCGCGCGCAGGTCGGCGCGGTCGATCAGCAGCGTCGGCCGCCAGTCGGCGGTGACGATGAACGGGCGCAGCTTGCGCACCGAAACGGTCAGCCGCGCGATGTCTTCCAGCCGCAGCGTCCGGTGCCGACGCGCTGCCAGCACCGCTTTGACCGCCTTGGTCCCCAGCCCCGGAACCCGCAGCAGCGCCTCGCGCGGGGCGCGGTTGACATCGACCGGGAACCGGTCCCGGAACTTGAGCGCCCAGGCCAGCTTGGGATCGATATCCAGCGGCAGCATCCCCCCCGCATCGGCGGCGTCCTGCACTTCGGCCGGGGCATAGCCATAGAACCGCATCAGCCAGTCGGACTGGTACAGGCGATGCTCGCGCAGCAGCGGCGGGCGCTGCAATGGCAGCACCGCGCTCGCATCGGGGATCGGGCTGAATGCGGAGTAATAGACCCGCCGCAGCCCGAACCGGCCATACAGCGTGCTCGCCTTGCCCACGATCTGCGCATCGCTGGCCCCGTCAGCCCCGACGATCATCTGGGTCGACTGCCCTGCCGGCGCAAAGCGCGGCGCGGCGCGGAACCGGCGCGAGGCGTCCTTCGCCTCGACGATCGCCGATTGCAGATTGCCCATAGCGCCTTCGATGCGCGGCCCGTTCTTGTCCGGCGCCAGCCGGGTCAGCCCCTGTTCGGTCGGCAATTCCACGTTGATCGACACCCGATCCGCCCACAGCCCCGCCTGCGCCACCAGTTCGGGATCGGCCTCCGGGATTGTCTTCAGG
This sequence comes from Novosphingobium colocasiae, assembly GCF_014652555.1. Classification (GTDB taxonomy): domain Bacteria; phylum Pseudomonadota; class Alphaproteobacteria; order Sphingomonadales; family Sphingomonadaceae; genus Novosphingobium; species Novosphingobium colocasiae. Next base: position 2,301 of record NZ_BMZA01000017.1, read on the forward strand.
TGGATGTAGCCGCGAAACTGGTGCTCTTCGCGCAGGATCCGCGCCACCTCGATCAGTTGCGCCATCGTGTGATCGGCCGACCGGATGATGCCGGAGGACAGGAACAGCCCTTCGATATAGTTGCGACGATAGAAGGAAAGGGTCAGGTCCACCACTTCCTGCGGTGTGAACCGCGCCCGCCGCACATTGGAACTCTTGCGGTTTACGCAGTAATGGCAATCGAAGATGCAGTGGTTGGTCAGCAGCAGCTTGAGCAATGATATGCATCGCCCGTCCGGCGCATAGGCGTGGCAGATGCCCATCCCCTCCGTCGATCCCAGCCCCTTGCCGTCGCGACTGTTGCGCTTGGCAGTCCCCGACGAGGCACAGGAAGCATCGTACTTGGCGGCATCGGCCAGAATTTCCAGCCGCTCGCGGAGCGTTTCACGGGACATTCGTTCTTGATATGTTCGCTAGCGCTTTTACGCAAGCCGGATGCGGCGAACCGAGGGTTTGGATCATCAAACCGACGTCACTCGGCCTCCCAGTTCGCTCGATACGAACGGAATGTCTGGTGCCGGCGAATATCGCTCCATGGGCTACCAAACCTCGGCGGCACTATTCCATACTCGCGATCAGCGCATCGATCGTGCAGGTGGCAAAACCCACGGCACTATCGGAAATGCCGTAGGGGATGAGCAGCCGATCGCCCACTTTCTGAGCGCCGCAAGTGTAGATGACATTGGGCACGTAGCCGCCGCGATCGGCGTTCTCGGCGGTGAGCACCGGCTCCACCGATCGCGCCAGCACGCGCGAGGGATCGTCCTTGTCCAGAAGCGCGCAGCCGAGCGCGTACTTGCGCATCGCGCCGACGCCGTGGGTGAACAGCAGCCAGCCGTGATCGGTCAGGATCGGGCTGCCGCAATTGCCGATCTGGATGAATTCCCAGGGGTACTTCGGCTCCATCAGCAGCGCGCCTTCCTCGTCCCAGGAATCGATGGTGTCCGAGGTGAGGAGGAACAGGTTCTTGCCGTCCTGTCGCCCGATCATCGCATAGCGGCCGTCCACCTTGCGCGGGAACAGCGCCATGCCCTTGTTGCGCCCGGCGCGGCCGCGAATGGGGGCCAGTTCGAAATTGCGGAAATCGCGGGTGCGCAACAGTTCGGACCGGATCGAGCTGCCAGAATAGGCGGTGTAGGTGCCCAGCCATTCGTAGTCCGGCTTGCGGGCGGTGCCGTGATTGAAGCGCACCAGCCGCAGGTCTTCAAGACCGTTGCGCTGCTGTTCGGTGATCGGAAAGATCACGCTGTTCGAAAGCGTCGACTCCGGCTGGCGGTGGACGAAGACGCTGCCGTCATGGTGGCAGTCACTCTGGTCGTCCGGCTCGATCGCGGTCGCGAACGAGGCTTGCGGCCACAGCGTGAAAGACCCGTCGCGCTCGACGATGCCTTCGCGAAAGACGATCGAACTGATGTGCCCTTCGCCCACTGCGCGCAGGCTCATGATGAAGCGCACCGCGCCGTTGTGCATGCCCGACTGGTCGGGATGGGGGACGATCGACGGGTTCATCAGCGCTGCCGCGGCAAAGGTATATTCGTGGCAAAAGTACGAGCCGATCAGGTTCTGCCGGGTGACCGAATAGGCCGCCCGGTCCAGCCCCAGGTTGCGGGCCACTTCCTCGAAGCGTTCGGCGAAGATATTCTCGGTCTGCCAGTGGCGTTCCTTGAAATCACGCAGCACTCGTTCATATTCAGCCGCCGCCCGCTCCTCGGTCAGGGCGGCAATGTCCTTGACCAGCCGCACGGCCCGCTCGCTCGGCGCGTTCTGCGCCTGCCAGCCCAAGTGGAACGGGCGCAGCACCACGCGGGCCGGATCGGCCAGCAGGCGCGTTTCGAAAATCTGCAAAGGTTCAGACGGAAACTTCTCGGGTCGGTTCAAGCCGATTCCCCTCGGTCACGGTACGGGTTGTGGCCACTATCGACCTTATGCGGCAGTTCGACAACTGAAAGGCGAGGATGGATTCGGCTCCGCAGTTCAGGTTAGCGCCTCTGGGGGTCACTCCGTCGCGACAGCGCCCGGTAGCCAGATCGGCCAGCACCGCGCCGCGATCGTTGGCCCCGAAGAACCAGGCGTAGGCCATGCAGGCATGGTCGCGCCAGAACACGTCGCCGGTGAGTTCGTAAGCCACCGCCGCCGCTTCGATCGCGGCTTGCGCTTCCAGCGGCTGCTGATCGAAGGGCATGGCGGTTTCGGGCTGTCCGAAGGTTTCCGAACCGATCGGCCGGAAGTGGCCACTCGCAGAAGTCTGGATGCCGCAGATCCAGCGCAGGCTTGCCAGCGCTTCATCGATCCAGCCGCTTTCGCCCAGCACGGCCCCCGCTTCCGCCAGCGCCTGGCTCAGGCGCGGGTTGTCGTAAGCCAATACGCTCTCGAACCAGTGCCATCCCGGCCGCCGCTGGCTTTCCAGAAAGCCCATCAGCGCCTCGCCGGCATGGCGCACGCATTCGCGCGAAAGTTCGTGGTCCGGCCGACGGCGCAGCACGCCGCAGGCCCCCAGCGCCACGAACGCCAGCGTGCGCGGGCTTTCCAGCCCGGCCAGCGATGGCAGAACCCGCTCGTAAAGCTGCAAGGCCCAGGCCACCAGATCGGGATCATCGCTGCGCTCGACCGTATCACCCAGCGCCCACACCGCGCGGCCATTGGAATCCTGCGATCCCATGTCCTCGCACCAGCCGCGATCGAAGCGCATGAAGTTGCGGAACAGCCCGAGGTCGGGGTTCCAGGCGTGCTGGACGAAGGCGGAAAACACCATCGACCAGCGCATCCGCTCGGCCGGTTCGATCCCTTCCAGCGCGTTCATCAGCATCAGCGCGCGGGCGTTGTCGTCCAGGCAATAGCCATGGTTGCGATCGGGGACGATGCCGATGGCGTGCTGGAGCATGCCGGTCGCATCGCACATCGCATAGAAGCCGCGCAGGCCTGGCGTTGCGGTGTAGGAAACGCCGTTCGGCGCAGGGGCGGCGGCGGTTTCCACCAGCCGTGCGGCAGCCCCGGCAAAGCGCGGCCAGATCGTCTCGCGCCCGCGCCGATAGGCCCGCCGCTGCATCGCCAGCAGCGCCTGCGGATCATCGAACAGCGCATTCACCGCTGCGGCAATCGCCGCGCTGGAGCCGGGCTCGACCAGCCGCCCGACATCGTTCGCCAGCAATTCGCGCGCGTGGAGGTAAGGCGTCGATATCACCGCCTTGCCCAGCGCCACGGCATAGCTGAGCGTGCCGGAAGTCGATTGCTGCAGGCCGGGGTAGGGCGTCAGGTAGATGTCGCTCGCCTCAAGCTGGTCGAGCAGCTCTTCGGTTTCCAGGAAGCGGTTGTCCCACTGGATATGCCGGGTCACCCCCAGCTCGCGGGCCAGCGCTTCCAGGCTTTCGCGATAAGCCTCGCCTTCCTGCGCCACAAGGTTGGGGTGCGTGGCACCGACGATGCGATAGAGCACTTCGGGATGGCGGGCGATGATCGCGGGCAGGGCGCGGATGGCGGTTTCCAGCCCCTTGCCGGGCCCCAGCAGGCCGAACGTCATCAGCACCTTGCGACCCGAAAGACCAAGATTGGCCTTGAAATCGTCCTGGCGACCGAACGGACGATCTGGCGCGCCGTGCTCGATCAGGGTCAACACCTCGCGCCGGGCACCGTACTGCGCCACCAGCAGTTCGAGCGAATGGCTCGACATCACCATGATCTGCGATGCGCGGGTCACCAGATGGTGCAGGATCGCCCGTTGTCGTTCGGACGGGTGCGACAGCACGGTGTGGCAGGTCAGGATCAGCGGTGCGGCGACGCGATCGACGAAATCGCACACCATTTCGCCGTCCGGCCCGCCGAAGATGCCGTATTCGTGCTGGAGCCACAGCGCGTCTGCGCCGCTTTCATTGATATGCCGGGCGGCGCGGGCGTAGGAGTCGGGGTCTGCCTCGGCGATGTGGCGCGGGGCATCCGCGGGAGTGTCCGCAGCGCACAGCGGATAGACATCGACCGTAATGTCGGGATGAAATTCGGCCAGCTTGTCATGAAGATCGGCTGTGAATGTTGCGATGCCGCACATGCGCGGGCGATAAGTTCCCACCAGCGCGACCCGGCGCGGCGGTGCCGATCGGCTGGACAAGGCGGCATAGAGCGAGCGAACGGTATCGCCGTCATCCGCCGCAGCGTGGAAATGGGAGGAAGCAACGTCGAACGGAATGCTGTTCATCTTCGGCGTTCTCTCGGGCCCCAACGGCCGGGGGCTTATGTCAGAGAAAAGTCGGTGCGGGGCTTATGGTTCCCGCAACTGCGAAGGGATTGCGACGAACGCAGACGGTTTTGCGACAAGGGTGGGGAGGTGAAGAAATGCCTCCCTATTTCTTTGTCATGCTGCACTCGTTTCAGCATCTATCTGGCGACCTTGCGCCGCCGCCGCCGGTGGAAAAGGGCGACGGCACCGGAGCCGCCCGTCCGTCCCCTCCGGCGCAAACCGGCGGATGGACCTTGAACCAAGTCCAGAGTGACGAAACAGGGCGGGGGTAGCGCGAATGCAGGGCATCCACGCCGCCGTCGGCGGGAAAGGGCACCGTCTCCGAAAGCCCCTCCGCCCGACGTCTCAAACCCTCAGCGCTTGCCGAGGAAGTATGTCTTCGCGAGGGTATATTCCATCAGCCCCTCGCGGCCGCCCTCCACACCGATGCCGGACTGGCGATGCCCGCCGAACGGGGCCAGCGGGGTGAGGTTGCGGCTTTCGTTGACCCATACCGTGCCGGCCGAAACCCGCTCCGCAACGGCGGTGGCGGTATCCTCGTCGCCGCCCCACACCGAAGCACCCAGGCCATAGGCGGTGTCGTTGGCGCGGGCGATGGCGTCGTCCACGTCGTCGAACCGGAGCAGCGGGACCACCGGGCCGAACTGTTCTTCGCGCACGATGCGGCTGTCTTCGGGCGGATTGTCGATGATGGTGACGGGGATGAAGAACCCCGGCCCTTCGATGTCGCCGCCGCCCGTCAGGATGTCATGGCCCTGTGCCTTGCTGTCAGCGATGATGGCCCGGACGCGGTCGTACTGGGCGCGGTTGTTGATCGGGCCAAGCTGCGTACCCTGTTGCGAACCATCGCCGACCTGCACCGTCTTCGCATATTCCACGATCGCATCGCGCAGCGGCTCATAGACGTCTTTGTGGACATAGATGCGCTTGGTCGCCACGCAGATCTGGCCGTTGTTGCCGAATGCCGACCAGAACAGCTTGGGCGCGATTTCCGCCACGTCCACATCGGGAAGGACGATCGCCGGATCGTTGCCGCCCAGTTCCAGGGTGATGCGCTTCAGCGAGTGCGAGGCGCTTTCCATGATCCGCTTGCCGGTGGCGGTGGAGCCGGTGAAGCTGATCTTGTCGATCCCCGGATGCGAGGTCAGCCACGGGCCGAGCCGGTCCGAACCGGAAATGATGTTGAGCACGCCGGCGGGCACGACATCGGCGATCAGCTCGGCCACCCGCAGCGTGGCGAGCGGGGTGAACGGCGAGGGCTTGAGCACCAGCGTGTTGCCGGTCAGCAGGCACGGCCCGATCTTGAACGCGGCGAGCGAGAGCGGGAAGTTCCACGCCGCGATCGAGCCGACCACGCCGATGGGAACGCGCCGCACCTCGATCCGGCGCTTGTCGGTTTCCTCCACCACTTCCACCGGCAGCTCAAGCGCGGCGATGCCCTTGAGGTAACCGCTCATGCCTTTCACTTCCGATTCGGCGTCCGCATGCGGCTTGCCCTGTTCGGACGTGAGCAGGCGGGCGAGGTTGGCGGCATCGGCTGCTATGGCGTCGGCGATGGCGGCCAGCACTGCGCGGCGTTCCTCGATCGGGGTGGCGGACCAGCCGGGGAACGCCTGGCGGGCGGCGAGCACGGCGGCGTCGAGATCGTCCTCGCTGGCGTCGGGCACGCTGGCGATGGCCTGCTCGGTTGCGGGGTTGATAACCTCGAAGCGCTCTGCCGCGTCAACGAGCTTGCCGCCGATCAGCATGCGATATGCCGGTGCAGTCTGCGTCATCGTCCTGTCCCTTTCCATGGCTGGGAGCGTGCCGGAGGCGGGGGCTGGCCGACCACGCTTGCAGCCGGGAAGGTGGGGGGCGGCCCCCGCGCCTGTCAAGGGCAACGGTCCGAACGGACCGACCTTACTTCAACCCCAGCACCCCGGCCTGCTGGCGCAGATATGCCGCGCGGGCGGGGTTGGCGGCCACCGCATCGGCCAGCGCCTGCCTTGCCTTCCCTGGCTCGCCCAGCGTCACCCGGCTGCGCATCAGCATCACCCAGCCGTCGACATTGGCGGGATCGACCTTCAGCTTGCCTTCAAGCCGCATCACCATGCCTTCGGCCATGGCGCGCTGGTCGCTGGGGCGCATGGCGGAGGCGGCGGCAAGGTCTGCCTGCGAAGGTCCGGGAATGCCGCGCGCGGCAAGCGGCATGGCGGGCTGAGTGGCGGGCGACGCTGCGGGAGCGGTGGCATGCGCCGTGGCCAGCCGGGCGGCGGTGTCGATCTTGTTGATCTTGCCCACCTGTTCGATCGTGCGCACCACATCGGCGCGCCACGGGGCATCGGCGGGGGTATCGGCGAGCAGCGCCAGCCAGTCGTCGATCGCGCCCTTGTGATCGCCGTCGAGGTCCTTCTGCACCGCCAGGAAATAGCGGGCGCGCGGGTCTTTCGGGTCCAGCGCGATCGCCTTGGCGAAGGCGGCGCGGGCTTCGGCCGGGAGCGGATCGCGCTTGCTGGCCAGCACCAGTGCCTCGCCCATCGCCGACCAGACGATCGCCACGTCCGGGGCCAGCCGGGCGGCGCGGGAATAGGCATCGGCGGCTTCGGTGAAGCGGCCCTGATCGTACAGCGCTGAACCCAGCGCGCGCCACGCCGCCGGGTCATTCGGATTGGCTTGCGCGGCGGCGGCCGGATCGGCGGCTGGGGCATCGGCTGCCGGTGTATCCTGCGGGCGATCCTGACGCGCCGCGATCGACCAGCCGACGGCCGCCAACGCAATGACCCCGGCCCCCAGAAGAATGAGCCTTGCGGGACGAAATCGTGTCGCGTCTTGTTGTGCCATCGCGTTTTCCCGTTAATGACTGCAACAGCTATTGCAAGAAGCGGCAATGGCGGGGGCAAAGGGGGGAACTGGTGGAAGAGCGCGTGCGCGTCGCCATTGTCGGGTCGGGCCCTGCCGGGATGAGCGCGGCCGGGCACGCGGCCAGCCTCGGCATGTCCCATATCCTGCTGGAAAAGACCGACCACCTCTCGGACACGATCTACAAGTACCAGAAGGGCAAGCACGTCATGGCGACGCCCGAAGCGCTCAAGCTGCGGGCGGATTTCGGGTTCGAGGCGGGCAAGCGCGAACAGATCCTCGATGGCTGGAACGCGGGTGCGGCGGCGCTGGGCGTCAACGTGCGCTACCGCTCCGAAGTGCTGAAGATCGAGGGTGAGGCGGGCGATTTCCTGCTGACCCTGGCGGGCGGGGCCACGGTGCGCGCCGAAACCGTGGTGATGGCGATCGGGACGCAGGGCAATCCCAATCGCCTGCGCTGTCCCGGCGCCGATGCCCCCCAGATCCAGTATCAGCTCGATGATCCGGGCGAATACATCGATGAACATATCACCGTCATCGGCACCGGTGATGCGGGCATAGAGAACGCCTTGGGCCTTGCAGCCGATGAAGTGCAGGGCAACGTCGTCACCATCCTCAATCGTGGCACCGATTTCGCCAAGGCGAAGAAGGCCAACGTCGCGCTGCTGATGGAAGCGGCGGCGGCGGGCCGCATCACCGTGCGCACCGAGACATCGCCTGCCGACGTGCGTGACGGCGAACTGCTGCTCGATACGCGCGACGGTCAGGAAACCATCCGTTGCGATCGGATCATCGCCCGCATGGGTTCGGCCGCGCCGCGCAAGTTCGTCGAAGATTGCGGCATCCGCTTCACCAGCGAAGAGCGCGAGGCGTACCCGGTGCTCTCCCCGCTGTTCGAGACCACGCGCCCCGGCATCTACGTGATCGGTGCGCTGGCGGGTTACCCGCTCATCAAGCACTGCATGAACCAGGGCTACGATGTCATCGAGTTCATCAACGGCAACACCGCCCTCAAGCCGGCTGACGAGGACGATCTTGCCCGGCTGTTCGCGGGGGTGCCGGGCGGGCGCACGGTGGACGAATGGCTGGCGCTGCTGCGCGAACGGATCGCGATCTTCCACGAACTGTCCGCGCTGCAACTGCGCGAGCTGGTGTTCCTCAGCCGCGTGCGGGGCTTCCGCGCGGGCGAAGTCGTGTTCGAACGCAACGATCCGGGTTCTTCGCTGTTCGCCATCGCCGAAGGTTCGGTGCTGGTCGAAGTCTCCCCCACCGATTCCGCGATCACCGTCGGGATCGAACAGGGCTCGATCTTCGGCGAGGTGGGGCTGATATCCGGTCGCAGGCGCGGCGCAACCGTGCGCGCGGCCGAAGATCTGGTGGTGGTCGAACTCTCGCGCACCGCCGCGCTCAAGCTGATCGCCAGCGTGCCCGCCGCTGCCCGCGCGGTGGCACGCATCTCGATCGAACGGCAGTTGCTGCAGATTTTCGGCTCCGGCCTCACCCGTGATGATGTCGCCGAACTGGTCGAAGGTGCCACGGTCGAGGAGAAGCGCGCCGGCGCGGTCGTCCTCAAGGAGGGGGATGAAGGCAACGACATCTTCATCATCCGGCGCGGATCGATGATCGTCGAGAAGGAGATCGCCGGAAAGCCGGTGTTCCTGAGCTACCTTCCCGCCGGCTCCTACGTCGGCGAGATGGCGGTGATCGACGGATCGCGGCGCACCGCCACCGTGCGCGCGGCGATCCGCTCCGAAGTGATCCGTCTGCCCGGCGAAGCCTTCGTCCGCCTGCTGGCGCGCAAGCCGGACCTGCTCAAGAAGGCGCGCACCGAGATGGAGCGCCGCCGCGAGGTCAACGACTTCATCGAGAGCCGCAAGGAGAACTTCTCCGGCTCGGTCGACATGTATTCGCAGACCGCCCAGTTCCTCGTCGATCGCGGCATCGGCGAGGCGACCGACGTGCTGCTGATCGACGAGACGCTGTGCGTGGGCTGCGACAATTGCGAGAAAGCCTGCGCCGACAGCCACGATGGCCTGTCCCGGCTCGATCGCGAGGCGGGGACGACTTACGCGCATATCCACGTCCCCACTTCGTGCCGGCACTGCGAGCATCCGCACTGCATGGCCGATTGCCCGCCCAACGCGATCCAGCGCGGTGTCGATGGCGAGGTGTTCATCAACGAAACCTGCATCGGCTGCGGCAACTGCCAGCGCAATTGCCCCTATGGCGTGATCCGCATGGACAGCGTGCCGCCCAGGAAGCCGTCGCTGCTTTCGTGGATGTTCCTCGGCAAGGGGCCGGGGCCGGGTGAGCCTGCCAAGGCCTGGCGCAAGAAAAACGCCGGGCAGGTCGAGCAGCCCAAGAAGGCGATCAAGTGCGATATGTGCAAGGGGATCGATGGCGGCCCCTCTTGCGTGCGCGCCTGCCCGACCGGGGCGGCGATCCGCGTTTCGCCCGAAGCGTTCCTGACCGTCGCCCGCTTGGCCGAGGACCGCTGATGGCCGGCACCCCGGCCAGCCGCAACCGCGAATATGCCACCGCGCATGAAAGCTTCCTGCGCCATCGCGGCTTCCGCTGGGCGAAGGTGGCGCTGGGCCTGTGCGGCTTCAGCCTGGCGGTCTATTTCCTCACCGATCCCCGGCCGCGTCCCTCCGGGAGCACCTGGATCGGCTATACGCTGGGCACGATCGGCGCGCTGCTGATCGTCTGGCTGGCGCTGCTCGGCGTGCGCAAGCGGGCGATCACGCCGGGGCGCTGGTCGCTCAAGGCGTGGACTTCGGCGCACGTCTATCTCGGCCTCTCGCTGATCGTGGTCGCCACCTTGCACACCGGGTTCCAGTTGGGCTGGAACGTCCATACGCTGGCCTATGTGCTGATGATGCTGGTGATCGCGTCCGGCATGTTCGGCATCTGGGCCTATGCCAGCCTGCCGCGCGCGCTCAGCGACAACCGCGAGCAGATGACCCAAGGCCAGATGATCGAGGCCCTGCACGCGCTGGACCGGCAGCTCAACGATGCCGCCCAGCCGCTGGACCGGGCCCGGTCCGATCTGGTGATCGCCGCACTGGCGCAGGACTATTTCGCCGGCGGCATCGGCCGGCGTCTGTCGGGCCACTATCCGGCCTACGCCACGCAGGCGGCGGTGAACGCGCTTTCTCTGGCCGGAGAGGGCGATGCCGCGCTGGACCGGGTGGAGAAGCTGCTGGTCCGCCGCAAGGCGATGCTCGACCGGCTGCGCCGGCAGATGCGCATCAAGGCCATGCTGGAGGTGTGGCTCTATGTCCATGTCCCCGCCACCATGGCGCTGCTCGCCGCGCTGACCGCGCATATCATCAGCGTATTCTACTACTGGTAGGCGGGGCGGGGCGATGACCTTCAGGATCAGGGAGATCAAGCGCACGGCCGCCGGGCGGGAGATCGTGCGCGATCGCGATCTGCCCGGCGATGCGCTGTCGATCGGCCGCGCGGCGGAAAACGATCTGCACCTGCCCGATCTGGCAGTGGAGCCGCGCCATGCCCGGATAACGCTGAACGATGCCGGCCGGCTCAGCGTGGCAGCGCTCGGCTCGCTCGGCTTCGTGGTCGATGGCGTCGATGCGCGGGCGGCCAGTATCGACAGCGCGGTCGGCGCGGAACTCGGCTTCGGCACCTGGCGCATCACCGTCTCGCGCGATGCGGACGGCACCGTCCTGCTGACGCTGCGGCAGGCCGATGATGCCGCCACCCGCTCGGGCGATCTGGAGCAGAAGCGCGGCCTGTCGCTGGCTGGGGTGCTGCCCGGCAAGCGGGCGATGTCGTGGCTGCTGGCGATCGTCATCCTGATCGGCTTCCTGGCGGTGCCGGTCATCAGCAACCTCACCCGCGATCGCGCTGCCAAGGGCGACGCCGTGATCGGCGATCGATCGTGGAACCCCGGCGCGCTCAGCCTTGCGCACCACAGCCTGACCGACAAGTGCGAAGCCTGCCACATCAAGCCGTTCGAGCCGGTGCGCGACGCGACCTGCCTGTCATGCCACAAGGATCTGCAGGACCATGCCGATCCCCAACGCCTCGCCGCCGCGCACGGCAAGCTGGGGGTGGGCGATGCGGCGCTGTGGTCGATCGCCCATGCCTTCGGCAAGGAAGGCCCCGGTGCCTGTCGCGATTGCCATGCCGAACATCAGGGCCAGACCCGCATGGCCGCGCCGGCACAACAGTTTTGTGCGGATTGCCACAGCAGTCTCAAGAAAAACCTGCCAGACACGGCGCTGGGCGATGCGTCTGACTTCGCCACGGTGCATCCCGAACTGACCGCGCTGGTCACCACCGATCCCCTCTCGCAGGCGCGCCGCGCGCAGCCGGTCGGGCCGGGGCTGAGAGAGGACAACGGCTTGAGCTTTGCCCATCGCCTGCATCTCGATCCGCGTGGCGGCGTGGCGCGCATGGCAGCCAGCATTGGTGCCATGCGCGGCTATGGCGGCAGCGGCCTGCAGTGCAAGGACTGCCACCGCCCGACCGAGGACGGCGTCCGCTTCCAGCCGGTGAAGATGGAACGCGATTGCGAAGGCTGCCACAGCCTCGCCTATGACCGGGTCGGCGGCGTGGTGCGCAAGCTGCACCATGGCGATGTGCCGCAACTGATGGCCGATCTGTGGGCGGCGGACTGGCATCGCGCCAGCCCGATGGCCGGGCTGATCGACGGCCGGCGGCGGCCGGGCAGTGCCGGGCAGGCGATGGGCGTGTCGGGTCCGTTCGCCTTCCGCTATCCCGCCCCGGTGCGCCCCGGCCTATCGGTCGGCGCGGCGCTGTCCCGGCAGGGCATCTGCGGCGAATGCCACCGCCCCGCCACCATCAACGGCCGGCCCGGCGTCGTCCCGGTGCGCCAGCCCGCGCGCTACATGATGCACGGCTGGTTCGATCATGCCGATCACAAGCAGGAAAAGTGCACGAGCTGCCACGCCGCGGCCAAATCCGATACCGCAGCCGATGTGCTGCTGCCCGATCTGAAAAGCTGCCGGACCTGCCACGCGGGCGAGGATGCCGCTGCGCCCAAGGTGCCGTCCACCTGCGCCATGTGCCACGGCTATCACACCGTGGAGCACGGTTCGGACCGGCGCGACAGGGCAGGGGGCTGACACCATGCTGATCGCCCAGGCCACCGATCTGCACATCGGGTTCGAACCGGGCAATCCGGATGAACCCAATACCCGCCGGTTCCGCGCCCTGCTCGATCAGCTCTGCGCCGCGCCGGACCGGCCCGATGCGCTGGTGCTCTCGGGCGATCTGACCGAATTCGGTGACGCTGAAAGCTATGCCCGGCTGGCGGCGATGATCGCCGACCTGCCGTTCCCGGTGCTGCCGATGGTCGGCAACCACGATCTGCGCGCGCCGTTCCTCGCCGCGTTCCCCGCCTGCCCGACAGAGGGCGGTTTCATCCAGTACAATGCCCGGATCGGCCCGCTGCGGCTGCTGGTGCTCGATACGCTGGAGGAGGGCCGCCACGGCGGCGCCTTCTGCGAGGCCCGCGCTGGCTGGCTGGCGGATCGGCTGGCGGAGGATGCCGCAACGCCCACCGTACTGGCGCTGCACCATCCCCCGTTCGAAAGCGGCCTGCACTGGCTCGACAGCGGCAATCACGAACCCTGGGTAGCCCGGCTGGCCGCCGTGGTGGCGGGCGCACCCAATGTGGTCGGGCTGATGTCGGGCCACCTGCACCGCTCGATCGCCGCGCAGTGGCAGGGCATGACCGCCACCGTCTGCAGCTCCTCCGCCGCCCCCGCCGCGCTGGACTTGCGCGCCGCCGACCCTGAAACGCCGGACGGCCGGGCGATGATTACTGACGCGCCGCCGGTCTACGCCCTCCACCGCTGGGACGGTGCGCGGCTGGCGACCCACTTCGAATGGGTCGCGCCGGTGCGGCCGCTGGCGTTTTACGACGAAAGCTTCCAGCCGGTGGTGCGGGTGATCGCGGAGGAACGGGGCGGCTGAGTTCGCTACCCGAACCTTCCAATCCGTTCGTGTCGAGCGCAGTCGAGACACCCGAACGCAGCGCCAGCGTATCTCGACTACGCTCGATACGAACGGGATGTGGGCCTTTGCCAGCCCGCCCCCCCCTGCCGTTCGCGTCGAGCGTTGTCGAGCCGCGCCAGCACCGGCCCGCCCGTCCTCAATCCATCCGGTGCAGCGGCACCCATTTGCGCATGTCCACCTCGTCCGTCACCTTGAACGGCACGCCACGGCGGTTGAGGAACAGCTTTTCCATCTCGGCGCGGGTGAACGGGCGCGAGCCGAGGCGGCCGAAGACGGCGATCTGGCCGCCGGTCTCGTCCACCGCGCGATCGCGGTCGAGCCCCTTGGACAGCGCGCGGGCGGGGGCGGGGGTCCTGGCCCAAGCGATCAGTTCGGGCACGGGCGCGGGCGAAAAGCCGTAGAAGTTGGGCTGGCTGGCCGGTGATGTCAGTTGCAGCACCTTGAGCCCGTTGCGCCCGTCCGCGACGTAGGCGAACAGCGAGGCGTTGGTGCTGGCGACCACCACGTCCTGCACGTCGTTCATCCGGCCACCGAAGGTTTCCTTGCGATAGATCGCCGGGGCAGGGGGGCGGGTCATGTCCACGATCACCAGTCCCTCGGCCCCGCCCGCGACATAGGCATAGGTGCGGGCCACATAGATGCGCCGGGCATCGGCCAGCGGCACCGTGCCTGACGGCACCGCAACGGGATCGCGCAGGCTGGTCACGTCGAACAGCTTGATCCCTTGTGCATCGCTGACCCACAGGTAGCGGAACTGCACCGCGCTGGCCCGGGCATCGATCAGCGGGCGCACGGCGGCAAGGCGGGGATGCAGCGGATCGGCAAGGTCCACCACGACAAGTCCGGCCCTGGCCGTGATGTACGCCACATCGCCCGCCAGCGTTACATGCCGCGCGCCGTCAAGCACGTGGTCCGGGTTCCAGGTTACGGCGCGGGTGAGCTTGTTGTTGCGGAATTCGCCATCGGCCAGCGTATCGACGTTGACGAGGATCAGCCCTTCCTCGCTGTCAGTGACGACTGCGTAGGAATAGATCGGCCGGAACGCCTGTTCCTGGTTGGCGTCGCGCAAGCTGAACGGGGTACCGTCCGCCTTGTTCAGCAGGTTTCCCGAGCCATCCTTCATCGGCGTTTCCGCCATCGCCCGGTTGCGCGATGGCGCGATCGGCTGGCCGGTGGGCAGCGCCATGCAGGTGGCGTTCTTTGACGGCACCCGCGTGCTGTGGCCCAGCGGAGAGAATGGTGCAGACACGATCGCGTCCGACACACCCTTGTTGGCGACCGAGGCGACATCGTAGACCTCGAATCCGCCCTTGCCCTGCGCCGCGAACAGGTATTCCCCGCGCAGTTGCAGGCAGCCGACGGCATCGCCGGTTCCTTGCACCACGTTGCGGAACTGTTCGAGCGGGCGGGTCTCGCCCGAAAGTTTCTTGTCCAGCGTCTGCCCGCGCGTCCAGTTCTTCAGCTCGCGGCCGTTCTGTTCGACGTGGAGCTTGTAGTAATCGGGATAGGCATAGCGCTGGAGGTAGGAGCCGATCACCGCCTGCGGTTCGTCCCACTCGGTCACCCGCACCGCCTCGAAGCCGCTGTCGAACCCGACCCAGGCGTTCAGCCCCATGAAGTTGACGAAGTTGGTGCCCAGCAGCAGCGTCTGCGCCAGGATGGCGTTGTTGTCGTCCTGGTCGGACAAATGGCAATCGGTGCAGGTCTTGGTTTCGGTGGTGCGCACGGTGTGCGGGAAGTGCGGGGCGAATGCCTGGCTGGAAAAGCCCGATGCGGCGATCGGCGGCTGCTGGATATAGATCCGCTCGCGGTTGGCGTTGGTGGATGACAGCACCAGCGCCGAAGTCGAGCGGATCGGCGCGACTTCCGCCCCCTTGGTGGTCATGTGCTTGCCAAGCTGGAACATCTCGTCGCGCGCGACCTGGGGGTTGTATGTCGCGAAGTTGCGCGTTTCCTCGCCCTCGTAATGGTGGGTCGAGCTCTTCCAGTTGGCTTCGATCGGCAAGTGGCAGCCGCCGCAACTGGTGGTCCACGAAAGGTGGCAGGTGAAACAGGCGATCTCGCCGTCCTTGTGCGCCCGGTCGGCCATCGGCACGCCGGGGCCGAAGCCGAACGAACCGTCGTCCGCGCCGGAAATGCTCATCAGCTTGGCGCGGGCAGCCTTTTCGTTGAATTCGGGCGATCCGGGGTCGACGCTGTTGCGCACCAGCCGCACGTCCCACGACAGACGCGGATCGACGATCGAGCGCTGCAGCAGATGTCTGCGACCCGCCTCATCCGTGCGCCATTCGAAGCGGCGCTGGCCGTCCGGGTTGCGCAGCAGCGACAGGTCGTTGCCCTTGGGCGGCGCGGCCGGGCCGGAGGTCAGCAGGGACGGCCAGGCATCGGCGGTGCCGTGGCAATCCTTGCAGCCGATCTCCACCGCATTGGCCACTTCGCCATAGATCAGGCCGTTGCCGTGGCTGTCCTGCGCGAAGTGGCAATCGGCGCACTGCATGCCCTTTTCGGCATGGATATCCATCATGTGGACGGACTTGCCGGGGTTCACGCCGGGCTGGACGAACTTGGCCTCGCCCTTTTTGCGCCACTTCTCCGGATCGTTGGGCGCGACGATATGCGCCTTGTCGGTGCCCCAGGTCGCCATGTTGCCCCCGGCATCGAGCAGGTTGCCGGCGCGGTCGCGCTTGAAGATGCCGCGAAAGTTCCAGCCGTGGCCGTGATAGTCGGCAAACTGGGTGTCCTTCAGGGTGGCGTTCAGGTCATAGACGTTACGCAGGAAATCCAGATCGCCCCAGTTGCCGCGCGCCGCTGCGCCTTCCGGGTTGCGCTCGTTGATCGCGCGGACTTGCGCGGCGGTGGGATATTCCTGCTTCTCCGGCCACATGCTGGGGGCATCGGACTCGTAATCCCACATGGTGTAGCCGAGATAGGAATTCAGGAAGATGTTGGGCTGGTGCATGTGGCAGTTCATGCACTGCGCGGTGGGGATGGCCCGGGTGAACACGTGCTGGAGCGGGTGACCCTTCTCTCGCGCGTCCTCTTTGTCCCCGTGGCCGTCGTCGTGGCCGTCCTTCAGCCCGCCGTGCGCGCCCTTTTGCGTCAGCGCGGCGATGGCGGGGTCGCGGGTGATGCTCTGCCCGTCGCGGCCCAGCGGCGCATAGATCAGCGAATGGCGCGGCTCGCGGTCATTGGCATAGACCACATGGCATGCGGTGCACCCTGACGAGCGATAGTCGCCCGGCTGGTCGTTCGTGCCCATGAACCAGGTATAGGGATCGTTGAGCCGGGTCTTGTGGATGTTGAGCACCGGGATGGCCACGCGCAGGCCCGTGCCCGGCCCGCGATTGCTCTGCTTGAGGTCCGGCCGGCCGGGTTCTTCCAGCCGCTGGATCGAGCCGGTGGCGTTGGGCAGGCCCACCTCGGCGAAGCCGGACCCGTTGGTCCGCCCGCCGCGCTCGAACACGCGAAACACGTCGGCCGGGGGGATCACGTTCCAGCGCGGCAGCGGATAAAGCGCCGCCAGCGCCCCGCGCGCCGCTTGGGCGGGCGTCAGCGTGCCGGGCGGGGTGCCGGGGGTGACGATCTTCGCAGGCCGCCCGTCTTTGGTATAGGCTTCGCCGAAGATGTAGTTCTTATACGGCACGATACCGTTGTTGTAGCCCGCGCCGCCCCACAGCATCGCCCCGCTGGCCATCAGCGATCGTTCGGCCGCCTCGATCACCGGCATGTGGCAGGCCCCGCAGCTTTCGCGCGCCACGCGATAGTCGCCGGGATTGACGAAGCGGATGTATTCCGGCGCTTCCTTGTTGAGCAGGGTGTAGCTGCGTTCGGGATTGGCGGCGGACGGCCAGTGCCAGCCATGCGGATAGCGCGGCAGCACATGCGCCTTGTCGCGCGCGGCGCGGTATTCGGGGTGGTCGAAGCCGAGTTCGGGGCGGCCGGTCACGCGGGCATTGCCGCCATGGCAATCGGTGCAGCCCAGTTGCACGGCCGGTGTCGCGTGCATGGAAGGCGCGTCGCTGTCGGTATGGCAGGAAAGGCACCCGGATGACTTGCCGGCCACATCGGCCGGGGTCTGGCGCGCCGGGGCGGCGGCGGCGCGGACCAGCGCATAGTCGCGGGCGACCGGCTTCTCTTCCTCGCTGGCGAACAGCCGGGTTGCCGGGGCGATGAGCGCGCACAGCAGCGCCACGATCAGGGCGATGCGTGCGGGCCACGAGGGCGGCGGGGCGAGCCGGGCCCGCATCAATAGCTCAGGATCACGTTGGCCAGCACCGAGTAATAGCGCTTGTGGCCGCCGGCATTGTCGAACAGGTCGCGAAACCCCGCCCCCGGCAACAGCGCCGCACCCGACAGGCGCAGGACGATGTTCTGGTTGGCATTCGGCCGCCAGATGGCGGCACTCGAAAGGTCCCAGCCGATGTTCCGGGGGATCGATCCTTCATTGCGCAGCGTCTGCAGCGTCGTCGTGTTCTCGAACCACAGGTGATTGGCGTTGGCCGATATCCGCAATTGCGGGGTCAGGTCGAAGTCCGCCCCCGCGCCCGCCAGCATCGTGCCGGGGTTGTTGAAGTTGGACTGCCCCTGTTCCTTCGACGATCGCAGCGCATTGAGCACGCCGTTGCGCCCGCTGATGCCGATCACCCGCCCGCCGCCCGCGAACGGGATGCTCTGGCGGATCCAGTAGCTGGTGTCGGCCCCGGCGAAGACCGGGTTTTCGAACACCGCATCGAACCCGGTTTCCTTGTCGTCATACGGATCGCTATCGCCGCTGGCGTACAGGCCGGACAGCCGGAACCGCATCCAGTCATGATCGTAGCTCAGTTCCGCCGCGCCGAAGAAGGCGCGAATATCGGCCCGGCGGTCGGTGAAGAACGAATTGCGATCCTGCCCCAGCGCGGCATAGGCCGACGCGGTCAGGTTCAGCCTGCCGATGTGCCCATCGGCGTTGTAGCCCAGATAGACCACATCATAATCGCGCCCGCGCAGCGTGCCCAGCAGCGCGGGGCGCACCGGAAAGCCGTTCTTGTCGATCTCGATATCGTTGCCTTCGCGGTTGCGGTTGTAGGCAATGGTGATCTGGCTGGTCAGGCTGGGGATCAGGAAATCCTGGCGGTAGATGTTGGCAATGAACAGCAGGTCGTCGCGCGGGCTCTGCACCACCGAATTGAGGCCGGAATTGGTATCCTTCTCCAGCCGCCAGAACGCCGCGAGATTGTACTGCACCCGGTTGTCGTCGCGGTTCCCGAAAAAGCGGATGCCCAGTTGCTGGTCGTTGAACAGGAAGCCCCGGAAATCGGCCTGGAACGGCTGAACGCCGACGCGCACGGAATCGAAATCATAGCGATCCGAGACGTTGCGCAGGTGATAGTCGATGAAGGCTTCCTGCACCCCCACGAAATGGTCCGCGCGGTGCGACGGCTTGCTGGGCTCGACATGCAGCACGCGGCGTTCGGGCACGTTGACGTAGTTGTAGTTGAACGCCAGCGCCACGCGGTATTCGATATGCGGCGGCTTGAACGCGGTGTTGCCCTTGGTCAGCCCCAGCCCGAGCAGGAACGTCTGCGAGAACACGAAGCTCGCGTCCTTGCCGAACACGTCAAGGCTGCCGGGCCGTTCGGTCGTCTGCACGCCGACCGGGATCGGGAAGGTGCGCGGTTCCAGCACCGTGTCGGAAACCGCGCTGAGCGAAAAGAACCAGTCGTCCTCGCGGATCGGCAGCCACGGTACCTTGGCCCGATCGATCGCCCGGTCGCCCTTCAGGGTGTTCTGGTGATAGGGGTCCTGCCAGCGTTCCTTGACCACGCCCAGGCTCTCGATCAGCCGCCAGCGGTCGGGCACCGGGATCTGGTCGGTCGGGAAGGCCTCGGGCGGCGGTGCGCGCACTGCGCCGGGGTTGTCCTGCGTCACCTTGTCCGGCAGCGGCGCGGTGGTGCCGGGGCGGCGGCGGCCGTCGATCATCCCCCTATCGACGTCCTCGGGGCTGTCGGGCGCGCCGGGCGATGCCAGCACCGGCGGCGCGGGGTCGGGCTCCGGTGGCGGGGCCGTGTCGGCGGCGACCTGCGCCATCGCCAGTGGCAGGAGAAGGGCGGTCAGCGCCATCGCTTCACAGTCCCTGGCAGACGTTCTGCTGGCTGCTGTCGAGGAACGGCGCGAACGGGCAACCGACATAGCGCAGCCGGACCGATGCCCCGCCGACGGTGACGACGATCCGGTCCGCCCGGATCGCCGCCGGTGCGTTGCCGATCGAGCCGACGCGCACACCGGCATTGTTGGTACCTAGGAACGAGATCATGTCGTCCTGATCGATCCCGTCGCCCGAAACGCCGATGCCGCCCACCAGCACGTTGCCGCGATAGACCGGGACCGATCCGGGGAAGATCTGGGTGCCGTTCTGCAACCGGTTCTGCGATGGCGCGGCGTCAGGCAGCAGGGTGCAGCGCTGCGGCGTATCAGTGGCGCTGGCCCCGGTCACATATTGCAGATGCTGGCCCAGATTGGTCAGCACCAGCGCCGATTGCAGCCCGGTGGTGAACGGGTTCCACTGCGCGATCGGGCGCGATAGCGGGCCGGGTGGATTGCCCACCTGCCCGTCCGGGAAATAGGGCCGCGAAAGATTGCCGCCCGACCGGTCGGCAAAGGCGAACGTCCCGGTCAGCGCCGTGGGATCGCCCAGGAACGCGCGGACCTTGGCGACGAAGCCCTGCACATCGGCGCTGGGATCGGCGGTGAGATCGGCGGCGGCGTGGCTGCCCGAGAAGAAGGCGGCGGTGCGCGCCTTTTGCAGCGAAACGTCGGCCCCGAACACCGGCGCATCGGGCGAACGGACCATGCCCAGCACCGCGCCGCGCGTATCGACCAGCGATATCGTCACTTGCGCCCGGCTGTCGAGCGGCTGGCGGATCTGCGCGCGGGCGCGGGTCATCACCGCGAAGGCTTCTTCCAGCAGCGCGGTGGCTTCGGCCTGCGTCAGCGGCTGCGCCACGTCGGCAGCATCGGTGCCGGCGCGCAGTGGATAGCGATTGGCACCGCTGCCGTCCGTGAAGACGAAAGCGTCGCGATCCGCGAATTCCGATGCCTTGGCCGCGCGCACGCCCGACGCTTCCGCGCCATAGGCGGTCCCGGCGCGCAAGGCGGCGGTCTCGAAATAGCCGCGCACCGCCACCAGCGCGCCCAGCGCCGGCGCGGTCTGGGCCCAGGTCGCCCCGGTCACATCGAACAGGCTGGAATAGAGGCTGTCGGTATAGCGCAACTGCGTGCCGTCGACATAGATGCGGTCTGCCCGGATCGCCGCCGGTGCCTCGAAGCCGACAGTACCGGCCAGCGCGATACGCTCATCGTGGTCGGTATCGGTGTCCAGCACGTTGGGGTCGAAGCCGTAATCGCCGTCGGACAGCACGCCGATGCCGCCCACCAGGACGCCGCCGATATAGAGCGGGAATCCGCCCGGATCGGCGGCGAGGCCCAGCGGCGAACGCTTGGGCCCGATCAGCGCGCCCGCGCCGCCCGCCTGGAAGCGCTGCGAAAAGTCCGAACAGGGCAACTGGCTGAACTGAACCCCGAACAGCGGCCCGCTTTCCAGCCCCGCCGTGCTCGGCGCGGGCGGGAAGTGCTGCTGGACGATCATGCTGGCAGTGCGGCTGGAAAAGGCGTTGCCGCCGCTGGAAAGGTAGGCCCCGGTCACCGCCTTGGCGATGGCGGCCGCTTCGGCCGGGACGGTCAGCCCCTGGATATCGATGTTGTTGCCATCAGGCGCGTCGGGAATCTTCGCCCCGGCCGGCGCGCCGGTCATGCGGAACACCGCCAGCACGTTGCCGACGCGATCGACCACCGCGATCACTGCCGGGTGGCCGGATTGCCTGGCCTGCGCGGCGGCCTGCGCCACGATCTTGCCCACCTGATCGCCGGTCAGCGCGATCTGCGCGGGCGCGGAATAATCGTCCAGCGGGGTGGGCGTGGGGGTCGGCGTGGGGGAGGGGGTGGGCGTCCCGCCACCGCCGCCCGAACCCGAGCCGCCGCCCCCGCCGCCGCATGCGACGAGCGAAAGGATTGCCAGTGCGGCTACCGTCTGGCGCAGGAACTGCTTCATCAGCGCAGCGCTCCTACCGCGGCGGACGCCCGGCCCAGCGCGGCGCGGAAGGCATCGGGATCGTAGCGCTCCGGCGCGGAGACGGCATCGTAGGCCTTGTTGATCTGCGCCCGGATACCGGCGGCCGCGCCCAGCGTGACGCGCCCTTCGCGGACCAGCGCGTTCAGCAACGTGTCCACCGCCATCACCGCCTGCGCCGACCCGGCATAATCGGTAAAGCGCGGGGCGATCGCCTTGCCTGATATCGCCGCGATCACCTGAAAGGCGGTGTCCGGTCCATAGCTGCGCGCGGCAAGGCTGTCCGACAGCGCTCCGGCGGCGCTCGCCAGTGCCTGTGCGCCCGCCTGTGCCTGCGGCCGGCCTTTCGCCATCCCGGCATGAAAGGCGCGCGCGGCCCCATCGAACCGCGCCGCCTGCGCCGGGGCCAGGATCGCGGCCACGGCCGAAAGCATGATTATGTTCTCGTCGTTGAAAGGCGGGTTGCCGAACGGGATCGGGCGGCCCGGATTGACTTCGAAGGTCCGGCGGCGGGCCGGATCGTCGGTGATCGCACGGTGGCAGGAATGGCAGTCGAAGAAATAGAACTGCGGAAACAGCCCTTCGCTCGCCAGCCCCGGCTGCGCGAACAGCGTGGTTGCCCGGCGCACCGCTTCGGCCTGGCCCACCGCCCAAAGTTGCACGCTGTCCAGCCGCCCCTTGCGACGGGCATAGTCGGCATCGAGATCGTAATGCCCCTGCATCGCGGAGAACAGGTCAAGCTCGAACGAGACGCGCGGATGCCCGGCGGCCATCATCGCGTGGCTGACGAACTGGCCGGGCTTGTCCGAACCGAAGTGGCAATCAAGGCAGACCCGCGCGCGCACTTGCGGCCGGTCGAGCGGGATCATCCCGGCCGCCACATTGGCGGCGTGGCTGGCAGGCATGGCATAGTGGCTGGAAATCCAGCCCGATGCGGCACCGTGGCAGCTTTCGCACCCGACTCCGTCGGCGGCGAGGAACCGTCCGCCGCGCGCATCGCCCGGCGCATTGGTGGAATGGCAGCTCAGGCAGGCCGGAGCAGCCGATGCCGGCCCCAGCCCCAGCGCGGCGGCGATCCGCGCCCCGCGCGCGGTGGACAGGACAGCGGCGGCGCGGCTGTGCGCCCCGCTTGCGCTGGACGGGTCCTGCCAGATGCGCAGTTCGTCCTGGCGCACCACCCTGCCATCGCCTTCGCCCCGGCCGTGGCAGGTCGATCCGGCGCAGCTTGCCACGCCCTGATACGTCCCGGCGGCGACCGCATGCGGCAAGGCCACAGCCAGCAGCGCCGTCAGCACGGCGTGCCGCAGCGCGATGCCGAATTGTCCGAACCTGCCCCCCTGCGGTTGCCTCACCGGGCGCGTTCCCCCTCGCATCCTGTCCGCCCCTTCGGACATGTCTCTTCCCAGAGATCCTCGTTCCCTACGCTGGTCACCGGTTCGTCCACAAGCGGCAACTGCAGGTCCTGGCCGATCGGCTCTATATCGAACACGACGTTGGATGTGATGAAGGGCTGGGGCAGCCCGCCGGGGTCGAGCGGGCCGGTCAGGTCGGGCTTGCCCGGCGGCGGCACCACGATCGCGCGGCAGCTCTGGCCGATGATGCAGCCGTTGATGGTGGACAGGCGGTCGAACTGCCCGCCCGCCGCTGCCGCCACGCCGTTGATCGTGATCGTCGGCACCGTGTCGAGACCCGTCACCGCGGCGCCTGCCGCGTCGAAGGTCTGCCCGTTGATGACGATCCGGGTGGCGGGGCCGCCGGTGGTGATGGCCACCGAATCGGCGGAAAAGCCGCGCCGGTCGGCAAAGGCGGACGACGTGCCCAGGTTCTGGATATAGATCCCGTCGCCCACCGCAACCGTCAGGTTGCCCACGTCGATCGCGGTATCGCCGGGGGTGCCGGCGGGCGCATCGAGCAGGGTGTTGATCGCCGCCGTATCGGCTGCCGCGTCAAGCTGGCTCACGGTGTTGGCGGTCGCCACCACCAGCCGGTCGGCCGCGATGTCGAGCGTGCCGCCGCGCGCGCCGGTGCCGTCGGCCATGGTGATGGAGCCGGTCCCGGCGATCAGGTCCACCCGGTTGGCGGTAATCGCCAGGGTATCGCTCGCCCCGCTGGTCGCGGCGGTAACCGCGCCCGTCACGCGGACCAGACCGGGCGTGGTCACGGCGAAGGTGCCCCCGCTGCCAAGCTGCCCGCTGCCGCCATACGTCATGGCCAGGCTGTCCACCGTCACGGTTCCCGGAACGCCGGGGCTGACGATCGGCACCGCAAAGCCGATCCGCTGGTCCGCGAACACCCGGCCCAGTTCGGCGCTGTCGAGGTTGTAGACCCCCGCCGCCGGGGCTCCGCCGATGATCGCATCGCCGCCCATGTTGGCCAGCGCTACGCTGGCGGTGGTCCCGCGCACGCCCAGCGCCGCGCCCGTGGTGATGGCGATATCGCCCGACGCCGCGCTGATCTGCGCCCCCGATGCCAGGGCACCGAGCCGGAACGTGCCGCCCGCGGTCAGGTCGAGCGCCCCGGTGGCGACAAGATCGGCGTTGATCGCGATATCACCCCCGGCGACGAGGGTGATGCTGCCGCCCTGTGCCGTGGCGTTCGTGGTGATGGCGTTGCCCGCCGTCATCGTCAGCACCGCCGGGTCGATCGCCGCATTCGTGACGATCGAGTTCCCGGCATTCAGGGCGATCAGGCTGATGCCGTTGAGCGGCCCGTTCGTGGTCAGATCGGTGCCGGCGGTGAGGCGGATGGTGTCCGCCGCGATTGCCCCTCCGGAGGTGACGGCGGCGTTCTGCGATGTCAGGTCAACCGTGGTGGCGGCGGTGACCGCCCCGGTCGTCAGCGCGTCCTGCGCGGTGGCGGACACCGCACTGCCGTTGATCGCGCCTGAAGCCGCCAGCGAGCCAGTGCGGCTGACCAGCGTCACCGCCCCGGTCGCATCGGCGGTGGCCAGCACCAGGTTGCCGCCGCTGTCGATCGACAGGTCGCCTCCGGTGGCATCGGCATCGGCGAAGGCCAGCGGCCCGGTCGAGGTCAGCGAGACCGACTGGCCGCTGACGGTGATGAGCCCGGTCGATTGCAGATCGTCGATCCGGATCGGCCCGCCACTGGCGATAAGGCCGGTGGTCCCGCTCGACGATAGCGTGGTCACATCGATGCCCAGCGGCGCGGTGATCGCGACGTTGCCGCCGCCGCTGGTCAGGGTGCCGGCGGTCAGCGCCCCGGTCTGCGATGTGATCGTCAGCCCGGTCAGCGCCCCGGCGCTGTTCAGGCTGATCGCCCCGAAACCCGTCACGTCGATGGTCTGGATCGCGGTGAGACCGCCCGAAACCGACACGCCGCCGCCGGTCGAAGTGATGCCGAGCGCCCCGTCAGACACCGCTGAGGTCAGCGTGATCGCCTGCTGCCCGGTCAGGGTCATGCCGTTGCCGCCCTGGAACGCCCCGCTGCGCAAGGTCCCGCCGGCCGTGATGCCGCCGGTGCCGCCGTCGATCGCGAGCACGCCGCCCGCTTGCGCCCCGGCCAGGGTCACGCCGTTGCCGCCGTTGATCGTCAGGTTGGTCCGGCTGTTGAGCTGGCCGGTGGCGGTGATCGTGCCCGCCGTGGTGGTCAGGTTCAGCGCGGCATCGGAGGTGGCGGTGGTCAGGGCGATGTCCTGCTGGGCGGTCAGCGCCAGCGCGCCGCCGTTGCCGGTTCCCAGCCCGCCGGTGGCGCGGATGCTGCCCGCGCTGGAGGTGATCGTCAGCGCATTGGCCGAGGTCGCCCCGGTCAGCAGCACGTCCTGCGCGCTGGTGATGACCGTCGCCGTCTGCCCCCCCAGCGCGCCGGTGGCGGTAACGCCGCCGGTCTGGGCGGTCACGTCCAGCCTGCCGCCGGCCGTGACTTGTGCTAGGGCAACCGCGCCGCCGGCTACTACCGAGGTATCGCCGGTCGTGGAGACGAGCCCGCTCGCCCGGACATCGCCGGTCGTCGATGCAAGCTGGGCACCGCCGCCCGCCAGCAGCCTGCCGACGGAAACGGTGGTATTGCCGGCCAGCACGGTATCGCCGCCGCTGCCCAGATCGCCGGTGGCGGTGATCCCGGCCCGGCGCGAGGTTATCGTGAGGTTGCCGTTGTTGCTGCCGAACGTGCTGTTGCCGGCCAGCGCCAGATCGGCCTGCCCGGTCACGTCCAGCGTAACATTCCCGTCGGCGCTGACCGCAGCGACCGCGCCGCGCACCCGCAGGCCCTGGCCGTCCGCCCGCGCGACATCGCCCCGGGCGGTCCCGGTCAGCGTGCCGAGGACGGTCAGCGCGCCGCCGCTGACGGAATTCTCGCTGCCCAGTTCGATGAACCCGGCGGTGGCAAGCGGCAGGACCCCCGGCGTTGCGCCGGCTATGCCGCTGGCGTCCAGCGTCACATTGCCGCTGAGGAACAACTGGCCGCCCGGTGCCACAAGCGCCGTAACGCCGCCCACGCCTTGGCCACCCGATGCGGTGGCTGCCGTGTTGTCGCCACCCTGGCCGTTGGCACTGATGGCAACCGCGCCGCCGCTCAGGCTGCCGTTGCCGCGCGTGCGCAAGGTGGCCGAGCCGCCGGTGCCGCGCCCGCCGAACCCGGTCGCGCCGATGGCATCGCCGCCGCTGCCGTCGGCTTGAAGCGTGAGCGCACCCACGGTCGGGACGACCAGGGCGTTGCCCGAAACGTCGAACAGGACCGTGCCGCCAGTGCCGTCGCCGCCGATGCCCAGCGTGCTGTTGCCCGCGACGCCTTGCGCCGAGAGGGTAAGCGGGGTGTCGATGAACAGGGTGCCGCCGCTCGCCAGCAGGCTGGCGCTGCCGCCGTTGGCATTGCCGCTGGTTGCCAGTTCCGCCGGATCGATCGCGGCGCTGAAACCGCCGGCATCGATCACGAAGGGCAGGTTGGAAAGCGTCGCGCTACCGCCGGCCTGGCTGAACACGGCGGTGCCTCCGGTGCCATTGCCCGCCACCACGCCGCCCTTGCCGCCACCGCCGGTTCCGGTGGCAAGGATGCCCAGGCCGCCGGTTGCGGTGAAAGTGCCGCCGTTCATCACCAGCGATGCCGAACCGCCGGTGCCGTCGCCTGCGGTGGTCCCGCTGCCCGCAGCCAGCGCGCCCGGGCCGCCGGTGCCGGTGGCGCTGATGGTGGCGGGAACGCCGAGGACGGTGACGTTGCCGCTGTCTATCTGGAGCAGGGCTATGCCGCCCTGTGCGCCATTGGCGAAGCCGTCGGTCACGGTGCGGAACTGCCCGTCGATGAAAGTGCTGATCCCGCCGGTGCCGCGCGCGTCGATCAGCAGCGCCTCGAAGCCGCTCGGGCTAAAGGCCAGGGTCGGATCGACCAGCAGGCCACCGTTGTTGAGCACCCTGACGCTGGCCGTGCCGCCGGTCGCCTTGCCCGCGCCGGAAATGCCGCCGATCGCGTTGGCATAGGCTAGCACGGCGAGGTTGGGCACGCTTATCCCGCCGTTGTCGAGGGTAAGGGTCGCGGTGCCGCCGTTCATGTCCGGCGTGAACTCCGGGTCGGAAGAGAGCGCGTCGATCTGGAAATCGGCGCTGGCGGAAACGACGAGCGCGCCGGCGGCGCTGATCGAGCCGCCATTGCGGACGCTTACCGCGGCGGACCCGGCGGTCGCGGTGCCGGCACCGGCAAAGCCGAACGTGCCGATCGCGTCAGCGGTGACATTGGCACCAAGGTTCACCGTCAGGGCGGCGCCATCGACGTTGAGCTGCGCGCCAGCTATCGCGTCACCCGTCGCGCTGCCGCCGGTCGCGCCGACATCGGTGCCGCTCCCGGCCAGACTGTTGGCGTTGACCGACAGGAACGACCAGCTCTGGTCGGTGCCGGTGATGTTGACGACGGCCGAACCGCCGAAGCCGCTGCCCGCCTGGCCAGCGGAAGAGCTTGCGCCGAAGCCCACCGCCGTCAGGCTGACGTTATCGAAATCGAGCGTCCCGTTATTGGCGGTCAGGCTCACCGCGCCGCCAATGCCGTCGCCCGCCTGGGCAAGGCTGCCGCCCCCCGCTCCGTTGGCGTTGAGATCGAGGTTCAGGAACGAGGCCGTGTCCGCGCCGATCGTGCCGCCGCCGCTGGCCGTCGCCGAAATCGTGCCCCCGCGTCCGGTGCCGCCCAGATCATCCCCGCCGCCGGCCGAGCCGTTGGCGATGACGCTGATGGAGTTGGTGAGGAGCGCGCCGCCGTTCGCGGCCAGGGTGATGCCGCCCCCGGTTCCGTCGCCTCCGGTCCCGCCGCTGCTGCCGCCGCCGGGGATGTCGCCGCCGATGCCTTCGGCGACGACGTTGAGCGCGCCGACCGTCACCGCGCCGCCGACCGTCATGTCGATCGTGCCGCCGGTGCCGTTGCCGCCGACGAACCCGTCAGTCGCCCCAAACCCGCTGGCGAAGGCATCTAGCTGGAAGGCGGTGAAGGTGCCGTTGGGCACGTTGACGGTGATCGAACCGCCGGTTCCGTTGGGTGAACTGGCTATGCCGGTGTTGGCGTTGCCGGAAACATCCATCCGCACGATGCCGGCGGAGTCGAAAGTGCCGCCATTGTCGATGGAGGCGGTGATCGCGCCGCCGACATCGGCATATCCGGCGTGAACGTCGAGCGCGTAGCGGGTGCCGGCGGGCGGGAATCCGATGTCGGCCGGAACGCCATCGGTGGCCAGCGCCTGGATCGTCCCGCCTGATGTCATGTCGAGCGCGACGCTCTGGATCGCGTCGAGCGAGGCGAACCATTCGAACAGGGTGAGGTCGGTCGGCGCGACGGTGATGGTGCCCGTCGCCCGTGCAGACAACGCCGAAGTGAAATCGACATCGCCGATCGAGATGCCGGCGGGGTTGGTGAACGGATCGCTGGCTCCGTCGTAGCCGAGCCCGTGTCCGGCGGCGAGGATGACGGCGGTGCCGTCGTTGCTGGCGGTCGAGGCATAGCCGACGGTGCCGCCCAGCAGCATCGTCAACCCGTCGTTCTTGGGCACCGCCACCATGGAGATGACGCGCTGCTCGCCCGCTGCCAGCGGGGCGGGGCCGGTGGTCGATCCGGTGTGGGTCACGCCGTGCGAATCGTTCGTCCCGGCGGTCACGGCGATGTCGAACAGCCCGGCGTTCATGGTGATGTCGACCACTTCGGCGGCGACATAGGCCACCGGCCCTTCGGCGCTGACGGTGCCCGCCTGCGTGACGCGCGGGGCGACCAGCGCGACATAGGCCGGGGTCTGCGCCTGCGGATTGGCCAGCGCGGTGATCGAGCCGTTGACGGTGACCGGAGCCAGGTTCCCCAGCGGGCCGGCAAAGCGGATCTGGCCGGCGGGGCCATAGAGGCCACCGGTGGTGTCGATCGGGTTGGTCGTCAGCACCAGCCCGCCGACATTGAAGCTGCCGGTCGCGCCGACGATGATGCCGTTGGGCGAATAGAACCAGACGTTGCCGCCAGTGGCCCCGAACAGCGTGGAATTGACCGTGCCGTCGAACTCCACCGAGGCGTTGATCGCGGTCCCGGCAGCATTGGTCGGGGTGATCCGGTTCAGCACGGTATAGTTCGAGATCGGGGCCGAGACGCCGGTCTGGAACGTGGCGGTGGTCCCGGCGGTCTGGAACACCACGTTGCTGCCCGATCCGGCCACCGCCCAGTCGATAATCGCTTCGGAGCTGTTGACGAACACATCGGTCGTCCCCGCCCCGTTGACGATGCTGGCGCTGCCCGAACTGACGGTGCCGGTGCCCTGGAACGACTGCGCCCGCGCGGGCGCGGCAAGGCTCAGCGCCAGCGTGAGCGCGGCCAGGCTGGCTCCGGTCAGCCCGGACCGGGTAAGGCGGCGGGCGGAGGGAAGAACGATCTGGGTCATGACGGGTCCCACGGCAGCAGCCGCGCCTTTACAGTGAACAGGATGCGCAAATCGCCGCGCTCGGGTTGCAGCGGCGCGCGCTTGAGCGGGGCGGCCAGCATCAGGCTGGCGTCGATGCGATCCTCCCAGCGCGCGCGCAGGCCGCCGCCGGCGCTGAACAGGCTCTGCGGACCACCGCTGCCGTCGTCGCGGTTCCACACCCAGGCGGCATCGAAGAAGGCGAAAGGCTGGAACTGGAACGTCTGCCCGCCTTGCGAAAGCTTGCCCACCCGCACCTCGAAAGAGGAGCCGACGCCGCTGTCGCCCAGCAGCGCACCCGGATCGTAACCGCGCCCGACCGTGTAGTTGCCCACGCTGAAGCCTTCGTAGGACAGCAGCGCATCGGTCGCATACTGGATGCGCGGCGCGGCGGCGAGGGTGATGCCCGGCGTCGGCCGGTACTCGGCATTGGCCTGCGCGCGCACCACGAAGGCGGCGGGATCGGCGGCGAGGTCGCTGATCGGTACGTGCGGCGCGGTGCAATCGGTGATCGGGGAGCAATCATCGCTCGCCCCCAGCGCTGAAAGTCCCTTGCGCAGTTCCACCAGCCCGCCCAGCCGCCAGCGCGGCTCGGCCAGAGAATAGCCGCCGCGTCCGGTCAGGCTGCCCGCGTCCACCGTATCGACCGACAGCCGGGCATAAAGCACCCGCAGCTTGTCGCGCGAAAGGGCAAGGTTGCCGAAGTCTACGTCCTGATCGACCAGTTCCAGCCCGATCTGCGCCGCCGCGCTCAGCGCCCGGCGGCGCACCAGCGGATAGGACAGGTGCAGGTCGCCGGCCAGCGTCTCGGTGTGGAACGGACCCGCCCCGGCCGGGTCGCTCTTGCCCCACAGCACGCTGGCACCGATCCGCAGGCCGCTGCCGCCCAAGCCCATCTCGTGCGCTGCCTGCAGCACCCACTGCTCGTTGAAATCGAGCGTGGAATAGCCGCTGATCGTGGTCCGGTCGGCCAGACCCGTCATTTCGTTGAGGGCAAGCTGGACGAATGCCCCCTCGCGGCCGGTGGCTTTCGAGGCGAGGTTCTGGATGCCCGCCGCCAGTTCGATCGGCTGGCGTTCCACCAGCAGGTCGCCCACCACTTCGCCGGGCCGCCCGGCCACCGGCTTGAGCGTCAGGCGCACTTGGGTGCCGGGCATGTCGCCCAGCAGCAGCAACTGGCGTTCCGCCACGCGGGTGTTGAAGAACGGCTGGCCGGTCAGCCGCGCCAGATGATCGGCGATCGTCCGTTCGGCCGGGCCGGCGTCGCCGCGCACCTGCACTTCGACCAGCTTGGCGATCATCACGTCGATCCGCACGGTGCCGTTCTTTTCGATCCGCTGCGGCGGGATCTGGACGGCGGCCAGATAGCCGGCGGCGTTCAGCGCCGTCGCCGCGCGGTCGCGCACCTCGCACAGCGCCGCCACCGGCAGGTCCTGTCCGGCCTTGTCCCGCCAGGTATCGGCCAGGAACGACAGGTCGAGCCCCGCCGGCCCGGCGAATTCCACTTGCGCGAACGTCACGCGGGTCTGGGCAAAGGCGGGGTCGGCCAGCGGGCAGGGGCCGCGATCGAAATTGCCCTCGATACGCACGCGTGCCGCGCGCGACGGGGCCGGGGCGGCAAGGCGGCTCTGGTCCAGTTCCTCGCGCGTTTGCGGCAGCGGTGCGGGAGCGGTCTGCGCCAGCGCCGGGGTCGCGCCGATGAGCGTCGCCGATGCGGCGCACCCGCCCAGCAGCAGGACGGTCGCGGCCTTCGTCCAAAGCCCGCGCAGGACCGGTGCCCCTGTCCGGCCGGTCATTGCGCTTGGTGTGGCACTCATCGAACTTCCCCCTTTTGCCGGCTATCCCCTCCGGCGCGTGTCGTCTTCGTATTCGTCCGGCAGGCTCAGCCCGAAGGTAGCGCCAGCGTCTGCGTCATCACCGCCAACTGGCCCGTGCAGCCCCGCTCCAGCAGCGCCGCGCCGAGATCCTCCATGTCGAAGGGGGTGCCATCAGGCCCGCGCGCGGGCAGCAGCGCAAATGTCACGGTCACCGCCTCGGCATTGCCGGTGCCGCGGATTGCATAGGATGATCCATCGCGCAGCGGGGCCCCCGGCGCGTCCCATGGTGCGATCATCGACTGGTCGGAAAAGGCGATCGTGCCCGATGCCAGCCCGGACGCGCTGACCAGCCGATAGGTCGCCGCACCGTCCTTGGCCGGCCGCCACGCGCGCACGTTCGCCAGGCTGGTCAGGCAGATCGTGCCCGGTGCCGTCACATCGACATACCACAGGTTCGGGCGCAGCGGCTTGCCGTCGGGGCCTTCGCCGCGCACTGCGCCGGTTCGCACTCGCGTGGCGCTGCGCTGCGTCGTCAGCGCGGCGAATGTGGCCCCGCGATTGACGCCCGAAGTCGAGCCTACCTTGTACGTGCCGGCACCCTTGAGGACGCGGGTGCCGTTCTTGTCGAGCACGGTCACGCTGTCGGCGGCCTGGAGGGTGATGGTGGCCTCGTCCGGCAGCTTGGTGCCCGGCGGATAGGATTTGGCCGAAGGACCGCTGGCGGCGACGACGATGGCGGCCTGCGCGGCCAGCGGGAGCAGCAGGGCGGCCCCGGCGGCGCAGGCGGCCAGAAGACGGCGGGCGGTGAAACGGGGCGAGCTGGATGCGTTATGCCAGGACATAGGCCTTGGTCCCTTCGAGTGTGCCGGTTCGTTCGGCAAGTTTCGCAAGCGCGCGGTCATCGGGATGACGTTGCGCCAGGCCTTCTA
The DNA here is from genome assembly GCF_014652555.1 of Novosphingobium colocasiae. Taxonomy (GTDB): domain Bacteria; phylum Pseudomonadota; class Alphaproteobacteria; order Sphingomonadales; family Sphingomonadaceae; genus Novosphingobium; species Novosphingobium colocasiae. The sequence continues at coordinate 34,132 of NZ_BMZA01000017.1, forward strand.
TCTGCGCCAGTGCGCCGGCGGTGTCTGTGGCGATCCGCACAACCGCTGCGTTCAGCGCGGCGCGATCGGCTTCGGGAAAATCGGGTGCGGGCTCGAACACCTCTACCGGCCGGGAGCGTCCGCGCAGCACCACGCTGCCCAGCGGCCGCCACCAGTCCAGCCCCGAACGCTCGACGAACTCGCGGCTGGCGATGACCGAAGTGCCGAGCGCCTTGTTGGCCGCTTCGAGCCGCGCGGCGGTGTTCATCGCATCGCCCAGCGCGGTGTACTGGATACGCCGTTCACCGCCGAAGTTGCCCACCACCGCCTCGCCGAAGTGCTGGCCGACACGGGTCCGGCCCACCGGCGGCAGCGCCGGATCGATCGACTGGCGGAACGCTTCGCCCGCCTGCCACATCGCGTGTCCGGCCAGCGCGGCGTTGCGGCCATCGTCCGGCCTGGCGATCGGCGCGCCCCAAAACGCCACCACCGCATCGCCGACATACTTGTCGATCACGCCGCCATATTCGAGGACCACGCTGCTGAGGCGATCGAGATAGTCGTTCAGCAGGCGCGCGACGACTTCCGGCTCCAACTGGTGCGAAAGCTGGGTGAACCCCTCCAGATCGCTGAACAGGATATAGAGTTCGCGCTTCGCCCCGGAGAGCGTGAGCTTTTCCGGATTGTCGATGATTTCCTGCGCGATGTCGCGTGGCAGGTATTTGCCCAGCGCGTCCTGCGCGAACCGGCGCTCCACCGCGCCCGATGCTCGCACCGCGCCGGATACGGCGATGAAGGCCAGCAGCCAGCCGCCCAGCCAGCCGAACGCCGGCGTGCCATAGGTATCGACATCGCGGCTTTCGAGCAGGAACGGCAGCCCGCCGATCGCCAGCAACTGGACGATCAGCAACGGGGCCATCTTCCACGGCTTGAGGTCGATCAGCGCCGTGAATGCAGCCGCGCCGACCACCAGCAGCGCCACCACCAACCGCTGCCAGCCCAGCACCGGGCTCTTGCGCGCGCCGTCGAGCATCTGGGCGATAGTCTCCGCATGCACCTCGATGCCGGGCACCGTGGCCCCGGTATAGCCGGTGAGCGCGGTGGTGACCTGGTCGGTATCGATGATCTGGCCACCGATCAGCACGTAGCGGCCGGCCACCTGCGCTGAAAGCGCGGTAGTCATATCGGCATCGGCACCGGCCGGCGCGGCGAACAGGTCGATCGGGATGGACGAGAACACCGGCGCATCGCTGGCCGCGCGGCGGTAGCGGATCGAGCCCGTGTAGCCCGCAAAGGCGCGCTCCTCCCCTTGGCCTGCCGCCGCGATCATCGCCCGGCCCAGCAGCGGCGGCAGGCCCGGCTCGATGCTCGGCCACACGCGCGTCGCCCCCTGATAGTTGCTGAGGCGGATGCTGGCCGGGTGGACGTTGGTGCCCTCCACCCGCTTCATGAACGCGCGCAGGTATTCCTGCTGTTCGTAATTGATGTCGTCCTTGTTGGTGGCAAGGTCGGCATAGGCGACGAAGGTCGGCGTTTTCATCGCACGCAGCGCCGCGATCAGGTCCTCGTCCTCGTCCTGCGGCTGGTCGAACAGGATATCGATGCCGATCGCCTTGGCCCCCATGCCGTCAAGCCTGCGCAGCGATCGCGCCAGCAGCGCCCGGTCCAGCGGCGATCGCTTGCGCACGTTGCGCAGCGTCTGGTCGGTATAGGCGACGATCTGGATGCGCGGGTCCTGTTCCACCTGCGGGGCCATCACGAAGGCGCGCAGATCGTACAGCGAATCCTCGGCGTCACCGATCACCGGCACGTTCCAACTGAACAGGATCAGCAGCAGCGCCGAAACCAGCAGCATGCCTGATACCGCCAGTTGCCGCGCCGATGCCGCCCGCACATTGCGCCACCCCTTGCGTACCAGCCGCCGCAGCGGCGGCGGCGCGGCCGGGGTGGGGGGAGGGGCGGGGGCGGGCATCGGGCGTGCCGTTCAGCGCGCCGGGGCCGGGCGGGCGGCATCACCGACGATGGCGAAGCCGGCCCAGTAATACGGGTGGCTGGTTTCGGGATCGTCCATCAGCTTGCGCTGCGCCGCCATCAGCGCGCCGCCGATCGAAGTGCCGTGTGCCTGGTAGAACCCCTGGAACAGCCGCCGGGTGGCGTTGTAATCGTCCGGCGCGGGCCAGTGGCTGGCGATGACCTGGCGGCCGCCGGCGGCGATGAAGGCGCGGACCAGCCCGTCCAGCGCCTGATCGCTGCCGGTCGATAGCCCGGCCTCCTGCGTCGCCACGAATCCGGCCCCGCTGGCGGTATCGCAGGCGGACAGCACCACCAGATCGGCATCGAGGCGCAGGTCGAAGATTTCGCCGAACGACAGCAGGCCGTCAGACCCCGCGCCGCCGAACGAGGTCAGCAGGGCAGGGCGGGCGGGGCAGCCGCTGTGGGGCGCGGTGACGAGGCCGTGCGTGGCGAAGTGGACCACGCGGAACCCGTCCAGATCGCCGCGCGCCTTGATCGCGTTGTCGGTGAAGCCGGCACCGGTCACCAGTTCCGCCGCTCCGGCCGGAAAGGTATGGGCGGCGTCCTTCAGTTCGGCGTCCGAGATCGGCCGGTTCCACGCCGAAAGCGGCCACTGGCAATCGGCATCGGGCGCGGCCGGATCGGCCGAGCGGATCGATTGCGCCTTGTCGAGCGGGCCGACCGCAAGGTTGTCGCCCAGCCCCAGATAGCCGCGCCGCGCGGTGGAGGCGGGGGCCTTGCGGGCATCGCGAAAACTGGCGGCGGACAGCGCGGTGCTCACCTGCGTGGTCCGGCCCAGCCAGCGGATGCCGGTGAAATCGTACTCGTCGCCGCCGTCCGCAACCCGCGCGTGATAGGCGGCAACGCCCTTGGCATCATCGGTCAGCAGGTTGATCGGCAGCTTGAGCATCGCCCCGCCCGGTTCGACCACGAGGTGGCTGAGCCCGTCTATCTCGGCCCGCGCCGGGCCGAGCAGCGCCTGATCGAGCGCTACCGCGCTGTCTACATCGAACGGATAGGTCGATTGCACCCCGCCGATCGACAGCGAGATACTGTCGCGCAGGGTGTTGACCGCCTGATCGATCGCCGCGCCCGACAGGCCGATCTTCCACGCCCGCGCGGTCTGCCGGTCAAGATAGACCGCATAAGCCGCGCCGCCCGCGTCCAGCAGCTTGAGATAGCCTTCGCCCGCCGTCAGCGCCGCCTGCAGGTCAGCCAGCGGCACCGTGCGGCTGGCGACCGCGCGGTAGCGGGGATAGGCGGAAAGCCTGGCCATCAGCGCCACTTGCGCCTGGGCAAGCTGGTCCTGCTGGGCGCGCAAGGTGGCGATCTGCGCGGCGACGGACGCGCCGCCATCGGGCGCGGCGGAAAGCCGGGCGATGTCGATCCGGCTGCGCTCCAGCGCGCGGGCGATGCCTTGCGAATCGCGATACAGCGCCGCCGCTTCGTCCGAACCACCCTCCAACTGGCGCGACAGTTGCGCCAGGCTGTCGGCCGCTGCCGGGCTTTCCAGCAATTGCGCCGCCTCGAACAGCGCGGCGACGGCGGCGGTGTCCTGCGTGCCTTGCCCGTCCGGCCCTGCCAGCAGGTCGAAATAGGGGCGCATCAGGTTTTCCATGCCGACCAGCACGCCCTGCCGCGCGGTCACATCGTTCACCAGCGCGCGGTAGATCGTCAGCGCTTCGGGCTGCTGGCCGCGCCGGGCCAGGAACCCGGCCAGCCGCGCCCGGGCCACGTTGACCGATGTGCTGTCGGGATAACCCTGCTGCACCATCGCCAGCGCATCGCGCAGATGACCTTCGGCCGCACCGTTCTGGCCCAGCGATTCCTCGCTCAGTGCCTGTTCGGACAGGATCTGCGCGCGCAGCCGGGTGATCGAAACCACGCGGCCGTCCTGCACCGCCATGGCATCGCCATAGGCCCCGGCCAGCGTATCGCGCGCCTTGGCGTAATCGCCCTGAAGCCGCCGCACGGTGCCGCGCAACTGCCGCGCCTGCGCATCGATCAGCGTGGCGCGGTCCTGCGGCGAAAGCCGGGTCGGCTGGCCCAGCAGCGCCGACATCGGCGTGTTGGGCGTGCTGTTGAGCCCGCGCGCCGTGGTCCCGTCGATCCGCACCGAGCCATCAGGCGCGGCCGGCGACACGAACGGCGGCACCGGCCGCGCCAAGATGACCAGCGCTTCGTCGAGGTTGCCGCGATTGATGGCGTCGATCGCGGCATAGTTGCGCGCCAGCCGCGCCTGCACCGGGTCCATCAGGTGCATCGCCCCGGCTTCGTCGAACAGCCGCCGCGCCTGCGCATAGGCACCCAGGTTCGATTGCTGCAGCGCGCGGTTGACCAGCGCCTCGTGGCGCACGGCATCGCGCAGGGACGCATCGGAATCGGGATCGCCGGCGGTCACGGTATCGTCGAACAAGGTGGGCGCGGTGGCGAAGAATTCGGCCGCTTCGGCATAAGCGCCGGCATTGTTGCCGCGATAGCCCTGGCCCAGCAGCGTGCCGGCATCCCCCTGCCGCGCGCGCGCCTTCACCAGGCTCATCGATTCGCCGGCCCCCAGATTGGCGATGCCGACGCTGCCGGCGATCAGCCGGTCCTGCTCGAGCGAGGCGAGCGCGAGGCGCAGCGCCGCGTCATAGGCGGCCAGCCCTTCGACGATCACCATCCCGTGCGCGGTGCGGCGCGCATAGACCCGCCACGCCAGCCCCGATCGCGCGGCGGTGCAGGTCAGGCCCTCTGCCGAGAGCGCGGCGGCGGCATCGCCGCAGGCGAGCGGTTCGGCCCGCAACGCCGCCACCCGGTCCAGCGCGGTATCGGCCCCGCGCAGGGCATAAGCGGCCCCCACCGGCAGCGCGACATCCGCGCACAGGATCGACCACTTGCGTTCGAAAACTGAGTTGCGCGCCTGCCCCAGCGGCGTCCCTTGCGCATGGCATCCCGGCCCTTGCGTGCCGATGGCGAAGTCTGCCGCGATCGATGGTCTGGTGTCGGGTGCCGCCCAGCCGGCTCCCGATTGACCGGCAAGCGCGGCGCTTGCCACCATTGCCGCCAGCTTGATGATCCCGCGCACAACGTCATCCTTCCCTGAGACGCTGTGGGAGCGGGATCGAAGGTCGGGACGATGCCCGTTTGAATTGTCGCCCCCCAGCGCCAATGCTTTGGGACACTAACGACAAGTTAAGCTCCGCCGCAATGTCCAATTGTTTCTGAAGCGGGGCAATTTTACAGGATTGGGCGATTTATCGGGCTCGGTCGCCAGTCTGTGCGGGAATGGGATCGTTTGCGTTAAAATGCGGCGATTTTTCCTGCCCGCCCCGTGGGTCGCGCCGGTGCTTTTCGGCCAGCAGGAACAGCCCGAGCCCGGCGAGCGACAGGCCGACGCCGATCCACCCGGTCGCGCCATAGCCATAGCCGGCCGCCAGCGCCATGCCGCCCAGCCAGGGGCCGAGCGCATTGGCGGCGTTGAAGGCGCTGTGATGCGCGGCTGCGGCCAGTGCCTGGGCATCGCCCGCCACGTCCATCAGGCGCGATTGCAGGATCGTCCCGAAGCCGCTGCCGAACCCGATCAGCACCACCACGATTCCCAGCGACCAGCCGTGGCCGATGGCGAAAGGATAGAGCGCCAGCGCCAGCGCCAGTTCGATCATCGCCAGCACCACCGCGCGGCTCTGGTGGCGATCGGCCAGCCAGGCCCAGAACAGGTTGCCCGCCGTCATGCCGATCCCGAACAGCCCCAGCATCAGCGGCACCGTACCAGGCGAAAGCCCGGTCACTTCGAGCATGGCCGAAGCGGCGTAAGTATAGACGCAAAAGAGCCCGCCGAACCCGATTGCCCCGGTCAGCAATGTCAGCACCACCTGCTCGCGCCGCAGCGCCCCCAGTTCGCGCATCGGGCTCGCGTTTTCGGCGGGTGGCTGCGATGGCGCATAGAGCGCCACCAGCGCCACGGTAATCAACGCCAGCCCGGCCACCACGGCAAAGCCGCTGCGCCAGCCCAGGTCCTGTCCCAGCCAGTTCGCCAGCGGCACGCCGATCACCGTGGCCAGCGTCAGCCCGGTCATCACCAGCGCGACCGACAGCGTGCGCTTGTCCGCCGGCACCAGCGATGCGGCGACCAGCGCGGCGATGCCGAAATAGGCCCCGTGCGGCACGCCGCTGAGGAACCGGAACGCCAGCAGGCTGTGATAGTCCGCCGCCACCGCCGAAAGCCCGTTGCCCAGCGCGAACAGCGCCATCAGCCCCAGCAGCAGGCTGCGCCGGTTGATCCTTGCCGCCAGCACCGCGATCAGCGGCGCGCCGATCACCACGCCCAGCGCATAAGCGCTGATCGCGTGCCCCGCCTGCGGCTCGGTGATGTGCAGGTCGCGGCTGAAAAACGGCACCAGGCTCATCGCCGCGAACTCGGTGGTGCCGATCGCAAAGGCCCCGGTCGCCAGTGCGAACAGCACCAGCCACGGATGGCGGGAGGCGGAAAGAGTAGAGGCGGGGGAGGGATCGGTCATGCTGCGCTGCGCAATAGGGGGGAGACCCCTTTACTGCGGTCCGCGTCAAAACCAAGGCCACCGGGCTTGCGATCGACGCATTCCCGGTGGCCTCCGGTGCAATTTGGTTATACCAAGGCTCGTTGATCCGAACTCATAGCCCTCTCCCCTTCAGGGGAGAGGGTTGGGAGAGGGGGATGGTACCGCTTCGCCCCCTCTCTACTCCGGCTAGGCGGACAAGCCGCCAAGCCTGCGTATCTCTCCCATGAAGGGGAGAGAGCGACATGAGTCAAAATTATTGAGACTTGGTATTACAGGCCCGGATCGAAGTCCGGTGCGAGCTGGACGGTGTGGTCGGGCGTCTGCACGGCGGCGTGGATGCCGCACTCGGTCTTGTCCCACCCGCGCCAGCGGCCCGAGCGCGGATCCTCGCCCGCCGCAACCTTGCTGGTGCAGGGCATGCAGCCGATCGAGGGATAGCCCTGCGCCACCAGCGGGTGCGGCGGCAGGTCGTGCTCGGCGATATAGGCGGCCAGACGCTCGGCATTCCAGTCGATCAGCGGATTGATCTTGAGCCGCCCCTGCGCGTCCGAGGTATCGATCTCGAAGCGGGGCAGGGTGGCACGGGTGCTGGCCTGGAACGCCTTTCGCCCGGTGAACGAGGCATCGTAGCGCAGCAGTGCCTGTTCCAGCGGCCTGACCTTGCGGATATCGCAGCAACCGTCGGGATCGAACGACCAGCGCAGACCGTTGGCGTCCTTCGCCGCCAGTTCCGCCGCATCCGGGGTCAGGTTGATGAGGTTGGTCAGGCCGATCTGCTCGACCAGCCGGTCACGGTAAGCCAGCGTTTCGGGGAAGTGCTTGCCGGTTTCCAGGAACAGCACCGGCACACCCGGATCGACCTGCGCCACCAGATGCAACAGCACCGCGCTCTCCGCGCCGAAGCTGGAGACCAGCGCCACATCGCCCGCCATCTGCTCGCGCAGCACCGTTTCGAGCATCTCGCTCGTATCGGCACCGCGGAACAGGCGGTTGAGACGAACCGCATCGGCCTCGGTGAACCGGGGGCCGGTATCGATGCGGTCGCGGATGCGATTGGCGTCAATAGCGCGCGATGGGCTCTGTTGCATCGGGTAGTCCTTGCAGGGCTTCAGGCGGGGTGCCGTTTCGCCCAGATGGCCTGACGACCGTCGACGACGGTGGCCTGGTAGACGTTGTCCCACCGCTCCAGCGTGGCTTTCACGGTTTCGGGATCGATCGGCTTGTTGGCATCGAAGGCATCGAAGCCGCAGCGCTGCAGGTGGCCGATCATGTCGGGGGCGATATCGCCCACCGCCACGATGTCGCCTTCGAAGCCGGCCTCGCGCAGGATGCGGGCGGACGAATAGCCGCGTCCGTCGGTCCACACCGGGAAGCTGATCTCGATCCGCTCGATCTGTTCGAGCTGCGGCAGCAATGCGCGGGCATCCTCGCCCGGTTCGACGCGCACGGTGGCGGCGTTGGAGCCTTCGGCGAAACAGGCGGCGGCGACGGCCGGCGCGGCCTTGCGCTGCAGCGTCGGCCGCCCGCTGATACGAACGTCACCCATAGATCGCCTCCTTGAACGGGGCCATGCCGATACGGCGGTAAGTATCGAGGAAGCGTTCGCCGTCCTCGCGCTTTTCCAGATAGAAGTTGGTCGCCTTCTCGACCGCATCGACAATGCCGTCCTCGTTGAAGCCGGGGCCGGTGATCGTGCCGAGCGAGGTATCCGCGCCCTCGCAGCCGCCGAGCAGCAACTGGTAGTTCTCGACGCCCTTGCGATCGACCCCCAGGATGCCGATGTGACCGGCGTGGTGGTGGCCGCAGGCGTTGATGCAGCCCGAAATCTTGAGCTTCAGCTCGCCCAGTTCCGCCTGCCGCTCGGCCGAGCCGAAGCGTTCGGAGATCTTCTGCGCGACCGGGATCGAGCGGGCGTTGGCCAGGCTGCAATAGTCGAGGCCGGGGCAGGCGATGATATCGCCCACGGTGTCGAGGTTCGCCGTTGCCAGGTCCGCCTGCTCCAGCGCCTTCCACACGGTGTAGAGGTCGGCCTTCTTCACATGCGGGAAGACGATGTTCTGCGCATGCGTCACGCGCAGTTCGTCGAAGCTGTAGTCCTTGGCAAGCTGCGCCATCAGCCGGATCTGATCGGCCGAGGCATCGCCCGGAATGCCGCCGACCGGCTTGAGCGAAACCGTGGCCACGACATAGCCCGGCTGCTTGTGCGCCTGCGTGTTGCGGCCCACCCACAGCGCGAAATCGGGATCGGACAGGTCCAGCTCGTCCGACAGGCCCGCTTCGAAGGCTGGGTCGGCGAAGTGGGTCTTGATCCGCTCCAGCTCGGCCAGCGGTGGCTCGATCGGCTGGGTCAGCAGGTGCGCGAACTCTTCCTCGACCTGGCGGGTATATTCGTCCTTGCCCAGTTCGTGGACGAGGATCTTGATGCGCGCCTTGTACTTGTTGTCGCGCCGGCCATAGCGGTTGTAGACGCGCAGGCACGCCTCGGAATAGGTGATGAGCTGGTCCAGCGGCACGAAGTCGCGGATCATCGGCGCGATCATCGGCGTGCGACCCATGCCGCCCCCGACATAGAACTGCGCCCCGATTTCGCCTTCGGCGTTGCGCACCATCTTGATGCCGATATCGTGCAGGCGCATCGCCGCGCGATCGGTATCCGATGCGATCACCGCGATCTTGAACTTGCGCGGCAGCGTCAGGAATTCGGGGTGGAAGCTCGACCACTGGCGCAGCAGTTCGGCATAGGGGCGCGGATCGATGATCTCATCGGCGGCGGCCCCGGCGAACTGGTCCGAACTGATGTTGCGGATGCAGTTGCCACTGGTCTGGATGGCGTGCATCTCCACCGAGGCAAGCTCGGCCAGAAGGTCGGGCGTCTCTTCCAGCTTGATCCAGTTGTACTGGATGTTCTGGCGCGTGGTGAAGTGGCCATAGCCGCGGTCGTACTTGTCGGCGATATCGCCCAGCACCTTCATCTGCGCGCTCGACAGCGTGCCGTAAGGCACCGCCACGCGCAGCATGTAGGCGTGAAGCTGGAGATAGAGGCCGTTCTGCAGGCGCAGCGGACGGAACTGGTCTTCGGTCAGTTCGCCCGAAAGCCGGCGGCTGACCTGGTCGCGAAATTCCGCGACGCGGGTGTCGACCATCTGCTGGTCGTATTCGTCATACTTGTACATGGCGTCAGACCACTCTGGCTATGGCGTCGGGATCGTTGGGCTTGAGCGTCAGGTCCGGCCGCACGGTGGGGCCGAGCGCGCGGATACGCTCCTTGATGTGCGCCGGGCGGACCGCACCGGCGGTCTTCTCGCCATCGACGACGTAGGCGGCAAAGACGTTCTGCGCGCCTTCTTCGCGGGCGATGATCGCCGCGCCGTCATCGCCGATGTCGGCTGCATCGTTCACGTCCAGCGACCAGCCCTTGCCGGTCCACCATGTGACGGCCCCGCTCTTGAGGTCGTTTCCGGTCAGGATCTTCACTGTTCTGCCTCCAGCGCACCCCATTGACTGGACAGGGTGCGAATAGTGTTGTCCGGTTGCGCCGCCACGTCGCCGATCACGATCAGCGCCGGGCTGGCCACGCGGGCGCTTTCGACGAGATCGGCCAATCCCGCAAGGGGGCAGCGCAACACGCGCATCGCCGGCGTCGTCGCCTTTTCGATGATGGCCACGGGCACATCCGGCGTCAGCCCGTCGGCGATCAGCTTTTCGGTGATCTGTGCGGCGGTAGCGAGCCCCATGAAGATGACGAGGGTGCGGCCCTTGCCGGCAAGGCCGGACCAGTCCTGCTCGGACAGCCCCTTGCACTGGCCGGCCACGAACGAGACGATCGAGGCGTGGTCGCGATGGGTCAGCGGGATCTGCGCTGCCGCCGAAGCGCCGAGCGCGGAGGAGATGCCGGGCACTACCTCGACCGCAACCCCGGCGATCCGGCACGCCTCGGCTTCCTCGCCGCCCCGCCCGAACACGAACGGATCGCCGCCCTTGAGCCGGACCACGTCGTTTCCGGCCAGCGCCTCGCTGACCAGCAGATCGTTGATCGCATCCTGCGCCATGGTGTGGCGCGAACGCGCCTTGGCCACCGAAACCAGCCGTGCGCCGGGCTTGGCCATCGCCAGGATTTCGGGGGAGACCAGCCCATCGTGGACGATCAGCCGCGCCTGCATCACCAGCCGCGCGGCGCGCAGGGTCAAAAGGTCGGGATCGCCGGGACCGGCACCGACCAGATAGACGGTGCCGGTCTGGCCTGAGGAAGGGGGGCGCAGGTTCATGGCTGGCAAATGATGCAGGTGCGAGCAGATTGCCAGCCAGAATGCCTTGCCCCCCAGCTAGGCAAACTTTAGGCGCCCCGCCGAAATATCTCCGCTCCCCGACGGGGAGGGCTATCGCATATGAACTTGCCTATCCATATTCGTCGCCCTGAACTCGTTTCAGGGTCCATTGTGCCGCTGGCCGGGACGCGGAAAGTCGCTCGACGCTGGGACCAAGCCCTATTCGACGGTGGGGCAAGCCGCGCAATGGATGCTGAAACAAGTTCAGCATGACGAAGCTGCGGGTAAACTCGTCACATGCGATTGTCCTTCCCGGCGGGGCCGGGCCGGGGGGTGGGGAAGCGCCGCCGCAAGTCAGCGCGCAGAAGCCGGCACGGCAGCGACACCATCACACCGCATTGCGGGCGCGTTAGGCTGTGCTTCTAACCAAATCTTAACGATCTGGCCCGACGGTTCGCTCTTCAGGAGCGTTATATCGATGGCTATTGCCGCCCAGTTCGAACCCCTTCCAGACACTACCGGCCGCGCGCCCCGCCGCAAGCTGCTGCTCGAAACGCTCGGGGCGACCGCCGCCGGCGTTGCCACCGACGTGGTGGTCCACAATTTCTCCGAAACCGGCATGCTGCTCGAATGCGCCGAAGCGCTGGCACCGGCCGATGTCATCGAGGTGGACTTGCCGCATATCGGCGTGGTCGCCGCCTCCGTGGTGTGGAGCAGCGGTCGGCTCCACGGTTGCGCATTTGCCGAACCGCTCGCCCCGGCGGCGCTGAGCGCGGCGCAACTGCGCAGCGCGGTACGCAAGGACGTCGATCTGTCGCCACCGCCCTCGGCGCTGGGCGGGGCGGCCTTTGCCGAGCGCCTGATGCGACTGCGCAAGGATCGCGGCCTGACCCAGGGTGAACTCGCCGCGCGGCTGGGGGTCAGCAAGCCCACCGTCTGGGCATGGGAGCAGGGCCGTGCCCGCCCGATCGAGGAACGGCTCGACGCGATCGCCGACGTGCTGGGCACCACCGTCGCCGATCTGCGCCCGGCGCGGGCGATCCCGGGGCTGACCGAGCTGGTCAACCAGTGCAAGGCGCAGATCGCGCAAGTGGTGGAGACGACGCCGGACAAAGTCCGGATCATGATCGATTTATGATTAACGCGCTTTGCGTGCAATCGTTTCGATGGTAAAGGAAATGGTAACAAATTCAGAATGTTAGTTCAATAAGCTAACAAGATTAGCCGAACTTCATCGCTGACATGCGTTACCGGATTTTCGGCCCCCTGTCGTGGGCGCGGCGATCCGCCTTGGCAATCGACGGGGTTACGCACGCGATGGGAATGCAGTTCACCTTACGGGAAAGCCGCGCGCTCTACGGGCTGCTGGCCGAAACCACATCGGACATCATCCTCAAGACCAACTGCGAAGGGTTCGTCGTCCAGGCCTCGCCGGCGCTGGAGCAGCTCGGGTTCCCGGTGCCTAACATGCTGATCGGGCCGCACTTGCTCGATCTGGTGGGGCATACTCACGCCGGGATCGTCGGCGATGCGCTGGCGGCGGCGATCGAGGGCGGTCGGGTCGGGCGCTGGGTGGAATTCCCTGCCGCGTCGGCGGACGGGACCGAGCACTGGTTCGAACTGCAGTTGCGCGCGCTTACGGATGCCAAGGGCAAGGTCTATGGCGCGCTGGGGGTGATGCGCTGCGTCGATGAACGCCGGGCGATGAGCGATCGCCTGTTCGCCGCCACTTACACCGACGCGCTGACCGGGCTGACGAACCGGCAGGCGTTCATATCGATGCTCGAACACATGCTGGACGATGGCCCGGACGGCTGCCTTGCCCTGTTCAGCGTCGATTTCTTCCGCGCGATCAACATGAAGTACGGGCAGGCCACCGGCGATGGCGTGCTGGTGGTGTTCGCCGATCTCCTGCGCGAACTGCTGCGCGGGGAAGACATGATCAGCCGGATCGGCTCGGAACGGTTCGCCGTGCTGCTGCCGCGTACCGATCCGGAACACGCCGAAGCGATCTGCAACCGCGTGGTGCGCACCTTGGGCGATCTGCGCCAGACGGTCGGCGAAAGCCGCATGGCCATCACCGCCAGCGCCAGCGTGGCGCGGGTGGCGGGGACCCTGGACGAAACCCTCGAACGCGCGGAAATGGCCCTGTTCGTCGCCAAGGCCAAAGGCCGCAACCGGCTGGAGCGGGAGAAGGCGTGACAAGCGGGGCACCACTTACTCCTCCACCCTTCAGGGGGGAGGTTGGGAGGGGGGCACCGCAAGCGTAAACGCGCTGCCTTGCGGCATCGCTCCCCCTCCCCCAGCCCCTCCCCGCCGGGGAGGGGAGCCGCAAACATCCTTGAATATTAAATCCCGTCGACAGCCTTGCTGACGAGGATGTTCACCGCGACGCGGCGGTTCTGCGCCTTGCCGTAAGCGGTGGTGTTGTCGGCCAGCGGATCGGCCTCGGCCATGCCGGCCGGGGTCAGCATGCGATAGGGCTTCCAGTGGCAGGCCTGCTGCAGGTAATTCACCACGCTGCTGGCGCGCTTTTCGCTCAGCGTCTGGTTGAATTCCTCGCTGCCGGTCGAATCGGTGTAGCCGACGACGAGCAGCAGGGCGTTGTCCATGCTCTCGGCCTGGGCAGCGGCGGCGCACAGGTCAGCCTTGCCCTGCGGCGACAGCTTGGCAAGGCCGGTGTCGAAGTTGACGTTGGTCGTGCCCTTGATGTTGTACTGGTCGATATCGCCCATCCGGCCGCGTAGCGCTTCGGTGGCAGCCTCGTTGGAGGCGAACCGCTGGTCGGTGCCGTTGTGGATCATCGCCGCCGTCTTGATGTCCTTGTTCTGCAGGCTGACCGAGCTGGCATACAGGTCGCTGCCCGATTGCTTGGTCTTCACCGTCACCGGCAGGCCGTTGATCAGCTGGGTCGCCGCCAGCTTGTTCTTGTTCATGCCGAACAGGCCGCCGCGCGCCTTGATCTCGGTCGCATCGTTAAGGACTACGACGGTCTTGGTGCCATCGGTCTGCGTGATCTGCACCTTCGAACCGCTGCGGGCCGAAATGATGCCGGCCACGTCCGGGCCTGCCGGCAGGTTGGCGGTATCGACCGGCGCGTCGCCATAGACGGTGGCCGCCACGTTGCCTTCGGCGGGATCCTGCGCATGCGCGGCAACGCCGCCAATCGCCGGGATAACCAGCAGGGTGGACAGCAGCAGGGTTTTCTTGTTCTTGTTCAGGCTGGGCATTGTGCAACTCCTTTGTTATGCACGGCCAACCTCGCGTGTTTGCGGCCCCGTTTCTGGTCCGCCCCCGTCACGCAAGATCGGCTGTCAGAAAGCATCCGATCCGCTTGTTCGAACGCGGCACGAACGCCGCAATGTGAACGCAGATACCGACCTGTTCATCTTGCCCTTGCTGGCAGATGAACGAAGGTGGCCCTCGCCGGGTGTGCACAGTTGATCAGAGCGTTGCGCGCGACGAGCCGATGCCGGTCAGTCTGAAGCCCCGGCCTTTCCCCGCATCGCTTCCAGCAGTTGCCGGAAGGCGGCGTTGTCCTGCAGGTTGAGATCGCGCTGCGGGAACGGCACGACGATGCCGTTCGCCTTGAACAGCGCCCAGGCCGCCTTCAGCACGTCGGACCGCACGTTGCCGACGCCTTCCTCCGGATCGGTGATCCACACGTTGACGTTGAAGATCAGCCAGCTTTCCCCGTAAGTGTCCAGCCACACGGTCGGCGGCGGCGCGGCCAGCACGCGCGGCACGGTGCGCGCGGCTTCCAGCATCAGCGCCTCGGCCTTTTCGATGTCGGACTGGTAGGCGATGCCGATGGGCACCTGGATGCGCACGTTCTTGCTGGAATAGGACCAGTTTTCAACCTGATTGACCATCAGGTTCTCATTCGGGATGAGGTACTCCTTCTGGTCGCGGGTGGTCAGCGAGACGGCGCGGATGCCGATGCGGCGGATCTGCCCGAAGGTGGAATTGCCCGCCTGATCGGTGATCGCGATGACGTCGCCCGGCTTGATCGATTTGTCCATCAGCAGGATGATGCCGGCGATCAGGTTGCCGAACGTCTTCTGCAGGCCAAAGCCGATCGCCAGGCCGAACGCGCCGGAAAATACCGCCAGCGCGGTCAGGTCGATCCCCAGCACGTCGATGCCGACAAGGATGCAGATCGCCCAGATCACCAGGCTTGCCAGCTTTTCCGCCAGCAGCTTCTGCGTCACATCCAGCCGCTTCATCCGGCCCAGCATGCGCGAGGACAGCCGGCTCAGCGTCCATGCTGAGAACACCGCGAAGACCAGCACGAACACGACGACCGCAACGTCCCACACCGAAATGCGGGTATGGCCGACCTGGAGCGCCAGCTTGTCGAGCGTGTCGACGATATCGCCCGCCGCCCCGCTCTTGGCCGAAACCGCCTCCTTGATGCCGTCCGCCCCGGTGACCGGCTGCTTGACGACCACCGCCGCCACGGTTTCCGTCGCGGCGGGAGTGGGGGTGGGGGATGGCACGACGCTCATGCCGCACCGGCCCAGGCGGCCAGCGCCTGCTCGATATCGGCGATCAGGTCTGCCGGGTCTTCCAGCCCGATCGACAGCCGCACGCCAAACCGGTCGGCCGGATCGCCCGGCACCGGCGGCCATGGCGAAACCGAACGGTACGGCACCGGATCCGCCGGCACCGCCAGGCTTTCGAAGCCGCCCCACGAATAGCCGATGCCGAACAGTGCCAGCGCATCGATAAAGCGGTTGCGCGCGGCGGCGTCACCGCCCTGGAAAATGAATGAAAACAGCCCGCAGCCGCCGGTGAAATCCTGCGCCCATTGCGCATGGCCGGGCGCGCCGGGCAGCATCGGGCACAGCACTTGCGCCACTTCGGGCCGGGCATCGAGCCAATGGGCAATCGCCAGCGCGCTTTGCGTCTCGCGCAGCAGCCGCACCTCCAGCGTGCGCAGCCCGCGCAGCGCCAGCGCCGCGTCATCGGGAGAGACCATGAGCCCCAGTTGCTGCGATCGCTGGCGCAGTCTGGCGTAAAGCTCCGCCCCGGCGGTGGCGCTGCCCATCATCAGGTCCGAATGCCCGCCTACGTGCTTGGTCAGCGCCATCAGCACCACTTCGACGCCATGCTGCAGCCCCTGAAACCCCAGCGGCCCGGCCCAGGTATTGTCCAGCACCGAGATCGCGCCATGCTCACGCGCGATCCGCGCGAGCTGCGGCACGTCGCAGACCTCGAAGCTGAGACTGCCCGGCGCTTCGAGCAGGACCGCGCGCGTCCTGTCGCAGAACAGGGCACGATAGCCTTCCACGTCAAGCGGGTCGAAGAACCGGCAGGTGATGCCCATGTCGGCCAGCAGGCCCTTGCCCATCGTCCGGCTAGGGTCATAGGCGTTGTCGGTCATCAGCACCACGTCGCCCGGCCGCAGCAGCGCCAGCATGACCCCGGCGATGGCGGATACGCCCGAAGGATAGAGCACGGTCCCGGCGGCACCCGGCTCCAGTTCGGTCAGCGCTTCGGCCAGCGCCCACTGCGTCGGCGCGCCGCGCCGGCCATAGAAGAAGTGGCCATCGGCGTTCGTGCGCGGGCCACGGGCGAGGGCAGCGGTATCCTCATACAGGTGCGTGCTGGCGCGCCAGACCGGCGGATTGACGACCGCGCCGGTCCATTCCGGCTTGCGCCCCGCGCCGACCAGCCGGGTTCCCGGTTTCCGGTCGGCCGGTCCGTCAGTCTTGTTCAAGGCGATCTCCCGCATGATGCGGGGCCAGACCTAACCGGCGGCGTGGGCAGGGTCGAGAGCGAATTTGGCCGCGCTGCTTGCGGTTTCGGGCATCGGGATCGATCGCATGGCGATATCGGCGATATCGCGCGGGCCCAGGTCCAGCCGGATCGGCTGCAGCCCGCCGGTCTCCCCCGGCAGACCCAGCACGAAGGCGCGGCGCGCCACCAGCGTGCCGTCCGCGCCGACAAAGGCCAGCCGCAGCAGCGGCACGAACGCACTGGTCCCGGCCTGCCGCAGCGGCTCCACCGTCGCCAGCGGTAGCCGTACTTCGGCAGCAAAGCCGCCCAGCTCCGGCCCGATCCGGCCAAGCGGCGCAAGCTGGGCAAGCGGGGGCGCAAGCTGCTCCTCGGCCGACTGGCCACTGCGCGCATAGCCCAGGTCGCCGTGGACTGTGAACGGCGCGCGCGGGTCCGGCTCGTCCGACACCGCCGCGATGCGCAGCGGCAGGGTGGCATAGACCAGCGACAGGCGCAGCTTGCCGGGCAGGATATCGAGGCTGGCCATGCCCGCTGCGGGACGCTGCGGGGTCGGTGGCGGCGCAAAGGCTGGGCTCGGCGGTGCCGGGGCGGGTTGGGGTGGCGTTGGATCGCCCGCCGTGGCGATGTCCGGGGTATCGTCCGGCTCAGGCTGCAGTGCGGTGTCGGGATCTGCGTCTGCCACGGCGGAGCGTCGCCGGGCCGAAAAGACCCCGGCAGCAACCAGCAGCACCGCAACCAGCGCCAGCAGGCCCGCCGGCACGATCCACCACCACGCCAGCCAGCCGGGCCCCTGCGATGCCGGCCGGGGCGGGGCGGTGACGGTGGGATCGGGGGCGGGATACCACTCTTCCTGCACCGTCGGCGCAGCGGCGGGGGCAGGGCGCGCCGGGCGGCTGTCGCGCACCGCACGATCAACGGGCGTCGCCGGAGCAGCAGGCGTGGCAGCGGCGGTAGGCGCATTCGCAGCGGGCGAGGGGGCAGTGCGGGCAGGCGCAGCGTCCGACGGCACCGTTGGCCGGGGCGTTGGCACGCTCGCGGTCGGCCGGGGGGTGGGCGTAGGGCTGGCTTTGGGGGAGGACACGACCGGGTGATCGGTATCGACCGGGCCCTGCTGCGTAGGGGCCTGGGTGGCGGGTGCAGGCGGCAGGCTCCACCCGCCGGCATCTTGCGCGCTGCCTGCCGTCGGCCATGCGGCACTGGCGGCCAATGCCGTCAGCAAGGCCAGCGATTGCCCGGATTTGGTGAACTGTGCCCTCATGTTGCCGGGCAGTCGGCACCGGGCGGGCTGAACAAAGACTGAATCCCGGCGGCGAAACCCGATCGCGGCGAATCTGACCGGGCAAGGCGAGAACATCGCACGACGAAGCTTGTCAGCGCCGGTCCGAGCGGCCATGGCCAAGGCCATGACCGATACGCCCGAACCCGTGCACCCGGCCCCGCTGCATCTGGGCCAGACCAGCCCCTTGCCCGCATCGCCCGAAGCGGCGGTGCTCGATTACGTCCCCAATCCCCGCGCGGGCAGCCTCTACATGGTGCGTTTCGCCGCGCCGGAGTTCACCTCGCTCTGCCCCGTCACTGGACAGCCCGATTTCGCGCATCTGGTGATCGATTACGCGCCGGGCGAAACCATCGTCGAATCGAAAAGCCTCAAGCTGTTCCTGGGATCGTTCCGCAACCATTGCGGCTTTCACGAGGATGTCACGGTGGGCATTGGCCAGCGCCTGTTTTCCGAAATGAAACCGCAGTGGCTGCGCATCGGCGGATACTGGTACCCGCGCGGCGGCATCCCGATCGATGTGTTCTGGCAATCCGGGCCTGTGCCGCAAGGGCTGTGGGCCCCCGATCAGGGCGTGGCTGGCTATCGCGGCCGGGGCTGATCAGCGCGCTGACGCGAACTGCACGTTCACGCGGTTGATATCGACCGTGCGCTTGCCGATCGCGGCCAGCTTGTTCGTGGTCATGCACTGGGCATAGACCGTGGGATATTCCGCCCGCATGGCCGCGTCGCTGGTCAGCGCGTCTTCCACCCGGGCAGAACACAGGGCCTGCGTCTGGTAGGTATCGGCCTTGGCGGCGATCCGCTGGCATTCGGTGCCGTCATCGGTGCAGCCGAACAGCGCGAGGGCGAAGAGAGTGGTGCTCATGGAGGCTCTCCTATTCCCAGTTTGAACGCCGCCCCCCGCCGATGTATCCCGTCGGCGGCGGAAAAAAGGATCGCCGCCGTCTGGAACCCGGGGCGGGCTTGCGCGTAAGACGGCGCCATGGATCAGACCAAAGCCAAGCTTATCATCCGCCCCGCCACCGTCTCGGACGCGCCCGCCATCGCCCGCCTGTCGGTCAAGGTCTATGGCACCGTCGATGCCTTCACCCGCGCCGAAGTGCGCGGCCAGATCGTCAATTTTCCCGAAGGCCAGTTCGTCGCCGAATACGAAGGCAAAGTGGTGGGCCACTGCGCCACGATGATCCTCACCGCGCAGGACGCCTTCCGCCCGCATACCTGGGAAGAGATCAGCAACGGCGGCTATGGCCGCCCGCCCGCGCCCGAAGGCGATGTGCTCTATGGCTTCGAAGTCGCGGTCGATCCCGATTTCCGCCGCCTGCGCATCGGCCAGCGCCTTTATCGCAAGCGGCGCGAGGTCTGCCAGTATTTCGAACTGAAGGGCATCGCCTTCGCCGGCCGCATGCCCGGCTATGCCCGGCAGAAGCGCCGCTATCCCAACCCCGCCGATTATGTGCAGGCGGTGCGGGAAAAGAAGCTGCGCGATCAGGTCATCCAGTTCCAGATGAACGAAGGCTACGAGCCGCGCGGCGTGCTGCCCGGCTATCTGCCGCAGGACAAGGAAAGCGGCGGCAACGCCGTGATGATGTACTGGACCAATCCGCTGGCCCCGCGCGATACCGGCAAGGCCATCCCCGGCTTCAAGGAACGGGTGCCCAGCTCGGTGCGGGTCGCCACCGTCCAGTTCATGATGCGCAAGATCGAGACGATCGACCAGTTCGAGGAACAGGCTGAATACTGGGTGGACGTGGCAGCGGACTATCAGGCGGACTTCGTGGTGTTTCCCGAACTGTTCACGCTGGAACTGCTGTCGATCGAGGAAACCAAGCTGGACCCTGCCAAGGCGATCGAGAAGGTGGCAACCTATACCGAGCGTTTCGTCGAATTCATGCAGCGCATGGCGGTCAGCTATAACATCAACATCATCGGCGGTTCGCACCCGACGCGGGTCAAGCTGGGCGGCGGGCGCAGCGAAATCCGCAACATCGCCTATGTGTTCCTGCGCGATGGATCGACGCACGAGGTGCAGAAGCTGCACCCCACCCCTTCCGAACGGCGCTGGTGGAACATCAAGGGCGGCTACGGGGCGAACGTCATCCCCACCGATTGCGGCCCGATCGGGGTGATGATCTGCTATGACAGCGAATTCCCCGAACTCGCCCGCCACCTCGTCAACCAGGGCGCGCTGATGCTGTTCGTGCCGTTCTGTACCGATGAACGGCGCGGCTTCCTGCGGGTGCGGTATTGCTGCCAGGCGCGCGCGGTGGAAAACCAGTGCTATGTCGTCACCTCAGGCGTGGTCGGCAACCTGCCCAATGTCGAAAACATGGACGTCCATTACGCCGAAAGCGCCATCCTCACCCCGTCCGATTTCCCCTTCGCGCGCGATGGCGTCGCCGCCGATACCGCGCCGAACACCGAAACCATCGCCATCGCCGACCTCAGCCTCGACGCCTTGCTGACCGCGCGGCAATCGGGCGCGGTGCAGAACCTCAAGGACCGGCGCTTCGATCTCTACCGCGTGGAATGGACGCAGGCGCAGGGGTGAGGTCCCCCGCCGCCGTCACCGTTCAGACCGCCCGCAGGACGTCGCGGGCCTCGTGCGGCAAACGGGCGATTACGGACAGATAGGCGCTGGCGGTGGCGTCGGGTTGCCGACGGCCCTGTTCCCAGCCTTTCAGCGTTGCCAGCGGGATGTGATAGGCGCTGGCGAATGCCTGTTGCGACAGGCCCAGCGTCTCGCGGATTGCGCGCACATCGGGGACATCGATGGTGTGGACGCGGGCTACTGTGCCGGTGCCCCGGGCATGCGCTGCGGCCTCTTCCATTGCCGCGATCAGATCCTGGCCAAAGTCCGTCATCGCCGTGTTCCTTTACCTTCCATCTGCGGTGGCCTTGATGATGGCTGCGAAGCCGGTCACCGCTTTCTTTTCCTCTGTGCTCAGATCGGTTGCCTGAGCCTTGGCATAAGCGAGCAGCAGGTAAAGCGGGCAATCCGAGCGGTAATAGAAATAGATCACCCGGGCTCCGCCGCGCTTGCCGCTGCCCGAACGCGCCCAACGCAGCTTTCTGACCCCGCCCGTACCCTACCGGATTCACACATTGAGTTGGCATTGTAGTGTTTGAGCGGCGCGTTTGGCGGCTTGGAT
>NZ_BMZA01000018.1 GCF_014652555.1 Novosphingobium colocasiae
GGCAGCACCTGTCTGAGGTGTTGCACTTCGTTTGTGAACTCAGAGGGTCCCGCTTCTTTTCGCGCCCGCACGGGAGAAAAGCGGGATCCCGGGGCAAGCCCGGGATGACGAAATCAATGCCACTTGCTTCAGTTCCAGATGACTAGGGTGAGGGCGCGTTGGCAGTCGTCGGGCCGTTGCCCAGCGCCTTGTTGATCGCGACATATTGCCGGGCCAGGCGGCCGTCGCTTTGCGCCAGATCGGCCTGCGCCTGTAGCCAGGCGGCGTGCGCGCTCCCGACCTCGATCGAACTCACCGCGCCCGCCCGGTTGCGGGCCAGCACCAGCGCATGGGCATCGCCGGTCGCGGCGGCGCGGGCCTTGAGGCTGGCGTTGGTCTGGCGTTCGGCGGCATAGGCGGTCAGCGCGCTGTCGATTTCTCCCCAGGCCTGGAGGACGGTCTTCTGGTAACCGACAGCGGCCTCGCGCTGTTCCAGCTTGCGCAGTTCAACCACCCGCTTGCGCCGCCCGCCATCGAAGATCGGCAGGCTGATCGACGGGCCGATCGCCCATGAGCGGCTGGCCCAGTCGAACAGGCTGGCCTGCCGAAAGCTTTCAAGGCTGAAGCTGCCGCCGATGCGGATCGACGGATAGAGATCGGCCACCGCGACGCCCACTTGCGCGGTCGCGGCGTGAAGCCCCGCTTCGGCGGCGCGGATGTCCGGACGGCGGCGGGCTAGGTCGGACGGTACGCCGAGGGCGAGGGCAGGCGGGGCCAGCTCTGCCGCCGGTCGGGGGCGGAGCAGATCGTCGAGCGCGCCGGGATGCTGGCCGAGCAACAGCGTCAGCCGGTTGCGCCCCGCCGTTTCGGCAGCGATCAGCGCCGGCAACTGCGCTTCGGCCTGCTTCAGCGTGGCGCTCTGCTGGTCGAGGTCGATCCCGTTCTGCGCGCCGCCCTGCATCCGGGCGCGCACGAGCGCGGTCTGATCGGTGAGCGTCGCGATCAGATCGCGGGCGAGGGCGATCCGGCGTTGCTGTTCGCGCAGCTCGAAATAGGTCTGCGCCACATCGCCCACGATGCTGATACGCGCCGCATCGAGCAGCGCTGCCTTGCCCTGCGTCTGCGCCCCGACCGCTTCGATCGAGCGGCTGACGCGGCCCCACAAGTCCGGCTCCCACCCGGCATCGAACCCGCCCTGATAGAGCGTGAAGGGATCGCTGAGGAACTTGGCCAGGGCATCGCGATTACCGCCGGCGATGGCATCGAACAGGCGGGTGGACGCGCCGTTCTCGCTTTGCCGGATGCGGGTGGCACCGGCGCTGGCGTTGACCTGCGGCAGGGCCTGAGAGGAAACTGCGCCCTGTTGCACCCGCGCCTGTGCGAAATGCAGCGCGGCCGTTTCCAGATCGGGACTGCCCGCCAAGGCGCGGGTTTCCAGCTCATCCAGCACCGGATCGCCGAAGTTGCGCCACCAGTCGGGCCTGAGGTCGGTTGCGAGGTCCGCCGGGAGCGGGGTAGCTGCGTCCCCACTGTGCCACTCCGTCCAGTCCTGCGGGGCCGCCGGGGCCGGGGCTTTGAAGTCCGGCCCGACGGTGCAGCCGGCGAGCGCAAGGGCCAGCAGCGATGCGGCCAGCCATAGTGGGGGGGAAGGCGAAGCGATGCGCGCCATGATGGGGGTCCCGTGGTCGATCATGAAAGGCGGTGGCGGAAAAGCCAGGCGGCGAGCGGCAGGGTCACCACCATCACGCCCAGTTGCGGTACGAAGTCCCACGCCACGTCGGAAAGCCCTGCGCCTTCGAGGATCACTCGGCGGACGAGGTCCATGGCGAAGCGCAAGGGGTTGGCATAGGTCGCGATCTGGAGGAATTCGGGCATGTTGCTGACCGGGGTAATCAGCCCGGACAGCAGCATCAGCGGCATCACCACGAAGAAGGTGTACAGCATCGCCTGCTGCATGTTCAGCGCTATGGCGGATATCGCAAGGCCGATCCCCACCGCCGAGGTCATGAAGCTGAGCATGCCGAAATAGAACAGCACCAGCGAGCCGTTGAACGGCAGATGGAACCACAAAGTGTTGATCGCCATCACCAGCGTTGATTGCATCAGCCCGACCAGGATCGATGGCACCGCCTTGCCGATCAGGATCTGCGCCGGGGTCAGCGGGGTCACCAGCAACTGGTCGAACGTGCCCTGTTCCCGCTCGCGCGAGACCGAGAGCGCCGCCACCATCAGCACCTGGATCATCGCCAGCCCGGCGACCATGCCAGTGAGGATGTTCCACCGCGATTCGAGGTTGGGGCTGAACCACGCGCGCCGGACGATCTCGACGCCCCCGGTCGCGCCGGAGCCCGCGTTGTCGCGGTTGAAGCCGTTCACGATCGAGGCCAGGTACGCCCCGGCCATCCCCGCCGTGGTCGAATTGCGGCCATCCAGAATGACTTGCAGCGGGGCGGGCTGCCCCGCTTCCAGCTTGGCGGCGAAATCGGGGGGGATGGTGATCGCCAGCAGCACGTCGCCGCGATCGACCAGCGGGGCGATCTGGCTGGGACTGGCCAGCGTCGCCTCGCGCTGGAACAGCCCCGACCCGTCCAGCCGCGCCAGCAGTTCGCCCGATGCGGCGCTGCGATCGAGATCGACGACGGCATAGGGCACGTCGGCGATGTCGAAGGTGGCGGCGTAGCCGAACAGCATGGTCTGCATGATCGGCGGGGCCAGCAACAGCACGCGAGCCGAAGGGTCCTTGATGAGGGCCATCAGCTCCTTGCGGATGAGCGCGCTGATCTGGCGCCAGAAGAGACGGAATGCGGGCATCGCGTCAGTCCAGCCGTTTGGCGAGGGTGCGCGTGGTGGCGATGCCCAGCACCGCGCCGTAAGCGATCAGGATCAGGCTGTCGCGCGCCAGCATAGTCCAGTTGTTGCCGCCCAGGAACAGCGTCTTGAGCAAGGGCATGAAGTGGGTGGCCGGCACCAGTTGGCTGACGATCCACACCGGCCAGGGCAGGTTGCGCAGATCGAACACGAAGCCGGACAGCATGGTCGCGGGCATGAACGAGGCGAGCAGTGAAATCTGGCTCGCCTCGAACTGGTTGCGCACCTTGCCCGAGATGAACAGTCCCAGCAGCAGCGAGACCGCAAGGTATAGCATCGCCGCGAGAAAGATGACGATCAGCGAGCCCCGGATCGGGACATGGAACAGGAACCGCGCCGCCGCGAGGCAGGTGACGATATCGATCGCGCCGATCACGAGATAGGGCAGCAGCTTGGCGATGAGGATTTCGTGCGGGCGCACCGGCGTCACGAACAGCGATTCCAGCGTCCCGCGTTCCCACTCGCGCGCGATCAGCAGCGACGTCAGCAGCGCCCCGATGAGGGTGATGACGATGACCAGCAGGCCGGGCACGAGGTACCAGGTGCTGTCGCTCGCCTCGTTGAACCAGATGCGCTGGATCACCGTGGCCCCGCCGCGACCGGTGCCGGGCGCGCGGTCGGCGCGGTGCTGCATGGCGGTGCCGATGGCCCCGGCGATGTAGCCTTCCAGCGCATTGGCGGTGGTGGTGTCCGATCCGTTGAGGATGACCTGCACCGCCGCGCTGCCGGCACCGGCGCGGCGGCTGAAATCGGAGGGGACGCGCACGATCGCCACCGCCTCATGCTCGCGCACCAGCCGTTCGGCATCGGCCATGGCATCGACGTGGATCGCGTCGATGTAGGGCGAGCCGTCGAGGCCGCTGGTCACTTCGCGGGCCATTTGCGAGCGGTCCTCCAGCACCACCGCGACCGGCGCATTGCGGACATCGAAAGACAGGCCATAACCGAACAGCAGGTTAAGCACGATCGGCAGCAGCAGGCCGACCATCAGGTTGCTGCGATCGCGCAGCATCTGGCGGGTTTCCTTGCGGATCAGCGCGGTCAGCCGGCGCGTGGTATCGGCCCCGGCCATCATGCCGCCGCCTGGCCCTGCGCTTCGGCCGCCCGCGCCTGTTCGACGATGGCGATGAAAGCCTGGTTCATGTCGATATCGCCGCCGCCGCCTGCCGCGTCGCGCACTTCGCGCGGGGTGCCGACGATCAGCATTCTGCCGGCATCCTGGATCGCGATGCGATCGCAGTATTCGGCTTCTTCCATGAAGTGGGTGGTGACGATCACGGTAACCCCGGCGCGCGCCAGCGATGTGATCGATCGCCAGAAGGCGCGGCGGGCCAGCGGGTCGATGCCGCTGGTCGGTTCATCCAGGAACAGGATCGGCGGGCTGTGGATCAGCCCCGCCGCCATTGCCAGCCGTTGCTTGTAGCCCAGCGGCAGGGTGCGCGCGAGCAGCCCCGGCTCCAGTTCGAACTGGGCCATCACCGCGCGCACCCGGCGGCGGGTCTCCAGGAAGCCGAGGCCATAGGCACCGGCGAAGAATTCGAGGTTCTCGCGCACGGTCAGGTTCTCGTAGAGCGCGAACTTCTGGGCGACATAGCCGATCGCGCTGCGGGCGCGGGCGCGGCCGGTGCGCAAGTTGTGCCCGGCCACTTCCAGCGTGCCGCTGGTGGCGGGCAGCAGGCCGCACAGCATCCGGAACGTGGTGGTCTTGCCCGCGCCGTTGGGGCCGAGCAGGCCGAATATCTCGCCGCGCCGGACATCGAACGAGGTGCTGGCGACGGCGGTGAAATCGCCGAAGCGGCGCACCAGATCGCGCACGCGGATCTCGGGCGCATCATCGGTCTGGCCCGAATTTCCGGTGGGGGCGAGCGCCTCGGCCTCGACCGGAGCAGGGTGGGGCGTGCGCTGGTCCTGGCGCAGCAGCAGCATGAAGGCATCTTCCAGCGCCTCGGACCGGGGGTGCCACGCAGCATCCCCCAGCAGTGCGCCCAATTCGGCTTCCGGCGCTTCGGGCTGGCGCACGAACCAGACATCGCCCCCGCGCGGCACGGCATCGATGATCCGCTCGGGCGCATCAATCAGCCGCGCCTGCAGGAACCGGGCCGGGGTTCCCGGCGGCGGGGTGGCGGTATAGGTCAGCCCTTGCGCCTGGCGGGTCAGTTCGGCCGGCGTGCCCTGCGCCAGCACCCGCCCGCCGTTCAGCACGAAAACGTCATCACAGCGCTCCGCCTCGTCCATGTAGGCGGTGGAGACAATGACCGAGAGATTGTCGTGCGCGATCAGGTCGGCCAGGATCGCCCACAGATCGCGGCGCGAGATCGGGTCCACCCCCACGCTCGGCTCGTCCAGCAGCAGCAGATCGGGCGATCGCACCAGCGTGCAGGCCAGGCCCAGCTTCTGCTTCATCCCGCCCGAAAGCTTGCCTGCCGGTCGCGCCGTGAATCGCGCCATGTCGGTCAGGTCCAGCATGCGCCCGATCCGGTCACGCCGCACATCCTGCGGCACGCCGTGCAGATCGGCGTAAAGATCGAGGTTTTCCTGCACCGTCAGGTCTTCGTAAAGGCCGAAGCGCTGGGGCATGTAGCTGATCCGGTCCTGGATCGCCTGGGGTTCGCGCAGGGCATCGTGGCCCAGCACCCGCACCGATCCCTCGTCCGGGCGCAGCAGGCCGGTCAGGCAGCGCATCAGCGTGGTCTTGCCCGCCCCGTCCGGCCCGACCAGCGCGGTCAGGGTGCCCGCGCGCACGGTCAGGTCCACCGCGTCGAGCGCGCGGAAGGGCTTGCCATCCGGCCCGTCGAACAGCCGGGTCAGGCCTTCGACGATGACGGTGGCGGACGGCGATGTCACCGGGCAGCCCCGGTCGCGAGCCGGACGGTGACCGGCTGGCCGAGGCGCAGCGCATCCTGCGGGTCCTCGACGATCACCCGCACTTCATAGACTAGGCTGGTGCGCAGGTCTTCGGTCTCCACCGACTTGGGGGTGAATTCAGCGACCGAGGCGATGTAGCCGACCCGCCCTTTGACCGGGCGATCGGGGCGGCTGTCGCTCACCACCTGCGCGCCGATGCCTTGCCGCACGCGGCCAAGGTCGGCCTCGCCGACATAGACGCGCACCCATTTGGGGTGGGTGAGGGCGATGCCATAGGCGGGGCGCTGGGGCGATGCCATGTCGCCCGGCTCGATCAGCCGGGCCCGCACCACGCCGTCGACCGGCGCGCGCAGGGTGCCTTGCGCAATGCGGTGGTTAAGCAGGCCCTGCTGGGCATCGGCGGCATCGACTTGCGCGGCGGCGGCGGCGACATCTTCCTTGCGCGCGCCGTTGCGTGCCGATCGCAGCGCCTCGCGCGCGACGCCCGCCTGTGCCGATGCGGCCTGGGCGGCGGCGCGCGCCTGATCCAGCTCGCGCTGGCTGACCCCGCGTCCGTCGGTTGCGCCGGAGATGGATTTCAGGCGGGTGAAATCGGCCCCGGCGCGGGCGGCTTCCGCCTCGGCGGCCGTCAACCGGTCCTGCGCCTGCGCGAGGTCTTCCGGGCGGGTGCCGTTGCGCAGCTTGGCGAGGTTCTGCCGGGCAACGGCGATCTGCGCGCCGGCCTGTTTCGCCTGCAGCGCCATGTCGGTGGTGTCGAGCACGGCGAGAATCTGCCCGGCCCGCACCCGATCGCCTTCCTCGGCGCGCATTTCCAGCACCCGGCCCGAGCCTTCGAAGGCCAGCGAGACCTCGCGGATATCGACGTTGCCGTGCAGGGTCAGTTCGGTCGAGTCGGCGTCCTTGCCGCCGCCCAAGATGAACCACGCGGCCACGATCGCCACGGCCGCGACCAGCGCAATCGGCAGGATTTTCTTCATGTCAGGCATGTCCCTGGCAAAGGGGGAGGGCGGGGGTGGTGCTCTTGAACGGACTGGACACTAAATTTAATTTAATTTAAAGTCCAGCCCCATGAACCGCAGTAGCATTACCGAAACGACGCAGGATGGCGGCGCAGATGCCTCACCGCGCGGGAGGCGTGCGGATGGCGCGGCCACCCGACAGCGCATTCTGGAAGCGGCGGGCGAACTGATCGGCGAACAGGGCTTTGCACAAGTGACGGGCCGGGCCATCGCCGCGCGGGCCGGGGTCGATGTCGCTTCGATCAACTATCACTTCGGCAGCCGCGATCAGCTTTATCGCATGCTCCTGGTCGAAGCGCACACACGGCTTGTCACGGTCGAGGAACTGGAGGCGATCGTCAACGCCGCCGCGCCGCCTGAAGCGCGCCTGCGCCGGCTGATCGACATGGCGGTTGCCCGTGCCATGGGCGAAGACTGGTGGATCGTGCACGTGCTGGCGCGCGAGATCATGGGCCCCACCAGCCATTTCGCGGTTCTGCGGCCGCTGATCGCCCAGAAATTCGGTATCGCCGTCAAGCTCTTCGCCGAGCTTACCGGCTATCGCCAGGGCGACCCGCAACTGGTTCTCAATGCGATTGCCAGCGCCGCGCCATTCGGGGCGATGCTGGTGCTGCGCCGGTCGTTCGGGCAGGAATTGAGCCCGTGGGCGCAGCTTTCGCCTGCGGCGGTGGTCGATCACCTGGCGGCATACGTGCTTGCCGGGCTGCGGGCGGTATCGCGGCCGGGTTAGGCGTCAGGTCCCTAGGCGTTAGCCGCCTTGCCCGCGCGAAACGGGGCGGAGAGCCCGTGGTAGAGCTTGTGCCGGCAGACGAGCGTGCTGGCCCCGTCGGCGATGATCGCGGTCAGGAACAGGGGCAGGATCATCCCCCGGCTGGCGGTGGTTTCCATCAGGATGATGACAGCGGTCAACGGCGCGCGGACCACGCCGACGAAATACCCGGTCATCCCCAGCAGGACGATGGCGGGGAACGGATCTTGCGGGAACAGCAGGCTGAGCAGCCGCCCGAACCCGGCACCCACGGACAGCGATGGCGCGAAGATGCCGCCGGGCGCGCCGGAAATCGCCGTCGCTACCATAACCAGGAACTTGGCGGGCCCGAAATAGAGCGGCGCATCGGTCTGCCCTTCGATCATGCCGCGCGTGGTTTCGTATCCGGTGCCCCAGGTCGCGCCGCCGGATACAAGCCCGGTTACTGCCACGATCACGCCGCAGACCAGCGCGGCGCGCACCGGATGGGCGCGAAACACCTGGATGAGCGGGTGGCTACTGCCGGCAAAGCCCAGCAACATCCGGGAAAAGAGCCCGCCGAGCACGCCGCCCATAATCCCTGCCAGCGGCGCGATCAGCAGCACCGAACTGACCGGCAGCGTTTCGCGCATGACCCCGAAATAGATGTAATCCCCCGAATAGCCGAGGCTGACAAGGCCGGAGACGACGACCGCAGCCATGACCAGCATCGCCACCCGCTGTTCGAATGCCGACGCCAGTTCCTCTATCGCAAAGGCAACCCCGGCGAGTGGGGTGTTGAACGCCGCGGCGACCCCGGCCGCGCCGCCGGCGATCAGGACGCCTGCACCGATAGGCACCCGCAGCACGCGGTGGCAGGCGACCATGATCGCCGCGCTGACCTGGACCGTGGGTCCTTCGCGGCCCACCGATGCGCCGGCCAGCAGCATGATCGCGGTCATCGCCAGCTTGGCGAGAGCGACCGGCAATGACAGCAGCCGCGTTCGCGCCAGTTCGGGGTGCGCCCCGGCCGCGATGACCTGGGGGATGCCCGAGCCGCGCGCTTCGGGCACGAACCGCCGCGTCATCCAGACCACCGCCGCGAAGGTCAGCGGGGTCAGCAGCAGCGGAGCCAGGGGCATCCACGCCACGATGCGCGCGAACCCGCGCTGCGCTTCGTCGCCGAGCCACGCGAAGAGGATCGCGACGATGCCGAGGGCAATTGCCCCGGACAGCGTGGCCAACCGCCTGCGCGCCTGATCCAGCGATTGCGAGAAGCCGGAGCCCGGTTCCGGTCTTGTGCCCAGCAAGGCCATGGCGGTGCGTCGAAGGTTCTCGGAAAACAACACGCAGTCGGCGGTCCTGATGCGGGATAATCGCTCCCCGCAAATGCGGCGCGGCGATACAGACAAGGCCCCTATCGGCCAGGACAGGGCGGCTGTGCAACCCCGATGCAGCGCTTCACCGCGTTTTATGAAACGACAAGGGCGCGGCATTGCGCCGCGCCCTTCCGATTTTTGACCCGGCCGTGCGCCTTTCGAGCGCACGGGGATCGGAGTTATTCTGCCGATGGGCCCGTGGCCTCCGCCGCAGCCGTGGCGGGAGCCCCCGGTGTTGCGGGCGTGGCCGGGGTTGCGGGAGCGGCAGCGGTCATGGCCGACTTGAGCGCAGCGGCCGTCATGCCGATCTTCAGGCCGCCGGTGGCATCGAGACCGAACGACTGCTTCTTGAGCTGAACCATGCCGCCTTCGGACAAGGCCAGGGTCACGTCGTCACCCTCGCGCTTGCTGACGGTGCCGAGCACCACGTCGTCTGCACTCTTCACCGAGGCATCGGCAACCAGCGCCGCATCGAGCTTTGCCCCGGAATCTGCGGCAGCGGCACCCAGCGCGGTTTCGAGCTGGGCCTTGGTGTAACCGATGGTCAGGCCCTTGGCGCGCATCGCGAACGAGGCGATCGGGATGCCGCCTTTGGCGGTGCCGGTGTTGACGACGACTACGCCGTCCTGGACGGCTTCTACCGTCCCGACTTCGTCACCCTGGGGGCCATAGACCTTGGCACCCACCGTCGGGGCGACGGCACCAGCGGTGGTGCCCTGCGCCATGGCGACGCCGGAGGGCAGGGCCACGGCTGCGATCGCGGCGGCGATGAGGGATGCTTTCATTCCAAACTCCTCTACTGTGCGGCGCTTCTTTCGAGCGCCGGAAACGGGCGTGTCGGCGACGACCGGCAGGTCGCACAAACCGAACGGATGATCCCGGACATCAGATCCGGGGCAGGCCGGCCTAGCCGCAACGACGCGGTGAGCCGGCGCGATGCCAAGCGCCGAGGCGCCAGGTGATAAGGGCATCAGATGGGCAAAGGTTGCGCCCGCAGGCAGAACAGCGGATGAACACGAGGCCGATTATGCGCCGACTGACGCCCTGTGCGCGACAGGCCGTGGCGCGCGGCAGCGGAACAACTGCGCGATCGGCGACTTGAACGGCGCATAGGGTAGCACGGGACGGGATAATGCAGGCGGGGGAAAACGACAGCGGCGAACCGGACCGCCCACGGGGCGGGGCACCCGAGCATACGGTATGGCGCTATGCCATGGCACGGCGTGCGCGAGTGGTGGTCGATGCCGCCGATTACTTCGATGTGATGCGCCAGGCGATGGTCGAGGCGCGCCAGCGGATTTTCATGATCGGCTGGGATTTCGATTCCCGCATCCTGCTGTCCTCCGGCCGGCGCTGGTGGCAATTGCCGCGCAAGGGCCGTTTCCCGGCGCGGCTGGGTTCGTTCATCGTCTGGCTGGTGCGGCACAACCGGCGGCTGGAAGTGCTCCTGCTCAAGTGGAACTTCTCGCTGTTCAAGTCGCTGACGCGCGGGACGATGGTGGTCGATCTGATCCGCTGGGCGCTGCGCTCGCGGATCGATTTCAAGTTCGATGCCGCGCATCCGATCGGCTGCAGCCACCATCAGAAAATCGTCGTGATTGACGACGTGTTCGCCGCCTGCGGCGGTATCGACATGACTTCGGATCGCTGGGATACCCCTGAACACCTGCCCGGCGATCCGCGCCGCAAGCTGCCGGGTACCGGCGGGCTCTATGGCCCGTGGCACGATCTGACGATGGTGATGGAAGGCGAGATCGCCGCCGTGCTGGGCGAGTTGGGCCGTGATCGGTGGGAGGTAGCCGGCGGCAGCGAACTGCCCCCGTGCGCGCCGCAGCAGCAGACGCCGTGGCCTGATGAACTGGAAGCCCAGTTCGAAAACGTCGAGATCGGCATCGCCCGCACCCGCGCCGCCTATCGCGATTGCCCGCAAGTGTCCGAGATCGAGGACCTGTTCGTCGATCAGATCCGCCGGGCGCGCCGGTTCGTCTATGTCGAGACGCAGTATTTCGCCTCGCGTCGCATCGCCGAGGCGATCCTGGAGCGGCTGGAACAGCCCGATTGCCCGGAATTCTGCATCATTAACCCGCTGGAGGCCGATGGCTGGCTGGAACAGGTAGCGATGGATACCGCGCGCGTGGAATTGGTGCGCACCCTGGCGGCGGCCGATCCGGAGGGGCGCTTCCGCATCTTCACTCCCTTCGCGGCGGACGGCACGCCGATCTATGTCCACGCCAAGCTGATGATCGTCGATGACGCGATCCTGCGGGTCGGATCGGCGAACATGAACAACCGCTCGATGGGGCTCGACAGCGAGTGCGACGTGTTCATCGACGCCGCGCGTCCGGCCAATGCCCACGTCGGCCCAGCGATCACGGCGCTGCGCCACCAGTTGCTGGCGGAGCATTGCGGGGTGCCGGTGGAACGGGTGGTGGAGGGGCTGGAACGGCACGGGTCGATGGCGGCGATGATCGATGCGCTGAATGAACCCGCGCCGCCCAATCCCAAGCACCTCGCGCCTTTGGCCTTGAAAGATATCTCCGAAGCTGAAAGAGCCGTCGGCAGCAGCGGCGTGCTTGATCCCGAACGGCCCGAGGAAATCTTCGAGCCGATCGACAAGCGCGGGCTGTTCCGCCGCGACGGGCAACTTGTCCGCGTGCGGCTGATGCAGAACTTGAGGAAGAGGATCGCCCGATGACCAGCCCGCAGGGCATCCCGAGCGCCGCCGAGCCCGGCAAGATCGCGGTTCCCGACGATGTGCAGGACGCCATCCGCACGCTGATCCGCTGGGCCGGGGACGATCCGGAGCGGGAAGGGCTGATAGATACCCCGCGCCGGGTGGCGCGGGCGTGGAAGGAATATTGCCAGGGCTATGCCGACGATCCGGCCATCCACCTGTCGCGCATTTTCGAGGAAGTGGGCGGCTATGACGAGGTCGTCCTGCTCAAGGACATTCCGTTCCAGTCGCATTGCGAACACCACATGGCCCCGATCATCGGCAAGGCGGCCATCGCTTACCTGCCGCGCAACCATGTCGTCGGCATCTCCAAGCTGGCGCGCGTGCTGCACGGCTATGCCCGCCGGCTGCAGATCCAGGAGCGGCTGACCGCCGAAGTGGCGCAGTGCATCTGGGACAACCTCAAGCCGCATGGGGTCGCGGTGGTGATCGAGGCAAACCACGCCTGCATGACCGCGCGCGGGGTGCGCACGCCGGGGGTGGGGATGATAACCAGCCGGATGATGGGCACGTTCTTGCAGGACGAGCGCAGCCGCAAGGAAGTGCTGAGCCTGATGGGCTACTGAAACAGCCGCATGCCGGCCGGTCCTCACTGAAAATTAAGCATGTTGGGGCAGGGTTGCGGCACCATGGACATGGCGGCCGACCCACTCCGATCCGATCGCGCGGCAGCGGGCGAAGCCCACCCGCGCGCGGCGATCCACTGGCCGCTGACAGTGCTGCCGGCGGTGATGCTGGGCGTGCTGATGCTGCGGCCGATCTGGGATTTCGATCTGTTCTGGCAATTGCGGCTGGGCCAGATGACGCTGGAGCACGGCGGCCTGCTGACCCGCGAGCCGTTCTCCGCCCCGCATCTGGGCGAGGCTTTGCCGGCATTGTCCTGGCTGGCGCAGATCATCATGGCGACGGTGTTCGAAGCGTTCGGCTGGACCGGCCTGCGGTTGCTCGATGCGCTGGCGTGGCTGGGCGGGCTGTGGATCGTCGCGCTGGCGGCGCGGCGGCGCGGGGCTTGCGCACCGGGGCTGTGCGCCGGGCTCGCCATCGCTTTCATTGCCGCGCACGCCTTTTCCAGCGTGCGCCCGCAAAGCTTCGCGGTGCTGGCGTTCGGCGCGCTGCTGGCGCTGGTGCGGATGGACTGGCCGCTGCGCCGCACACTGGTGCCGGGCGCGATCGTGCTGGTGTTGTGGCAGAACCTGCACCCGTCGGTGTCGATCGCGGCCATCGCCATGGCGGCGATGGTGCTGCCGGGCTGGCTGGCCTGGCTGCGCGATCGCCGGGCCCCGCTGCCGCTTGCCCCCAGCGCGCTGGCGGTGCTGGCGCTCCTTGCCGTGTTCGCAACGCCCGACGGCGCGTCGCTGCTGGCGATTTCGGCCCGCAACGCGGCAGAGGCGCGCGGCATCGGCGTTGCCGAGTGGCTGCCGCTGTGGTCGCCGCTCAATGCCCAGTTCGCGCCTCTGGTGGTGGTCGCAGGGATTGCTGCTGCCGTCCTTTTGGTGCGCGGTCGTGCCCGGCTTGATGCGGGCGAAGTCATGGTGGCGCTGGTGCTGGGGGCAATGACGCTGCTGGCGATCCGTTTCGCGGTGTTCTGGGCGGTCGCGCTCGTCGCGCCGATCGCACGCGCGGTACCGGGCCCCGTCGCATCGTCGTCGCGGGTGAGTCCCGCAGGCACGATCGGGCTCGGGGTCATTGCGGTGGCACTCGCACAGGCTGCGCTGCCGTCACCGTTTGCCGACCAGATCCCGCAGCGGGCGATCGCCGCGCTGAAACGCGCGCATGTTGCGGGGACGCTGTTCACCGACAATTACGGCGGGCCGCTGATCCACGCCGGTGCTCCCGGATGGCGGGTGGCTTACGATGGTCGTTTCTGGCGTTATACGAGCGCGGAGTGGGACCGCTTCCGCGCCATCCAGCACGGCCGTCTGGGGCTGGCCGAGGTGGAGCGGATGTATGCGCCTGCCGGGTTCCTTGTCAGCAAGGCGCTCAATCCCGGCCTTGTCGCGCAACTGGATGCTGCCGCCACCCGCTGGCGACCGGTCTATGCCGACGATCAGGTCGCGGCGTTTGTGAGGGTGGTGCCCTGAAGCCCAATAGCCCTCTCCCATTCAGGGGAGAGGGTTGGGAGAGGGGGCGGGCCGAATCCCCTCTCAACTGCGGCTAGCGAGCAAGCTCGCAAGCCTTCGTATCTCTCCCCTGAAGGGGAGAGAGCGGTAAGCCCGTTTGCCGTAAGGCGGTTCGGCTCAGAGCTGGCCGAGCATGTAGTCAGCCGAGCTGACTTCGAAAGTGCCCGGCGCTTCGACGTTGAGCTGTTCGACGACGCCGTCGTTGACGACCATCGAGAAGCGCTGGCCGCGCTGGCCCATGCCGAAGCCGCTGCCGTCCATGGTCAGCCCCAGAGCCCCGGCGAATTCGGCGTTGCCGTCGGCCAGCATGGTGATGTCGTCCGATCCCGAAGCCTTGTTCCACGCGCCCATCACGAAAGCGTCGTTGACGGCGGTGGCGACGATCTCGTCCACGCCCTTGGACTTGAGATCACCGGCCTTCTCGACGAACCCGGGCAGGTGCTTTGCCGAGCAAGTGGGGGTGAAGGCACCCGGAACCGAGAACAGCGCCACCTTCTTGCCGGCGAAATATTCGGACGACTGAACCGGCTCGGGGCCGTTTGCGCCGGCTTTCACCAGCTTGACGTCAGGCAGCTTGTCACCAACGGCGATGGTCATCGAAAAAGTCCTCTCTGATGCAAATGAAACGCAAGGGCCCTGATATAGGCGCTGCACGCGATCCGGCAACGCCTTGTGATGCGCGGTATCGGCGATAGTCGCCGCATCGCACGGGAAGGGCATATAAAGCATTCTTTATATTTGCCATCGAAGGCGGGAAACGGTAGGGACGCGGCCAGCATGCGGCACCTGATGTGCCGCCCGGCCCCGGCTGCCTATGCCGGACACCCGGACCAGACCGATCGCAGGAGCTGACATCCCCATGTCCCACGCCGCCACGCTTGAGCACGATTACGCCATCGCCGATATTTCGCTGGCCGATTATGGCCGCACCGAAATCCTGATCGCCGAAACCGAGATGCCGGGCCTGATGGCGCTGCGCGCCGAATTCGGGCCGAGCCAGCCGCTCAAGGGGGCGCGCATCACCGGTTCGCTGCACATGACCATCCAGACCGCCGTACTGATCGAGACGCTGGTGGCGCTGGGCGCGGAAGTGCGCTGGGCGACCTGCAACATCTTCTCCACCCAGGACCACGCCGCGGCCGCCATCGCCGCCAAGGGCATTCCGGTCTATGCGATCAAGGGCGAAAGCCTGGCCGAATATTGGGACTATGTCGGCTCCATCTTCGATTGGGGCGAAGAGCATACCGCCAACATGATCCTCGATGACGGTGGCGATGCCACCATGTTCGCGCTGTGGGGTGCCCGCGTCGAAGCCGGTGAAGCGCTGTTCGAACCTTCGAACGCCGAGGAAATCGAATTCGTCCGCGCGCTCAAGGAATTCCTGAAGCGCAAGCCGGGATACCTGTCGCGCTCGGTCAA
Source organism: Novosphingobium colocasiae (assembly GCF_014652555.1). Taxonomy (GTDB): domain Bacteria; phylum Pseudomonadota; class Alphaproteobacteria; order Sphingomonadales; family Sphingomonadaceae; genus Novosphingobium; species Novosphingobium colocasiae. The sequence goes on from NZ_BMZA01000018.1 coordinate 15,111, forward strand.
CGCGATCAAGGGCGTTTCGGAAGAGACCACCACCGGCGTTCACCGGCTGTACCAGATCGCCAAGGACGGCAAGCTGCCGTTCCCGGCGATCAACGTGAACGACAGCGTCACCAAGTCCAAGTTCGACAACCTCTATGGCTGCCGGGAATCGCTGGTCGACGCGATCCGCCGCGCCACCGACGTGATGCTGGCCGGCAAGGTTGCCTGCGTTGCCGGCTTCGGCGATGTCGGCAAGGGCTCCGCCGCTTCGCTGCGCCAGGGCGGCGCGCGGGTGATGGTGACCGAAGTCGATCCGATCTGCGCGCTGCAGGCCGCCATGGAGGGCTACGAAGTGGTCACCATGGAAGAAGCGGTGACCCGCTGCGACATCTTCGTTACCGCCACCGGCAACGAAGGCGTCATCACCGGCGCGCACATGGAGGCGATGAAGGACAAGGCGATCGTCTGCAACATCGGCCACTTCGACAGCGAAATCCAGATCGCGGCACTGTCCAACTATCAGTGGCACGAAGTGAAGCCGGGCACCGACCTGGTGACTTTCCCGGACGGCAAGCAGATCCTGGTCCTCGCCAAGGGCCGTCTGGTGAACCTGGGCTGCGCCACCGGCCACCCCAGCTTCGTGATGTCGTCCAGCTTCACCAACCAGGTGCTGGCGCAGATCGAACTGTTCACGAAGTCGAACGACTATGACAACCGCGTCTACGTCCTGCCCAAGCACCTCGACGAAAAGGTCGCCGCGCTGCATCTTGAAAAGCTGGGCGTGAAGCTGACCAAGCTGTCGGACCGCCAGGCATCGTACATCGGCGTCCCGGTCGAAGGGCCGTTCAAGCCGGACCACTATCGCTACTGATCCAGACCGATAACTTGTGGGGGATTGCGCCGTTGCTGCGCAGTCCCCCCATTGTCTTCGCGCGCACCCACACCCATAGCTGGGCGCGATGAACCCCGATCGTCTTTCCATCCTGCTGATCGGCCTGCTGCTTGCCGCCTGGACGATCGGCGCGGCCTGGGCGGTGCTGTCGGCGCGGGCGCGGCAGGTCAAGGCCGAGGCGCAGATGCGTTCTGCCCGGCGGCTTTCGCGCATGGTCGAGGAATCGCCGGCGCTGCCGCTGCTGGTGCGGGTGGACGGGAGGATCGAGGCGAGCCCGCGATTGGCGTTGTGGCTGGGGCTCGATGCGGTGCCGCAGTTCCTGTCCGAACTCGACAAGGGCAATCGCGGGCTGACGGCGGAATGCCTGGCCGAGCTGACCGAGAATGTGCGGCGCACCCAGAAGACGGCGGCACCGTTCCGCATGGCGGTGACCCCGCGCAACTCCACCCGGGCGCTGGCGCTGCGCGGGCATCTTGCCGATCCGCAGGTGTCGCCCGGCGGCGCGGCGCTCGTATGGGTGTTCGATTTCAGCGAGAGCGAGAGCGAGCTGACCCGCTTGCGCGACGAGGCGGAGCGGGCGCGCGGCGATTTCCATGCGCTGGTCTCGCTGATCGAAGCCGCGCCGATGCCGATGTGGTTCCGCCGCCCGGACGGGGCGTTGCAGCTCGTCAATTCCGCCTATGTCGCGGCGGTGGGCGGGGGCGATGCACAAGGCGTGGTGGCCGCCGGGACCGAACTGGTCGAGGCGATCGAAGGCGTCTCACCGGGGCAGGTGGCGCTGGAGGCGACGCGGCGCGGCGCTCCGGTCGAACGGGTGGTATCGACCACGATCAACGGCCAGCGCCGCACCATGCGCGTCAGCGACCTGCCGCTGGGCGAGGACGGCGTGGCCGGTTATGCGATCGACATCGAGGACATGGAGGAGATGTCCCGCTCGTTCCGGGCCTTCCGCGAGGCGCAGCGGGCATTGCTGGATCAGCTTTCCGCCGGGGTTGCCCAGTTCGATGCGCGGCGGCGGCTGGCGTTTGCCAACCAGCCGTTCCAGCGCCTGTTCCGCCTGACCCCCGCCGACATGAAGGACCCGCCGCTGTTCGAGCGCCTGCTCGATGCTGCGCGCAACCTGGGCCGGGTGCCCGAAGTGCGCGATTTCCCCGCCTGGCGGCGCGAGAAGGCGGCATGGTTCGCCAGCGGATCGACGCAGGAGGAAGCCTGGTCGTTGGCGGACGGCACACATTTGCGCATCGTTGCCCAGCCGCTGCCCGATGGCGGGCTGCTGCTGATCGTCGAGGACCGGACCGAGCAACTGCGCCTGTCGGCGATGCGCGATACGCTGCTGCGCACCCGCACCGCCACGTTCGACAGCCTGTTCGAATCGGTTGCGGTGTTCGCGCCGGACGGGCGGATGCAGTTGTGGAACCGGCGCTTTGCGGCCGACTGGGGCCTTGATGCCGATTTCCTCGATACCCATCCGCACATCGCCGAGCTGCTGCGCAAGATCGCGGTGCGGCTGAAAGTGCCGGCGCAGGCCGAGCAGGTGGGTACGGTCGTGCGCTCCGCCACGCTCGATCGCGCGCAGACCGGCGGGCGCATCGCGCTGGCAGACGGGCGGATGCTGGAATACGCCGGGGTGCCGCTGCCCGACGGCAACGGCCTCTTGGCGGTGCTCGACATCACCGACAGCCAGCGCGCCGAAGAAGCGCTGCGCGAAAGCAACGCGGCGCTCAAGGAAGCCGATGCGATCAAGACCCGGTTCCTCGCCAACATGAGCAAGGAACTGCGCACGCCGCTGACCTCGATCGGCGGTTTTGCGGAACTGCTGCAAACCGGCCTTGGCGGCGAGCTGAACGAGAGCGGGCGCGAATATCTCGGCGCGATCCTGTCCGCCACCGGCCAACTGGGCGAGAATATCGACAGCCTGCTGGACCTTTCGCAAAGCGAGGCGGGCCTGCTGCCGCTGCGCAAGGAAGAGGTCGATCTGATGGACTTCCTGCGCACGGTGGCCGAGGAACGCGCCGAGCGGCTGGCCAAGCGCGGGTTGACGCTGGACTTGCAGGCGGGCGGGGTGCTGCGCCCGGTCATGGCGGACCGGCGGCGGCTGGCCCGCGCTGTGGGCCACCTCATCGATAACGCGATCGATGCCAGCAAGCGCGGCCAGCGGGTGCTGGTCCAGGCCCAGCAGCGCAAGGGTGCGGATGGCGAAGTGACCCAGATCGTGGTGCAGGATCGCGGGGCCGGGATGGACGGGCGCAGCCTCGCCCGCGCGCTCGAAGGCGTGCGGGTCGGCCCGGAAGGCGGGGCGATGCAGACTTCGGCCGAACGCGGGCAGGGGCTGGGCCTGCCGCTGGCGCGCCGGTTGATCGAGGCGCATGGCGGCACGCTCAAGCTCGAATCCGAACCCGGACGCGGCACGGCGGCGCGGATCGAGCTGCCATGACCGGCCCGGCCCGGCGGCTGCCGCTGCCCGATCTGGCGGCGATGGAGCGGCTGGGGCAGGCGATCGCCGCAGCGGTGCAGCCGGGCGATGTCATCGCCCTGTCGGGCAGTCTTGGCGCGGGCAAGACCACGCTGGCGCGGGCGATCATCCGCGCGCTGGGCCATGCGGGCGAAGTGCCTTCCCCCAGTTTTGCGATCATCGAGGTGTACGATCCGCCATCGGTGCGCCTGCCGCTGGTCCACGCCGATTTCTACCGGCTGAAAAGGCCGGAAGAGGTGGAGGAGATCGGCCTTGACGACTATCGCGAGGGTGCGGTGCTGATCGCCGAGTGGCCGGACCATGCCGGCGGTTTCGCGCATGAGGCAGGCTGCCTTGCGATCACGCTGGAATTTGCGGACGAAGGCAGGATCGCCATTGTCGAGGAGGGCTCCCTTTGGCTAGGCCGGATGCCGTGATGACAACGAGTCTCGACATTGTGCCCCCCGCGATCGCGGCGTTTCTGCAGGCGGCCGGCTGGTCCAGCGCGGCAGTGGAGCCGCTGCCGGGCGACGCATCGTTCCGCCGCTATTTCCGGGTCCGCAATACCGACGGCCGCAGCGCCATGCTGATGGACGCGCCCCCGCCGAACGAGGACCCGGGCCCGTTCCTGCGCGCCGCCCGCTGGCTGGATGCCAACGGCATGCGACCGCCGCGCATCCTGGCGGAAAAGCCGGAGCAGGGGCTGGTGCTGCTGGAGGACTTCGGCAACGCACGGATGCGCGATTATCTGGACCAGTGGCCTGACGACGAAGATGCGGTCTATCGCGCCGCTATCGATGCGCTGGTGCAGTTGCACGAGCTGCCGCCGGGGCCGTTCCTCGATTATTCGATGAGCGAATATCTGCGCGAGGCGAAGCTGTTCGTGGACTGGTACTGCACGGCGCAGAACCTCTATGTCGACGGGCCCGGTTTCGTCACCGCCTGGGAACAGGTGCTGGGCGATCTGCTGCCGCGCCAGCGGCCGGGGGTGACCGTGCTGCGCGATTATCACGCCGAGAACATCATGCTGCTGGGTTCGCTTGAAGCGCAGGGGTGGCTGGATTTCCAGGACGCGTTGAACGGGCATCCGGCCTACGACCTCGTCTCGCTGCTGCAGGACGCGCGGCGCGACGTTTCGCCCGAGCTGGAGGTGGCGATGTTCGATCACTACGTCCGCCGGACCGGCACCGATCCCGAGCTGCTGCTCGCCGATTACGCCCGCCTCGGCGCGCAGCGCAACACCAAGATCGTCGGTATCTTCGTGCGGCTGTGGCGGCGCGATGGCAAGGCCCGCTACCTTGATCTCATCCCCCGCGTCTGGGCGCTGCTGGAGCGCGATCTGGCGCATCCGGCGCTGGAGCCGGTGGCGCGCTGGTTCGAGGCGAACATTCCCCACGATCTGCGCGTCAGCGGCGGCGGCAGGTTCCCGTCATGAGCGATGGTCTGACTGAAGCGGCTGCTGTGGCTGCACCGGCACTCGCCAGCGATACCGCGATGGTGCTGGCGGCCGGGCTCGGCAAGCGGATGCGCCCGCTGACCGCGACCCAGCCCAAGCCGCTGGTGCGGGTGGCCGGCAAGTCGCTGGTCGATCACGCGCTCGACAAGCTGGACGCGGCCGGCGTCGCCAAGGCGGTCGTCAATGTCCACTACCTGGCGGATGCGCTGGAAGGCCATTTCAAGGTGCGCCGCCAGGGTCCGGCGGTCACCATCTCGGACGAGCGCGCGCTGCTGCTGGAAACCGGCGGCGGCATGGTGGCGGCGCAGGCGCTGTTGCCCGATCCGTTCTTCTGCCTCAACAGCGACAATATCTGGCTCGATGGTCCGCGCGATGTCTTTGCCGAACTGTCATCGGCGTGGGATGCGGAGCGGATGGACGCGCTGCTGCTGATGGTGCCGCATCCGCGTGCGGTCAGCTATCGCGGCAAGGGCGATTTCCACCTCGACAGCCTGGGCCGCGTGCGGCGGCGGCGCAGCGGGCGAGTGGCCCCGTTCATATTCACCGGCATCCAGCTCGTTTCGCACCGCCTGCTGCGCGATGCGCCCGAAGGGCCGTTTTCCACTAACGTGCTGTGGGATCGCGCGATCGACGAAGGGCGGCTTTACGGGATCTGCCATCAGGGCATCTGGCTGGAAGTGGGCGAACCGTCCGCGATCGCCCCCGCCGAAGCCTGGCTGACCGGTGCCTGACAGTGCTCGCGCCGGCCTGACGGGGCGGCCGCGCGTCTATTCCATCGCCGCCCACCGCGGATTTGCCGATGCCCTGGCGGCGGGGCTTGCCGCGCGCTTTGCCGAACCCGAGCTGGGCCTTGCGCGGTTGACGCTGCTGCTGCCCAGCCGCCGCGCCGCGCGCACGGTGACCGAAGCGTTCGTGCGCACGGCGGGCGACGCGAGGGGCACCGGTTCCGGCCTGCTGCTGCCGCGCATGGCGGTGGTGGGTGACCTTGATCTGGACGAGACGCTGGGGCCGCTGCTCGATCCGCTGGGCGCGGCTGACGTGCCGCCCGCCGCCGATCCGGTCCGCCGCTGGTTGCGGCTGGCGCATTACCTGCGCGAGGTGGAGGGAGAACGCGCCGGCCATGGCCCGGCGGTGCTGCGCCGCGCCTTCGATCTGGGCCGGACGATGGATCGGCTGCTGGTGGAAGGCATCGCCCCGGTCGAGGTGTTTGAAAAAGCGCTGGGGGTGATCGACGAGGTGGCCGGGCACTGGCGCGCCAACACCCGCACCTTCCTCATGGTGCAGCAACTGTGGCTGGCCGAACTGGCCGCGCGGGGAGAGACTGACGCGGCCGACCGGCGCAACCGCCTGTTCGATCACGCCGCGCAAGGCTGGCGCGAGGCCCCGCCGCAATCGCCGGTGGTTGCCGCCGGGGTGACCAGCGCATCGCCGGCGCTGGCGCGGCTACTGCGGGTGGTGAGCGAACTGCCGCAGGGCCGTGTGGTGCTGCCCGATCTCGACCTGTCGCTCGATGACGCGGTGTGGGAGGAACTGGGCACCGCCGGCGCGCCCGCCACGCCCGACGGTCCCCCGTTCGGCAAGCACGACGCGGTGACGCACCCGCAGTATCACCTCAAGCTGCTGCTCCACCGCATGGGGGTGGCGCGCGGCGAAGTGCGCGCCTGGCATCGCTCGGGGATGACCGCCGCCCCGCCCGAGCGCAGCCATGCGATCTCGAACCTGTTCCTGCCCCCGCAGGCTTCGGCTGCCTGGGCCAATCTGCCGGCGCGGGCGCGGCGGCTGGCCGGGGTGCGGCTGATGGAAACGGCGCACCCGGCGATGGAAGCGCAGGCGATCGCGGTGCTGATCCGGCAGGCGTTGGAAGTGCCCGAGCGGCGGGTGGCGCTGGTCACGCCTGACCGTGCGCTGGCGGCGCGGGTCGTCGCGCACCTGAAGCGCTGGGACATCGTGGCGGACGATACCGCCGGACAGCCGCTGGGGCAGAGCGCGGCGGGGCGGCTGTTTCTGCTGCTGGCGCAAGTCATGGCCGAACAGGCCGCGCCGGTGCCGCTGATCGCGCTGCTGACGCATCCGCTGGCGAACGGTGGCGGCGATCGGGCTGACTGGCTGGATCATGCCCGTATTCTGGACCGTGCGCTGCGCGGGCCGCGACCGGGCATCGGGCTGGAGCCCTTGCGGGCGCTGGTACAGCAGCGCGGGATCGGCGGGTGGTGGGAACGGGTGGAAGCGATCCTGTCGCCGCTGTTTTCGCTTTCGGCGGACGAACCGCTCGACCGGCTGGTGGCGCTGCTGGCCGAAGCGGTCGAGGCGCTGGCCGGGGAGGGGGCGTGGGCCCGCGCCGATGGCCGCGCGCTCGCCGCTTTCGTGGAGGAATTGCGTGCCGCCGCAGCGGACGCCGGGACGCTGATCGCCCCACGTGATGCCCACGCGGTGCTGCGCGATGCGATGGAGCGGCAGGCGGTGCGGCCACCGTGGGGCGGGCATCCGCGCGTGGCGGTCTACGGCCTGCTCGAAGCGCGGATGAGCCGGGCCGATCTCGTCATCTGTGGCGGGCTGGTAGAGGGCAAGTGGCCGGGAGCGCCCGCCGTCGAGCCGTTGCTGCCGCCGCCGGTGCTGCGCGCGCTGGGGGTGCCGGGCGGCGATTTCCGCATCGGTCTGGCCGCGCACGATCTGGCAGGAGCGCTGGGTGCCCCCGAAGTCGTGCTCAGCTATGCGCAGCGCGATGAGGGCGCGCCGGTCAACCCGTCGCGCTTCGTCATGCGGGTGCGGGCGATGCTGGGTGACCAGATCGATCGGCATCTGGAAACCGAAGCGCCGCGCCTGGCCGCGCTGTTGCGCAGCGCTCCCCAAGCCCCCGTTTACCGACGCCCGCAGCCCCGGCCCACCCCGGAACAGCGGCGCGTGGCGGTTTCGGTTACCGGGCTTGATCGGCTGCGCGGCGATCCGTTCCAGTTCTATGCCGGCTCGATTCTGCGGCTGGCCCGACTCGATTCGCTGGACGCCGAGCCGAGCGCGGCGTGGAAGGGCGATGTCGCGCACCTGATTCTGCAACGCTGGCACGATGCCGGCGAGCCCGAAGGCGGGTTGCCCGCTATCGCCCAGACGGTGTTCGACGAGAAGAGCGCCCACCCGTTGATGCGCGCGCTGTGGCGGCCGCGCCTGATCGCGGCGTTCGATACGTTCGATGCGCTGGTGCGGGCGGGCAAGGCCGAAGGCCGTGCGCCGGTGCTGTGGGAGGCCAAGGGCGACATGCTGCGCAAGGGCGTGCGCATCCACGGGCGGGCCGATCGCATCGACCGGCTGGCCGACGGCAGCCTGGCGATCGTCGATTACAAGACCGGCAAACCCCCTTCGCGCAAGCGCGTGGAGGAAGGCTTCGCGCTGCAACTGGGCGTGCTGGGGCTGATCGCCGAAGGCGGCGGCTTTGCGGACGCGCATGGCGATGTGACGGGGTTCGAATACTGGTCGTTCGGCAAGAGCGGCGAGACGCTGGGCTATGTCGATTATCCGGTGAAGGTGAAGGGCAAGCGTTCCGGCCTCGATCCTGAGGACTTCCTGCCGGAAACCGCGCGGTTCCTCGACCACGCGCTCGATACCTGGATTCTGGGCGACGCGCCGTTCACCGCCCGGCTCAACCCCGATCTGGCGAACTACGGCGATTACGATCAGTTGATGCGGCTGGACGAATGGATCGCCACCCTGGGCGCTGCCGATGGCACGGAGGACGCGGCATGAGCGGCAAGGCGGGCGTCCATCCCTTGCGCGGCAACCAGTTGGCGGCGGTCGATCCGCGCGAGACGGTGTGGCTTTCGGCTTCGGCCGGGACGGGCAAGACGCAAGTGCTGTCCTCGCGCGTGCTGCGGCTTTTGCTGCAGGACGATGTCGGCCCATCGCAGATCCTGTGCCTGACGTTCACCAAGGCCGGGGCCACCGAAATGGCGGCGCGGATCAACGATACGCTGGCGCAATGGGTGCGCCTGCCGGAAACCGAGCTTGGCCAGTGGCTGGAGGCGATCGGGGCGGACAGCGGCCCGGCCACGCGGGCGCGGGCGCGCACGCTGTTCGCCTCGGTGCTCGATTGCCCGGGCGGCGGCTTGCGGATCGATACGATCCACGCCTTTTCGCAGTGGCTGCTGGCGACCTTCCCGGAAGAGGCGGAGCTGATCCCCGGTGCTCGGCCGATGGAGGATCGCGAGCGGGTGCTGCTGGCGCGGCAGGTGCTGGCCGACCTGCTGGCAGCGGCGGAGGACGATCCGTTGGGTGATCCGTCGCTGCTGCAGGCGGTGGCCGAGCTGTCGCTGCGCTATGGCCCCGAAGCGGTTGAAGGGTACCTGCTGCGCTGCGCTTCAGCGCGGGAGGCGTGGTTCGGGCGCGGCAGTTGGCAGGCGGCGGATATGCGCAGCCACGTTTTGCGGCTGCTGGGCCTGCCCGCCGATGCCGGGCCGGACACACTGGCCGCCTTGTGCGCTGACGACGCATTCGATGTTCGCTCGCTGCGGCGGTGCATGGACGTCAACCACCAGTGGGGCACCAAGACCGGGCTGGCGGCCGTTGACGCGATCAGCGAATGGCTGCTGGGCACCCCGGCACAGCGGGCGGCGGGGATCGGGGCGCTGGCGGGCGTATTCCTCACCGCCAAGGGCGAGCCGAAGGCCAGCACGGCGCAGACCAAGCTCGATCCGGGCTATCCCGATGACTGCGCGCGGGTGATCGAGGCGATCAGGCGCGTCGATGCCATGGCCGCGCTGCTCGGCCTGGCGGAGCGGTTGGTGCCGGCGCTGCGGCTGGGCCGCGCCTTCGCGCTGGCCTGGGAAGAGGCCAAGCTGCGCGAGGGGCTAATCGATTTCGACGACCAGATCCGCCGCGCCGCTGCGTTGCTGGCGGACAAGGACCAGTCGGCCTGGATCCGCTACAAGCTGGACCGCCAGTTCGATCATATCCTGGTGGACGAGGCGCAGGACACCAACCGGGCGCAGTGGGACATCATCCTTGCCATGGCCGAGGAGTTCTGGGCCGGGCTCGGCCAGCACGAACAGGGCCGCTTCGGCCCGGCCTTGCGCACGCTGTTCGTGGTCGGCGATTACAAGCAGGCGATCTTCCGCTTTCAGGGCACCAGCCCGGAAAACTTCGCCGCCGCCGGCCGGCTGGTGCGCAAGGCGATGGACGATGCGGCGCGCAACGCCGAACAGCAGCGTGTGCCCGATGCCCCGCGCGGCTTGCGCGACCTTGGGCTGGAACAGAGCTTCCGCACCGCCAGCGACGTGCTGCACTTCGTCGATGCCGCGATCGCTGCGATCGGCCACGCCGGGTTCGGGCTGGATACGCCGCCCGATCCGCACAAGGGCCAGCCGCGCCCCGGGTATGTCGCGCTGTGGCGTCCGGTTCCCGCGTTGGCGGAGGACGAGGGGGATGATGAGGGCGGCGAGGGCGGCGACGAGGAGGGCACCACCGCCACTTGGCTGTCGCGCTCCGATCGCCGGATGGCGGAGAAGATCGCCCGGCAAGTGGCCGAATGGCTCGACCCGACGGGGCCGGGCTTCGCCCTCCACAAGGGCGGCGTGCGCCGGGCCGGGGCGGGTGATATCATGGTGCTGGTGCGCCAGCGCAAGGAACTGGCGGCGCTGATCGTCGCCCGGCTGCATGCGATGCGGGTGCCGGTGGCGGGGGTCGACCGGTTGCGGCTGGGCGCGCCGCTGGCGGTCAAGGATCTGGTTGCCGCGCTGCGCTTTGCCGTGCAGCCGCTGGACGATCTGACGCTGGCTGCGCTGCTGGTCTCGCCGCTGGTCGGCTGGACGCAGGAGCAACTGCTCGAACACGCATGGCGGGGCGCTAACGTCCGATTGTGGGAGCACTTGCGCAGCCGTTCGGGTGAGCCGCTGGTGGGTGCCGCGCTGGACCGGCTGGGCGATCTTCTGGCGCGTGCCGATTACGATACGCCGCAGGCCTTGCTGCACTGGCTGCTGGTGGGGCCGTGGGACGGGCGGCGGCGCCTGGTCGCCCGGCTGGGCCGGGAAGCCAACGATCCGATCGATGAATTGCTGAACGCCGCCCAAGCCTATGTCCAGACCGATTCCCCTAGCCTGGCGGGCTTCCTCGCCTGGTTCGACGCCGGTGATGGCGAACTGAAGCGCGAGCCGGACAACGCCGCCGGGCTGGTCCGGGTGATGACCGCGCACGGCTCCAAGGGGCTGCAGGCACCGATCGTGATCCTGGCCGATGCTTGCGGCGACCCGGAAAGCGCGCGGGACCGGGGGATCGATCTGGATGATCCCGACACCCCGGACCGCCGCATCCCGCTGCCGCCGCTGGCCAAGGCCGAAAAGCAGGGCCGCATTGCTGCTATGATCGAGGCCAACCGCGCAGGCGACGAGCAGGAGCACTGGCGGCTGCTCTATGTCGCGATGACCCGGGCCGAGGAGGCGCTGTTCGTCGGCGGGGCGCTGAACCGCCGGGCCAAGGACGGCCCGCCGCCGAAAAGCTGGTACGCGCAGTTGCTGCGGCTGTTTCCCGAAGGCGCGGCGCTGGCCGATCCGATCTGGGGCGAGCGCCATGAAACCGGAACCCCGCCGCAGCCATTGCCCGCGGTGCGAAGTTCGCCGCAGCTTCCTTTCGATGAACCGCTGCCGCCGTGGCTGGACCGTGCGCCCCCCGCCGAGCCGCGCCCGCCGCGCCCGCTCGCCCCTTCTGCGCTGGGCGAGGAGGACGAAGCGCCGGACCCGCCGTTTCCGCCCGGTGCCGGCAGCGATGCGGCGCGGCGCGGGACGCTGGTTCACCGGCTGCTCGAACGCCTGCCCGATATCGCAGTGCCGCTGCGGTTGGAGGCAGCCGGGCGCTGGCTGGCGCGCCATGCCGGCGACCTGGGCGAGGCTGACCGCGCGCGACTGGTGCACGATGCGCTGGCGGTGCTGGAGCACCCGGACTGGGCGGACCTGTTCGCCCCCGGCAGTCTGGCCGAAGTGCCGGTGGCGGCGGTGGTGGGCGGACAGGTGGTGGCCGGGGTGATCGACCGGCTGGTGATCGAGCCGGATCGCGTGCGGCTTGTCGATTACAAGACCGCCCGCCGCCCGCCCGCTGATCTGGCCGGAGTGCCGCGCCCGATCCTGCGCCAGATGGCCGCTTACGCCGCCGCGCTCGAAGCGACCTTTCCGGGGCGCACCGTGGAGGTGGCGCTGCTCTACACCGCGACGCCCCGCCTGATCGCGCTGCCAGAAGCGGTTTTGGCCCCGCTCAAGGCGGGCTTGGGCGCGGTGGAGTAAAGCTATTGCCGCACAGGCGTTGCGTGCCGGCGTTTCTTCCCTAGATTGTGCCCCAAGATTGAAAAGTTCACGGAGATTGAGACCATGTCGACCATTGCCGTCACCGATGCCAGCTTCGAAGACGACGTCCTCAAGTCCGACAAGCCGGTGCTCGTCGATTTCTGGGCCGACTGGTGCGGCCCGTGCAAGATGATCGGCCCGGCGCTGGAAGAAATCAGCGAGGAACTGGCGGACAAGGTGACCATCGCCAAGATGGATATCATGCAGAACACCGACATCCCCGGCCAGATCGGCGTCAAGTCGATCCCGCTGATGGTGCTGTTCAAGGACGGCAAGCCGGTGGCGCAGAAGCTGGGTGCGGCGCCCAAGAGCGCGCTCAAGGGCTGGATCGAAGGGGCGCTGTAAGCTTCCTTTCCGACGCCACGCAAAGCCCCGCTGGTATGAACCGGCGGGGTTTTTGTTGCGTACCCCTCTATTTTCGTCATTCCCGCGCACGCGGGAACCCATCTCTCGCCGTCGCAAATTGCTCCAATGGTTGCTGGGCGGGCAACGGACAGGCCGGGAGCGATCGATATGAGGTCGCCTGCGCGGCACGTTCACCAGCTGGGTTCCCGCGTTCGCGGGAATGACGAAAGCAGAAGATGTTCAACCGCCCATCACCGCCAGCCTTGCGGCAAGATCATCGAACAGCGCCGGGCTTGCCGCGCCGATCAGGCCGCGGCGGTCGTATTCGTCCACGCGATAGGGGCTGCCGTCGGGGCGGGCGGCGCGGCCGCCGGCTTCGTTGAGGAACAGCGCACCGGCGGCATGGTCCCACGGCAGCGTCCGTTCGAAGATCGACACGTCGTTCGTTCCCAGCACCAGCCGGGGATACTGCTCGGCGGCGCAGCGCGGGATATCGACCAAAGTGTAGTGCGGGGCGATGCGCGCACGCACCGCTTCGCGGTGGGCCGGGTCCATGAATATCATCGATATCGCTGCCACGGGCGGCGTTGTGCCGGTGGTGCGCGCGTTGATCCGCTCGTCGTCGATCCATGCCCCTTGGCCGGCGGCGGCGTGGCAGAAGCGTCCGGTCAGGCAGTCGAGGATCCAGCCGCCCAGGATCGTGCCCTGATCGGCCAAGGCCACCAGCACGCCGAACGGCGGCTGGCCGGCGGCGAAGTTGTTCGTGCCGTCAAGCGGATCGACGATCCAGCACAGCCGGTCCTTCAGCGCCGCCATCACGCCGGGGTCGGCGTCCACCGCTTCCTCGCCCACCACCGCCGCTTCGGGGAGCAGGGCGGCCAGCCGATCGGTCAGGATCGCCTCGCTCTCCCGATCGGCGACTGTCACGACGTCGTCCGCCGCCTTGGCGAACACCTCGTTCGCCGCCAGCGAGCGATAGCGCGGCAGGATCGCGGTCTCGCTCGCCCCGCGCATGATCGCCTCGACCGATGCGGTAAGCGCCGGGCCGATCACGTCAGCGGGATCATGACGTTGGCGGCGTAGCCGGGGCGGTCTTTCAACTGGCCGTACCAGTCTGCCAGCCGGGGGAACTCCGGCTTGTCGAACGGCAGGTGGAACCAGGTGTTGATGTAGACCCCCATCGGCACGTCGGCCACGCCGAACTCGCCGCCTGACAGCCACAGGGTGCGAGTGAGCTGTTCCTCCAGGATCGCGAGCTGGCGGGCGCAGCGGTCAACATCGCGGGCGATCGCCGCCACGTCCCACTCCTCGCGCGGGGTACGGGCCATCGAGAGGAACGGCAGCCTCTGGCAATCGGCATACGTGAACTGCCAGTCCATCCAGCGATCGGCCAGCGCGCGATCGATGGGATCGTGCGGAAACCAGCGCGGGCCACCGTATTCGGCCGCCATATAGCGCAGGATCGCGTTCGATTCCCACAGCACCAGCTTGCCGTCTTCGATCGTGGGGACCAGGCGGTTCGGGTTCATCGCCAGATATTCGTCGGTATAGCCGAACTGCCCGCCGATATCGTGGCGGACATAGGCCAGCCCCAGCTCTTCGGCGAACCACGCCACTTTCTTGACGTTGTGGGAGTTGAGCCGCCCCCAGATGGTGAATGCAGGGCCTGCCATGGTCAGCTCCGGTAATCCGCGTTGATCGAGATGTACCCGTGCGTGAGATCGCAGGTCCACACCGTGGCCCGGCCTTGCCCCAGCCCCAGGTCGACCGCGATGTCGATGTCCTGGCCCTTGAGGTGGGCGGCAACCGGGGCCTCGTCGTAATCGGCGAGCGGCAGGCCTTCGCGGGCGCACCACACGCCGCCGAAGCCGATCGACAGGCGGTCGCGGTCAGCCGGTTCGCCGGCCTTGCCGACTGCCATGACCACGCGGCCCCAGTTGGCATCCTCGCCGGCGATGGCGGTCTTGACCAGCGGCGAATTGGCGATGGCAAGGCCGACGCGGTGCGCGCTTTCGTCCGAGACCGCGCCGGTAACGCTGACGGCGATGAACTTGCTCGCCCCTTCGCCATCGCGCACCACAAGATGGGCAAGCTGGCGGCAGACGTCCTCTATCGCGGCGGCAAAAGCATCGGCACCGGCGCTGTCGAACGAGGCGAGGGGGGCGTTGCCGGCCTTGCCGGTGGCGAAGGCCAGCACAGTATCACTGGTGGAAGTGTCGCTATCGACGGTGATGCACGAGAACGTGCGGCGGTTGGCGGCAGACAGGCATTCCTGCAGGAACGCGGATTCCACCGCTGCATCGGTGAACAGGTAGCCCAGCATCGTCGCCATGTCCGGCGCGATCATGCCTGAACCCTTGATGATGGCGCTGATGGTGATGCGGGTATCGCCGATCATCGCGGTGGCAGTGGCCCCCTTGGCGAAGGTATCGGTGGTGGAAATGGTCTCAGCCGCCTGTTCCCAGGAACAGGGCGCGGCGGACAGCGCGGCGGCCACGCCTTCGCGCGCCTTGTCCTTGGGCAGCGGCATGCCGATGACCCCGGTGGAGGAGACGAACACCTGCTCCCGCGCGCAGCCGAGGTGGGCGGCGACCTGGTCCATGATCTGTTCCACCGCCTCGCGGCCGCGATAGCCGGTGAAGGCGTTGGAGTTGCCGGCATTCACCACCAGCGCGCGCGCCATGCCGCCCGCCACGTTTGCGCGCCCCAGTTCCACTTCGCTCGAACAGCACACGTTGCGGGTGAACACGCCTGCGACCGCCGTGCCTTTCGCCAGTTCCACATAGGTCAGATCGCAGCGGCCCCAGTCCTTGTAGCCCGCGCGCACGACGCGCAGCGTGACCCCGGCGATGGCGGGGAGGTTAGGGAAAGGCCGGGCGAGCGGGGATACGGTGTCGGACATGGCGCAAGCGGTTAGCGCATGGCGGGGGCAGGTCAAGCGGTCGCAGTGGACGATGAAGCGGTTGTGGCAGTGGACAGCGGGCAAGGTCCATCCTATCTGCGTGCGATGGCCCATCGCCTGCTTCTGACCCTGTTCGCCCTGTTGACGGGCCTTGCCGCGCAAATCGGCCCGGTCGAAGCGTGCGTCCGGCAGCCGCAAAGCGTGGCGGTCGCACCGCTGCTCGAAGCGACTGCCCCCCGCGCTCCGCGTGCGCCGGTGGCGCTGGCGCGGCTTCCCGAGCCGGGGCTGCGCAATGCCCGGCTGATGGCATTGCCCCGCCCGGCACAGCAGTTCGCCTTGCCCCGCGTCGGCTTTCGTCCCGGGATAGAGCGCGCGCACGAATAGGCCGAAACAGGCCCGCCGGTTTTCCGGCCGCGCGCGACGCAACCGTTGCGCGCATCCTCACGTTATCCCGTCCGGCGCGAGCGCGCAGCGCAGCGACCGGCCTTTTCAGCACCAGATTGTCAGGAATTCCCCGCCATGCTCGGCGCCCTCGTAAAATCCCTCCTCGGCTCGTCGAACGAGCGTTATGTCAAGTCGCTCGGCAAGATAGTCGATCAGATCAACGGTCTCGAATCGCAGATCGAGGCGCTGTCCGACGAAGAGCTTCAGGCGCAGACGCCGCGCCTGCGCGCGCTGCTCGACAAGGGCCACAGTCTGGACGACATCCTGCCCGAAGCGTTCGCGACGGTGCGCGAGGCTTCGCGCCGGGTGTTCGGCATGCGCCACTTCGACGTGCAGATGATCGGCGGCATCGTCCTCCACCGCGGCGAGATCGCCGAGATGCGCACGGGTGAGGGCAAGACCCTCGTCGCCACCACCGCTACGTACCTGAACGCGCTGGAGGGCAAGGGCGTCCACGTCGTCACCGTCAACGATTACCTCGCCAAGCGCGATGCCGAGCATATGGGCCGGCTGCACAACTTCCTTGGCCTGACCGTGGGCGTGATCGTGCCCAACCTCAACGAGTACGAACGCCGCGATGCCTATGCGGCCGATATCACCTATGGCACGAACAACGAGTTCGGCTTCGATTACCTGCGCGACAACATGAAGCATGAGCGCAGCCAGATGGTGCAGCGCCCCTTCAACTTTGCCATCGTCGACGAAGTGGACTCGATCCTCATCGACGAGGCGCGCACGCCGCTGATTATCTCGGGGCCGACCGACGACAAGTCCGAACTCTATATCGCCGTCGATGCGGTGGTGAAGCAGATCACGCCCGACCTCTACGAGGCGGACGAGAAGACCAAGAACATCACCCTTACCGAAGACGGCGTGGAATGGGTGGAGCGCACGCTGGAAACGGCCGGGCTGCTGGTCGGCTCGAACCTCTACGATGTCGAGAACACCCAGGTCGTCCACCACCTTGACCAGTCGCTGAAGGCGGTGGTGATGTTCAAGCGCGACATCGATTATATCGTCAAGGACGAGAAGGTCGTCATCATCGACGAGTTCACCGGCCGCATGATGGACGGCCGGCGCTGGTCGAACGGCCTTCACCAGGCGGTGGAAGCCAAGGAGGGCGTGCGGATCGAGCCTGAGAACCAGACGCTCGCCTCGATCACCTTCCAGAACTATTTCCGCATGTATCCCAAGCTTTCGGGCATGACCGGTACAGCGGCGACCGAAGCGGCCGAGTTCTACGACATCTACAAGATGAACGTCGTTGAAATCCCGACCAACGTGCCGGTGATGCGGGTGGACGAGGAGGACGAGTTCTACAAGAACACGCTCGACAAGTTCGGGGCCATCGCCAAGCTGATCCGGACCAAGTACGAGACCGGCCAGCCGGTGCTGGTGGGCACGGTTTCGATCGAGAAGTCCGAACTGCTGTCAGACTTCCTGACCAAGGAGGGCGTGAAGCACTCGGTCCTCAACGCCCGCTTCCACGAGATGGAAGCGCATATCGTGGCGCAGGCGGGCCGGCTGGGCGCGGTGACGATCGCCACCAACATGGCCGGGCGCGGCACCGACATCCAGCTTGGCGGCAATGTGGATTTTCGCATCGACGACGAGCTTTCGGAGATGCCCGAAGGCCCCGAACGCGATGCCGCGATCGCCGCTATCCGCGCCGAGGTCGCCGCCGACAAGGCGAAGGTGCTGGCCGCCGGCGGCTTGTGCGTGATCGGCACCGAGCGCCACGAAAGCCGCCGCATCGACAACCAGTTGCGCGGCCGTTCGGGCCGGCAGGGCGATCCGGGGCTGTCGAAGTTCTATCTGTGCCTTGAGGATGACCTGCTGCGCATCTTCGGCCCCGATACGCTGTTCTCCAAGATGATGAACTCCAACCTTGCCGACGGCGAGGCGATCGGTTCGCGCTGGCTGTCGAAGGCGATCGAGACGGCGCAGAAGAAGGTCGAGGCGCGCAACTACGAAGTGCGCAAGCAGGTCGTCGAATACGATGACGTGATGAACGAC
This sequence comes from Novosphingobium colocasiae, assembly GCF_014652555.1. Lineage (GTDB taxonomy): Bacteria > Pseudomonadota > Alphaproteobacteria > Sphingomonadales > Sphingomonadaceae > Novosphingobium > Novosphingobium colocasiae. The sequence goes on from NZ_BMZA01000018.1 coordinate 32,913, forward strand.
CAGCGCAAGGTGATCTACGAACAGCGTTCGGACATCATGGATGCCGAAGCGGTGGACGAGGTGGTGGTCGACATGCGCCACGACACGATCAACGTGCTGGTCGCCGATGCCTGCCCCGCCGGCTCCTATCCCGAACACTGGAACGTCGCCGGGCTCAAGGAGAAGGTGCAGGAGATCCTCGCCATCGAACTGCCCATTGAGGCCTGGCTGGAAGAGGACGGCATCGAGCCCGAAATCGTCGAGGAGCGCATCACTGCGCTGGCGGACGGCCACATGGCGCAGAAGATGGGTCAGGACGACCCGGCGATCTGGCGGCAGGTCGAAAAGTCGATCCTGCTCGACCGGCTGGATCATTACTGGAAGGAACACCTCGCCACGCTCGACGCGCTGCGCCAGGTGGTGTTCCTGCGGGCCTATGCCCAGAAGACGCCGATCAACGAATACAAGCAGGAAGCTTTCAGCCTGTTCGAACGGATGCTGGAAACCATCCGCGAGGACGTGACCCGCATCCTGTCGGTCAGCGAACTGCGCATGCCCGAGCCGGCCCAGCTTCCCGAACTGCCCGATTTCCTCACCGGGCACATCGAGCCGCTGACCGGGCTGGAAAATTCGTACGACGGCGATGGGTCGGCGCGGGTGCCGGAACTGTTCGGCAGCTTCGCGGGCAGTCCGCAGGCGGGCGTCGGCTCCGGTGCTGCCGGGGAAGACCCCTATGCCGGCCTGGCGATCAGCCGCAATGCGCCGTGCCCGTGCGGTTCCGGCAACAAGTACAAGCACTGCCACGGCGCGCTCGTCTGACGGGCGAAGACTTCGGAAGCGCTGCAAAAGGCGCGGGCGGATCACACTGCCCGCGCCTTTTTTGTTATCCGGCCCGGCCCGACTTGAACTGAAAATGCGAGTTGTGTGCAGCAGTGGAAATAACGGAAGGCGATGTTTCGTCGATTTACAGCGGATTGTCGCATTTTTACAGGAACTCTCGTGCAGTTCCGTTCTACGTATCCCCTAACGGAAGTTGTCATGATGATGACGACTTTGCTCAGTGTTTAAGCGCTTCACCCGCGTCTATGGCGGGCGTGAAATTGCCAGTACCAACATGAGGGGGTTTTATGTTCCGGAAATTTGCGTCCGCCACGGCTGTGCGGGCCATCGCGGCCAGCACGGTGGCTATGGGGATTGCCCTTGCCGCCGCACCAGCCCATGCCGACACCTTCGACAACGACGGTTTCGAAACCGGTGACGCCACCGGCTGGACGCTGACGGGCGGCTATTGGCACTCCACCGATCCCAGCACCGGCCTGCCGAGCTGGCCGCCGCCAGTGACCGATTACAACGGTCCCGCCACCCAGTGGGAAATCCAGAATGCCGGCAACTTCGATCCCAATACCGGTGCGGCGGTGGTGTTTGCCGGCCAGCATTCGATGCGGCTGAACGATCTGAACAACGACTATTCGATCACCGCCATGTCGCAGAGCGTCAACAACTACCTCGGCAACAAGCTGTACTACTCGTGGAATGCGGTGCTCGAACCCTCGCACGGGGCGACCGACAGTCCCTCGTTCATCATCAAGGTGACCGACAAGACCACCGGCACCACTATCAACTACATCTCGTACAGCGCCTATACCGCGCAGCAGACGACGATCTTCCGCCAGGCCGGCAACTACGTCACCAGCGACTGGAAGGTCGAGGACATCGACATGGTCAACGGCCATGACTACGAGATGATCTTCATCGCGCTCGACTGCCCCTATGGCGGCCACCGCGGCTACGTCTATGTCGACACCTTCGGTAACGCGATTCCGACGCCCAACGCCGACGTCGATTTCGATCCCAATACCGACATCACGCGCGGTTCGGACGTGCTGATCCCGATCGGCGGCACGCACGATATCGATCCTTCCGTGCCGTTCTACACGATCACCGATCTGATCAACCAGGTCGTCAACCCGAACTTCGTCGGCGGCAAGATCCAGTTCGATCAGGACGAATTCGTAATGCCGCTGTCGTTCACGGTTCTGTCGCAGGGCGGCTCGTTCGATCTCAACGGTCGTCGCGGCACGTTCTCCGGCGGGCTGACCGGTACGGGTTCGATCTATGTTTCGGGCCTCGGCGTGCTGAACGTGACGGTTGCGCCGTGGATCATCGATAGCGGTATCACCGTCGATGGTTCGACGCTGCTGATCAACTCCTCGCTCATCACCTCCAATGTCAACGTCATCAACGGCGGCGTGCTGGGCGGGCGGGGCTCGATCGCGGCCGACATTCACATCGGGGCGGGCAGCCGCCTCGCGCCGGGCAACAGCCCCGGCACGCTGGTGGTGGTCGGCGGCGACGTGACGCTGGACGACGCTGCTACTTTCGACGTCGATGTCGACGGCAGAAATTACACCGTTGCCGGCGGCGCGGGCTCGTATGACCGCGTGGTGCTGATGACCGGTGCCACGTTCACCCCAAACGGCATCCTGGCACCCACGCTGCGTGGCATCACTGGCGATGCGACCAATACCTTCACCCCGACCGTCGGCGATACCTTTGCGATTGTCACCGGTGGTACGATCAACGCAGGTGCCTTCGACTCCGTCACCCAGCCCGCCACCGGGCTGGCCGCGAACACCCGCTTCGACGTGCTCTATCGACCGACCTCGGTGGCGCTCGCCGTTACCCCGATCAACATGGCCGCATGGGGCGCGGACAACGGGTGGAGCGGCAACGCGATCCGCGCCGCTGGTGGGCTTTCGGTCCTGCGGCCGACTGCGGGCGCGCGCAGCGGTGCGGGCTACAACCTGTATGACGGCCTCTATGGCCTGACCAGCGACGGTTATGGTGCCGCCTTCTCGCAGTTGAGCGGTGAAATCCACGCCGACGCGCTGCAGGCGGCCCGCGACAGCGCGCGCAGCTTCGGCGGCATCGTCCTGAACCAGGCGATGCGTCCCTGGGGTTGCACGCCCGAGCAGCAGAGCATGGGGCCGTTCTCCGGCGAAACCGCGCCTTCGGGTGAGGAGTGCGGCGTCACCACGTCCAGCAAGGGCGCGACGGTGTGGGGCCAGTTCATCGGCCTGCGCAACAGTGCCGATGCCGATGGCCAGTCGAACGGCTATCGCCAGACCGGGCGCGGGCTGATCGCCGGTGCCAGCGTGATCAACACCAACGGCACCCGCCTCGGCTTCGGCGGCGGCTTCACCGATGGCAAGATCAACGATCGCAACGGCGGCTCGGCCGATTTCGATACGGTGTCGGGCTTTATCTACGGCTCGAAGGCGTTCGGCCCGCTGTCGATCGGCGCGCGCGCCGGCTATGACAAGGCGAGCGTCGATACCACCCGCACTGTCAACCTCACCACCGGCGGGCAGACCAACAAGTCGAGCTATCACGTCGAGACCTGGGGCGCGGCGCTCGAAGCGCAGTACAACCTCGAAGTGGGCAAGCGCACCGTGCTGCGCCCGGTCGCGGGCATCGAATGGGCGCGCAGCTCGGCCGATGGCCTGACTGAAACCGGTTCGGCCACCACCGGCCTCGCCTTCGGCAAGGACAAGTGGACATCGGCCCGCACCAAGCTGGGTGCGGAACTCGCGGTCGGCGTCGGCAACCCGGTCGAGGCGCAAGTGTTCGGCAACTGGAAGCACGAACTCAAGGACCCGACCGCCGTGCGCGTGGCATCGCTGGGGGCGGCCCAGTGGGCGGTGTCGAGCGTGGACGTCGACAAGGACGGTTTCGAAGCCGGCGGACGCCTGTCGATCAAGGCCAGCAATGCCATCCGTTTCGATTTCCAGTACTCGCTGGAACGCAACGGCGGCATCGACAGCAGCCAGGGTCTGGCCGGCGTCGCGGTCAAGTTCTGACCTGACGACGACTGACGTGAACGGGACGGGGTGCGGCAGGGCCGCGCCCCGCTCTGTTGTTGAGGTTGGCTCATTAATTCAGCCGGACGGATTGACGCGCCCGGTCCGGTGGCGCAAGGATCGGCAGCAGCAGGCATCATGCCGCTGCCAGGGAGAACCAAGGTCGTTCCGGATCTGCCCAGACCGCTCAATCCCGATTACGGCAGCGGGACATTCCGTCGCCGCCTGACGTATCGGGTGAAGGCGGGGCCGGGCGGTGTCACGGCGCGGATGCACCTGCTCGACGTGTTCCATGACATGCAGGTGGTCATCCGGGTCGAAGCGGGCAGGGTGGCCGCTGTCGATGGCGCGATGGCCCGTCATCCCAATACCACGTGTCCCGGCGCGATCGCCGCCTTGCAAGACCTCGTCGGCCTGCCGTTGGTCGGCGCGGCGCAGACCCTGCGCCAGGCGGCGATGAGCCGCCATTGCACGCATTTGCGCGATGCCGCCAGTTGGGTGCTTGGCGCGCTGGAGCGGGGCGAGCCGGATTTCATCACCGAATTCGCGATCACCGACGCCGACGCTGCTGACCGACAGCACCTGACGATGACGACCAACGGCGTGGTCCGCCTCGCCCTCGACCTTGAAGCGATGGTCATCACCGCTCCGGCGGCCCTGGCGGGAAGGGCGATGTTCGGGGGCTTCGGCCGCTGGGTCGATGAAACCTATGCCGGGCGGGAGGCGGATGACTGGCGCATGACCCAGATCGCCTTCTTCGTCGCGCGCGGCCGGCGCTGGCGGGTCGACGGCGACCCCGGCATCGCCGTCGGCGTGGAACACTCGCGCGAAGGCGTCTGCCACGCCTTCACCCGCCCCTCGTTCCCCGACGCGCTGAGCATCGTCGGCTTCACCCGGGACTTTTCCGCTGGGCTGCCGCCGGTTGAGGAAGTCGAGTGATGCGGTTGAGGTAGGGGCGCGGAAGGCACCTGGCGGTCGCCCGTCATCGTCAACTGGTTCCAGGATGCATGGTGCCGTTGCGCGAGCGCACAGGGTCAGGAGTCTTCGTCGTCACCTTCCCGCTCCACCGAGGCTGCACCGCCAAGCGCGTTATAGCGGCGCTCAGCTAGCCATTGGAGGCGCTTTGCTTGCGTCAGGAGAACGCGGCGCAAGCCGCCTTGCACCTTCCGCTCTGAGATAACTTGCGCAAGCCGGGAAATGATCAGCGCCCGGCGCGCATTGCGAAAGTCAGGGTGCGACCTGATCGCATAAACCTCTGGTGAGACCACGCAGGCTCGCATCGACGGTGGAAGGGTGAGTGATGTTTTCGCTCGCGGCGGGTCTTTCTCGTTGAGAACGGCATGAAACTCGCTCGCCTCGATGGCGCGGTCGTAGACGATGCGTTCAAGCGCATTCAGCTTATCGATGGCGGCAAGCCATGCATCCCAGCGATCCCCGCTTCGTTCTCGTGGCTTGGAAACTCCCTGTAGGTCGGGAAGGGGCCACACTTCAATTTCATACACCTCGAACGGGTCGAGGACCGACATAGCAACGGCGTCCGTGCGCTGGTTCGTCAGGTGCCGGCGAATGCGTGTCCGAAGCATTTCGTTGGTCTGCCCAACATAGATCGGCTCGCCATCGTAATCGAAGAAGGCGTAAACGCCCCACTTGTAGTTCCCGATCTTTCGTGTGCCACCTGCTGGGTCGCTAAAGTCCGTGTCGAGGAAGCGAGTGAGATTAGTCCGCAGGTCTTCAGTTTCAAACGGCGGAAAGTTAATAGAATCAGGGTCGCGGTCTGGCATACCCGATGGCTATCAGGCGCGACGTTTTCCCGCCATCGCAGAATCTTGCACGGAGGAAATGCCGAGTAACGGCTCAAATAGATTGGTTGCGATGTGGCGAACGACCGGCACAGCGACGCCATCTCCTGTAAGGTGATAGGCTTCATTATAGTTCTTGGGCAGTACGTATTCGTCAGGAAGCCCCATAAGTCGTGCTGTCTCGCGTGCCGAGATTAGGCGAGAGCGGACTGTGTTGCCGTCTATGACAACAATGGTCTGCCGGCTCGACCCGCCACTCGGCGTGCGAAGGCAGCCAGCTATATCGTCGAACCGAACTTCGGCACGTTGAACTTTCACGCCATTCTCGTTCAATCTGGTTCGCCGATACACGCCGCCGACCATCCTGCGCTTGGCGCGTTTAGCGGCTGTCACTTTCGCAAGGTTGATAGGCGACATGAGACTGACAAGTCGCTGAGTTTCGGCATGTGAATGCCAAACTACGCTCGCCGGGTTTTCCTCGATAATGTCGGCGAACGTGGAGTTGCGACGCGGTGGGGTCGGAATGTTCCACCACAGCCAAGAATCTCGGGAAGCCTGGTCCAAGCTATTCGCGGCGCTGCAAAGCCGACGAGTATGAAAAGGCTCAATCGGACCCGGTGCGAGGAGTGCAGGGTCGATTTCAACCTCACGATGGACACCGATCACAAACAGCCGGGGCCGAGACTGGGGCACGAATAGCGAAGCGTCGATTACCAGCGCACCGACGCGATAGCCCGAAGCAGTCAAAGTATGGCAGATGGCTCGGAAGTCTTTGCCATCGTGCGAGGTCAGTGTGCCGCAGACGTTTTCCAGCGCTATGAGTTTGGGCGCGCGGCCATCAGCAATCAGACCCTTGATGACGTTCCAGAAGGGATAGAAGGTCCCCGACCTGTTACCTTGCAGACCTGCGCCGCCACCGGCAAGCGAAAGGTCTTGGCACGGGAATGATCCCCACACGAGATCGGCGCGGCCGGGCAAATCGGCGGGGCGGACAAGGTTGACGTCCCCGACTTTCAGTTCTCCGTCGGTGCCCCAATTCGCTTGATATGAAAGACCTTTTTTGGCGTCAAAGTCATTGGCGAAAACGCAGCGCCAACCATCGCCCAGGCCCGCCCGTGCCATTCCGCCACCTGCGAAGAATTCGTAGAATGTCGGCAGTTCTTGCACGAATCTGTCTCCCTCGGACCGTGTGTATCGCGTCGGTCGCATCTGTGCAGCGGCTTTCTCAATCCATACCGTGATATCGCATAAGTTCTCTATTTGTTCCAATGAAAACTGGGCCAGGAATCTTATGGCATGCTTTTGCGTGGCATACATATGGAAACGGGCAGCTATCGCTGCCCGCATAACCCATTGCAAATTTTGGAAATATTGGTCGGGACGAGAGGATTCGAACCTCCGACCCCCACACCCCCAGTGTGATGCGCTACCAGGCTGCGCTACGTCCCGACCGGAGCGCGGCCTATAGGCACCTCGTCGCGGGGATGCAAGCGTCGGGTGGCGCTATTTTCGGCAGGGGTAATGTTGACGAAGCGTTGCGCGGTGGCACGCATCGACCCCGCGCGCGTTGCCAGCATCCCGCTTTATTGCTAACCGCGCGCAAACCGCGTGGCTGCTGTTCGCAGGCGCGGGTCGAACAGGTGCGGTTGATCGATGGCAGCTTCATCGATAACCGGGCATCGGCCCGTCCGGCGATGCGTCCCCGCGCAACGGATCACGAAAAGGCATTTGAAGTTCATGGCATCCTCCACCCTTTCGATTCTTGCTTCCGCCTCCGCCGGCTCGCCGCCGGCCTGGGTGCAGTTCGCGCCGCTGCTGGCGATGGGCGTGATCTTCTTCTTCCTCATCCTGCGCCCGCAGATGAAGCAGCAGAAGGATCACAAGGCCAAGCTCGAAGCGCTCAAGAAGGGCGATGAGGTGCTGACCGGTGGCGGCCTGATCGGCAGGGTCATCAAGGTGGATGAAAACTACGCCGAGGTCGAACTGGCGCAGGGCGTGCGGGTCAAGGCGCTGAAGAGCACCATCTCCGACGTGATCCCGCCCGCCGGCTCGAAGCCCGCGAACGACTGAACCGCCGGATACCCCGCGCGGCAGGGCAGGGACGATGCGCCCGGTTGCCCCTGTGGCGGAATACAGAAAGCCTTAGGCGATGCTTGAATTCTCGCTCTGGAAGAAGATCTGGCTGTGGGGGCTGACGCTGGCGCTGTGCGTGTGCGCGCTGCCTTCGCTGTTCTCGGTATCCGGGCTGTCGTGGCCCGCGGCGCTGCCCGATCCCAAGATCAACCTCGGGCTCGATCTTGCCGGCGGCAGCCACATCCTGCTCGAAGCGGATGAGAAGCAGGTTGCCCAGCAGCGCATCGAGGCGATGGACGAAAGCGTCCGTGCCCGGCTCAAGCAGGCTACCCCGACGATCCAGATCGGCGACGTGTCGAGCGCCAACGGCCACCTGACCTTCATGCTCAAGGACCCCGGCCAGGTCGATGCCGCGCGCGAGGCGATCCTGCCGCTGACCAGCGGGGCCGGGCTGACGGGCCAGAGGGATTGGGATATCCAGGTCCAGAACGGCAGCCAGTTCGTGCTCACCCCCACCAAGGAAGGGGTGGATCAGGCTATCTCCGCGGCAATGGACACCGCGATCGAAGTGGTGCGCAAACGCATCGACGCGCTGGGGACGCGCGAACCCACCATCATCCGCCAGGGCCAGAACCGCATCGTCGTTCAGGTTCCGGGGCTTCAGGACCCGCAGGCGCTCAAGAGCCTGCTGGGCCAGACCGCCAAGCTTGAATTCAAGATGGTCGACGATGCGGCGTCCCCCGCCGATATCGTCGCCGGGATCGTCCCCCCGGGCGACGAGATCCTGCCTTATGCCGATGCGCCGGCGGCCGGCGGTGCGGCCGCTCCGAAGATCGCGGTGAAGCGGCTCGGCGGCATCAAGGGCGATCAGCTCACTGATGCCAAGCAGGGCTTCGAGCACAACAGCAACCAGCCGGTCGTCTCGATCACCTTCAACCAGGCCGGGGGCGAGAAGTTCGCGCAGTTGACCAGCGAGAACGTGGGCAAGCGCTTCGCCATCATCCTGGACGGCAAGGTGCTTTCGGCCCCCAGCATCAACGAGCCGATCCTGGGCGGCAGCGCCCAGATTTCCGGCAGCTTCTCGGTGCAAAGCGCCACCCAACTGGCGATCGCGCTGCGTTCGGGCGCGCTGCCGGTGGACCTCACGGTGATCGAGGAACGCACCGTCGGGCCCGACCTTGGTGCGGATTCGATCCGCAAGGGCCTGATCGCGATGACCATCGGCTCGCTGTTGGTGGTGGCGCTGATGGTGCTGACCTATGGCCGCTTCGGCATCTATGCGACGATCGCGCTGGTGTTCAACGTGCTGATGATCCTGGGGATCATGGCGCTGATGGGCACCACGCTGACGCTGCCGGGTATCGGCGGTTTCGTGCTGACGATCGGCGCGGCGGTGGACGCGAACGTGCTGATCTACGAGCGCATGAGAGAAGAACGCAAGAAAGGCCGGCGGGTCGTGTCGGCGGTGGAGAACGGCTACAAGGAAGCCAGCCGCGCCATCTATGACGCCAACGTCACCAACGCGATCGCCGGTGTACTGCTGTTCGCCTTCGGCTCAGGCCCGGTGCGCGGTTTTGCGGTGGTTCTCATCATCGGCCTGTTCACTTCGGTGTTCACCGGCGTCACCCTGACCCGCATGTGGGTCGCCGATTGGCTGCGCCGCGCGCGGCCGACCGAACTGAACGTGTAAGGGAGAGCCGATATGCGTCTTCTCAAGCTCATCCCGGACAATACCAACATCCATTTCCTGCGCTGGCGGGTGCCGTTCTACGCGGTCAGCCTCGTGCTGGTCGTCGCAAGCTGGACGCTGGTGATGGTCAAAGGCCTGAACTACGGCGTCGATTTCGCCGGCGGCCAGGAAATCACCGCCACCTTCGTCGGCGATGCCGAAGCGCCGGTAGCGGCGCTTCGCGAAGAGGTGGGCAAGCTGGGCTATGGCGAACCGGTGATCCAGCGTTTCGGCAAGCCGAACGAAGTGTCGATCCGCACCAAGCTCCCCCCGGAGGCGGAAAGCAATCCCGGCGCGGCGCAGGCGATCGCCAAGAAGATCACGTCCACTATCAAGGCCGCGCATCCCGAAGTGCGCATCGATGGCGTCGATACGGTTTCGGGCAAGGTTTCGAGCGAGTTCCGCGACAAGGCGATCTACGCGCTGCTGGCGGCGATGGTGGCGATCTCGATCTACATCTGGATCCGCTTCGAATGGCAGTTCGGCGTCGGTGCGCTGTTCTCGCTGTTCCACGACGTATCGCTGACGCTGGGCATGTTCGCGCTGTTCCAGATGGAGTTCAGCCTGCAGATCATTGCCGCGCTGCTGGCGCTGATCGGCTATTCGTTGAACGACACCATCGTCGTCTATGACCGCATTCGCGAGGATCTGAAAAAGTTCCGCAAGATGCCGCTGCCCGAACTGCTCGACATGTCGGTCAACGAAACGCTGGCGCGCACGGTGATGACATCGGCATCAATGCTGGTGGCGCTGATCCCGCTGCTGCTGTTCGGGCCGGAAAGCCTGTTCGGCATGGTCGCCGCGATCACGCTGGGCATCTTCGTCGGCACCTACTCGTCGATCTACATGGCCGCGCCGATCCTCATCTGGCTGGGCGTCAGCGGCGACAGTTTCGTCAAGACCGAGAGTGAGATCGACCGGCAGGAACGCCTGGCACGGGAGCGCTCGGCGCGGCCGTGAGCGGGGGGGGGGCACGGGTGGCCCACCCCGCTGCGGCCCAAGCAGCGCGCGCTCGACACGAACGGAACATTGGATGCTGATTAAACGCGCGGTTCTATAGCGGGTAAGGCCGCAGAATTTAATCGCAGCGGCGTGGGCTGTCGCCATCCACGCCTAGCACTTCGCCCCAGAATCGCACGATATTCTCGGCATTGACGCCCCAACTGAAGCGGGCGGCATTGGCGGCGACCTGTTCCTGGGTGGGCGGATCGGCGAGCAGTTCGGCCACACCTTCGGCAATCGCGGCGGCGTTGCGTTCGACCAGCCGGCCGGCGGTGGCGTCCTTCACCACTTCGCGCGCGCCGCCGATATCGGGGATAACGATCGGGGTGCCGCAGGCCAGCCCCTCCACCCACACGTTGGCCAGCCCCTCGCTGGCCGAGGGCAGCACCAGCACATCGGCGGCGCACAGCAGGTGGGGCAGCAGTTCGTGGTTGACGATGCCGAGGAAGTGGACGCGATCGGCGACGCCCAGCCGCGCTGCCAGCGCTTCCAGCCGCGCCCGGTCCTCTCCCGCCCCCGCCAGCGCCAGTTGCGCTTCGGGCAGGCGGTGCAACGCTTCGATCACCAGCGCCTGACCCTTGCGCGGGATCAGCGCGCCGGGCGTGACCAGCAGCGGGCCATCGGGATCGATGTTGAGATCGGGCAGGGCCGAGACCAGCGCCCGCGCCGCGCCGCGTTCGACCGGGCGGAAGGCCTCGCGATCGAGCCCGGTGTAATGGACCGAGATGCGATCCGGCGGCATGCCGAGCGCGATCATGTCCGCCTTCAGCGCCTCGCTCACCGCCAGCAGACCCGCCGCCTGATCCGCCGCCTGCAGCATCTGGCGCAGCGCCGCCGGGCGCTTGCCCCAGTAATGGATATCGGCCCCGCGAGACTTGATCGTCAGCGGCAGGCCGAGTTCCCGCGCGACGATGGCGGCGGCGGGGCCATCGGGGAAGAAGAACTGCGCATCGACCAGGTCGAACGGCTGCTCGGCGTGAAGGCCGCGCACCAGCGGCAGCACCGCATCGGCGATGCGCCCGGGATTGCTGTCACCGCCAACGCGGGGGATCACCGTGAATTGCGGATAGTGGACGAGGAGCCCGACGGCATCGCTGGCCGGGGGCAGGTCTTTGAGCCGAGCGTAGGGCTCGCGGCGCGAGAGCGGCCAGGGCGGGATGCCGAGCGGGCTGACCATGGTCAGGTCGACCTCGCCGCGCGCGGTGACGGCGCGCATCTGGTTGCCGACGAAGACGCCGAAGCTGGGTTTGACCGGGTTGGGGAACAGCGTGGATAGGGAAAGAACGCGCATGAGAGGTGCAATATCCCCGCCGGGTTAGAGGTTCCTTACGAGCAGGTCAGCGCTGGCGATCCAGGCCGGATGGTCGATCACCACCTGCGGCCTGCCGGTGGCGGGCGGCAGCAGGGCGACGCGCTGGCCATCCGCATCGATCAGCCGCCCGAACCCGAACCGCCCGCCCGGCCGGGGCACCAGCACATCGCGGTTCATCAACCGGCCCGCGTGCTCGGGAGAATGGCGGCGCAGCCAGATCTGGTCCCCGGCGCGATATTCGCCGCAAGGCCCGCTGACCGTGACGACCAGCCAGGCATCGCCCGCACCGATCTCGGTTGGCGGCACCGCATCGCGCGGATTTGCCAGCGCCTCCGCGCCGCCGTCATCAAGGGTGGCGACGATGCGGGCTGGCTGTGCGCCTTCGCTTTTGAGCAGCAACTCCGGCTCAACCCCCAGCGCGGCGGCGATGCGGTTCATCCATGCCAGCGACAGGTTGCGCATCCCGGTTTCAAGCCGGCCGATCGTCTGCGCCGTCGTCGCCGGTTCACAGCGCGCCGCGACATCGGCGAGAGTGAGCCCTTGCTGAACGCGGATATCGCGGATGCGGTTGATCATCGCGTGGATCCTTAACCGTTTTGGTTTTCAGACTTTCGTTCAGTTCGTTCGTTTTGGCAAGTCTACGCTGCTGTTTCCGTTCGTGTCGAGCGAAGTCGAGACGCGCGCGCGACCTGGCGTAGACGTCGGAAGATATCACGCGGAGACGCGGAGGCGCAGAGATGGTCGTTTGTGGTACCGCAGGCGTTCATGAAGCGGTACCGAAACTGCGGCTCCGCCGCGAGGGACGGTGGAGTGAAGGCTTTTCTCCGCGTCTCTGCGTGCCCAATTTTTCGAAGCCTACCCCTCGACCTGCTCCGCCAGTTCCAGCCACCGCTCTTCCGCAGCCTCCTTCTCGGCGCGCGCCTTGTCGATCGCGGCGCTGAGGGCGGCGAACTTCCTGGCATCGCGGGTGAACAGGTCGGGATCGGACAGCGCCGCCTCGTCGCGGGCGATGTCCGTTTCCAGGGCTTCGATCCGGGCCGGCAGCAGGTCGTAATCGCGCTGGTCCTTGTAGGACAGCTTGGTCGACTTTGGTTTGGCCGGAGCCGGCGCGGCGGCATCGCCTTTCGGCTTGTCGGCGCGGCCTTGGGTGGTGCGTTGCCGGCGCTTCGCCTCCCAGTCGGCGTAGCCGCCGGCGATCACGTCGATATGCCCCGAGCCGTCGAGCCCTAGCGTCACGTTGACGGTGCGATCGAGGAAATCGCGATCGTGGCTGACGATCAGGACCGTGCCGTCGTAATCGGCGATCACTTCCTGCAGCAGGTCGAGCGTTTCGAGATCGAGGTCGTTGGTCGGCTCGTCCAGCACCAGCAGGTTGGACAGGCGGGCGAATTCGCGCGCCAGCAACAGCCGCGAGCGCTCCCCGCCCGACAGCGTCCCCACCTTCACCTCGACCATGCCGGGATCGAACAGGAAGTCCTTCAGATAGCCCTGGACATGCTTGCGCACGCCGCGCACGTCGATCCAGTCACCCCCTTCGGCGATGACATCGCGGACGCGCTTGTCCGGGGCCATCAGGCTGCGCTGCTGGTCTATCACGGTTTTGTTGAGGGTGTTGGCCAGCACGATGCGCCCGGAATCGGGCTCCAGTTCACCGGTCAGCAGCTTGAGCAGGGTGGATTTGCCGGAGCCGTTGGCCCCGACCACACCGATGCGATCGCCGCGCTGGATGCGCAGGCTGAAGTCCTTGATGATCGTGCGCTGGGCATCGCCTTCGCCAAAGCGCTTGGTGACGTGTTCGGCGACGATGACCGATTTGGTCTTGCTGTCGTCCGACCCTACCGCCAGCTTGGCGGCCCCCTGCGGCCCCATCATCGCCGCGCGCTGGGCCCGCATTTCCCACAGCTTGGCCAGCCGCCCCTGATTGCGCTTGCGCCGGGCGGTGACGCCGCGTTCCAGCCAGTGCGCCTCGATCTTGAGCTTGGCGTCCAGCTTCTGCGCGGCGCGCTCCTCCTCGGCGTAGACCTCGTTTTCCCACGCCTCATAGCCGCCGAACCCGACTTCGCGGCGGCGCAGTGATCCGCGATCCAGCCACAGGGTGGCGTTTGTCAGCCGGGTCAGGAAGGTGCGATCGTGGCTGATGACCACGAAGGCACCGTTGTAGCGTTGCAGCCAGCTTTCGAGCCAGTCGATCGCCGCCAGATCGAGGTGGTTGGTCGGCTCGTCCAGCAGCAGCAGATCGGGTTCGGAGGCCAGCGCCCGGCACAGCGCGGCGCGGCGGCGCTCGCCGCCGCTGGCGCTGTTCGCATCGCGCGACAGATCGATGCCGAGCTGATCGGCGATCGCCTCCACCTCGTGGCGCGGCGGCGCATCCTCGCCGTGGATGGCGAAATCGAGAAGGGTATCGAACCCGGTGAAGAACGGGTCCTGCTCCAGCGTGACGACCCGCGTGCCGGGCTGGACCGAACGGATGCCGCGATCCGCCTCCACAGTGCCGGCGATGAGGCGCAGCAAGGTGGACTTGCCCGCGCCGTTGCGGCCGATCAGCGCCAGCCGGTCACGCGGCGCGATGGTCAGGTCAAGGTCCTGGAACAGCCAGCCGGAGCTCTGGATGAGCCCCAGGCTTTCCCAGCTTAGGATCGGTGCAAGTGCCATGGCTGCGCGCCCTACAGGGGGGGCGGGGATGCGGCAAGGGCGCGTGTCGTGACGGTCGATACCAACTCTCGCCCAGGTGCCTTATCCCGCTCCGCTTTATCGTTGCGAGCGACCGAAGGTCGCGCGGCAACCCAGGGGCGTTTTGTGCCGCCCTGGATGGCTTCACCCGCCTCGCGGGTTCGCAATGACGATCGGAAGGCGTGGGTTCAGGTCGTGCGGCTTGGTATTGGCCGACGCATTCCCCGGCATCGCGGCCCTGAATGCCGCCTTCGGCCTGCATTCACGGCTTGTTCAACGCGCCGGGCTTAGGCACCTAAGGCACGATGACGCAGCAAAACCGCCTTTCCGCCTTTCGTCCCGCCGCCTTGGCCGCAACGCTTGCCGTCCTGGCGGCGGCCACCACTGCCGTCCTGCCTGCTTTCGCCGAACCGGGCAACGAACAGGCGAGCGCGCGCAGCAACGTCAAGAGCGGTGGCGCCATGAAGATCGGCCAGATCGAGAGCGTCGTCCTGCCCAAGATGAAGGGCTACAACTATATCGGGTTCACCTATTTTCCGATCGAGAACATCTACCGGCTGCGCTTCCTCAACGGCATCCGCGCGGTGGACGTGGATGTGGATGCCCGCAACGGCCGCATCCTTTCGCGCTCCAACTGATGGGGGCTTCGCTTGACGGGTGCGGGCTTTGCCACCATGTCAGGCGCAATTGAAACGGCCCAATCCATAACGGGGAGAGACCGACCTTGCGCATTCTGATCGTCGAGGACGAACCGACACTCGGCAACCAGCTCAAGACGACGCTGGAGCAGAACGGCTATGCCGTCGATCTGTCAACCGATGGCGAAGACGGCCACTTCCTCGGCTCGACCGAGGAGTACGACGCGGTGATCCTCGACCTCGGCCTGCCCGAGATCGACGGCCTGACCGTGCTGGGCATGTGGCGGCGCGAAGGCCGGCATTTCCCGGTGCTGGTGCTGACCGCGCGCGATAGCTGGTCGGACAAGGTGGCCGGGCTCGATGCCGGAGCTGACGATTACCTCGCCAAGCCGTTCCAGACCGAGGAACTGATCGCCCGCCTGCGCGCGCTGATCCGCCGCGCTTCGGGCAATACCAGCAGCGAACTGACCGCCGGCGACGTGCGGCTCGATACCCGTTCGGGGCGGGTCACGCTGGCCGGCGAGCCGGTGAAGCTGACGGCGCAGGAATACAAGCTGCTGTCCTATCTCATGCACCACAAGGGCAAGGTCGTCAGCCGCACCGAACTGATCGAGCACATCTACGATCAGGATTTCGATCGCGATTCGAACACCATCGAAGTGTTCGTGACCCGCATCCGCAAGAAGCTGGGTGCCGATGTCATCACCACCATCCGCGGCCTTGGCTACAGCCTCGACGATCCCGCCGAAGCACCGCGCGGCTGACGTGACGGCGGGCGCACCGGCCGCCGAAGAGGCCGGAGGCGCGCCGGGCCACGCCGCATCCGGTCACGGGCGCGACGATCACACCGGCTCGCTCGGCCGGCGCATGATGCTGATCGCGGCGGGCTGGATTTCGGTGCTGCTGCTGGTCGGCGGTCTGGCGCTCGATCGCACGCTGACCTCGATGATCACCCGCAATTTCGATGAGCAACTGGGCTACATGCTGACCGGCATGATCGGCTCGGCCGAAATCGGGCCCGATGGCGAGGTGTTTTTCGTCAGGCCGCTGGGCGACCAGCGTTTCCTTGAGCCCAATTCGGGCCTTTACTGGCAGATCAGGGGCAAGGGGCACGAGGACTTCCCGTCACGCTCCTTGTGGGATCGCAGCCTCGATGCGCCGCTCGATCACTTCGACGCGAACCCGCATGTCTACGATAGCGACCAGTTCAGCGGTGAGCCGCTGCGCGTCATGGAACGCTCGATCATGCTGCCGGGCAGCGATACGAAATGGATGTTCACCGTTGCCGCCAGCCGCGAGGACCTGAACGACCAGATCCGCAAGATTCGCCTGATCCTGGTCTACAGCTTCGTCGCGCTCGGCTTCGGGCTGCTGCTGATGGCGGGATTGCAGACCTGGTACGGCCTGTTCCCGCTGCGCCATGTCCGCCGGGCGATCTTCCGCATGCGCCAGACCGGTGCGAGCCGGCTGACCGACCCGCTGCCGCGCGAAGTGGCCCCTCTGGTCGAGGAACTGAACGCGCTGCTGGCGCACACCGACCGGCAGGCGGAAGAGGCGCGCACGCACGCGGGCAACCTTGCCCATGCGCTCAAGACCCCGCTGACCGTGCTGATGAACGCCGCCACCGCCCGCGCGCCGGACCTGTCGGACGCGGTCATCCGCGAAACGGCGGTGATGCGCCGGCAGGTGGACCACCACCTGGCCCGCGCCCGGGCTGTGGGGCGGCGCGCCGCCGGCATGTCGCGCGCCAGCGTGTGGGTCAGTCTGGAAGCCGTGCTGCGCGCGGTGGAGCGGCTCTACGAGCATGCGCGCTTCGATCTGGACGGCAACCGCGACGTGCAAGTGGCGATGGAAAAGCAGGACCTTGAGGAGATCCTGGGCAACCTTATCGAGAACGCCGCAAAGTACGGCGGCGGCAGCGTGTTCGTCACTGTGGACGCGGGCTCGGACCCGGCCTTGTGCGAGGTTTGGGTAGAGGATGACGGCATGGGCATCCCCGAAGCCGAACGCATCCGCATCTTCGATCGCGGTGCCCGGCTCGATACCGGCAAGCCGGGCACAGGCCTGGGCCTCGCGATCGTACGCGACGTGGTCGAGCTTTACGGCGGGCACGTGGAACTGGCGGAGAGCGAGGATCTGGGCGGGCTGCTGGTCAAGCTGTTCATCCCGCGCGCGGCGGCGTTGCCAGTTTGAATTTTAGAGCATCGCGCGTTTAATTAGCACCACAAGTTCCGTTCGTATCGAGCGAAGTCGAGATACGGATAACACAGCGCCAGAGAGTCTCGACTTCGCTCGACACGAACGGAGAATGCTTCAGATTTCACGCGCTTGGCTCTAGGGGTTGTGGGGATTTAGGATTCCCATTTTGTCGGAGATGTGATTCACGCTCTGG
>NZ_BMZA01000019.1 GCF_014652555.1 Novosphingobium colocasiae
ACCGTAGCAACCGGCTGTTTCCAACCCCGCCGCTGCGGTGAGAGGCCCTCTAAGTCCAACTCCAGATTCGGTCAAACGCTTTTTTGCAGAAATGTCATAATTGCCTGTTTTCTGCGGTTTTCCGCCCTATTTTGGGGACGAGCGGTGCCTGCGGCCCGTAGGTCGGGCGGGGGCTATGAGGGCAAAACCCTAGCAGTTCCGGCGATTCACGCGAGCTTTCCGCTCCGATCCCCGCCCCCCCTCTTTCATGACGACCCCGCGCATGGCTTGAGCCCCCGGCGGCGAAGGCCTACCTCCCGCCCACACATGGAAGCCCCCGCATTTCGGGCGCACGGGTTTCCCGTTAACAGGCTTCAGATGACGGCACCGCCTCCTCCCGATTGCAATACCCGCCCGGCAGGACGGCAGCGCCGGTTGCTGGCGTCTATCCATGATGTCGGCCCCCGCTTCGAAGGCGAGATCGACCGGCTGGCCGAATTGCTGGAGCGACGGCTCGGGACTGCCGGCTTCGCCATGCTGGTGGTGCCCGATCACTGGGGCCGCCATCCGCTGAGCGCCGACCGGGGGTTCCAGACCCGGTTGCGCGGCTGGGCCGATGCCGGGGTCGAGATCTTCGTCCATGGCTGGTATCACCGCGACATGGCGGACCACCGCGGCCTCGCCGCGTTCAAGGCGCGCCATATGACGGCGGGCGAAGGCGAGTTCCTGGGACTCGACGAGCGGCAGGCAGCCGCGCGCATGCGGCAGGGCAAGGCGCTGATCGAGGATGTCATCGGCCGCGAGGTAGCCGGGTTCATCGCCCCGGCCTGGCTCTATGGCGAAGGTGCACTGGCGGCTCTGCGCCGTTGCGATTTCCGTCTCGCCGAAGATCACTGGCGGGTATGGGACGCGCGCAGCGATGCGGTGCTGGCCCGTGGCCCGGTGGTGACCTGGGCCAGCCGCAGCCCGATGCGCGCGGCCTCATCGCTGGCGTTCGCGGCGCTGGCCCGCCACACCCTGCCGGTGCTGCCGACGGTGCGGGTGGCGGTGCACCCCGGCGACGTCACCCGCCCGGCGCTGCTCTCAAGCATCGACGCCACGCTGGCGCGGTTCGCCCGCACGCATGCTCCGGCCCGCTACGCCGCCCTGCAGGAGCCGTAGACGGCAGTTCGCTGACAGTTTTTGCACTGCGGCATGACAGGGGCCGAACTGTCACAATCGCTCCATCGCCCCGACATAGGGGCTGGGCGCGATGAGCACTCGACCGATTTTTTCACCTGTGCGCTGCCCGGCGTGCGGATGCGCGACCACTGTGGCGTCTGCGGTTCCATGGACACCCGCATGCGCATCGTGATCCCCATTCACAGCTTCGAGCCCGGCGGGGTCGAAAGGGTGGCGCTCAACCTGGCGCAGGCCTGGCGCGATGCCGGGCACGAGGTCGTCGTGGTGCTGGGGCGGATCGGGGGCCGGGGTCCCGCCTGCGTTCCCGACCTTGATTGCTGGCGCATTCCCACCCGCCTTGGCACCGCGCACTGGGAAACGCCGTGGATGATCCATTCGCTGCATCGCTATCTGGTGCAGAACCGCGCGGACGTGGTGTTCTATCCCGGCAATACCTATGCGGTGGTGGCCGCAACGATCCGGCTGCTGATGGGGGCGAAGACGCCGCCGGCGGTGCTGAAGGTCAGCAATGCGCTGGCCCGGCCGGACATGCCGCGCTGGCTGCGCCGCCCCTATGCCCTGTGGCTGAAGCTGCAGGGACGGGTTTTCGATCGCCTGATCGGCCTGTCAGAGCCGATGAGCCGCGAGATCGCCGCCCTGACCGGGGCCGCGCCGGACCGCGTCGTGACCATCGCCAACCCCGTCCTCACCCGCCAGCGGCTGCGTGATCTCGCCACCCTCCCCCGCAGCCGGGGCCGGGACGGCGCAACCCGCTATGTCGCGGCGGGGCGGCTGGTGGCGCAGAAGAACTATCCGCTGATGCTGCGCGGCTTTGCCCGCTGCGCCCGCCCCGGCGATACCCTGACGATCGCCGGTGCCGGACCCGATCGGGACGCCATCCTGCGGGTGGTGTCCCGATTGGGGCTGACCGGCCGGGTACGGCTGGTAGGGCACCTGGGTTCGGTCGATGCGCTGCTGGCGCAGGCTGACGCCTTCGTCCTCAGCTCCGATTACGAAGGCCTGCCGGGCGTCGTCGTCGAAGCGCCAGCCATGGTGCTGCCGGTGCTGGCGACCGACTGCTGCGCCAGCATGGCGTGCCTGGTGGAAGCCGGGGTGACCGGGGTGCTGGTGCCGCCGGGCTGCGAGCACGCCATGGCGCGGGGGTTCGTGGCGGTGCGGCGGATGATCGCCGAGCCGCACCGCGCCCGGCAACTGGCGGCGCGCTACGAAGTGGAACGGTCTGCCGAGCGGTTCCTCCAGGCCATGGCCGAGCTGTGCGGCCGCGCTCACCAGCAGGCCGGCACCGTCCTCGCGTTCCCCGCCCGGCTAGCGCTCGCCCGCGGGCAAAACTGATGTTCGCCTCCTGCCGGAGCCTTTCGTGACCCAGCCCGCATTTGCCGTTCCAGTTCCCGTTCCCCTTGCCGCCGCTGCGCCATCGGCCACCTCTATCACCCTGACCCCGCAGGACCGGCCGCAGAACCGGGGTCGCCGCGCGGTCCTGTCGGCGATCCTGTCGCTGGCGGTGATCGCAGTGGTGCTGCACGAGATGGGCGGCATCGCGCTGGGCGGAGTGCTGGCGATGGTGCCGGCGACGCCGCTGTTCTGGGCCGCCTTCGCCGCCAGCTACCTCGCCTCGCCGGTGAGCGAGTGGCTGATTTTTCGCCGTCTCTGGGGCATTCCTGCCGCCGGGCTCGTCGCCCTGCTGCGCAAGCGGATCTATAACGAGCTGCTGCTGGGATACCTGGGAGAGGCCTATTTCTACACCTGGGCCCGCCGTCACGTCACGCTGGAGGCAACGCCGTTCGGCGCGGTCAAGGACGTGGCGATCCTTTCGGCGATGACGGGCAACGCGGTGACCGTGGCGCTGCTGGCGATCGTCGCGCCGATCGTCGGCACCACCACGCTGGGGATCGACAGCCGCCCGTTGCTGTGGTCGCTGGCGGTGATCCTGTGCATCTCGGTGGCGGCGATGATCTTTCGCCGGCAGGTGTTCTCGCTGCCGCGCCGCGATCTGATGATGATCACCCGCCTCCACCTCGCCCGGATCGCGCTGTCGACATTCCTGCTGGCACTGCTGTGGCGGCTGGTCCTGCCCGACGTGCCGCTGAGCTGGTGGCTGTTTCTCGCCACCTTGCGCCTGCTGGTCTCGCGCCTGCCGCTGCTGCCGAACAAGGACCTGCTGTTCGCCGGCATCGCGGTGATGGCGCTGGGGCACGAGAAGGATATCGGAGAGTTGATGGCGCTGATCGCGGGGCTGCTGCTGGCCACCCACCTGACGCTGGGCAGCGTATTGGCACTGGTCGATCTGGCCCGGCCGGAGCGCGGCCGGTGACCGCCCGCCTGCGCCCGGCGCTGGCGGCGGTGCTGGCAGCCCTGTGCGGCGTGGCGGATCACGCCCGCGCGGCGGAAGGCTACCTCGCTTCGTCCCCCGATCTCGGCAAGGACGAGGGGCGCTGCCGCCCGAACGAGACCGGGCCCGCCGTGATCGTCACGGTCGAGGGGCTGAAAGACCGCACCGGCAACCTCAAGCTGGAACTCTACCCGGCGCAGGACGGCGATTTCCTGGCCGACGACAACGTGCTGATCATGGCCGGCAAGACCTTTCGCCGGGTGGAAACGCGGGTTCCGGCCAGCGGCGCGGTGCGGCTCTGCCTGCGGGTGCCGGGCCCCGGTCCCTTTGCGCTGATGCTGCTGCACGATCGCGACGGCAACCGCAAGTTCGGCTGGCGGGTGGACGGGGTGGGCTTTTCCGCCAACCCCCGGCTGGGGTTGGGCAAGCCCAAGGCGGCGCGGGCCCGCATCGTCGCCGGCGGCGGGATCACCCCGCTCACCATCGTTCTCAATTACCAGAAGGGGCTCGGCATGGCCCCGCTCGCTGCCACCCGCTGAAGCTGCCGTTTCGGGAACCCCAGTCATGAAGATTGTCGATGTCTGCGCCTTCTACACCCCGCACGGCGGCGGGGTGCGGACCTATGTGGAACAGAAGCTGCGGATCGCACCGCAAATGGGCCACGAGATCGTCATCCTCGCCCCCGGCGACCATGACGAGGTGATCGAACGCGGGCCGCAGGCGAGGATCGTGCGCATCCGCTCACCCCGGCTGCCGGTCGACCGCAAGTACTGGTACTTTGCCGACGACAATCGCATCCATGACATGCTGGATGCCGAGATGCCCGATTTCGTCGAGGCGACATCGCCCTGGCGCAGCGCCCGCATCGTGGCGGAATGGCGCGGCAGCGCGCCGCGCAGCCTGGTCATGCATGCCGATCCGCTGTCGGCCTATGCCTATCGCTGGTTCGGCGAGATCTTCTCGCGCCCGACGATCGATCGCCGCATGTCGGTCTATTGGGAGCACTTGCGCCGCCAGTCCCGGCTTTTCGATTTCGTGGTCGGCGCTAACGGCGATCTCACCCGCCGCCTGCGCGAAGGCGGTGTTTCGGGCACGGTGACGGTGCCGATGGGGGTTGAGGCGGGGCTGTTTTCGCCGCAGCGACGCGATCCGCGCCTGAGGGCCCGGATGCTGGAGGCGTGCGGCCTGCCGGACAGAGCCGGGCTGCTCATCGCCGTCGGCCGGCTGGCACCCGAAAAGCGCTGGCCGCTGGTCATCGACGCGGTGAACGCCGCCAGCCGCGACATGCCGCTCGGCCTCGTCATGCTGGGGGAGGGGCGCGAGCGGCGCGCCATTCTCAAGCATATCGCCGGAAACCCGCATATCCGGCTGTTCGAGCCCGAGCGTGACCGCGCGACGTTCGCCACCCTCCTCGCCAGCGCCGACGCGCTGGTTCACGCCTGCGAGGCGGAGACCTTCTGCATGGTGGCGGCCGAAGCGCGGGCCAGCGGGCTGCCGGTGATCGTCCCCGACAGCGGCGGTGCGGCCGACCATGCGGCGGGCGGGGCCGGGCTGGCCTTTGCCAGCGGCGATGCCGCTTCGGCCGCGTCAGCCATTCGCACGGTGATCGCGCAAGGCCTGCGTCCTGCCGCTACGGCGCGGGGGATGGACCAGCATTTCGCCGATCTCTTCGCCCTCTATGCCAAAGCCGCCGCGCACCGCCGACAGGCTGCCTGAGCACCGGCGGCCTGCCGCTGTCAGAACCGCAGAGCGGCGATGACCATGGCCGCCACCCCCACCGCGATCGAGCACCACGCCCACAGCCGCGCCAGCGGGCCGAAGCGGCGCACCCAGAACGCCAGGTAGATGTCGGAAAAGGCGATGATCGCCAGCGCTTCCAGCACCAGCAGCCCGCCGACCACCGCCAGCGCGCTCGACAGCCAGTCCGCCGAATCCCACGGGTTGGCGAGGTAGACCACGCCGCCGATCGCCATTTCGACCAGCCCGGTCACCACCTGCAGCGCCGGCGACGCGGCGATCTCGGCCAGCAGGCGCTCCCAGTGGTCGGGCCGGCGCAGCGCACCGATGCCCACGAAAAAGCCGAACAGTCCCATGAACAGCGCCGTCCATGCCGGTATCAGATTCATGTCGGGCATCGCGTTGTTCTCCCCTTTCCCGCATCCTTTTCCGGCAGCGTCATGGCACGGGGCGAAAGGGCAAACCATGGCCCAGGTCAAAAATCCTCACCCGTTCGATCGGGCCCACCCCGTCTTGTCGTGACACGGTGGGCCCGCCATCTGGAAGAGCATGGCCGATGCCCTCGACACCCTGCTGACCGAGATCCGCGCCTGTCGGCTATGCACCCGCGCGCTGGGGTTCGAGCCGCGCCCGGTCGTGGCCGCCACGCGCACCGCGCGCATTCTCGTGATCGGGCAGGCGCCGGGCAGCCGGGTTCACGCCAGCGGCCTTGCCTGGGACGATGACAGCGGCAACCGGCTGCGCGGCTGGCTGGCGATAGACCGGGAGACGTTCTACGATCCCGCCCACGTGGCGCATATGCCGTCGGGCTTCTGCTATCCCGGCAAGGGCAAGGGCGGCGACCTTCCGCCCCGCCGCGAATGCGCGCCCATGTGGCATGCGCGGCTGCGGGCCGAATTGCCCGATGTACGACTGACCCTGCTGCTCGGCATGCATGCACAGCGGCTCTACCTGCCGCGCGGCTTCGCGCCCAACCTGACCGAAGCGGTCCGCGCCTCGCACCATGCGCCGGACGGGCTGTTCCCGCTGCCGCACCCGGCGTGGCGCAGCCGCCTGTGGATGGCGCGCAATCCGTGGTTCGAAATCGATGTCCTGCCCGCGTTGCGCCTGCGGGTGGCGGCGGCGCTGGGCTGACGTCCGCCTGTCCGGGCAGGCTATTCGGGCAGCGTTTCGTTGCCCTGGCCCAGCGGGCGCTGCATCAGGAACACGTCGAGCCACTGGCCGTGCTTCCATCCTGCTGCCGTCAGCGTACCCACCGGGCGATAGCCGGCGCGCGCGTGGACCACCACCGATGCCGGTTCTGACGCCGCGATCACCGCGAACGCCTGGCGATAGCCGCGCGCCGCGCAGGCATCGACCAGCGCCCCGACGACGACGGTGCCGATGCCCCGCCCCAGGCAATCGCGGTGGACGAACGTGGTGGTCTCCACGCTGTAGCGATAGCCGATGCGCGGGCCGTAGCGCTGCGCGAAACCGAACGCGACGAGCCTCGCCGCGCCATCCTCGACGATGACGAACGGATAGTTGCGCTCCACCGCCTCGGCGATGCGGCGGCCCCACTCCTCTACATCAGGCGGATCGGATTCGAACGTGGCCGTGCTGTCCAGAACATAGGGTGTGTATATCTCGGCGACGGCGGCCGCATCACCTACATTCGCCTCGCGCACGCTGAATTCTTCGCTCATCAACCCATTCATGCCGCAAAGCAGCATGGATGCCAAGTTGCGGCAATCGTTTCGTGCGCCTAGGTCACCGGGATGCCACCGCGTCCGATCGATCTTGCCGTTGTCGGCGCAGGCCTTGCCGGGGGCCTGATCGCCCTTGCCATGCGCCGGCGCCGGCCGGACTTGCGCACCGTGCTGATCGAGCGCGATGCGCGGCTGGGCGGAAACCATGTGTGGTCATTCTTCGCCAGCGACATCGCCCCGGCCGATCAGGCGCTGGTCGAACCGCTGATCGTCGCCCGCTGGGACGGTTATGGCGTCCGCTTCCCCGATTTCGCGCGCCGCCTTGGCACGCCGTACCGGTCTGTCACCGGCAGCCGGCTCGACGCGGTGCTGCGCGAACACATGCCGGCGGCCGATATCCTGACCGGCGTTGCTGTTCGCGCGGTGGAACCGTTCCGCGTGGCGCTGGCGGACGGAAGCTTCGTGGAAGCGGGCGCGGTGATCGACGCGCGCGGAGCCGGTTCGCTGCCGGCGATGGCGGGCGGATGGCAGAAGTTCCTGGGCCAGATGGTGCGCCTTGTGCACCCGCACGGGCTCACCGAACCGCTGGTCATGGACGCAACGGTCAGCCAGCACGATGGTTTCCGGTTCATCTATGCCCTGCCGTTCACGCCCGACACGATCTTTCTGGAAGACACCTACTATTCGGACGACAGTACGCTCGATGCCCCGCTGCTCCGCAATCGCATTGCCGATTACGCCGCCGCGCAAGGGTGGACGATCGCGGCGATCGAATATGAGGAAACCGGCGTGCTGCCGGTGATCGCCAAGGGCGATCTGGACCGCTATCTCGCCGCTACGGCTGGCGATTGCGCGCCGGCCACCGCCCGGGCCGGGACGCGGGCACCGCTGCTCCATCCTCTCACGTCGTACTCCTTTCCCGACGCGGTAAGATTCGCCAGTTATGTCAGCACCCTCGACAATATCTCGGGCACCAGCCTAGGAAGGACCAGTCATGCATGGGTCGCACACCACTGGCGCGCCGGCGCGTTCTACCGGATGTTGACGCGGATGCTGTTCGGCGCGGCGCGCCCGGACGATCGCTGGCGCGTGCTGCAGCGCTTCTACACACTGCGCCAGCCGTTGATCGAACGGTTCTACGCCGGCCGCTCCACCGGGGCCGACAAGCTGCGCATCCTCGCCGGGCGTCCGCCGGTGCCGCTGGCCGCCGCCTGCGCCAGCCTGGCCGGACAGGGCCGCCCGCTCGCCGATCTCGGCCGTCCGAACGGACCCGCGCAGTGAAGCGCGCCTGTGTCATCGGGGCGGGGTTCGGCGGTCTGGCGCTGGCCATCCGCCTGCAAAGCGCCGGGATCGACACTACCCTGGTCGAAGCGCGCGACAAGGTGGGCGGGCGCGCTTACGTGTGGGAGCGGGACGGGTTCACGTTCGATGCCGGCCCCACCGTGGTCACCGATCCCGATTGCCTGCGCGAACTGTGGGCGCTTTCCGGTTCGCAGATCGAAACCGATGTCACGCTTATACCGGTCATGCCGTTCTACCGGCTCAACTGGCCCGACGGCACGCTGTTCGATTATTCCAACGACGAAGCCGCCCTGCGCCGCGAGATCGCCCGCATCGCGCCCGACGATATCGCGGGTTACGACGCCTTCCTCGACTATGCCGCCGCCGTCTATCGCGAAGGCTATCTGCGGCTGGGCCACAAGGCGTTCCTCGATTTCGCCAGCATGATCAAGGCGGCCCCGGCGCTGGCCCGCTATCAGGCCTGGCGCTCGGTCTATGCCACCGTCTCGCACTATGTGAAGAGCGAGCATATGCGTCAGGCGCTGTCGTTCCACTGCCTGCTGGTGGGCGGCAACCCGATGACCACGAGCGCGATCTATGCCCTGATCCACAAGCTGGAGAAGGACGGCGGCGTCTGGTGGGTCAAGGGCGGCACGAACCGGCTGGCCACCGGCATGGCGGCGCTGTTCCAGCGGCTGGGCGGCACGCTGCGGCTGAGCGATCCGGTGGCGCGCATCCACACCTTGGGGGATCAGGTCAGCGAAGTGGAATGCGCCAGCGGCTGGCGCGAGCGGTTCCACGCGGTCGCCAGCAACGGCGATATCATGCACACCTATCGCACCTTGCTGGGCGACACGCCGCGCGGCGCGCAGATGGCCAAGACGCTGGCGCGCAAGCGCTTTTCGCCCAGTCTGTTCGTCGTCCACTTCGGCCTGCAGGGCACCTGGCCCGGCATCCCGCACCACACCATCCTGTTCGGCCCGCGCTACAAGGGCCTACTGGAGGATATCTTCGATCACGGCGTGCTGCCGCGCGATTTCTCGATCTATCTCCACCATCCCACGGTGACCGATCCGTCGATGGCTCCGGCAGGGATGAGCACGTTCTATGCGCTGGTGCCGGTCGCCAACCTCGGCAAGCTGCCGATAGACTGGGCCGAGGTGGGCCCGGTGCTGGAACAGCGGGTGATCGACGAAGTGGGCCGGCGGCTGATCCCGGACATCAGCGATCGCATCGTCACCCGCTTCCACTATGCTCCGACCGATTTCGAAGCCGATTACAGCGCGTGGAAAGGCAATGCCTTCAGCCTTGAGCCGCTGCTGACGCAGAGCGCGTGGTTCCGGGGCCACAATCGCGACGACAAGCTGAAGAACCTCTATCTGGTCGGTGCCGGAACCCACCCCGGAGCTGGCATCCCCGGCGTCGTCGGCAGCGCCAAGGCCACTGCCGGGTTGATGCTGGACGATCTGGCATGAAACGCCTGGCGGTCTACTGCGGCTCGGCCAGCCCGGCGGACCGGCGCTTCGTGCGGCTCGCCCGCGAAGTCGGCGCGACGCTGGCCTCCCAGGGCATCGGCGTCGTCTATGGCGGCGGCCGGCTGGGGCTAATGGGCGCGCTGGCCGAAGGGGCACTGGATGCGGGCGGCGAGGTGACCGGCGTCATTCCCGAAGCGCTGGTCTCGCGCGAACTGGCCAATCCCGATTGCACCGAACTGGTGGTTGTTAACACCATGCACGAACGCAAGGCCGCCTTTACGCGCCTGTCGGACGGGTTTCTGGTCCTGCCCGGCGGCGTCGGCACCATGGGCGAGCTGTGGGAAGCGGTAAGCTGGGCGCAACTGGGCTACCACGCCAAGCCGGTCGGCGTGCTGAACGCCTTCGGCTTCTATGACGGACTGCTGGCGTTCAACCGCCACATGGCCGAAACCGGCTTCGTGCGCCCGCAACACCAGGGCATCATCCTCGCCGAGGTGGAACTGGACCTGCTGCTGCGCCGGATGCGGGCGCATGAGCCGGTCACCCCGATCACCGCCATGAACCCTGGCACACTGTGACCGATCCGGGCGCGTCCCCTTATGACCGGCCCGCGCTTGTGGCGGCGGCGCGGCGTTCGATCCGGCAGGGCTCGAAGAGCTTCGCCACCGCCAGCCGCCTGTTCGATGGTCCGACCCGCGAACGGGTCTGGCTGCTCTATGCCTGGTGCCGCGCCTGCGACGATATCGCGGACGAGCAGGACCATGGCCACGCGCGCGATCCGGCGTCGCTGGCGGAGCCCATGGATGCCGCCGCCCGCCTCGCCACCATCCGCACGCTGACCGAACTGGCGATGGCCGGTGAAGTCACCGGCTCGCCCGCGTTCGATGCGCTGGGGCAACTGGTGCGCGAAGTGCCGCTGACGCAGGCTATGGTGGATGACGTGCTGGCCGGTTTCGCGCTGGACGCGGCGGACTGGCGGCCGGTCACCGAAGCCGATCTGCTGCGCTATTGCTACCATGTCGCCGGGGCCGTCGGCGTACTGATGGCGGCGGTGATGGGCGTCAGCGCCGATGACGACGATCCGCTTGCCGCCGACACGCTCGACCGCGCCTGCGATCTCGGGCTCGCCTTCCAGCTTGCCAACATCGCCCGCGACATTGCTGACGATCACGCCATCGGCCGCTGCTATCTGCCGGCGCAGTGGCTGGCGGAAAGCGGGATCAGCGCCGATGCCGTGCTCGATCCACGCCACCGCCCGGCGCTGGTGGCACTGGCGCGGCGCATCTGCACCCGCGCGCAGGAATACGAAGTCTCCGCCCGCACCGGGGCCCGGCGGCTGCCCTGGCGTCAGCGCTGGGCGGTGCTGTCGGCGGCGGGGATATACGGCGCGATCGGCCGCGAGGTCAGCCGGCGCGGCGATCATGCGTGGGACCGGCGCGCCCACGTTCCGGCACCGCGCAAGGCGATGCTGATGGCCGGTGCCCTGCGCGCCTCGCTAGGGCCGGTTGCGCCCGGTGTTTCAGGCCCGCCCGGCCCGGCGCTGTCCCGCCGGCAACTCGCCCGCCTGGCCCGCCAGCCGATCGCCTGATTCTGTTTCGCGCCCCGCCGGGCGCGGCGCAGCCATATCCCGACTGGAGCGTTCCCCCCTTCAGAAATTCAAAAGAAGGAGTGAGGAACCATGCTTTTCACCATCGCCGCGATCCTGTTCGTCCTGTGGCTGCTCGGCTTCGTCGTGTTCCACGTTTCCAGCGCGCTCATCCACGTCCTGCTGGTGATCGCCATCGTGGTCGGCCTGGTCCAGCTTTTCCGCGGCCGAGCGGTATAGTTCGCGGTCAATCCGGATAGTGCAGGCGGCGAAACGGCCGCCAGTGATCCGCATAGAGCGCACAGATGAATGCCCCCGCCCCGCTGAAGATCATGAATCCGATCAGCGGGCGGGCGGTGCCGTCATAAGCCTGCCCGACCAGCACCCCCAGCAGCCCCCCGTTCGCCGAGCGCAGGAATGAGATGACCGATGCGGCCGATCCCGCCATGTGCGCGAACGGCTGCAGCGCGATCGACTGGAAGTTGGCGTTGATGAACGACACCAGCGCGATCGCCATCCCCATGAACGTCACGAACAGCCACAAGTCCTCGCCCCGGATGACGAAGACGAAGTGAACGGCGTTGACCAGCGTGAACAGCAGCACCGCCATCTGCGACACCCGGCGCGCGCCGAAGGCATGGACGATGCGGGAATTGGCGAAGTTGGCCACCGCCATGATCAGCGCCATCGTCGCGAAGATCATCGGAAAGCGCAGGCCCGCACCGAAATGCTCGGCGATCAGTTGCTGGGCGCTGCTGACATAGGCGAACAGCGTGCCGTGGATCAGCGCCGCCCCCAGAATGTAGCCGATCGCCTCGCGCGTGCCGAGCGCCAGCCGCACGTTGCCCAGGATCGCGGACATATGGATTTCCTGCCGGTATTCCGGCCGCAGCGTCTCGGGCAGGCGCAACGCCACCCACGCGGTCACGGCGCAGGCGGCCAGCGCGGTCGCGCCGAAGATCCAGCGCCATCCGGCGAACAGCATGATCGTCTGGCCCAGCATCGGTGCCACCATCGGCACCGCCATGAACACCACCGCGACCATGGACTGCAGGCTGGCCATGCGATCGCCGCTGAAGCGATCGCGCACGATCGTCATCGGCACCACCAGCAGCGGCGCGGTCAGCAGCCCCTGCAGCGCGCGCGCCGCCAGCAGCAGTTGGAAACTGGGCGCGGCAGCACAGACGCAGGCCAGCACCGCATAGGCGACCAGCCCCGTCAGCAGCACCCGCCGCCGTCCGAAGCGATCCGCCAGCGCGCCGGGAAACAGCGCGCCCAGCCCGGAACACAAGAGGTAGAGGCTGACGATCAACTGGCGCGAATTGGCATCGGGGATGGCCAGCTCGCGCGAGATCACGCCCAGCGCGGGCAGCATCACGTCGATGCTGAGCGCCTGCAGCGCCTGGACCATCGCCATCATGCCGATGAATTCGACGCGACCCATGGCGAAAGGAACCGGCGCGGTTGCCACAGCCTCAGTGCGGGCAACCGGCGGGGTGACCGGGGGGGTAAGCATGCGCTTCCCCATGGCGCAAAAGGTCCGCAGCCACTAGAGAAAAGTCGATCCGATCACCGCACATGACGCCGGCACTGCGCAGCACCCGCAAGAGGAACCCCGTGACGAGCCAGCCGCCTGCCCACGGCGACGATGACGAAGCCGACGGCCTGCGCAAGATCATCCATGTCGACATGGATGCGTTCTATGCCAGCGTAGAACAGCGCGACGACCCGGCGCTGCGCGGCAAGCCGGTGGCAGTGGGCGGCAGTTCGGGCCGGGGCGTGGTGGCGGCGGCGAGTTACGAGGCGCGGGCGTTCGGGGTCCGTTCGGCGATGCCGTCCGGGCGGGCGCTGCGGCTGTGCCCGGACCTGCTGTTCCGCAAGCCGCGCTTCGAGGTCTACCGGGCGGTCAGCCAGCAGATCCGCGCGATCTTCCTCGATTACACCACGCTGGTCGAACCGCTCTCGCTGGATGAGGCCTATCTCGATGTGACCGCCGATCTGCGCGGGCTGGGCTCAGCGACCCGCATCGCCGAGGAGATCCGCCGCCGCATCCGCGCCGATACCGGGCTGACCGCCAGCGCCGGGGTATCGTACAACAAGTTCCTCGCCAAGCTGGCGAGCGATCAGAACAAGCCCGATGGCCTGTGCGTCATCCGCCCCGGCGAAGGCGCGCGGTTCGTGGCCGGGCTGCCGGTCCGGCGCTTTCACGGGGTCGGCCCGAAGGGCGCGGAGAAGATGGCGCGGCTCGGCATCGAGACCGGGGCGGACCTTGCCGCCAAGGACCTGGCCTGGCTGCGCACGCATTTCGGCAGCTTCGCCGAATACCTGTTCCGCGCCGCGCGCGGGGTGGACTTGCGCCAGGTCCGGCCCGACCGTCCGCGCAAGTCGCTGGGCGGAGAACGGACCTTCTTCGAGAACATCACCGCTCCGGAAGCCTTGCGCGAAACGCTCGAAGACATCATCGCGCTGGTCTGGGACCGCATCGAGCGCGCCGATGCCCACGGCCGCACCGTCACGCTCAAGCTGCGCTACGCCGATTTCACCACCCTCACCCGCGCCCGCTCGCTACCACATGCGGTGACGGACCGGGCGGAATTCGCGATGCTGGGCCGGACGCTGCTGGATGAACTCATGCCGCTGCCGCAGCCGGTTCGCCTGATGGGCCTGACCCTGTCCGCGCTGGAACAGGATGAACCTGTTCCCGAGGACGAGCGGGACGGGCAATTGCGGCTGGGGCTTTAGGTGGATGCCGGCACGACCGAAAGTTACAAAGGTTACACCTTGTAACTTTCGAAATTGGCCATTATTTCGTTTTCAGTCATATATTTATGGGTGATTTTCGAAAGTTACACATGTCGCCGGAAAATCTTCGTTTTCGGGACGGGCACGGACTGACGATGGGAAAGAGCAGGCGCGTGAGCACCTGCGGATGATACCCAGGGCGAGGTCTGTAGGAAACAGGCGGGAGCGGAGGCGAGATTGGCGGGATTGCCCACTATGCCGCGATCGGCCCCAGGAAGAAAAAGATGGTTCACGCGAAGGCGCGGAGGCGCAGAGGGGTTGCGCGATAGCGCAGCCTTTCTCCCTGTTACGACGCCGAGACAAACGCATCGTCGGAAAGAAAGCCGCGCGGCGGCAAGCTGAACATCTCCGCGCCTCCGCGTCTCCGCGTGAACCATCTTTCTGGGGTCGCGAAGGTGGCGCGCGGTGCAAACCGCTCTGGATCGCTTCGCCGACGGCTCGCGATGACGAAGGCAGAAAGGCCGGGGGCGGCACGGTCACCCTATCGCCAGGCGCGTGAAATCTGAATCATTCACCGTTCATGTCGAGCGAAGCCGAGACATGGAAACCACAGCGCCAGCGTGTCTCGACTTCGCTCGACACGAACGGAACTTGTGGTGCTGATTAAACGGACCATGCTTTTGATCGCGCTGCGTCAGCCCGTAACCGCCAGTCGCGCGGCGGGAGGCGCTTCGCTGTTGCCGGCGCGCTTGTCGGCCTTGCGGACCTGGTTCTTGCCCGCGCCCTTGGCGACATAGAGCGCCGCGTCGGCCATCGGGATGACGTCGGACGGCCCGGTGGCGGTCTGCGGGACCGAGGCAACGCCGAACGAGGCGGTCACCGGGGTGCCGTGGATATCGCTCAGGCTTTCCACCCGCATGCGCAGCGTTTCGGCCTTTTGCGCCGCGTCTTCCAGCCCGCAGTTGGGCATGATGATGACCAGTTCCTCGCCGCCGTAGCGGGCGATGACGTCCGAGGGCCGCAGCGCCGAAACAAGCTGGTTGGCAACGTCGCGCAGCACCGCATCGCCCTTGGCGTGCCCGTGCTGGTCGTTCAGCGACTTGAAGTTGTCGAGATCGATCATCACCACCGAAGTGGCAGTGCCCGCCCGCTCGGCCAGGCTGATGTAGCGTTCCAGCGCATCTTCCATGTAGCGGCGGTTGTAGAGCCCGGTCAGCGGATCGCGCAGCGACTGGGTGCGCAGTGTTTCGCGCAGGGCAATGTTGGACAGGGTAAGTGACATCGAATCGGCCAGCGCCCGCGAGACGCGGCTGATTTTGCGAAGCTTCGCGTAGGCATCTTCGCCGCCGCACGCCAGCATGAGCAGGCCGAACACCTGTCCGCGCGCCATCATCGGCACTTCCAGCGTCGCTGCCTGGCCGATGTGATGCATGCAGCACAGCGTCTGCGAGCGGACATCGTTGATATGCGGCTTGCCGCGCTTGAGCGCCCAGCAGTTGATCGGCAGCAGCGATTCGCCGGGCTCGAAGGTGTCCGAAGTATTCCACGCCTTGGCCAGATCGAGCCGATCGCGCGAGTTGTTGAACACATAGAGCGCGCCGCCCATTTCGGGCAGCAGGCGCTGCGAGGTAGCCATCAGTACCGCGCCGGCATCGACATGGGTTTCAGCGGCCTGAAGCATGTCAGTCATCGCGAACAGCTCTTCGATCTGCTTGCCGAACGACCGCGCGGATTCGGCGCTGCCCGTGAGCCGACTAATCTCGTCCGACCAGACGTGCGACAGGCGCAGCACCGTCACCAGTGTAGCGAAAACGAGGAGTGCGACGCCGATCGCGGCCGGGCGGGAATAGGCTTCGGGCCCGACTACACCGACCAGCGCCACCGCGAGGATGACCGCCAAGGTGGCGCGCACGAAGTTTCGTCCGCGCCGTGCCTCGTCCGAACTGCTCCAGAGCTGTTCCTTGTTCTCCACCGGCATTCACCATGTCTTTTTGATTTGTCTATCCGGCCTGCCCTAGAGTGGAATTGCTAAGGAAGCGTATAAGGATGTTTAATAATTGTAATAACGTCGGCTTCGGTGATTATAGTTATTTGCCCTGATTTAACTGGAAACGCCGATGTCTCGCAGACTTTGGCGTTTTGCATATCCAGTCTCGGCGCAGCCGATTGTCGACGCGCTCGGCCCGCATCAACGACGTTGCAGCAGGATCAGGGGACGGGCGGTGCAGCCGGGGAGACGGGTGCCGGAGCCGGTGGGGCGGATGCGCGGCGGGCCGAGACGATCCTGACCTCGTTCTCCAGCATATCGCCCTTCATCACGCCTTCGCCCTTGGTGGCGGAGCGCGGCATGTTCCAGATCGCGCGGACCACGTCCATGCCGGCGACGACATGCCCGAACGCGGCGAAGCCGGCACCGGGGTCCTGCCCGGCATTGCCCGGCGCCGCATCGAGCGACGGCATGTCGGACACCAGGATCAGGAAATCCGCAGTCGCCGTGCCCGGCGCGAACCGCGCCATCGAGATGGTCCCGGCCTTGTGGAGGATACCGGTCCGGCTGGTCGGCTCGTGCGCGACCGGGGGCAGCAGCTTCGCGCCATCGCGCACCCCGCCCTGGAGCAGCCCGCTGGGCTCGTCCGATGGCACGTGCATCGCGCGGTAGAACAGGGCCCCGTCCATTCGCTTGCTATCGACATACTTGAGGAAGTTGGCCGTCGTCAGCGGCGCGTGCGTTTTGTCGAGCGCGAGGGTGATCGCGCCGGCAGAGGTGGTCAGCGTAACGTAGACCAGTTGCACCGGCGTGGCCGCCGGGGCCGGCACGATCGGTTCGGGAGCGGCGGGCTCCGCCGGAGCTGCGACGGGAACGAGTGCCAGCAGCGCACCAAACGCCACCTGCCATCGCCATCCGCGCCGCGCCATCGTTTCAGCGCACCCGGGGGCCGCCGAACGGCAGCGGCGGGGGCGGACGGCGTGAACCGCGCGGCAACTGTGCCTGATAGGCACGGCCGCAGTGTTCGACGCAATACGGGAAGCCGGGGTTCACCTTGTCCCCGCAGAAATGGAAGTCCGGCTCGCCGGGGTGGCCCATCGGCCAGCGGCAGACACGATCGTTGAGATCGAGCAGGCTGGTCTTGCCGGCGATCTCGGCGCTGGGCTTGGCGGGCACCAGCCGGCGCGGCGGGGCGGGGGGAATCGGCTGCTGCTGATCGCCCGGACCCTGTCGCAGGAATCCGCCGGGCCCGACCGAGACGATGCGCGGCTGGTTGACGACAGGTTCGGCCGGTGTGGCAGGCGCGGCAGAGGCTGCCGCTTCAGGCGCACGCGCAGGCGGCGCACGGTCTTCGCGTGCGGCAGGCACTTCGGCAGCCGGTTCAGCGGCGCGGGCGGGCAGAGCGTCTTCGGCCGGGCGGGCCTTGCGCGGCGCGACCGGCGCTGCGGCGCGGGCGGGCTTCTCGTTCGGCTTGACCGGCGACGGCCGCGCCTTGAGGCCAAGGCGATGCGCCTTGCCGATCACCGCGTTGCGGCTGACACCGCCAAGCTCGTCCGCGATCTGGCTGGCGGTCGCGCCGCCTTCCCACATCTTCGTCAGCTTTTCGATGCGTTCGTCAGTCCAGCTCATGCTCGTTCCATTCCCCCGCATCGCGCCGGGCTAAAATCATCCAGTATCGAATCGCGCCGAAATCCGGCCGACCGCGCGGAATACCTGCATCGCCCGGTCCCGGGTCCGCCATCGCCGCTTGCCTCAAATGCGGCCAGCCGATAGTCGCCCAGTCATGGCCGATCAAACGAATTCGCCCGCCCTGCCGACACCATCGCAGATTCCGCAGCCCCGCGCCTTTCCGGCCAAAGGGGTGCCGCTGATCCCGGGCGTCAACGCGGTGGGCTTGAAGACCCTTTATATGAAGGAGGTACGGCGCTTCTTCAAGGTTCAGACCCAGACGATCTGGGCCCCGGCGATCACCACCCTGCTGTTCCTGGTCATCTTCACCGTGGCGCTGGGCCGGTCCGGCCGGATGGTGCTGGGCGTCAACTTCGCCACGTTCGTCGCGCCGGGCCTGATCGTCATGGGGATGATGCAGAACGCCTTCGCCAACGCCAGCTTCTCGCTGCTGGCGGGCAAGATGCAGGGCACCATCATCGATTATCTGATGCCGCCGCTCAGCGAAGTGGAACTGATGATCGCGATGGTCGGCGCGGCGGTCACCCGCGCGGTGCTGGTCGGGCTGGCGCTGGCGGGGGCGATGCTGCTGTGGCCGGCGGTGCACCTGACGATGGTTCACCCGTGGGCGGTGATCTGGTTCGGGCTGATGGGTTCGCTGTTCCTCGCCTTTCTCGGCCTGCTGACGTCGATCTGGGCCGACAAGTTCGACCATAACGCCGCCGTCACCAACTTCGTCATCGCCCCGCTCTCGCTGCTTTCGGGCACGTTCTATGTGATAGACAACCTCGCCCCGCTGTTCCGGATGGTCAGCCGCTTCAACCCGTTCTTCTATGTGATTTCGGGGTTTCGCTTCGGCTTCCTGGGCCGCAGCGACATTGGCGACAGCAATCTGGCGGTGCTGCACAGCGCGCTTGGCCTGGGGCTGACCAATCTGGCGCTGGGATACCTGGTGTTCCGCGTCCTGCGATCAGGATGGAAGCTGCGCAGCTAGATATAAGCAAACGACGGGGCTTCGGCTGTGTGAGAGAGTGACTACAGGCAACGCTTTGCGCATTTCGCCTTAAGTCCATGGTAACCACACGCGTCTAACACCGGACCTGTGGAGAATGCTGCTCTCAGACCCCTCGGCCGACTGGCGAGGCTCCGACTGGCACCGACGCTGGTCGCGTTCGTGCTGGCGGCGTTCGCGCTGGTCGTCGGGCTGCTGATATGGTCCGGCGACGAAGCGGACCGCATCGCCCGGTCGCGCGACGAATCGATCGTATCCCGGGTCATCCAGCAAAGCGTCGAGCGAATCGCCCAGCTTCAGGAAAGCTCCACCGTGTGGGACGATGCCGTGCTGGAAACGCGCCGCCGCCCGCTCGATAACGACTGGATCGATCTCAACCTCGGCCTGTGGTTCCACGATTATGCCGGCTTCGACGAGGTCTATATCCTCGATCCCGCCGATCGCCCGATCTACGCCATGCACGATGCGCGGCGCGGCGCACCCGAATCCTATATCGCGGTGGAGGCCGCCGCCGCCCCGCTGGTCGCGCAGATGCGCAGCAACGACCCTTCGGTCCATTCGGGCAAGGCGCGGGGCAGCGCCATGCTGTCGCGCGGGGTCTGGGACCTCGCCATCCTGCGCGGCCGCCCCGCCGTCATCAGCCTCAAGCCGATCGTCACCGATTCGGGCGACTATGCCCAGGCGATGGGCACCGAATATCTGCACGTCGCGGTCGCCTATCTCGACGATGCGTTCTTCTCGCGGCTGGGACACAACTTCGGCCTCAGCAAGGCGCGGTTCCAGTCGGTGCCCACCATCGCCTGGGACGAGGCGACCGTACCCTTGCACGATCACGCGCGTGCCGTGGTCGGCTACTTCGTGTGGAAGCCGTTCGCGCCCGGCCGGCAGGTCACGCGGCTGATCGCGCCGCTGTCGCTGACCGTGCTGACCATCGCCGCGCTGATCATCTACGGGCTCGCCAGCAGGCTGGTGCGCCGCACCGTGGACCTTGAGGAAAGCCGCCGCCATGCCCAACATCAGGCCATGCATGACGGGCTGACCGGCCTTGCCAACCGCGCCATGTTCGAAACCCGGCTTGACGAACTGCTCGCCTTTTCGCGCCGGCATGACACCCTGCTCGGTCTCATCTACGTCGATCTCGATCGCTTCAAGCAGGTCAACGATACGCACGGCCACCCGGTCGGCGATGCGCTGATCCGGCAGGTGGCGCAGCGCCTGGTGCGCGAGGTGCGCGGTTACGACATCGTCGCCCGGCTGGGCGGTGACGAGTTCGCGATCATCGTCACCCAGCCCGACACGGTCGCCGCGATCGAGCGTATTTGCGCGCGCATCGTCGCCGAACTGGAGCGCCCGTTCGACCTCTCGGGCGTGCAGACCTACATCAGCGGCAGCCTGGGCGTTGCGGTGGCACCCGAACACGGCATCTCGCGCACCGAGATCACCCGCAAGGCGGACATCGCGCTGTACAAGGCCAAGATGGACGGCCGCGACCGCTATGTGTTCTTCACTCCCGACCTCGACGAGATCGTCCGCCACCGCGACAGCACCAACCGCGAACTGCGCCAGGCACTCGCCAGTTGCGACGAACAGTTGCGCGTCCATTACCAGCCGATCTGCTGCGCCCAGACCGGCGAGATCACCGGGGTCGAGGCGCTGCTGCGCTGGCAGCATCCGATCCACGGCCTGATGAGCCCGGCGGGGTTCATCCAGGCGGCCGAGGAATGCGGGCTGATCGAAGTGCTGGGCAACTGGGTGCTGCGCAAGGCGCTGGCAGACGCGCGCGAATGGCCGGGCCTGCGGCTTGCCGTCAATGTCTCACCGATCCAGGTCCGCAACCGCGCCTTCCCCGATGTCATCGGCGAGATGCTGGCGGCTTCCGGCTGGGACCCCACGCGGCTGGAACTGGAAATCACCGAGACCGCGCTGATGACCCGCTCGCAGGACGTCGCCGAAACCCTGGCGCGGCTGCGCGAGCTGGGCGTCTCCTGCGCGCTTGACGATTTCGGGACAGGCTATTCCTCGCTCAGCCACATCCGCGACATCGCGGTGGACCGGATCAAGATCGATCGCTCGTTCGTCAACGCGGTCGAAAGCCGCCCCGGCGCGGCTCTGGTCGAGGCGATCGCCAACCTGGCGCGGGCCAATGGCCTGCTGCTGACGGCCGAGGGCGTGGAAACGCAGGCCCAGTTCGAATTCCTGCGTGCCGCCGGCTGCCACGAGATGCAGGGCTACCTGCTGTCTCGCCCGGTGCCGGCCCACGCCATCACCCGCATGCTGGAAAGCGCCGATACCCGCCGCCTGATCGCCATCGCCGCCTGAGAGGCGCGCAAGCGACCGAAGCAGGCGGCGTCAGTGCGCCAGACCTCGCCGCAGCAGATAGCGCCCTTCGCGATAATCCTCGAAGATCTGCGTGAGCGACGGATGATCGACCGGCCCGCCCTCCCCGTCGGCAAGCAGGTTCTGCTGGCTGACATAGGCGACATAGCTCGATTCCTCGTTTTCGGCGAGGAGGTGGTAGAACGGCTGTTCGCGCGGCGGGCGCAGTTCGGCGGGGATGGATTCGTACCACTCCTCGCTGTTGGCGAACACCGGATCGATATCGAAGACGACCCCGCGAAAATCGTGCAAACGGTGCCGCACAACATCGCCGATGGCAAATCGCGCCTTGTTCCGCTGCGGTGCATCGATCACGCGGCCGGCCTGGGGAGAGTAGTAAGAGGCCCTGGTCATGGCTCCATTATAGGGTTTGTGCGGATGCGAGACAAGCAAAGCCCCGGCCACCTTGCGCATTTTCGCGCAAGAGGGGCTTGGCAATCCCCCCCACATGGGCTACCGGCGCGCTTCTTCGACCCCGGCGACCCGCTCGCCGTCAGGCGCTCTCATGCGGAGAGGTGGCAGAGAGGTCGAATGCGCCGCACTCGAAATGCGGTGTACGGGCAACCGTACCGTGGGTTCGAATCCCACCCTCTCCGCCAGAGCCTCGTTCCCAAGGGGCCCCAAAAGTCCACCGGGCTTGACAAAACTCCTAGAAATACGAGGATTTTCCCATCCGGCCCGTTCCCATTGGTTCGTGCCCCTCCACAGGTTATGGGGTACGGAAATGGGGTATCCGCCGCCATGCTGAATGACGCCAGAATTCGCGCCGCCAAGCCCGGACCAAAGGCCTACAAACTTGCCGATGCACATCAGCTCTACCTCTATGTGTCGCCGCAGGGTTCGAAGCTCTGGCGCATGAAATTCAAGTTCGACGGGAAGGAGAAGACCCTGTCGTTGGGGCCGTACCCCCTTATCACTCTCGTTGCGGCTCGGGAGAAGCGAGACGACGCGCGCCGCCTGCTGGCAGAAGGCCTGGATCCCACTGTTCAAAAGAAGCTCAAGATTAAGGCCAACGTGGAGGCATCGCGCAATACCTTCGAAAAGATTGCGCGCGAATGGCACGAGGCCAATTCACACCAATGGGCCAAGCGTCATGCAGCCGATGTCCTGCGCTCTTTCGAGAGAGATGTCTTTCCCTCGCTTAGCAGTCTGCCGATCGCGGCGATAACGCCGCCCAAGGTTCTGGAGACCCTGCGCGCAATCGAGGCGCGCGCGACGGCGAGCGAGATCTCGGCAAGATGCAGGACCATCGTCTCGGTGTTGCAGAAGGGCAGAACGAGACCGACACCCTTGCCGTGTTCCGGGCAGATCGCGCCAAAGGTGTAGCTGGTCCTGGGGTGCCGACGGCCGGGTTCCACGCCTCGCCCAGCGCCGGGTGATCTTGTTCTTCTGGCCCACGCGGGCCTCGTCCTGGAACCATTTCTCTATGGGTGTGCCCTTCGAGAGGGCTGCCCTGACCATTGCCAGCTCGGCAGCGAAGCCCCCTTTTTGAAGGCCTCCATAGCATGTTCATTCTCGGCATGGTGGCGCGGCCGCGCGGTAAGCTTCACGTAGCCCAGCTTCTTCAGCTCCCGGCTGACATTGGTTTCGTCTAGCGAGACTGCAAATTCGTCATGAAGCCACTGGACCAGGTCAATCAGGCGCCAGCGCACGACGCCATGGATGGCCGGGATCGGGCCGCGCTCAACAATATCCACCAATGCCCGGCGCTGAGCATCGTTGAGCCGCGAACGCGGCCCGGGAGCCTTGCCGTCGAGCAAGCCGTCACGGCCACGGGCATTGAACCGCAGCACCCAGTCCCGCACAATCTGAAGTCCGACACCACCGATCCGCGCCTCCGCACTCCGGCTACCCCCATCGTAAATCTCGGCCAGGGCCAGAAGACGACGCGCCTGGTTCGCGTGCTTCGTCGTCCGCGACAATCGGCGCAGCGATGCATCGTCATAATCGTCCCGCAAGCCAATCGCTGTTCCCATGGCGCCGAACTCCAATCTGTCAGCACCATCGAGGCAGATTTCTGCGGTCTCGGGAATCCCCAACGAGTCAGTCACCGCGCAGGTCTCCTAAGCTTGGTGCGCACCGGCGCGAGTTCGCGGCATAGGGCTTAATTTGGTCAATCCGCTGACTACCACATTCAACCCAGGCTCTGCTGCAGAGCCGCATTGAAATGTGCGCGCAGGTAGTCGTGCCCTGGCCGAAGGAACGTCTCTTTCTCAAGTAGGCGAAAACTCACCAAAAACCCGCGCATCGAGACCAAGGTCATCGTCAGTAGCGGCAACAGTGCTCTCGGATGAGCAATTCCAGCCGCTTCTGCGATCGACAGAAATTCTCGGATGAAACCGCCTTCCAGCACATCCGTCATCCTTCCAACCTTGTCGGCAAGGTCTGCATCCCAGTGCGATGCGTCCTGAATTTCGGCGTTCGCCACGGAAAGGTCACTGCGGGCAACGCCCCAAACTACATCGAAAAATGACAACAAGCGAACTTTCGGGTCGGGCTCCGCGGCGAGAAGTTGCTGGGTATTTAGTGTCATTTCCGATGTGATGAACTCAATGACCGACGCCATCAAATCCAGTCGTGTCGGAAACTGATGGAGGATCGAACCACGCGGTATTCCACATGCCTCGGAAATCAATTGGATATTGGACGCGTGGTATCCTTGTTTTGCGATCAGTTCGACGGTCGTCGATAGAATAAGTTTGCGCGTCGCAAGCCCGCGAGCAGTCAATTTGCGCGTGCGGCTCTTGATCACCTGCTCTTCCATGAAAGGTCTACAAACTCCTGTCCGGGCGGGGCACGGTCGCGCCATTCGCAAAACGCATAGCCTTCCGTTTCTCTGGCGGTCAACGCACTCATTAGGCTGTCGATGGGTTTACGACCTGGCCACGCTGCATCCTTGCGTTGCCGGCGATAGATTGACCTGGGGGTGCGCTGGGCACGGAAGACTCCGTGATGGGTGCACTGACGTCGGACATAGCGCCTTTTGAGGCCAGCCTCGACTTTCCACACGCCGCATCCAGATAAGGCTATGATAAATATAGGTTAATTTTTCTACGCGTTCTTAATCTCACGCTTGCATATGTGGTCATGTTCAACTAGTCATATATGACCATTTAACGGTTCGGCGTCGTCCTCGGGCGACGGGCGGGAGCAGGGAGATTGCGCATGAGCGCCGGTTTGAAGCCAATAGAAATTTATCATATTGAAGGAAGGCGTTCATTCCGTGTCGCATGGCTTTGCGAAGAACTCGGCATTCCCTATCATCTGACATTCGAGAAAGATGATATATTTGCCTCTGTCGGATTAATAAGATCCGCGAATCCGAGCGTACCGATGGCACCGTCGGTAGTCATAGATGGCCATATGATCGTTGAGTCCGGCGCTATTCTCGACATCTTGCTTGCCAGATCTGCCGATACATCGATGCGTCCGCCAATAGATTCGGATGATTTTCTGTACCACACACAATGGATGCATTTCGCAGAAGGGACTGCGCAGGCGAGGATGCTTGGGTGGCGCTTAGTCGCATCCGCGTTGGAACTGGACGTAGACGAATTGCCTGAAGGCTACCGACCGAATTCGCCTATCGCCGCAGCACTGCCGCAGGCCACCCCGACAGCCTTGATGAACTTTCTGATCGGGCCACGCGCGATCTTCGACGCCATCGAGGCGTATCTTTCGGAGTTTCCGTATTTCGGAGGGTCGCGGTTCAGCGCTGCCGATATCATGATGCATTATCAGGTTCGGCATTCGATGTTGATGAGCCAGATCGATCTTGAGGACTATCCGATTACGACGAAGTGGCGCGGCATGGTCGAACAGCGCCCAGCCTATATCCGTGCGGACAAGGCCGCCCAGCCCGGCGGTGTCGATGAACATGGCCTGCCGATTGGCTCGCCAATGCCGTTCCCCGTCCGCCGAGCGCGCACGTAATTCGTCGGACACGAAAGACAAATGGCCGTGCCAGTTGTTGCATCACACTACGGCGGCCGAACAACTAGCTAACAAAAAGAAGGGGAGATTGGGATGAGCAACAGGCAGGCACTTTGCGCGACTACGGCGCTGATGCTTATAATGGGCGGGCAGGCCCATGCGCAGGACAAGTCCGATAATTCCGAAGACTGGGGGCAGCCGATCATCGTTACTGCGTCGAAACGCGCAGAGCGCCTTCAGGATGTTCCGGCGGCCATCACAGCGATTGGTTCTCAGCAAATGGAAGCGCAGGGCGTGCAGCGGGTCGCCGATTACATCGCACTGGTCCCCGGCTTCGCATCACGAGACCATGGCGCGCCGGGCTATGGCACGGTGATCCTGCGGGGCCTTAATACGGGGTCATTCCAGTCTACCGCGACCGTCGCCTATTATTTTGACGACAATCCCTTCACGGCGACCGGTTCGCTGTCTTATGGCGCATTTGTAACGCCCGACCCCGACATTACCGATATCGAGCGCATCGAAGTTCTGAAAGGCCCGCAAGGGACGCTTTATGGAGCATCAAGCCTGGGCGGCCTCGTTCGCCTGATTTCCAGAAAGCCCGATCTGGCGGAATTCAGCGGGTCCATAAAAGTTGATGCGTCGTCAGTAAAAGGCGGTAGCGAAGGCTATGGCATACGCGGGAACTTCAACTTGCCGGTCGTAAGGGACAAGTTGGCCGTCCGGGCGACGGTGCTTGCCCGCCATAGCCCTGGTTGGGTCGACAATGTCTATACGGGCAAGAAGGATCACAACGATGGTAATTCCTACGGCGGACGGGTCGCAGCGCTTTGGGAGCCGTCTAGCGATCTCAAGGTCGAACTGACGGCAGCGTATCAGGATACAGACACAAAAGCGCTCAACTACACCCTTGCGGAAAGCGACACCCGTACTCCTAAGTACGGTGTAAACAAGGACTCATCGCCTTGGGATGAAGGGATTCGCGCAAAATATACAACGGCGACTGCCAAGGTCGAATATGACGTCGGTCCAGGCTCGATCGTCGCGAATTCGAGTTTCGCAAAGTATGACGTCGATACGTTTATCGATTTCACCAATGCTTATGGCTATATCCTGACGCTGCTTGCGGGTGTTCCTGCCGGCACGTTTACCACGCCCACCCGTGGCAATCTGGCCATGAAGAAATATACCGAAGAGCTACGCTTCGTTTCGAAGCGTCTGGGGCCCGTCGAGTTTCTGCTCGGAGGATACTATACGCATGAACGTACGGGCTTCTTCGCCGAAACGCGCATCAATGCCCTGCCTGGGCTCGAGCCGTTCCCGGCACCGTACACCTACCTCAGTAACGGCCTGACATCGGGCACTTATCGGGAGATATCCGGTTATGGGAATCTGACATTCTACGTTACTGACCGGTTCGATATCACCGGCGGTTTCCGCTATAGTGACAACAAGCAGTCCTATCGCCAAAGCACGACACAGGATGCCGTGATCCCCGGGGGCAACCGATCACTACCGCGCGTGTCGGATTCGGCCAAAACATATCTTGCGACGGTACGCTGGCGGCCGAATGACCAGATCAATCTCTATGCGCGCGCTGCAAGTGGCTATCGCCCGGGCGGTCCGGGCGTCAGTCTAGATCCGGGCACGCCGACAACTTTCAAGCCGGATACTGTCTGGAACTATGAAGTCGGCATCAAGGCAGCGACTAGCGACAACCTGCTGTCGGGCAGCTTCTCCGCATTCCAGATCGACTGGAGCAACGTCCAGATCGACCAGTACGATTCCTTTGGCCAACCTTATACGAACAATGGCGGCAAGGCGCGCGTGAAGGGACTCGAACTGGAATTCGCGTTGCGGCCGATGCCCGGACTGATCGTCTCGGGCAATGCCGGTTATACCGATCCCAAGATCATCAAGGCAAATCCGGCTGCCACCGCGGCTACAGGGGCATCAGCAGGGGAACAGTTACCCCTCAATTCGAAATACGCGGGGTCGCTTTCGACCGATTACGCCGCAGCTGTCGGGGGGGGCAGCAAGGCCACATTCGGCGCTACTGTCAAATATCAGGGTAAAAAGAACAGTTCGTATCCCGGATCGCCGAGTGACCCGAATGTCGTCATTCCATCCTACACCAGCGTCGATCTGCGCGCCGGGATCAATTTCGAGAAGTTCGATGTTCAGCTCCGGCTTGAGAACGTTTTCGACACCCACGGCATCGGGACGATATCCAGCTACAAGGTTCTGGGAAATCCCAACTCGCCGACGTGGATTTCCTACATCCGCCCACGCACCCTTTCCGTCACCTTGGGAGCAAACTTCTGAGCGCGATGATCGCTCGCGGTCTGGAGAAATGATCATGAATAGCAATGGAAACTACCCGACGATCTATCACTTCGAAGCATCGCGTGGTTTTCGCGTCGTGTGGCTTTGCGAGGAACTCGATCTGAAATACGATCTCGTTTTCCGACCGGGCGATCAGTTCGGCTCACTGATGGCCTTGCAGGAGGTGCTGCCGGGCATGCCGATGGCACCGGTCATGGGATA
Organism: Novosphingobium colocasiae; assembly: GCF_014652555.1. GTDB lineage: Bacteria > Pseudomonadota > Alphaproteobacteria > Sphingomonadales > Sphingomonadaceae > Novosphingobium > Novosphingobium colocasiae. The sequence goes on from NZ_BMZA01000019.1 coordinate 27,522, forward strand.
TGCTGGCGAACTGATCGTCGAATCCGGAGCGATCATCGATATCTTGCTGGCGCTTCATGGTGATGGGCACCTGGTTCCATCCAAGACATCCAACGACTTTCTGTTCCACACTCAATGGATGCACTTTGCCGAAGGGACCGCGCTCGCACGGATGACCCAACGGCGTCTTTCTGCGATGGCGGCAGGCATCGACGTGGACCAGGCTCCGCGCGGCTATGATGCGGCCAACCGTAACGACGGCTTCGAGCCGATCGGCGCGGCTGCGGTTTTCGAGTTCGTCGAGGCCTTTCTGAGCAAGCATCCGTACTTCGGCGGGGCCGAATTCACTGCCGCCGATATTATGATGGAATACGCGATGCGCGTCGCCAAACTGGTCGTATGGGACGATACCAACAGGTTTCCGAATATCGCTGCATGGCGGAAAAACGTGATGGCACGGCCTGCTTATGCGCGTGCTGTAAAGGCTTCGACATTCGGCGAACTGGATGACGTCGGCGTTCCGCTCCACGCACCTCATCCATTTGCCAGGCCAGCCTGACGTCCGACCACGCGTTCGATATTCGCGAATACAGGTACGGTATGATGCACTCTTTCGAGAACCATCGCGTCGTCAGACATACGGGTGCTGAATTTCCGATATTCCAGGCGCCGATTGGTGTGATCTCTCGCGAATCTCTGGTCAGCGCGGTGGTCGCAGCCGGAGCAGTCGGTCTGATCGAAACGATGTTTCTCGATCCGGCTGGAATGCAGGAACAGTTCGATTTTGTGCGTGCCAGGACCAATCGGCCGATAGGTCTTCATTTTGCCATCGACTGGCTTATTGAACGCCCAGAGCAGGAAAAGGCCATGCTCAAATAGGGGCTAGAAGGCAAAAGTCAGTTCGTCACGACCGGCTACGGCAATCCGCTGCGCTATATCCAGCGGATCAAGGACGCCGGTCTGACAACCTATCACATGACTGAAACGCTGGAAGAGGCGCTTCTCGCGCAAGAGGCTGGTGCGGACGGAGTTGTCCGGGGCGGAGCGGAGAAAGGCGGTACGGCGGGGGATCAGAACCTTCACCTGTTCACCTTGCTTCAGAAAGCCCGACGGCAGCTGGATATTCCTATCGTCGCGACGGGCGGCCTCGCGGACGGTACCCGCGCAACACGTCGGAGCCCCGACGGTTACATACATCCCGAAACGCATGAAGAACGCGGGCCAGCGCCTTTCCGTTGACGTAGCTGTCCGTGGACAGGCGCACTCCGCTGGGCAGAAAGCGCGGCCATGTCCGCCATTGCCATTCCCTCTGTCAGCCGTTCAGCGCTTCGCTCACGCTTGCCGCGTTCACCCAGCGATCAACATGGTGCAGGTTATGACGGATCTGCACCTCTCCATCCTGCAACTGCATGGTGTCAAAGGCACGCGCCTCGATGCCCCGCTGCGTGCGCTCGGTATTGGTGACGTCCTCGAGCAGGATTTCGGCGATGCGCGCGACGTAAAGTTCCTGCTGTAGGCATTCGTGCGCAGTTGTCGGACGCGGAACGTGGAACTCTGCTTCCCAGCGGGTGCGGTTGACGCTGATGGGCCAGAACCGATGAGACCAGAAGCCACCCGGCGAGAGATTGATATGCAGCGTGGGAAAGGCCACGGCGATGTCCAGGGCCCAGTAGCGCGACTGCTTGGGATTGATCGCGGGATGATCGAGATAGCGTGACATGCCAGCGGTGTCTGCGGCACCCAGCACGTTGCCGGTATCCCGGTTAGCATAGGCCATCTTTTCCACCATCGCATCTTCGGGAGGCGCATATTCGGGGTTTCCGAAAGTGGAAAACTGCCGGTGTGGCCCCCAGAACAAGGCGTCCAAAGGTCGCGAATGCGGGTTTACCTGGCTGGCGAAAGTCTTGCCGATAGTTGCCGGATGAATGGAGGGGATGTGATAAGTCTCCGAGAAGGCATCGGCCAGCACCTTCCAGTTCGCATCGAGGTGCGCCTCGAAGTAAAGCGAGGTTTCGGTGTTCTCCCAAGAGATGCCTGAAAAGCGCCGGCCGAACTCGCCAAGGAATTCGGTCAGCCCCACTTCGGGGACGGCTTGGTGGTTGATGAATATCCACCCTTCCCACACCTCGGTGGCAATCGGGCGCAAACCGCAAGCCTTCTTGTCGACATCGAAGAAATTTGCCTCGTCCGGGATCCCGAACAGGCGGCCATCGTTGCGAAACACCCAGTTGTGATAGTTGCACATGAAACGCGACGCCCGGCCACGCTCTTCCAGAACCACCTGGTTTCCGCGATGCGGGCAGACGTTGTAGAAGGCCTGAACCTTATCGTCGCTGGTACGCACGACAACGATCGGCGTGTTCCATATCTCGATCGTCTTGGTGAAGAAGCTTCCCTTTTCGGGGACCTGTTCGATCCGTCCGACGGTGAGCCAGGCCCGCTTGAACAACTGCTCGCGCTCGCGCTCGAAGTATTCGGGCGACCGGTAGGGTTCGCATGAGACGGGCCCTGTGCCGAGCCCGGCGCTGCGGGTGAGGTCGCTGGTACAGATGCCGGCAAGCTCTGTCATCTCGTTCACGGCACTTCTCCTTCAGGCCGTCGGTTCAGCGGTACGCACGATCCGCACAGAATGGGGAAACGGCGAATTGATTGCGCGTGGCTGCCTGTGCAGTTCCACTGCCATGGCAGCCTGGGCAAGCGCCAGCTGCAGGCGGAACAGGCGCAGCACGGGTTCCGGCAGCGCATCGAGCGGGAACTGGCCGACATGCGCCAGAATGGCTTCCGACCGGGCGAGCATCACCGTGTAGAACCGCCGGATATCGTCCATACTGGAACGTGCGCGGATGTCCCAGCGTTCCTGGGCCGTCGACCCGACCCAGTGCGGCACGAACTCCAGCAAATCCTCGAAACCGGGCGGCAGCAGTCCTTCGCTATGCCCGCTCATATTATACGCTCGGCATTGGCGATGAGGGTATGGTGAACGCCAGCGCGACCCATCAGGGTGGCAAAAGCCTGCGGATCTGCCGTGACCCCGCGTTCCAGCGCGGATAGCGTGGGCCACCACAGTTCACGCGCGCCGATGAAGGGTGGGGAATCCCCATGCACTTTAGCAACCGGGCGCGAGCGAACATGACGGTATGCACCCAGCCGGTCACCCAGCGCGCCGTCGTCGTCGGCCGCCCAATCGACATTGCCGTCGCTTTCGACCAGTTGGATGATCTTGGCACTGACCGACCAGTCGGTTGGGGACCAATGCACCGCAGCATCGTCCGGATCATCGACCGAAGGACGCGAGCGCAGCACCTCTTCCTCGAAGAAGGTGAAGGTCAATCCGTCCATATCGACAAATAGCGGCTCGTCGGGAATATTGTACTTGGCGTGAGCCGGATCCTTGCCGAGCGCGAGGGCATCGTCCAGGCTGTCGAACCACAACTCGGTAATGCCGTCATAGACCCGCTGCTTGTCGGGAAGCAGCGGGCTGTCGATCCGGTGCGACTGGATATAGCCGCGCAGGCAGGCGATCTTCTTGCTGAGCGTGCCATGCGGATGACGCCAGTGATCGTGGAACTGCTGTTCGGAGATATCCTTTCGGCGCGGTATCGCGGCGAGAATCTTGGCGTTGTACATGGCAGCGCTCCCGCAAGTCCTCAGATCGTGGTGAACCCGCCATCGACGGCAAGACAGGCGCCGGTCACGAAGGACGCGGCGTCCGATAGCAGCCAGACGGCTGCCTCGGCCTGTTCCGCCGGTTCACTGAACCGGCCGATCGGGTGGATGGAATTGAGGTAAGGCTCCAACCCGGGATCGTTGTCCATCGCGCGTTGCAGCATGGGTGTCCGCACGGCGCCGGGAACGAGCGCGTTCACGCGGATCCCGTGCTTGCCATAGTCCGCCGCCGCAACCCGGGTCAGGCCGACGACCGCATGTTTCGAACCAACGTACTCGCCATGCATGGGCACGCCCACCACCCCCGCCGCCGAGGCGGTGTTGACGATGGAGCCCTTTGTACCGCGCCCGATTATCGAGAGGATCTGGTATTTCATGCAAAGGAAGGTTCCAACGACATTGATGTCGAGACTTTGCCGGAACCGTTCCAGCGAAACATCGGCCAGAGGCAGCCCCGCCTGCGGGATGGCGGCGTTGTTGAAAGCTCCGTCCAGCGCGCCGAAGGTGTCGATCGTCCGCGCGACAAGGGCTTTGACGTCCTCTTCGCTGCCAATGTCGCAATGGACATAGATCGCGTTGCCTTTGGCTGCGGCTACCACCGCCTCTCCAGCAGGATCATCGATATCGGCAAGCGCCACACGCGCGCCACGCTCGATCAGCAGCTCGACCGTCGCGCGGCCGATCCCGCTCGCGCCACCGGTGACGATGAACACCTTGCCATCCAGATCAGCCATGTCCGTTCCTCTCAATCATTGCGGCGGATTGACCGCCCGCCCTCATTTCCACCTATAGCGCAGCGTCACGCCATATTCTGCCGGTTGTCCTGGATGCGGCGCACGTGGTCGGGCCGATTTGCTTCGAGATGTTCTTTGTTCCTCTCCCAGCAATTCTTCCTGTTCAAAGCCGCAGTCCGGCTTTGCCTGGACCTGCCTCTTCAGACTCGAAGTGCATGGCATTACTCGATCATATAGTCCAATCTTTGGATGCATCCTATTATTTTTTGATTTATCGATTCCTGCGATAAAAATCTGTAACGTAAAGATTTTCGCAAATGGCAGTCAGCGCCACCGACTGGCCGCAGTTGGAACAGCCACGCATACCCGCTAGGGCCGGTGGCACGGTACAGTGCAAACTGATGGAGTATGGCGTGACGGTTCGCGAACGAGCGAAAGAAGAGCGCAGACAGAGGATTCTGAACGCAGCCGAGAACCTCATTCGCGAATCCGGATCTGTGAGCTTCTCCATGCGGGAACTGGCCGTCCACGCAGAGATGAGCCATTTCACATCCTACAATCTGATCGGCGGGAAAGGCGCAGTGCTTTACACGCTTCTCCATCGATCGATCGATCGCATTATGAGCTTGCCAAGTTCAGTTGATCCGCAGTCGGACCCTCTCCAATACATACTGAAAATGGGTGACATAGCCGTGCGCTTCTTTGTGTCGGATCCGATGTTTTTCCGGCCGCTGACGCGCTATCTTTTCGGCGTCCTTGATCATGAGCATCGCCCCGCTTACATGAAAAAGGGTGAACAGCACTGGCGCACGGCCGCGGTGGCGATAGAAGCCGCCACCCCACTGCCAGCCGTGTTAACGGAGGCCGATTTCGGCACAGCGATCAATACCTATTTCGCCGGTGCCTTGGGGTTATGGGCTCACGAAGAAATCACAGAGGCGATGTTCTTCGCGCACATTCGGCACGCTATATCGATCACGTTGCTGGCATGGGGAAAGCCGGAATGGCAGCCCCGCCTGATGGCCGAAATCGCGGCGGCGCGCGTAATCATTCATTCGCCCTGAAGGCGAAGGCCGGGATGCGTTGACCATCCCGTCCGAACGCCCGCTAGCGGGTCGGATCGAGCACGATCTTCTTGAGCCCGTCGGGACGGCTGTCGAACAGGCGATAAGCTTCGGCACCGTCCGACAGGTTCATCCGGTGAGTGATGATCCCGCCGACCTGACCGGCATCCAGCTTGCCAGAGGCCAGTGCAGCCATAAGGTGCGGAACCTCGGCCTGGACCGAGCACACGCCGGTGTGGAATTCCACGTTCTTGAACAACGCGCCGAGGATGGGGAACGGGATCTCGAATTGTTCGCTGACACCGATCTGCGAGATGCGCCCGCCGCGCTTGACCAGATCGATGGCCAACGCCGTTGTCACCCGCCCGCCGCTGGCATCCAGCACCACGTCCACGCCATTGCCGTCGGTCGCGTCCAGAACGCGGGCGACGACGTCTTCGCCGCCGACATCGGTGGCACCGATCGCACAGGCGTCCTTGCGCCGGTCTTCCAGCAGATCGAGCCCGAACACCCGCTCCGCCCCCATGGCCAACGCCGCCATCACCGCCTGCAACCCGACCGAGCCCAGCCCGATCACGGCCACCGTGTTGCCCGGCTCGATCCGGCCGCGTCGTGCGCAGTACCAAGCGGTGGCGATGTTGTCGGTCAGCATGATGCCGAGGTCGTCGCTCATCCCTTCGGGAAGAAGGAACAGGTTGTTGTCCGCCATGGTCACCGCGATCGCTTCGGCCTGGCAGCCGGGAATAGTCGGATCACCCTGGCCATAGGCCCGTCCATTCGGATAGCTGTCACACAGGTAAACATGACCCGACAAGCACGGCTTGCAGCGGCCGCAACCAATCGAGGCCGGGATCAGCACACGGTCGCCCTTCGCGAAGCTGCGCACTTCCGCGCCCACTTCCACCACTTCGCCCACGGCTTCGTGGCCGATGCAATAATTGTTGAAGCCCATGTCGGTATGATAGGGGTGCAAATCGGTGCCGCAGATGCTGCACACGGTAGCCTTCACCACCGCGCCATGGGCATCAGGAAGGCGGGCGTCCGGGATATCCTCGTAGTGGATTTCACCGGGGCCACGATACATCAGACCTTTCACGATCGTTCTCCCGATTGCGCCGCGCGCCAGCGATCGGTGGGTTGTCAGGCACCAAGCAAGGCCATCCTCAGTTCCGAACCGCGAGCAACATCAGCTAGCTGTGACTGTCCATTTGGTCAAGACCAAAGATGCCCCGGCATCCAACCGCTGCGATCACGATAAGTTTTCGATCTTTCAGAAGCGACAGGTCCGCGAAGGACCGAATAACCTCGGACCTGCGCAGCTTGCGCCCGATGGCAACATCATCGATCTTATCCAGATGTACTCCACCCGGCGTGAGGCCGGCGACCCGGCAGCCGATCACGGCGGAGCCCAAGACAGACCGGAATAGTGGACTGAGGGCTTACGCCCGTCAGAGGCCAGGCGGGGCTCCACGAACCAGTTTCACAGAGCCCCGCCGTCGTTCTTAACTTGCAATTAGAACTGATACCCGACCGTCATGCCGTATTCCGCAGGGCGCCCGGTGTAACGAACATTGGTATCGAAACTAAGGATGGCGTTCGTCCAGTAATACTTGTTCGTGACGTTCTTGCCCCAGACGGAGATCTTCCAGCCATCCTTCGAAATCATCGCCGCCGTCAGGTCGAGCAGCGTGCGGCCGTTGATGCGGTACACATACTGCGAAACCTTGTCGTTTGCGCCATAAAGACCGGCGATGGTCTTGGTCTGCGCGCTCAACACCGCGCCGACCATCGCGCTCCACTTGTCGCTGACCGGCACTGTGTAATCGAATGATGCGGAAACCTGCCACTTGGGCGCGAAGGGCAACTTCGCTCCCTTGTAATCGAGCGGGATCGCCGCGTAGCTCAGGAACGAGCCGGAGAACTCGTTCGGATTGGCGCCGATATAATTCTTGACCTTCGTGTCAAGATATGTCGCCGAAACACCAAGATTGAGCCCGTCGACCGGCGAGCTCGCCATTTCGATCTCGGCACCCTTGATTTCGGATTTGGGCACGTTCTGGAGAGCGTCGAGAAAGCCGAATATCCGATCGACGATCTTGGCGCGGACCTGCTTGTTTCGATAATCGTTGTAGAACAGCGCGCCGTTCAACGTCATGCGCAAATCGGGTATCGTAGACTTGAAGCCGATTTCGTAGTTCGTGACCTTCTCCTGCACGACCGGCTGGAACTGGTTCGTGGTTGCCGCCGAGACGCTTGGATAGCTTCCCGCCTTGAAGCCCCTTGCAACGTTTGCGTAGAACAGCAAGTGGTCCATGGGCTTGAGATCGATGCCCAGGCTCCAGGAGGTGTTATGCTCCTTGAGCTTGCCGTGGAAGGTTTCGGCTTGGCAAGTGTCCGGATTGAGCGTGAAACTGTCACCATCGGCCACGGGGTGATAAACCCACTCCTCTTGTGTCAGGCCGTTGGCCACAGCGCCGGGGCAGAGATTGGCAACGCCGATCCCGGTTCCCAGGGCCTGCCAGGTCGCGTTGAAGAAGTTCGTGATCCCGAAGTCGACGGGGCTGGTTTCGACATACCCCGGCGTGCTTTCGTTGCCGATCTCCGCCGTGCGCTTCGCTTCCGTATAGCGAATCCCGCCCCGCAGGTTGATCAGATCGTTGACCCGGAACTCCAGATTGCCAAACACGGCCAGGTTGGTCATGTCCTGGAAGCTGGGGTAGCTGTTGGCGGTAAATCCCTGATATTGGCCACCGTGCGAGGTCGATGCATCGTAGTAGGTATTGTCGATGATTTCATCGGCGGATGTGCGCTCGTAATTGCCCCCCACCACCCAGCGGAGCGCGGACGTGTTATCGGTGCTGCTGAACCGGACTTCCTCGGCGAACGTCTTGATCTTGCCCCAGTCCCGCACCAGGTCGATCGCATTGAACGAGGTGCCGTCCGCTTCGGTGCCATTCAGGTGGTTGTAGTGGATATAGTCCGTAATTGACGTCATCTGGATCGTGTCAGTGATATCGAAGTCGGTGCGCAGCGTGGCCTGGAAAAACCTGTTGTTGGAATAAGGCCGCTTATCCGGAGTCCAATCGGCTGCGCGTGGGTTCTTCGGTGCGGTGGGGTAAGTGGTGAACGGGCTTCCCACGATCACGGTAGGCACCCCGTTCACAAGCGCTGCCCGCGGCGTGCCGAACAGATCGACGTCGTTGGTGAGCACGCCAATCGCCGCATTGAACGGGTTCTGGATAGAACCGCCCGGGATGAAGTTGCCGGCGGCATCGCGCTTGTAAGTCGCGGTGCCAGCGAAGTCGTTGTAAAGCGCCGGGGCCTGGGTGTCTGACTTGTCGCGCCACCCGTTTACGTTGAGATTGAAGGTCAGTCGTTCCGTCGCCTGCCATTCCAGCAGAAGACGCGCGGCCGTACGATCTACTGCGCCCAGAGTGTCATCGCGCGTATAGCTTTTCTGCCAGTCATCACCCCGGGTAGCCTTGACAGCCACGCGCGCATTCAGCGTTTCGCCCAGCGGACCGCTGACGAAACCGTCGATATCGACGGTGTTGAAACGCGCATAGCCGACCTTGATGCCAGCGTGGAAATCATCGGTCGGCTTAGCGGCGATGAAGTTGATCGCGCCGCCTGTCGCATTGTTGCCGAACAGTGTGCCTTGCGGGCCTTTCAGCACCTCCACGCGCTCAAGATCGAACGCGGTCAGCGTTGTCATGACCGGCAACGGCAGCGGCGCTTGGTCGATGTACGTCGCTACGTTGGGATAGGCACCAATCGAGCTTTCAAAGAAGCCGACGCCGCGCATCGTATAGACCGGAGTGGCGTTCGGGCTAGGTGCGAAGGCTAGTCCGGGAACCGCCTTCGCCAGATCTTCGACGTTTTCGATCCGTCGATTTTCAAGCGCCGCGCTTCCCAATGCGCTGACCGTCAGGCCGACATCCTGAAGCTTTTGCTCACGTTTGGTGGCAGTAACGACGATTTCGCCGTAGCTGCCGGCCACCTCGCCCCCCCCTGAATCCTGGGCGAAAGCGGGACTGACGGTGCCAGCAACGGCCGCCGAAATGATCGATGCACTCGAAAGAAAACGAGAAAAACAATGCGACATTTTGGACCTCCCCCTGAGATCGAAGCGTGCCGTGCGGCCTGCCCGCGGCAGACTTCTTCGCAAGGTGCATATTCTGCTCCAACGGCACAGTCCGTTGGTAATGCTCTCAAACCATTCGGTCAATTATGTTTAGGCTGTGGCCCAATATTTCCCCAGGCAGCCTTTCGCTCCGTCAGCGCATTGGCCGTGGCGGATGCTGCCGCCGTGCTTTCCGCCGGTCTCGACAGTGCGGCGCTGGTTCTACCTGTGGCGGGACAACCGGCTCTGGTTGTCGCTCAATCATGCCCTGTTGCTGATCGGACGCGAGGCGAGAGGGCGCGATGCCTCGCCCAGTGCCGGGGTCATCGACAGCCAGAGCGTCAAAACCACCGAATCCGGCGGTCCTCGCGGCTATGATGCGGGCAAGAAGATCAAGGGCCGCAAGCGCCACATCCTGACCGACACCGAGGGCAATCTGGTCCACGCCGTGATCCACACCGCCGAAACGAAGTTCAGCGAAGCTACATCCAGGACCGAGACGGTGCACCGCTGGTGCTCGCCCAGATCATCAAGCGCTTCCCGTGGCTGCGTAATATGTTTGCCGACGGCGGCTATGCCGGCGACAAACTCCGGCAGGCGCTGCGCCGGATCGGCAAATGGACCCTCGAGATCGTCAAACGGTCCGATACCGCCAAGGGCTTCGTGATCCTCCCGCGCCGGTGGGTCGTCGAGCGCACGCTGGCATGGCTGAATCGAAACCGCCGTCTCGCCAAGGACTTCGAGCAAACCATCACGTCAGCCACCGCATGGCTGTTCATCGCATCAATCCAGCTCTTCGCTCGCCGCATCGCAAGGCTATGTAAATACACCGGATAATTATGAATCAGATGGGGTGATTGGGGCTCCACACCGAGTCGGTGGAGTGGCTGCTCCTCGCAAAT
>NZ_BMZA01000020.1 GCF_014652555.1 Novosphingobium colocasiae
GCGAGCAGCCGCTGATCGCCGAGGCCGCCTAACTGGCGGCCTTCGGGCCACGCTTACGAGACGTCGGTGATCAAGCTCTGATGCGCGGGTTGGCTACCGCATTCCCGATTATGCGTCCGGGGCTGATCCTATCTTACAGCGGGCGTCGGCGATGCCGGCCACAAAGCGTCTGACGGATGTTCCCCTGCCGTGGTCCCACCTCCGCCTGTGCGCGGGAGCTGGTGATCGTCAGGCGGGCTGGACCTCCCGGGCGACCGCCCACATGAAGCCAGCGAGCTCGCGGGCGATCGCGGCGCACACGACCGTGGTCTTCTTGCCGTTGGCGCTAAGTGACCGGTAGCGCGCGGTCAGGCGGCTCTGGGCTTTCCAAGCGATCTCACGCACCTTGGGCGTGGTCTGTTCAAGGCGATAAAGCTTCGCCTTGCCCACGCGGGGCGGGTGCCGATAGGTCCAAGCGCTCTCCACGAGCATATGGCGGACCCGCCCGTTACCGGCCTTGGTAATCCCGCCGCGACGGACTGAGTCGCCGGTCGATCGCTCGCTGGGTACCAAGCCGAGATATCCCATCAGCTGGCGCGGGCTGTCGAACCGGCGGATGTCGCCGATCTCAGTCGCAAAGGTCACGGCGACAATAAGCTCGACGCCGCGCAGGGCCTGGAGGGCCTGAACGACGGACGCCAAGGACCAGCTCGGCAGATATTCCTTGATCGCCGCCTCGATGCGCACGATCCGTTCCCTGGACGTTCGGACCGCATCAACCAACTCCTGAAGCGCAATCTGATGGGCCGGGTGGTCGAAGCGTTGCTCCTGCAGCCAGCGCAAGTGACGTGCGCCCCATGCCGTTTTGCGCGGGAAGATGCGTCCGTGCTTGAGCATGAACGCGCCGACCTGCTGGCGGTGGACGCGCTGGGTTTCGACCGCTGCAGCGCGAGCGCGAACTAGGTCGCGCATCGCTTCATGCACCTCATCGGGCACCCATACGGACGTCAACTCGCCCGCGCGAAGCAGCTTGGCCAAGCCGATCGCATCGCGCCTATTGGTCTTCACTCTGTCACCAGGCTTCCTCGGGATCAACGATGGTGCGACGACATCGCATGGATGCCCCATGGCCGTGATCAGGCGATAAAGGCCGTACCCAGTGGGCCCGGCTTCATAAAAAAATGGGCTCGCCCGTGCTTGTCGACAATCCTCTGCACCACTCGCCGCATCGCATCCGGCGCAGCGTCAACCTCACCGAAAAACCGAACTTCGCCTTCACGTTCGCAATCAGCAATCGCGATCGCATTCCGTGACTTTGCAACATCGATCCCGACAAAAACCTCTGTATGATGGCCCACGGCTCGTCCTCCTGCGATGAGGATCGGCTCGGCCAGTCCGAGTAACCCTCGGAAACGTAGTGTAGGGCGAGCCACCTCACGTGCCGAGGCGGACATACGGTCTTACGTCACGTCCATCGGGCTGCGCGAAGGAGCGCAGGCTCGTGATCAGTGAGTCTTGATATCCGTCGCCCTGCAGACAGACAGCGTTAAAAATCAGGAATAGCTGTGCTCATCCCACCAGGGAAAGAAATCGGGCATATCGCACGACGGTCGTTCGGCGAAGTTGGGCGACCGCTTCTCCAAAAAAGCTGCGATGCCCTCGCGCGCGTCGGCGGATTGGCTTCGCGTCACGATCGCTCGGCTGTCGATGCGATGCGCCTCCATCGGATCGACAGCGCCCATCATACGCCACATAAGCTGCCGCGTCAGCGCAATGGACACAGGAGCGGCGCTATCGATGATTTCCCGCGCAAGCGATCGCGCTGCGGAGATGAGGTCATCAGGCGCATGCAGAGATCGTAACAGTCCCCCGGCATAGGCGTCTTGCGCCGGCATGACCCGACCAGAATAGCACCATTCTAGCGCCGTAGAAATCCCCACGATACGAGGGAGGAACCAGGACGACGCTGCCTCCGGCACGATGCCGAGCTTTGCGAAAACGAACCCGAAACGCGCGCCAGTACTAGCGATGCGAATATCCATCGGCAATTGCATCGTGGCCCCGATGCCGACCGCTGCGCCGTTGACGGCGGCAATGACCGGCTTGAGACACCTGAAGATTCGGAGGGCTATAATCCCTCCCCAATCGCGAACCGACTCGTCTGAATAGTCGCTGCGTCCATCGGCGCCTTTGGTTACCCGAGCGGCGGTAAAACTGTCATCGCCTACCGACAGATCGGCGCCGGCGCAAAAGGCCCTCCCCGAGCCAGTGACGATGATAGCCTTCACGCCGTCATCAGCGTCTGCCAAGTCGAAGGCGCGGACAAGCTCTTTCGCCATTATAAGATTCAGAGCGTTCAACGCTTCGGGGCGGTTCAAGGTAATTGTTAGGATTTCGTCCTCGACCGCATAGATTAGATTCTTGAAGTCGGCGATCATCAAACTCTCCCATTTAAACGGAAATGGCGCAGCGCGCCGGTATCAGCGAGGCGCCATCCGGATACCGCCATCCAGCCGGACATCTTCGCCGTTGAAATAGTCGTTCTCGATCATAGCCAGGGCAAGCGCCGCATATTCGTCGGGGCGACCGAGACGCTTCGGGAACGGCACCATGGCGGATAACGCATCAACGACCTTGTCTCCCGCCGTCATCATCAGCGGCGTTGAGAATATCCCCGGCAGGATCGTGTTGATCCTGATTCCCTCGCTCATAAGATCGCGTGCTACCGGCAGAGTCATACCGACGATCGCCGCTTTTGACGCCGTATAGGCCGCCTGCCCGACCTGACCATCTTCGGCGGCAACCGACGCCGTGTTGATGATGACGCCGCGATGCCCCTCCTCGAGCGGATCGAGTGCCGCCATCCCGACTGCTGACTTAACGACACTTCGGAACGTGCCGATCAGGTTGACCTGAATGACCCGCTCGAACAGATCGAGCGGGAAGTGCGACAGAGCGCCAGTGTCCCGAGCGCGGCTAACCGTCTTAGCGGGTCCGCCGATACCGGCGCAGTTAACTAATATGCGCTCTTGGCCGTGCGCTTTTCGGGCTTTGCGGAAGGCCGCGTCGACCTGCTCGTCCGACGCTACGTTCACCGCGCAAAATGTGCCCGAAATTTCAGCTGCGAACGCCTCTCCTTCCTCGACGTTGAGGTCGAAGATCGCGACCTTGACCCCTTTTTCGGCAAGGGCTGCCGCCGTCGCGCGACCGAGCCCTGATGCCCCACCGGTTACAACGGCGGCGACAGAACTATTCAGCTTCATGACATATCTCCCAGTATCACGTTAGAGCGCTTCGACAGTCTTAACATTCACCACACCGCCAACTTCGCACATCGCCTGCAATCCGTAGCGAATACCTCGAGCGCACAGCCCGTGAATTAGCATAGCCATTAGCTTCTCATCCGAGGCGCCGGGCACGTAGCCAAGCGCGATCGCGCCGCTACAGATATTCAAACGGTCAGGATCGTCGTTGAGCGCTTCGACCACGCCAGCGGCACAGGTGCGAGAGTTTCGCCCACGTCATAGAGATAGATGTTCTCAATCCTCATGCCGGCACGCTTCAGCGCACGCTTGGTCGCAAACAACGGCTCCTCGAGCATGACGATTGGGTTGCCGGCCGTCCGACGCGGTACTCCGTTCCATCCGCTTAGCTCAATTTGTTCAAATTTCGCGACAGCACCGAGCGCAAGCGTCCCACAGGGGTAAAGCCTCATCAAAAACTGGCGCACAAACGCCCGTCATATTTTTGACAATATGTCAGCGGCGCATTCCCTGATATGGGCATCGTGGTAAGCCAAACAACCGGCAAATACGCGCGGGCCGGACACAGCCCGCGTGAATTGGTTGGCAAATCATCGCCTGAGGCCGTCGGAGCGCAGCCGTGTCTAGACTGAACCCACGCCGTAAGCCGTACGGTCATTCAGGTTGATGGGAAACGAGAGATGCTCGTGGACGATCCGCCATTTTCCGTCGATCTTCCGCATCCCGTCGGTTACGCGAAAACGGAATACATAGGGGTTGCCTTCCGGATCCTTGCCCCCGCGGTGGACCTGAATCATCGAAACGAAGCCGACATCTCCACTCGCGTAGGCCTGCATTTCCTCAAAATTGAGGCTGAAACCGTCCGCCTGGAATTGCGGCCCCATGGCCATCCAGTGTTTGAGAAAATCCTCGCCGGCCTGTTCGAACTTCGGGCCCATCACATCGAAAAAGCGGACATGCCCCTCATGATTATAATACGCTTCCAGGCCTGCATTCATCTGCTGGGTAGTGTTGTAGATATGCTCGAGATCAAGCTCGGCCGCGATAAGCTCCTCTGCCGCTTTCGATGTCGCCAAATGGCCTTTGAACTCGTGAAAAGCTTGATCGATCGTTGTCATAACACCCTCCTCTTCCATATCCTTATGCATCAACTTGCCAGTAGCGGCATGGCACGATGCAGCGGTCCATCATCCGATAACTGGCCATCTCATCCACGCCCGCGCGCGGTTGAGCAACCTGACCGCAGATGCGTGGCAGTCGTCCCCCGTTTTGCGCGGCGCCGCCCCATCACAGGCCCGCACAAACGTTCCTTCTAAAATGATTGCCAGCTTGAAACAGCCGAGTATGGCATACCAGTTGATCGCCTCCGTGTTTCGGTCCGAGCGCTCCTTATAACGCTCGACGAGCGCGTGCCGTGATGGAAAGCCATTCCATGGCTCGACCGACACCAGCCCAATCCGCCCGTCGACATCTGGCCAGGTCGCAAGCAGCCAGCCCAGATCCAGCAAAGGATCGCCAATCGTCACCAATTCCCAGTCGATGATCGCGGCGAGTTCCGGTCCGTCGTCGCGAAACATGACATTCGCAAAATGATAGTCGCCGTGCATGATGCCCGCGACGAACCCATCGGGCCTATGCGTCTCCAGCCATGTCGCTATCTCGTCGACATGAGGTAGAGCGGCCCTGCCTGGCCAAGCGTCGACAGAGGCGTATCCTTCCAACTGTCGCAACCAGCGTGGTACCTGCCTCTGGAGAAAACCGTCCGGCCGGCCTAGGTCGCCAAGGCCGCGCTCAACATGGTCGATGCGTTCGAGCGCGGTGAGACCATCGACCAGGGAAAGCCCCATCTGATGGCGGATATTGGCATTCGAGGCATGGAGGTTGGGCAAGCCAACAGTCGCATTGAAGCCCTCCACCGCTTCCATCAAATAGAATACCGCGCCAAGCACATCCTGGTCCGGACAGACGGCGATCAGCTCCGGATGGGGCACATCGGTCCCGCGCAAGGCGGAAAGCAAACGCGCTTCGCGCAGCATCGTATCATTGCTATTTGCGCGCAAATAGCTCGGAGGTCGGCGGAGCACGAATGTCCGCCCGCCTTTCCGAAAGCGCTGGATCATATTCTGAGTGCCGCCTGCAAGCGGCACGATGTCGACGATCGGGCCCCGGTCGAGCCCTTCGGCATCCATCCACGCCGAAAGCCGATCATAATCAACTGATGTCGAGATGACGGCGGTTTTTGTCACAGGGTCAACCCACCGTCGACCACGATTGTCTGGCCATATATGTAGCCTGCCATCGGTGAGGCAAGAAAGAGCGCGACGCCCCCCATATCCTCCGCGACGCCGAAGCGACCGCACGGGATAGTCTCCAAGAACTTCGCAGCGCGAGTCGGATGCTCGGTCGTGACTTTCGTCAGCTTGGTGATAGTCATACCCGGCGCGATGCCGTTTACCCTGACACCCGACGGCGCCCATGCCTCTCCCAGCGTCCGCGTTAACCCGACCGCGCCGGCCTTGGATGCGTTATAGGCCGGATTGCCCTTCGTCGAATGGAAGGCAGCGGTTGAACTGACGATCAACAGCGAGCCCTTCGCGTCCTCCAGCAAAGGGAAAAACTTGACGGCGCAATCCATTAGGCTGGTTAGGTTGACCTCGAGGACATTCCGGAAGTTGGCGATCTTGAACTCTTCCCGATTATACATCACCAGACCTTGGCTGAGGACCAGAACGTCGAGACGAGCGAGCTCCGGCACGAATCTCTCGACTGCAGTCGGATCGAGTACGTCGAGCTGATGGTAGCGCAAGCCTTCAAGACTATGATCATCGTCTCCAGAATAGTCCGCCGCGCTGCCGCGGGTTCCGCAGACGTGAACCTCCGCACCTTGGCCCAGAAATGCCCTCGCTATACCGTTTCCAATTCCACTGGCGCCGCCGACGACCAGCACGGTCTTACCGCTGAAATCGAGTTTGTCGAACATGTCCGATATCCCCTAGTCTATCAGATCGCGGTATAGCGCCGCCGCATGGTCTTCCCGGGTTTGGCGCAAATAGCTTGGGAAAAGCGTGGTCGATGGGGTGACGCCCTTGAGGACCTCCCTTGCGATTGTCACTTTGTGCACCTCGGTCGGCCCATCGGCAAGGCCGACATGGTAAGAGTTGATGATCGCCGCCGAGAAGGGCATCTGCGTCGAGAGCCCTAGAGAACCATGCAAATAAAGGGCACGCTGGGCAATGTCGTGGAGTATGCTGGGCATGATCGCTTTGACCGCCGCTACGTTCGTCCGGATCGCTTTCCAATCCTTGCCGGTGTCGGCTAGCCAAGCGGTCTCGAGTACTAGCAACCGGAACTGGCGTAGCTGGACCCAGCTGTCCGCGATCTTCTCCTGCACCATCTGCTTGCTTGCCAGCAGCTCGCCCTTGGTCTCGCGCGATACAACCCGTTCGCACATCATTTCCAGCAGCTTTGTCGCTTCCGCCACCACGCGCATGGCATGATGCAAGCGTCCGCCGCCGAGCCGAGCCTGCGCAACCGCGAACGCCTCGCCGCGCCTGCCTAACATGCTGCTGCGCGGAACACGCACGTTTGTCAGGCCGATATGGCCATGCGACTCTTCGGCCTCGCCATGAAAGCTGTAGTTGCGGATGATCTCGATGCCAGGGGTGTCCGCCGGTACCAAAAAGAGCGACATCCTTTTATGCGGCGGCGCTTCTGGGTCGGTTACCGCCATGAAAATATAAAAGGCCGCGAAGCGAGCGTTTGATGCGAACCATTTCTCACCGTTCAGCACCCAAATATCGCCATCTTCGACGGCCGACGTGGTGAAAACCATCGGGTCCGCGCCCCCTTGAGGCTCGGTCATGGAAAAACAGGAGACGATCTCATTCGCGAGCAGCGGCTTGAGGAATTTCTCCTTCTGTTCTTCCGTTCCGAAATGCGCGAGGATTTCGGAATTACCGGTGTCGGGCGCCTGCGCGCCGAACACGATCGGCCCGAAGCGCGACCGAGCAAATCGCTCGTTCATCAACGCAAGCTTGACCTGTCCAAAACCGCGCCCTCCCAAAGCGGGTCCGAGATGGCACGCCCACAGCCCGCGTTCCTTGACCCTCGCCTGCAGCGGCCGTATCAACCGCTGGAATGCAGGTGCGTGAATGTTCCACTGACTGCCAAGGATATAATCGAGCGGTTCGACTTCGGCCCTTACGAATTCATCGATCCAATCGAGCTCGCGTTGAAACTCCGGCTCTGTTTCGAAACTCCACAAAACGTCTCTCCTGCCCCGTCTAACGCAGCGGGCACCACGGCTCCTGCTCCGTTTCCATCCGCTGTTGGCACTTCCGTTTCCCCTCTCCGACGGCCTTGGTCAAATACAAAGTTTGATTGGAATCGATAGTATAGTCCTATAGATCGTCGATAATCCCATATTCTTCGTTGCACGCTGGCACCGCGTAAAAGTTTGTGGACTGACACTCCGTCAGACGATAGCTATGTAGAAAGACAAAGGTCGAAAGCGGCAGCGGAAGACTGCGAAACTAGGCGACGCCGACTGTTTGCCAGTGAGGCTTTTAAGTGCACGCTATCGTGGCCGAACCGAGCCTTGACGTGGATTTCGGCGACGAGGATTTCCTGCGCCGCCCGTGGCAGCCACTGAGCACACTCTCGGACATCGCGCTATTTTGCTGGAGCGGCCGCGAGCGCACCTGGATTGTTAAGCGCCAAGCCGACGTAAGGCCCGGCAATGCCGACAAGCTCCTCTCGTCCGCCCGGTTAAACCATGACGAGCTGCTCGCGGTTTGCCAGGCCGTTATAGCCCGTGGCACCGGCACGACCGCCGCACATGCTTGGGATTTGCGGCGCACGAGAGAGTCACTCACCTTCGGTTCCGGATTTCATAACTGCATCGGCAATATCCTTGCCAAGACGAAATTTGAAAAAGCGACGGTACAAATTTTTGCCGCCATCGATGTCAAAATTCTCGTCGATCAACCTGATTTATTATCGAGATACAATTCCCGCGGCTTCGAAAGCTTACCGGTTCGCTTTACGCTATAAGCCGTATCGGAGAGGCAAGATAATTTTCGAAAATTTTTTCTCTGACAGCTACGAAGCACGGTCAAATTCATCATTGTCAAATATTTGAGATAGCACGGCAAAAATTCGTGTGATCAAAGGGGGAGAAATACGTGCAGAGCTTTCAAGCATACTGGCATCTTATCTCGGCGTCGCTCGCTTCGGCGGCGGCCATGCCCGCGCTCGCGCAAGTGCCCAGCGGCACGAGTGCGATTGAACCTGCGGCTGCAGAGAGCACCGGAGAAGCCCGCCTGGACGAAATAGTCGTGACCGCCCAGCGCCGCGAGGAGCGCTTGCAGGACGTCCCGGTGTCGGTCAGCGTAGTCTCACCGATGGCATTACGGACGGCTGGCGTGGCGGATTTAGTTCAAATTGCCAAGGCGTCACCGTCGGTCACGATCAATCAGGGCAACGGTCCGTTGCTCACTTTCATCCGCGGTATCGGCAATACCACTAGCGCGGCCGGCAACGAGGCTAGCGCGGCAGTCTATATCGACGGCGTATACGTAGCGCGGCCAGTCTCGGACATGTTCTCTTTAACGAACATCGAGCGTGTAGAAGTTTTGAAAGGCCCGCAGGGGACTCTTTTCGGTCGGAACTCGTCCGGCGGTCTTATCAACATCGTAACCCGCAGCCCCACAGCCAAGCCTACCGCTGAAGTATCTCTCGGCTATTCGAACTACCAGACTATCGATACGTCGGTCTATCTGTCGGGCGGCATCGCAAATGGTATCGCTGCCGATTTCGCCGCCTTCTATCACAAGCAGCGTGATGGCTGGGGCACGAACGTCACGCTCAACCGTGACACCGGGTTCGGCCGGCGCTACGGTGTGCGGTCGAAGATCGTCGCCGAAGTGAGCGACAACACGAAGATAACGCTTTCGGTCGACTATCTTCGGTCGCGCACGAATATTCCGTTCGGAAATCCCGTCCGCGGCACAACTCAAGGCAACCCAGCGGGATTGCCCCCAACCATCTACGCGCCCCTGTCCTTCTATGACATTCAGCAGACCCAGGACAATGTTTACACGAATAAGACATATTCGGCGACGATTAGACTTGACCAAGAGCTGGGCTTTGCCCGCTTCGCGAGCATTTCATCATATAGACGCACGAAGAGCTATTATAGCTATGATGCAGACTATATCCCGATTCCCGATTTCGTTGTCCAGCTCGACAACCGTGCACGGCAGTTTACACAAGAGCTCCAGCTCCTTTCCAACCCGGAATCAAAAATAAACTGGGTTACAGGGCTATATTATTTCCGAGCGACCGATGGCTATTATCCGACATCGTTCCAGGGCGGGCGGTTTGGCGGCCCCGGCGTAAACGTCAATCTTTTCGGCGTTGATAAGATGAAGTCTTATTCGGCCTACGGTCAGGCCACCTTCCCGCTCGCCGGAAAGTTCAACGCGACTTTGGGAGCGCGCTACACGATCGATAAGCCGTCGACCTTCGGCTATCAACAGGTCACGGGCGTAGGGCCTAATCCCGAGCGGCCGTCGGTGGGGGGCAGCCCGATACTCGTTCAGGGTCCCAACGTTAGCGGCAAGACAACCTTCAAGAAGCTGACATGGCGCGGCGCGCTCGAATATAAGGTGAATGACGATGTCATGGTGTTCGCGTCTGTCAGCCGGGGCTACAAGGCAGGCGTTTATGAGACGATCCCAGTCAGCGGCACGGCAATTGATCCCGAGACGGTGGAAGCTTACGAGATCGGCCTCAAAAGCGAGTTGTTCGATCGTCGCCTGCGCTTGAACGGCGCGGTGTTCTGGAACGACATCAAAGACCCGCAGGTCTCGTTCGTCCGTGCCACGTTCATCTCGCTTGCCAACGCCAAGTCCGCGCGGTCGCGTGGTGCTGAGTTGGAAGCCGAATTCGCGGCAACCAGCCAGCTGCGTCTGCAGGTTAGCGCGACTTACCTGGACGCGCGCTTCCGTACGTTCGAAAATGCACCGTTCGTCGTGCAAAACACGCAACTGGTCACAGGCCCGTCGGGACTGCCAACGGTCCCGGGCTGCACCGCGCCAGCAACCCTCAACACGGATCCCGCCAACGGCGGCAATGTGGATATCTGCG
Organism: Novosphingobium colocasiae; assembly: GCF_014652555.1. Taxonomy (GTDB): domain Bacteria; phylum Pseudomonadota; class Alphaproteobacteria; order Sphingomonadales; family Sphingomonadaceae; genus Novosphingobium; species Novosphingobium colocasiae. The sequence goes on from NZ_BMZA01000020.1 coordinate 10,392, forward strand.
CGGGTAGTGCGAGCGGCAATCGCATGCCGCGCGCGCCGAAATTCGCGGGCGTGGCCAACTTCAGCTACGACATTCCGCTCGGCGAAGGCCAACTCACACTCAGCGGGAATGCGAATTATAACGGAGGCTATTATTGGGAACCGGACAACCTGCTGAAGCAGCGCGACTATATCCTGATCGATGCGTCGATCGCTTACCATTTCCCCAACAGCGACACTCAGATCCGTATCTGGGGCGCAAACCTGACGAAGACGCATTACTACACAGAAGTCTATGAACAAGCAGGACCCGACGGCTATCCCAGCATCCCTGGGGCGCCGCGCACATACGGCGTTGCGGTTGATCTCAAATTCTAGGACTGTGGCCTGCTGCCGGTTTGGTGGACACCGAGATAAGGTGTTTTCATCGACCGGAGAGCATCAATGCAGAGAAGGAAGTTCAGCCGCGAGTTCAAGCTCGAGGCGGTAAGATTGGTCCGCGAGCGCGGGGTGAGTGTGGCGCAGGCGTCGCGCGATCTCGACATCCACCAGAATGTGCTGCGCAAATGGGTCCGGGAGTTCACGGCTGACCCCCGAGACGCCTTTCCCGGCCATGGCCAGATGAAGCCCGAGCAGTTGGAGATAGAGCGGCTGCGCCGCGAAGTGGCCAAGCTGAAAGCGGAACGGGACATCCTAAAAAAAGCCGCCGCCTACTTCGCGAAGGACTCGATATGAAGTTCGCCTTCATCGCGAAAAACCGGGGGATCTGGGCGGTGGCATGGCTTTGCGAGGCGCTCGGTGTTTCGCGCAGTGGCTTTCATGCCTGGCTCACCCGTGCGCCGTCGCGACGTGCCCGCGAGGATGACGAGATCGGCGCGAAGGTCAGGGCCAGTCACATCGGTAGCTATCGCACATATGGCGCTCGCCGTGTGTGGCACGACCTTCTGGCCGATGGCGTGTCCTGCGGCCTGCATCGGGTCGAGCGCCTGATGCGCGTACAGGGCCTGCGGGCGCGGCCACGCCGCCGTGGGCTGCCGAAGGACCATGGCGACCGCTCGGTCATCGCCGGCAATGTGCTCGACCGCCAGTTCACGGCCGACAGGCCCAACCAGAAATGGGTGGCGGATTTCACCTATATCTGGACTGCGGAAGGGTGGCTGTACGTTGCCGCCGTCATCGACCTGTTCTCGCGTAGAGTGGTGGGCTGGTCGATGAGCAGCTCGATGACGGCCCAGCTCGTCACCGATGCGCTCATCATGGCGATCTGGCGGCGCGGGAAACCCGACGCCCTGCTTCACCATCCGGACCAGGGCAGTCAGTACACCAGTGAGCAGTTCCAGCGGCTCATGACCGACAACGGCGTCACCTGTTCGATGAGCAGGTCCGGCAATGTCTGGGATAACGCCGCCATGGCAAGCTTCTTCTCCTCGCTCAAGACCGAGCGGATCGGGAAGAAGGTCTACCGAACGAGGGCTCAGGCGAAGGCAGACGTGTTCGATTACATCGAATGCTTCTACAACCCGACCCGCCGGCACTCGACCCTGGGTTACCTCAGCCCCATCGACTTCGAAATGGAAGCTGGTGTAGCCTGAATAAGCCTATCTCGGTGTCCGCCAAACCGGCAGCAGGCCACTATTAACGCACCTGCTCTCGTCCGGGCCCGGTTTGATCGAGGCGGAGGCGTCGCTCAGCTATCAGCCAAGCGCCGTCCTCGCGAACCAGCTTGTCTTCGCACAGACCGGTTGCAAAATTGACAGGATGGGTGCCGATGACGGTTGCAACAATCAAGCTGCGGACTGACAGCTGGGTTGCGTCGCCCTCAACGATCGGACTGTTCATCCAGAGATGCGCGAAGCCGCCGATGCGTTCGCGCCTATGATCCGCATAGGTGGCCATCGACCGCTTCCCGCGGTACACCCTCTCCTCCCCCTTGCTGTCTACCATGCTAAGGACTGCGTCCGCCGTGAAATAGGAGAGCCAAGTCGATGTGTCGCTCTGCTCTAGCGCCAAATTCGCCCGCGCGACGAGCATGCACGCGACCGGGTAGGATAAAGGGTGGGGCATAGATATCATCTTTCAACCGGCGGTTTAGAAGGTCGAAAGAGCCAGCCGGCTCTCCAAATCGGCACGGTCAGCGCGCGGAATTTCCGTACTCCCCACGCGTTCCTCGAAGAGCCATTGCCCTCCGACCTTCCTGAGACGGTCTCGATAAAACACCGTTACCAGCGGTGTGCCCGTGTCGCGGCCTCCCGCCGTGCGGGTCATCGCTGGGACATAAGCGGTGGCGCGATCTCCGGATAAGGTGACGACCGGGACGCTGTTCCAGTGCCGCTCGCGTTCCGGCGATTTTCCTATATTGGCAGCCTCCGCAAAGGCGAGCAATGCTGCACGACCTTGATAGCGCGTCGGCATGGCGGTCGCGTGCCACGAGACTGATTCGTAAAGATGGTCCACACCCTCGACCCGGAACACACCGTCTTCAGTGAAAAGCGACGCCCACCACCTGGCATCGCACCCGTCCCAAGCAAGATTGTAGGCTGCTTGAGTTTGCTGGATCAACTCATAGTCAATTGCCTGATCAGCATTGCAGTCACCCTGCGCATCCGGCCATTCCAGTGGTGGGATGAGCACCCCCCCAAGCATGTTCGCGGCAATTGCCTGGCGCACCCATTCGGGATCGGCAACCGCCTCATCCGCCACAATCCGACGTTCGGAGAGCCGCCAACCATCATCCCGCAGTCGAAGACGATCTTGTATCGACGCCGTGAAGGCCGCGACCCCGGCGTTGCCGCACGGCTGCATGAGCAGCGCCGCGGCCCGGACGGTCGCCGAGGGACCCGCGAATCTGATCAAAGGCGTGTTAATCCAGGCCCGCACAGGTCCGGACTGCCATCCTTCACCACGAAACCAAGCCCGCAGCTCGGCATGCCCCGTTATCCGGCAAAGCGGAGCAGCCCCCTCGATGACGAGCCGGCCATTGGGATCGAAGCAGCCTAGAAAGCCGTCCACATCGCCATATGAGATGGCATGATTCCACCTTGCTAGTACTTCCCTTATCGCTTGATAGCTGGAAGCACTAGCCAGTTCGTGCGTCTCGATGAAGGTCGTGCTGGGCAGCGTCATGATATCCCCCGTGCGTTTCCCAATTCGTATAGCGTCGCCGCTATCGGCGGCAATCTTAGCATCGGTGATGAAATCATTTTCCGCTTCGGCGACGAATGACCCCAATGCTGTGACCTCCTCCGGCGCGCCATAGGCTGCGACAGTGCCATGATGCTGTGCACTTAATCGACGTAGGGCCCCATGTCGGTGCTGACCGGCCCAAGCGCGATGGAGATCTACCGTGGTCCGCGTGACGGCAGTTCGCGCACAAGCCCGGTAGCGCGGGCTTGGTCATCGTGTATCCGCCTTCCTCGCGCATGACGCGGATCCCTTCGCGCGTGGCGTTGAACGCTCAGCGAACATTGACAGCTCGGCGCAGATTCAATCTATGGGGCGCTTGTTTGCGGCACGCGGTCACGAGATCAGGCTAATGGCACCGGAGCACGTGGGCCCCGTATTTCAAAGCCCAAAGGAACGACGATCGTAACGCCGTCCGCCGCAGTGGAACCCACTGCGGCGCCAGATGGTTCGGATCGTTGAGATTGATGTCGAGCTCGAGTGCGGCTGTCGTCATGGCTCAGACAATTTGTGCTCGAATAGATCAACTGGCCATAAGTCGATTCGTTGCCTCGCCTAATTGCTCACAGGCTGTCTCCTCCTCGCAAATCGTCACATGGATCGAAGCGCGATCGAGGAAGCGCGCCTCGTCTTCCTCAAAGATTTTGCGGATTTCTGGATCGCCCATGATCTCGAAGGTCCGCAAAAGGGCTTCGGCATCTTCAAACCAGATTTCAGTCAATACATCGAAACTACGTCCGTGCTCCGGCGTGTTCGGGTCACTGTACATTCCCACGATTTCGGCCAGGTCGGGGCGGGGATAGCTTCGCCGATAGTCCATAATGTTGTGGGCGAAATACTTTACGAGCAGTCGGTGCGTCGTCTCGTAATAGAATCTGAACTCGTCTCGAGTGACCCCGTCGCGTCGTTTCATTGTAGAGACTAATTTGATCACGTTATCTCTCCATCACTGGGCCGTACTATTAGGCGGCCTCGCCATTCTATAAATTAAGATCGCGGGATAGCGTGCCTTCCGCCCAGGCCCACAGCTGAGCCGCCGCCTCGAAATCCAATGCATGCGCCATCACGCCGTAGCCATAGTCATTCCCCATCGGGAAATCGATCAGGGGCGCCACGCTGCAGTCTTCGAGATAGCGTGTGGGTTGGCCCGCGAGCCTGGGCTCCACCGCCGCCCATATGACGGTCGCAGCCCCTTGTGCCGCCGTCTTGGGTTGGATCCCCGCCTGCATCGTTGCGATAGAGAGGCGGTCCTCATCGCTCAGATGGCGCATGATGTCAGTTTGAACCAACCCGGGGTGAACTGCGTGCACCGTAATTCCATATTGAGCCAGCTGGCTGCCGAGATGTACGGCCAACAGGACGCATCCCGTCTTGGACTGCGCATAGGCGATTAACCGGTCGTAGAGCCGGTGCCTGAAACTTATGTCGTCAAAGACGACCGGGGTGAACTGATGCGCACTCGATGTCAGACAGACGATCCGCGCCGCGCTCGCCGCACGCAGCGCTGGCACGAGCAGGGCTGTCAGTAATGCGTGGCCGAGCACGTTGGTCGCGAAATGCCGCTCTACGCCCAGCTCATTAAATGACTGCGGGCACGCCGCGACACCTGCGTTGGCGACGAGGAACGAAACGGGGCGTTCGCGTCCGAGCACGGCTTGTGCGAAATGTTCCACCGAGGCGGGGCTTTCCAGATCCAGCGGCAAGCCTTCGACGATCGCTCCCGGCACGGCAGCGCCAATCTCCGCCTCAGCTTGACGAAGGTCGGCGGCGCGGCGTCCGCCCAAGACGACCTCCGCGCCTGCCGCCGCCAGTGCCAGCGCTGCCTGGCGACCGATCCCGCCCGAACCGGTCACGACGGCAAGCATGCCCTTCAGGTTATGGCCGGCGATGGCCTGCAGTGCCGTGGAGCGACCATTCAGCACGCTTGCCTCTGCATTGTAGTGGCACCCTCTCCTTTCGCAGTTCTCACGGGCGCCACAGTGTCGGCTGCCCCTCGCGAGTCGTCATGTCAATCGGGAAGGACAGGTGCTCGTGAACGATCTTCCATTCGCCATCGCGTTTGCGCAGCCCGTCTGTGGCGCGCAGTGCCATCTCGAATTCCTGCCCGTCTCTGGTCCGGCCCTTATAATATTGGATCATCGACACGAAGCCGACGTCGCCGCAGGCATGCGGCTGGAGGGACAAGAACTGGATCTTGCCCACGAACATCGGCGCGATCTTGTACCAATGCGCAACGAAATGATCGGACGGGATCTCAAGTCCGCCATAATGTCCACCCTCATGCGGCATTACGTCGAAAAATCGCATCTTGATTGTGTCAAAATATTTGAGCGCATCGCCGGGGTCCTCATTGAAGGCACCGTTGACACTATTCTCGAGCTTCCGCTCCAGATCGACGATCTCCTGCTCAAGCGGAGAAAATTGCTCACTCATCCCGTCTCTCCCAATTCCTGCGTCAGAGTTCAGATTTTTACCAAGCCTTATCTCCCGTCAACGCGGCGAGGCCATAAGCCGCGATTTGCGGCGCGGCGTTCCGCTCGCCGCCCAGATGACCCGTTCCAATTCCGTCGCGCCCGCGACGGAAAACGCCTTGGGCGATAGAGGCGAGACGGAACAACGCGAACGCCACGTAGAAATTCCAGTTGTCGATCCTCCCACGCCCGGTGAGCCGACAATAGGCCGCCACAAACTCCTCTTCCTTCGGAATGCCGGAGGCAGCGAAGTCGACGCCGTGGAGCGTTCCGAACCACTGAATATCAGCGTGATAGCCAATGCACGCATAGGCAAGGTCCGCAAGCGGATTGCCGAGCGTCGCGAGTTCCCAATCCAGCAAGGCGATCGGTCGCGGTTCGGTTGGGTGAAACATGATATTCTCGAGCCGAAAGTCACCATGCGCAACCACGGTCACGTCGTCGATCGGCGCCAAGGCGGGTAGTGTGGCGATCAGCTCCTCCATCGCGGGAATGTATGCCGTCTGGGCGTCCCGGTACTGTTTGGTCCAGCGCGCCAGCTGGCGCGCGAAATAGTTCCCCTGACGACCGAAATCGCCCAGCCCTGCCTTGCCAAAATCGACGAGGTGAAGCTGAGCCATGACCGCGACGAGACCGTCGTAGACTGCCGTTCGCTCCGCCGCTTCCATGCCCGGCAGGCGCGGATCGTGAAAGATCCTACCTTCAAGGAAATCCATGATATAGAATGACGTGCCGATGACCTCCGGATCCTCACAGAGGAGCCTAGCAACGGGAACAGGCACGTTGGTCCCTCGGAGCGCCGCCATCGCGCGAAACTCTCGCTCGATCTGGTGCGCAGAGGCAAGCAGCGGTCCCGGCGGCTTCTTCCGCAGCACATAGCGCCGTACTGCTGCGCCGTCGTCTTCGGTCAGCAGGTATGTCGGATTGGAAGCGCCGCCCTTCAGGCGCCTGATGGTCAGCGCTCCGTGAAATCCGTCGAGATTGGCAATCAGATAGGCTTCAAGCTTTGGACCATCGATCCGATGGATGTCGCCGTCCCCTGAGGCGAACTCGACTGCCGCAATGTCTGCGTCTCGCGATATCATGCCTCAGTACCGTGCCGCCTGAATTCCATCCGCGCGATTGCACGTTGATGCACTTCGTCCGGACCATCAGCAAGCCGCAGCGCGCGTATCCACGCATAAGAGCGCGCGAGGCCAAAGTCTTGACATACACCCCCGCCACCATGCGCTTGGATCGCCTCGTCGATCACCTTCAGGGCGAGGCGAGGGACGGCCACCTTGATCATGGCGATGTCGAGCAGCGCTTGTTTGTTTCCGACCTTGTCCATCCGGTCGGCGGCGTTCAGCGTCAGTAAGCGAGCCATCTGGATGTCGATCCGCGCATCCGCGATCCGCGCCTCCCACACCGAATGATCGGCGATACGCTTACCAAAAGCATGCCGCGAAAGCAGCCGCTTGGCCATCTTCTCCAGAGCGACCTCCGCCGCACCGATCGTCCGCATGCAATGGTGAATACGGCCAGGCCCAAGGCGACCCTGCGCAATCTCGAAGCCGCGGCCCGGCCCAAGGATGACGTTCTCCGCGGGTACGCGGACATTGTCCAGCACCACTTCGGCATGCCCGTGCGGAGCGTCGTCCCAACCGAACACATTCAGCATACGCAGCGGCTTGATGCCCGGCGTATCGAGCGGCACCAGAACCATCGATTGCTGAGAATGGGTCGCAGCGGAGGTATCCGTCTTCCCCATTACGATGGCCACCTTGCACCGTGGGTCGCCTAGCCCGCTCGACCACCATTTACGACCATTGATCACCCACTCGCTACCGTCACGCACGATCGACGTCTCAATATTGGTCGCGTCGGAGCTCGCCACGTTAGGTTCAGTCATGAGAAAAGCCGACCGCAGTTCACCCGCCATCAACGGCGCCAGCCATTTTTTCTTCTGCGCGGCGGTACCATAGCGGATCAGGACTTCCATGTTGCCCGTATCCGGCGCCGAGCAATTGAATATCTCAGGCGCCCACTCAACCCTCCCGGTCAACTCCGCGAGCGGCGCATATTCGAGATTGGTAAGCCCAGGGCCACGATAATCGTCGCTCTCATGCTCCGAAGGGGGCAGAAACATATTCCATAAGCCGGCCGCCTTCGCGCGCACCTTGAGCTCCTCGACGATCGGCGGAATCTGCCAGCGATCACCCGATGTTTCCACCTGCCGCTCATAGGTTGCGAGATTGGGATAAACATGATCGTCCATGAACCGCGTCAGGCGATCGAGCCACTCCCGCTGCTTGGCCGAATATGAAAAATCCATGCAAAAGTCCCTTTTTACGCTACGGCGTATTCAATTGCTTCCAGCACGCGACACCGCAAAAAAAGCCCGGGCAATATTGAGAGATCGGCCGGTTGGCATCTCGGGTGCGCAAGCGTATTCCGGCGTTACCGCCTCAGGCCAATGCGTGGCATCGCCTTCAGTCGCGCCGAAAAGCTGCAACCCCACCATTGTGGTGGGTCGGTTGTTTGAATTGACGAGGAGAGCGCCTATCTCCCACCGCCAATAGCACATCCTGTCGACAGCGTGGGCACGCGGCCATACGCATGAAATCATTTTGCCCGTATCAAAGGCGAACTGAACCAGTTTCCTGTGGCAGGGAACCTTGGCCGATTCGCCGACTATAGCCACATCGGGATGCTCGGCTAACGATTGGGTGTCGTTGACGGCGTGCGGCCCGCCAAATTGCTCGGTGGGCACGCGGGCCGAACTCTCAGTCTGCGTACCCACCGCAACAGGATCAAAGTCGCGATCAACCGTTAAAGCCGGCACGTGCGAAGCGTTGGCCCAGCGCTGTTCTAAATCGGCGCCAATTATTTCGACACGAATTGGCTGAGCCGCCATGATCAGATTACACTCGCGCATCCGTCGACCGGTAATGCGACAGCTCAACCGTTTGCATCGCCGGCTCAGTCCTTCCGCTAATTTACACGTGGTCGGGGCCGACCACGTTTGGCTCGACATTCAGGATCTGCTTGCCGAATACTTCATAGCCCAACTTGGTGTTGAAAATTATGTGGCGCATGCCGATGCTGAAATCGCGCCAATAACGCTGCGACGTCGTCTTGAGCGAGAAAGCTGAGGAGCCAGCGAGATCCATCAAATCATCGACCGTCTGCACCAGCAATTCGGCCGCGACAGCACATTCGCCCCGGCAGACGGCACGCTCCGAATAGGTCAGGGTCCTGCCCTCACTAGCAACCTGATCATTGTGCCGGTTGTGTTTGTCAACAATCGAGCGCGCTACACCAAGCTTCGCTGCGGCCTCGCCGACCCCCGCCTGCCAAACGCTGGAATCGCCACGCTGAGCGTAGGTCGAGTAAATCATCGGCCGGTCCTTAATTTCGATGACCGACTCCAAAAGGCCTTCGACTGTCCCGAGCAAAACCCCTAGCGCCTTGGCACGCAAGAGCGGAAAACCTACCCAATAGTCGGATGCCTCTCGCACGTATTTCGATTCGTCGAGCGCCACACCGACCGAACTGGAAGTAATCTCACAAAATTGATCGGCACCCACTTCGATGTCGAGCGCGACCACCGTGTCCGAACCGGTTCCCTTCATGCCGGTCACGCGCCAGGTCTGCTCGATCTCCACCTTATCCATTGGCAGCAGGACCATGTTCATCTGACCGTTCTCGCCGGCCGCCGGCACCATTGCCCATTTCGCGTGGTGCGAGGCCGAGCCATATGCCCATTTGCCATTTACAACATATTTGCCGTCGCGTTGTTCGATTGTGCCTGCGCCGTTGCTCGGTCCGCAAATCCGCGGGACGCCATCAGCGAAGATGACTTCCTGCATCGAAGGCGCCATCGTCGAGGCGATCCAGACGCAAGAATTGATGATCGAGACAACCCATGCGGTCGACGGGCAGCCTTTCGCAAGCTCGCGCGAAACGTTCGCCATAGCTTCCGACGGGATGCACAGCCCGCCCCAACGACGCGGAGCCGACATGCGGAACAATCCTGCTTCATCGAGCGCGGCGATAACTTCGGGCTTGAGTTCGCCCAGTTCTTCATGTGCCGAGGCATTTTTGGCGAGGAGCGGTCGCAATGCCCGAGCGCGCTCGAGCACTACGGGGACCATCTCGTATTGAAAACCGGTTTCTGAAGGATCTTGCAACGCCACGTTTCTATCCTCTCAAATGGCCGCCGATGGGCTTGCCTCTCCATGCCACGCCTTGACCCACCATAGGTGGACTGCGAGGCGACGGAACGATATGGCCATATTCTGACTGATTGTCAATTTATAGACACGGCGTCTCATCAACGCGTTAGGAGTCCGCCATCGATCGCAAGCTCAGCCCCCGTGACATTGATCGCCAGATCCGAGCAAAGATACAGCGAACCGTAAGCAATGTCCTCTGGCGTCGCCATTCGACCGAGTGGCATCGTCGAAAGCGCTGCATCGAGGACCTCCCGCGTCGCATCTTTGAGCATCCCGGTTTTTACGGGCCCGGGATAGATGCTGTTCACCCGTACCCCAAAGCGGCCGTTCTCATTGGCCGCTGTCTGGCTCATCAACTTCACAGCTGCTTTGCTCGCTGAATAAGCGATCTGCTCGGGATACACGCGGACCGCAGCGGCCGACGCCATATTCAGGATTGCTCCGTTGCCCGATGCACGCAACGCTGGGAGAGCGCTTTTCATGCCAAGCAGCACGCCAAGCTGATTGACCGTGGCCATCCGCAGGAAACCTTCGGGGCTTTCGTCATCGATCGAAGCCATACGGTAAATGCCGGCGGTGTTGAGCAATGTCGTGAGGCCACCAAAAGCATCCATCGCCGTCGCCACGGCTGAAACCCAGCTCCGCTCGGAAGAGACATCGAGATGAACGTAGAGGGCGGAGCCGCCAGCTTTGCGAATGTCCGCGGCGACCTGCTCTCCGGCCACATCGTCGATGTCACCGATCACTACCTTCGCGCCTTCGCTGGCGAACAGTTCCGCCTGCGCGCGCGCGATGCCGTTCGATCCGCCTGAAACGAGGGCCGTTTTTCCCGCCATCAACAATCGGTTCATAAAATATCCTGCTAAAGCCCGCCGGGTTGTTCTTCCAGCGAGACGTTAATTACGCTTTACATCGGGCAGCGTACCCAAGTGCATGCCCGCATCCGATATCAAGGTTATCCCGGTAATGTGTTCGCTACCTTCGTCGGCCAGGAAGATGATCGCCTTGGCTATATCCTCCGGCGTTCCTGCGCGACGCAGAGGGGTCAAGCGCTCCTGATCCTCGATCAACTCTTGCAACCCTGCTTCACCTAGCGGGTCGCTGAACCACCGCGTCGCCATGAAGCCAGGGCAGACCGCGTTGACGCGAATCTCGGGACCGAGCGACCGGGCAAAAAATAGCGTCATGGTGTTGAGAGCGCCCTTCGAGCATGCATAAGCCATCGAAGTGCCAATCCCTATCAGGCCGCCCAAGGAGGAGACATTGACCACCGCGCCGAAGCCGTTGCTGCGGAAATGCGGCGCGGACGCACGGATCATCTGATAAGCGCCGACTACATTGATTCGGTAGATATCCAGAAAATCGTCCGCGCTTAGCGCATCGAGATCGTTGGGCGCCGCGAACTTCGTGCGACCCGCATTGTTAATCAGCACATCGAGCCGACCCCATTTCTCGACGGCTGTCTGCACGAGATTGCGACAGGCGGCATCGTCGCCCACATCGGCGGCGACCGTGATCGCCTCAGCGCCGCGCTCGCGACAGAGTTGGGCAGTTGCCTCCGCCTCGTCTGCGCTGCGCGAGTAATTGATCACGACGCGAGCGCCGCGCTCCGCGAGGCCTATGCAGACCGCAGCACCGAGGCCGGTGCCGCCCCCGGTGACGATGGCAACCTTATCCTTCATTGTCATCTGAAAATGCTCCGCCTTCAAACCAATGACTTATGGATCATGGCGGGCACACCAACTCGAGATGCTATCCGCCACCCGTCATCGGTCTTCGCAAAGGTGTCACGGTATTCCGCAACCGCCGCAGGCGATTCGAACGATGGCAGCCCGGTTTCGACCCCAGCGGCCTGAAACATCATGAAATAGGTGACCGCCTCTGCCCGATCGTCCGAGATCGACGTGAACATCGGCGCTGTGCAGACATGCCGTGTTTCTATTTCCGTCGTGCGCGCCGACATCGATGCAAACAGTTCTTCGCGGCTGCGAACCGAAAGACCGGGCCGCTGGAAGCTGCCATCTTCTGTGAATAAATCGGCCAGTTCACGGTACATACGACGATCGACATAATATGCGAACGCCGTGATCAGCGCCGCGCAGGCTGCCTTCTCTTCGAAATGCTGGCTCCCCACTCTTTCCTCCAATCTTGTCGCGCCGAGCCGCTATGCGGCGGGCTCGGCGATAACGACATTCTCGATATGACCGAGCTTTTCGATCTCAACCCGCACGCGGTCGCCTGGCACGAGCCATTGGGGCGGAGCCATCACGGCCCCGACACCACTTGGCGTGCCGGTGTAAATCACGTCGCCAGGTTCCAACGTCATCGCCTGGCTCAGATGCTCGATCTGCGCAAAGCAGTCGAAAATGAGATGGCTGGTGTTGGAATGCTGGCGCTCTTCACCGTTCACCAGACACCGTATGTCGAGCGCACTTACGTCGACTTCGTCGGCGGTGACAATGTAGGGGCCGAACGGGGCGTGCGTGTCGAATGACTTGCCGATCGCAAACTGCCCGCTGCGATGCTGCCAATCGCGAACGCTGACGTCATTACCCACGCAAAAACCGAAAATGACCGACTCCGCCTGCTCCCGCGAGACGTGCCGACACCTCTTGCCTATGATCATTACCATCTCGGCTTCGTAATCGAGCGCCATCGAAGCGAGTGGCCGTTCGATCGGCGCATAGGGACCCGTCACCGCGGTGACGGCCTTGGTGAACCATATCTGGTGCTCGGGCGGCTTCAGGCCGGCTTCGGCCGCATGATCCGCATAATTGAGCCCGATGCCCATGATCTTTCCAGGGCGCGGCACCGGTGCGAGCATAGTCACATCCGCGATCGCGTAATCGGCCGCGCGCGGAAGCGCGGAGACAGCCTCCTTCAGATCGGACCAGCGCTCGATCAGCTCGATCATCTCGGCCGGCGCGCCGGCGATGCGATCGGTGATGGACGTGATGTATTCAGCTTCTACCACACCCAGGCGAACGCCCTCGCGCGCCTCGAACCGCGCAATCTTCATAAGCTCTTCCTTATTATTCCGTCGGTCTTGGCTATTACACTGTCACGATTGCCGGCTTCACTACCGGCTCAAGAAAGCGCCCCGCCATATGGCCTTCGCGGATTGCGGCCTGCAAATCCCTCGGCGACAGCGCGTCGCCAGCGAGCTGGAGTGAAAAGGAGGGCGCGGCATTGCGAGACAGCAGGCTCTTGTGCACATCAGTAACCGAGCGGTTGTTCGAGACGAGCACGACCGTATCGGCCGGGATCGTCACAATCTGCCGGCCTTCAAGATATCCGTAGGTGCAGTTACCCTGGCAAATCTCGACCAGCTTGCCTCGCACCACCAACGTGAAGTCACCCTCGCGCAGCCGCCTCAGCGCCGGTGCGTTCCGGGCAGTTGGCTCCATCTTAGGTGCGAACATCGAATGGCGCGTTATGAACGTTACCGACAGTCCCGCCTTGATCAGATACTCCGCGACTGCGACAGCCTCGTAATGTCCCACATCATCATAAACCACCGCCGTCGCGCCCAGCTTCTCGCGCGGCAGATCGAAAATCTCATACGATGAATAAACATTCGATTCCGACGTGCCGCGCGTCGGCTCACCGGGAATGTCCGCAGACCACCCGTCCATTCTTGGCTGCGAGCCGGTCGCGATAATGACCGCATCGGGCTCCTCGGCAAGAATTTCTTCGCGTTCGGCGTAAGTCGAGAGCCGAACGTCGACACCAAGCGAATAGACCTCCCGCTCCAGCCACAAGGTGATATCGCCGATCGGACGCAGATTGGGGGCGCGCTTGGCATGATTGATCGCGCCGCCCAATCTGTCCGACGCCTCGAACAACACCACGTCATGACCTGAGATTGCGGCAAGCCGCGCAGCTTCAAGCCCAGCTGGCCCGCCACCGACGACCACGACCTTCAGCGGTTCTGCCACGGGAACAATCAGATCCTCGGATAAATGCGCTTCGCGCCCGGCCGCCGGGTTGACCGTGCAGGCAAGCCCCGATCCTGATGTCGCACCAGCGACACAAGCTTGGTTGCAGCCAATGCAGGGGCGAACCTCATCGGCCTTGCCAGCGACGGATTTGGAGAAGACGTTGGGATCCGCGATCATGGCTCGGACGATCGCAACCATGTCCGCAACGTCATCGCGGATCAGCTGATCCGCCTCCTCGAGCGTCTGGAAGCGCCCAGCGACCATTCGAACCACATTACGAAAATCGTTGGCAGCCGAGACAATAGGCCCCGATGAAGGCAGCATGCAGCCCATTGGCGCATCCATCGCTGGCACCATTGACGCAAGATCATGATACGATCCCATCGAACCGTTAATGAAATCGATCAGATGCTCTTGCGCCAGCGATCGCACGATCTCCTCACAGTCATTGACAGAAAGGCCGTTGGTGGCGTGGCTATCGGACAGACGTATTCCGACTACAAAATCGTCGCCGCACGCCGCCCGCACCGCGCGCAACACTTCACGTCCGAAGCGCAAGCGGTTCTCGAGCGGTCCACCATATCGATCAGTGCGGATATTGGTCGTCGGCGAAAGGAATTGATGGATCAGATAGGAATGGCCGAAATGGACTTCCACTCCGTCCAGCCCTCCATCGCGCATCCGCCGCGCCGCGGATCCGAAGGCCGCCACCAATTCTTCGATGTCATCCTCATTCATCTCCCGCGGCACCGGCCCCCAAGGGCTGGCCAAATCCGAGGCTGAGATTGCAGGCGAACCGTTGATGTGCGGCCAGTGCATCCCGCCATGCGCCGCTTGGGCGAATACCTTGCATCCATGGCGGTGCAGCGCGTCGGAGATCGCCTTGAAGCGAGGGATAATTGCGTCGTCCCACGCATGTATCGCCGGCAAGGAACCGGCCGAAGGATGGACGACCGTATAGTCGAGCGTGATCAACCCCACTCCCGACTTCGCCCGTGCCTCATGATAGGCGATGTCTGCATCGTCGATCGTGCCACGCCCGAGATAGGTTCCATGCGCCGAACGAAAGATACGGTTCTTCACCTCGAGCCGATTGAACATCACAGGTTCGAGAACGCGCGAATAACCCATGCCTGGACCTCCCCCTAACGACCTTTTCTCGCAAGCGCGAAAGTGCAATGATGTCTGATGCGGATGCAGACTGCGCGCCGCGCTACTTCCGGAGTGCGCCCGGGCTACCCCTCAAGCTATCGCCGGAACCGGACCGGCGGGGCGGGTAAGAAGCTGCAAATGGTCTTCGCCCGCTTCCACGCGCGCTGCTAACTCGTCGGGGTCAAAAAAGACGCCGATCGGATTCTCGGTAAACTCCTTGCTATCAAAGAAGGCGCGTGCACCGCCGGGGAACGCTATATTGTCGACCTGAAGCTCGACCATGACACCGTCCGGATCGGTGTAATAGAGCGATGTAGTAGGGCCATGGTTGATCGAGTAGGTCGGCGTCATTCCAGCGCTCTTGAGCCGCTTATACGCCGCGACAAGATCGTTGAGGTCCGGCATCGAGAAAGCAACGTGATCGACGCCAGCCACATTCTTGGCAAAATCGGCGAGATCGGGCTGACCAATGATAGCAATTCGGTGGTGTTCGTCGTCCCAGGTGAGGAAGGTCAGGCCATCCCGACTATACACCACATCAGCATCAAAGAACGCCTTGTACCATGAAACTGACTCCGCAAATCGGGAAGTCCGCACCACGAAATGCGCGATATATTTCGGAAGGCCTTGGCGACTGCCGCCTTTGGCAGTCGGGGAATCTAGCTCACTCATTTATCGCCTTTCTCCACTCGCCGGGCATGCGCTGGCACGCATTTTCCCACAGCGACTCCTCATCTGCAGCATTAAGCTGACATCTTGTCAAGGATGACACGGGCCGTCAGGTTTGTCCAGTGGCGAGTTGGCCTTTGAAGAATCTTCGTCCCCCTAGCCCGGGTTATTCACGAGCCCGCCGCTCTGGTGTGTCCCGAGCTCGATCGGTGTTTGGCGGCGTGA
>NZ_BMZA01000021.1:0-23933 GCF_014652555.1 Novosphingobium colocasiae
CCCCGCTGGTTTTCACAGTGTTGCGGGAAGAGAGCGGCGCCCCGGGTCAAGCCCGGGGCGACGGTATTCTTTGACGTAGCGGTCATCCAACGACCGATTTGCCCGCTCTCAATCCTCCACCGCTTCGCGCAGCACCGCGATGCCGCGCTGGCGCTGCGCCTTGAGTTCGCGTTTCAGCACGGCCGGATCGCGCGCCACGACAAAGCCGAAGCTGACCCCGCCGTGCTTGCCGATGGTGGCATGGTGCAGCTTGTGCGCCTGCACCAGGCGTTTGGCATAGCCGCGCTTGGGCACCCAGCGGAAATAGCGCTGGTGGATCAGGCCATCGTGGACCAGCGTATAGATCACGCCATAGATCAGCACGCCGAGCCCGATCCAAGTCGCCGGCTCCCACGCCGCTGCGCCCATCACCAGCGGTGAACCCAGCGCGAAGAAAGTGATGGAGATCGCCGCCCCGAACAGCGCGAACAGGTCGTTCTTTTCGAGCAGGCGATCGTGCGGTTCGTGATGATCGCGGTGCCAGGCCCAGCCGAAGCCGTGCATGACGTACTTGTGGCTGGCCCAGGCAACCAGTTCCATCGCCGCGATACTGGCGCAGACAATCAGGATGGCGGTGAGGACGGTCATGGCTTCTCCATACCATCGGCCTGCTACGATGCCAGCCGTTCCTGACAGATGCAAAACGGCCCATACCGCATTCGTTCATAATATAAGCTATATTTATGAACATACGGGACGCTCATCACCCGCTTTGATTCTTGAGGACACAGACCCATGGTTACCCTGAACAAGATCGCCGCCGCCTCGCTTGCCGCCGCCATCGCGCTCGGTTCCGTGGCTCCTGCTTCGGCTGCCGATTACGGCCATCGCGGTTGGGGCAACGGCTCTGCCTATGCGCAGTCGCGCGGCTGGGACGATGACGGCTACGGCCGCTACGACGCCCGTGACGGCAATGCGCTGCGCCTGCGCATCCTCGATCTGCGCAGCGACATCTCGATGGCCGCCCAGCGTGGCATCATCTCGCGCGGCGAATTCGTCTCGCTCGCCCGTCAGGTCGATCGCCTTGGCGCGCGTTACACGGACTATGCTCGTGATGGCGGGATCGGCCGCCGGGAAGCCAACGACCTGCGCGATCGCATCGTCGACTTGCGCCAGCGGCTGAACCACGAAGCGCGCGATCGCAACGATTGGCGTCGCTAAACCGTCGGCCCGCAGCGGCCAAATGCGATCAGGGCGCGCGCGTGCCGCTTGAAAAGCGGGACCCGCGCGCCTAATCGCACCATCATTATGACCAGCAAACCGCGCACGCTCTACCAGAAGATCTGGGACGCCCACGTCGTCGATACCCGCGATGACGGCACCAGCCTGATCTATATCGACCGCCATCTGGTTCACGAAGTGACCAGTCCGCAGGCGTTCGAGGCGCTGCGCGTGTCCGGCCGCAAGGTGCGCCGCCCCGACCTGACGCTTGCGGTGCCCGACCACAACCTGCCGACCACGGCACGGGTGGATGCGGATGGCGCGATGCTGCCGATCAAGGATGTCGAAAGCGCGCAGCAACTGGCGGCGCTGCAAAAGAACGCGCCGGAATTCGGCATCCGCTATATCGATGCGATCGACGCCGAACAGGGCATCGTCCACGTCGTCGGGCCGGAGCAGGGGTTTTCGCTGCCCGGTGCCACGATCGTCTGCGGCGATAGCCACACCGCCTGCCACGGCGGGCTGGGCGCGCTGGCGTTCGGCATCGGCACCAGCGAGGTGGAGCATGCGCTGGCAACGCAGACGCTCCTGCTCAAGCAATCGAAATCGATGGAAGTCAGGGTCGAAGGCCGGCTCGGTGCCGGGGTGACGGCGAAGGACGTGATCCTGCATGTCATCGGCGTGATCGGCACCGCCGGCGGCACCGGCTACGTCATCGAATATCGCGGCAACGTCTTCGAGGAAATGTCGGTCGAAGGCCGGCTGACAGTGTGCAACATGTCGATCGAAGGCGGCGCGCGCGCCGGCCTCGTCGCGCCGGATGATAAGACTTTCGCTTATGTGAAGGGCCGTCCCTATGCTCCGCGCGGGGCCGAGTGGGACCAGGCGGTGGCCTGGTGGAAAAGCCTGGCGACAGACGCCGGTGCCACGTTCGACAAGTCCGTCGTCATCCGCGCCGAGGATATCGAGCCGACCGTCACCTGGGGCACCAGCCCGGAAGATACCGCCCCGATCGGCGGCACTGTGCCCGGTCCCGAAGACTTCGCCGATCCGTCCAAGGCCGATGCGGTCAAGGTCAGCCTGGACTACATGGGCCTGACCCCGGGAACGCTGCTGGCCGATGTCGAAGTGCAGAACGTCTTCATCGGTTCGTGCACCAACAGCCGCATCGAGGATATCCGGGCCGCCGCTGCCGTGCTCAAGGGCCGGCACAAGGCCGATAACGTCAAATGGGCGATCGTCGTGCCCGGCTCGGGCCTCGTCAAGCAGCAGGCCGAGGCCGAGGGACTGGACAGGATCATCGTCGAAGCCGGCCTCGAATGGCGCGAGCCCGGCTGTTCCGCCTGCCTGGCGATGAACCCCGACAAGGTGCCGGCCGGGGAGCGCTGCGCTTCCACCAGCAACCGCAACTTCACCGGCCGCCAGGGGCCGGGCGCGCGCACGCACCTGATGAGCCCGGCGATGGCGGCTGCTGCCGCCGTCACCGGCAGGCTCACCGATGTCCGCGAACTGATGGGATAAGCGCATTATGTCCGATGATAAGAAAGATCTCGCCACCAAGGCGGCGGTGGCTGCCGGTGCCGCCATCGGATCGGCGGCGATCGCTGCCGCGATGCTCTATGTGAAGCGTCGCAAGGCGCGCACCAACGATGCGCCGCCGCCGCATCCCGAACAGGCACCTGAGACCGATTGATGCAGTCCATCTCCCATGTCGCCGGCCGTGCCATTCCGTTCGGCCGCAAGAACGTCGATACCGACGTCATCATCCCGGCCCACTGGCTCAAGACCATCACCCGTGAAGGGCTGGGCCGGGGCGCGTTCGAGGCGATCCGCAAGGAACCGGGCAACATCTTCGACGATCCGGAATTCACCGGCGCGCCGATCCTGATCGCCGGGGACAATTTCGGCTGCGGCTCCAGCCGCGAACATGCCGCCTGGGCGCTGCTCGATCTGGGTGTGACCTGCGTGATCGCGCCGAGCTTTTCGGACATCTTCTCGGGCAATGCCTTCAAGAACGGCATCCTGACCGTGGTGCTGCCGCAGGAAGCGGTGGACCGGCTGCTGGAAGTGGCGCGCACCGAAACGATCGACATCGACCTTGAAACGCAGACGGTGACCACGCCTTTCCAGGATCGTTTCACGTTCGAAATCGACCCGTTTCGCAAGCACTGCCTGCTCAACGGGTTGGACGAAGTGGGCCTGACGCTGGCGCAGGATACCGTAATCAGCGGCTATGAAGCGCGGGCCGGGCGCGAACTGCCGTTTCTGACCGGGGCGGTGACCGCCGCCACCGCATAAGGCGCGCCGGCGCGTGGTGCGTGGCGAATCAGGATTGTACCGGGGCTCGCCCGGCCCTATCGGCTAGGAAAGCGATTACCCGCACATTCACGCGAGGGGGTTTGATGACCAGTTTCCAGGACCGCGAGCGCGCCGAAGAGGCCAAGTTCGCCCATGACGAAGAAATCGCCTTCCGCATCCAGGCGCGCCGCAACCGCTTGCTGGGCGAATGGGCGGCCGATCGCATGGGCCTTTCACAGGCCGAGCGTGAGGCTTACGCCAAGGCCGTGGTCCAGGCCGATTTCGAGGAAGCCGGCGACGAGGACGTGGTCCGCAAGCTGCTGGGCGATCTGATCGCGGCCGGCGTCGATGCCAACGAAAGCGAGATCCGCGCCGCGCTCGAAGCCAAGCAGGTCGAAGCGCGCCGCGCCTTTCTCGGCGAAGTCTGACCGGTTCGGCCGGGTACGGGGACGACAATCATGGCGATGTCAGCAAGCGCGATCGAAGCACTCATCGTGGAGGCGCTGCCCGATGCGCAGGTGACCATCACCGATCTGGCCGGCGATGGCGATCACTATGCCGCGCACGTGGTTTCCGCCGCATTCGCCGGCAAGCCGCGCGTGCGCCAGCATCAGATCGTCTACGCAGCGCTGGGTGGCCGGATGGGCGGCGAACTGCACGCCTTGCAACTCACGACTGCCGTTCCCAACTGATATCGGCACCCTAATCAGGAATACCCCCCATGTCCGACGCCCAGGCCCGTATCGCTTCGATTGTAAACGAGAACGACATCGTGTTGTTCATGAAGGGAACCCCGCTGTTCCCGCAGTGCGGCTTTTCCAGCCGCGCCGTGCAGATCCTCGATCACCTCGGCGTCGCCTATGAAAGCGTCGACGTGTTGCAGGACATGGAAGTGCGCCAGGGCATCAAGGCCTATTCCGACTGGCCGACCATCCCGCAGCTTTACGTCAAGGGCGAGTTCGTCGGCGGCAGCGACATCATGACCGAGATGTTCCAGGCCGGCGAACTGCAGCAGATGGTGGACGAGGCCGGAGTCGCCAAGGCCGGCTGACGCCCGCCGCATCTTCTTCGCGCATCAAAAACGCGCCGGGGCTTCGCGGCTTCCGGCGCGTTTTTGATGCGCAAAGGCTGTGCAGGGTGCGGCGGGAGCGGGGGAGTACCAAGGTCGGGGAGGCGGGGCCGGAGACTAAACGGCCCCGCCTCTATAGAGACTGCTTTGGGGTACGGATATTACTATGCAGAGCCCGTGCCAACTTTTCGGAAATCCCTGAATCGCGTGGATTTTATCGCGTTTTCAGTCCCGCCCCCCGGCACTCCTGCGGCGATATGTAAGCTATTCCGACACGCACCCGCCGCACGCGCGAAAATGCATCGCACAGAAGGCTTGCATGGCGGGGCGGGTGCGGCAAGATGGGGCCATCATGCCTCTTGCACCTGCTTCCGCTCCGTCCACCT
This sequence comes from Novosphingobium colocasiae, assembly GCF_014652555.1. Lineage (GTDB taxonomy): Bacteria > Pseudomonadota > Alphaproteobacteria > Sphingomonadales > Sphingomonadaceae > Novosphingobium > Novosphingobium colocasiae. The sequence goes on from NZ_BMZA01000021.1 coordinate 4,954, forward strand.
CCCCCTCCGCCGGCCCTTTGCGATTGGAGGGCACTAACGTCGTTCCTGCCGCAACCGTGGTCGTGTTCCGCCGCGCCGCGAATGGCGGGCCGCCGGAACTGCTGATGTTGCAGCGGTCCGGCAAGATGCGCTTCGCCGCGCAAGCGCTGGTGTTTCCTGGCGGCCGTATCGATCCGGCTGACCGTTCTCTCGCCGCCCTGCTCATGCCGGATGCCGATCCGGAACTGGCCGCTGCACGCGTGGCAGCCGTGCGCGAAACGCTGGAGGAGGCGGGTCTGCTGATCGGAGCGCGCGCCAAGCTGGACAAGGCCACCGTGGCCGCCGCGCGCGCCATGCTGATCGAGCGTGGCGAACTGGCACCGGTGCTGGATCACTTCGGCATCGAGCTGATGCCACAGGCGTTTCCGCTGTTCGCGCACTGGTGCCCGCTGTGGGATCGCGCCTTCGACACCCGTTTTTTCCTCTACGACATGGGCACCGGCGCGGTCGAACTGACGGTTGACGAGACCGAGAACACCCACCTGTTCTGGACCAGCGCGGCCAATGCGCTGGCGGCGGTCGCGAATGGCTCTGCGCATGCCATTTTCCCGACGCTACGCAATCTGGAACGGCTGGCGCAATATCCCGATTTCGCGGCGGCGGTCGATGATATCGCGCGCCGCACGGTCAAGCGGATTCACCCCCGGCGGGTGACGATCGACGGTATCGAATATCGCGAGATCGACGATACCCAAGGCTATCCGGTCGTGCGCGAGCCGATCCCGGAAGACGAACTGCGCGGCTGAGCGCCGCCGCAGGCCGATCAGACGGCGCGGTTCTGCTGGGCGATGAAATCGACGATCGGGCCGTACAGCGCCCGGTCGAACTCGATCCCGGACTGATCGCCGCGGACCCAGCGGACCACGCCGCTCATCCCTTCCATGCCTTGCGGCTTGACGATGAGGCGCGTGCCCGGCCGAAAGAACAGGCTGCGGGTGCGCAGGCAGCAGCCTTCGGCGGTGATATCCGAAATCTCACCGGTGTCGCGCATGCCGCTGAGCGTGCGGCACTGCACGGCCAGGGTCACTGGCTGGCGTTCTGAACGTCGGGGATTGACGAGATCGGACATTACGCAGTCTTCCCACGATAGCGGTTAATTTTCCGCCAATCTGCTTCCCACCTTATAGCATCGGCGATGACCGGCAGAAACATCCAGAAACATATTTCCTAGCGGACATCCACGCCCACCGCCGCCGCAAGGTCGGTGAACCCGTCGCGGCGCATCAGTTCGGCCAGGCCGGCAACGATCCGGCGCGGCAGCATCGGCCCTTCATAGACCAGCGCGGAATAGAGCTGGATCAGGCTCGCTCCGGCCCGAATGCGGGCCCAGGCGTGTTCGGCGCTGGCAATCCCGCCGATGCCGATCAGCGGCACTTGCCCGGCGCTGGCGTGATAGAGGGTGGCCAATCGGTCCTGCGCCAACGCGCGCAACGGCGCGCCAGACAGGCCGCCGGCTTCCCCGGCGTGCGCTGACCGCAGGCTGGCGGGGCGCGACAGCGTGGTGTTGCCGATCAGCACCGCGCCCAGCCGCCGGTCGATCGCCAGCCGCGCCACCGCATCGAGTTCGCGGTCGGAAAGGTCGGGAGCGATCTTGAGGAAGATCGGCGTCGTCGTCCCGGCCACGCCTTCTTCCACCGCGCTGATCAGGTCGGCCAGCGCGTTCTCGTCCTGCAAGGCGCGCAGGCCCGGGGTGTTGGGGCTCGATATGTTGAGCGTGATGTAGCTCGCGAGCGGGGCCATGCGCCGCGCCATCGCGCCATAATCGGCGATACGGTCCGGGCTCTCCTTGTTCGCGCCGACATTGATGCCGACGACGCCCGGCCGCCGCAGCCGGCGGCGCAGCCGCGCCTCGGCAGCATCGCCGCCCTGGCTGTTGAAGCCGAAGCGGTTGATGACGGCACGATCCTCGGCCAGCCGGAACAGCCGCGGGCGCGGATTGCCTGCCTGCGGCAGCGGCGTGATCGTCCCCGCCTCGACCGACCCGAAGCCCAGCCGGAACAGCGCATCGACCGCTTCGGCATCCTTGTCGAACCCGGCGGCCAGGCCGACCGGATTGGGAAAGCGGATGCCCGCCACCGTCATCGCCAGCCCGGCGGTGCCTGCGTCCGGCGTCCCGGCGGGCAGCATCGCCAGCACGCGGATTGCCGCCTTGTGGGCGTTTTCCGGGTCCATCCGGAACACCAGCGGCCGCGCCGCGCGATAGAGCCAGTCCATGCGATTCCCCTTGATGCGCCTTGCGCCAAGCAGCGATGCGCCTCGCGCCAAACAGCGATGCGCCTCGCGCTACCGAGCGATGCGCCGCGCCTCTTATCGGGGCGGGCGCGATCGCGCAAAGGCCATGCGCGGGATCAGGTGGCGACGAACACGATCTCGTACAGGAATGCGAGATTGCGCAGGATCTCGGTCTCCGAGAACACGTCGCGCCCGGTCAGCGCCTTGTACTCGGTGGACAGCGTGAACAGCGTGCCTGCCGATCCGACGATGAAGTAGTAAAGCCGCGTCGCGTCACAATCGCGCACGGTGCCTTCGTCCTGCGCGCGGCGGATCAGATCGCGCACTTTCTCATAGTGCGCGCGCAGGTGGTTATCGATCACCCATTCCAGACGCGGGGTGTCCTGGTTGCCCTCCATCGTCATGATCCGGTGGATTTGCGGATAGCGCGCGGAAAAGCGGACGAACTGTTCGATGAAATGGCGCAGCCGGATGCCGGGGCACATGCCCTCGTTACCGTCCAGGATCGGCGATATCGCTTCCTCGTAGGACGCCAGCGCCTTGTCGAGCGCGGCGATCCACAAGTCTTCCTTGGAGCGGAAGTGATAGAGTACCAGCGTATGGGTGACGTTGGCCCGATCCGCCACCGCGCGGGTGGACGTGCCGTCGTATCCGAACACGCCGTAGCAATCGAGCGCGGCCTGGAGCACGGCTTCGCGCACCGCATCGGCCCGCTTGCGGCCGCCGGTCTCCGCCTTCGCGGTCTTGCGTGCGCCGTCCAGCGGCGCTTCGCCCGTGGCCGCCGGAAGCCGGACCGCACGCCGCCCCCCCCGGCGTCCCGTCCGCACCTGTTGCTCAGTCAATCCCGTTCCTTCCACGCTTGCGCTGCCCCGCTTTGTCTGACGTTATTTGACCTTCTGTCATAACCGGTTGCTTTGCAACATGACAGTCGCGGTTGCGAACGGTCCACCGCAACGGCCACCAAGCGCGGGCTTGACCTTCCCGCCCGCCTGCGCCACGTTGACCATATGGTTCAATAATTATCGTGCAGGGCGCTGTTCCGGGTGCTTCCGGGATCCGGCGGTGGCCAGCACGAAAGGGCGACTGCGCGACGCGGCGTCGATTGGGAGTTGCAAGGATGTCTTCGCAAAAAGGTAGTTCCGAAGTGTTCGACGTGGTCGTCGTCGGGTCCGGCGCGGGCGGGTTGACCGCTGCGGTCGTGCTGGCCGGCCAGGGGCTGTCGGTTATCGTCATCGAAAAGGCGGAGCGCTTCGGCGGCACTACCGCGCTGTCGGGCGGCGGCGCGTGGATTCCCAACAATCACCTGATGGCCGCGTGCGACCAGACCGACAGCGACGAGGAAGCGGTCACATACCTGCGACAGGTGCTGGGCAACCAGTTCGACGAAGCATGGATCCGCACGTATGTGGCCAGCGGCAAGGCGATGCTGGCGGATATGGAAAAGACTACCGAGGTCAAGTTCTACCCCATTCCGCTCAGCGACTATTGCCCGGGCCTCGACGGTGCCAAGTTTGCCCGCACGGTGATCGCGATAGAATACGATGGCCGCAAGCTGGGCAAGCTCATCAGCGCGGTGCGCGATCCGCTGCCGGGCTATGCGGCATTCGGCAGCTTCCAGTCCGATCCGCAGCACGTCGGCAAGCTGACCTCGGTGTTCAAGACCCGCGAAGGGTTCGCCTATACCATGAAGCGGATGGCCGGCTTCGCGCGGGACGTCGTCCAGTATGGCAAGGGCAGCCATATGGCCAATGGCAACGCGCTGGTCGGTCGCCTGCTCAAGAGCGCGATGGACAGGGGCGTCACCCTGCGCCGGCGGGCCGCGCTGGACAGCCTGATTGTCGAGGACGGCAAGGTGACCGGAGTGGTCGCCAAGACCAGCGATGGCACCCTGCGCATCGCCGCGCGCAAGGCGGTGGTGCTCGCCACCGGCGGGTTCGGTGCCAATGCGGAGATGCGCAAGCTCTACATTCCGCAGGCGGAAGATCACCTTTCGGCCCAGCCGCTGGAGAACGTGGGCGATGGCATCCGCATCGGTCAATCCGCCGGTGCTCAACTGGCCGCACCTAACGCCGCCAACGGGGTCTGGGCTCCCTGTTCCGCCCGGCGCGACAGCAAGGGCAATATCCTCAGCGTCTATCCGCACTTCGGTCCCGATCGTGCCAAGCCGGGGGTCGTCATCGTCGATGACAGCGGCAAGCGCTTTATCAACGAAGCGGCACCCTATCAGGACTTCGTGAACCTGATGAACGCGCGCGAGATGAAGCAGGCGTGGTACATCGGCGACCGCAATACGCTGCGCAAATACGGCATGGGCATCGCGATGCCCGCTCCGCTGCCCTACCGCCATCTGGTGCGCGACGGCTATCTGACCGAAGCGGCGACGATCGCCGAACTGGCGACGAAGATCGGCGTGCCGGCGGCAGCGCTGGAAGAGACCGTGGCCAAGTTCAACAGCGGCGCCGTCAACGGCCAGGATCCGGAGTTCCACAAGGGCGAGATCGCCTACGACACCATCCAGGGCGACTACAACCACGCGCCCAACCCGTGTGTCGGGCCGGTGCAGGAAGGGCCGTTCTATGCGATCAAGCTGCAGCCGGGCGATTGCAGCACGATCCTGGGCCTGCAAACCTCGCTCGATGCCGAAGTGCTGAACGCGGCCGGGCAGCCGATCCCGGGGCTCTATGCCGTCGGGCTGGACCAGAACTCGCTGATGAAGGGGACCTACCCCGGCGGCGGATCGAGCATCGGGCCGGCGATGACTTTCGCCTGGCGCGCGGCGCACAAGATCGCCGGGGTGCCCGTTCCCGCCGGTGCCAAGGCCTGATCCGGGATCATAGCGGCCACGAAAAAGCCCTGCCGGCAGCGGATGCCGGCAGGGCTTTTCTCTTGGCTTGCGAAAAGTGCGTCAGCCGGCGGTGTGGCCGCCATCGACGCAGTAGGCCGCGCCGATCACGAAGCTGGCTTCGTCTGACAGCAGGAAGCGCGCGGCGGCCGCGATTTCCAGCGGCTGGCCAAGCCGGCCGATCGGATGGACCGATGCCAGCGCCTGCTCCAGACCGGGGTCCTGGGCAAAGGCGCCGGCCAGCATCGGCGTGTTGGTGGCACCCGGCAGCACCGCGTTGATGCGGATACCACGCCGCGCATAGTCGATCGCACTGGCGCGGACGAGGCCGAGCGCGCCCGCCTTGCTGGCGCAGTATTCGGCCCCGTTCGGGAAGCCGACGAGCCCGGCGGTAGAGACGATGTTGACGATCGCGCCGCCGCCGGTTTCGAGCATCGCGGTGATCTGGTGCTTGTTGCAAAGGAACAGCCCGCGCGTGTTGACCGCCTGGCAGCGGTCCCATTCCTCGGCCGAAAGCTCGTGGATCAGCTTGCCGGTCTGCGGCACGCCCGCCGCATTGCACGCGCCATCCAGCTTGCCGAAGCGGGCCACGGCGGTATCGACGAGCGCCTTGGCGTCTTCCTCCAGCGACACATCGACGCGCAGCGGCACCACGCGGTCGCTGCCCAGCTTCCCGGCCGCTGCGGCGGCGGCTTCTTCGTTGCGATCGCTCAGCACCACGTTGGCGCCGGCTTCCACCAGCAGTTGTGCGCAGGCATAGCCGATGCCGCTGGCAGCGCCGGTGACGACGATGGTCTTTCCGGTGAAATCGGACATTATTTCTCTCCCTTCAGGAATCAGGCGCGCGGGCGATGGTCAACCCGCGATAGGATCAGGTGGCGGGCCGGTATCAGGCCCAAGCCACCGGGCGCACTTCGCGCACCAGCTCGCGCCAGCCATCGGCGGTGCGCACAAACACTTCCTCCAGATCGGCGAGCGCGGCGGGGACGTTGGGGTTGTCGCTGCCGGGAGCCTTGAACAGGGTCAGCAGCGTCGTGGTCGCCACCTCGTCGGCAGAGCGGACGTCGAAGCGGGTCGGGCCGAGCAGGTGGCGGGTGATGACCGGGGCGGCTTCGCGCACCTTGAGCCACGCGGCAATATCGTCATATCCGGAAATCGTGCCGGGGTTGGGCGTGCCGGGGCCAAACACCAGCCGGGCATCAGGCGCGAATATAAACGCGGCCTCGCCGGCACGGCCGTGATCGACCAGGAAATGAAACTCGACGATCAGCGCCCGGATCGCTTCGGCGTCGTCGATGGGCAGCGCAGGCCCGCCTGCACCCCCGGTTTGTGCCTTCACCACGTCTCTCTCCCTTATGCGCCGGAATGACGCTTTGTGCGACGGAACCTACTTTTCCCTGTCCATTCGGTCAATATCAACCGCATTCTGCTCATCATCGTCGCGCGCGCGTTCGGCCCGCCGCAAGTGGATCGGGGAGAGCGCGAAGCGCTGGTGCATGCGGCGCGAGAAGTGCGCCGGGCTGCGAAAACCGCAGGCGAGGGCGATCTCGGTCACCGAAAGGCCGGTGGAGCGCAGCAGTTCGCGAGCGCGATCGAGCCGGATGCCGAGGTAAGTCTCGGCAACGCTGGTCCCCAGTTCGGCGCGGCATACCCGTTCGAGCTGGCGCAGCGACAGCCCGGCGCGCTGGGCCAGGGTTTCGCGCGGCAACGGCTCCTCCAGCGCCGCTTCCATCGCTGCCAGCATCGGCAGCAGGCGCGGGTGAACGGTGCCGTGGCGAGCGGCCACCCCGGCGCGCTGGGCGTGGCCGCCGCCGCGCGGCTCGGCGCGGATGAACCATTCGCCCGCGCGCAAGGCCAGGTCGGCCCCATGATCGCGCGCGATCAGCGACAGCGCCAGATCGAGCCCGGCGGCCCCCCCGGCACAGGTCATGCGATCGCCGTCGATCACATAGAGCCCATCCTCGATCGCCAGATCCGGAAACTCGGCGCGCAGGGCGGCGGCGTGTTCCCAGTGAATCGTCGCGCGCCGCCGGTCTAGCAGCCCGGCCCGCGCCAGCAGGTAGGGGCCGCCGGACACCCCGGCCATGGCGACGCCGCGCCGCGCCTCGGTACGCAGCCACGACAGGCATGTTTCGTCGGCAAAGGCGGCGGGATCGCCGGCGGCGAACACCACCAGCATGTCGCAATCGGGCGCATCGCCGACCACCGCATCGGTCATCAGCCGTGCCCCGTTGGAAGCGCGCGCGCCCTTGGCCAGCGCGCGCTGGCCGATGTGCAGCCAGGTGTAGAGCCGCGCGCCCGCCAGCCGGTTGGCGGCGCGGAACGGTTCGACGAAAGCGGCGTAGGACAGCATCGCGAACCCGTCGATCAGGACCAGACCAATGCGGATCGCGCCGTCTGCGGGAAAATTGGCCTCATCAGGCATGATATCGTCGTATCAGGACAAGCGGGGTGATCAAGATGAAGTTAGCCTGTCCTCCGAGATGCGGTACTCGATCTTCTCCCTCGCCCGGCAGGCGCTGCACCGGCATCGAGGCTGGGGCCCGGCGTGGCGCGATGCCGAGCCGGCGGAGGCAGGCTATGACGTCGTAATCGTCGGCGGCGGCGGGCACGGCCTCGCCACTGCCTATTACCTCGCCCGGGTCCATGGCCTCACCCGCGTCGCGGTGATCGAAAAGGGCTGGATCGGCGGCGGCAATGCCGGGCGCAATACCACCATCATCCGCTCCAACTATGGCCTGCCCGGCAACGAGCCGTTCTACGAATTCTCGATGAAGCTGTGGGAAGGGCTGGAGCGCGAACTCAACTACAACGCGATGGTCAGCCAGCGCGGGGTGCTCAACCTCTATCATTCGGACCCGCAGCGCGATGCCTATGCGCGGCGCGGCAATGCCATGCGGCTGCACGGTGCCGATGCCGAACTGCTCGATCGCGACGGGGTGCGGGCGATGGTGCCGTTCCTCGATTTTGAAAATGCCCGCTTTCCCGTCCAGGGCGGGCTGCTGCAACGGCGCGGGGGCACCGCGCGGCACGATGCCGTGGTCTGGGGCTATGCCCGCGCCGCCAGCGCGCTGGGGGTCGATATCATTCAGAATTGCGAGCTGACCGGCTTCCTGACCGATGCATCGGGCGCAGTGACCGGGGTGGAAACGACACGCGGCCCCATCCGCGCCGGCAAGGTCGGGCTGGCGGTCGCGGGCAACAGCTCGCGCGCGGTGGCGCTGGCGGGACTGACCCTGCCGATCGAGAGCCACGTGCTCCAGGCCTTCGTCAGCGAAGGGCTCAAGCCGGTGATCCCCGGTGTCGTCACCTTCGGGGCCGGGCACTTCTACATCAGCCAGTCGGACAAGGGCGGGCTGGTGTTCGGCGGCGATATCGACGGTTACAACAGCTATGCCCAGCGCGGTAACCTGCCGGTGGTGGAGGATGTCTGCGAAGGCGGCATGGCGGTGATGCCGATGATCGGCCGCGCCCGCATCCTGCGCAGTTGGGGCGGCATTGCCGACATGTCGATGGACGGATCGCCGATCATCGACGCATCGCCGCTGCCCGGCCTGTGGCTCAACGCCGGCTGGTGTTACGGCGGGTTCAAAGCGACCCCGGCCTCCGGCTATTGCTTCGCCCACTTGCTGGCCACCGAAACCCCGCACGAAACCGCCACCGCTTTTCGTCTCGACCGGTTCCGCACCGGCCGCCTGATCGACGAAAAGGGCGTGGGGGCCCAACCCAACCTGCACTGAAGGAGCACCGGACCCGGCCATGCGCATCCCTTGCCCCTTTTGCGGCAGTCGCGATTCGCGCGAATTCGTTCATCGCGGCGATGCCGGACCGGCGCGCCCGGCGGACGGGGCCGATGCCGAAGCGATGTTCGATTATGTCTATCAGCGCGCCAATCCGGCCGGGCTGATCCGTGAACACTGGTATCACGCCCAGGGTTGCCGCAACTGGATCGTGGTCGAGCGCGATACCCGTAGCCACGCCGTGTCCGGCGGCGCGTGGCCGGGCCCGGCGCGATGACCCGGCGCGCCACCGGCGGGCTGATCGACCGCGCCACACCGCTGCATTTCACATTCGATGGCCGCGCTCTGTCCGGCTTTGCGGGCGATACGCTGGCCTCGGCGCTGGTAGCGAACGGTGTCCGGCTGATCGGCCGCTCGTTCAAGTATCACCGCCCGCGCGGCATCCTGACGGCGGGGAGCGAGGAACCCAACGCGCTCGTCACCCTGCGGACCGGGGCGGCGGCAGAGCCCAACACCCGCGCCACCACTGTCGAGTTGTTCGACGGGCTGGCGGCGCGCAGCCAGAACCGCTGGCCATCGCTGCGCTTCGATGCGCTGGCGGTGAACCAACTCTTCGCGCCGCTTTTCGTCGCCGGGTTCTATTACAAGACCTTCATGTGGCCGGCGGCGTTCTGGGAGAAGCTGTACGAGCCGCTGATCCGCCGTGCGGCGGGGCTGGGCGCGCTCTCGATGGAGCCCGATCCTGACGCATACGATCATGCCCATGCCTTCTGCGATCTGCTGGTTATCGGCGGCGGTCCGGCTGGTCTTGCCGCCGCGCTGACGGCCGGGCGCGCGGGCTTGCGGGTAGTGTTGGCCAACGACGATCCGCGCGCTGGCGGCCGCCTCTTGGCCGAGAACGCGGTGGTGGATGATGTCCCAGGCCACGAATGGGCGGGCACCGCGATCGCCGAACTCGCAGGCATGGCCAATGTCCGGGTCCTCGCCCGCACGGCGGTGATCGGCGTCTATGACGGCTGCGAATATGCGGCGGTCGAGCGGGTGGCCGATCATCTGCCGTCTCCGGTATCGGGCCAACCGCGCCAGCGGCTGTGGAAGATCGTCGCCACCCGCGCGATCCTCGCCACCGGAGCGACCGAGCGGCCGCTGGTGTTCGGTGGCAACGACCGGCCGGGGGTGATGACCGCCTCGGCGGTGTCCACTTATGTCAATCGCTTCGCGGCGCTGCCGGGCCGGCGCGCGGTGGTCACCACCACCAGCGACAGCGGCTGGCAGACCGCGCTCGATCTGGTGAAGGCCGGGGTCACCGTGGTCGCGATCGTCGATCCGCGCCGGATCGCGCCGACGCACCACGCGGTGACCACGCTGATCCGCAGCGGCACCGAAATCATGCTCGGCGCGCGGATCTCCGACGTGTTCGGATCGCCGGTGCGCAAGGTGGAGGTGGTCAAGTCCAACGGCCAGGTGCGCCGTCTCGCCTGCGATCTGGTCGCCATGGCGGGCGGATGGAACCCGGCGATCGGGCTGGGGGGCCATCTCGGCGCGCGGCCGCAGTGGTCGGCGGAAAAGCACTGTTTCCTGCTGGACGAGGCACCGCCGGGGCTGGCGGCAGCGGGTGCCGCCGCCGGCAAATTCTCGCTCGGCAAGGCGCTGGCCGACGGGGTGGCGCAGGCGGTCGAAGTCTGCGCCGCGCTGGGCCGGGATTGCCCGCCTCCACACTTTGCCGGGCATGACGAGCCCGCTGACGGCACGCCGTTCTGGCACAACGCGACGCCGCTGGCGATGCGCGGCAAGGCCTTCGTCGATTTCCAGCACGATGTGACCGACAGCGACGTGGCGCTCGCCGCGCGTGAAGGGTTCACTTCAGTGGAGCACATGAAGCGCTACACCACGCTCGGCATGGCGACCGATCAGGGGCGCCTCAGCCAGCTCAACGGCCATGCCCTGCTGGCGGCGGCGACCGGGCGGGCGATTGCCGAGGTGGGCACGATCCTGTCGCGCGCGCCATGGCAGCCGGTGGCGATAGGGGTGATGGCCGGCGCGCATCGCGGCGCGCACTTCCGGCCCGAACGGCGCACTGCCGGGCATGACTGGGCAGCGGAGCAGGGGGCGACCTTCGTCGATGCCGGGCTGTGGAAGCGCGCCCAGTGGTTCGCCCGCCCCGGCGAGAGCGACTGGCTGGAAACCGTCAACCGCGAGGTGACGATGACGCGGCAGGGCGTGGGCATCTGCGATGTCTCCACCCTCGGCAAGATCGACCTGATGGGCCCGGACGCGGCCGTGCTGCTCGATCGGCTCTACATCAACACAATGTCGACGTTGCCAATCGGCAAGGCGCGCTATGGCGTGATGCTGCGCGAGGACGGCTTCGTCATGGACGATGGCACGGTGACGCGGCTGGGCGATGAGCACTTTTACGTCACCACCACTACCGCCAATGCCGCGCGGGTGATGCAGCATCTCGATTTCGCGCGGCAGGTGCTGTGGCCTGAGCTTGATGTGCAGGCCTGCTCGGTGACGGAGAACTGGTCCACCTATGCGGTGGCCGGCCCGCGATCGCGGGCGCTGCTGGCGGCGGCTCTGCCGGGTTGCGATGTGGCGGATGCGGCGCTGCCCTATATGGCCGCCACCACGCTGCGCTGGAACGGCGGCCCGCTACGGCTCGCACGCCTGTCGTTCTCGGGCGAGCTGGCTTACGAAGTCAGCGTGCCCGCGCAGCATGGGGACGTGCTGGTGCGCCACCTGTTCGCCACCGGCCGCGCCTTCGATGTCGTACCCTACGGGACCGAGGCGCTGGGGGTGATGCGGATCGAAAAGGGCCATCCGGCGGGCAACGAACTGAACGGCACCACTACCGCCGCCGATCTTGGCCTTGGCCGGATGATGTCGCGCAAGAAGGACTATGTCGGCCGCACGATGGCCGGGCGCGAAGGGCTGACCGATCCCGCTCGTCCGGCACTGGTCGGGCTGGTGCCGGTCGATCGCACGTCGCGCATCCGCGCCGGCGGGCATCTGCTCCCACCCGGCGCGGCGGCGACGGCGGCCAGCGACGAGGGCTATGTCACTTCGGCAGCATACTCACCCACCCTCGGCCACCCGATCGCGCTGGCGCTGCTGGCGAACGGCCCTTCGCGCCATGGCGAGCACGTGATCGTTCACGATCCGGTACGCGGCGCTGATGTCGAGGCGCAAGTGTGCCCGCCGGTGTTCCTCGATCCCGAAGGAACCAGACTGCGTGGCTGAACCGCTGATCCTGCACCCGGTAGATAGGCCCGGCATCGCCACGGTGATGGCGCGCAAGGGCGTTGCGCCCGGCACGCTGAATGCCGCCCTGGGCCTCTCCCTGCCGGACGGCCCGGGTGCCGCCTTTGCGGGATCGCGCACCGCTATCGCCACCGGACCCGGCACCTGGCTGGTGTTGGACGATCACGCCGGTGCCGATTTTGCCGGGCGGCTGGCTGAAACCCTGGCGGGCATCGCTGCGGTCAGCGACCAGTCGGGCAGCTATCTGGTCCATGCCCTGTCCGGCCCGGCGGCCCGCGCGCTGCTTCAGCGCGGGCTGGCGATCGATCTTCACCCCGATGCCTTCGGCCCCGGCAGCGCCGCCATCAGTCAGATCGCCCACATCGGCGCGGTGCTGTGGCAGGTGGATGATGCGCCCACATACCGCATCGCCGTCTGGCGCAGCTATGCGGAAAGTTTCCGTCATTGGGTGGAGGTGACGGCGGTATCGCTGGACGAAGCCGACCAAGGCGGATGACTCGCCCGCCAATTCCTTCTAGGCTCGGGCCCGGACTGAAATCTGCAAGGGCCCGCACCATTTCCACCCGCCCGCCATCCCCCGATACCGATGACCTCGCCACCGGTTCCGAGGCACCCGCCGTGCCCGAACGCAATCTCGAACGCGCGCTGGGCAACCAGATCCGCGTGCTGCGCCGCCAGCATGATCTGTCGGTCGCCGATCTGGCCAGCGCGGCAGGCATTTCCAACGGTATGCTCTCCAAGATCGAGAACGGCGGCATCTCGCCCTCGCTGGCAACCTTGCAGGCGATCTCCGGCGTGCTGCAGGTCCCGCTGTCCACGCTGTTCGCCAGCTTCGAGGAACGGCAGGACTGCTCTTATGTCCCCGCCGGGCAGGGGCTGACGATCGAGCGGCGCGGCACCAAGGTCGGCCATGTCTACCAGTTGCTGGGCGCGGTGCTGCGCGGCGATATCGCGGTGGAGCCCTACCTCATCACGCTGAAGGAAAATGCCGCGCCGCACACCTCGTTCCGCCATTCCGGGGTGGAGTTCCTGCACATGCTCGAAGGCGAGGTGCAGTACCGCCACGGCTCCGAAACCTATCACCTGCGGCCCGGCGATTCGCTGCTGTTCGACAGTGCGGCGCTGCATGGCCCCGAACGGCTGAGCGGCGGCGAGACCCGCTATCTCTCGATCATCGTCTACCCGCGCGACGAAACGTGATGGCGTAGTTTCCTTTAAGGAAACATTTGTTCCTTGAGATTGACGATACCGCACCCCCGCTTTATGACGGCGGCACGGATCGCCACGATCGGGAGACGCCTGGCTTCATGTGCGGAATTGTCGGACTGTTCCTCAAGGACAAGGCGCTGGAGCCGCAGCTCGGCGCGCTGCTGGCGGGCATGCTCGAAGTGATGACCGACCGGGGGCCGGACAGCGCCGGTTTCGCGGTCTATGGCGCGGGCGCTCCCGGCCATGTGAAGCTGACAGTGCGCGGTGCCGATCTCGACGGCCTGGCCGATGCGATCGGCGGCGTGAAGGCTACCGTGCGTGACAGCCATCTGGTGCTGTCGCTGCCCGCTGCCGAAGAGGATCGCGTGCGCGGCTGGCTCGCGCTCGAACGTCCCGATCTGGTCGTCATCGGCGCGGGGCAGCGGATCGAGCTTTACAAGGAAGTCGGCCTGCCCGCCGATGTCGCCACCCGCTTCAACCTTGCCGGGATGAGCGGCACGCACGGCATCGGCCACACCCGGATGGCCACCGAAAGCGCCGTCACCACCGATGGCGCGCACCCGTTCTCCACCGGGCCCGACCAGTGCCTGGTACACAACGGCTCGCTGTCCAACCACCGCTCGCTGCGCCGCATGCTGGAACCGCACGGGATCGCCTTCACCACTGACAACGACAGCGAAGTGGCGGCCGGCTACCTGTCGTGGAAGCTGCGCGAAGGGGCGAGCCTGGCACAGGCGCTGGAGGACAGCCTCGATGATCTCGACGGCTTCTTCACCTTTGTTGTCGGCACCGAAAGCGGCTTTGCGGTCTTGCGTGATCCGATCAGTTGCAAGCCTGCAGTGATGGCCGAAACCGATCGCTATGTGGCGTTCGGTTCCGAATATCGCGCGCTGGTCGGCCTGCCGGGTATCGAACATGCCCGCGTGTTCGAGCCCGAGCCCGCCCGCGTCTACGCCTGGGAGCACGGCTGATGCCGGTTATCGATCTGGCCCGCGCCTCTACCCGCGAACTCAACGCCCGGCTCCACGCCCTGACCCCGGACGATGGCGAAACCGAATGGGTGGTGGCGAACCCGCAAGGCCGCCACGCGCTGGCCGTCGGGCTCGATCAGCCGGTCACCGTCGAGATCAAGGGCCATGCCGGATACTACTGCGCCGGCATGAACGCCGAGGCGACGGTGATCGTCGACGGCAATGTCGGCGTCGGCGTGGCCGAGAACATGATGAGCGGCACCGTCCTCGTGAAGGGTGATGCCAGCCAGGCGGCGGGGGCCACGGCCCACGGCGGGCTGCTGGTGATCGAAGGCGATGCCTCGGCCCGCTGCGGCATCTCGATGAAGGGCGTCGATATCGTCGTCAAAGGCTCGATCGGGCCGATGAGCGCGTTCATGGCGCAATCGGGTAATCTGGTGGTGCTGGGCGATGCCGGCGATGCGCTGGGCGATTCGATCTACGAAGCGCGCATCTATGTGCGCGGCAGCGTGAAAAGCCTGGGCGCGGACTGCATCGAGAAGGAGATGCGCGACGAGCATCGCGCCGACCTGGTCCGCCTGCTCGCCGCCGCAGGCCTGGGCGATGTGGCGCATGCGGATGAATTCCGCCGATACGGCTCGGCCCGCCAGCTCTATACCTTCCACGTCGATAATGCCGCAGCTTACTGAGGACATACCCCTTGGACCTCGATCGCATCCCGCAGACCCTGCCGCGCTTTTCGGCCACGTTCGATGCGCACACCCTGTCCGAAATCCGCCGCGCGGCCGCGACCGGAATCTACGACATTCGCGGCGGCGGCACCAAGCGCAAGCTGCCGCACTTCGATGACCTGCTGTTCCTCGGCGCGTCGATCTCGCGCTATCCGCTCGAAGGCTACCGCGAAAAGTGCGCGACCGATGTGGTGCTGGGCACACGCTTTGCCAAAAAGCCGATCCACCTCAAGATCCCGATCACCATCGCGGGCATGAGCTTCGGCTCGCTTTCGGCGCAGGCCAAGGAAGCGCTGGGGCGCGGGGCGTCTCTGGCGGGCACGTCTACCACCACCGGCGATGGCGGCATGACGCCGGAAGAGCGCGGCCAGTCGCAGACGCTGGTCTACCAGTACCTGCCGTCGCGCTACGGGATGAACCCGGCGGACTTGCGCAAGGCCGATGCGATCGAGATCGTCATCGGCCAAGGTGCGAAGCCGGGCGGCGGCGGCATGCTGCTGGGCCAGAAGATTTCCGATCGCGTCGCCGAAATGCGCACCCTGCCCAAGGGCATCGACCAGCGCTCCGCCTGTCGCCACCCGGACTGGACCGGGCCCGACGATCTGGAGATCAAGATCGAGGAACTGCGCGAGATCACCGACTGGGAAAAGCCGATCTACGTCAAGGTCGGCGCGACCCGTCCCTATTACGACGTGGCGCTGGCGGTGAAATCGGGCGCGGACGTCATCGTCCTTGATGGCATGCAGGGCGGCACGGCGGCGACGCAGGACGTGTTCATCGAACATGTCGGCATTCCGATCCTCGCCGCCATCCGCCCGGCGGTGCAGGCGCTGCAGGACCTCGGCATGCACCGCAAGGTGCAGCTCATCGTCTCGGGCGGCATCCGCAACGGGGCCGATGTCGCCAAGGCGCTGGCGCTGGGTGCGGATGCCGTCTCGATCGGTACCGCCGCGCTGGTCGCGCTGGGGGATAACGATCCGCATTACGAGGACGAATACCGCAAGCTGGGCAGCACCGCCGGGGCCTATGACGACTGGCAGGAGGGCCGCGACCCCGCCGGGATCACCACGCAGGACCCGCTGCTGGCGGCGCGGCTCGATCCGGTGGCGGCGGGGCGGCGGCTGGCGAACTATCTTTCGGTGCTGACGCTGGAAGCGCAGACCATCGCGCGGGCCTGCGGCAAGAGCCACCTGCACAACCTCGAACCCGAAGACCTCGTCGCGCTCAGCGTGGAGGCGGCGGCGATGGCGCGGGTGCCGCTGGCGGGGACGCAGTGGGTACCGGGGCAGGGCGGCTACTGACATACATCACATTCACCGGACGGCGGGGGCGCTTTCCGGCCCTCGCTTTCTCGAAGGGCAAGGGATCACGGACATGACGATTGATCTGGCAGACGTCGCCCGGGCAAAGGGCATCAAGTATTTCCTGATCTCCTATACCGACCTGTTCGGCACCCAGCGCGCCAAGCTGGTACCGGCCGCCGCGATCGGGGCGATGCAGAAAACCGGCGCGGGGTTCGCCGGCTTCGCCACCTGGCTCGACATGAGCCCGGCCGATTCCGACATGTTCGCCAAGCCCGATCCGGCCAGCCTGATCCAGCTACCCTGGAAGCCCGAAGTGGGCTGGCTCGCCGCCGATCTGTGGATGAACGACGCCCCGGTCGAAGCCTCGCCGCGCCATGCCCTCAAGACCCAGATCGCGCGCGCCGCGGAACAGGGTCTGACGATGAAGACCGGGGTCGAATGCGAATACTTCCTGATCCAGCAGGACGGGACCGCGATTGCTGACGCTGCCGATACCCAGGCCAAGCCATGCTACGATCAGCAGGCGCTGATGCGGCGCTATGACATCATCACCGAAATCTGCGACGCCATGCTGCAACTGGGCTGGAACCCCTATCAGAACGACCATGAGGACGCGAACGGCCAGTTCGAGATGAACTGGGAATACGACGAGGCGCTGGTCACCGCCGATCGCCACGCCTTCTTCAAGTTCATGGTCAAATCCATCGCGGAAAAGCACTGGCTGCGCGCCACCTTCATGCCCAAGCCGTTCGCGCACCTCACCGGCAACGGCTGTCACATGCACGTGTCGCTGTGGCGGGGCGATACCAATGCCTTCGTCGGCGACGGCACCGCGCTGTCGCCGCTCGGGCTGTCGTTCATCGGCGGCCTCATCCATTCGGCACCGGCGATGGCGGCGATCACCAATCCCACCGTCAACAGCTACAAGCGGATCAACGCGCCGCGCACGCTCTCCGGCGCGACCTGGTCGCCCAATTCGGTGACCTGGACCGGCAACAACCGCACCCACATGATCCGCGTGCCCGAGGGCGACCGCTTCGAACTGCGGCTGGCCGACGGTTCCGCCAATCCTTACCTGCTGCCCGCCGTGGCGCTGGCCGCCGGGCTCGACGGCATTGCCAACGATCGCGATCCCGGCCCCCGGCTCGATATCAACATGTACACCGAAGCGGACAAGGCGGGCGACGTGAAGAAGCTGCCGCTCAACCTGCTGGACGCGCTGCGGGCGCTGGAAGCCTGCCCGGTGCTGCCGGCCGCGCTGGGCCCCGTGGTGCCCGCCTACCTCAAGCTCAAGCATGCCGAATGGCGCGATTACAAGGCTCACTTGTCCGAATGGGAGCGGGTGAACACGCTCGATTGTTAGGCGGCTTGGGCAAATCCGGCGATGGACGGCGGTGTCAGCTAGCTGTGAATTCTACCGGAAAAGTGCCGTCTGGACACCGCTGAGGTTGCCGGCGTTACCATATTGAATTAATCCTGATACTACAATCTTGAAGTTCGAGAGAGAATGTGGCTAAATACAGGTATAGTCTCCTCTTAATTCTTGCAGCTTATGGTTGCTCCAGGTCACTTGACATATCAAATTCGGATGAGAAAAAGGTCATCCAGCTTGCAGTACAACAATCAGTCAAGTCATTCGGCTCATCATTCTGTATCGTGACAAAGCTTAGCGAGAACCCGCTCAAGCTATCAGAAAAGCAATTTGACGCTGGATGGCTTCAAATGGGTAACTATCGTTACAGGGAGTTAGGCGAGGCTAAAATAAACAGCGTCCCAAGCGATGCACTTACCGGATTATTATCGACGTCAACGGACTTCGGTTGCCTCAATACAATCCGAATTGAGCGACCCACATTTTTCGAAACAGAAAAAAATGGAAATCGCTCCTTATTAGCGGCTGTAAAATTAAGAGCCTGATCCGAAACTAAGTTGAGTGGTATCAGTGGGTTAGCTTGACGTCATGCCAAGTCGTTGATTCAAGTGGTTTTGCGAAGACTACCGGAGATCAACGATGTGGACTGACACCACTCGGGCACTCTATGCCCGTGCGGACTTGGCTTTGCCAAGTGATTTGACCGACGCCGAATGGGCGCTGCTTGTTTCTGCCGCCGCCGTCGCATGTGGGCCGCCCGCGCAAGTGGCCGCTCAGGCGGATTGTCGAGGCGATCCTGTATCTGTTGCGCGGCGGTCTGCCGTGGCGGATGCTGCCGCCGTGCTTTCCGCCGGTCTCGACAGTGCGGCGCTGGTTCTACCTGTGGCGGGACAACCGGCTCTGGTTGTCGCTCAATCATGCCCTGTTGCTGATCGGACGCGAGGCGAGTGGGCGTGATGCCTCGCCCAGTGCCGGGGTCATCGACAGCCAGAGCGTCAAAACCACGGAAAGCGGCGGGCCTCGGGGTTATGATGCGGGCAAGAAGATCAAAGGCCGCAAGCGCCACATCCTGACCGACACGGAGGGCAATCTGGTCCACGCCGTGATCCACACCGCCGACATCCAGGACCGGGACGGTGCACCGCTGGTGCTCGCCCAGATCATCAAGCGCTTCCCGTGGCTGCGCCATGTGTTCGCCGATGGCGGCTATGCCGGCGACAAACTCCGGCAGGCGCTGCGCCGGATCGGCAAATGGACCCTCGAGATCGTCAAACGG
>NZ_BMZA01000021.1:23980-25516 GCF_014652555.1 Novosphingobium colocasiae
TCGTGATCCTCCCGCGCCGGTGGGTCGTCGAGCGCACGCTGGCATGGCTGAATCGAAACCGCCGTCTCGCCAAGGACTTCGAGCAAACCATCGCGTCAGCAACCGCATGGCTGTTCATCGCATCAATCCGCCTCTTCACTCGCCGCATCGCAAGGCTATGAAAATACACCGGATAATTATGAATCAGGCTCTGACGGTTACGTTTGGCATCATGTGGACGACTTCAATGCTGCAACACATTCAGCCACGCTTGAGCTTGTAACAATCGGCGCGCACAGAGCGACATATCCTCACATGGGCTCCGTCGCACAATATGAGCGCTACTTCGACGTCAAGTATAAGAGGTGATATCGAATGATTTCCTTCGAGAACACGTCTCTCGCCATTAGCGAAGCGGATATTGAAAATTTTCGTAAGATCACCGGATTAGAAATTCCAGACGATCTGAAAAATCATTTTTTAAAATACAATGGTGGTCGACCAATCCCGTCGTGTTTTGAGAATGATTTCGATAAATTTTGCATCAGGAGTTTTCTCGTTATCGCCCATGGCGATGAAAATTGTGGCCTTGAGAATACTTATTTAGACCTGAGATCAAACGATTTTTTCTCCTCTGGATACCTTCCGTTCGCAATGGATGAAGGGGGGGATTACTTTCTTTATTCTATGCGCGATGATTTTGGGTCAATTTATTTTAATCAATCTGAATACTATGGAGACCCGGACAGATTTATGATAAAGCTCTCTGACAATTTTGAAAAATTTCTCAACTCCCTGAAAGAGTGCGATTAATTTTCGTCAAAGGCATATTGCTGACGAAGGCAAGATAAAAGGAATGGCTCCCCCTGCGGGGTAACCTGTTGTCTGCACATCGTTTTTTGAGGAGATTGATGGCACCATGGGGAGACTCATGGTGCCATCATGGTGATAGATTGGCTGTAAGCCACTGTAATTACGGCTTCTTTTGCGAGTTCCGGATGGAGCCATGCCGAAAATCACTTCTCCTCCTCGCCCCTGGCGGCGCGCCCGAGGCTCTTGATGGCGCCGGCCATGTGCTCCTGGACCTCGTCGATGGTGATGCCGAGACGCCGGGCGATGCGGCGGTAGGGCAGATCGTCGAAACGGTGCATCCTGAAGACCTCGCGAGTGAGTTCGGGCATGGCGATGAGCGCGGCCTCCATGCGAGCGAGCCGGGCGGGATCGACCGGCCGGGGCGGTTCGGCGATACGGGTGGTGCCAATCCCCCACCACATCCGCCAGCGCGCCCGCAGGCGCAGCGTTGCCTCAACCGCGCCCACGATGCCGCCTTCCGCGTGCCGGAAACCTGTGCCCTGTCACCGCCCGCACATGATCGAGCAGAGCCCGGGTGAGCGTATGCATCTCGGCGGGCGATAAGGGGCAATCCGGGGCCGTGCCCAGATCGGCGTGCCGCCACTGGAATTACGGTGCCAGAATTACCAGAATTACGGTGCCAGTTTACTGAATGACATACCGGCTGACGCCGGTAGGATCATGCGGAGGGGCTGAAGCCGTTCA
>NZ_BMZA01000022.1 GCF_014652555.1 Novosphingobium colocasiae
ACCGTAGCAACCGGCTGTTTCCAACCCCGCCGCTGCGGTGAGAGGCCCTCTAAGTCCACACCCAGATTCGGTCAAATGGTTTTTTGAACTTTTTGCGAAAATCGCGAAAATCTGCGGTGTTTGAAATGGCTTGGGAACATACCCTGCTACCGGATCGAGGCAGAATCCCGGAATCAGGGGTGATTCCGCGTCATCTGCGCCCCGCCCTTCGACCGATCACGGACACCGAATGTTTACCGTAAGCAGCATAGGGCTGATCGGGAGGCACGCGGGCAACGGCGTGCACGATTGCAGTGGAAAGACAGGGCGTATGCCGAACCCGGCGATCAGCGTGGCGATGAGCGTCTATAACGGCGAACGCTTTCTCGTGCCCGCGATCGACAGCATCCTGGCGCAGGACTTCACCGACTTCGAATTCCTCATCGTCGATGACGGGTCGCGCGACGCGTCGCCGGCGATCATCGCCGACTATGCATCGCGCGATTGCCGCATCCGGCCGATCCTGCGCGAAAATCGCGGGCTCATCGCCAGCCTCAACGAAGTGCTCCACGCCGCCCGTGCGCCGATCGTCGCGCGGATGGACGCCGACGACATCAGCCGCCCTTCCCGCTTCGCCCGCCAGTTGGCCTTCCTCGAAGCCCATCCCGATTACGGCGTGGTCGGAAGCTGGAGCGAGGACATCGGCGAGGACGGCGAGCCGATGCTGCGCGACGGTGCCGACCACCCGGTCACGCACGACGAGCTGCTCGCCGCGATCGAGATCGGCGGGCAACTGATCTGCCACCCCGCCGCCATGTACCGGCGCGACGTGGTGCTGTCGCAAGGCGGCTATCATGCGGCTTTTCGCCACTGCGAGGACCTCGATCTCTGGCTGCGGCTCGCCAGCGTCACCCGGCTCGGCAACATTCCCGAGCGGCTGCTGCGCTATCGCCGCTATCCCGGCCAGGTATCGAGCCGCCATTCTACCGAGCAGCAGATCGGCTCCGCGGTGGCGCGGCTCGCCTTTCGCGAGCGGCAAGCGGGTCGGCCGGATCCGACCGCCGATCTGGACCATCTGCCCGCGATCGACGCCCTCGATACGCTGTTTGGCCGGCGCGGCGTCTCCCGCCAGGTTCGCGAGGAAGTCGCATTGGGTCTGCGCTATTCGCCCGTCGCCCTGCGCGATGACGGTTTCGACCTGCTGATGACACACCTGCGCGAAGGCGGGCGGCGCGACGGGATGTGGCGCACGGTGGCGCGCCTCGTCCGGTTCGGTGCGCCGTGCCGGGCCCTGCGCCTTGCGACCGCGCTCGCCACGACCGCAGCCGCCTGACACGCCGATGAGCGACGCCGCTCCTCCTCTGCCCGACGCAGTCGCTTCGGGGCGCGGATCGGCCAGTGTGAAATCGGCGGCGCTGTGGGCGGCGGGCAGTCAGTACACCCAGTTCGTCCTGCAATTCGTGACTTCGGTCGTGATCTCGCGGTTCTTCCTGAAGCCCGCCGAGATCGGCCTGTTCTCGGTCGCCTTGGCGGCAGCGATGATCCTGTCGGTAATCCAGGACTTCGGGCTGACCCGCTATCTTGGCCGTCATCCGACCGCCGATGACGATACCGTGCGGCACTGCACCGTCATCGGCACCGGCTTCTCGATCCTGCTGGCGGCGCTGATCGTGGCCCTTGCCTGGCCGATCGCGCGCTTTTACGGCGAGCCCCGGCTGTTCGGCATCCTGGCGCTGATCGCCGCATCCTACCTGCTCAACCCCTGGAGCATCGTTCCGGTCGCCCTGCTGTCGCGCCGGCTCGATTTCCGGGGCACTTTCCTCGTCAACGCCACCGGTGCCGTGGCTAACAGCGCCTGCGCGCTGACACTGGCGGCGCTGGGCTTTTCCGCCGAATCGCTGGCCTGGGCGATGATCGCGCAGGCGGCGATGCGGGCGCTGTGCGCGCAATCGCTGCAGCCCACCCCGCTGACCTTCCACTTCCGCATGGAACGAGCACGCGAGATCATCGGCTTCGGATCGGGCAGCGCCCTCCTATATCTGTCGGGCGGGATCGGCATGCGCACCCCCGATCTCATCGTCGGGCGGATGCAGGGCATGGCGGGGGCCGGGCTCTACAGCCGCGGCGTGGCGCTGGCATCGCAACTGCACTACCTCGTCGCCGGCGCGGTCGGCTCAATCTACTACCCCACATTCGCCCGCCTGCGTGACAATGGCGAGGATCTGGGCCCTTACTACCACCGCGTTGTCGCCGCACACGGGGCGATCGTCTGGCCGGCGATGGCGCTGCTGGCGGTACTGTCGCAGCCGGTTATCCTGCTGCTTTACGGCGATGCCTGGGCCAGCGCGGCACCGTTGCTGGCTTTCGTCGCCATTGCCGAATGCTTCTTCGTGATGCTGCCGCTGCACATGGACCTGCCGATCCTGCTGGGTCGGTTGCGCACCCTCTTGTGGTTCAACCTCGGCGATACCGCGATTTCCGTGATCACTTTGTGCATCGGCGCGGCGATCAGCGTCGAGGCGGCGGCGGCTTCGCGGCTCGCTTACGGCCTCGGCTGGGTGTGCCTCTATGCCGGCTGGATGCACGGACTGGTGGGCTTTTCGTGGCGCGCGATGCTGCGGATCTACGCATCGAGCGGCGCGGTCGCGGTGCTGACCGTGCTGCCCGCGCTTTATGCCGTGACTTTCTGGCGCAGCCCGGCCACCCTCGGCTTCCCCGGCCTGATGATCGCCGGGGCCGCGTCCGGGCTGGTCTGGCTGATAGCTGTGCCGTTGGTACGCCACCCGGCCCGCGCCGACCTTGCCGGGATGGCGGCGCATATCCTTGCCCCACTGCGCGCCCGGCTGCGCCCCCGCCCGGCCTGAGCACTGCACGCCATGGCCAGCGCCGCGCGGCCATGGTAAGCTGGCGGCCTGCACAGAAGACCCCGGACGAACCGGGCCATAGAGGACCGACGCAATGGGCGCGACCACCTGGCTGCTTGCCGTTCTTGTCGCCAACCCCCTGATTCTGGGGGCGACCACCAGTTCGCCCGGCCCGCACGATTCTGCGCCCTTCGTCCAGCCGGACGCGATGACCCGGGTGATCGCCGACACCGACCGCGAGGAACGGCTGACGATCCCGGTCATGCTAGAAGGCAAAGGCCCCTATCGCTTCATGATCGACACCGGCTCACAGGCGACCGTCGTCTCCGCCGCGCTGGCCGGCAGCCTGGGATTGACAGCCGGACCGCAAGTAACGGTGGTCGGCGTGGCCGGGCGCGGCCCGGCGGCGACCGCACGGCTCGACAGCCTGACTTATGCCGAGCGCGAGGTGAACGGGCTGACCGTCCCGGTACTCGAAGGCCGGCACATCGGCGCGGACGGCATTCTCGGAACCGATTGCCTGCAAGGCCAGCGGGTGCTGTTCGATTTCACCCGCAATGTGATCGCGATCGGCGATGCGGCGCGCGAACAGGGCAGCAACGGGTTCGAGATCATCGTCCGGGCGCGGCGCAAGGCCGGCCGCCTGATCATCACCGATGCCCTGATCGACGGTGTCCGCACGCAGGTTATCGTTGATTCGGGGGCGAGCGGCACGATCGGCAATCGCGCGCTGCAGCAGGCCATGACGCGGCGCAAAGCGCAGACCGGCGGGCAGGTCTTCAGCGTCACCGGAGAGGCGCTGCCGATCGACATGGGCGTGGCCCGCACCTTCCGGATCGACAAGATCAACCTGGCCAACCTGCCGATCGCCTTTGTCGATGCACCGGCCTTTGACGAGCTGGACCTGGCAGACCGCCCCGCAATCCTGCTCGGCATTGCCGAGATGCGGGCCTTCAAGCGGGTCGCGATCGATTTCTCCAGCCGCAAGGTGCTGTTCGACCTTCCAGGCTGATGCCCGGCGGCGTGGCCCCATTTGCGCTATGCGCCCGGCGCACCTAGATAGGCGCCATGCCGCCAGACACCGCCGTTAACGACCCGAACGCCCGCCATGATGGCTGGAACACTCTGCGGCGGTTCCTCCCTTATCTCTGGCCGCGCGACAATCCCGGCCTGCGCTGGCGGATCGTCGTCGCGTGCCTGTTCATCCTGCTGTCCACCGCGACCCAGTTGACGCTGCCATACCTCCTCAAGTGGGCGGTCGATGCGATGGGGGCCACCGGGCCCAAGGCGGTGCGCTTCGTGATGCTGACAGTGCTGGCCTTTGCCGCCGGCCGGCTGGCCCAGACCACGTTCGACAACCTGCGCAACATCGTGTTCGAACGGGTTGGCCAGGATGCGACGCGGGCGCTGGCAGAGAACGTGTTCGGCCAGCTTCACCGCCTTTCGCTGCGCTTTCACCTGGGGCGGCGCACCGGGGCGGTGACCAAGGTGATTGAGCGCGGGACCAAGAGCATCGACACGATGCTCTACTTCCTGCTGTTCAACATCGCCCCCACGGTGATCCAGCTCGCGGTGGTGGCGGTCATTTTCTACATCAACTTCGGCTGGCAATTGGTCGCCGCGACGGCGCTGGCGATCGCCGTCTACATCTGGGTGACGCGCACCATCACCGAATGGCGGACGAAGCTGCGCGAACAGATGAACCGGCTGGACGGACAGGCGCTGGCGCGCGCGGTCGATTCGCTGCTGAACTACGAGACGGTCAAATATTTCGGGGCCGAACGGCGCGAGGAGGCCCGCTATGCGCAGGCCACCCGCGCCTATGCCGAAGCGGCGGTGAAGAGCGAGAACTCGCTCGGCCTGCTGAACATCGCGCAATCGGTGGTGATTTCGGTGCTGATGGCCGTCGCCATGGGCTGGACCGTCTGGGGCTGGTGGCAGGGACGGTATTCGGCCGGACAACTGGTGTTCGTGCAGACGTACCTGACCCAGCTTTTCCGCCCGCTCGATATGCTGGGAATGGTCTATCGCACCATCCGCCAGGGCCTGATCGACATGGCCGAGATGTTCCGCCTGCTGGATGAGCCGGAGGAAGTATCCGACGCCCCCGGCGCGCCGGCGCTGGTGGTGCAGCGCCCGTCGATCGTGTTCGACAATGTGGTGTTCGGGTACGAGAAGGATCGCGGGATCCTTCACGGGCTGTCGTTCGAAGTGCCGGCCGGGCGCAACTATGCGATCGTCGGCCCGTCGGGTGCCGGCAAATCGACGATCGCCCGCCTGCTGTTCCGCTTCTACGATCCGGTCAGCGGCCGCATCCTGATAGATGGCCAGGATATCCGCGCCGTCACGCAAGCGTCGCTGCGCAAGGTGATCGGCATCGTCCCGCAGGATTCGGTGCTGTTCAACGAAACCATCGGCTACAACATCGCCTATGGCCGCGATGATGCCGATGCCGCCACGGTCGAAGCGGCCGCCCGCGGGGCAGCGCTGATGGGGCTGATCGAGCGACTGCCCAAGGGGTTCGCCACCGAAGTCGGCGAACGCGGGCTCAAGCTGTCGGGCGGTGAGAAGCAGCGGGTCGCCATCGCCCGCACCCTGGTCAAGAACCCGCCGATCCTGCTGCTGGACGAAGCGACCAGCGCGCTCGACACGCGGACCGAGCAGGACATCCTCGCCACCCTGCACCGCGTCGCCGAAAACCGCACCACGATCTCGATCGCGCATCGGCTCTCGACGATCGCGGATGCGGACCGCATCCTCGTCATGCAGGACGGGCGGCTGGCCGAACAGGGCAGCCATGCCGACCTGCTGCGCGCTGACGGCCTCTATGCCGAGATGTGGTCGCGGCAGGCAGCGGAGACGGAAGAGATCAGCGAGGCGGCGGAGTGACGGACCCAACGTCCGGTGGTTTACAACAATTTCACAGTGGCGAACCGGCGGCGGTGGTCTATGACGGAATCATGCGCATGTCACGGATCACGCTCGCTTTTACGGCCTTCGTTCTGGCCCCGATGTCCATCTCGGCCCGACCTGCACTGGCCGAACCGGATGCCGCCCCGTCAGCCGCGCCCGTGCAGCCCGACGCTGCCGCGCCGAAATCGATCACCAAGGAACTCGCATCGGGTGACGGCAAGACGCAGGCAACCGCCTATGTCATCTTCGAAAACAGCGAGATGGCCGGCGTGGACAAGGAATACGAAATCCTGCGCTACCTGAAGCTCAAGCCGCAATCGCAAGCGCTGGTGACCGGGGAAAGCAAGACTTACGATGCACTGACGGTCATCGATCCGCAGACGGGCGATACCCGCACCGTGTGGTTCGATATCAGCAATTTCTTCGGCGAAATGTTCTGACGCAAGGCGCGTCAGTCCCGCCAGTTCAATTCCGCATCACTTCACCACATCAGCCTCATGCCAGACTACGGCTTGCGCTGCCTTCATGCAGTTTTCCGCCGTATCCCAACTGATCGTCGGCGAACCGTAGAGCCGCCAGCCTTGCGCCAGCGCTTCGGACACCCGCTCGCAGAACGCGCGGTCGTCCTGACCGGTCAGCAGGCGATAGATCGGGCGGTCTTCGGGGGTCTGGTACATGGCTTGGCTCCTCTCGCAAGCCGCGCACTTCAGCCCGAGGCTGCGTCCGATTGCAAGCGAAGAAGCGCTGCCAGCGCCCTGTCCCGATCTGCCCACGGCACGAAAAGGTGATCGTGGTGATATGCCGCTACCATGTTGCAGGCGATCTGCGCCGCGCACAGCGCGCCCGATACCGCCGCAGTCAGGCCATGGCCGTCCAGCGCGGAAAACACGTCCAGCACAATCCGGGCCATCGGCAGCGCCACCTCATGCCCCGCCGCGCGGGCCGCTTCGAGGGGCAGAACCTGCGATAGCCCCTCGTCCTCGCGAAAGCTGCAAAGGGCGGCCGGATGGACGGCCGCACCGGTGCAGAACACGTAAGGCTGCGGGTCCAGCCGCGGCATCATGCCGGCCACCATCGCCGCCCCGTCGCGAACCGGGGTCACGACGACGTGATCAAAGAATATACTTCGACAAATCGGCATTGCCCGCCAGCCCGTCGAGCTTCGCGCGGACGTAGGCTTCGTCGATCGTCACCGTCTCGCCCTGGCGGTCCTCGGCCTCGAAGCTGAGTTCTTCCAGCAGCTTTTCCATGACCGTCTGCAACCGCCGCGCGCCGATGTTCTCGATGGTTTCGTTCACTTGCGCAGCAATGCGGGCGATCGCAACGATCGCGTCCGACGTGACATCCACCGTCACCTGCTCGGTCGCGAGCAGGGCCCGGTACTGGGCGACGAGATTGGCGCGCGTTTCCGACAGGATGCGGACGAAATCCTCTTCGGTCAGCGCCTTCAGTTCGACCCGGATCGGCAGGCGGCCCTGCAGTTCGGGCAGCATGTCCGAAGGCTTGGCGACGTGGAACGCGCCCGAGGCGATGAACAGCACATGGTCGGTCTTCATCGGCCCGTACTTGGTGGCGACCGTGGTGCCCTCGATCAGCGGCAGCAGATCGCGCTGGACGCCCTCGCGCGAAACCGAGCCGCCACGCACGTCGGACACCGCGATCTTGTCGATCTCGTCCAGGAACACGATGCCGTTCGTCTCGGCATTGGCGAGCGCCACGCGCGCCACGTCGTCCTGGTCCATGCGCTTTTCGGCTTCCTCGTCGACCAGCTTGTCCCAGGCATCGGGCACGCGCATCTTGCGGCGCTTCATCCGCGGTCCGCCCAGCTTGCCCATGATGTCCGACAGGTTGATCATGCCCACCGATCCGCCCATGCCGGGTATCTCCATGGGGCCGCCGGGCGCGTCCTCCACTTCGATTTCCACCTCGGTATCGTTCATCGCGTTCTCGACGATCCGCTGGCGGAACGAGGCGCGGGTCGCCTCCGACGCGCCTTCGCCGACCAGGGCGTTGAGCAGCCGCTCCATCGCGGCGTGGCTCGCAGCCTCGCGCACCGCCTCGCGGCGGCGGTCCTTTTCCAGCCTGATCGCTTCTTCGACCAGATCACGGGCGATCTGCTCGACATCGCGGCCGACATAGCCGACTTCGGTGAACTTCGTTGCCTCCACCTTGACGAACGGGGCATCAGCCAGCTTGGCCAGCCGCCGGCTGATCTCGGTCTTGCCGCAGCCGGTGGGCCCGATCATCAGGATGTTCTTCGGTGTCACCTCGTCGCGCAGGTCTGCGACAAGCCGCTGGCGACGCCAGCGGTTGCGCAGCGCCACGGCGACCGCCTTCTTGGCATCGGACTGGCCGACGATATGGGCATCAAGCGCGGCGACGATCGCCTTGGGGGTGAGGTTGTCGTTCATCGGGGCCTTTTCGGGTCGGAAGCTCAGCGTCCCAGCGCCGCGCGGGCGGCGGTGTCGTGGAACATGTCGTTGTGCCATTGCGGATAGAGCGTTTCAGGTCGGCCCAACGCATCGAGCCGGGCCAGCGCGGCATCGGGCAGCACGATGTCGGCCGCGCCCAGATTATCGGCAAGCTGGTGCGGCTTGCTGGCCCCGACGATCACAGACGACACGGCCGGGCGCGTCAGCAGCCAGGCCAGCGCGACTTGCGCCACGCTGGCATCCAACTCGACCGCGATTTCGCGTACCGCATCCAGAATGTCGAAGGCCTTGGCCTTGTCGGTCGGGATGAAATCGAACGACGCCAGGCGGTCATCGCCGCCCGGTGCGGTGTCGCGGGTATACCTGCCGGAAAGCAGGCCACCGCCCAGCGGGCTCCAGCAGGTCAGCCCCAGCCCGTAATGGCGCGCCATCGGCACCATGTCGCGCTCGACGTCGCGGCCGACCAGCGAGTAATAGACCTGGCCGTGAGTGAAGCGCGCCCAGCCGTTGGCCTTCTGCATCTCCAGCGCCGCCGCCACCTTCCACGGTGCCCAGTTGGAAAAGCCGATGTAGCGCGCCTTGCCGGAGCGGACGACCGCGTCGAGCGCTTCCAGCGTTTCTTCGAGCGGGGTGTAAACGTCTTCCCAGTGGGCAATGTAAAGATCGACCCAGTCGGTGCCGAGGCGGCGCAGGCTCTGGTCGATCGAATAATGAATGTTGCGCTTGCTGAGACCCGCCTGCACCAGCGCCTCGCCCATGCGGCCGCGTACCTTGGTGGCGATCACCACCTCGCCGCGCCGCGATGCCAGCGCCGCGCCCAGCACTTCCTCGGACTGGCCGGCAGAATAGATATCTGCGGTGTCGAAGAAATTGATGCCGCCGTCGATCGCCTGGCCGACGATGGCGTCGACATCGGCCCCCGTGGTCTTGGTGATACCGGCGAAGTGGGCATCTCGGGTAAAAGTCATCGAGCCGAACGCCAGCCGCGAAACGATCAGTCCGCTCGATCCCAAAGTGGTATATTGCATCCTCACCTCTCCCAGTGCGTGGTCAACCGACGGTTTCCACCGTCACGCGATCATTCGTGAAGACGCAAATGTCCGCGGCGACCTGCATGGCCTTGCGGGCGATCACCTCGGCATCGCTTTCGTAGGCATCGATCGCCCGGGCCGCGGCCAGGGCATAGTTGCCGCCCGATCCGATCGCGGCAATCTGGCTGTGCTCGCCGCCTTCGGGCTCCAGCACGTCGCCGTTGCCGGTCAGCACCAACAGCGTCTGCTCGTCGGCGACGATCATCAAGGCTTCGAGATTGCGCAGATACTTGTCGGTCCGCCAGTCCTTGGCCAGTTCCACCGCCGCGCGCATGAGTTGGCCGCGATACTGCTCCAGCTTGCGTTCCAGCCGTTCGAACAGGGTAAAGGCGTCCGCCGTGGCCCCGGCAAACCCGGCGATGACCTTGCCGCCTTCACCGATCCGCCGCACCTTGCGGGCGTTGGGCTTCATGACGGTGTTGCCCATCGACACCTGGCCATCGCCGGCGATGACGGTCCTGCCGCCCTTCTTGACGCCGATGATGGTGGTGCCGTGCCACTGGATCAGGCCGTGGCTCGCCCCTTCTCTATCCATGCCGGGGATATATGCCGCCGGTAGCCGGGTTCAAGCTTTCGTAGCAGCCCCTTGCCGGGAACGCCTGCGTTAGCTGCCGTTCGGGCCGGGACCGGTCGGGCCGGTGCCGCCGCCCATGCCGGCAGCGCCGACCGCGCCGATATTGCCGAACAGATCTTCCAGCAGGCCGCGATCGCGGCCCAGCGTCGGCGTCTTGTCACCTTCGGGAGAGATGTGGGCCACCTGCTCCATCCCGCGCTTGTCGACCGCCTGGACATTTCCGGCGGCATCGAAGCGCACGCGCAGGATCGTCTGCTCCTTGGTGCGCGGGCGCAGGAACGGCGGCGTCTTTACCTGCTGCGAGATGTAGTACCAGTCCTGCTCGCCGAACTGGCTGACGAAGGTGGGCCGGCCCAGGGTCTTTTCCACCGACATGCGGTTGTCGATCCCGGGCTGGACCGAATCGACCAGCGTCTGATCGATCAGGTAGCCGCGATGATCCTTGATCGACGTGCACCCCGATGCCAGCACGGCAACGCCGCTTGCCAGCGCGAATGCCAGGGTCTTGCGGCCGATCTTGCGCATTCCATCACTCCACTTGCCGGTCGGCCATCCGCCGCCGCAACGCCGTACTGAAAATCACCCGACCCGCAAAATCCGGACCCGGCCTGTCAAACAAGCCGTTGCCAGCGGGGCCTTGGTCCCTGTATCGGCGCGATAACGGCACGAGCCTTAAGGCCCGATCCCCCCGCGCGCAATGGGCCTTGGCAGGTTGCGAACTGAATTGACGGCGTTGAATTGCGCCTGAACGAAAGGCTTGTCCCTGCGATGACCGTGCTTTCCCGCCTGCTCGGCAAGCGCCCCGAAAGCCGCGAGGCGCTGCGCCCGCTGTGGCTGCGGGTGGTGGAGATCGCGCGCGAAAAGCGCTGGTATGCTGAACTCGGCGTGGCTGATACTGTGCCCGGCCGGTTCGATGCGGTCACCCTGGTGCTGGCGCTGGTCATGATCCGGCTGGACCGCGACAAGGACCAGGACCGCGCACTGGTCGAAGCGGCAGCGCGGCTGACCGAGCTTTTCGTAGACGATATGGACGGCCAGTTGCGCCAGTCCGGCGTCGGCGATCTGGTGGTGGGCAAGCGGATGGGGCGGCTGGTCAGCGTGCTGGGCGGGCGGATCGGCGCGCTGCGCGAAGCCTTGCCGACCGGGCCCTTCGGGATGACCGCCGTGCTGGAACGCAACATGACGTTGACCGACAAGGCCGATCCGGTGGCGCTCGCCAACGCGGTGCTGACGCTCCACCGCCGGATCGATGCCGCCAGCGCTTCCGAACTGATGGCAGGAACCTTCGCGCGATGACCGCGACGTCGGAACTCTCGCGCCTGCTCGACGTGCGACAGGTCGAAGGCAAGGCGGCTCGCATCCTCGCCACTGCGGACGAGCGGGCGGCGCTGGCAAAGCGTTTCGGGCTGGTCCGGATCGACAGCCTGTCCGCCGATCTCGACCTTGCCCGCAATGATCGCATCGTCGAAGCGCGCGGGGTGCTGAAAGCACAGTTGATCCAGTCCTGCGCGGTTTCGGCCGAAGACATCGCCGTGACGGTCGACGAACCCGTCTACATCCGGTTCATCCCCGAGACCGAAACCCAGCCCGGCGCGGACGACGAGATCGAGATCGACGCCGAGGACCTGGACGAAATCCCTTACACCGGCCACCACTTCGATCTGGGCGAGGCCGTGGCCCAGACGCTTGGCCTGGCGATCGATCCTTACCTGACCGGGCCCAATGCCGACGCGGCGCGCAAGGCTGCGGGGATTGGCGCGCCCGAAGATCAGGGGCCGTTCGCGGCGCTGAAGGGGCTGGCGGACCGTTCGCAGTAGGCGGCGGGTGCCTGCCTTCGGAATCGGCCGAGGAAGGAAAATCGGTTCGCGCAAAGACGCGGAGGCGCGGAGGTGTTGCGCGATGCGCAGCCTTCCTTCGTGTTCCAACGCCAGGACAGCCGCATCGTGAAAAGGGAAAGCCGCGCTTCGGCAAGCTGAACATCTTTGCGCCTCTGCGGCTCTGCGTGAACCCATTCCCCCCTTCGCGAAGGTGACAAAGGTTACACGGTGTAACTTTTGAGATATCAAATTTTATTTTTTAAATCAAAATGTTAACTGAAAACTTACGAAAGTTACACTTTCCGAAAACGGGCAATGTGTCGCGTTCTGACGATAGGAAAGAGCAGGGCGCGGGGGTGCCTTTGCGGATTATGCCGCAGGGTGGCGGTGTAGGAAATATGTGCCCGCCCGGACCGCCGGATAGCTTCATTGGCAAACCACAGCGCAAGGCACGAAAAAGGGGGCCGCAGCCCCCTCTCCTCGTCCGGCGCACCCGACCCGGTCAGAACGGGATATCGTCGTCCAGATCTTCGGCGAAGCCGCCGCCGGTACGGCCCCAATCACCGCCGCCGCCTGCGGATGAACCGCCACCGCGCGACGCGCCGCCGCCCCAATCACCGCCGCCGGAGCGACCGCCGCCGGAACCACCGCCGAAGCCTTCACCGCCACCGCCGCGCGCACCGCCGCCGCCCGGGGCGCCGTCCAGCATGGTCAGCACGCCGCCCATGCCGCCGACCGACACTTCGGTGGTGTAGCGGTCCTGCCCGTTCTGGTCCTGCCACTTGCGGGTGCGCAACTGGCCTTCGATGTAGACCTTCGATCCCTTGCGCAGGAACCGCTCCGCCACGCCGACCAGGCCGTCGGACTGCAGCACGACCGAATGCCATTCGGTGCGCTCCTTGCGCTCGCCGGTGGTGCGGTCCTTCCAGTTTTCCGAGGTCGCGATGCGCAGGTTGGCGATGCGGCCGCCGTTCTGGAAGCTCTTCACTTCCGGATCGGCCCCCAAGTTGCCGATCAGAATGACCTTGTTGACGCTGCCTGCCATGATGGAATCGCCTTTGTCCCGAATTCAGGCAAAGGGGTTAGCGGATGGTGCCCTGCTGGGCGAGTCTTGCGCACAGCGTTTTCGACAGCCAACCGGAACTGCACGACGGCCGCGCTTCCGTCCGTTCGCGTCGAGCGTAGTCGAGACGCCGCGCGCGCCGCCTCTCGACTACGCTCGAGGCGAACGGGAGGGAGGGACCGGCCGGGAGGAGCCTACAGCCCCGCCCAGACCGCCAGCCAGTAAGTCGCGCCTGCCGCCACGTAGGCCAGGCCGAACAGGTAGGCGAGCATGAAGCTGGGCCATTTCCAGCCGTTAGTCTCGCGCCGGGTGACGGCGATGGTGGACATGCACTGCGGGGCGAACACGAACCACGCGAGGAAAGCTAGCGCCATCGGCAAGGTCCAGCGATGGCGCAACTGGTCGCCCAGTTCGGTTGCCTGCGCGGCTTCGTCATCATCGCCGGCGGCGACCGCATATGTCGTGGCGAGCGAGCTGACCGCCACTTCGCGCGCCGCCATCGCCGGGATCAGCGCCAGCGCCATGTCGCGGTTAAAGCCGATGGGTTCGACAACCACGGCGAGCCCGTTGGCGACCTTGCCCGCAATCGAGACATCGACCTGGCTTTCGCCCGGCTTTGCCTGCGGAAAGTTGAGCAGCACCCACAGCACGACCGTGACCATGAAGATGATCGTGCCGGCGCGGCGCAGGAATATCCACGCGCGCTGCCACAGGCCGATGGCGAGGTCCTTGAGCTGCGGCAACTGGTACTTCGGAAGCTCCATGATAAAGCCCGAGGCGGCACCTTTCGTGATCGAGCGGCGCAGCACCAGCGCCACCGCCATCGCCCCGACGATCCCGGCAAGATAGAGTGTGAGGAGCACCAGCCCCTGCAAGCCGACACCGCCGCCAACGTCGCGATTGGGGATGAACGCGGCGATGATGACCGCATAGACCGGCAGCCGCGCCGAACAGGTCATCATCGGCGCGATCAGGATCGTGGTCAGCCGGTCCTTGGGATCGGTGATGGACCGGGTCGCCATGATGCCGGGGATGGCGCAGGCGAAGCTGGACAGCAGCGGAATGAAACTGCGCCCGGAAAGCCCCACGGTCGCCATCATGCGGTCCATCAGGAAGGCGGCACGGGCCATGTAGCCGGAGGCTTCCATCGCCAGGATGAAAGCGAACAGGATGACGATCTGCGGCAGGAACACGACAACCGAGCCGACCCCGGCGATCACGCCTTCGGTCAGCAGATCGCGCAGCAGGCCGGCCGGCAGCGCCGCGCGCGCACCATCGTGCAGCGCACCGACCCCGGCTTCCAGCGCATCGGCAAACGGGGTGGCCCAGGCGAACACCGCCTGGAACACCACGAACAGCAGTGCCAGCAGGATCAGCGGGCCAAGCCAGGGGTGGAGAAACAGGCGATCGAGCCGGGCGTGCAGCCGGTGGCGCTTCGATTCCGACAGGATCGCGGCCCCCGCCATCGCATGCGCCGCCACGCGCCGTTCGGTCGGCGTCAGGTCGGTCAGGCCCGGCCCGGCATGGCGCGCCCCGGCATTGGAGATCGCCTCGCCCAGATCGGCAAGGCCGCGCCGCCGCACCGCCACGGTCGGGATCACCGGAACGCCCAGTTCCTCGGCCAGCACGGCGGCGTCGAGCACCAACCCGTCACGCTCGGCCAGATCGACCATGTTAAGCGCGATCACGGTCGGCTTGCCGAGCGCGAGGATTTCCTGCGCGAACACCAGATGCTGTTCGAGGTTGGACGCATCGAGCACGACCACCAGCACATCCGGTGCCGCTTCGCCCGCGAATTCGCCGCGGATGACCTTTGACGTCACGGCTTCATCCGGGCTGGTCGGATCGAGGCCGTAGGCACCGGGAAGATCGGTCATCTCCACCGGTTCGCCGGTCGGCAGCACCAGGCGGCCCGACTTGCGTTCCACGGTGACGCCCGGATAGTTGGCGATCTTCTGGCGCGCGCCGGTCAGCGCATTGAACAGTGCGCTTTTGCCGGCATTGGGATTGCCGACCAGCGCGACCTTGCGTTGCCGGCTCACAGCGCTTCGACCTGCATGGCGGCGGCATGGACCCGGCGCACCGCCACGATCATCCGGCCGACGGTGATGGCGATCGGATCGGCCCCGCCCAGCACGCCGCGATGCGATACCTTGACGCTGGCACCTTCCTCCAGCCCCAGCGCCTGCAGCCGCCGCGCCTCTTCGCTGACCAGAGAATCCCAGTGCACGGCGATGATACGGGCGGCTTGCCCGACGGGAAGAACATCAAGAGTCATGAATGCGCGCTGCCAGATATCGCCGATAATTGCAACTGGTTCGCAATAACCGGTTCAGGCGTCATTGCGCCGGATCAAAATGCAGGCAAAATCAAAGCCGAAAAGCGTTACCGCGCGGGATAGCGGATGCGGCCGAGCAGCCGGGTCAGGCTGAAATGATGCTCGGGCCCGCGCAGCAGTTGCGCCTTGGCCTTTTCGAACCGCATGATCCCGTCGATCCGCCGATCGAGGAACGCGCGGGTTTCCGCCTTCCCCTCGCTCGAATCGGTAGCGAACACGCGCAAGGTCGCGGCGTAGATGCCGCCCAGGATCGCGCGCTTGGTGTAGTGATTGTAATCGGTCGCTGTATCGCCGGCGAGCCGCCACATGCGGTCTGCGCTGCGCCATCCCAGCCGCGTGGAAGCGGCGATGTTGGACGGCATCGCCATGATGGCGAGCGCCCTGCTCAACGCTTCCTCGCGCCCGGCAACCGCATCGAGCCGCGCCAGCACCAGATCGCGAATGCGCGCCCGGATCGGCATGGCGGCGAGCGTGGCGGCCGGCAGAGCTTCCGCCATCGCCAGATCGACATGGTCGATCCACGCGGAAATCATCGCCATCTGGCCATCGCGAAACGCGAAGGCAGCCAGCGCCGGATCGACGCCGCAGGCCTGCGCGGCGTTGGCAACAGCGGCCTTGCTCCAGCCATCGAACGCCGCAGCGTCGGCGATGGCGGGGGCCAGGCGAATGCGCAGATCGTCGAGCGTCTCTTCGGGCCGCGTCTCGGTCATGGCGGCGCTCAGCGGAAGGTCGGGCCGTAGACCGGCTTTGCTGTCTTGGCCCCCTTCTGCGCGACGACCGACTGGATCACCTGGACGATCGGGCTGTCCTTCCCCGCCAGCAGGGCATAGTCGCGCGCGGAACGGCCGGAGTTGTCGTTGCGATCGGGATCGGCCCCGGCGGCCAGCAGCAGCTTGGCGATCTGCAGATCCTTGTTGTGAACAGCAGTGATCAGCGGGGTTTCGCCCGAATCGTCGGTCTCGTTCGGGTTGGCATGATTGCCCAGCAGCGTCTCTACCCCTTCGCGCCAGGCGAGGCCGACCGCGATCTGCAGCGCGGTCTTGCCGTGATCGTCACGGGCGTTGACCTCGGCCCCCTTGGAAATGAGGTAGTTGAGCCAGGTGCTGTCCCGCCGCGCCGCCACGATGTGCAGCGCCGTCTCGCCGGTCGTCACGTCTTTGGTCATGACGATGCGGTTGCTGCTGTCCATCAGTGCCTTTTCGACCTTTTCACCGTCTTTCTTGCGGACGGCTTCGAGGAACTTGTAGCTTTCCGAGAACTGCGCGCGCGCGGCCTGCGGCGCGATCAGCGCGGGGACCAATGCCAGCGCCAATGCCAACGGGGCGATTCGCCGCGTGCTGCGGATACCGGCACGCAACAGGGACAGGGCCGGACGCTCCGACAGCTTCGACACGCGCGTTTTCCTCTTCATTTTCGGCGAAAACCGGGACTTGTTTGGGCCCGACCGCCTTGCACGGCGCGGTTTAGCAGAGCATGAACCGCCACGCCATGCACTACCTTTCCCCCCTCCGATCCTGCCGTGCCGCCGTTATCGCGCTGGCCTGCGCCGCCGCCCTTCCGCTCACCGCCTGCCAGCAACCGGCCGAATCGCCCCCGCTGGAAGGGGCGCAGATCGGCGGTCCGTTCACGCTGATCGACAAGGCCGGCAAGACCGTGCGCTGGGATGATTTCAAGGGTCGCTGGCGGATCGTCTATTTCGGCTACACCTTCTGCCCCGATGCCTGCCCGATGGATGTCCAGCAGATGATGCGGGGCTTTCGCAAGTTCGAACAGGAACACGCGGATAAGGCGGCGAAAGTCCAGCCGATCTTCATCACCATCGATCCGGCCCGCGACACCCCCGCCGTGGTGGGCCAGTGGACCGCAGCGTTCTCGCCCCGCCTGCTCGGGCTGACCGGCACCAAGCAACAGGTCGATGTGGCCGTGAAGGCATTTGCGGCCTATTATCGCCGGGGTGAAGATACCCCCGGCGGCTATCTGATGGATCATTCCCGCATCGCTTACCTGATGGACCCGGACGGCAAACCGATCGCCATGCTGCCGGTCGATCAGAGCGGCGATGCCGTGGCTGCCGAGCTGGCCAAATGGGTGCGCTGATCGCCCCGTCATGACCGAAGCACCGCCCTTCTGGGAACGGCCGATGGCCACCCTCTCGCGCGATGAGTGGGAAGCGCTGTGCGACGGCTGCGGGCAGTGCTGCCTGCACAAGGTGGAGGACGCCGATACCGGCGCGATCTATCCCACCAACGTCGCCTGCCGGCTGCTCGATCTCAAGACCGCGCGCTGCGCCGATTACCGCCACCGCAAGGCGCAAGTGCCCGATTGCCTCAAGCTCACCCCGCGTTCGGTGAGCGGGATAAGCTGGCTTCCGGCGACTTGCGCTTATCGCCTGCGCGCCGAGGACAAGCCGCTGCCCGAATGGCACTATCTGGTCAGCGGCGATCGCGATGCGGTGCACCGGGCCGGTATCTCGGTGATCGGCAAGGCGGTGAGCGAACTGGTGGCCGGCCCGCTCGAAAACCACATCGTGTGGACGGGCGAGGAAGATTTCGAGGTGCTCGGCGTCGAGATCGTCGAGGATGAAGGGTCGCCGTGGCAGGTGTCCGCCCCCGGCTGTCCGCCCAAGCCGTGATCGACTGGCTGCGCCGCGATCCCCGGCACCCGCCTGAAATCGAGCTGGATGGCCGGCACGTGCCGGTCATCGTGCGCCGGCTGGACCGCGCCCGCCGCATGACGCTGCGCCTCGCGCCGGACGGCAGCGAAGTGCGCATCACCATTCCGCGCTGGACGCCGGGCGCCGATGCCCTGGCATTTGCACAAGCGCGGCGGGACTGGCTGCTGCGGCAGCTTTCCGCTGTGCCCGCGCCGGTGATCGTCGCCAGCGGCATGGCCCTACCCTATCGCGGCGGAACGCTGACCCTGCACCATGACCCGGCGGCAGCGCGCCGCCCCGCCATCGACGGCGGGCACTTGCGTATCGGCGGGCCGGCCACCTCGCTCCCTGCGCGCCTGCGTCGCTGGCTGGCGGCAGAGGCGCATGTGCTGCTCGCCGCCGATCTGGTCGAATACTGCGCGCGCGCGGGGCGCGAGCCGCCGCGTCTGGCGCTGTCCAACGCCCGGCGGCGCTGGGGCAGTTGCGCGGCTGACGGGACGATCCGGATCAACTGGCGGCTCATCATGGCCCCCGATGCGGTGCGCCGCTCGGTCGTGGCGCACGAAGTGGCGCACCTGATCCACTTCGATCACTCCCCGGCCTTCCACGCGGCGCTGGCAGAGCTGTTCGAGGGATCGGTCGACGAAGCCAACCGCTGGCTTTCGCGGCAAGGCCGCACGCTTTACCTGCCGTTTGGCTAGGCGACGCTGGCGCTTGGCGGGATTAGCCCCTAAATAGCCGGCCATGTTCAAGCGCTCTGGCTACTGGAAAGACGTAAACCCCACCGGCATGATCGCCGACTTCCGCGAGGTGTGGAAGCAGGCGGGCGGCAACCGCTGGCGGATCGCGGCGGTTTCCGCTGCGTGCAGCTTCGGCCTGTTCTGCGTGATGGCCAGCCAGGGTGGAGAGGCCCCGCACCTGCCGCCGAAGGTGACGTACATCTCGGTCCTGCCTGAACACCGCACCGATGCCGAAATCATGGCTTCGAATATCGAGAACCAGCGGGTCAAGGAAGCCTGGGCGCGCGAACGGGCCCGGCGCGACAAGGAAGTGCGGGAAATCTACAAGACCGTTGGCCGCTGGTCGGGGATGGACGTCG
The DNA here is from genome assembly GCF_014652555.1 of Novosphingobium colocasiae. Lineage (GTDB taxonomy): Bacteria > Pseudomonadota > Alphaproteobacteria > Sphingomonadales > Sphingomonadaceae > Novosphingobium > Novosphingobium colocasiae. The sequence continues at coordinate 18,824 of NZ_BMZA01000022.1, forward strand.
AGAAGATCGCCCGCGACGCCGACGCCGAAGACGCCGCTGCGGCAAAGGCAGAGCAGGCCGCCTTCGAAAAGCGGCAGGCAGAGCGCTCGGCGCAACTGGCCAAGGCGAAAGCCGCGCCTGAACCCGACGCTCCGGGCGCGCCGTGACCGCCGATGGCCGCTGGCTGGCCGCCGCAGCGGCGCTGGCCGGCCGTGCCCGCCCGCTAAGCCGCCCCAACCCCGGCGTGGCTGCGATCATCGTCAAGGACGGCAAGGTGATCGCGCGCGGCTGGACCCAGCCCGGCGGCAGACCGCATGCCGAAGCCGTGGCGCTGGCGGCGGCGGGCGAAGCGAGCCGGGGAGCCACGCTCTATGTCACGCTCGAACCCTGTGCCCATCAATCGGCGCGCGGCCCGGCCTGCGCCGACCTGGTCGCCGCATCGGGGCTGGCGCGCGTCGTCGTCGGCTGCCTCGACCCCGATCCGCGCACCAGCGGTGCCGGCATGGCCCGGATCGCCGCAGCCGGCATTGCCTGCACCCACAAGGCATCGCCGGCCTGCGCCGAGAGCCTGTCCGGCTATCTCGCCCGCCAATCGAGCAACCGCCCGGAAGTCACTCTGAAACTGGCGCTTTCGCTGGACGGCTGCATCGCGATGGCCAGTGGCGAGAGCCAGTGGATCACCGGCGATGAAGCGCGCGCGCATTGCCACGCGATGCGGGCCCGCCATGATGCGATCCTGGTTGGCGGCGGCACCATGCGCGAAGACCGGCCCCGGTTGGACGTGCGCGTGCCCGGCCTTGAAAGCCGCAGCCCCGAACGCTGGGTGCTGACCCGCAATGCCGCGCCGGAGGGGTGGCGTGCCCTGCCCTCTGCCCGCGACCTGTCCCCCATGGACGGCGTCCAGTACCTGTTCGTCGAAGGCGGGGCCGGGGCGGCGGCGGCGTTCTTGGCGGCGGGGCATGTCGATCGCCTGATGATCTATCGCGCCCCGATCCTGATCGGCGGCGGTCGCCCCGGTCTTGCCGACATCGGCCTTGCCACGCTGGCCGCTGCCCATGGCCAGTGGCAGTTTACCGTCCGCACGCAGCTTGGCAGCGACACGCTGGAAGTCTACAGGCGCTGCGAACCGTCCCGATAACCCCGCGAGAAGCACAGGCATGTTCACCGGTATCGTCACCGCCCTCGGCACCATTCGCGAAGCGCACCAGTCGGGCGATCTGCGTGCGGTGATCGCCTGCCCGTTCGATCCCGCCACGATCGCCATCGGCGCGTCGATCGCCTGTTCGGGCGTCTGCCTGACCGTGGTGGAACGCGGCGGCGTTGCCGGCGATGCCTGGTTCGCGGTGTCGATCTCGGGTGAAAGCGTGGCCCGCACGGTGCCCGGCCGCTGGGACGTGGGAACCCGGCTCAACCTCGAACCCGCGCTCAAGCTTGGCGACGAGCTGGGCGGCCACATCGTGACCGGCCATGTCGATGGCGTCGGCACGGTGGCCGAGGTGACGCCGGTGGGCGAATCGAAGCGCTTCGTGATCGCCGCGCCGCACGATCTGGCACCTTATATCGCTGCAAAAGGTTCGATCACCGTCGATGGCGTGTCGCTGACCGTGAACGAAGTGATCGACCAGGCTGACGGGGTCTGCCACTTCACGCTCAACATCATCCCCCACACTGCCGAGGTCACCACCATCGGCGCGCTGGTTGCCGGGGACCGGGTCAATCTCGAAATCGACGTCTTGGCCCGCTATCTCCAGCGGATGCAGTCGCTGCGGAGCTGAGCTCCGACAGCGATCAGACGGCCAGAGGCCCGCTCGCAAACCCCTGGCGAGTGATTTCATAGACGACGTGGCGCACCGTCGCGCCGCTGCGTTCATATTCGCGGATGCGGCCGGGGATCAGCAAGCCGCCGATATGGGCCATCGCCTTGCGCGAGACGATATTGTCCTCGCCCACCTGGAACACCGCGCGATCGAAATGCGCCAGGGCGTGGGCCAGCATGAGCCGTTTGAATTCGGCGTTGAGCCCTTGCCCCCAGCATCGGCGCGCCAGGAACGACCAGCCGATCTCGACTTCGCCCGCAAGTTCACCCGGCCCGAACTGGCTTGAACCGATCAGCGAACCGCTGGCGTTCTCGACGATCGCCAGTGCCCCGCCGCGCGCCAGGGCATCGGCGAAGAACGCCCGGAATACGGCTTCCTGCCAGCGATCGTGCGCCGGATGCGCGGCCCAGATCGCCGGATCGGCCGCCACCGCATAGAGCGCGTCCCAATCATCCGCCACGAGTGGACGCAGGCTCAGCCGGTCCCCTGCGAGAACCGGCTGCCATTCCATGCCGGTCAGCCGGTAACCTTCACGCCCGTCACTTCGGCGGTGGCATCGATGAAGTTCTGGATGTTCGCGGTGGTCAGCCCGGCCACGTTGATGCGGCCCGATCCGGCAAAATAGATGCCGTGGCGGCTGCGCATTTCCTGCACCTGATCCGGGGTGAACGGGATGATCGAGAACAAGCCGTTCTGGCCACCCACCGGGGCAAGATCGACCCCGCCGACCTTGCCGGCGGCGGCGAGGATCGCCCGCACCTGACGCATGCGATCGCGCATCTGGTCCAGTTCGTCCAGCCACTGCGCGGTCAGCGTTTCGTCTTCCAGCACCAGGCGCACGGCGGCAGCGCCATGGTCCGGCGGCTGCGACCAGCTTGCCCGCGCCAGGTTGTGCCCGTTGGACATGATCCGGCCCAGCTCGGTCGGGTCCGACACCATCGCGTAGAGCGCGCCGACCCGATCACGGTAAAGGCCGAAGTTCTTGTCGCACGAATAGGCGATCAGCGCCTCGGGCACGGCGACGAGGACGCGGCGCAGGCCATAGGCGTCTTCTTCCATGCCGAGGCCCAGGCCCTGATAAGCGAGGTCGATGATCGGCAACAGCTTCGCCTCGGCGATAAGGCCGGCGATCTCGTCCCACTGGGCGTTCGAATAATCGATCCCGGTCGGGTTGTGGCAGCAGCCGTGCAGCAGGATGCAATCACCCTCGGCAGCGCCGGCCACGGCGGCGCGGATGGCGTCCATGTCGGGCTTGCCGTCAGCGCCGGCGTGGTTGAATTCGGATACCGCCAGGCCAAGGTCGGCGCAGATCTGGTTGTGGTTGGGCCAGCTCGGCTTGCCGACGATCACGCGGGAATAGCCCGCCCGCTTGACCATCGCCAGCGCGAGGCGGAGCGAACCGGTGCCGCCCGGCGTCTGCATCCCTTCGATCCGACCGCCCATGTCAGGGCTGGCCTTGCCGAAGATATAGGGCATCAGCGCGGTGACGAAGCCCATGTCCCCTTCGGGGCCGAGATAGGCTTTCGAATCCTGCTCGGCGACGAGCTTGCGCTCGGCCGCCTTGATCGCGCCGAACACCGGCGTATCGCCCTGGCCGGTGCGATAGACACCGACGCCAAGGTCGATCTTGTCGGCGCGCGGATCGGCGTCGAAGAGCTTGATGAGCGCGAGGAGCGCATCGGCGGGCTGTTGCTGAAGGTTGCTAAGCATGGCCGGGGCCATTACCCCCGCTCCGTGCCCTTCGCAACCGTTGTTCGGCGCAAAATCACGCCGAATAAACAATCAGAACGGCAGCCACTTCTGCTTGTGCGAAAACTTCATGTAACCGACGTTGGCACCCAGCCGCAGGCCGGCACCGCTGCGCACCGGGATCAGCACAATGTTCCCGCGTCGCAGATAGCTGACGGTGAAGCCGCCGACGAGATAGGCCTGCCCCTCCCCCGCAACGAACCGGTGGTAGAGTTCTTCGGTATCGTTGAGGTTGTAGACCAGCACGAAAGCGCTTGATGCGTTCGCGCCTACGTCGAAGCCGAGCGAGGGGCCGGTCCAGTAGACCGGCTGCTGGCCTTCCACCTTGTGGAACAGCGTACCCGAACCATACCGCAGGCCCACCGCGATAGCGCCGCCGCCTTCGCGGCCGACGATGTAGCCGTTCGGCTCGCCCTGCTTGCGCAGAAGGTCCTCGATCAGCCCGGCCAGTCCCGAAGCGCCCTTGCCGAACACGCCTTCGGCCGCGCCGATCAGATCGTCCTGCTTGTACGTGGTATCGCCCGCAGCCGTAGTCTGCGGCGGGTTGCCGACTTCGTCGGGCTTCCAACTGGCCACACCGCCCGTGCCGCTATCGGTAGGGGTGCCGTTGCCGGCCGCCGTCGTGCTGGAGACCGGGGGGCTGGTGGGCATAGGCGTGGCCGTGGTGGTGGATGTGCCATGCAAGATATCGGCATCGATCGCCGCATCGGGATCGACCGTGCTGACCTGCGCCGCCGCCGGCATCGCCGTGCCCGCCACCAGCACCAGCGCCGCCAGCGCCGCCAGCGCCCCGCCGAGCGCGTTGCGCCAGCGGCACGCAAGTCCTGCCCCGTGCGATCCGTCGATGGTCCTGTGCATGGATAATCCCTCCCAGCTCTGCCGCAACGGTGCGACCTGGGCGACACCGTTGCAAACGCCCACGGTGCCTAGAGAATCCACCCGTGCTTAGCGCGCAATGAACGGGCGACGGGGCGAGTCGGTTTTGCGGCAGGCCGAATCCATTTCGGGCCTGAAACGCGCCTTGCAGAAAACTGCCGGAACCACCCGGCTTTGCGCTTGCCGCCCCGAAAACCCCTCGCTATAGGCACGCCCTCAAGGCCGCATCCGGAGACGTGGGTGAGTGGCTGAAACCAGCGGTTTGCTAAACCGTCGAGCTCTTAAGGGGGCTCCCCGGGTTCGAATCCCGGCGTCTCCGCCATCTCTTCGCTGAGATCGGGCCGTCGAGGCCGACCGCCATCAGCGGCCGGCCCAAGCCGGTCAAAGCCCTCGCCCGATCAGTTCCTTCATGATCTCCGAAGTGCCGCCGTAGATGCGCATCACGCGGGCGTCGCGCCACAGCCGGGCGATGGGGTATTCATTCATGTAGCCCGCGCCGCCGTGCAGTTGCAGGGCCTGGTCGACCACGTCCCACAGCATGTCTGCGTGCCACAGCTTGGCGGCGGCGGCTTCATCGGCGGTGAGTTCGCCCTTCACGTGGCGCACGATCGCCCAGTCGAGGTGGGCCCAGCCGACCTGGAGCCGGGCCTTGATCGCGGCCAGCACGAAGCGGGTATTCTGGAAATCAATCACGGCCTTGCCGAACGCCTTGCGATCCCGGGTGAAGGCGACCGCCTCGTCGTAAGCGCGCTGGGCCATTGCCTGGCATGATGCCGCGATCGACAGGCGTTCCTGTGGCAATTGCTGGACCAGCGTGGCGAGCCCGCGTCCTTCGGTGCCGATCAGGTTGGCGACCGGCACCCGCACGTCTTCCAGGAAGATTTCCGAGGTGTCGGCCCCATGCTGGCCGATCTTGTCGAGGTTGCGGCCGCGCCGGAAGCCGGGATCGTCCGCCTCGATCAGCAGTAGCGACAGCGCCGGGCTTTCGCTGCTGGTCCGGACCGCTGTAATCATGATGTCGGCGTTCTGGCCATTGCTGATATAGGTCTTGGAGCCGTTGACGATGAAGTGATCGCCATCGCGCCGCGCGGTGCTGCGGATGGCGCGCAGGTCCGATCCGGCACCCGGCTCGGTCATGGCAATGGCGCAGATCGCGCTGCCGTCTACCGTGCGCGGCAGCCACCTGGCCTTCATCTCGTCAGGCCCGTAGTGCAGGATATAGTCGATGCAGACGTCCGAATGGGTCTGGAACCCGTTCGGCGCGCCGGCATAGGCCAGTTCTTCGGAGACCAGCAGGCCATATGTCATGTCGAGGCCGGGGCCGCCCCACTCCTCCGGCACTTGCGCGCCCAGCAGGCCCAGCTCGCCGCCCCGCTGCCAGAAGGCGCGATCGGTGCGCCCCTCGCTCTCGAAACGGTCGCCGTTCTCTTCCATCTCCTTCGCGAAAAAGCGCCGCACGGTGGCGCGAAAATCGCGGTGGGTGGCATCGTAAGGCAGGCGATCGATGGTCCAGTCCATGAAACATGCTTTCGGTCAGGAAGGGTCAGGGAACAATCAGGCGGGTGGCCCGGCGGTGGAGCTTCGGCGGGCCAGCACATCGTCCACGTTGCCGTCGCGCTCGGGCGAGGTCAGCCTCGAGGAGGTTTGCGAAAGGCGCGGCACCGCGCGTATGGCGGCCATCTCGACCACGCGCAGGCCCGCCAGGGCACCGGCCACCGGTGGCGCGTCAGACGGCTGTCGCAAATTCGCCTCTCATCTCCATCCTCCCGCCGGCGCAGCCGTGTCGATGCGCGGCAGGCTTAATGGTTTGACCAAATGGATCAAGCCATCGCGGGATGGAATGGGGGCGATCGGGGCCGCTGCCCCCGTTCTTACGGACCTACCGGATTCACACATTGAGTTGGCATTGTAGTGTTTGAGCGGCGCGTTTGGCGGCTTGGAT
>NZ_BMZA01000023.1 GCF_014652555.1 Novosphingobium colocasiae
TGAACGGCTTCAGCCCCTCCGCATGATCCTACCGGCGTCAGCCGGTATGTCATTCAGTCATGGCCTGGGTGAGCGCGGCCCGGTCAATCGGGATGGCGAGCAGCAACTTGGCGGCGAGAGTGCGCGCGGCACCGAGAATGGCGTTGCTGCGTGAGATCGTAGTGGTCATGGAGGTCTCCGGGAGATAGGCTGGGCTTTGCTGCCGAACGGCGGCACATCCTCTGCAGCCCCCCTCCCCTCAGCGCTTCAGGAGCTGCGCCCAGTCATTCATGCGCCCGGGAGGCCATTCGGTTTCGATGGCGCGGTCTCGACGGAACGAAGAACCGGAGTTGGGATATTGCTGACTATAGGCATGACAACCCAATCAATCCCTACTCCGCCCTCCTCGCCCCTTGGGCCTGAACGAAGCGCTCTGGAATCATCGGTCACTCAGCATTTGCACGCATACCGCTTCAGGCAGCGAACAGATCGCCTTTGCTACCCGTTGGCATTGATGCCGGACCCGGCCATCACATGCTGGGAGCAAACACCTAGCCATCGAAATTCGAGGATATCCAATCTTCCCGACCATGCCGGACACGCAGAATGATGACCTCGTCCTCATCTCCCACATCATAAATCACGAGATGGGCCTTGTAGGGATGCACGCGGACAGGCGGGGAGATCTCCTCGCGCAAGCGTGCCGCATGAGGATAGTCTGCGAGAAACGCGAAAATTGCGCTCAACCCTTCGCGATACGCGTCAGCCTGAAGCAGACCGAACTGCTCGATGCCCTCGAGAAAAATGGCTGTCAGATCATCTACTGCGGCGCGTGTTAAGCGGAAGCGGGGCACGGTCAGGCTTGCAAGCCAGCCTGGCTGATCGCCCGCGCACGGATGTCCGCCATCGTCTCGTCGCTCAGACCGCTAGCGCGGGCCTCATCAACAAGGCGCTGCATGGCAGCAACCTTGTCGGCGCGCTCCTGGTCTCGACGGATAAGATCGCGCACATAGTCACTGGCATTGCTATACCGGCCGGTGTCAGCTTGCGCCTCCACCCATTGCTTCATAGGGTCGGGCAGTGAGATGTTCATCGTAGCCATGGCAACCTCCAAGGCCGAGAGAATAGCAAAGATTGGCAAAGTTTGTCAATTTTGGTCGTGGCTTTGGTGAGCGCGGCCCGGTCGATCGGGCTGGCAAGCAGCAGCTTGGCGGCAAGAGTGCGCGCGGCACCGAGAATGGCGATGCTGCGTGAGATCGTAGCGGTCATGGAGGTCTCCGGGAGATAGGCTGGGGCTTACTGCCGAACGGCATCACATCTTCTGCAGCCCCCATCCCCTCAGCGCTTCAAGAGCTGCGCCCAGTCATTCATGCGCCCGGGAGGCCACTCGGTTTCGATGGCGAGGTCTCGACGACACAGCACATCGCGTGCCTTGGCTTCGGCGCGGCGTCCTTCGGGGTCCTTGTCGGCAAGGAGAATGACGCGTTCAACGCTGACCGGAATGTCCACCTGGTGGAACCGCTTGGCCCCCATTGTCGCCCAGGCCTTGATGCCGGTCAGCGCGGTGTAGGCGGCCGCAGTTTCAAACCCTTCGCAGATCCCGATGGTTTTCGCTGGCGCACCGTTGGTCCAGGCTGCGCCAATCGCCTGGCCCAGAACGAGCTTTGCCGTGTAATCGGCGGTGGTGGGGTCGAGAAAGATGCGTTGGATCGCCACGATGGCGCTGCCCTTGCGCATGGCGACGAGCAAGGCTGGTTTGAACTGGACGTCCCGCCCCTGCCCTTTGGGACAGCGCGGGTGGTAGCGAAGGTCCTCCAGCGGCACGTGAATGTTGCGCGTTTCCCGGACATAGCGTTCGGCAAGTGTGCCCTCGATTGACTTCCCCGCTTGCCAGATGCCTTGGTATGCCGCCGCGGTCCGGGGCCGCTGACTTGTCTGCGTCGTAGGACCGACCCATGGGACATCCGCGAACCGGCGTAGCGCTCGTAGAACATCGGTCGCCCGACAACCGGCGTGGCAAGTAACCAGGATACTTCGATCCCCTTGTCGGATGGAAAGCGAAGGCGTTCGGTCCGCATGGCAAGGGCATCGGCACATGGCCGTGTCGCCGAACCATTTGCCTCCAAGGCGTGATACGAGGCTTCGAAGAGCTGGAGTTGGGGTATTGCTGATTATAGGCATGACAGCCCAATCAATCCCTACTCCGCTCTCCTCGCCCTTCGACTTGAGCAAAGCGCTCTGAAATCATCGGTCAGTCAGGACTTGGGCGCATGTCGCGTCAGGCCGCAATCAGATCGCCCTGGCCACCACTTGCGCCCCGAGGTCGCGTTCATGCGCCTGCGCAACGAGATGGACCTCTTCGCCAACCTACGTCCGGCGATCTGCCCGCCGGCGGCTGACGCGCTCGATCGCGCCATCGCCGACACGCTGGCGCAGGGCCTGCGCACAGCGGATATCGGGCAGGGCGGCCCCGCAATCGGTACGCACGCGATTGGGGGCCGCGATCGTGTCAGAGCTGGCCCGGCAGCTCGCTGCGCCTCGGGCTGCGTCTCGGGCTGGGCCCCGATGAGTTTGCTGCCTAATTCACGATGTCATAAGGCACGATTCCGCGCCTGTCCGCGTTAATTGATATGTTCCTGTCGCTTGGCGGGTATGCCCGCTGGTCACAGCTGAGTCGCGGGCAAATCCGGCATGAGACGCCGATCGAAACCGCGGAATCCACGGCGGTCAGATTGATGCCGTCGGCATAGACAAAATCTCGGGCAAATTCGATTTCGCAGCCCAGGGACACGGCATAGCGCCGTGGCAGGCGCTGGAATGAGCCGGAGGATTTGACGATACCTCGGGCCATCGAGACATAGCGGACGCCATCGGGCATCTCGGCCAGTTGGACATGGATGCGTTCGGGCACGGCCACGGCTTCGTGCGCGACCCAGAGCGGGCATGATCCGCCGAAGCGGGCAAACTGCAGCCGGGTTGCCGAATGGCGTTTCGTTATGTTGCCGGCCAAATCGATGCGAAAGAAGAAGACCGGAAGGCCCCGCGCGCCCGGGCGCTGGAGGGTCGAAAGGCGATGGCAGACCTGCTCGAACGAGGCGCTGAACTCCCATGCCAGACGGTCGACGTCGTGGCGAAAGCGCTGCGCCTGATCCCGGAACTGGCGATAAGGCAGAATCATCGCGCCGGCGGCATAGTTGCCAAGACCCACTTCCAGAAGATCGCGCGACGTCGGCCCCAGCAGTCCCGAGCTTTCGGCAATTTCGGAGATCTGCTTGCTGAAGGCTATGCTGGAGATCTGCCAGGCAAGATGGAACCTTATGGTTTCGGGGCTTTGCATTGGATCGAGGGTCAAGGTGCGCCGATCGGCATCCCATTTGCGCAGCGGCGCGCCGGGTTGATAGACGACCCGGACGTCGCGGGCCGTCAGCCAGGCGGTCATTTCCGGAACCGCCATTCTGGAACGCCTGAACGACACTTCCCGGTGAATGTCTTCAGCGCCTTGATCGAGAATGTCGACGTAGTTGTTGGCGTTGTGAAACCAGTCCCGCACTTCCTCCCAGGGCAGGCGCCCGCCGGCGGACTGGTCGACGCCTACGGCTTCGTCCAGCATCGAAAGCCGCTGCAGTTCCTGATGATAGCGGGCATTGAGATGAATGAATTGCTCGGCAAATTCGGGGAACTGCTCGGAAATCCGGCGGATCTGCGTAGAGGTGACGGGGTCGGGATCGCCTTGGGTGGACAAGGCTTGCTGCAATCGTGTTTGCAGCGGCAGGACGTCGCGCTGGAGGATATCCTGCCATTCGATCGGAAACTTCTGGTTCAATCGATCGATCAGCGCCGGGGAAAGCGGCCGATCGTCATTCTCCAGCTGCGAGAGATAGGCCGGGCTGATCTGGAGCAAGGCGGCCATTTGACTTTGCAAAAGGTTGCGTGCGCTGCGGATTGCCCGCAGGTTCTGTCCAGCAAATAAGCGCCTTTGAGCCATCCACGATGTGTAGTTTGCAAAGTCGCGATTTGCAAATTTGCTGAATTGCATTGGACACAGGTGCTGGTCTGGCCCATTGGCGGCGCTATCCGATCGCAACGCAAAGAACCCCTTCATGTCAGCCAATATCGCCGAAATGGAGAAGCGCCGTTCCGCTGCCCGCATGGGTGGCGGCCAGGCCCGCATCGACGCGCAGCACGCGCGTGGCAAGCTGACCGCGCGCGAACGCCTTGAAGTTCTGCTGGACGAAGGCAGCTTCGAGGAAACCGACCTTTACGTGCACCATGACTGCATCGACTTCGGCATGGAATCGAAGCAGATCCCGGGCGACGGCGTCGTCACCGGTTCGGGCACGATCAACGGCCGCCTGGTCTATGTCTACAGCCAGGACTTCACGGTGTTCGGTGGCTCGCTCTCGAACCGCCACGCGCAGAAGATCTGCAAGATCATGGACACCGCGATGCGCGTGGGCGCGCCGGTGATCGGTCTTAACGATTCCGGCGGCGCGCGCATCCAGGAGGGCGTCGCGGCGCTCGCCGGTTATGCCGAAGTGTTCCAGCGCAACGTGCTGGCCTCGGGCGTCGTCCCGCAGCTCTCGATGATCATGGGCCCTTGCGCCGGTGGTGCGGTCTACTCGCCGGCGATGACCGACTTCATCTTCATGGTGAAGGACAGCTCGTACATGTTCGTCACCGGCCCCGACGTGGTCAAGACGGTGACCAACGAAGTGGTGACGCAGGAAGAGCTGGGCGGCGCGATCACCCACTCGACCAAGACCTCGGTTTCGGACCTTGCGCTCGAGAACGACGTCGAGGCGCTGCTCGCCGCGCGTGACTTCTTCGACTACCTGCCGCTCAACAATCGCGAAGCCGCGCCGGTCCGCCCGAGCGCCGATCCCTACGACCGCGAAGAGCCCAGCCTCGACACGATCGTACCGCCCAATGCCAATCAGCCCTACGACATGCACGAAGTGCTGCACAAATTGCTGGACGAGGGCGACTTCTTCGAGCTGCAGCCCAGCCACGCGGCCAACGTCATCATCGGTTTCGGCCGCATCGAGGGCCAGACCGTGGGCATCGTCGCCAACCAGCCGATGGTGCTGGCCGGCGTGCTCGACATCAACTCGTCGAAGAAGGCCGCGCGGTTCGTGCGCTTCTGCGATGCGTTCAATATCCCGATCCTCACCTTCGAGGACGTTCCGGGCTTCCTGCCGGGCACCGACCAGGAGCACAACGGCATCATCAAGCACGGCGCCAAGCTGCTGTTCGCCTATGCCGAGGCAACCGTGCCCAAGATCACCGTCATCACCCGCAAGGCCTATGGCGGCGCCTACTGCGTCATGAGCTCGAAGCACCTGCGCGGCGATCTCAACTATGCTTGGCCGACCGCCGAAATCGCGGTGATGGGCGCCAAGGGCGCGGTGGAGATCATCTTCCGCGGCCAGGACGAGGAAGGCATGGCCGCAGCGACCAAGGAATACGAGGACCGCTTCGCCAATCCGTTCGTCGCCGCCAGCCGCGGCTATATCGACGAAGTGATCTATCCGCACTCCACCCGCAAGCGCATCGCCCTGGGCCTTCGCAAGCTGCGCACCAAGCAGCTCGAGAACCCCTGGAAGAAGCACGACAACATCCCGCTCTAAGCCACTGCGCTTTTCCAGGGATTTGCGCCGGATAGCGGCGTTTCAGGTGACCGACGGGCCAAGCATTTTTTGCCTAGGACAAACGACTTAGGGGCACGACTTTACGATGTTCAAGAAGATCCTCATCGCAAACCGGGGCGAGATCGCCTGCCGTGTCATCAAGACCGCGCGCCGCATGGGCATCCAGACGGTGGCCGTCTATTCGGACGCCGATGCCCGCGCGCCGTTCGTGCAGATGGCGGACGAGGCCGTGCATATCGGACCGGCACCCGCCGCGCAGTCGTACCTGATTGCGGACAAGATCATCGCCGCCTGCAAGCAGACCGGCGCTGAAGCGGTCCATCCGGGGTATGGCTTCCTCTCCGAACGCACCTCGTTCGCCGAGGCGCTGGCCGCAGAGGGCATCGAGTTCATCGGCCCCCCCGTCGGCGCGATCGCGGCGATGGGTGACAAGATCGAGTCCAAGAAGCTGGCCAAGGCAGCGGGCGTCAACGTCGTCCCCGGCTTCGTCGGCGAGATCGAGGACACCGAGCACGCGGTGCGCATCTCGAACGAGATCGGCTATCCGGTGATGATGAAGGCTTCGGCCGGCGGCGGCGGCAAGGGCATGCGCCTGGCCTACGACGAGAAGGACGTGCGCGAGGGCTTCGAAAGCGTGAAGCGCGAGGGCCTGAACTCGTTCGGTGACGATCGCGTGTTCATCGAGAAGTTCATCCTCAACCCGCGCCATATCGAGATCCAGATCCTGGGCGACAAGCACGGCAACATCCTTTACCTGAACGAGCGCGAATGCTCGATCCAGCGCCGCCACCAGAAGGTGGTCGAGGAAGCGCCTTCGCCGTTCGTCACCGAGAAGATGCGCAAGGCCATGGGCGAACAGTGCGTCGCCCTGTCGCGCGCGGTGGGTTACTATTCGGCTGGCACGGTGGAACTGATCGTCTCGGGTGCCGACCCGACGGGCGAGAGCTTCTACTTCCTCGAGATGAACACCCGCCTGCAGGTGGAGCACCCGGTGACCGAGTGCATCACCGGCATCGACCTGGTCGAACAGATGATCCGCGTTGCCGCCGGCGAGAAGCTGGAAATGACGCAGGACGACGTCAAGATCGACGGCTGGGCGATCGAGAACCGCGTCTACGCCGAAGACCCCTATCGCGGCTTCCTGCCTTCGACCGGTCGCCTTGCCCGCTATCGCCCGCCGGTTGCCGGCTGGGAGGAAGACGGCGCGGCCAACGGCCGTCGCGGCATCAACGGCGTGCGCGTGGACGATGGCGTCTATGAAGGCGGCGAAGTGTCGATGTTCTACGATCCGATGATCGCCAAGCTGATCACCTGGGGCAAGACCCGCGATGAAGCTGCCGATCTTCAGGTGGCTGCGCTGGACGCGTTCGAGATCGAGGGCCTTGGCCACAACATCGATTTCGTCAGTGCGATCATGCAGCACCCGCGCTTCCGTTCGGGCGAACTGACCACCGGCTTCATCGCCGAGGAATATCCCGAAGGTTTCACCGGCACGCCGGCTTCGGACGACCTCAAGGTCAAGCTTGCCGCCGTGGCCGGCTTCGTGTCGACCGCGCGTTCGGACCGCGCCCGCCGCATCTCGGGCCAGCTCGCCGATCCGATGGATCCGCCGCACGACTGGACCGTGACCATCGCCAAGACCGCCTATCAGGTGAAAATCCTGGGCAACGGCGTGACCGTCGATGGCAAGCCGGTCGACCTGGCAGTCGAATATTCGCCGGGCGACGCCTTCCTGGAAGCGGAAGTCGACGGCGAGGACATCGGCATCAAGATCGCCAATACCCGCATCGGCTTCAAGATGACCACGCGCGGCGCGATCCACAAGGTGGACTGCCTGCCCACCCGCGTTGCCTATCTGTCGCAGCACATGCTGGAAAAGACCCCGCCGGATCTTTCCAGGTACCTGATCTGCCCGATGCCCGGCCTGCTCGTCGCCCTGCACGTGCAGGAAGGCGACAAGGTGGAAAGCGGCCAGCCGCTCGCCGTGGTGGAAGCCATGAAGATGGAAAACATCCTGCGCGCGGAAAAGGCCGGCGTCATCAAGTCGGTGAACGCCAAGGCGGGCGAGAGCCTGGCCGTGGACGCGATCATCCTCGAGATGGAGTGAGGTGCACCCGTCGTCTTTCTAGGGACGACCAACAAGTGCGGGGAGCGGATGGATCACGCGATCCCTCCGCGCACAGTGGGCCGTATTAGGCGAACCCCTTACCCAAACGCCCGCTTCTCATAGACGGCCGTGATGGCCCGCCCGTCCCAGACGTAGCACAAGTGCCGTTCCTGCCGGCACTGGCTGAGAAGCCGCGGGCGGAACACTGCGGCGCATTCGCCGCCGGGATGGCGCACACTGCGATAGGCCACGCCATCGGCGCCGCGCGCGCGCAGGCTGCGGGCCAACGCCTGCCCGGCCGCGCAGTCATCCGGCGCGTAGAGGGCGGGTGGATCCTCGTGCAAGGCGCGGATGTCGTGCAGCGTGGCGTCGAGGTCGACCGCGTAGACGCGCATGTCGAGTTCCTGCGCGAGTTCGCGGGTGCGAGCCATGAAGCGGCTACGGTGGTGGCGGGTTTCGGCGACCGCTGTCTCGACCGTATTACCGGCATAGAACAGGCCAAAGCTGCCATCGGAAAACCGGCTGCCTTCAGGGTTGAGGTGGGTGAAGGCGGCCATGATTGCCGAGGTGCCGGGGCCGGACACGCGGTACTCGGGCGGCACCAGCGCGAGGTCACCCACTTCGTCGCGCAGGCGATCGTTGGTCATCGCCTCGATCGCGTGGACCGCGTCGAGATCGGCCGGATCGGCGACATTCTCGAACAGCGAGATCGGCGGAAAACGGCTCGCGACGATGCGATAGCACGGGTGCCAGCGCACCGGTGCGACGGGGATGGCCTCCATCAGCCGCGCTGCGCGTCGATATACTGCCGCACGACATAGAGATCGGCGACATTGCCCGAAGTCATCCGCGCGATCGCCGGGCGCCCGCCGAACAGCGGCGCATCATTGGGCTTGCGCACCCATTCGTCCGCCGTGCGCGGCAGCAGCATCTGCAGTCCCTTGTAGATGCCCATGACATAGGAAATTCGCTCCAGCGCATCCTTGGGGATCGCCGCCACCGCCCCGCGCTTCCACGTCTGGAAGGTGGAACGATTGTCGAGCCCTAGGAGCTTCATCTGCTCCGCCTCCTTGAGGCCCCAAGCATCGGCAATGCGGAAGAACGTGCGGAGCGCCGGCCCGGTCAGATCCTTGCGAGCAAGAGCCTTGGCCCCGAGGGATGTTTTGGCGGGCGTACTGGAATGCGCGGTTGCGGCCATAGGGCCATCTCCTCCTGCGACAGATATGTGCGATATCTATGCAAAAATCAAGATTTTGATCATTATCATGCGACTGCCTTGGCGTTTGCAGCGTCAAGCCGATTGGCGACAATGATCCGAACTTGCGCAAGAAAACCACCGACGCGAACGAGATCTTCGACGCCGATTATCGCAAGCACTGCTAGGAAGGCCCCGCCCTGTCCCACGAGCTTGTCGTCCTGGCGACGGTCCGTGGCACCCTTTACTACGTCAGCTTCTATCGCCGCCGCACCAACAGCGATTTCGGCGAGCACGAACTCGATATCATGCGGGTGGTGGCAGGCTTCATGGTCAAGGCCCTGCACCGTCACAGCGAAATCGCGGTCAGGACGTCCGATCCGGCGCGGCTGAGCTTCGTCCATGCCCCCGCCAACATGCCCGGCAAGCTGCGGCAACGCACGTTGGAATACCTGCGCGAAGTGCTGATGGAAGGCCCCGGCAAGCTGAGCCACCGCGAGGCCGAAATCTGCGCCGGGATCATCATGGGCTATTCGACAGAGGCGATCGGCCTCAACTGCATGATCTCGGTCAACACAGTGGCCACCCACCGCAAGCGGGCCTATGCAAAGCTCGGCATATCAAGCCAGAACGAGTTGTTCCTGCGCTATTTTTCGGCGGTGCGCCGCTTCCAGTCGGACCTTGAGGAATAGGCGTTCGCGCAAGGGCGTACGGTGCCGGCCAGGCCCGTCACCCGATAGGATGACGGCGCCGCAGGGGAATTCTGGCACAAGCGATCGGGCAGTCGGGAGCCGGTAACGCCGTCGCGCCGCATCGGCTGACCAACGCAGGTTGTTTGCGCTAGCGGGGAGATCACCCATGGACCTTGCCACCTATGCGTCACTGGACGGTGTCGGTCTGGGTGAGCTGGTCAGGACGGGCGAAATATCCGCGCGGGAAGCCGCCGACGCCGGCCTGCGCGCCATCGCAGCGGTCAACCCGGACCTCAACGCCGTCATCGAGGTATACGACCAAGCCCCGCTTACGGCGATCAAGCCAGACAGCCACGCCCCCTTCGCCGGAGTGCCCTTCCTGCTCAAGGACATCGGCTCGCACGATGCCGGCGCAACCTTCGAACTGGGCAGCCGCATCGCCCGTGGCCTCAAGGCGCCGCCGGTCGCTTCCGAACTGGTCAACCGCTTCCGCCAGACCGGGGTCACCGTGCTGGGCCGCACCAACATTCCCGAACTCGGCTCAAGCTGCACCACCGAACCGCTGCTGTACGGCCCGACCCGCAACCCGTGGGACCCCTCGCGCACCGCCGGGGGATCGTCGGGCGGGGCCGCTGCGGCAGTGGCCTCGGGCATGGTCCCGATCGCCCATGCCAATGACGGCGGCGGGTCGATCCGCTGGCCGGCATCGGCCTGCGGGCTGGTCGGCCTGAAGCCCAGCCGCAACCTCAACCCCGTCGGCCCCCACGAGGCGCTGGCCCTCAATGGCCTGGCCTGCGAACATATCGTCTCGCGCAGCGTGCGCGACACCGCGGCGATGCTGGACTGGACCGCCGGTCCCGACGCGGGCGCCTGGTGCTACACCCCCCGCATCGCCGGCTCTTACCTGGACCGTATGCGCGAAACGCCGCGCCGCCTGCGCATCGCGCTGGATCTGGAGCCGCGGTTTCCGCCCACCACGCTCTCGCCCGAAGTCGTCGCGGCCATGCACGACGTGGCGCGGCTTTGCGAGGAAGCCGGCCACGTGGTCGAGGAAGCCTCCGTGGTTTTCGACCACGAGGCGATGCTGCCCGCCTTCGCCCGGATCTTGGCGACGGGTCTGCGCGGCGCGGTGGAGGCACTGTCCGCCATGACCGGCCGGCCAATCGACGACACCATGCTGGAGCCGCACGTCCTCGCCGCCTGGCGCGACATGCGGGACGTGTCGGCGGTGGAATTCGACCAGGCGCTGGGCATGATGAACATGGTCGCGCGCGCCTATGGCGAAACCTTCCGCAGCTATGACCTGATCCTGACGCCGGCGGACGGACAGTGCCGGCAGCACCCTCGCCCGGCATTCACCGAAACCGATACGCGCAAAGCCATCGCGCTGCGCATAGGCGGTCATCAGCAATTCGTCGCCATCCTCCAGGAAAGTGCGCCGTTCGCCGCTGGGCAAGTCCAGCGGTTCACGACCGCCGCGCGTGATTTCCATCAGGCTCCCCCAGGTTCCCAGCGCATCGCCGGACAGGGTGCCGGTCCCCAGCAGATCGCCCGGCGCAAGGTGGCAACCGTTGCGGGCATGGTGCGCCACCAGCTGTGCAGCGGTCCAGTACATGTTCGTCATCGAACCCGAACTAAGCCGGACCGGCGGCGATCCGCTGTCGCGCATCCGGTCGAGAGCAACACCTCCATGGTCACGGCGAAGGCGCCGCGCGCCTGATCGCCATCATCGTGCAGATAGCCGAGCGGAGCGGGATCGCCCGTCGGGCGAGCCGGTTGCGCCACGCGAAACGGCGCCAGCGCTGCGGCCGTGATGACCCAGGGCGACACGTTGGACTGGAAATTCTTGGCCAGGAACGGGCCGAGTGGCTGATATTCCCACGCCTGCACGTCCCGCGCAGACCAGTCGTTCAGCAGCGAGAACCCCGCGATCCGGTCGCCCGTGGCAGCGATCGGCACTGGCGTTCCCAGATCGTTGCCCTAGCCGATCCAGATACCCATCTCCAGCTCGTAATCGAGCCGCGCAGTCGGCGCAAATACGGGTTCACCGGCATCGGGGGCCTTGAACTGCCCTGACGGCCGCCGCACATCCACTTCAGACAAGCGGATGGACGAAGCCCGGCCATGGTAGCCGATCGGCACGTACTTGTAGTTGGGCAACAGCGGATTGTCCGGGCGCAGCAGCCGCCCCACGTTTTCGGCATGGCGGATGCCGGTGTAGAAATCGGTGTCGTCGCCGATAGCGAACGGCAAATGCATGACGCATTCGCGTGCAGGATAGAGTGCCGGGCGAACCGCCTGTTCGTGGGCCGCATCGCTCAGCAATCGGGCGATTTCCTGGCGCAGCCGGATCATCGCGACGGGTCCGTGCGCGAACAGGGCGTTCAGGGCGAGCGCCTCCCCCGCGCCCACCATGGCTCGAACGCCATCGGGCAACAGCATGGCAACCGCCGCCAGATCCAGAATGTGATCGCCGATGGCGATCCCTATCCGCCTCTCAACCGTCCTGGATGATGCGAATATCCCGAAGGGAAGGTTCTGGATCGGAAAGTCAGGGTGCCCGGTTGCTCCCGGCACCCAGCTGCCCAGCGCGGGGTCATGAGTGAAATCCATTTCTGCCACTGACTAAGCTCCCGGTTGCCTCCATCCTGACGATGCCTGCCCGGCCGAACCGGATTGGGCCATACCAGCAAGAGGGGACAAGGCCGCGCGTCGACGCCATCCCCCGAACGGGATGCGCCCGACCAGCCCAGCCGACAGGTTCCCTCTACGGCACGATCTTTGAACAATTCAGCCGGACGGGCATAGCCGCTCAGGACATCGCATTTCTTGTAGCGCGAGAGGCCTATTGGGCCGCCTTGATCTCGGCCTCCAGGCGCTCGACCAGTCTTTGGATCTCATCGGGATTGAGAATCCAGGTACGCGTCCTGCGGCCTTCGCGGAACACGGGCCGCGTCAGCAGAATGCGCGCCTGTTCCTTGGCGAAGGGCTTGAACAGCGAGAAGTGTTTCACGCATTCGAGGATCGATCCTATGACCGGCGTCTTGCCATCCAGATCGATCAGTGTCGCGGGCTGGTCCCAGGAAATGCTTATCATCATACGCGCCTATCGCGGGTAACGGCGAAGGCAAGGACAGAATGCGTTCTGGAGCAACCAGAGCTGTCACCGTCGCCTCATGCCGAGGACCGGGACGCCATATGCCCACCAGCGCATACCGGAAAGGTGAGCTAGGTCGCCACGAGGGCGGGCAATCGGCGCCCGGCTCCGCTCAGTCGTCCTTTACGGCCACGGCGAATAGCCCCCGGATCGAGTTGGTGATCGCGCGCTCATGCACCCGAACGCGCCTCTGAGCGAAACCGCCGGCAACGATCAGGCTGCGCAATTCGTCCTGATCGTAAAGGCGATGCACGCCTTCGCGCGCGAAGGACCAGGCCTCCATGCTGTCGCGATGGGTGATATAGGCCACAAGTCTGCCGCCAGGACGCAACACACGGTGGATCTGCGCGACCATCGCGGCATCATCGCCACAGAAATAGAGGACATTGAGGGCAATGGCCGCGTCGAACGCGCCATCCATAAACGGCATCGCTTCGATGGTTGTCCCATGCAACTGTGCGCCGGGGCCGAGGCGGCGGCGCGCAAGGTTCAGCATGGTGGGTGACGGATCGAGCCCTACCGACCGGACCGGAGCCCGGTGAAGCAATTCGGCAAGGGCCGCGCCGCTGCCGCACCCGGCATCGAGTATGCGCTCGCCTGGTCGGGGCTCAAGCAGGTCGAGCGCCATCCGGGTGGGGCGGCGATTGGCGATGTCCATGACGTGGCCCAGCATCCGCCCGGCGATGCCCGTGGGACGGGCAAGCTGTTCGGCAACCCGCCGGGCGACGTGCATCAACGGGCCTGGGCAAGCAGTGCCTGGACTTCCCGCCGCCGCCCGGCGTCCCATGCCGGTCTTGTCGGGTCGGAAGGGGCGCGCAACGCTTTTTGCAGATAGGCGCGGGCACCGGCCTTGTCGCCCTGGTCGAGCAGGAAGTCGCCGTAGAAATAGTTCGCATCTAGGCCATTGGGGTTCAGCCCCACCGCCTCGCGCAGCAGCCGGTTTGCCCGGTCCTTGTCCCCGAAGCCGATCGGGGAACCTGGCACTTTGTAATAGAGGACGCCAAGGCTCATGGCCGCCCCGCCGTTGCCAGCGCGCGGATTGAGGGCATAAGCATGCGCGATGATATCGCGGGCGCGGGTGGCGAGGCCCAGCTTATGGAAGATGTTGGCACGATTGGCCTGTTCGCTCACGACGATACCCTGCCACAGCAGCGGTTCGGCCTGATTGGGATAACGCCTGACCAGCGCTTCGGCCTGAACGGCCAGGCGATCGAGCGCCACCGTCTGGGTGCTGGACCCGTGCACCTCATAGGAGATGTGTGCCCAGCCATCGTTGATCGCCTTCACATCCTCGGTCATGCCGGCCTGGGCAGCCGTAGGCGCAGTGGCCGCAAGCACCGCTATCAGGGCCGCGAAAAGCGGGTTTCTCGGTTCCATGGGATCGCTCCTCTCAGAAAAATTCGGCGCGAGCGCGCCCGATCTGGCTCTTCAGCCCATTGTCGACAAGCTTTGGAGAAATGGCGTTGAGCATCGCATAAACCCGCTCCATCAGGCCAATCGAGACGGTTTCTTCGCGGTCCAATATGGCCTTCGCGATGCGCCGCGCGACGGCGGCCGGATCATCCGCCTTCATGCCGGTGGCATCGAGAAAGCGGTTCACCTCGGCGTTGTTGAAAGCGGTCTTGGCGGCGCGCGGGTTGACGTGGGTCACGCTCACGCCCGAACCCATCAGTTCGCGCCGCAGCCCTTGCGACAGGGCGGCAAGCCCGGCCTTGCTGCTCGAATAGGCCGTGAACCAAGGATAGGGGATCGCGCCCAGCACCGAGCCGATGTTGACGATCTGTCCCGAGCCGCGCGCGCGCATGGACGGGGCCACGGCACGCGCAAGCACTGCCGGCACCAGGAGGTTCACCCGATAGCACAGGGCCAGAGCCTCTACCGGTTGGCTTTCGTGGAGCCCGAAACGCATGACACCGGCGATATTGACCAGCACATCGGGCGTGTCGCTGGCAAGCCGGTCGCCGAGAAGGCCCAGGGCGACATCGTCGGACAGATCGGTCACGATGGTTTCCTGGCACTCGGCGCATTCGACACGGTCTATGCCCACGACATGCGCACCGGCTTCGGCCAGCAGCCGCGCCACGGGCGCGCCGATGCCGCCGGCAGCGCCGGTGATGGCAACCCGTTTTCCGTCAAGCCGCGACATCGAGGGCCTCCAGGTCGATCGAGGCGAAGACGTTGCCGAACAGGCAGAACATGTCCTGCGCCATGCCGATGATGGCGGCGCGGTCGCCCGGATCGTCCAGCCGGTTCACCAGGTCGGTGAAGAAGTGCATGTGATCCAGGTCGAGCGCGCCGTGCGAGGTGAGATAGGTGAAGGCTTGCGGTGGCAAGCCCAGCCGCTCGGCCACGGCCGAGGCTCCCCGTTGCGCCAGCGCCACGCTGACGCTTTCGAGGACATAGACCATACCGAAGAAGGACACCGGATTGCCGTTATCGATCCGGTCGTAGGCATGCGCCACCATCGCCGCCGTCGCCGGTGCGGGCCGGCTGGCGCGCACGCTGTCCGCATCGCCCCCCGCCGCGCGGATGTCCGCCAGAATCCACTCATCGTGCCCATCTTCCTCGACGATGTAGGCATCGAGCGCGTGGGCCAGGTCGGCACGGTGAGACAGCCGGGCGCGGGCAGCCTTGAGCAGGGGCACCGTGTGGCGCACATGATGCCAGGCCTGGGCCAGGTAATCGCGATAGGTTTGCAGCCCGATCGCCCCGGCCAATCCCGCGCGCACCTGCGGTATGGCCAGAAAGGTCAGCCGCTGGCGCACGGTTGCCGCTTCGAGCTGGTGAATGAAGGCGGGCTCGCGATCGAGCAAGGCGGCAGCGATCGCCTTGCGGCGAAGGCGGCCGTTGCCGGTCAGCATGCCGTTGAGGGGCGTGAAGTGCGCCACCTCACGCCACGCCGCGACCTGGGCATAGGCGGGCAGCGTCGCATTGGCGGCAGCCACGGCATTGGCGATATCCGCTTGAGGTTGCGCTGGCACGATCAGCGCCTCGGGCGAAGGCCTGCCATCACCATGGACCATTGCCTGGGCAATATCCGGCTGCGCCAGCAGCGCGGCCTCGACCCATTCAGGCGAAACATTGCGACCAAAGCTGGTGACGAGCTGGTTGGACTTGCGGCCCGAGAGCCAGATCCGGCCCTCATCGTCGATCTTGCCGACATCCCCGGTATGCAGTGGCCCCGGCGCGCGCGGCTCGCCCACCGTGCCCAGGAACATCGGGCCCTCGAGCACGATCTCGCCATCGGCGGCGACATGGGCGCGCACATGCCCGAGCGGCGGCCCTACCGATCCCGGGGGATCGCCGGCGCCCCTTTCAAGACTGACCACCGATGCGCATTCGGTCAGGCCATAGCCCTGTCGCACCGGCAGGCCCACATCGCGCGCCCGCGCGATCAGCGCTGGCGGCACATGCGCCCCGCCCACCGCAACCAGCGTGAGGTCCGGCAACCGCGATCCGCTGGCCGACAGCACCGCGACCAGTCCCGCAAGGTATTCCGGGACGAGGATCAGCGAAGTGATCCGTTGCGCCGCGATGACCTCCAGCATCCGGCCGAAATCGGGGCGAAACGGGTCGGCCAGGCCGATCTGCGCCTGCGCCGGGCAAACCCATGTGCCACCGGCCAGCATCGTGGCGAAGAAACCCGCGATGGTCTCGAGCAGAATGCCGGGCGGCAGGACCGCCAGGTGCCGGCCTGCGTGCTCGCTGCCCACTGCGTCCACGACCGAGCGTGCCACGGTCAGCATGTGCTCCGCTGAAAGGCACAGCCCTTTGGGCGTCCCCGTGGAACCCGAGGTGAAAGAGATCCGCGCCGTCCCTCCGGGCAGAGAGGGCGGCGCGGTACGACGCGCATGTGCTCCCATTGCAGGGGTTTCCAGAAGCACCTGCGCGCCGCAAACCGACAAGGCATGATCGCGCTGCGCCTGCGTGAAAAACGCGGGCAGGCAAAGAGCGGGAATTCCGGCCTCCAGCAGCGCCAGTTCCAGCACGGCCGCTTCGGGCGAGTAATCGAGTTGCAGCGCAACCGGCCGGGCCGGATCAAACTGCGCGGCCAGCGCCTCAGCGCGTTGGCTTACCAGCAAGGGAAGCTCGCCCCATAGGATCGGCCCCCGTCCGATCGGATCGAGTGCGGCCCTCTCCGGATGTCGACGCGCCTGGGCTTGCAAAGCGTCCAAAAGCACCGTCATGCAGCCGTGCTCCGGGTGCGGCGATCCAGGAAGGCGGCAATGGCGGCCTGCCCCTCGGCGATCACGCCGGCGCAAACGATCGGATCATGGTCGTAATAGCTGCCCCATTCTGCCGCGACCGCGCCAAGCCGCTCAGCCCGTGCCGGCGCGATCTCGACAATCGGCAACCCGATCCGGACGAACATCCGCCGCACAGGCGCAGTCAGCGTGGCGACGGCGACCTCGCTGCATCCTCCCAGGTCGTTGGCGGCAGTAACCCACAGGGCGAGCATGGCCGGCGCGCTGTCGGCAGCGAAATTGCCGATCTCGACAATCGCATCGCGGGCAACCGGCCGTCCGAGTGCGCCTGCGACCAGGTGTTCGATCGGTGCATCAAGATAGACTTCCAGAAAAAGCGGCATCTGATCCGCCCGGCGATAGCCAAGCGCCGCACCGCGCTGCAGGTGCAGCCAATTCACATAAGCGGGACGTGCCGATGCGCCGAAGGCATCGCGGAATTTGCAACTTACCAGATCTAGGGTAAGCGTACGGCTTCCCGCGTGTTGCGGCATTCAAGCTCGGCGCTGATGGGCCTCCG
>NZ_BMZA01000024.1 GCF_014652555.1 Novosphingobium colocasiae
TGCGGCGCTGATGGCCCGCTATCCCGGCGCTGTGCTGGTGATCCCGCGCGAGGGCAGCGTGACCGTCGCCGGTCAGGACGTGGCCCCCGGCGGCTGCGCGCTCGCGATGTCGCTGGGCGAGGTGCAGTTCGCACGCGAGGGGACGTGCCTGCTGGCAGCGCCATGCGGGTGAGCGCAGGCTGCGCCCGGTGCTGAAGGCCCTTGCCCAATTCAGGCAAGGCCAGGAACCGTGATCCATCATCGATTGAGATCATAGGGAAGGGTGCAGACCGTACACGGCAGGAGCCGTTACAAAGTGGCGGAAATCCATGATTTTATCCTGAAAGCGGTTGTCTGACCCAGTCGGACAACGCCCAAAATCCGCACAACTCTGCCCCTCCCGACGTCAGACCCAGTCTGACCGGCAAAGCCCACGCTCCCAGCAATCCGGCGCGGCAGGGCGGAACAAGCCACTTACGCTCGCAACGCCGCGTAAAGCGTGCTCTTGCCCACGCGCAGCCGTCCGGCGGCTTCGCGCACGGTCAGGCCCTGCTCGATCATCCGCCGCGCCTTGGCGAGCAGGGGAGGGCTGATCACCGGCTTACGCCCGCCCTTGCGTCCCCGCGCGGCAGCGGCGGCAAGGCCGGCATGGGTGCGTTCGCGGATCAGGTCACGCTCGAACTGGCCGAGCGCGCCGAACAGGTGGAACACCAGGCGTCCGCCGGCGGTGGTCGTATCGATCGCCTCGGTGACCGAGCGGAAGCCGACATCGCGCCCGGCCAGATCGGCCACCGTGACGATCAGATGCGAGAGCGAGCGGCCTAGCCGGTCCAGCTTCCACACCACCAGCACGTCACCAGCGCGCGCGAAGGCAAGCGCGGCGGCCAGTCCCGGCCGATCGGCACGGGCTCCGGATGCCGTGTCCTCGAAGATCCGTTCGCATCCCGCCGCTTTCAGCGCATCGTGCTGGAGCGCGGTGGTCTGGTCGGCGGAAGAGACGCGGGCGTAGCCGATCAGAGCCATGGCCGTTGTGATCCTTGTCCGAAAATTCCGTCCGGGAATCTAAGTGTCCATCATGCCGTGGCGCAAGCTGAATTTACGGACAGATTGCGGTTGTCCGCAAAACCCTCGTTTGCTGGACCGCCACCGTCGCCCGCTGAAATGCGGGATAATCCTCTGTTCGCAGCGAATGGGGCCTCGTATAGGCGCTTGTCTGCCGGGAAGGGCAGGCAGCCCTGCGCGTGTTGCTCAAGGGGAGATAGGATTTTTCCGGATGAAGATTGCCGTGTTCGGTCTTGGTTACGTCGGCCTGTCCAATGCCGTGCTGCTGGCGCAGCATAACGCGGTGACCGCGGTCGATATCACGCAGGCGCGCGTCGATCTGGTCAATGCCCGCAAGTCGCCGATCGTCGATGCCGAGCTCGAGGAGTTCCTGGCGACCCGGTCGCTGAACCTCACCGCCACCACTGACCCGCAAACGGCGCTCGCCGGTGCCGATTATGTGATCGTCGCCACGCCGACCAATTACGATGTCGACAGCGACAAGTTCGACACCTCCTCGGTCGAGGCGGTGATCGAGATCGCCAAGGCCGCCAACCCGGCGGCGACGATCGTCATCAAATCGACCATACCGGTCGGTTTCGTCGAGGACGTGCGCCGGCGGCTCGGCACCGATCAGGTGATCTTCAGCCCCGAGTTCCTGCGCGAAGGCCGCGCGCTCTACGACAACCTCCACCCATCCCGCATCATCGTCGGCGAGCGCTCCGAACGGGCGCGGATCTTCGCAGACTTGCTGCTGCAGGGTGCGGAGAAGCAGGACGTCGAGATCCTCTTCACCGATCCCGCCGAGGCCGAGGCGATCAAGCTTTTCGCCAACACCTACCTCGCCATGCGGGTCGCCTTCTTCAACGAGCTCGACAGCTATGCGATCGCTCACGGCATGGACACGCGCCAGATCATCGAGGGCGTCGGTCTCGATCCGCGCATCGGCCGGCACTACAACAACCCCAGCTTCGGCTATGGTGGCTACTGCCTGCCCAAGGACACCAAGCAGCTTCTGGCCAACTACTCCGAAGTGCCGCAAAACCTGATCCGCGCGATCGTTGACGCCAACCGCACCCGCAAGGACTTCCTCGCCGACCAGATCATCGCCCGCAAACCGGCGAAAGTCGGTGTGTTTCGCCTCGTGATGAAGGCCGGATCGGACAATTTCCGACAGTCCTCGATCCAGGGCATCATGAAGCGGATCAAGGCCAAGGGCATCGAGGTGGTAATCTACGAGCCGGCGATGAAGGATGCGACATTCTTCGGATCGAAGGTGGAGCGCGACCTGGCGACCTTCAAGGAGGCATGCGACGTCATCATCGCCAACCGCATGACCGCCGAGATCGAGGACGTGAAGGACAAGGTGTTCACGCGCGATCTGTTCGGGTCGGATTGAGGCTGGCGTATGGTGCTGACTGTGTTCCCAGAGCTCGAGCGCGCCCTGATCACCGGCGCACTGAGAATGCCGCTCCGCTACGCCTGGATGCCGCTTCAGGCGCTATCCAAGTGAGGCACATGTTGGCCCGCGTGCCGGAGGAATTGCTAGGTGCCATTATGCGACGCTTTGCCGCCTCTTGGCGATGAGTTTCGCACCCTCTTGAGCTCTGCAAATAGCCTCTGTTCGGAACGGGAATAGTCACTTATACGATAATTGTGCACATGCAGCATGATCGCTCGGAACTAGGAAACAGGTAAGCCTGGCATGACCGTCGCAGTTTTCGGCCCTGGCTGTTTCCTAGCCCAGGACACCAAGCAGTTTGCTGCACGCAAGGGCTATTTTCGGCTCTCCGACGTCGCATGGAAGGTGGAACGAGCGCGATTATCGCTGACAGCATGACTGTCGAGATCGCGAATGTGCAAGAAGGTTTCCGTCTGCGTCTTGTTTGGTTCGGACTGAACCGAGATACGAGTGCATTCGTTTTTGAAGGGGACGTGAATTGAACGGTAAGAAGGTAGCCCTGATTACGGGTGTTACAGGCCAGGATGGTTCGTACCTTGCCGAATTCCTGCTTGAGAAGGGCTACGAGGTGCACGGCATCAAGCGCCGGGCCTCGCTGTTCAATACGCAGCGGATCGATCACATCTATCAGGACCCCCATGCCCCTTCGCCGGACCTGAAGTTGCACTACGGCGACCTGTCCGACACCTCGAACCTCACGCGCATTATCCAGCAGATCCAGCCCGACGAGGTCTACAACCTCGGTGCGCAGAGCCACGTTGCGGTCAGCTTCGAGGCGCCCGAGTACACGGCCGATGTCGATGGCCTGGGCACCCTGCGTCTGCTCGAGGCGATCCGCTTCCTCGGGCTCGAGAAGAAGACCCGTTTCTACCAGGCCTCGACTTCCGAGCTATACGGTCTGGTCCAGGAGATTCCGCAACGCGAGACGACGCCGTTCTATCCGCGCTCGCCTTATGCCGTCGCCAAGCTCTACGCCTATTGGATCACGGTGAACTACCGCGAGGCCTATGGCATGTATGCCTGCAACGGCGTGCTGTTCAACCACGAGAGCCCGCGGCGTGGCGAGACTTTCGTGACGCGCAAGATCACTCGCGGGCTCTCCAACATCGCGCAAGGGCTCGAACCTTGCCTGTATATGGGCAACATCGACAGCTTGCGCGACTGGGGCCATGCCAAGGACTACGTGCGCATGCAGTGGATGATGCTGCAGCAGGACCAGGCCGAGGACTTCGTTATCGCCACCGGCGTCCAGTACTCGGTGCGCGAGTTCATCGCTTGGTCCGCCCAGCACCTGGGCGTCACCTTGCGCTTCGAAGGCGAGGGCGTGGACGAGGTCGGCATCGTCGAGGCTGTCACTGGGGGGGATGCGCCGTCGGTCGCGGTCGGCGATGTGATCGTGCGCATTGATCCGCGCTACTTCCGCCCCGCCGAGGTCGACACCCTGCTGGGAGATCCGGCTAGAGCCAAAGAGCGGCTTGGCTGGGTTCCGGAGATCAGCGTACAGACCATGTGCGCCGAGATGGTCGCGGAGGACCTCAAGGTCGCCAAGCGCCACGCGCTCCTCAAAGAGCACGGCTACAACATCCCCGTGTCGCTGGAAGGCTGAAGGAGAAGCCGACATGCGCGTTTACGTCGCAGGACATCGCGGGATGGTGGGCGGAGCCATCGCCCGCAAGCTGACCGAGCGCGGGGTCGAGGTGGTCACCCGCACACACGCCGAGCTCGACCTGACCGACCAAGTTGCGGTGCGCACCTTCTTCGCGGGCCAGCAGCTTGACGGGGTGGTGCTGGCGGCGGCGAAGGTGGGCGGCATCCACGCCAACAACACCTACCCGGCCGAGTTCATCTACGAGAACCTGATGATTGAGGCTAACGTCGTTCACCAGGCCTATGCGGCAGGGGTTCAGCGCCTGCTGTTCCTGGGCTCCTCGTGCATCTACCCGCGCGCGGTACCCCAGCCCATGCGCGAGGATGCGCTGCTGACCGGCATCCTCGAGCCCACCAACGAGCCCTACGCAATCGCCAAGATCGCCGGCATCAAGCTGTGCGAGAGCTACAACCGGCAGTATGGTACCGACTACCGCAGTGTCATGCCGACCAATCTCTATGGTCCGGGTGACAACTTCCATCCTGAGAACAGTCACGTGATGCCTGCTCTGATCCGTCGCTTCCACGAGGCGGTGCAGAGCGGTGCCAAGGAAGTCGCGATCTGGGGCAGCGGCACCCCGCGTCGGGAGTTTCTTCACGTCGATGATATGGCCGAGGCATCGTTGTTCGTTTTCGATCTCGACAAGGCAAGCTACGAGGCGAACACTCAACCGATGCTCAGTCACATAAACGTAGGCTACGGCGAGGATGTGACGATTCGCGAACTGGCTCAACTGGTGAGCCAAGTCACTGGCTTCCAGGGGCAGATCGTGTTCGACGCAAGCAAGCCCGATGGCACCATGCGCAAACTCATGGATTCAAGTCGGTTGAAGAACATGGGATGGCATCCATCAGTTGATCTCTCCCATGGAGTGAAGAACACCTACGCCTGGTTTCTGACCAATGTTGCGCCGCTTCAGTCCCTATCGACAGTGCGCTGACGTAGTTCGAGGAGCGCACTAAACATGTACGGCAAATTAGCCACATATGACGTACTGGGTGTGCCAATTACCGTCACAACAATTACGCAGGCAGCTCAGACAATCGAAGCTTGGGCACAAGACGATGTAGGGCGCTTCGTATGCATCCGCGATGTGCCCAGTTTGATGGCTATTAATGGGGACTCGGCAATTCGAGACCTTCACTTTGAAGCGGCAATGATCACTCCCGACAGTTCATATATTGCGCTCATAGGGCAATTGAGAGGGTTGCCTGTTGAGCAGACTAGCGGGCCAGATCTAATTGACTTAGTAGCGCAGCGGTCCATCGAAAATGGTATGTCACATTACTTCTATGGGGGACGGGAAGGAGTCGCTCAAGAACTAGCTGAGATTTTCATACGACGCTATCCGGGATTTCGAGTTGCAGGAGCAGAGTGCCCACCATTTCGCGAACTTACCGGAGCAGAAGATGAGGCTGTGATTGAAAGGATCAAATCGTCAGGCGCGGATGTGGTGTGGGTGGGGATATCAAGCCCCAAGCAGGACGTGTGGATGCGCGATCATTACAAGCACCTGCCCCAAACGCTGATCGGCGTCGGAGCCGCTTTCGATTTTCATACGGGCACCGTGAAACGGGCCCCCCTCTGGATGCGTGAAGCGAGGCTTGAATGGGCCTATCGCCTTGCACGCGAGCCACGGCGCCTCTGGCGCCGATATCTTATTCAGGCGCCTAAGTTTGTCTTCATGGTTGCGCGGAGCGCCTTATGGAGGCGTCTAGCGATGGCGCCGAAGCCCGGAGATTCCTGCAAATGAGAATGGCATTAGGCGAAATTACGTTCGATCGCGCCAAACATGCGATCGAGCGAAGAATTCGCGATCAAGCGGTCCGCTGGGAATGGGCCTTCGGGGCCGATGCCCGGAGAAATCGTGCACGCTTGGAGCGTCTAAGAGACTCATGTGCCGGCGAGTGCGTCGTTGTTATCTGCAACGGCCCGTCATTGAACCGTGTGGATATGAATCTTGTTAAAGAACAAAAATCGATATGTATGAATCGATCATACATAATGTTTGATTCATGGGGCTTTGTGCCGACATATTTTACTTCCATAAACCATCTAGTCCTAGATCAATTTTCAGAAGACATTAAAGGGTTGGAGATGGTGAAATTTGTCGATTTCACGCATCGCCGTAAGCTGCCGGAGAATGACGGATTTTTATATTTCCGAATACCGCCATCCTTCAGAGACTCTTTTCAGCCGGATCTCACAAGACCCATCACGTCCGGTGGCACCGTCACGTATGTCTCACTTCAGCTTGCCTTCTACATGGGTTTTGCAAAAGTGATTATTATCGGCATGGATCACCGGTTCTCTGCAGTGGGAACGCCCAATGCATCTGAGATCCGTTCGGCGGAAAAAGACGATGATCACGTCCACCCAGACTATTTTCCCAAAGGAATAAAGTGGCAGCTTCCAGATCTCTATAGATCGGAACTCGCGTATCGAGAAGCACGCACAATGTTTGAGAAAAACGGACGCCGCATTATCGACGCGACAATCGATGGAGCGTGCAACGTGTTCGAAAAAATGCCCTTGGAAAAGGCCCTATCGGCGTAGAGAGACGGTCGTCATGGGAAATTCTGTCGATATCAGCATCGTTATCCGAACGCTTAACGAAGCGCAGTGGATGCCGCAATTGCTCGACGCGATAGCTGACCAAGATTTGAGTGGGATGACGGCGGAAACCATCGTAGTTGATTCAGGATCGACCGATCGAACCTATGAATTGTCTGAGGCACGCGGGTGCCGCATGGTGACTATCGAAAAATCGCAGTTCACATTTGGCCGCTCACTCAATTATGGGTGCTCTGCCGCAAGAGGAAAGTGGCTAGTTTTTATAAGCGGCCATTGCATTCCCGTAGGGAGGCAATGGTTGGCCAATCTAGTTTCTCCTGTCGCTCGGGGCGAATGTAGTTACAGCTATGGCCGACAAATTGGCCTCACAGGAATTACGAAGTTCTCTGAGCGACAGTTATTTGATAAATATTTTCCTTCTGTGTCGAGTTTGCAGCAAGGAGGTTTTTTTTGTAATAACGCCAACTCGGCTTTGAGTAAAAAAGTCTGGGATGACGATCGATTTGATGAAAATTTAACAGGTCTTGAAGACATGGAATTGGCAAAGCGGCTATATTCCAAAGGTCATGCCATCTCTTATGTTCCGGATGCGGCGGTTGAGCACATCCATGAAGAGTCATGGGAGAAGGTCCGGCGTCGTTATGAGCGAGAGGCATTGGCTCTGCGCGATATCATGCCTGAGGTGACGCTGGGTGTGCGAGACTGCCTGCGATACACTGCAGCCGGCATATTGTTCGATTTTGCGGCGGCCCTGAAGGAGCGGTGCTTGCACCGCGAAATGGCGGGCATCGTAATGTTCCGGGCGATGCAATACATGGGTACGTATCGAGGAAATCATTTACATCGCGAGTTATCGCGCGCATCAAAAGAGAAGTATTTTTATCCAAAATAAATTAACGGGATAATTCTGTGGCAAAAATCGTAGCTTTGCTTCCTATGAAGGCGCACAGCGCGCGAGTTTCTGGCAAGAACTTCAGGGTTCTGGTTAACAAACCGCTGTTTCGCTGGGTGCTGGATTCACTTGTTTCAGTTGATGAAATTGATCAGATCATCATCAATACGGATGCGCGGGATATTCTGGCTAGTAATGGCTTGGTCGATGGGTTCGGAGGCGGGAAAGTCCTTGTACGTGACCGGCGACCTGAGATTTGCGGTGACTTCGTGCCCATGAACACCATCATCGAAGATGATCTCGCGGCGGTCGAGGCTCAGGCTTACCTGATGACGCACACCACCAATCCGTTTCTTTCGGCGGGAACGATTCAAAAGGCACTTCAAGCCTATGGCGAAGCGGTCGAGCAAGGAACGGCAGACTCCCTTTTCACCGTGAACAAGATACAGACCCGTTTTTATCGCCAAGATGGCAGTGCGGTAAATCATGATCCCAACGTCCTTTTGCGCACGCAGGATCTGGAGCCCTGGTTTGAGGAGAACTCGAATCTCTATGTCTTCAGCAAGGCAAGCTTTGCGGCAACCAACGCACGGATCGGCGGCAAGCCGATGATGTTTGAGACGCCCATGCTCGAGTCCATCGATATCGACACGCCCGAGCAGTGGGAGGTGGCTGAAGCGGTTGGTACTTACAAGCTGCAAGCGGAGCGGGCGTTATGAAGGTTCTTGTTACCTGCCCTCCCATGTTGGGGATGATCGACGAGTTCCGGCCATTGTTCGAAAAGTCCGGGGTAGATTTGCATGCCGCCAAGGTGGTGCAGATCATGACGGAAGATGAACTAGAAGCGTTGTTGCCGGAATTCGATGGCTGGATCATCGGTGATGATCCAGCTTCGCGCAAGGTTCTGGAAGCGGGTGCTGGCGGAAAGCTCTCGGCGATCGTTAAGTGGGGCGTCGGTGTCGATAACGTCGATTTCAAGGCGGCAGCCGATCTCGGCTTGAAGTCCTGCAACACGCCGGGTGTTTTCGGGCGTGAAGTGGCGGATCTGGCGATGAACTACGTCGGCGGCCTGGCGCGGCACAGCTTCTATATCGATCGGCAAATACGCAATGCGGGTGAATGGCCCAAACCGGCAGGCATCTCGCTTGCTGGCAAGACAGTTGCGCTCGTGGGCTATGGGGATATCGGGCGGAGCACCGCGACGCGCCTTCTGGCTGCGGAAATGATCCTGAATGTTTATGATCCCGCATTTAGCTCTGAGCCGACCGATACGTTGCGTTCAAAGACGTGGCCGGAAGGACTGGAAGAGGCTGACTTCCTAGTTTTCACCTGCCCGCTGGTTCCCGCGACCCACCATATGTTCAATGACGACATCCTGCCTCTGCTTAAGCCCGGTGTGCGTGTGGTCAACGTCGGGCGCGGGCCGGTGATCAAGGAAAGCGCGCTGATTGATGCTCTGGAAAGGGGTATCGTGCATTCGGCAGCGCTTGACGTTTTTGAAGTGGAGCCACTGCCGGTCGACAGTCCGCTTCGTGCCTACCCGTTCAACATTTTCGGGTCACATAACGCTTCCAATACGCGCGATGCCGTCCGCCGCGTCAGCTTGCTGGCAATAGAGCGCATGTTCGCGTTTCTTGGTCTGGAAGGATGAAAGTTGTCCTTGTCACCGGTGCAGGTGGCGGCATCGGCAAAGCGATGGTCGAGGCCTTCCATGAGGGCGGATATTATGTGATCGGAAGCGACCTGGCTTGCAACAGGGTGACGTGCGATGCTTTTTTGGCGTGCGATCTCGCTGAAGTGGCCGTTGATGCAAGCGCTGGTGAACAGTTTGCCGCGGCGCTGGAACAGGCTCTCGATGGCCGGCCGTTATCTGCGCTGGTCAACAATGCCGCAGCCCAGATTCTCGGCAGAACACCGGACATCTCGCTAGACAGCTTCCGGCGATCGCTTGACATCAATCTCGTGGCTCCGTTTCGTCTGTCTCAGTTGGCCTTGCGCTTTCTGGAACCAGGAGGATGCGTGCTGAACATTGGTTCGGTCCACGCCACCGCAACCAAACCTGGCTTTGTCAGCTATGCCACCAGCAAGGCGGCGATACATGGCCTGACGCGGGCGCTCGCGGTCGATCTAGGACCCCAATGCCGGGTGATCTGCCTGGCACCGGCGGCAACGGCCACCGAAATGTTGGTCGCGGGGTTCAAGGACAACCCCGCAGGTTTGACGCAACTGGGCGCAGTGCATCCGCTCAACCGCGTGGCAAACCCCGAAGAAATTGCACGAATGGCTGTATCGCTGGCAAGCGAAGCCCATTTCTGTACGGGCACCACGATCTACGCCGATGGCGGCATCCTCTCGCGATTGCACGATCCAGAGTGATGGCACCGGTCATCGAACAGATACCCGGCGCGCGCCCTTGCGAACTCGGGGAAGGGGCCTTTTGGAATGCCGCCGATCAAAGCCTATGGTGGGTGGATATCCGAGGAAAAACGCTCTTCAAGCATGATCCCCAAAGCGGCAGGCTACACAACTGGACTATGAGCGAATGGATCACCCGCGCCATTCCTTTCGGCACCGAAGGCGATTTGCTGGTTACCCTCGCTTCCACGTTCGGGCACCTCAAGCGCCAGGGTGAAGGCTTCAACTTCCACTCGCTGCTACCGCTTGATGAGCCGGGCATGCGATTCAACGATGGTGCCCTTGATCCTGATGGTTATCTCTGGGCAGGCACGATGCGTGTGGATGAGGATGCTCAGTCTGGGAGGTGGTGGCGTTTTGCTACAGACGGCAGCAGTCGTCGGAGACTGGATACGCCGGCGTTTACGGTAACCAATGGACCAGCTTTTGATGCCGCCAACGCCAAAGTCTATCTGACGGACAGTGCCGCGCAGATCATCTATCGGGGAAACTATGACGCCGGAGCCGGGGTGACGGGCTTGGCCCCTTGGCGTCAATTCGAGGCGGGAGATGGTTGCCCCGACGGCATGATAATCGGACCAGACAACCTGTTGTGGGTGGCTTTCTGGGACGGTGCCTGTCTGAGGGCATTCGACGAGACCGGCAGCATTGTGCATCAGGTAGAGTTGCCAGTGATGCGCCCGACAAGCATTGCCTTTGCTGATGACGCCATTCTCTATGCCACCAGCGCCCAGTTCGGTTTGCAAAATGACGGGGTTCAAGGTCAGACCCTGCGGATAAGACTGCGTGACTGACGCCCGGACGGTCTATCCGGGCGGAGCGCCGTTTCGCAAGCTGACGAAGATCACCAATTCGCCGCCGGCGATGCTCGCCTTTTCAAGTTTCGCAAGAGCGGGCAGCTACCTGCTGCCGGTGCCAGCCTTATATCATGTCGGCAGCACCACCGCCGCATTCTGGCTGTTGGCGACGACGCTGATTGGCATGCAGAACCTGCTTTTCCTCGGTGCCCCCCAGATTTTGGTGCGCATGCTCGCGGTTGCGGAAAGTGCCCACGGTCATGGTCATGTGGCAGAGCAGCAGGTAAGCGTGGGCGATCTGGCAAGATTGATGCGGATCGTCTTCGGAGGGGCGGCCATCGTTGTAACGGTCGCCATGCTCACTCTTGGCACATGGTCGGTGATGACAGTGGCGCGGCGGCTTCCGGACGCAAGTGACGTTTGGGGCGCATGGCTGGTCATTGCACTCAGCAGCCCGCTGCGCATCATCATCCTGTCCCGCCTGACCTTTCTGAACGGTTTGGGTGAAATAGCCCGGCCACGAATGAACGACGGCCTGTCCTGGGTCATCAGCGGTCTCTTATCGACATTGGCGATCCTTGCGACGGGATCCCTTTTGATAATGGCGCTGGCATCGCAGCTGCCCATTGCGATTTCCGCCATCCTTCTCGCCCGGATGGCGGATGCCAAAGGCTGGAGGACTTTTCTGCATACGCCCGCCCGCACGCCGATCGGGCAGATTGCAGGTCGTGTGTGGCCTCCTGCTTGGCGCGCAGGGCTGGGTTCTCTGCTGAGTACGGGCGCCCGCCAGGGGGCGGGCATCGTCCTGGCCCAATTTGTCAGCCCGGCCCAGACCGCAGGCTATCTGCTGGCCCTCAACGGTATCTCCGTGATGATGATGCTGAGCGCCGCCCCGCTTCAATCCGCACTGCATACTATGGCAGGCCACTATGCGCGAGGTGAGACCGCCGCGCACAACCGCCAAGCCGAGGCAGCGCGTGCCCGCTCCCTCTGGGTAACCACCATGTTGGCCGGAGGCGTGGCCTTCGCCATACCCCTACTGCCGATTATCGGATGGAGGCATGCATTCGTAGACGTGCCCACATGGGCGCTTTTGGCGGCAGGTCTGATGGTTCAACGCTACGGCGCGGCTCATCTTCAACATTATACGATAACCAATCACGTCACCTGGCACTGGCTGGACGGACTGACGGGTGTCTTCAATATCCTGTTCTGCGTAGCCCTCATTCCCCTGGCGGGAACGAAGGGGGCCGCGCTGGCGAATTTGCTCAGCCTGTTGCCGCTCTATGCCTGGTTGCCGACCCGCATGGCCGTCCGCCGATTTGACATCCCTTGGCCAAAGGCAGACATTCGCTCTGCCGTTTTGCCTGCTGTCGCCTTGGGACTGATCCTCGCGATGAGTTTGGCGCTGGGAGGAGCCTTGGCGAGATGAGCATTTCTCACCTATCCCGACGCGCTGCTTTGGTGGGAGGGGGATGGGCGATGCTGGGCCTGCCTAAAGCGGCCGGGCTATCGGAGTCAGCGCTCCTCGATAAGACGATAATACCTACTGCATCAGACGTTTGCTTTTCATCCCGCTTTGGGGATCCCAAAGCACTGCCGATAGCCAAAGCTCTCGGTGCGAACCGTCTTGATTGGACATACTCAACCAATAAGGACTTTTTACGGCAGGCAAAAATTTTTGGTCTCAATGTCATTGGGGGCACAATCAACATGTGCCCGCCAGACATACCAGGAAGCACTCGACCAACATATTTGAGAGGTAGGCAGCAGAACTATAGAGGCGATTTTATTGTCGCCCCTTGGATGTCAGGGGAGGGGCGGAACTGGGGTTGTGTAAATAATCCAGATTTTCTTCTGATATTATTGCACATGGCTCAAAATGCGCTGTCCGCAGGGTGTGATTATTTGCAGTTTGACGATCCTGCCGGCGCAGTGCAGTCTGTTTCATGGGGGGGGTGTTGGTGTGATTTTTGCAGGGCTGCCGCGAAAAAGTACGGATTGTCCTTGAAAAATCAAATGCTTGACATTCAAAAGCGCAGCCTTTTGGACTTCATAAGTAATTTTCGGCAAAAGCTTGATGAAATCAACGGAAAGCGCATAATAATATCTTGCAATAACTACAATGGAGATATGGGCGAGCCTTCCACTGCATTTGATTTTGGAATTTGTGAAATTCAAGAAGATAATTGCAGTTATATATCAATAAAATCTTTATTTAATAATTATCGGAAAAAAGAATGGATGCAGGTTTTTACGTTTAGGACTGGAGACGTATATCTTAATCGTCTTCTTATTTCCGCGGCACACGCGTTGGGGGGGAGTTCGATTATCCCGTGGGACATTTATATGGGTTCCGGGCGACCGCGATTCTTCGGTGCGACGGAGGATTTTTTTGACGTATATGCTCAGGTCCGGGCGTTAGGTCCGCTCCTTTCGGGAGCTGAGGAGGCAAATTATCTGCCTGAAGACATCCTAACTGCCGACGGGCTAAACACTCTAAAGCGTTCGGGAATGGAAACGGTCATCAGATCGTACGGGACCCTTACAATCATGCATGTGTTACCAAGCAATCGGCCAACCGAGGGTGAAATCCCTCTACCATTTCCGAAAGTTCCGTTTAAAGTGAATTACTTAATGTCGAGAGGTGGGCGGTCAAGTTCCCATATCCAGCGGATGTCGCTTTCCAGCCATACCTGGTCAACCGTCGTGATGGAGAAAAGGTAGCCATGCAGAGTTGGCCGGTTGTTCTGGTGGGGATCTTGTTTTTCCTGGTATTCTCCGTGACGGGCATATCTTCTGGTCTGGGTCTGCCGTTGGCGCTGCCGTTGGGTTTGCTTGCCCTAGTTATCGGATTGATGTCCGGTTTATATTTCCTAGGTTTAGCTAAAATTCGCCTTCCTCGCTCATCGTTTGGTCTCTTGGTGCCGGCCGCACTTATGGTAATTACCTTCGTGTTTGCAGCTATTCGTGCAAACTCTTCGACTGATTCGGTTGTAACGGATCGGGCGCATAGTGACGAGGTTTACTATATCCTTTGTTTAACCACGGCCGCCTTGAGTGGAATGTTCATAACTGCCATCCGAAAATTTGACGGAGCCTCGGCGCTGGAAAAAGCCATGTTTTTCGCGCTAGGCTTCCTGTGCTTCACTCAGATTGTCTTGCTGATTATGGGCATCAAGAATAAGCTCACGGATGATCTGCCATCCCTACAAACCGAGGCTCAGGCGCTGAGCCTGCTCGGTCTGCATGTGCAAAGATTTATACCGGCCATTTCTACTAATGTGAATGGAGCGGCGGTGGCGCCGATGGCGGTTATCTCGCTTGCAGCTCTTCGTAAACCTCGATCCAAGTCGATTACGATAGGTTTGGCTGCGATCAGCTTATTTCTACTATTACTGATAGATGCTAAATCTTTCGCTATTGCTGCTTTCGCGGCGCTTGGATTATTCACGCTGTTCCGGTCATTTCCTTCTGTCCTCGCAACGATTGCGGTTGTTATTCCTGCGCTACCGCCCGCTATAACCTTATCAAAGGATTTTCTCTGGCTGTCGTTCCTAGATCAGCGAAAATCATATTATGGGATGTTCACCGGTCGCGAGCATATTTGGGACGGCTTTTGGGCGGTCTGGCTGAAGGCGGACGATTTTCACCGATTTTTCGGATACGGGCTGTTGGGGCAAAACACCAGCGGGATGTATCTAAAATATAAAGATATGTTCACGGATTACCAAACGATCACAAAAACGACTGCCACACTTCACAATAGCTATCTTCAGATTCTTGCTGATACTGGGATATTCGGCTTAACAATAAACATGTTATTGTTGTGGGTTCTGGTTAGAACTGCTGCAGCATGGGCAAAGAACGGTGAAGAAAGTAATGTTTGGGGTGCCTTTACAGTGCTCACCATTTCCTTGGCCATCGCCGCAGGCACGGAGGTTGCGTTGACCGTCTACATGCGGGAGAGTTTCGCTTTGTACATTTTTCTGATCGTGGCGGTTCTGACCTTGCGGAGTGCCAAGCGTGAGAACGCCGGTCGGGCCAGCATCCGGCGTCCGTGAACCATCTTCTTGTGCTTGATCTCGTGGCTTAACGGTTTGTGTCTCTCCGCTCTTGCCGGGAGCCAATGTTGAATGTCCTGCTCTCACCCCATTCGTGCTTTCGAGTAGGAATTCCCCCGCCGGCCTTGCCCCCTTCCCTCCCCCTCCCCGGCGTGAGATACCGCAGGCCATGACCCCGCCCACGCCCCAAGGCGAGCTGTTCCTGCTCGATAGCCCGCTCACCGGCGAGATCCGGGGGGAGCGCTCGCTCATGGCGTTTCCGTTCTTCGCGCTCAGTAAGAACGCCTGGATGAAGCCGCTGGCCTATGCCACCGGCGATGTCTCGATCGAGGTGCGGCCGAGTGCGCGCGGGGTGGCGACGATCTATGACAAGGAGATCGTGCTCTACATCGCCTCGCTGATGGCGGCCAAGCTCGACCAGGGGGCGGCGGTGGCGCAGGATTTCGTGTTCACCGCGCACGACCTGTTCAGCGTCACCGGGGCCAACCATTCGGCCCGCTCCTATGCCCGCCTCGCCGATGCGCTGGAGCGACTGCAGGGCACGCAGATCCGCACCAACATCGAGGCCGGCGGCGAGGGCGAGGAAGGGTTCTTCTCGTGGCTGTCCGAGGCGCGGCTGCAATATGCCCGCACGCGCAGCGGCGATAAGCGGCTGAAAGCCGTGAAGGTGCGGCTATGTGACTGGCTGTTCAGGGCAATCCTGCGCGATCGGCAAGTGCTTGATTATGCTTCCACTTATTTCCAGCTCGGTCCGATCGAGCGGCGGATCTACGAAGTGGCGCGCTCGACCTGCGTCGAGGGCGAGCCGCTCGAAATCGACCTGGCGACCTTTCGCCTGCAGATCGGCTTCCAGAACCATCTCGCCAACTTCCGCATCGCCGTGCGCCAGATCGCCGCCGCCGGGGCGATCCCCGACTATCACCTGCAACTGATCGAGGAAGCGCCGGCCGATGCCCCGGTACCCGAAGGCGAACCGGGACGCCGGACGGGGCGCAAGGCGGGCCGCGCGAAAGTGATCATCACGCGCCGCGCTCCGGCGCTGACAGAAGAG
Source organism: Novosphingobium colocasiae (assembly GCF_014652555.1). GTDB lineage: Bacteria > Pseudomonadota > Alphaproteobacteria > Sphingomonadales > Sphingomonadaceae > Novosphingobium > Novosphingobium colocasiae. The sequence goes on from NZ_BMZA01000024.1 coordinate 15,924, forward strand.
GCGCAAGCCGAAGCCGGCATCGGCGAGCAGGACGCCCCCTCCTTCCTCTGAAAGAGCCGCGCAAAGCGCTTCGCGGCGGCACCGGCCCTCTCCCCACCCGGCCACCCGCCGGCAGTATTCTATGGGAGGCCGGGTGGGGGAGAGGGCCGGTGCCGCATGCGCCGAAGGAAGCACGCCCAGGTGATTCGCGACCGGCGGGCAATTCCTACTCGAAAGCACGAATGCGCGGGCTCATTCCTACGCGAAAGCACGAATCGAAAGGGCAATTCCTACTCGAAAGCACGAACTTTTTCGGTGCATTGTACTCGAAAGCACGAACCGCAAGCGCTTCCGATGTAGGATTTTTGCTGCGACAATGGGCCCCGCCGGCATCTGGCCGGCATTGCGCAGCGAAGGGGCGGCCGTGACCACATAAAAGAAAGCCCGGCACGAAGGCCGGGCATCCCAATTCAGGGTAGAGAACCGACGTCTGCAAACGTCGATAAGCAACTCCAAGTGCTCCCTCTCTACCCCGGATAGACTTCGGTTTCAAGGATGCGCGCTTCGCGCCACGGAAATCTTTTGCCCGGTGACGGCCTTCCGCGATGGAGGGACGAATGGCGAGCTATAC
>NZ_BMZA01000025.1 GCF_014652555.1 Novosphingobium colocasiae
TCAGGGCGCGGAGACTCGACGCTGCGCTTCAAGCCCGCAAGGTGGGGCGGCGGCTACGCTTACCTAAATCGATCCCGGCAAGCCGCAGCAGAACGCGTTCATTGAATCCTTCAATGGGTCGCTGCGCGACGAGCTCTTGAATGAAGAGCTGTTCGACAGCCTGGCTGACGCCAGGCGCAAGCTGGCTGTCTGGCGCTACGACTACAACAACGTCAGGCCGCACTCGTCGCTGGCGAACCGAACACCGGCACAAGCGCGTCGGACGTTCCTGCTAGATAGACGCGTCACGTCCGACGCGCTTGTGCCGGTGGGGCAGCACGAATATCAAACCGGCAGACTCTCGTTCTGACTGCGCGACCAGTGGGGGGCAGGTCAGTTGCCGCGCTCAATTGTACAGATTGCGCCGGAACAGCGCATGGAGCCGCTCCCAATGTCGCTCCGCTGAAGACCTGTCGTAGCAATGGCGCTCCGGGAATGCGAAGCCGTGTTCTACACCTCGATAAAGCTCAACCTCGCCGCGGACGTCGTTCGCCGCGAAATAGGTCCGCATTGTTTCATATTCTTCTGAAGGTACGAAATCGTCTATTTCGGAGAAAGCGGCGTAAAGCTCGGCATTTCCGGCTTGCGCTGTGACATGAGGGCTGTCGGGCTGATCGGTGACCACGGCCACTCCATAGATCGAGGCTGCTGCCGCGACCTTCCCGGCAAAGTAGCCGGCGGCGACCAGCGCGTATGGGCCAGTGAGGCAATATCCCATGATCCCGACAGGGCCATTTGCCGCTTCCGGAGCGGTTCGCGCATGTGCGAGCAATGCCTCGCAATCAGCCATGACGGCCGACCTGGTCGCGGTTGCAATGTATCCCCAGATAGGCGCCATGGCCTCCTCATCGTCGAGCGACGGGAACGGCCCGATCTCCTTTGCGCCACCACGATAATATAGATTGGGGAGCATGACATAATAGCCGGCGGTCGCAAGACGACTCGCCATCAGGCGAAGCTCGTCGCGTATGCCGGCGGCATCCATTAGAAAGATTACTACTGGATGAGGCCCTTCCCGCTCCGGATAGACGATGAAGGTCTCCATTTCACCGTCGGCTGTGCGGATGTTGATTTCGGTCTCAATCATTAGACAAGCTTTCTATTAACACGTCAATTCGAGGTTAGCAGCGATTCCTAGCCAGAGTCGACGCCAGCAGGCCCATGTTTATCGTCTCTGCACAATCATGCCGCATCTTTCCCGCCGCTTCCACTCATTGGGCGCTAGCCAAGAAAAAATAAAACGGCTTTTGCGAGCCTCCAGCTTATGCGGTCACCGGCAGTGCTGCTTTCTTTTCAAAAGAACTCGCCTCATAGCGGCCGAAGTGAAAGTCGGTGGACCCGAGCTGTTGGGCAATAACGTTAAGACGGCTTAGGTAATCCGCAATCGGGAGCTCTTTCGACATTCCCATGCCGCCGTGAATTTGAACTGCTTGCTGCCCTACGAACAAACCCGCCTGATCAATCATGACTTTTGCGGCCGACGCTATCTTCGCGCGCTCCGAAGTGCGATTTTCGAGATGAGCGGTCGCCAGATACGTCATTGATACGGTCTCTTCGACCTTGATGAGCATTCTCGCCATGCGATGCTGCAACACTTGAAATTCCCCGATCGGTCGGCCGAACTGCTGGCGCTGCTTGGCGTATTCTACCGTCCACTGCAGCAGCATACGTTGAATTCCCAAGGCCTCGGCACACAGGCCGACAACCCCGGCATTGAATGCTTCGGCCATTCGATCAGCCGCTTCCTCGCCCCGCGCGACGATCGCACTCTCTTCGACTTCGACACCGTTCAAAGAGAGGTCTGCGCATCCGACGCCATCGACCAACTGATAGGTCTTCAGCTCCAACCCCGGAGCATCCGCGGCCACGATCACCAACGCTTGCCCACCACCTGCGTCTTTCGCCAAGACGACGAAATGCGTGGCGCGTGCTGCATCCCGGACCACCGGGATCTTCCCCGACAGGCGGAACCCACCGTCATTAGCGGCGATTGAGACGCCGGCATCATCCTTTCCGAACGATCCCGGGAAATAGTCAAAAGCGGGAACGACGATGGCAGTTCCGTCGACCACGGCCGCCATTGTCTCCTGTGCCTTTGCCCCCGCATCACGAAGCAGTGCACCGGCCATAATTATGGTGGACAGCCACGGCTCGATCGAAAGCGCCTTGCCGAGTTCTTCCATGACGATCATGTTTTCGGTCGGCCCGCCGCCAAGCCCGCCGACATTCTCGGGAAGCGACGTACCCAGAATCTGGAGCTCATTGGCGAAGGCCGACCAGATTGCCGATTCTGTGGCCGTTGATCGGACCTGCGCGCGGCGCGCTTCGAACGGGAAACGGTCGCGCAGAAAAGATTCCAGCATGTCCCGCAGCATCTGCTGCTCGTCGGAAAGATTGAAATTCATTTGCCTTCTCCGGGCATCTCTGCCGACCAGCTATTCACAGGCTCAATGCAGTCTTCGCAATGATGGTAAGCTGGATCTCATTCGACCCGCCATAAATCGAAAGCTTGCGCGAATTCAGATAATGATCTGCCGCACGCACGCCCGTGCGCGGCCCGATCGGCTGGATTCCGCCCGATTCCGGTGCTGGAGTTACCATCCCGTAAGGGCCAGCTGCCTCTTGGGTCAGTTCGAACGTCGATTGCGCAATCTCGCTGCCGCGCGTTTTCAGCATGCTCATGAGCGGCCCCGGATCGCGTCCGTTGCTGGCGTCGGTCAAGGCTCTGAAATTCGTCGCTTCAAGGGCAATAAGCTCGATTTCCAGTTGGGCGATCTTGCGTCGAAACGCCGGCGCGTCCGACATAACGCTGCCGCGCTCGTCGTGCCGTTCGTCGGCAAGTGCGCGCAAGTTCTTGACCCGCCTCTTCGTGCGACTGACGTCCGCAATCGCCGATCTTTCATGCTCGAGCAGGAACTTGGCACAAGTCCAGCCTTCGTTTTCGTCGTGGACGCGGTTTTCGATCGGCACCATGACGTCTTCGAGCCAGACTTCATTGACTTCGCGGTCCCCACCCAGTGTCTCGATCGGCCGCACCTGGATGCCGGGGCTGGCCATGTCGATCAACAGGAAGGAAATTCCTTTCTGCTTTTTCGCATCGGGATCGGTGCGGACCAGAAAAAATCCCCAGTCCGCATGTTGCGCAAGCGTCGTCCAGGTCTTCTGGCCGTTAACGCGATAGTATTCTTTGCCATCGTCGCCCACCACGCGCTCAGCACGAGTGCGGATGCTGGCGAGGTCCGATCCGGCACCAGGTTCACTGAAACCCTGACACCACCAGGATTCGGCATTTACCATTGGTGGCAGAAAGCGAGCCTTTTGCTCCGCTGTTCCGAACTGCCGGATTACCGGCCCACACATGGCTATGCCCATCGATGCCGTTCGGATAGTGTCCGCATCTTCCAATTCGTCCCGGAAGATTTGCTGCTGCGTGAGGCTCCAGCCCGGGCCACCGTATTCTTTGGGCCAACTTGCTGCCAGCCAACCTTTTTTCGCAAGAATCCTCATCCAGGTAAGGTAATTCTCACGCGTCGGTTCAGCCCCGTTGGCCAGGGCATCACGCAAGGATTGCGGGTATTCGGCGGCAATGAATGCGCGGATCTCTCGCCGGAACGCTTCCTCCTCAGCGGTAAAGCTCACATCCATTTCATACTCTCGATCCGTTTCGATTGGAAACGGCAATCCGCCGCCCAATTGTCCAACGTCTTCAACGACGGCGGCACGTGACGCAAGCAGATGGGAAAATTCCGGCGGTTCGCAACCGATTCATTCCACATGCAATGCAGCTGCTCTGTCCTGACGCCAGCACGACTTTGGCTGAAGTGTGAAATGCGTGACCGCGGGGCAAAGCCATGACGGCGAAGCTGTTGATGGCCTGCTCGAACATTTTGGTGCCGGAACAACATTGCTGGCCGGCAAGGCATTCGATGCCGACCACAGCCGCAAATCCCTCCGCGAAAGGGGCGCGTTCGCCAATATCCCACCCAAGTCCAACCGGAGGTGAAAACTATACTTCAGCTCTTCGCTCTACCGCGAACGGAACCTGATCGAACGCTTCTTCTCCACGCTGAAGCACTTCCGGCGCATTGCCACACGCTACGACAAGGTGGCCGAAAATTTCCTCGCCATAGTCCAAACCCAAACAGGACGTATGTCTCCTGCGACCTGCCTTCGCAGCTGCAGTCGATGAGTCGGGGCGGTTCCGACAGTCACGCGATGCCGGCGCCTGCTGCGGCCTGGTGCACAGACGCCATCAATCTGGCGAGCTCGACTGGACGGGCAGGATCACCAAGCAAAGGGACGAGACCTTGCGCAAGTCGCTATATGAAGCTTGCCACTCGATCCTGGCCCACAGCCGGGAAACCTTCCCTCAAGACTTGGGCCATGCGGATTTCCAAGTGCCGCGGCCTGAAGAAGACCCGCGCCGCCCCTGCGGTCATCATGCCCGCCATGCTTCGCGACGGCGCTTTGTTCCAAGCGTGAGGGAGGGCAGAACCTGTTTGCCAGCGGTGAAGCGCAAAGATGATCCGAGGACGCTCCCCGGCGAGGGAAGGCCGGGACGAACGATCTGCAAAGCCCGCATCGAGTCAATGCAACGTTCGCCTGTGTGAGACCCGATACCGCACGACCAGGCTCGGGTCCGGGCAGTGCGGACAGATCCATGAAGCTCTCAAGGAATCCGCACCGCCTGGATCGTAAACTCATAAACGGCGACGGGGCCCGAGTTGGTTTGCGCGCGGGCTTCGGCCCTCACGCTCAGGATGAGGCGGGCTCGACAGCATTCTGTCGAGCCACGCCCCGATCATCGGCTGACGGCGATGACGACCTTGCCGACATGATCCCCACTGGCGAGACGCTGGTACGCCGCCTCGTAATCATTGAAGGCAAAGACGCTGTCGATGACGGGATCAACCTTGTGCTGGCCCATTGCGGCCATCAGCGCGGCAAAATTTTCCCGTGGTCCGATCGCCGTGCCCGCGACATTCAGAGAACGCCAGAGAATATCGATGGGCGGCAAGCCGCCGCCAAAACCACTGGTAAATCCGACAAGCGACACGTCTCCGCCAACTCGGGTCGATGCCGCTGATTTGACGATCGTGGTCTCGCCGGCAATGTCGACGGTCTTGTCGACGCCCCGACCACCGGTAAGCTCGAGGATCGCCTTGTCCCATTCCGGCGTGGTGCGATAATTCACGACCGCATCGGCACCGAGGCCTTTGAGCTTCTCCGCCTTGGCGTCGGACGAGGTGATCGCCAGAACGCGAGCGCCAAACATCCGGGCGATCTGAAGAGAGAACAGTGCTACGCCGCCGGTGCCCTGCACCAGCACGGTTTGCCCGGGTTGCAGCGGGCTCGACCGGTTGAGCGCGCTCCAGGCCGTAACGGCGGCGCACGGCAGCGTAGCCGCTTGTTCGTAGGACATATACGACGGCATCTGCACGATGGCGTTTTCGTGCAGCAGGATATATTCTGCGAGCCATCCGTCCGTGCTCATGCCCACGCTGTCCTGCTGGTATTCGGGCAGCGGGGGGCCGCTGATCCAGTGGGTGTGGCAATTCGCTGTTACGCGGTCGCCGACTTGGGCACGCGAAACATGTTCGCCGATGGCGACAACCTCACCCGCGCCGTCGGACAGCGGCACGCCGTTAGGTTTGAGCGTGCCGCCGTAGTTGCCATCCAGAATCGCTTGGTCGCGAAAGTTCAACGAGGCCGCGTGCACCCGGATCAGGACTTCACGCGAGGCCGGCGTGGGCATGGGTTCTTCATGTAATTCTAGACCCGGCGGCGTGTCTGAAGTCCACCTTACAGCTTTCATCATAATCTCCTCGAAACCCTTGTGCAGCTTTAATGAACGCGAAGCGGACTTGGCCCTACCTGCGGAATTCATCCTTCGGTGGAGATCTTTGCGGCAATTTTTGCATTGCAGCAACTATGCCATGCCAACTCACCTGAAATTCAATTTGAAAGACTGGGGCAAGCGCAGTTCAGGCAGTATTGCCCTGAATGGGGAGCGCCCTCCCGCTTCAGCATACACCGTAACGAGAGGTGGGCCGATGGGCAATTTGCCTTAACAAGTGCGCCGGGGCGGTGATGGGTAAAAATATATGTAATATATCTCGCGGGAATGGATCAGGGGAAAGTCTACTGTAGATCAAAGGTGCGGAGCACGGCGGAAACCAACTGGAAGGTGCCCTCCGCACGGTTGCGATCGCGTTTCTGCCGAAGATGTAAATTTTCGTTCGGGCAGCTAGGGCGTTGCAACGGGTCTGGAAGGGAGTTGCAGTGAGTTCAGTGCGTGCGCGCCAGCCGGCGATAGTTGGGGTCGGGCAGCTAAATTATGCGGCTCTTTATGCCAGCAAGGTGCCAAACGATGCGATTTCGTTGGGTGCCCAAGCGCTTTCGCTGGCCATCGAAGATTGCGGGATTGCAAAAGGCGATATCGATGGGCTGATCACGTCACGCATCCCGTATACCGTGACGGCCGATGCGCTCGGGCTCAAGAACCTCTGGTTGATCAACGAACTGGAAGGTTCGGGGCGCATGAGCGGTGTAGCCGTGCAATATGCTGCTGCGATGATCGAAACCGGCCAAGCAGAGGTGGTCGCACTGGTTTATGGCAACAATGGACGCAGTTCCGCTATGGCCTACGGCGGGGAGGCATTTCCTAACTCCACCAGCATCTACAATCACTATCAGGGAATGACCTCTCCCGGTGCCGCGGTGGCAATGATGTACCGGCGCTATCAGCACGAATTCGGCATAGCGGATGGCGCACTAGCCAATTTCGCCATCAACAACCGGCGCAATGCGGCGCTGAACGCAGGTGCCGTCATGCGAAATCCGATCACGGTAGACGATTACATGGCAGCCCGCTTCATCGCCGCGCCGCTGCGCATGCTGGATTATTGCATTATAAATGATGGCGGCGTGTGCCTGATCATGACCACGATGGAACGCGCTAGGGATTTGGCGAAGCGGCCTGTCGTCCTGGCCGCCACTGCTACTCGGGGCGAAACGTCCGGTCATTACTGGAGCCGCGATTTCTTCTTCGGCAACGCCCGGCAAGCGGCCGATCGGTTGCATCGCCAGGCTGGCTTCGTGCCCGAGGATATCGACGTTCTACAGGTCTACGACAATTTCACGCCCGCCATTGCCTTCGGCCTCGAAGGGTTCGGTTTCGCCGCCCGTGGCGAAGCGACTGCCTGGGCCACCCTGGACCAAATCGGTCTCGGCGGCCGCCAGCCGATCAACACCGCGGGCGGGCATACCGGAGAATCCTACATGCAAGGCTGGGGGCACCATGTCGAAGCAGTTCGCCAATTGCGTGGCGAATGCGGCGAACGGCAAGTTCCGGGTGCCAATACTGCGCAGTACATCTGCATTTCGCCGATCGTATCCTCGCACATTCTGGCGGGAGCGTGACTATGATCGACAAGGACCTGCTCGTCGCGTCTATGGAGCCGATTACCGAGGTCGATCGCGGTTTCTGGGAAGGAACCCGGGTTGGCGAACTCCGCCTTCACGCCAGCCCGACCGGCAAGCTCTATTTTCCACAGACCTCTGCCGATGCCGATACCCTGGAGACGGATTTCCATTGGCAGAAGGTCAGCGGACGCGGCACGCTCTGGTCATGGATCGTGATGCACCAGAAGTACCTTAAGGCATATGCCGGGGCGGTCCCCTATGTCGTCGGTAGGATCGAGCTAGAGGAAGGTCCCATGATCATTTCTCGGCTGGTCGGGCGGACCGACGATCTTGTCTGCGACATGCCGGTCGAAGTCGTGTTCGAAAGGCTCGACGACGAGCGGACGCTGCCGGTTTTCAGGGCTGTGCGCTGACCGACACCCGCAGTTCGGGGATTGGAGACGATCATGGTGCGACCCTCGCGCGGCGGGTTTGCGCCTGGCGCGCCACCCACCCGCCGGCGCGGACTGTCTGAACCCCGGCTATTCGTCGCGATAGACAGGATCGCGCGACTCGAGAAAAGCCGCCACGGCTTCGCCATGATCGAACGTATGATGAGCAAGCGCCTGGTAAGCAGCGGAAAGTTCAAGCAACGGTGCCAGCTTCATATCCTGCCCTTCGCGCAGGAGGCGCTTCGCCAAGCGGGTCGCGTGCCCGGGATTGGCCGCGATTGCCTCGGCAATCTCGATGGCGCGAGGAAGAACCTCCTCGGGCGGCACCACTTCGGCAACAAGCCCGTAATCGAGCGCCGTCGCAGCATCGATCATGTCGCCGGTAAGCGTCAGTAGGCTGGCTCGCGCCATGCCTATGATCCGTGGCAGCAGCCACGCACCACCGTCTCCGGGCACGATGCCAAGTTTGACGAAGCTTTCCGCAAACCGGGCACGGCTCGATGCGATGCGAATATCGCACATGCACGCCAGATCGAGCCCGGCACCGACGGCCGGACCGTTGACAGCGGCCACGACCGGCACCTCGAGCTCGTACAAGGCTGTCGGGATCATCTGGATGCCGGTGCGGTATGTATTGCGCAGAGCAAACGGCGCGCCCGCAAACATGCCCTTGCGTTCTGCCATATGGTGCACATTGCCGCCGGCACAGAAGGCAGAGCCTGCCCCGGTCAGCACGATGGCACGGACCGTCAGATCTCGGGTCATGCTTGCACAGAACTCGGCGATCTCTTCGCTATAGGCAATTTCAGTGATAGCATTGCGCGTGTCGGGTCGGTTCAGCGTGGCGATTACCACAGGCCCTTTCCGCTCGACGATCATGAAGGGCGCTTCCGACATCTATATTCTCCGAACAATCATTGATAGCAATGCAACAACCTTGATGCCGCGCTTCGCAGGAAGCAACGAGATCCTGAAGGATTTGAGGAACGGCCAACTGGACTTAGGCGTGGTTCGCTTGCCTGTCCCGGAATCTTCCCCGGTGACGGTAGAACTCACAGAGCGCGGCGAACTAGTGCTCGCCATGGGCCCTGAGCACCCGCTACCGAGGCGACTGACAATCGCGCTCGCCGAACTTGCCGATCAACCCTTCAATCCCCTCACTCTCTTCAATCCTGTAAGCATCCTGAATCCCATCTTTCACTTGGCACGCCGCAATGCCGATTTCGCTCCTCGTGCCGAATAGAGATACGATGCAGGCTCAAACTGCGCTAAGCTTGGTCGCGGCCGGGTGGGGGGCGTGCTGATACTTGGCATCGATGCGCGCCTCCAAGCCTGCTCATTGCTTGCCTTGTCGAGCGCGTACCGGTCCAAATGGGTGTACCTTTCGCCACACACACCTGTGTCATCGTCGAGATTTTCGAGGCGAGCGCAAGAGCTCCTGCTCGATACCGATGCGATATTGAGCACGTAATACATAATTTCCGATGGCCTCCTTGAATTGACGGTGTTCACTGCGGTGGCCATTCGCTTTGCACCATTTGCAAGGATGTAAGCTTTGTTCGACACCTTCAGACTGGCGGAATTGCCGAGTAGCGACGAGGATTTGCGCCCTAGGATTCGTGAACTCATAGCCCGTAGCATTGATGCGATACCGCTCGATCAGCGCGCACGCTCATGGCAAGGCTTCGATAGGCAGTTCAGCCGAACGCTGGGTAAAGAGGGTTTCCTCGGGCTGACACTTCCACGTAGGTATGGCGGGCATGACCGTGGCCCGTTCGCACGCTTCGTGGTTGTCGAAGAACTGCTGAGCGCCGGCGCCCCGGTCGCGGCACACTGGTTTGCCGACCGGCAGAGCGCTCCTTTGCTCCTGAGCTATGGGACAGAAGCCCAGAAGGAATTTTACGTCCCGCGTATCTGCCGCGGAGAAGCTTTGTTTTGCATCGGCATGAGCGAGCCGGGCTCGGGGTCCGACCTGGCCAGCGTCCGCACGCGAGCCGAACCGAATGGATCGGGCTGGTTGCTGAACGGCCAGAAGATCTGGACGACGAACGCAGCTCACTCTGACTACATGATCGCCTTGGTGCGGACATCTGGAACGACGGCGGAACGACAAAAGGGTTTGTCCCAGCTAATCGTGGATTTGAAGGCGCCGGGCGTGACCGTGCGCCCCATCGTCGACCTGACGGGAGATTCGCACTTCTGTGAGGTGTTCTTCGACAACGTGCAGTTGGCCGAAGATGCGCTGGTGGGAAGCGAAGGTCAGGGTTGGGACCAGGTCACCGCCGAACTGGCCTTCGAACGCTCAGGGCCTGAAAGGATTTATTCGAGCATCATCCTGCTCGACGCCTGGGTGCGTCACCTACAGGCTGTCGGCAGGATCGACAAGGCAACCGAGGTTGGTGCCTTGACTGCGGAGCTGGCAACGCTTCGGGCAATGTCCATCGCCTGCACGGCCCGCCTCGTGGCTGGCGAAAGTCCGGTCGTGGAAGCCAGCATCGTCAAGGACCGCGGGACCGGCTTTGAACAGCATCTGCCCAGTGTAATCGGCGACGACCTCGGTTCGCACCCGGACGAGCCGATCGCGGCCGAGCTTTATCGCACATTGCTTTACGTCACACACATCGCGCCCAGTTTCAGCCTGCGCGGCGGCACGCGCGAGGTCCTGAGGGGCATCATCGCGCGTGGCATGGGTCTGCGCTGAGGAGGACAGAATCATGCAAATGAATGAATTGACGGAACCTTTCGGCCGTCTCCTGGCCTCGCTGTGCACATCCGCTGCCGTGCGGGAAGTCGAGGGCGGCGGGTCGTTCGGTGCCATGTGGGAGGAGCTGGCGACATCGGGGTTCCTCGATGCTCTGGTCGAAGAATCGGTCGGCGGGGCCGGACTTGACCTTGCGGATGTAGAGCCTCTGTTTGAGCTGATCGGTTTCCATGCCGTGCCCTTGCCCCTGAGCGAGACAATCGTCGCTCGCGCGCTTCTCGCCAAGGCCGGAATTACGGCACCCGACGGCCCGATCGTGCTGGTCACCTCGCTCGACCAGCCAGTACCTTGCGCCATGGTGGCAAGCTATGCGCTGGTCGATACGGGCGAGGAGCTTATTCTTGCCGAGATGGCAGGTCTTGATCCGAAAAGCATTGGCAATCATCACGGCCTTTCCGCCATTATCGCCAAGGTGCCCGTGGCTGACGTTAGTCTGCCCCGCCCCTCAGATGGCCTGCGTCCGCTCGCCGCTACCGTCCGCGCGGCGCTGATCGCCGGTGCTGCCGCTCGTCTGACGGAAATGTCCACGAATTATTGCAACGAACGGGTCCAGTTCGGCAAGCCGATCGGTCGGCAGCAGTCTGTGCAGCATATGTTGGCCGTTATGGCGGAAGACATGATCGCTTGCCGCATCGCCGCCGAGATCGGTTTGTCCAAGGGTCTGGACATGCCCATCGCGGTTGCCGCGACGGCCAAGGCGACGACTTCCGCTGCGGCAACGCGCATCGCCGCCTCAGCGCACGCTGTTCATGGTGCCATTGGCATCAGCGAGGAATATGACCTGCAGTTGCTGACGCGGCGCCTGCACGAATGGCGTCTTGCAGATGGTTCGGAAGGGTACTGGGCGGCGCAGTTGGGGAAACAGCGTCTGGCAAATTCCGCTAGCAGTATTGACTGGGTTCGCGACCACATCTTCAGCTGAATGACTGATCGGCTGATGCCGTTAGGATCACAGGTGGACGTGGTCCTTCGACAGCGCGCCATTGATGATTGTCACGCCCATCCCGGCGCAGACCTGCCGGAGGATCTCGCGCACCCGGAGCCGCACATCACCAATCAGTACCTTGTACCGGTATTTCGGCGCCCACACGAGATGGTAGCGATGCTGGAATGTAGTGTGACAACCGGACCGATACGCCATAGCCTGCGAGGCTGTGGCTGAAGCCAGTATCCCACTGAAGTCGGAGGGGTTCCTCCCTGTCAGAGGACTCTAAAGAATTATCCAAGGGAGATACGCGCTAGGCAGATGGCTCGAAATGGCCACAGAGAACTGACATCAGTCAAACTGGCCCTTACATTACGCCTGCAATCACTGCTATCAAAGTTTCGATAATCCTTGAGCAGGCAAGAGGTTAGCGCCAACAAGTTGGCCGTAATGCAGACCGCACCTGGCCGCCGTAGTCAACGCAGGCGGTCCGCTCTATTCGATATCCGCGGGTCGTACCCTCGCGAGCACGTTTCTCTTGGAGACAGGGACAATGAGTTGGGGTCTACAGAACCTTCCCTTTTTCGATTCTCAGCATTTCACGCTCGCAGAGAAATTGCAGCGATGGATCGAGGCCAACCGCGACATTCTGGGCCAGCATCCGGAAAGTAATTTTGGCCCCTATGCCAAGGAAATGCTTGGCAGTCTTTCGGCCGCCGGCTTCCTGGATTATGTGCTGCCAAAAGCCTCGGGAGCGGACGTAGCGCCGCCCGATGTTCGTTCGATCTGTATCATTCGCGAGGCTTTGACCTACGAGTCATTCCTTGCCGACAACATGTTCGTAATGCAGGGCTTGGGCACGGCGCCGCTTTGGCAGCACCACGACCATGCGATGCGCGATGCCGTGATCGAAGCGACCCGCCAAGGCAAGCGGATCGCCGCCATTGCGTTGACCGAACCGGATGCGGGGTCTGATCTTGCCTCTGCCCAGACAACGGCCGACCTGGACGGCGACAGCTATGTTCTGAATGGCGAAAAGTGCTGGATCACCAACGCAGGCATCGCCGACCAATATATCGTCGTCGCCAGGACAGGCGAAGCGCCCGGTGCGCGTGGCCTTTCAGCGTTCATGGTTGATGCCGATACCCCTGGGCTGACGATCACCCCCGACGTCCCCATGATTGCGCCACATCCGCTCGGTTCGCTGAAGTTCGAAAATTGCCGAATTCCGGCCAACAATATCCTCGGCGGTGCTGGAACCGGCTTCAAGGCGGCCATGGCCACCTTTGACGTCTTTCGCCCATCGGTTGGCGCAGCGGCGGTCGGTGCCGCCCGGCGCGCAATGGATGAGACAATCGCACGCGTAAAATCGCGGCGCATGTTCGGCAAGACAATGTCGGAAATGGATACTGTTCAGGCGAAGATTGCCGACATGACCGTCGAAACCGAAGCCGCAGCACTGATGGTCTATCGCGCGGCCTGGGCATCCGATGTCCTGGGCGGGCGAGTCTCGCGCGAGTCAGCGATGGCCAAGCTGATGGCGACTGAAGCGGCGGGTCGGGTGATCGATTCCGCCGTCCAGCTTTTCGGCGGACTTGGCGTGGCGCGCGGTAGCGTGGTGGAGCAGCTCTACCGCGATATCAGGCCGACCCGCATCTACGAAGGCGCATCGGAAGTCCAAAAGGTCGTGATTGCCCGCGCAACGCTGCGCTGACGATCACAGGCAGCACAACAAGTAGCAAGGGGCAGAAATGTCGGAATATATCCTGGTTAGACCGGAATGGCTGGCCCGTCACTCCGAGAAGGCCATCGAGCCCGATCTGCCTATTGTCGATGCGCATCATCATTTGTGGGATATCGCCGGTTGGGAATACATGCTCCCGGATTATCTCGCGGATCTGCGCAGTGGGCATAACGTCAAAGCTTCCGTCTTTGTGCAATGCTATTCGATGTTCCGCTCATCCGGCCCCCGTGAGTTGCGCTCGCTTGGTGAAACGGAGTTCGCGAACGGGGCGGCAGCGATGGCGGCCAGCGGCCTCTACGGCGACACACGCATCTGCGACGGGATCGTCGGCTATGTGAATCTCATGCTCGGCAGCGGCGCCGGAGCAGTGCTCGAAAAGCACATCGCTGCGGCCGGCGGTCGGTTCAAGGGCATACGCTACATCACGTCCTCGTCCGACGACAAGGAAGTCCATCCCTCGGAAAAGGGGCCGCCACCACATCTGCTACGGGACCCGACCTTTCTCGATGGCTTTGCATGCCTGGAGCCTCTGGGCCTGTCTTTCGATGCAATGATCTATCATACGCAGCTCGACGAACTCGCCGAGTTGGCTCACAGGTTCCCGGGCACACGTATCGTCCTGAATCATATTGGCATGCCCTTGGGCATTGGTCGTTACAGCGACCAGCGCGAAGAAGTCCGAGCCGAATGGTCTCGCGGTATCAAGAAGCTCGCCGAGTATCCGAACATCAGCGTCAAGCTGGGCGGGCTGGCCATGAAAATCGCAGGTTTCGATTTCCACAAGAGCGACATGCCCCCGAGCTCTACCGAACTGGCGGCTGCCTGGCGGCCTTATTTCGAGCAGGTTATCGAAACATTCGGGCCGTCGCGCTGCATGTTCGAAAGCAATTTCCCGGTCGACAAGGGCGGCTGCAGCTACAGTGTGTTGTGGAACGCTTATAAGCGGATAATTGAGCGCTATTCCACTGACGACAAGGCGGCTTTACTCGCGGGTACTGCCGCGCGGACCTATAATCTTTTGCTAGATTTTTGAGGCTGACAGACCAAGGTCTGATCCACCACGGGATTGTCGGAATCCATTTGGCTTAAATTATGCGGCCGTGGTTGGGGCGTCCAGCGTGGCGTATTTGACGGCCTCAAAGGATCGCCATAGACTTGGTCGGTGGATCACCTCAGCCTTGTAAAGGCCGTTGATCGTCTCGGCCAAAGCGTTGTCGCAGCGTTCCCTACGCTGCCCGCCAATGGCCCGATCCCGGCTTCGGCAAGGCGTTCGTTATATTTGATCGAAACGTATTGGGCGGATTCAACCGGTCGTCGCACCTCCATACAAATTGGAGGTTGCGATGGGTGTTCGTCGCGCACAGCGACGCGGTGATCAGCCGAGTTACCGCGAAAGCTCAGCCTCGATCGCGTAGAGCATGGCGATCCAGCAACAAGTCCGATCATCGCCTGACCTTGGGGGCTTCGATCACCGCTGTAATTTGACCGGCATCGGCATCGCGGCCGATCTTCACAGCCCCGCCGTCGATCTCCATCTCCAAAGCTGCCTGTGCTGTGCGACGTCAACGTAACCGGTGTTCTCAGGCCACGGCTGTCCAGGGCATGAGTAAGCGTCCGGGCTGAACCGTTGGATGGTAAGCGATGTGCTCAGACCACGGCGATCCATGGCATGAGGTCGCCCACTGCGTTT
>NZ_BMZA01000026.1 GCF_014652555.1 Novosphingobium colocasiae
TCGAAGGCTGAAGCCAGCATCCGACTGAAGTCGGAGGGTTTGCTCCTCACTTGGGACACTAAACGTCGGGGCGCATTTGCTATATTTCGCGTTGGTCCTATGCCGGTCCTTATCGCTGTCATCGCGATGGAATGTTATCCGAATTATCTGATTGAAACTACGTCGGTAATTTCAATGTGAGCGACTTAGACCACCACCTTCGACGGGTTGCGGTATAGAGTTTGACGGGAACCCCGGCGGACACTGGCACCAGACGCCCGCCGGGGCGCGTCAGCGGCGAAGGTGAAGCTCCCTCGTTGGCGATGGCCCGGACGATCTTGCCGAGATTCATGCCGTGCTCGAAGGTCAGGGCGGCGCGTCATGTCGAGTGACGCGCCGCCCTTTCACATCTTGTCGAGGATGCGGCGCAGCGAATTGATGTTGCGGGCGGTGTGCCGATGCTTGAGCCGCCGGGTGATGTAATCGCCGGTCAGCCGGGTGCGCGCCACGCCATCGACATAATCGACGAAGAGGCAGCGCCGGCCCAGCGCCATCTTCTCCTCGTCACCGCGTTCCTCATGGTCGGCCACCAGCTTTTCGAACTGCGCCTTGGTGGGCTGGCCTTCGAGGAAATGGGTGTGGACGCGCTTGTCCTCTCCCTTGTCGGCAAAGGGGTTTTCATCGATCGCGGTCCGCACTTCGTCCTTCGTGCGCACGGCGACGAAGCTTTCGATGTCGAACCGGTCGGCCATCATGTGCGCGAACAGTTCCTCCAGCCCCTCGGTCGGCCGGTCGTCGTAGTCGAACAGGACATTGCCGCTGGCCACCACCGTCTCGACATTCGCGAACTCCTCGCGCTCGAACGCGTAGCGCAAGTCCGCCATCGACAGGCGATTGCCGCCGACATTGATGGAACCGAAGAAAGCGCAGTAGCGGGTCATCTTGAAAATTCTCGCGGTGTCGGTTACACAATGCCCAGCATCGACAAGGGTTCACATCCCTGCCCGGGCCCGGATGTTCCAGCATCCGGGCTCATTGCATATTGGGGGCCGATATTCCAGCACCGGCCCCCTCACCGGCTACTTGCGGCTCAGCTCAATGAGCTTCACGACAAGCTGCAGCAGCGCGACCAGGAAGGTCGCTCCGCCGAGCACCAGAAAAAGCATCGATTCAAAGTTCACATGACATCACCTGCCCTTCCGCCGCAGGTTGCGGCGCAGGGACGGTAAGGCATTCGCTGCTGTGTACCGGATTAATTCCCTGTCATCGCCGGGCGAACCGGAGCCACGAAAAGGGCCGCAGCGACCGTAAGGTGCGCTGCGGCCCGATTTGGCTTGCCGTGCGAGCTGGCAGTTACCCGATGGTGCGTTCGCGGTGGCTGATCTCAAACAGTTCGAGGTGATCGCCCGGCTTGATGTCGTTGGTATCGGCCAGCACCACACCGCATTCCAGACCGGCGCGGACTTCGTCCACGTCGTCCTTGAAGCGGCGCAGCGAGGCGATGGTCGTGGCCGAGACGATGACGTCCTGTCGGGTGAGACGCGCGGCCAGACCCTTGCGGATGAAGCCTTCGACCACCAGCAGGCCGGCCGCCTTGTCGCGCTTGCCGGCCGGGAAGACCTGCTTGACCTCGGCGCGGCCGACCACGGTTTCGATGCGCTCGGGGCCCCAGATGCCGGCCATCTGCTTGGCAACCTCGGCGGTCAGCTCGTAGATGATGTCATAATACATCATCGACGTCTTGGTCTTCTCGATCTGCTCGCGCGCCTTGGCGTTGGGGCGGACGTTGAAGCCGATGATCGGCGCTCCCGAGGCGGCCGCCAGGGTCACGTCGGTCTCGGTGATCGCGCCCACGCCCGAATTGAGGACGCGGACCTTGATCTCGTCGTTCGAGAGGGCATGCAGCGCGGCGACGATCGCCTCGGTCGAACCCTGGACGTCGGCCTTGACCACCACCGGGTACTCGATGACCTTGGCCTTGTCGGCCAGCGCCGAGAACATCGTGTCGAGGCTGGCGGGCGCGGTCGCGGTGCGCTTGGCGGTCGCCTGTTCCTGACGCCACGAAGACACTTCGCGGGCGCGCTGTTCGCTATCGACCACGGTCAGCTTGTCGCCGGCCATCGGCACGCCGCCGATGCCGAGGACTTCGACCGGCATCGAGGGCGGGGCAACCTTCACCTGGCGGCCCTTGTCGTCGAGCATGGCGCGCACGCGCCCGCTCTCGGTGCCGACCACCAGGATATCGCCGACCTTGAGGGTGCCGCGGTTGACCAGCACGGTGGCCAGCGGGCCCTTGCCCTTGTCGAGCTTGGCTTCGATCACGGTCGCCTCGGCCTCGCGGTCGGGGTTTGCCTTGAGTTCGAGCAGTTCGGCCTGGAGCAAGATCTTCTCGATCAGTTCGTCCAGACCCTTGCCGGTCTTGGCCGAAACCTCGACGTCCTGGACGTCGCCCGACATTTCCTCGACCACGATCTCGTGTTCCAGCAGGCGCTCGCGCACCTTCTGCGGGTTGGCTTCGTGCTTGTCGCACTTGTTGATCGCCACGATCATCGGCACGCCGGCGGCCTTGGTGTGATTGATGGCCTCGATCGTCTGCGGCATGATCCCGTCATCGGCGGCAACCACCAGCACCACGATATCGGTCACGTTGGCACCGCGCATGCGCATCTGGGTGAAGGCGGCGTGGCCCGGCGTATCGAGGAAGGTGACGAGATCGCCGCCCTTGGTCTTGATCTGGTACGCACCCATGTGCTGGGTGATGCCGCCCGCCTCGCCCCGCACGACATCGGTGCCGCGCAGCGCGTCGAGCAGGCTGGTCTTGCCGTGATCGACGTGGCCCATGATGGTGACCACCGGCGGACGCGCCTGCAGCGTATCTTCGGCATCGACGTCGGCAGCCGAATCGATATCGACGTCGTTATCCGACACGCGCTGGATGTTGTGGCCGAATTCCTCGACCAGCAGCTCTGCGGTATCCTGATCGATGGTCTGGTTGACGGTGACCATCATGCCCAGCTTGAACAGCGACTTGACCAGGTCAGCGGCCTTTTCGGCCATGCGGTTGGCCAGTTCGGCAACGGTGATTGCCTCGGGCACCACCACGTCGCGGACCTGCTTCTCGCGCGGCTGGCTCATCCCGCCGAAGTGGGCGCGGCGTTCCTTTTCGCGGGCGCGCTTGAGCGCGGCGAGCGAGCGGGCGCGGGCACCCTCGTCATCGTTGAGCGCGCGGGTGACGGTCAGCTTGCCCGACTGGCGACGATCGCCGCCCTTGCGGTCGCGATCGGGGGCGCTGCGCGGGGGCGGTGCGCCCTTCTTGGCGGCACCGGCACCAGCGCCGGCGTTGCCGCCACCGCTGGGAGCCGCGTCGGAACGGCGGGCAGGAGCAGTCGCTGCGGTGGCCGCCGGAGCGGCTGCGGCGGCCGCAGCGGGGGCTGCGGGTTCGGGCTTGCGCACGATCGGTTCGGGGCGCTTGACGGGGGTAAACCGGCGCGGGGCAGGCGCGGCTTCGGCTTCAGTCTCTTCGACAGGTGCGTCGGTTTCAACAGCGGCATCCGCAGCGTGGTCAGCTTCGGGCGCTGCGACGGCGGCCGCTTCGGAGGTTTCGGGCGCGGCCGGCTCGGCTTCGGGCTGGGCGGCTTCGACAGCCGGCTCCGCAACCTTGCGGTTTTCCTCGGCGCGACGCTTTTCCTCTTCCAGCGCGCGCAGCCGTTCGTCTTGCTCGCGCCGGCGGTTTTCCTCGGCGAGGCGCAGCCGGTCTTCCTCGGCTTCGCGCTGAAGCCGGGCGACCCGCTCCTGCGGCGTTTCGCCGGCAGGCACAGCCGGGCGGCGCGGCGGCGGGGGCGCGACCGGGGCCGATGCGGCGGGAGCCGGTGCCGGCGCTTCGACCGGAGCTTCGACGCGCGATTCGGCCGCCGCTTCACCGGGCTTGCCGATGATCTTGCGCCGCTTCACCTCGACCACGACCTTGTTGGTCCGGCCGTGGCTGAAGGTCTGCTTGACCTCACCCGCTTCCACAGAGCGCTTCAGCCCCAGCGGCTTGCGGCCCAGTGTCGGTTTGTTGTCGGTCTCGCTCATAAGTCTCGTCTTCGCCCTTCGGTCTTAATTCAACGTCGCGCAGGAGGCATCGGGTGCCGCTGCGTTCTCATCATTCGGTTCGGCCGGGTTCCGGCCTTCGGCCCGCCCCTGGAATTTCAGGAGGCGCTGCAGCGACTGCCCGACCCGTTCGGCCGCGCCACGATCGCTCAGCGCCAGGTGAACGACATTGTCGCGGCCCAATGCCACAGACAGCGTCGCGCGGTCCAGTGGCAAGCGCGTGCCCTGAAGCCCCGATCCCTCTTCTTCGCGTCCGACCCGCCAGGCCTGATCCAGCTTGCGCGATCCGTCTTCGGCGGCATCGGCGGCGTGGGCCAGCCAGGCCACCTTGCCGTCACGGGCGTTCTGCGCGATGCGGTCCGAGCCCAGAAGCAGCCGGCCGGATTTCACTTCCAGCCCCAGCCTGTCGGTAAAGGCGCGGGTCAGCGCCTGTTCGATGCGATCGCCAAGGTCATCCGGGATGGTCAGCGCGGCACCCTTGTAGGCACGCGCCAGCGCACCCTTAAGTTTGCCCTTCGCCAGGGCGATTTCAAGACCCTGGCGATCGACGCCGAGCCATGCGCCGCGACCCGGCGCGCGCGCATGCACGTCCGGGAGCACCAGCCCATCGGGTGAGATCGCGAGACGCACGAATGCATCCCGCGCGGCTTTTTCGCCGGAGAGGATGCAGGTCCTCTCCGGGCCGTGGCCATCGATGTCGGAGCTTACGCGCTCATTGTGAGGATTCCGCATCAGCGGCCTCCTCTGATTCGGGTTCGTCGTCGAACCAGTGCGCGCGGGCAGCCATGATGATCTCGTTGCCCTGCTCTTCGGAGAGGCCGTATTCGCCGAGCACGCCGCCCTTGTCCTCGTCGCGGGCGCGGCGGGCCACGGTGCCGTCGCGGCGGCGCTGTTCGGTGCGCTTCTTGGCGATCAGCTCGTCGGTCGCCAGATCGGCGAGATCGTCGAGCGTCTTGATGCCGCCCTTGCCGAGCGTGACCAGCATCGCCTCGGTCAGGTGCGGCAGTTCGGCCAGCGCATCTTCCACGCCCAGCGCACGCCGTTCCTGACGGCTCGCTTCCTCGCGGCGCTCCAGCGCTTCGTGGGCGCGGCTTTGCAGCTCTTCGCCCAGTTCCTCGTCAAAGCCTTCGATCTGGGCCAGTTCGGCCAGGTCGATGTAGGCGACTTCCTCCAGCTCGGTGAAGCCTTCGGCGACCAGCAACTGCGACAGCGTCTCGTCCACGTCGAGCTCGTCCTCGAACATCTTCGAGCGCTCGATGAATTCCTTCTGGCGCTTCTCCGAAGCTTCCGCCTCGGTCATGATGTCGATCTGCGAGCCGGTGAGCTGCGAGGCCAGACGCACGTTCTGGCCGCGACGGCCGATGGCGAGCGAAAGCTGGTCATTCGGCACAACCACTTCGATCCGGCTTTCTTCCTCGTCGATGACGACGCGGCTGACAGTGGCCGGCTGGAGCGCGTTGACGACGAACGTCGCGGTGTCCTCGCTCCAGGGGATGATATCGATCTTTTCGCCCTGCAGTTCCTGGACGACGGCCTGGACGCGGCTGCCCTTCATGCCGACGCAGGCGCCGACCGGATCGATCGAGTGATCGTGGCTGATGACGCCGATCTTGGCGCGGCTGCCCGGATCGCGGGCGGCGGCCTTGATCTCGATGATGTTGTCGTAGATCTCGGGCACTTCCTGCGCGAAGAGCTTCTTCATGAACTCAGGGTGCGCGCGCGACAGGAAGATCTGCGGGCCGCGGTTCTGGCGTTCCACCTTAAGGACGATGGCGCGCACCCGCTCACCCACGCGGGCGGCTTCGCGCGGGATCTGCTGGTCGCGGCGGATCACGCCTTCGGCGCGGCCGAGGTTGACGATCACGTGGCCGAATTCGACCGACTTGATGACGCCGGTGATGATTTCGCCGGCGCGATCCTTGAATTCCTCGTACTGGCGCTCACGCTCGGCATCGCGGACCTTCTGGAAGATCACCTGCTTGGCCGATTGCGCGTCGATGCGACCCAGGTCCACCGGCGGCAGCGGATCGACGATGAAGTCGCCCAGCTTCGCGCCGGCCTGCAGCTTTTCGGCCTGCTTGAGATCGACCTGCTTGAAGTAGTCCTCGACATGCTCGACCACTTCGACGACGCGCCACAGGCGCAGGTCGCCGGTACGCGGATCAAGCTTGGCGCGGATGTCGTTTTCCGCGCCGTAGCGGTTGCGCGCCGATTTCTGGATCGCCTCTTCCATCGCCTCGATGACGATCGACTTGTCGATCATCTTCTCCGAAGCGACGGAGTTCGCAATCGCGAGCAGTTCGGCACGGTTGGCGGAAATCGCGCTGGCCATGGCTTAGTCTTCCTGTTCTTCAAGAATGTCGTCCGCACCGCTCGTATCGAGCGGGCGGGTGGCGGCGATCAGCCGGTCCGTCAGGACCAGCCGCGCGGAATGAATGGTGTCGAGCGGGAACGTCACGCGGCCGGACTTCCTGTCCTCCAGCGTGACCATCTCCTGGCCGTCCGGGCCCTCGATCCCGACAAGATCGCCGTTCAGCGCCTTGCGGTTGCCGTCGACCGGCGCGGTCAGGTTGATCTTCGCTTCGTGGCCGGCCCACTTGGCATAGTCACTGGCGCGGGTCAGCGGGCGATCGATGCCGGGCGAGCTGACTTCGAGGCGATAGGCATCCTCGATCAGCACCTGCCCGGCTTCCTCCAGCGCATCGATGCGCTCGGAGATGCGGTGCGACAGGGCCACGCAATCATCCAGCACGAGCTGCCCGGTAGCGGGGTTTTCCGCCATGATCTGCAGCGCGATCTCGTCATCGCCGACTTCGCTCTTGGCGAAGATCTTCACGCGCACGAGATCGAACCCCAGGGCTTTCACCTCTGGTTCGATGACTTCGACAAGGCGCGCGATATCGGCCAACGGGTTCTCCGGTTGCCGGACTGTCCGGCGTGCGATGGATCAGCGATGCAACGCGGTTTCGCGCCGGCCCCATCCGGCGCCAGCCCGATCCTTGTTTCACCAATGACGGGATGGATGCGCAGATAGTCTCATCCGCGCTCAAACGCAAGGGTTCTTCAGGGCCTCTTCAGCGGCCCCCTGAGCAGCCCCTTACGCTACTGCTCGGGATCTTCCTCGCCCAGCACTTCGCGGGCTTCGGCGGCACCGGCGCCGGCGCGTCCGGCGGTATCGAGCGGGCGCACGGCGGGGGCATTGTCGTCCGCCAGCCGCAGCACTTCGGACGCCGCCGAATCGCGCTGCGCCGCTTCACGCGATGCCGCAGCGCGGGCGGCAGAGCGCACCAGCTCCGGATCGAGCGGTGGCGAATGCGTCTCCGGCCAGTAGTTGATCGCCAGCCAGGCAAGGCCGCCGATCAGCGCCAGCATGGTGATCCACACCAGCCAAGGATTGATCCGTTCCTGTCCGTGCATGCCGTTGGTTGCGCTTCTTGCCGTGATGGATGACGCGGCACTGTACCGCAGAGACCTTTTACGCCCGGTAAACCATGCGGCGTTCAGTCTTTCGCCAGCGCGTGCCGCTTCAGGCAATGGCGAAGCTGGTCATAGCTGAGCCCCAGCGCCTGCGCCACCTTGCGCTGGTTCCAGCGGTGGCGCTCCAGCGCGGCGGCGATCAGGCCGCGCTCGTAAGCCTCGACCGTTTCGCGCAAGGATGCCGGGGCAGAGGTCGGCAATGTTGGTTGGGGTGCGGGAGCCGGGGGCGGCGCGACCGACGCCGCAGCACCCACCCGCCAGGGGCTGGCGAAAGGATCGAACACCACTTCGTCCACCGGCTCGTCCTTGCGGTCCCAGCGGTAGACCGCGCGCTCCACCACGTTGCGCAGTTCGCGCACGTTGCCCGGCCAGTCGTGTCCTTCGAGCGCCGCCACGGCGGCGGGGCCGAAGCCGGGCCAGATGTCGCGGCCCAGCTCACTCGCCATGCGGCGGCCGTAGTAATCGGCAAGGTCGATCACATCGCCTTCACGCTCGCGCAAGGGCGGCAGGGTGATGACCTCGAAACTCAGCCGGTCGAGCAGGTCGGCGCGGAATGCGCCCGCCTGCGCCATGGCAGGCAGGTCGGCATTCGTGGCCGCGATCACCCGCACGTCCACCTCGATCGGGCAGGCGGCACCGATGCGGGCGATCTCGCCATATTCGATCGCGCGCAGCAGCCGCTCCTGCGCCGCCATCGACAGGTTGCCCAGCTCGTCCAGAAACAGCGTGCCGCGATCGGCTTCCTCGAACTTGCCGGCCCGGGCCCGTGTCGCCCCGGTGAATGCCCCCGCTTCGTGGCCGAACAGCTCGGCCTCGATCAGCGTTTCGGGCAGTGCCGCGCAGTTGAGCGTGACGAGCGGTTCACCCCAGCGCGGCGACAGGCGGTGGAGGCGCTGGGCGATCAGTTCCTTGCCGGTCCCGCGCTCACCGATGATGAGCACCGGGCGGCGCACCGGCGCGGCGCGGCTGGTCCGCTCCACCGCATCGAGAAAGGCTCCGGACTGGCCGATGAACTGTACATCGCGATCCATTCCCGATAATTAGCGAAATTTCCCATCATTTGGCAATTCATTTGGCATTCATCCGCTGGATGACCGGCGCAAACCGCGCAATTCCGCCCTTCCGCCGGTTTGGCACGCTCCCTGCTATATCTCCGGCAACCCGCAACAACCGCCATGCAGGACCGTCGCCATGCCTTCTCCCGCCGCCCTTCTCCGCCTGACGACAGCTTCGGGCCGCCGGCCGAATGCCGTCGCGCTGGCCGTGCTGGCGATCGCCACGCTGCTCGACATGGCGATCCTGGCGGGGGCGCTCGGCGGCGGCGACGCGCTGGCCACCCCGGTCCGCGCACCCGCTACCTGCGGCTGCTCGATCCCGCTTTCCTGATTTCGCCGACCCGCCGCCAATCGCACCCCGCCCCACCAGAAGGACCAACAGGATGGGTATCTTTTCCCGCACCCGCGACATCATCGCCGCGAACTTCAACGACCTGCTCGACAAGGCCGAGGACCCGGCCAAGATGATCCGCCTGATCATCCTCGAAATGGAGGAGACCCTGGTCGAAGTGCGCACTTCCAGCGCGCGGACCATCGCTGACCAGAAGGAACTGCGCCGCCACGTCGCCAAGCTCGAATCGTTCCAGGCTGATTGGACCGACAAAGCCCAGCTCGCGCTGTCCAAGGACCGCGAGGATCTGGCCCGCGCGGCGCTGCTCGAAAAGAAGAAGGCGGCCGACATGGCCGACCAGCTTCGCGGCGAGATCACCGTGCTCGACCAGTCGCTGCGCGCATACGAGGAAGACATCGACAAGCTGCAGACCCGCCTGCGCGAGGCGCGCAGCCGCCAGAGCAGCATCGCCGCCCGCCTGCAAAGCGCCGAAAACCGGGTCAAGCTGCGCTCGCTCCTGTCGAGCGAGCGGGTCGACGAGGCGCTGCTGCGCTTCGAGCAGATGGAGCGCCGGGTCGATTACGCCGAAGGCCGCGCCGAAGCGATGGCGATGGGCGACCGTCGCACGCCGAGCCTGGCCGAAGAAATCGCGGCGCTGGCCGATGGCGACAAGATCGATGCCGAGCTGGCGGCGATGAAGCGCTCCATGGGCGGCGCTCCCGCCACCGACTGACCCGCTGCCGCCTAACGTCACGCATTCAAAGGGAAGGAAAGCACAGTGTCACGCGGACAGTTCTATCTCGACAAGGCCAATGCCCGCTTGTGGGGGGTATGCGCCGGCATCGCCGACTATACCGGCATCCATGCGTTCTGGGTCCGGCTCGCCACCGTGCTGCTGACGCTGTTCGGCTTCACCCTCACGATCCCGGTCTACATCGCCGTCGCGCTGATTGCCGACAAGCGCCCGCTGGCGCTCTATTCCGAGGCGGAGGAGGCGCGGATGCTGCGCCGGGCCGCCCGCCGCAGCGCCACCGCGCCGCGTTCCGCCCGGGTCCATGGCGATCTGACCGACATGGACCGGCGCGTGGCCGATCTCGAATGCTACTACCGCCGCAGCAATCCGCGGCTCGCCGCCGAGATCGACTCGCTGCGCTGATCGCGGCATAACCGCTGCGACCCGGCTGACAGGACCTGGCCCCATGTCTGAACTTGGAATTCTTGTGCCCCTTGCCGGCATCGGCGTCGGCGCGCTGGCGGTGTGGACCCGCCACCAGCGCCGGCTTGTCGAAATGGGCATGACCGTGACCGCCGAAAAAGCGGCGCAATACGCCTCGCAACACCGCGCTTTAGAAGAACGGGTGCGCGTTCTGGAGCGGATCATCACTGATGGCGGGTTCGACACCGCGCTCCAGATCGAGGCGCTGCGCGACCAGCGCGCGGTCGAACGCACGCGCGACGGGCCGCAGGAGAAAGGATCATGAGTGCCGAAGACGTTTTCGCGCTGGCCGCGCTGATGGCCGGCCTGGCCACGATCGCCGCGATCCTTGCCGGTGCCTACAAGCGCCGGTTGGCCTTCCAGGAGCGCAAGCTGGCGATCACGGCGACGCAGACCGCCGAGAAAGCGGCGCAATATGCGTCGGAAAAGGCCACGCTCGAAGCTCGTGTGCGGGTGCTGGAAAGCATTGTCACCGACGGCAGCTTCGATACAGCCCGCCAGATCGATGCGCTGCGCGATGAACGGCCCAGTGACGGTGCCGGGCCGGCGGTGAACTGAGCGGCAGGACGGGAGGAACAAGCACATGGATTTCTGGACCGCCGTCGTCCTGATCGTCGCTATCGGCTGCTTCACCTCGATGCGGCTGAAGCGGCATGCGCCGCGGCCGGGCGCGGAGCCGGGCGACACCGGCGAGCTGGAACGCGAAGTGGCGCGGCTGCGCGAACGCATCGCCGTCCTTGAACGGCTGGCGACCGACCGCCAGCGCGGCCACGATCTGGCGCGGGAGATCGAATCGCTGCGCGACTGATCAAGCGGCGGGCAGGCGCGCCTTCAGTTCGTCCAGCCAGACCGCCGCGCTGGCATCGGACGGCGCGCGCCAGTCACCGCGCGGCGACAGCGCGCCGCCGGACGAGACCTTCGGGCCGTTGGGAATGGCCGAGCGCTTGAACTGCGAGAACGCGAAGAACCGCGCGAGAAACTTTTCCAGCCAGGCGCGGATTGTCGCAAGGTCATAGGCGTCCTTGCGATCTTCCGGGAAACCGTCGGGCCAGTCGCCTCGGTCCGCCTCGCGCCAGGCGTGCCAGCACAGGAACGCTACCTTCGACGGCTTCTGTCCGAACCGCATGACATGGTGCAGGAAGAAGTCGTTCAGCGCATAGGGCCCGATCTTGGCCTCGGTGCTCTGGATCGCGCCGTCCGCCCCCGCCGGGACCAGTTCCGGCGAGATTTCCGTGTCGAGGATCGCCAGCAGCACCGCGTCGGTTGCCGCATCGAACTGGTCACCGCGCGCGCACCAGCGGATCAGGTACTGGATCAGCGTCTTGGGCACCCCGGCGTTGACCGCATAGTGGCTCATCTGGTCGCCCACGCCATAGGTGCACCAGCCCAGCGCCAGCTCCGAAAGGTCGCCGGTGCCGATCACGAAGCCGCCATGCTGGCTGGCGAGGCGGAACAGGTAATCGGTGCGCAGGCCTGCCTGCACATTCTCGAACGTGACATCGTAGATCGGCTCGCCGTTCGCGAAAGCGTGGCCGATGTCTTCCAGCATGCGCGTGGCGGCGGGGCGGATGTCCATCTCGTCGGCGGTGATGCCCAGTGCGTTCATCAGTTTCCAGGCGTTCGATTTCGTGCCGTCCGAAGTGCCGAAGCCGGGCATGGTATAGCCGCGGATGAACCCGCGCGGCAGGCCCAGCCGGTCGCAGGCCCGCGCGGCGACGATCAGCGCGTGGGTCGAATCGAGCCCGCCCGAAACGCCGATCACCATGGATTTCGCCTGCGTCGATTCGATCCGGCGCATCAGCCCATCGACCTGGATATTGAACGCCTCGTAGCAATCGGCATCGAGCCGGTCGGCGCGGTCGGGCACGAACGGGAAGCGGCTGAGCGGGCGCACCAGCCCGATATCGCCGCCGTGCGGGGCGTGGCGAAAGCCGATGGTGCGGAACGTGTCCTGCGGGTTGCCCGCTGCCTCGCCGGCATCGTTGAAGGTCGGCACCCGCAGCCGGTCCATGTCGATCCGCTCGCAATCGACATCGGCGATGCACAGTTCGGGCGATAGCGAGAACCGCTCGCTCTCGGCCAGCAGATCGCCCAGCTCGTAGATCACGCCTTGCCCGTCCCAAGCCAGATCGGTGGTGCTTTCGCCATGCCCGGCCGCGCTGTAGACATAGGCGGCGGTGGCCCGCGCCGATTGCGAGCGGCACAGCATGTGGCGCTCGTCCGACTTGCCGATGACGATGTTGGAGGCCGAAAGGTTGCACAGGATCGTCGCCCCGGCCAGCGCGCCGAGCGAGCTGGGGGGCGTTGCCGCCCAGAAATCCTCGCAGATTTCGGCGAAGAAGCGGAAATGCGGCAGCACTTCGGACGCGAACACCAGATCTACGCCGAACGGCACCTCCTGGCCGCCGACGCGGATCGTGCGACCCCGGATCGCCTTGCCGCTGGCAAACCAGCGCTTTTCGTAGAACTCGCGATAGTTGGGCAGGTACGATTTGGGCACCACCCCAAGCAGTCGCCCGTGCGCGATCGCCAGCGCGCAGTTGTAAAGCCGCCCCTTGTGGCGCAGCGCCGCGCCCACCAGCAGCACCGGCGACAGATCGGCACTGGCGCGCACGATCTCCGCCACCGCCGCCTCCACCGCCTCGATCATCGCTGCCTGCAGGTGGAGGTCATCGATGGCATAGGACGACAGGCACAGTTCCGGGAACACCAGCAGGTCCACATGCGCCGCATGCGCCCGCCTCGCTTCCGCCAGCACGGCGGCGGTGTTGTGCGCCACATCTGCCGTGCGCACGTGCGGGGTGGATGTGGCCACGCGCACGAAGCCGTGTTCGTGCATGGCGAAGAAGGGGTGGCTGTGGTCGGTCTTCGGCATGTTCGTGAAACCCGGTTCCCTCTTCTTCGTCATTCCCGCGAAAGCGGGGACCCAGTTGATGCCTTGCGCGACACCCGCCATCGGGAGATGGGTTCCCGCCTTCGCGGGAATGACGGGTGGGTGCTTGCACATGTGTGCCTGGCAATTCCCTGACACAGAACGCGCAAGGCTGGCAACGTCCCCCTTGCTCCGCCAGCCCATCGCCCTACATGGCATGGCCATGCGCAGCCTCGATGATATCCGCGAAGAATACGAATTTCTCGATGGCGACGAACGCTATCGCCTGCTGATCGAGCTGGGCCGCGAGCTTGATCCCATGCCCGATGCGCTCAAGACCGATGCCACGAAAGTGCGCGGCTGCTCGGCCAGCGTCTGGGTCTATCCGATGGCGCAGGACAACGGCACCCTGCACTTCCTGGCCGATAGCAACGCGGCGATCACCAAGGGCATCGTTGCGCTCGTCATCAGCGCGGTTCAGGACCGCCCGGCCGCCGATGTCGCCGCCTGCGACGTCGCCGCGGCGCTGGCACCTTTCGATCTGAAGAACCAGCTTTCGTCCAACCGCACGCAGGGCGTGCCCAACATGATTGCTCTTATCCGGGAAACCGCCGCCCGCCTCGCGGGTTGAAGGCGTCATGCACCGGTTAGGCCGCACATTCTGGCTGTGCCTTGGCCTTTTCTTCGTGGCGCTGGGCACGATCGGCATATTCCTGCCGGTCATGCCGACCGTGGTGTTCTACCTGCTGGCCGCCGGCTGTTTCTCCAAAAGCCACCCGCACCTTGCCGAAAAGCTCTACAATCACCCCACGCACGGCCATCACTTGCGCGCCTGGCGCGAACGGCGCGCGATCAGTCGCAAGGGCAAAGTCAGCGCGATCCTGGCGATGACCGCCAGCGTGCCGTTCACCTGGTTTACCGTGGGCTGGCCGTGGGTGCTGGTCCCGGCCGCAGTGCTGGTGATTATCGGGCCATGGATATGGACGCGCAACGAATAGCGCCGCCTCGCGCCTCGCCCGCGACATCGTCAATCATATGATTTCGTCACCCCGGGCTTGACCCGGGTGTGGATTCACATCCGAAGTGCAACGGGTTGAAAGTTTCGGCTGG
>NZ_BMZA01000027.1 GCF_014652555.1 Novosphingobium colocasiae
GCAAACGCAGTGGGCGACCTCATGCCATGGATCGCCGTGGTCTGAGCACATCGCTTACAGTTGCCCCGCTCTAATCCCGACTGGAGGAAATCCGGGGGGCATGTCAGATGGCAGCTCCGATTTGAACCGACAGCGAATGAAATTCCAAGATCGGTCGGTCGGCTGCTTGCTCTTCTTGCTGCAGCCAGACCGCCAATGGCTTAGACGACCTTGCCCGTAAACGCCGCACGCCGCTTTTGAAGGAACGACTGGACACCTTCATCAAAATCAGGCTCGACAGCACATGCGCCGAGGGCAAGGGCTTCCTGCTCGATTTGATCGTCCAAGCTGCGCCTGTCACTACCGCTCACAAGCCATTTGGAACGCCCTGCCGCACGAGGAGCTACGCCGCCGAACCGCTTGACCAAGCTGGCCAACGCATCGGCCAGTTTGTCATGGGGGTGAATCTCATCGACGATGCCTTTCAGCCGTGCGCCATCTGCGTCGAGCATTGCCCCGGTGAGAGCTAGCTGCCGCGCGATCTTCGGACCGACAACGCGTGGCAGATGATAGGTGAGGGACAGATCCAGGCTCAGCCCGACACGCGGCTGTGCGAAAATGAACATGGCATCTTCTGCGGCAAAGACGAAGTCAGATGCCAGCACGAAACTGAGGCCTGCGCCAGCCGCCGCTCCCCGCACCAGGGATATCACCGGCTTCTGCAGCGCTTCCAAGAGCAGAAAGCATTTGCCATTGTGACGAATACGGCCCTCGAACGAAGCGCGTCGCTCGTCGGAACTGAGCTGAAGCGACTGGCCAAAGGCCTCCATGTCGCCGCCCGCGCTGAAGTGACCTCCAGCGCCTTGAAACACCAGATATCGCACCTCTGGATCGTCGTCGATCGAAGCGATCAACGCAGCTATTGCATCGACCATATTCGTATTCAGAGCATTTCGCGACTCGGGGCGATTGAACGTCACAAATGCGCCGCCATCACGCCTTTCAATTAGAATCTCGCTCATTTCGCTTCCGATACCTATCTCTGAGTAGTTGCGCCTCGGGCGCTGATCAACGACCGTAACGATCCTTTTCGCCCAGCTTTTTCGGGTGGGCATACGGATGGATCGAAGGCTTGTCGTCCCAGCTGTAGGCGCTCAGACTCTCGAGCGCGCGCGAGTACTCTTCAACGAACTTGTCTTCGGCCTCGTAATCGAAGGGATCGTTGAGAATTTTCTCCACGCGCCCACCTGGCTCCGGCTGGTTCTCCAGAAGCCAGCGCACCGTTCTGCGCAGGCCTTCCACCGGATCGACCACATCCTTGTAGCCCAGGTCGGACTTGATCGCGTAAAGATCGGGCACGATCGACTGAAGCGTATCTCCCAGCATCATGGTTCTTGCGAGCCTTCCGACGCCGGAAGGGACGCCCACGATGCCCACATCCGCCTTCATCTCGTCAGCGATCACCTCAACCACCTGCGCGAGTGTCAGTTGGCGTTCGTCACCGCAATTGTAGATCTTGCCCGCAGCGACAGTGGGGTTGTCTACTGCCAGAAGGACCGCGTGAGCGACGTTTTCCGAGTAGCCGCGAGGATGGTGCGTCTGGCCGCCGTCAATTGCCAGGATGTACCGTCGCTCGTCGCGCAATCTGCGCACGATGAGCCACTCGTGCGGCGAGATCTGATGCGGCCCATACGTGTAAGGATAGCGCAGATGGGTTGCCTCGGAATGCAGCTCGAATACGCGATCCTCCGTCAGCTTCATCTGATAGCCGAACTTGTTGTCATCGGCGGACTGGATGAACTGGCTGGCTTCCTCGACGGGGATCAGCTCGCCGGTCGGAAATTTGGACTGCGGGCGGAAGATGCCGCCGTAGCCGGGCCCGCCAACCGAAATAAATCGCTTGGTGCGGCCCACCATGGCCTCGGCTACGAGGCGCAAGCGACCATAGGTCGCGATGCACAGATCGAATTCCCGTCCCTTCAGGCCTTCCTCTAGCGCTTCGCTGAAGTGCGGGTCGACGTGAATATGCTCAACTTCGGGCGGGATCTCGTCCAGTTCGTGATTTCCTCGGTGAAGGATCGCGACCTTGTAGCCCCTGGCGAGGAGTCCGTTCACGATGAATGGTCCGGTCGGACCCGTTCCTCCAATGACTAGTGCTCGCATGTTCACTTCCTATCGTAAAAAGCTTTACTCGATGACCGGGCCCCGGGTGCAGGGTCCTGACCGGTCATCGGTGTGCAATGCCGACCAGACGGAAGGCTGGTCGTGCTCCGGAAATCGACCGGCGCCTGGATCCGGTGCCTGCTGTTCCCCTCTTTAGAGGGGGAGCAGCGGCGGCCGCCAACTTGTCCGGTCAGCCCAAGGCTCCGTGAGGGCCATAGGCAGAGATTTGGGTGCCGTCGACGATCAGCTGCCGACGACAACGCCATTGCCTTGCAGGCGCTTAACCTCGTCCTCGGGATACCCCAGGACGTCCTCCAATATTTCTGAGCCGTCGGCTCCAAGATTCGGGGCCGGCCGCTGCTCACTGCGTCCGATTTCCGAAAACCTGATCGGAAAGCCCGGCACCACGAACGAGCCGAGCACGGGATCCTCGATCACCTCGGCCGTTCCACGTTCCAGAAGATGCGGATGGGCGCACGCTTCCTTGACGGACAATATGGGCGCTGACGGAACCCGGTGCTTGTTCAGCAGCTCGCAAGCTTCGTCGTCGGAAATGCTGCACAACCAGCGCTCGATTTCCTCGGCGAGCGCGGCCTTGTTCGCGGCACGAGCGCTGTTGGTGGCGAAACGCTCGTCGTTCAAGAGCGAACTTTCGCCCATAGCGTCGCTCAACCGGACAAACATCGCATCGGTCGCGGCCATGATAACGAAGTGCCGCGCAGACCCTTTGAAGACTCCAACGGGCGCCAGCCCGATGCCGGCCTGAGTTCCGTTGCGGGTTGGGTCGGGGTCGTCCGATCCCGCAACCGTGGCTCGAGCAGGGGCGGCGTCGTGCAGGAAAAAGAAGCCGTCCAACAGGCTCACGTCCACAAACTGGCCGCGACCCGTTTGGGTCCGGTGGAGCATGGCTGCAAGAATGCCGTTGCTGGCCAGCAATCCTGCCGTAACGTCCCCAACTGCCACCTGCGGGGGCATCGGGCTGCCGTTCCTTTCGCCGATCATCGAGAGCGCCCCGGAATAAGCCCCTCCGCACCAGTCGAAACCGGGCGCATTCGCGAGCTCTCCGGTCTGACCGAAGGCGGAAATCGAACACATGATCAGCCGCGGGTTGATTTTGCTCACGCTGTCGTAGTCCAGACCCATGCGGCCAATGACGCCGGGCGCCCCATTCTCGACGAAAATGTCACAAACCTGGATCAGATCGCGCAAGATCTTTCGCCCTTCGGGCGACTTGCCATCGATGCAGAGGCTCTTCTTGCCGCGGTTCTGCTGCACATAATATGTGCTACGCCCCTCTTTGATGAAGGGATGGAAGCGCGTCGGATCGCCATGCGGCGCAAGCTCAACCTTGATGATCTCAGCGCCGAGTTCAGCCAGCATCCTGGTCGCTGTGGGGCCAGCGACATACTGCGTCATATCCAATACCCGGCAGCCAGCAAGTGGCATATTAGACGCTTTTGTCTGATCTGTGGCCGACATCTGATCTCTCCATTTCTTCATGCGTCTTGTCTGCGTTTGCCTGTCTAGGGGCAAGGCACGTAGGCGAACGGGGCATGCAAATTACAACTGCGATGACCGTCCCAAGGGGACGAGCTGCCGCGCCATGGGCGATCGAGCCCGCAGTGACGCGTGGATCCGGTCTGGGCGCCAATAAACGCCCAGAACCAACTTTGAGCTGCGATCACGCCCCGGGTGCCGTTTCCTCGGTCAGTTCCTGCGACGCATTGGCAGTGGTTTTTACCGCGTCGCTGCGGGTCACGCGAACCGGGATGGATGTCATCATCGGCATCGCGTTGACCGCTTCCACGTTTTGATCGGTTCTCACGAAAAGGCTGGTGGCGAACTCAAGCCTCGACGCCGCGCCTGGCTCGTCGGGAAGCCCGCCCCGACAATGTGTGATCGACACGGTGCCTTGCCGTACCGTTTCGTCGGCGACGGTGACGGCTTGCACGACATGTTTGCCGCTGTCGATATCGACCAGATCGCCCGGAGCAACCCCAAGGGCCGTCAGATCGGCGGGATGAAGGTAGGCGGGCGTCTGGCCCGACCCGCGGCCGTCCGAAAGGTCGGTCTGGGAATTGACGACGCCGCGCTCGCGCCTGACAACCTGCCGATGGGTGAATGGCGCAGGCAAGTCCGCGGTCGTGGCCTGGAATGCGCGCAGTTCCTCCAGGACATCGTCGGGAGCCAACTGGAGCCGATGGTCCGCGCCCTCTTCGGCGGGCTGGACGATCACGTCCTCGAATTCGAACGTCTTTCCGCCGGGATACCGCTTGAGCTCGTCGAAGGGAATCCGCGCGTTACGTAGGTAGATCGCCAGCAGATCGTCGGGCGTGGGCGGGGTGTCCATATCGAGCGGAACGCCGGCGAACTCAAACTGCAGGCCAAGGCGCTTGGCCATGGCCCAGTAGAAGTACCAATCGTCGATCACTTGGGATCCCGCCGGGGGTTCGACCACCGCAGGCAGGTACTGGCCGAATGGGGTGGCGGCGTGGACCGCCTCGCCGCCGGGACTGAACAGGATGTCGATACGCTCGTACATCAACTTGGGCGGCAGGATGTAGTCCGCACAGGAGGCCGTCGCCGTCATGAAGGGCTCGATGCAGACCAGCAGTTCGAGGCTCTTGAGAGCCCGCACTGCCTTGGCCTGATCCGGGATGCAAACCGCCGGATTGCCGCCATCCACGATCAACGCCCGCACTCGGTCCTCACCCGGGAGGAGGATGTCGTCGGCCATGGCGCCGCTCGGGAACTCGCCCATGATCAGCCCATATCCCGTCCGGTTCCTGGGCTCGGATTCCCACGGCCGCACGGCGGGGCGCACCTGGGCCCGGATGGTTCGGGGCGCCGAGAGAACGCCGGGATTAGGGACGCTTTCTCCAGCGCGGCGGAAGCGGCCGCAAATGGCGTTGAGCACTTCGATCAGGTGGTCGACCAAGTTCGAGAATGGGCCCATCGACCCGCCGGTGCCGGTGTGGGCAAACCCCCGCCGCGCATGGGAAAACATCTTCGCGGCGGTTTCCAGATCTTGCGCCGTAATGCCGCAGCGCTCGGCCACATATTCGGGCGTGAAGGGCGCAAGCGTCTGGCGCAGCGCGTCGAGACCATCGACGTAGGTTTCGCAGAAGCCCGCGTCATGCCAGCCGCGGGCCAGGATCATGTTAATCATTCCGGCCAGCAGGGCCACGTCCTGCCCGGGGATGGGCTGGAGGAAGCAGTCGGCATGGCGGGCGGTTTCGCTCCTGCGCGGATCGATCACGATCAGCTTGAGACCGCCGGCCCGGGCGGCCTTCAGCCGCTTGGCCGGATTCGAGGTCAACACGTAGTAGGCTGCCATCGAGACGAGCGGGTTGCATCCGAGGAGCAGGATGACCTCGGAATCCTCGAACCGATGCTTGCCCGCATCCCAGTAGCCCATCCGCGACGCGGTGACCCAGTGCGACGACTGGTCGATCGTGGCGGTGCTGTACTTGAACGGTGAGCCCAGGGCCTTCATCCAGTCGGGCATGAGCTGCATCAGCACGCCGTTGAAGTTGGGCGGTGTGCCGCTGAACAGGCCGATCGCCTTGGGGCCGTGCGCCTCGCGGATCGCCCCCAGCCGTTCGGCGATCTCATCTAGCGCCGTCTCCAGGTCGATGGGGGTGAAGGACCCGTCCGGCATGCGCTTGAGCGGCTGCAGCAGGCGCCTCGGCGAGTCCATGCCCGCTATGAAGTTCAGGCCCTTGGCGCAGGCGTAGCCACGGCTGTGGCCGTGTTCGGGATCCCCGCGCAGTCGCGCAATCCGGCCATCCTCACCGCGGGTGGCGATCATGCCGCACCGGCCGCTGCAAAGGCGGCATACGGTGTGAACATCGTCGGCATTCAGTGTCGACTTGCGAGCAGAAGCTCCAGTCTGGCCTACGTCCGTCATTGCTGCCCTGCAACGCGCATATCTCTCTCCTCGCCGAAATTTCGACGTTTGTTTAGGTAACGGCCTACAGTAGGCGCGCTCGGCACATCAAAGTTCCAAATGATACCAAAATGTCGTGCCGTGAAAAAAGCGAGCCGATTTTCAGAGCCATATTCTCCTAGAAGTCTGTGCCGCCACAAGATGCTCGACTAGGATATTACACCTGTATCGGGATCTTTGCCGTGCGCCTCAATGATGATGCGGCACTCAAGCGGATCCACAGCACCCCGTTATACGGATCGCGCCAGGACTGGCTCGTGATCGGTCCACACTTTGCCAATTTACGCCGTGATCTGCGCCGAACGTCCTTCTACGGATGTCAAACGGCGTGCAAACGGGACCCCATATCGGCGTTGAAGAGGGCCCCCCTTTCGGGGGGTGTGGGGAGCGCTGTGTGCGGCGGAGGTCGGGCGTAGCCCGGCCGGAGGCGCACACGGCGCAAGTCGGTTTTGAAGATGGGGTGAGAGTGGCGGTTAACTGCGGTTTTTGAAGCGCCAGCTTTCATTGCCGGTCTCGACGATATCGCAATGATGCGTAATGCGGTCGAGCAAGGCGATGGTCATCTTGGGATCCCCGAACGCGGTAGGCGATTTGCCGAAGGCGAGGTTGGTCGTGATGACGACGCTGGTGCGTTCATAGAGCTTGCTGATCAGGTGGAACAGTAACTGGCTACCAGAGCGCGCGAACGGCAGATATCCAAGCTCATCGAGCACCACCAGGTGGAGCCGCGAGAGCTGTCCTGCCAGGGTCCCGCCCTTGCCGATCCGGGTCTCCTCTTCGAGGCGTGTCACCACCTAGGAGATCAAATTGCGTGTGTGATTTTCAGACGATCCGTCAGACGCAAATGTTGCAAACATAATGGTTGAATCGCACGTTTGCCGAAGCGCCGATTTTTGCAATCGGCCGAGCCCGGAATTTGCTGATCCGTTTTCCTTGAATTGTGCGGTTCGGGAGAGCACTGATATGAACATAGATAGTCTGATCGACATGGAATTGATACGGCAATCGCTTGCCAGTTACGCACGAGGCATCGACCGCCAGGATTTGGAACTTGTGCTGGGTGCCTATTGGCCCGACGGCTGGGACGCGCATGGAACACATGAGGGCACGCCTGCCGAGTTCGGGGCGTTTGTAAGCAGGCAATGGCCCATGTTGCGCATGCAACACCTGCTTGGGCAGTCACATATCGAGCTCGACGGCAAATTCGCCAATGTCGAAACCTACTTCTTCGCCCATCAGCATCTCGTCGAAGGTGGCAGTGAATGGGTCATTGCCGGCCGGTACGATGATCGTTTCGAAAAGCGTGGCGAAGACTGGAAAGTCCTGCACCGGGTCGTGGTCTTCGATTGGCGCAAGGAATGGGCTTTGAGCGAAGTCGATGTGGAAAAGCTCGACGCTCTCCCCAATCACAATCGCGGTGCCACACACTCCGACTATTCGTGGGACCTGTTCGCATCAAAACCGCTAAAAAGACCGGCGGGCTGAACTAGTTACCTAAAACTGTAATAAGCATCATTGTATACGCCGCTGGCTTGACAGGGGACATGCGATGGTCGGTCGTCAGGCAGATATTGTCGATTTAAGCGCGGCGGAACGTTCGTTTCTGGAGTCGCAGGTTCGGCGGCATAAGGCGCCACGCTCGTTATCGGACCGCTGCCGGATGGTGTTGCTTTGCAC
Source organism: Novosphingobium colocasiae (assembly GCF_014652555.1). Lineage (GTDB taxonomy): Bacteria > Pseudomonadota > Alphaproteobacteria > Sphingomonadales > Sphingomonadaceae > Novosphingobium > Novosphingobium colocasiae. The sequence continues at coordinate 7,769 of NZ_BMZA01000027.1, forward strand.
GGACGGTCTGCAGAGCAAGGAGGTTGCCGAACGGCTCGGGACTGTCAGGATTTCCGTGTGTGGGCGGGCATAATGGGTAGGAAGGAGTCCCGCTATGTCCCGACGCAAGGAGGCGGCGATCCCGGCTGATTTACTCGATCAACTTTTGGCTGGCACGGATGCTGCGACGGCGCTGGATCAGGGCGGATTGCTGGATTCGCTGAAGAAGGCCTTGGCCGAACGCGCGCTCCACGCTGAGATGGATCATCATCTCGGGCATGACGAGCAAAGTGGCAACAACCGTAACGGCTATGGCCGCAAGACTGTGGTCACGGACACCGGCAAGATCGAGATCGAGGTTCCGCGCGACCGGCAGGGCAGCTTCGATCCGCAGCTGATCGCCAAGTACCAGCGCCGGTTTCCCGGCTTCGACGACAAGATCGTCTCGATGTACGCGCGCGGCATGAGCACCCGGGAGATCACCGGGCATCTGCACGAGCTCTACGGCATCGACGTCTCGCCGGACCTGATATCGACCGTTACCGACGCCGTACTCGAAGAGGTTGCCGCCTGGCAGGCCCGGCCGCTCGATCCGGCCTATCCGCTGGTCTTCTTCGACGCGATCCGGGTGAAGATCCGCGATGAGGGGATGGTCCGCAACAAGGCGATCCACATTGCCCAGGGGTCCGTGCCGATGGCCACAAGGAGGTTCTGGGCTTGTGGATCGAGCAGAACGAAGGGGCCAAGTTCTGGCTGCGCGTGATGAACGAGCTCAAGAACCGCGGCACCGAGGATATCATGCTAGCGGTCGTCGATGGGCTCAAGGGCTTCCCCGATGCGATCACCGCTGTGTTCCCCGAAGCCGTGGTCCAGACCTGCCGGGTCAAATTACAGGGGTAATCAACGGCGGGGGCTATCTTGAGTTGTGCCCACTCCTATCTTAGCAACTGCTAGCTTAACTCGGAGAAAGCTAAGTACTCCCATGGGCATAAGTGTGTGTCGAGATTGGTGGGGCTGCGGGTTATTAAATGAATATCATATCTACAATAACGGCCGTTGTGGTATTTTATTTTGTTTGTAAAATCTTATAATTAAATAAGGCATTTTGTAACGTTATTGGGTTATTATGTATGATTGCGAGCTATATTCTCATGATATATCCATAACGTTCAACTTGCTGAAAAATGTCAATTTATAACATCGCATAAATAGGTGGGACGGTATCGGCGGTTTACGCACCAAGGTCGCCGGACCTGCTTCGACAGGAAAGGATGTTCAATGGGAAGGTATCGTGTGCCCGGGTCGGTAGCTGTTGCCGAAGGTTGGGTCTGTACGCGGCTCACTTCGGCGAGCGATCTGTTCGGTGCCAATGGCATGTGTACTGGAGAAGACGGGCGCATATACATCACTCAGTTGGTCGGTAGCGAGATCGATGCCCTCGACGTTGATACCGGCGAAATCGAGCCTCTTTGCTCCAAGGGAGGTGATATCGTCGCCCCCGACGATGCGGCATTCGATTCTCGCGGTTATATGTACGTAACGGATCCACACGCCGGCCGCGTCAGCGTCCGCACGCCAGATGGCCAAATTCGCGTGCTGAGGGATGACCTTCCCGCCGCGAACGGAATCACGATTCATAATGACCGCCTTTTCGTGAACGAGTGCCGGCCGGGTGGCCGGCTCGTGGAGCTCGATCGAGATAGTGGAGCCATGCGCGTTCTTGCCGAGGGCCTTTCGTTTCCCAATGGAATGCAAGTTGGACCTGACGGGCTCCTTTATTATCCGGCGATGCATGCAGGAGAGGTCTGGAGGATCAGTCTCGAGGGCGGCGAACCGGAGCGCGTCATTGAAGGGCTTCACGGACCTTGCGCGGTAAAGTTCGACCCGAATGGATTCTTGATCTGTACGCAGAGCCACGCAGGCGATGTCGTGCGATGCGATACTAGGACCGGCAAGTCCGAGCTGCTGGCGAATGCCGGGGGAGGGTTGGACAACCTCACGCTGGTAGGGAACCGCATTTTTACGTCGAGCTGGCTTGACGGGCAGATTACCGAGATCTTCGAGAACGGCAATAAGCGCGTGGTTCTTCCTGGCGGGTTTCTATGGCCATTCGGGCTGCAGGAAGGCGACGACGGAGCCCTGTACATCGCTGATGGATTTTCCCTTCGGAAGCTTTCGCGAGGTGGGTCTCCAGAGACAGTAGGCGTCCTGTTTGCTCCTGGTTTCCCTATCTCGCCGCGTGACCTCGCGCCTTCGGGTGAGGGCGAGTTTGCGGTCACGACGTTGCTGGGCGAGGTGTACAAGTACAGCTACGCCTCGGGCGAAAGCGAGTTGCTGGCGAAAGGGTTCGATCAGCTCTGCGGCGTCGCTGTTCACGCTGCAAAAATCTACGCTGCGGAATTGGGTGCTGGCCGTGTCCTGCGATTTGATGGCGATCAGGTCGAGATCCTCGCATCAGGGCTTGCCAAGCCTGCCGGTGTCGCGCTGGCCGATGACGGTAGCTGTTTTGTCTCGGAATCGGGCAGCGGGCGCATTGTTAAGGTGAGCGGCTCGGGGGCAGAAACAGTTCTTGATGGCCTGCAGCAGCCACAGGGTATCGCCGTCCAGGGTGATCAGCTCTACATTGTCGATGCCGGCAACAAGGTGTTGATCGCCTTTGATCTTACTCTCGGCACCCGCACCACTATTGCCAGCGGCCTCGCGGTAGGCGCTCCTCCCGGAGTGGTCCCGAAGCCTCTTACCGGCTCGCCGGGTCTGATGGGGCCGCTCGGTCCTTTTGCAGGGATCGCTGTGGGCAAGGATGGCACGATATATGTCTCCTGTGACGCGGATGGATCGGTTGTCGCTATTCGCCGCGACGCCTGACAGTCGCTTGATGTCCTGGTGGACTGGACAACTCCATTCACCCGCTTGTCTGAGCAAGTTGGGTGAATGAGTTCGGATTGTGGATTATTTTTGGCTTCAAAGGCAACGCAGCCTTTCGAGCAAGCGCAGCGTGCAAAATATAACGGAGGCGGATATGGGACGGATGGATGGCAAGGTCGTTATAGTCACGGGCGCTGCAGCCGGCCTGGGTGAAGCCGATGCCCGCCTGTTGGCGGAAGAAGGCGCAACGGTGGTGATGACGGACATCAACGTTGCCGCCGGCGAAGCGGCCGCGGCGGCGATCGGCGGGCGTACAGAGTTCCGGGCACATGACGTGACCGTCGAGGCGCAGTGGGAGGATCTGTTCGCGCATGTGCTTGCAAGGCACGGTCGGGTCGATGGTCTCGTGAACAACGCAGGCTTTGCGACGGTCGGGGCGATCGACAACGTCACTGAGGCGGATTGGCGCAAGGTCATGGCGGTCAGCGCAGACGGCACCATGTTCGGCTGCAAGCATGCGGTCCGCGCGATGAGAGGTGTTGGGGGATCCATCGTCAATATGGCATCCCTGTCCTCGTTGCGCGGTCATTGGCGGTTCACGGCTTACTGTGCGGCAAAGGGTGCCGTTGAATCGCTCACGCGGGCCATTGCCGTCTACAGCCTCGACGAGGGGTTGAAGATCCGTTGCAATTCCTTGCACCCATCCGGCTTCGACACGAATATGGTGCGAGACGTCGGGCCGCTAGCGAAGGAACTCAAGCCATTTCCCGATCTTGAACTGGGCAAGCCGATCGACATTGCGCGGGCGGTTTTGTTCCTCCTGTCGGACGAATCCCACTATATCAATGGCGTCGCGCTTAGCGTCGATAACGGTCTCGCCCAGTGCTGATGCATTTCCAGCCAGCTTGCGATTGCCACCGCAAGCTGGCTGGAGCGTCTTACAAAAGCGGGAGCGCGTAAGGACGGTGCTGGTAGCCCCATACGAACTCGTCTCCGATTGGTGGACTCTGCCTGACGGGGACGATTCCTGGGCGGCCAAGTGCCTTCCACTCGGCCGGGGCCGCGACGAAACTCCTGGCAGGGATGGTGGGCTGCGCAAACTCTGCTGATCGACTGAACTTAAATGAGGAAACGCTATGGAATTCCAGGGGAAAATCATCGTCGTCACCGGGGCTGCGAGCGGAATCGGCCGGGCCTTGGCGCAGCGGTTCGCCGCAGAGGGCGCGAAAGCGGTTGTCTGCGCCGACCTCAACGCGGCCGGAGCCGGTGATGCGGCCGCTGCAATTGGCGCAACGGCGACGGGTTATGGCGTCGACGTCTCGAAGGAAGACGAGATCGCCCGCCTGATCGAGACGGTCGAGCGCGATATCGGCCCGATCGATCTCTTCTGCTCCAACGCCGGCATTTACTCCAAGAACGTCGGCGTGTTGGCGGGAGACGGTGGCGGGGCTGATACCGCTTGGCAACGTAGCTGGGACATCAACGTCATGGCCCACGTCTGGGCCGCCCGCCACCTGGCTCCGCGGATGATTGCCCGCGGCGGCGGATACCTCCTGAACACTTCCTCGGCGGGAGGGCTGCTCTCGGAGATCGGTTCGGCGCCCTATGCAGTGACCAAGCATGCCGCAGTGGGCTTGGCTGAGTGGCTGGCGATCACCCTCGGCGACGACGGGATCAAGGTTTCGGTGCTCTGCCCGCAATTGGTGCGTTCGGCGATGACTGCCGGTGTCGCGGACGGCAATACTCCCTTCGACGGCATGATGGAGCCCGAGGAACTGGCCGAGATCACCGTACGCAGCCTCGAGCGCGAGGACTTTTTGATCCTGCCGCACCCGCAAGTGCTGGACTATATGCGTAACAAGACCAGCGACTACGGCCGTTGGATCGGCGGGATGCGGAAGTTGTATCGGCGCTTGCGCGGATAGCAAGAGCTGCGCCGTCAGTCCGTACGGCGCTTTCGGCCTACAGTCCCGACGTGAACTCCATCGACAAGGCCTTTGTCGAACTCAAAGCTCACATGAGAGAGGCCAAGGCCCGCACAATCAAGAGTCTGCGGCAGGCCGTTCGTGCCTGCCGTAATCGAGGTAGGCAAAGTGCCAGATCCTGCTCTCACGAGGCGTCCCCGCCGTTGACGTGTAAGCGGAGCCGCGGTCCCACCTTGCGGGCCTGAAGCGCAGCGCCGAGTCTCCGTGCCCTGATTGGGTGGAGGCGCGGGTGCTATGACGATGTCATGTGATGATGCTGGCACTAGCGGCGTTCAGCGCTTTGAGATTTTCACTGGTGCGGGTCGCAGGCGGGATTGGCCGGCGGAAGTGAAGGCGTCGATCGTCGCCGAGAGCTTCGCTGGTCGGGAGACCGTCTGCTCAGTCGCCCGGCGACACGGGTTGAGCCCATCCCAGCTGTTCACCTGGCGTCGCGAACTGCGTAAGCAGTTGGAAGGCCGCGGTGTAACGCTGCCGGTGGCACCGACCTTTGTTCCTGCCGTCATTGATACAGCGCCCGTTGGGGAAGCCCTCCCGCCGGCCAAGCGTCCGAAGAAGCAGCGGCGGTCGAAGGCAAGCGCTGTCGAACTGGAGATCGACGGTGTGGCGGTGAAGATCGGTCGCGATGCCGATGCCGTTGTCATTGCCGCTGTCATCGAAGCACTCAGGGCGACGGTAAGCGTACGGCTTCCCGCGTGTTGCGGCATTCAAGCTCGGCGCTGATGGGCCTCCG
>NZ_BMZA01000028.1 GCF_014652555.1 Novosphingobium colocasiae
CAATCGCTTACGCCACTCCCGCCAACCCTATCACCCGCCTCCGTGAATAAAACAGGCTAACCCCCGGCTGGCTCGCTCGATCTGATGTGCAGTCTGTTGAAACGAAGTCCCGAACGAATGCGCACGTGATCTGCGTGTCGCTGCGGAGAACGGGTAAATCAGGAGGGGCAAGGGGGTTTGAACGTTTGCAAAACAATCCATCAGACCTGCCGAATACCAAATCCTCTTTGCAGAAACGCCGCGTCGCGCTACTGACGGTGCGTCAAGATTCTTAATGCCCACCCGGCTCCAGCCAAGCGAGGCCGGTTGCGCCCGATCGCCCCGTGCTGGGGTGGGGGCCTAAAAAGTAACGATCAGGAGAGTGAGTGGGACGGTGGCAGTGGTTTGGGAACGAACCTGGTTCGGTGAACCGGCCCGCGACTTTAAGCCGCGGGCAAGTAGGCTAGGCCGGGAACATGAGGCCCAGGCCTTCGGCCACGCAGACTGGCCTGTCGTTGCCCTCGGTCTCGACCACGAATTCGTAGGTGACGAGCAGACCTTCCCCCTTCGGTTCAACCGAAAGGATGCGCTCGCGCAAGCGTATGCGCTGGCCGGCTTGCACGATGCCCGTAAAGCGAAGGCGATTCAGCCCGTAGTTCAGGGTCCGCGAGAGACCAGTAACCGACAAGATGTCAACGCTCAACAAGGGGATGAGCGAAAGAATAAGATAGCCATGCGCAATTGTTCCACCCATTTCTCGTTTAGATCTCTCAACATCCGTATGAATCCATTGAAAATCTCCTGTGGCATTGGCAAAATGGTCGATCCTGTCTTGGTCCACGAGAAGCCAGTCAGAAGTTCCGACGTCCTGGCCAGCCAGTTTGTGAAGTTCTTCTATAGCGACGTATTGCATCCACCTCTCCTGTGCTGCGAGGCTAAGTGGCACCGTAACGGGAAAGGTACAAGGGCGAGAGTCAGTCGATAACAAAGTGGGCCCATTTGGTGCGCAGGACTTTTCCTGCTGCCATGGACGACTAGCAGCGCTCGCACGAGGCTGAAGATGTGAGGGAGTGGGATGGCGGTTACGAGCCGAAAAGTGCAATATGGACGTGGGTATCGCCTCGCGGTTGCGATCTTCGTCGCCGTGTCCGGTCTAGTCGTCGGACTCGGCAACGCTCGGCTCATTGCGGCGGGCGGATCTCCTTATTATGTGATCGCGGGGCTGGCACTGCTTGTGTCGTCGTTACACCTCGCACGAGTGAAATGGCATGGCGCCATGCTTAACACCCTCGTCGTTCTCGCCACACTGGTCTGGGCGTTGTGGGAAGTGGGCACAAATGATTGGGCACTCATTTCTAGTATTGCGCCGCCGATTCTATTGCTCATCGTTCTGACAACAGTACCCTTCTTGAATACGAGAAAGCGGCCGGGCTTGGATGGCTTCTTGCCGCGCTTGCGGTGGCCATGGCTGCGGGCGGCCGGTCTCTGCGTGCTGGCCACGTTCGGCCTATTGCTCACGCCGGTCGCCCCGCCGGCGGGGATGGCGATTCCAAAGACCTATCGCACGGCAACTGGCCGTCATTTCATTGGCATCATGGCAGGTAGCAACTCAAACACGACGGGGACCGCTGGCGACAGCCTCGGTGCTTTCGCCTTGCCTGACCGAAAGGCGGAGAAATGACGCAGATAGCGCAGACTTTCTGCCGGTTGTGCGCGGCCTATTGCCCCATTGAGGTCGAACTTGCCAACGGGCGACCGGTGAAGGTCATGGGTGACCGCTCGGCGCCACTTTATGGCGGCTACACCTGCGTCAAGGGTCGCGCCTTGCCCAAGATCCATTTGAACCCGTCGCGACTCCGGTATAGCGTCAAGCGAGACGCGAGCGGCGAGCATCGGCCGATCGCGACAGCTCGCGCAATCGATGAGATTGCCGACAAGATTTCGGACATCATCGCGCGGCATGGGCCACGCTCGGTTGCGCTGTATCTGGGCAACCCCACTCTGATGTACCCCGGCACCGCAGCTGTCGGCGTGGCTTTCATGACGGCGATCGGCTCGCCGATGCTGTTTTCGTCACAATCGATCGATCAACCCGGCTTGGTGGTTTCCCAAGCTCTTCACGGCTCATGGCATGCGGGGCGGATTGCAGCGGCAGACGCGGACGCCTTCCTGATCGCCGGCGGCAATCCGGTCATCTCCAAACAATATCTGTCGCAGAACCCGGCCCGGAAACTGAAGGACCGGGTAAATGATGGCGTCAAACTGATCGTGATTGATCCGCGCCGTACGGAAACGGCGCGGCGCGCTCACGTCCACCTGCAGGTCAAGCCTGGCGAAGACGCAGTCGTGTTAGCGGGGTTAGTGCGGCTGTTGATCGAAAACGGCAAGATCGACGAAAGCTTCGTGGCCGAAAATGTTGTCGGCCTAGCGGATCTCGCGAGGGCGCTGCGGCCCTTCACCCCTGAAGCTGTCGCGGCGCGAGCCAGCATCGACGCAGAACAGCTGCGCGAGGCTGCCGCAATCCTCGGCAACGCGCGCAGGGCCTATATCGGTGGCGGAACCGGCATCAGCATGAGCGGCCATGGCAATCTGTCCTTCTACCTTCTGCTGTGCCTGCAATCCATCCGGGGCTTCTGGCCACGAGCCGGCGATGATGTCGCGGGGCCCAGCGTGCTGATGCCGCCGGTCGAGCGCAAAGCGCAGCCGGTCGGCCCCACTCCGGCGAATTTTGGCGAGACGCTACGGGTCCGCGGGTTGCGCCAATCGAATGCAGGCATGCCCACCGGCGGTCTGCCTGAGGAGATATTGACGCCGGGCGAAGGGCAGGTCCGTGCCTTGATCTGCCTCGGCAACCCGCTGGCCTGCTGGCCAGATTCGGAACTTGCTCTGCGGGCCATGGGCAGCCTTGAGTTGCTGATCACGCCGAATGTGGAAATTTCGGCCACGTCGAAGCTGGCGCATTATGTCATCGCGACACGTCATGTCCTCGAGACGCCGGCGACGACCCAGTTCATCGAGGGAGCCAAGATGATCCATTATGGCTACGGCTGGGACGCGCCTTATGCACAATATACGCCAGCATTGCTCGAACCGCCAGCCGGATCCGACCTGGTTGAGGATTGGCAAATTTTCTACCGCATCGCGAAGCGCATGAACGTGCCGCTTGCTTTCTGCAGCGGAACCGGGCTGAGCATGAGCAAGGACGGAGCGGCTCAGCGGGATATCGACATGGATGTCGAGCCTACGACCGAGCAGCTATTCGACATCATCTGCGCGAACTCGGCAGTTCCGCTAGCCGAAGTAAGGTCGCACCTGAGTGGCAAGATCTACGAAGAAGCGCAGCGCGAAATAGCCCCCCGTAACCCTGATTGCGAAGATCGGCTGGATGTGGCGAATCCCGACATGCTGGACCAGCTGGCGAGTATCGCCGACGATTTAGGCGCGGCGCCATGCTCCAACGATTTTCCGTTCATGTTGATCCCGCGCCGCGCCGACGATGTGGTAAATTCGACATTCCGCTACGTTCCTGGGATGCACAAGACCGCCTATAATCCGGCGTTTTTGCATCCGGACGACATGAGCGCAATTCATGTTGAAGGCGGACAGCTAATCGAGATCAGCTCGCGCTATGGCTCGGTCATCGGCGTCGCCGAGGCGGATCGCGACCTACGGCGCGGTGTGCTTTCGATGACTCACGGATTCGGCGCACGGCCCGGAGATCCGGATGACCCGCGCTCGTCCGGAACGAACATTAACCGGCTTCTGCGCCTCGACAGAGATTTTGATCGGATTACCGGCATGCCGCGGATGAGCGCTGTGCCCGTCGCCATCAAGGCGATCGGCGTCGCTTAAAGAAAGGGTGACCAGAATGAAGGGAAACACAGTGTTTGATACTTCGGTGATTATCGCGGGCGGCGGCCCGGTGGGCATGACTTTGGCGCTCGAACTGGCGAAGCATAAGGTGCATTGCGTCCTGCTCGAACGTAACCCCACGACGACCAGGCATCCCAAGATGGATTTGACGAACGGGCGGAGTATGGAACTCTTCCGGCAGCTTGGCATCGTCGACGAACTGCGCGCCGTTGGCGTCCCGCCGGATCAGCCGCTCGATATTGTCTGGGGAACCAGCCTTGCCGGGCATATGCTCCATCGCTTTGAGTATCCCACACCAAATGAGAAGCGCGAGGAGGCGCGCGCCGCGAATGACGGCACGCACACAACCGAGCCGAGCATGCGTATTTCACAGATTATTCTCGAGCCGGTGCTAAAGGCGGCCAATGATAAGAGCGAGTATGTCGATGTTCGCTTCGGCTGGGCCTATCAGGGGTTGGCGCAGGATGAAGACGGCGTGACTGTCACGATCGCCAACACGTCGACCGGAGAGCGTCAGACCCTGCGCGCGCCGTTCTTGGCCGGCTGCGATGGGGGCGGGAGCAAAGTTCGCGCGGCTCTGGGAATCGAACTTCAGGGCCAGCCAGCTATGGCACGCGCTTATATGGTGCATTTCCGGTCTGAAGATCATGAAGTGCTCTCGCGCTTCGGGCGCCGCCATGCGGCCTATCATTTCCAAAGTGGTCGAGGCTCGCTGATCGCGCAGAACGGCAAGGATATGTGGACCGTCCAGTCGGTACTTGCTCCGGACACCGATGAGTCAAAGCTGGATCCGGCCGCCTGGCTGCGCTATTTCGTTGGCGAGGATTTCGATTTCGAGATCCTGGTCGCCAACCCATGGTCAGCGCATCAAGTGGTTGCGGACAGCTATCGCTCCGGTCGTGTCCTCCTGGCGGGCGATGCGGTCCATCAGGTGATCCCAACCGGCGGCTACGGCATGAACACCGGCATCGGCGATGCCGTTGCGCTGGGCTGGCAATTAGCGTCGGTGATCAACGGCTGGGCCGGAGCATCCATGCTGGACGCATACGAAATCGAGCGGCGGCAGATTGCGCTCCAGAACCGGGAAGCGGCACAGCGCCATGCCGAAGTGCGCTTCGCAATCACGATGAAATTCATCGAGGTCGAAGAAGCCGGCGATCTCGACGCGCCGGAGGCCGCTACGCGACGGGCGGAACTGGGCAAGGTGATCGCGGATCTCGGAAATGCGGAGAACGAGTCGTGGGGCATCGAACATGGCTATCGCTACGGGTGCTCACCGGTAATCTGCTATGAGCCCGGTGAGGCACCCGCGTTCGATCCGCTTTACTGTATGCCGACCACCACACCCGGCGCGCGGCTGCCGAGCTTTGCGCTGGAGGACGGCGTCTTGCTGTACGACGAGCTTGGGCCCGAGTTCACCCTTCTCCTTGTCGGCGAGGCAACCGATGGTGCCTTTTCGGACGCTGCCGCAGCGGCGGGACTACCAGTCAAGACGGTGCGCCTGCCGGAGACTGATCTGACGCGGAAATTGCTCGAGCGCAAAATCGTGCTGGTACGGCCCGACCAGCATGTTGCCTGGCGCGGGGACAATGCGCCGGGCGACTGGGCTGACGTTCTGCGGATCGTTACTGGCCGGAATGCGACCACGGGCGCAGAGCGCCCGGCCGGGCAAATCGGCTGAGAGACATATTGCTGGCGGGGAAGGTAGGTCCCTTCGCGTCAGCCGTTAAGGATGGACGACATGAGTCGAGATGACCCCAAGAAAGTCACGTTTCAAGCGGATTTGCGCGAACTGCTGGTTGGACGTGCGCGCGCGTTGAAACCTCTATTGGCTCAGCACGCGGCCGAGCACGAACGGCGTGGGGAATTGGTGCCGGAAGTGGTCGCTGCCCTTGATGAGGCCGGCCTGTTCAATATGTCAGTCCCTCGTCGATGGGGGGGCTGGTGCTGCCCATCCTTCGTCATGGCCGACGTGGCCGCGGAGTTGGCGAAAGGCTGCCCATCCTCCGCTTGGGTCGTGTCGATCTGCAACTCAAACGCTTGGCTGGCGTCGACTCTTTCTGACGACATGCAGGCCCGACTTTTCCGCGACGGCATTCCTCGGATGTGCGGCCCCTCCAACGGTATCGGTCAGATCGAGCAGCGCGGCGAAAGCTATGTCGTGAGCGGCCGATGGGCCTATGGATCGGCGTCGCATCATGCCGACTGGGCTTTGGTGCCTTCGCAATTTGCCGATGGCCGGATTTGCATGACGGCGTTGCCGATGTCGCAGGTGAAGATCGAAGCGACATGGGACGTCGCGGGCATGAAGGGAACCGGCTCGGACACGGTCGTGGCGGTCGATGTCGAACTCCAGCCTGACCAAGTTTGTGAGCTGTCGGCTGTCTCGGTGACGCGCAATTCCGGAGAGAGCCGCTTCGAGCGTGAAGCCACAGATTTCTGGGTGGTTTTCGCCTTGTTGAGAGCCAAGGCGCTGGGAGTTTTACTTGGTGCCGCCGAGGGCCTGCTTGAGGCCGTCCTGACGGGACGTGACAAACCGATCATCTACTATACGTTCCCCCGGCGCGGCGATTCCGCGATATGGCAGGCTGAATATGGAAAGGCTGCGGCGCATATTGGCATTGCGCGTTCGATCATCGAAAAGCACAACCTTTACAACGACGCTGCGGCAGAACGAATGCATATATTGACCTATGAAGAGCGCTCGCGCTGCCGAGGTGAATGCGCTGCGGTCGCGGACATGCTCGTCGAAACCGTCGAGCGGCTAATGAACCTCGCAGGATCCTCGGCATATAGTTCCGCTAATCCGATTCAGCGCTACTGGCGCGATTTCAGCATCGGGATGCGCCACATCATCTTTAATAGTGCGCTCGGCTATGAAGTTTATGGCAAGCAGTTGATCGGCGTCGAACCCAATATCGTCCTATCAGAACATGTTTGATTCCGGACGGTGCATCAGCGGACGATTTTTCGGAGCAGCGATGGGTCGCTGGACCATGGTAAAAGTGTTCCGCAATTGGCTGCGTTTTAGGGGACCGACGCTCTTGAGGCACCCCCCGGCAAGGGCGTCGCATTGGGTGGAGGGTTCCCGTGCGTATCGTAGATGCCGCGACCGACGCGCTGGGATTACCCCGCCTGGATGGAGTTTCGGCCTTTTCCGAGACAATCGCTCAGAGCAAGACCGTAACGGCTGCGCTGACTCGGGCCAGCACCGCGATGTTACAGTAAAAGCTGGAGGCGAGGACGATCGGCTTTCTCGAAATCGGGAACACTCTTGCGCTGCAAGGTGGCGCATGCGCGTGTCGCTCGCCGTCGCTGGCCCGCAACTATAGGCAAGGCGGTTGGAGAAATGGCAATGGCGGGTGGAGTGATCGCAACTGTAGTACTGGAGTTCAAGCTAGGTGAGGCTGATCTCCACCTCGCGAACATGCCAGCAATGCTTGAGGAAACACGAGCATTCGCGGGTTTTCGTGACATTCGCGTGTTTCGGGATGAAACCAATCGCGATCGGCTGATGTTGCTGGAGGAGTGGGAATCCGTCGGCCATTACCGCGCCTATGTTGCATGGCGCACTGAAACAGGAGCGATGGACAGCGTGGGGGCGATGCTGGCGGCGGCACCTATCATCGATATTTGGCCGGAGCGAATGCTATGAACTTGATTTCACCGCAGCGCGCTCCGCCTTAGCTGATTGAATTCGGTAACCGGCCGTTGGATCTTGGGATTGGTCTGAAACCCTCGTCGGATTCGATGCCACACAGATGCGGCAAAGCCGAAGAATGCCGGACGATAATTCCTATTGGGTTTTGGCCAAATGGCTGACGGAACAATGACGGGACAAGGCATGAAATCAATCGGGTACTGCATTGGTCTTTGGGCAAAGCAGAAGGTTTCATCGATAGCCATCCAGGACGAGCGCCGTTCGATCAGTTGGGAGGCGCTGGATCGCCGAACAAACCGCTTGGCACGCGCCTACGCGCAGCGCGGCGTAAGCGAGGGTGACTTCGTCGTGGTGGCACTGCCCAATAGCGTCGACTTCTACGAGGCCGCGATCGCAGCCTGGAAGCTCGGCGCGACGCCGCTACCCCTATCCGTTAAGATGCCCGAAATCGAACGCGGCGCGATCCTCGAGCTCGTTCAGCCGAAGTTGGTGATCGGCCTGGACGCCGGTGATAATTCGGCTTGGTCGGGTTCGGGGTTCGATCCCAGCCAGAGTTTCTCCGAGATGCCATTGCCCGACCGGCCTCCCAAGAGTTGGAAGGCCGTGGCCTCGGGCGGATCGACGGGGCGGCCTAAGATCATCGTCTCGAAAGACCCGGGTTGTTTCGATCCTATGACGCCAGCTTTCGGCATGATGCCCGACGATGTGCACCTCGTCGCCGGCCCGCTTTATCACAACGCCGCATTCATGTTCTCGGCTCGAGCATTGTTCTGCGGCAATCGGCTGGTCATCATGCGCAAGTTCGATGCCGAATATGCACTCGAGATCATTGCTGAGGAGCGCGTTAACTACACGGTGCTGGTCCCCACAATGATGCAGCGAATCTGGAAACTCGGCGACGAAGCGCGCGCGGGGTATGACATTTCTAGCCTCCGGAATATTCTTCATACGGGAGCGGCATGCCCGCCTTGGCTGAAGCAAGGCTGGATCGAATGGCTCGGCGCCGACGGCGTGCTGGAGGTCTACGGCGGTACCGAAGGCTGTGGCGCTTGCTGGATAACGGGCTCCGAATGGCTGCAGAAGCCCGGTTCAGTCGGTCGTGCCTTGGCGGGGTTCAGGGTCCGTGTGACGGATTCCGAGGGGAACGACCTGCCTGCCGGCGAAGTCGGTGATATCTACATGATGCCCGAGGCCGGTGCGGGCACCAGCTATTATTATATCGGCGGGACACCTAATCGGACACCTGACGGCTGGGAATCGATCGGCGATCTCGGGTCCGTGGACGCGGACGGCTATATATTCTTGTCCGATCGCCGCACCGACTTGATCATTTCGGGAGGGGCCAACGTCTATCCCGCTGAGGTCGAGGCGATCATAGACGGTTTCCCCGGAGTTCGCTCCAACGCAGTCATCGGCCTGCCCGACGACGATTTGGGTGCACGCGTGCATGCGATCGTTGACGCGCCCGCAGGCATCGACAAAGCCGAGCTTCTTGCGCATCTAGAGAGATTCCTGGTCCGCTACAAGGTGCCGCGAAGCATTGAATTCGTCGATGCCTCACTGCGCGACGATGCCGGAAAGGTAAGGCGCAGCGCGCTCCGCCTAGAGCGGATCGCTCAAAGCACTAGGCAGGTTGCGAGCTCCTGAATGACTGACCGGCCTCCGGCCGGTCAGTCATTCAGATTCAAGTGAATAGATTACTTGAGACGGATTAAGCGCTTGCCGATGTTCTCGCCACGATATACCGCGGCGATAGCGTCGGGACAGGCTTCGATCCCATCGACGATATCCTCTCGAGATCGAAGAGTGCCCGCGCGATGCCATATGCGAAGCTGATCGATGGCAGCTTCTACCTTTTCTTCATGATCGAAAATTACAAAGTCTTCCATGCGAGCGCGCCTGACTAGCAATTGGCGCTCGCGCCGCGGTCCTTCGGGCCACGGATCCCATCGATCGATCGCCGCGGTTCCGCAGACGATCACACGCGCGCGCAAGGCGAGGTGCCGGTTAACGACATCGCTGATCGTCCCGCACGTATTGTCGAAATACACGTTTACACCGTCGACGCAGAGATCTGCGAGGTCAGCCGTCCAATCGGAGGCCTGGTAGTCGAGCGCGTGATCATAACCGAAATCAGTCCGGCAGGCTTCGACTTTCGCGGGCCCGCCGGTCAAGCCGATTGTTCGGCAACCGAGGATATGCGCAATCTGTCCCGCAGCCGATCCCACGCTGCCAGCTGCTGTGGAAACGACGACGGTTTCGCCAGCCAGCGGCTGACCAATCGTCGTGAGCGCGAGATAGGCGGTTGCGCCCGAGTACCCGAGCAGGCCGAGCGACAGCGAAAGTTCCGTCTCCGAAATTTTGCGGAGCACCGCCGCTGTACCCACTACTGCGTAATTTTGCCAGCCGAACCATCCCAGTACCGCGTCTCCCGGCTGGAAGGCCGGATGCCGTGACTCGACAACATAGCCTGTCGCCACCGCCCGCATTACGCTGCCGAGGGCAACTTGCTCGGAATAATTTGGCGCGTCGGCGATCCAGCCGCGCATCGCGGGATCGACCGAGAGAAACGCATTTTTTACAAGGATCTGGCCATCGTCGAGCGGCTTGATCGCAACCTCACTCAACATGAAGTTATCAGCCGTTGCTATGCCCGATGGCCGCGAAACCAACCGAACCTGTCGATTCATCATCCGGTTTGCGAACTGAATTGGCCGGTTCCGGTTGTGGGAACGCGTGGGACGAACTTTACCGGCAGCCGCTGATAACCCCGGAACATCGCCAGTCGAACGAGCGGCGGAGCAGCTTCCAACACCTTGATCTCAAACCGCTGGAAAGCTCTGGTGAAGAATTCCTGCAGCTCCATCTTTGCGAGCAGGTGGCCTATGCAATGATGCGCGCCATATCCGAAGGCCATCGTTTCGCGGATTTTGCGTTTAGGGTCGATCTGAAGCGGGTTTTCGTAAACATCGACGTCCACATTGGCCGCTGCGAGCATCATATAGACGACGTCATTCTTCCGTATTAGCTGTCCGCCGTATTCGAAATCTTCCGCGGCAACGCGATGCATCAAGCGCACAAGGCCGGGATACCGCATCAGTTCGTCAACAAGTTGGGGCGTGGCTTCAGGCTGGTCCCGTAACAAGGACTGAAGGTCGGGCCGATTGCAGATCTCCAACAGCCCGACTCCGAGCATGTGCGCAGTGGTTTCCGATCCGGCATCAAGGATCGAAAAGCAGGCGGCGAGCAATTCGTCATGGTTCAAACGATCGTCGACATCACGCGCTTGCACCAGTTGCGAGAGGAGATCTCCTGTCGGATTCGCCTCCCTCTCCTCGATCAACGTGGAGAACGTGTCGCGGAGATATGTGGCCGCATGCTCGAACTCTTCCATTTCCTCGGTCGTGCGCGCTCCACCCGACAAGACTGTCTGCATGGCGGTCGCCGCGCGGAAGAATGCTTCCGTGTCGCCGCTCCGCACGCCGAGAACGCGCTGGACCATGCTGCAGGGCAGGCGTTCGGCGATCAGTTTGACAAAGTCGAATTCCCGCGTAGCCTCAGCCTGATCGAGAAAGTCCTCGATCAACTGCTGGGCGTGCAGACGGAAGGTTTCGATGACGCTCTTGCTGAACGCCTTGACCATGAGGTTCCGGATTCGGCGGTGTTCGGTGCCATCGAAGAAGGCGAACTGCAGACGAGCATATTTGCATCCGATGGGATATCGCTCCTCCACATCGGGGATACCTTTGCTCAACATGCCCATGAGCATATCCGCCCGGCGGGCGGAAAAACGGGAATCGGTATGGGCGATTTTCACGTCGGCATGCCGCGTTAGAATCCACGCTTGCTGCGTT
Organism: Novosphingobium colocasiae; assembly: GCF_014652555.1. Classification (GTDB taxonomy): domain Bacteria; phylum Pseudomonadota; class Alphaproteobacteria; order Sphingomonadales; family Sphingomonadaceae; genus Novosphingobium; species Novosphingobium colocasiae. The sequence goes on from NZ_BMZA01000028.1 coordinate 11,368, forward strand.
TCGCTCCAAAAGACCGGCGCCTTTGCCGCGAGCTTCTGCAGATGCGGCCAAGGCGTTTTCAGAAATTCGTCCGACAGGAAATCGATGTCAAGCCGATCGCTCTCGACCGGTGCCGTGCGCTCGAACTGCTCCACACCCATCCCGCATTTCTCCCTAAATGCGCCATCGTTCACAGCCATCCGGATTTTGGATAACCACATCGCACATCCTGACGCTTGTCTGCGCTTTAAGACATGTTGTCGAGATTTTGACTGTTGGTCAAGACGTCATTATCGACTCGAAGCGGCGCCAGGTCACGGTATCCAGTCAGACCGCCGCATTACGTGTCCTTGAAAGCTTGGGCGTGTTGCCAGAAGGTCATTGCCGCCGGGCGCTGCGCGTGTCGGCTTCGCAGAAGAACCAAGGCGGTGACAACCTGCAGCTCTTCCGCTGGCCGGCTGACCAACGGTTTGAGCCACGGCAGGTCCGGTTTCGAAAACCATCCGAGGTTTATGGCAGGCACGCCTAACAGGGCGCCATGTCGCATCGTGCTCGCGGCATCGCCTTCCGGCGGGTGCTTTAGAATCGCCCCCGCTCGTTCGAGCTTGCGGGCAAGCCCCTCTGCCAACGTGATACCGTGATTACGATCGACTATACAGACCTCACGCTTTTTCAGGCCGCCGACAGGAATGCGTTGCTCGCGTGCAAGGGGATCGTCTTCCGTCAGAAGAAGCTCGACCCTGCGCTCGCGCAATATGATCCGCTCAAAGTCTTTGGTACCCTGCTCGACTGCCGACCGCTCCCCATCCTCCCCCCGCAATTCGATAGTGAGCGCAAGATCCACGGTCTGCCTATCTAAATCCGCTGCGATCTGTGAATGTCGCCGGCCGATGACGCGCAAGGCGATGGGCGGATGAGCAACGATGAAGCGGTCGATCAGTTCCTGCCGGTCGCGGATCGCCCCTGTGTGATGTGCTGCGCCGATGCGGAGCTGGTTCGTGCTAATGTCCTGCGCCGCCTGCCGCAGCCAATCCGACTCCATGATTATGCGCCGGGCATTTCCAAGGAACAGCAGACCTTCCGCCGAAAGTTCGACTTTTCGGCTGGTCCTAATGAACAGATTGAAACCGAGCCGGCGTTCTAACTCCTTGATTTGGGCCGATAGCGATGGTTGCGACATGTTGAGACTTACCGCCGCACGGCTGAAGGTGCCCAGTTCAGCCACCGCCACGAAACAGCGAAAGGGCTTCGCGTGCAGATCCATTTTACTCCTCCAGCCGTCAGTCGCCTTGCTGTTCCCCTAAACGCCAGCAGTAATTGCGTCGATGTACAATATTCCGGTTCGGCAAGCACCGTGCCCGTCGGTAGTATTGCCCGTCGTCGTTGCAGACTGTACGCGTGCGCTCTTTTCGACGCGAGCATACGCCCTGACGGATGATTGATGTCGAAGAGACCAACGCTAGTGCGCGGGTATTTCGATTCGCAGATCTTGCCTGGCGGAGATCCTTACGTGGCATTTGCCGACGACAAGTCGCAACCCCTGTCAAAGTGTCTCTCGGGGGACAAAGGACTGGAAAAGACACCCTCTACAAATTGAGCGTGAATCTCGGAGAAAGGTTGCAGCTGGTCGAGTGGGGCAAAATCCATGGAATCACGCCGAGGGAAACAGGGTAGCTGTCGAAGGCTAAGCCGCATCGATTTCCGCAATGGTGAAATCTGCAGCGCCAGATATGACTTTCTCTTCGCCGTCGAGGACCTAACCCGGGTTATTCACGAGCCCGCCGCTCTGGTGTGTCCCGAGCTCGATCGGTGTTTGGCGGC
>NZ_BMZA01000029.1 GCF_014652555.1 Novosphingobium colocasiae
AAAAAAGCATCAGGCATGCCGTGGAGGGAATGCCTGATGCTCTGCGGTATAGCCCTGCCGAAGCAGGGGCGTAGGTTAGGCGTAGCTGGTGAGCTGCCAGGTTACCGCCTTGCCGCTATAAGGAGGCATGCGGTTGCTCTTTGCGATCGGCGCGGTGGTGGTAGGCGTGCCGACCACTTTCCAGACGCCGCTCTCAGGGCAGGTTTCACCAGTACGTGCAGTCGTGCCGATAGGCTTTTTCATCTTCTTCACTCCCGTGGCGGGTTGAAGAAACGGCCCAAAAGAGTAACATCCCAGGTAGTAGGCCCGGATGTGGTCTGTGGAGCGATCGGTGATGGCGCCACGAACCATCCGACCGATCAGAAGGCGGGACCGTTGGCGCGGTTCCGCCTTCGTCGTTTCTGCATGAACAGCATGCAAGGACTCCCTTAACCCGCTCTTCATCACGTTGTCAACGCGGATCCGCGAAATCAGATCCGCAAAATGGGTCTTTCATGTGGAACCGCATATCCGGGTCTGATATGCAGACGTAAATTGATTGGAGACTCGTATGGCACGCTCAACCTTCAGCCCACCCCCCGGCCCTTTCGTGAAGCCGACGGTCTTGTCAGTGACGCTTGGCCCAAAGCTCATCCAGACCGAGACGCCAATTGTAGCTGGCTTCATTACCGCTGGTGCTCTCGCGCCTGACAACTACGTTATTCCCAGCTTCGATCCGCGAACGAAGAAAGGCTATCAACGCCCTCCACAGCAAACTCGGATTAATGAGCTGGCTAACGATCTAATCAAAGGGCGCGTAGATCTTCCGACCTGCATTCTTTTAAATGTTAGGGGGCGAGAGGCTCGGCATGCATATTCGGACGATAAGCTAGATTTGAGCGCGCTAGCTAAAGTAAGCTCAGCCGGTAGGAAGAATAATTACATATTTCATGTGGTTGATGGTCAGCATAGAATAAAAGCTCTAGAAAAATTAATTCAAGAAGAAGATGAAGAATTGTGGTCCAAGTACCAAATTCCATTTGTCTGCATGCTTGGTGCAGATGAAGGTGAAGAAATGGAGCAATTCTACACCATAAATACCAAAGCAAAGCCCGTAAGGACTGATCTTGCCTATGAACTTCTCACGCAAAGATCAAAAAATGACGAAAGCATAGTAGATGCTTTAGCCGAAAAGGGGCAGGACTGGATTGTCAAAGCGCAGAACATAACGCAAAAACTTAGCGACAATAGTCCTCCGTGGCGTGGAAGAGTCAGATTTGCCGCAATGGAAAAAGGGCAAACCATCCTTCCGGCTGCATCAATGGTCACATCTCTTAAACCGCTGCTGTCATCCCCGTATTTTGGGATGCTGGATATAGATACTCAAACTAAGATAATTGACGCATTTTGGCGTGGACTTAGAAGTTTCATGGAAGATCCATTCGATCAACCGAATGGGTATGCCTTACAAAAGGGTGTAGGGGTAATTGTTCTGCATTCTGCTCTCGTATCTATATTAGAACTTGTGAAATCCATGGGACTTTCGGTTTTAGAACCGGAGTCCTATAGTTCCGTCCTAGAAGAGCCTCTTCGTCGTCTACAAGGAGATGACTCATACGGCACCCCTGTAAGCGGCATCGATTTTTGGAAGGTCGCTCCCCATGGCGCTGCGGGTTCGTATTCTAGCAGTGCTGGGCGTCGCGTTTTGATCGCAAAGATCCAAGCATCTCTCCCTCGAGTTAAGGTGCAGTAGACCGCTGATTTCGGATTGGGTTTTATATCTGATCCGAAAATCAGGATTTTTGCATCGGGACGGGAATGGCGGAAATCAGCGATCTTTCCTGATACAAAAATCTGATGCAAAATCGTGCCATGATTTATGGCTATGCGCGCGTCTCGACCAATGGGCAGGACCTGGCCCAGCAACTCACCCAGCTTGAGGCCGCCGGTTGCACCAAAATCTTCCGCGAGAAGATCAGTGGTGCGTCGGCCGAGCGGCCCCAGCTTAAGCGCGCGATTGGCGCGCTTGATCCTGGCGACGTGTTGATGGTGACGGCCACGGACCGGCTTGCTCGGAACACGCGCGACCTGTTGAATACACTTCACATGGTAAAGGAGGCTGGCGCTGGCTTTCGCTCGATCGCGGAGCCGATGCTGGACACGACCTCTCAACTTGCCGAGGTCGTGATTGCCGTCTTGGGCGTAGCGGCGAGTTGGGAGAGGCAACGGATCATCGAGCGCACCACCGCTGGACGCGCGCAGGCCAGAGCGCGGGGCGTGAAGTTTGGGCGTAAGGCCGCCCTCACCCCTCACCAGCAGGCCGAGGCGCTCGAAAGGCTCGCCGCTGGTGACACCCAGCGCACAGTCGCGGCGCTGTTCGATGTGAGCCAAGCCACCATTTCACGCTTGATTGGCCGATAATCAACGGGCATGACCACATGCAAACATGCGGTCATGTAAGGATACCCACATGCCAACAATCGCGATTATCAGCCAAAAGGGTGGCGCGGGGAAAACTACCCTCGCCTTGCATTTGGCCGCTGCTGCCGAGGATTCCGGGCATACCGCGCTAGTGATCGACCTGGACCCGCAGGCGACGGCGAGCCAATGGGCGGCCTGGCGGCAGGATGCGCCCCCGATCGTGATCGACAGTGCCCCCCCTCGCCTCACCGCCAAGATCGAGCAGGCCACGGCGCAGGGCGCGCAGTTCATAGTGATCGACACCCCGCCCCACGCCGATAGCGCCGCCAGCGCTGCCGTCGAGGCGGCGGACCTGGTGTTGATCCCATGTCGGCCAAGTGCGTTCGACCTAGCCGCGATCAAGACGACTGCCAGCCTTGTGAAGATGCGCGGCAAGCCTGCTTTCGTGATCTTCACGGCGGGAAGCCCGACCGCCCCGCGCATGTATGAGGAAGCGGCGCAGCTCGTGCAGGACTATGGGTTAGACGCTTGCCCGCACCATATCGCGGATCGTGCTGCTTTCCGCCACGCGGCGGCCGAGGGGAAAACGGCGATGGAGGTCGAGCCGAATGGCAAGGCGGCCGATGAGGTGCGCGAGCTTTACAAGTGGACATGCGGGCATGTAAACATGCAAGCATCTAGGAAGCGGAGGGCTAGCGCATGAGCCGGAAGGGATCATTGCTTTCATTGCGGGATCGCGATTCTGCGCCGTCGCCGGTGGCGACCGAGCCGGAGGCGCGGACGGCTGCGCCGATCGCCAGCAGCACCGGCAGCAGCCCGGTTGCGCCGAGCCGTCAGGGCAAGAAGGCGATGACGGGCTATTTCAGCCCGGAAATGTCGTTCGCCATGCATATGACCGCGCGCAAGCATGGGATGAGCTTGCAGGATGCTATGGCCGAGGCGTTTAACGACTGGCTCCGCAAGATGGGGGAAAGTCCTGTAGGCAAGTGAGCATGTTCACATGCAAACATGTTGCGGCGGGGCAGCCCACGGCCCGAATGCGGACTTGATGACCATCGACAACATATCTTCTCGGCATGTGATCCTCTCAGGCTGCTCTGGCGGCGGCAAATCCACATTGCTGACGGACCTGGCTGGTCGAGGGTTCGGAACTGTATCGGAACCCGGCCGCAGGATTGTAGCCGAGGAACTGCGTGGTGACGGCAAGGCGCTGCCTTGGGTAAATCTGGGCGCTTTCGCGACACGAGCGATCGAGGTGGCTGCCCAGGATCGTAATATCGCTCAAGAGCAAGGTAATTGGACGTTCTTCGATCGCGGCCTTGTGGACGCGGCAGTTGCGCTTCAACATGCAACGGGCCGAGCGGCCTCGGTCACGCTTGCCTCTTTTCCTCGATACTATCGCCTTGTTTTTCTGACACCACCTTGGCCGGAGATCTATGTCAGGGATCGGGAACGCCAACACGATATGAGCGAAGCGGTTGCTGAATACGAGCGCCTTGTGATCGCTTACCGCGAACTCGACTATGAACCGATCATTCTTCCGAAAAGCTCAGTCGCCGAAAGATCGCTTTTCGTGCTGAGCCACCTCATTTAGGGGCAGAAGACAACCTTCTTCGGCCATTCAGCCCGTAGTTTCAGGTGCCTAGAACGCGACATAAATTGCACCGGGCCGGCCGTAACTGCCCTTGTTGGAATTTAGTATTTCTGGTAGCTAAATATTATAAATACCAGGAAATTGATTCACATGGCCAAGCCGCTTCGCCTCACCAAGGCACCAAAAACCGGAAAAGCTCTCGTTCCCATTGCCAGCAGCGCGGGATTGGCGTCTGAATTGAAGGCGCTGACGGATCGCCTCTCGGACGATCCCGGCGTGAAGAAATTCACTGTCACTGTGAACAAGGAAACCGGTATCGCAAAGGCCACCGCCGTTGGGCATCGTGGCCAGACCTTCACGCAGGAGGTGGTTGGGCCGGGGTTGACCGCGACGATGACCTATACCCCCAAAACCAGGGGCGGGAAGGCGGCACGGGATCAGAACATCGTCGCGCTCTACGAGCGTGATTTGACCCAGATGGAGATTGCGGAGCGCCTCGACGTGTCCCAATCGACTGTGTCCAACGTCCTGCGCCGTGAAGGCCTTCGCTGAACCGCAACGTAGGGTGGCCGATATAAGGGCGCGAACCGCCCAAGCAGGCTGTGGCACTCAGGAGTCCGCTTTCTGCAGTTCGCCGACCAAAACCCGCTAAGCTGGAAACCACCCCTTGTTACACAGAGATGTTTACATGTGGGCAAGCCCACATGGGGTCAGCGCAGCGGTTTGCGTTCGTGCCGTTTCTTGCAGAATCCGAGGAACGCCCCGGCGGGGCTTTTCAGTTCGGGCTTGCCCATGTCGTGCCACCACGACACCCATTCGTCATAGAGCGCGTAGACATCATAGCCTGGCGCGGCCGTCTTGGCGTCGTGCATGGTTTCTGGGTCGATATAAGGCGCATCGTCATCGACGGTAACTGGATCGGGCTTGCTCTTGAGGCCGGAGCGGTTGCGGAACAGGATAACGTCATCGGTCATCGTCACCGCATAGTCGGGGAAATGGCCGTGGTCAGCATCATGCTCGCAGACCTTCTTGACCAAGGCCCGGAACACCCGAAGAGGGCTGTTGGAGCCGCATTTCTTCTGTAGCAGTTCCAAGCCGATCTTCCATTCGTCCTTCACGCCGCAATGCTTGCGGGCCAGCTCATACATGCGCCGTTCGAAGGGCTTGCGAAGCCGGAAATAGTCCCGGTGGAGGGTCAGGACGTTCTTGCTGATGATGGAGCGATACACCCATTCCGACAGGGTAATTTCGAGGTCGAGCATCCGGCCATCGAACGTCTTGCGGGTGATATTGGCTTCTTCAATCAGGCCGAAAATCCGCGTCTCCTCGACGCCGCCGGTCTGGATATTGGTTCGCACGGTGGTTCCGCGCAGGCGGGTGAGGGCATCGGCCATCAGCCGGTAGCCTTCGCCGCTGGTCTGCCGGTTGGTGGCAACGAGCATGTCATAGGCTTGCAGGCGCACAGTGCGGCTGGGCTGCTCGCCCTGGTTCATCTTCGCGACGAGCTGCGAAATGCAGTAGATCAGAATATCCTTGTCATGGATCGTCGCCAGCCCTTTGCCCGATGGGATAATCTCGATGACGTTGCCGTTATGCTCATAGCGCCGCGTCCGGTTGTCGGGCTTGGTCGAGAGTGAAAAGACCGGATGCTCCATCGAGGCCATGTCGTCCTTCGGGATCGCGTCCAGCACGTCGCAGATGAACAAGTCCTGGTTGGGGTGGCGCACCGGCAGCAGGGGCGTCCGATCGTCGCCGTCCACGACGCTGGCGGATGCAACGTCAAACAGGGTAGGGGTGGAGTCTATCGTCATTTCAGTGACAGAGAGCTACTATCGTCATTTCACATACGCAAGCGGATTATCGTCATTTCAGATTCATCCCTGCTGCTATCGTCATTTCGATTACGCTTGGCGGGCGGCGGCCTATCGTCAGAGTGGATTCACCCTATCGTCACTCTGGAATCGCTTTTTCGTCATAGTGGATTCACCATAGGCCGATTTTCTGTAAATAAATACCATTATATCAAGTAGTTACTGGAGTACCAAAATCCCGTAACACATCACTTAACCCATATTTTAACACTAGGCCGGGTTGTGGATGACTTCAGGCCGCGTGATTTCTGAGAGGGCAGAGGGCGCGGCTTCGCCACGCTAAAAGGACGACCGCTAACGCGGTCGATGCAATTTGCTTGTTGGAATCAGGATGGGACGTTGGTGCTCAACCAGCAGCAACAACACAAGCGGCAAGGTCAGAAATTGGCTTTCCAGAGACGCCAGGCGGATAGGGTGCGACCCCTCAGCCGGGATCGGATAATCCTGAGAACTCGCGCTGATCGTAATATCGAATCTTCTCCACGATCAATGGGGCCTGGCCCTGGAGCATCAATAGCTGGTCAGTGGGCCGCATCCGCATGATCTCATCGGGGTTCATCAGGTTGCGGGCGCTGATTTGCGTGCTGGCTGACCGGGTGAGCTTGCCGCCGTCGATCATGCTGGCTTTGGAATAGCCCGCCGTCTGATATTCGAGGGTTTCCTGGCCCAGCGTTTTCGACAGCAGTTCGGCCGTGGCGAGGTCGTTCACCCCGAACGCCTGAAACACCCCGGCGTTCGACATGAAGGTGCCTGCGCGCTCGCCATAGAGGGCGCGCAACTGGTGCATGTCCTGCAAGATCGGCCAGAGCTGCAACCCGTATCCGGCCATCAGGCCCATTGCCCGCTCGACGGGTTCCAGCCTGCCCAGGGCGGCGAACTCATCGAGCAAGAACAGGACGGGCCGCGCGGGTTTGGCAGGCGAGCGCGCCATGTCGGTGAGCGCCTGGGCGACCAGCAGGCGCAACCAGCGCGAATAGGCGTCGAGCCGGTCAGGGGGGAGGCAAAGAAACACCGTGGAAACCCCTTCCTTCAATCCTGCGAAGGTGAAATCCGAGGCCGATGTGCTGGCGACGATCCGAGGGCTATCGAGAAAATGAGTGTGCCGCTGGGCCGACGACAACACTCCTGCGGCCTCGCGGTCGGACTTGCCGAGCTGGCGGTTGGCGGCACGGGCGATCAGGCCACCGGCGCCGCGGCTGTCCTGCATGAGGGTGAGCAGATCAGCGAACGCCTTGGGAGCCAGTGTCAGATAGTCGCGCACCGTCGCCAGCGTGCGATGCTCGCGCTCTTCATGGACGACCGCATAGAGGATCAGCCCGGCGATCAGCGCCTTGGCTTCCTCGTTCCAATGGGCATCGCCGCCTTGGCCTGCCGGATCGTGGACCAGGGCGTCGGCCAGCGTCATCGCATCTTCGGCCAGATCGAGGCTGGCGGGGTCGAGCCGGTCGAGTGGATTGTAGCGGGCAGGGGGTTGCCCGGAAACCTCGAACGGATCGAGGCACCAGACCTTGCCCTTGGTGGCGCGCGCCCTAGCGGTGACGCGGGCGTTCTCGCCCTTGGGGTCGATGCAGATCACCGAGCGGTCGAGGGTGAGCAGATTGGGAATGATGGTGCCCACGCCCTTACCGCTGCGCGTCGGGGCCATAGTCAGCAAATGGGCGGGGCCGTCATAACGCAGCAGCTTGCCGGATTTGGCGGACCGGCCAATGAGCAGATCGCCGCCATTGGATTCCAGTCCGCGCACATCGGCCCGCGATCCGAAGGCGGCCGAGCCGAGCATATCGTTGCGCCGCATCCCTTGGTTGAACTTCCAGACCGCGACCCCGAACGCCACCAGAGCTGCCCAGGCGATTGTGCTGGCGATGGATTCCGGGAGCAGCTTGCCGAGCAGCCATTGCGTGCCGACCAGGACGATAATGCCGCCGACGACCGCGAAACCGCCACTGATACCCCGTTCACCCCCGATCAGCGGCCCTGCCATCATTCCTTCTCCTTCAGCCGCTTCAGCAGGGGAGCCATCAGTGTGTGATCGCGCTCGCGGGTTAAGAACAGCGGCAGTTCGCGTTGCAGCAGGGGCGCGAGCTGGCGGCCCGTGGGTGTATCCTCTTCTATGTGGTGGAGGATGAACGCGCCGAGCATGATGCGCTCGCGGGTTTCGGCTTTGCGGCGATCGGCGGAGACGCGCGCCTCCAACGCCTTTCGTCGTTCACGCAACCGCCGCTCATCCTCGCGCATTTTCTCAAGGCGTTCTTCAACGGGTGTGCGTGCCATGCCGTCCTCCTATGGCATTTCGCTATAGCAAAGGGAACGTAACAAGGCTACCTTAACGAAGATAAGGGCACGCTTATACATTGCTTCGCAATGTGCGTGGTCCTCGTGGGGGCTTTGCCCCCGCCGGACGGCTTCCCCCTTAAGTGAAGGAAGGAAGAAGGCGCGCGGCCCGTGGCGATCTATCATTGCTCCGTCAAAGTCATCTCGCGTGGCACCGGGCGCAGCGCGGTCGCCGCCGCCGCCTATCGGTCGGGCGAGCGGTTGACCGACGAGCGCCTTGGCAAATGCCACGACTACACGCGCAAGTCGGACATCGAACACCGCGCAATCATGGCTCCCTTGTCCACGCCTGACTGGATGCTCGATCGTGCTCAGCTCTGGAACGGCGTGGAGGCGGCCGAGAAGCGCAAGGACGCCCAGCTTGCCCGCGAGGTGGAAATCTCTCTTCCGCGTGAACTGGACGCGGAGGGGCGGCGCGCCCTGGTCGACAGCTATGTGCGCGAGCAGTTCGTGTCCCAAGGCATGATTGCAGACGTGTCGCTGCACCGGGGCCATTCGGCAGATGGGCAGGAGCAGCCGCACGCGCATGTCATGCTGACCATGCGCGACCTGACCGGCGAGGGGTTCGGGAAGAAAAACCGGGACTGGAACGCAGCCGAGCGGCTTGAGGGGTGGCGCGCGGCATGGGCCGACCATGCCAACCGTGCCCTGGCGCGTGCCGGACGCGATGAGCGGATCGACCATCGTTCCTTGAAGGATCAGCGCGAGGCGGCGCGGGAGCGGGGGGACGCAAAGAAGGAAGAGGCGCTGGACCGCGAGCCGCTGGGCAAGGTGCCCTTGTCGGCGGTGGCAATGGAGCGCAAGGGCACGCCCACTGATCGCGGCGACGAACAGCGCGGGGTGCAGGCGCGTAACTGCGAACGGCGGGAGCTGACGCAGCAGCTTCGCGAGATTAGCGCCAGGATCGCGGAAACAATGCGCGGCCTGGGCGAGAAGGCCAAGGACATGGCGCAGGGGCTACGTGATCGTCTCAGTGCTGCATGGGGGCGTCAGGATCAGGCCGCCGATCGCGGCGCGGCCGAGCGGATCGCGGAGGCGACGGCGCAGCGGGGCGAGCGTGATAGTGACATTCCGGAGCCGGGGAGTGCGGCCGACCGCATCGCTTCGCGTATCGACAAGGCGCGCAGGCCCGACCAGGCCGAGCAGAACCGGCAGCGTCAACGTGACAAGGATAGGGGTCGCGAGCGATGAGCGATGACAGCGACGACCCGGTGATGGCGCTGCTGGCGACCCAGAGGGCGGTGCTTGCGGCGGTGGAGAATCTGGTGGGCCAGGTCGAGGTGATGCAAACCAAGGTGGACGCCATGGGCGAGACACTGGCCCAGCTCGTCGCCGGCAATGTCAGCGCGTCCGGTGCCGGCGTCGATCGCGTGATTACGCTGGGCGACAGGTTCAGAGCGGCGACGGCAGAGGAAGCTGCGCGCGATCCAGAGCTAAGGGCGGCACAGGGGAATTACATTGTGGCCCAGGCGATCGCCAAGGGGCTGAATAAGGGCGATCCTGACGGCGCGGCCCGCGATGCGGCGCGGGCACGGGAATGGATTGCGGATCAGCTTGATCGGGGGCGAGTTTTCGAGCCGGGCAAGGTGCGGAGCGGTGAAAACGGCACGGTGGCGGTGGTGGAGCCGATCCATGAGGAGATGTTTCCGGGACGCGTCAGGGCGCAGCGGCATGATCGGGAGCGATAATATCCTGCCTATTATGATTGACGGCACCAGGAAGGGGCGGCGCGCTCTATCCAACTTGATACGATCCCGCTACGGGTATAAGCACGAAATGAGAACATAATGAGAACAAATTTAATGTTGAAGCTCACCATGCATAGGATCGAAAGCGTATGAAATGGAAGCTGATTGACCTGTTTTCAGGTGCCGGCGGCATGTCCCTTGGCTTTGCTGATGATCGCTTCTGCGGCGGGTTCGATCCGATCCTGGCGATAGATAATGACCGGGCCGCCATCGAGACGCATAAGGCAAATTTCTCTGGTGATGCAGTCTGCGGCAACATTGAAGATTGGTTGGATCGGACCGAAGTTCCGGCTGCCGATATCGTGATAGGCGGTCCTCCTTGCCAGGGCTTCAGCTTGCTTAACAAAAAGCGGGATGGAGATTCTCGCCGTGCCCTATGGGAGCCGTATCTTGACATTGTTCGACGGTCCGGCGCGCGCATGTTCATCATGGAGAACGTAGCAGAGCTGTTCCGCTCCCCCGAACTGGTTGCGATCCGTAAAAAGGCGGAAAAGATCGGTTTCAAAACGGACGCGGCGATCCTCAATACGGCGGACTATGGCGCTCCGCAAACCAGGCGGCGGACGATTGTCATCGGTTGGCGGAAGGGTGTGTGGGCACCGCAGTTTCCGCCTCTTCCGACCCATGCAGACCCCGGAACGAAAACAAATCGTCGCCCGTGGGTCACGGTACGGGAAGTCATTGGTGATTTGCCCGAACCTGTAGAGATCGAGATTCAGGGCGAAGCACCCCTTAATCTTCACATTAGAAGAACGCCGACAGAGAAGAGCATGGCCCGATACCGAGCCGTGCCACCCGGCGGCAATCGCTTCGATCTTTTGCGGAATGCACCCGAGATTACCCCGGACTGCTGGGTCAGGAAAACATCAGGCGGCACGGATTTGTTCGGGCGTCTCTGGTGGGATCGGCCGTCGGTCACGATCCGCACCGAGTTTTATAAGCCGGAAAAAGGGCGCTATCTCCATCCCGATCAGCATCGCCCGATCACGCATAGAGAAGCGGCCAGGCTTATGGGTTTCCCCGACGATTTCCGCTTTTGCGGGACCAAGGTTGAGATCGCGAGGCAAATCGGAAATGCGGTGCCCCCTCCATTTGCTGGGTCGCTGGCGCGTATGGCGGCCGATGTGCTGATGCCTGCCAAAATGACGGCGTAACTGCTATATGGCTAAGCGGGTTATTCCCTCAACCGACAATCAAAACGACGTCGAGAAGTTGAAAGGCCTTCTCGACGATTTCCTGAAGCTGCAACATGATCCTGATCTTCGGGTTAAGGTGCGAAGTCTTATCCCTGCAATGCAGGGGTTAAGGAATCTCGGCTGTAGTTTGATTCCGGCGCAACTGGCCGATTCCGCCCGAGAGCGCATTATCGTCTATTTGCAGCGTTACCCCATGACGCTGATCGATGGCGATGAGTTGCTGATTGTGTCCGGCATTGGTGAATGGGCCAGACGGGTGAGGGAACTGCGCGTTCAATTCGGTTGGCTCATTTGCAGCGGTGTTACTTTCAAGGAAATGGTCGATGCCGATCCTGAGAGCGCAGCCGAGATCGGCGGAGGGCTTGGAGTAAATCCGGCGCAAATCCGGCCCGACCAATATGTCTTGGTCAGCACGACCCAAGATCGGGACGCGGCTCACCGCTGGAATATGCTGAACACTATCCGCCGAAAGCCATTGGGCGTGAAGGCAAAGCTGCTGGAGTATTTCCGTGCGAATGTCGGGAAACCCGTTTCGCTTGAGGAACTGAAATATCTTGCCGGAAAGGCGAACGAATGGCCTCGTCGTGTCAGGGAACTCCGCACGGAAGAAGGGTGGCCGATATCCACACGCATGCAAGGCCGAGAGGATTTGCCGGTCGGCAGCTATGTGCTTGATGAGGATAAGCAGGCTCCCGAACATGATCGCAAGATACCGGATGATGTTCGTGTCTCAGTGCTTGAGCGGGACAAATTTTCATGTGTCGTTTGTGGTTGGAACAGGGCGATGCTCACTCCCGACGATCCGAGGAAATTTTTGGAGCTTCATCATCTAATCGAGCATAAGGCAAAGGGTGGGAATACCGTCGAAAACCTCGTGACCATCTGTAATGTGCATCACGATCAGGTTCACGCCGGCCGCTTGCTGTGGGATGGTCAAAGCTGGGTTCGGTCAGGCTAACCGCCGTGGATCGGATTACTCCTGCTCAGCGAAGCGCGAATATGGCGCGGGTGCGCGGCAAGGATACAGGCCCGGAAATGGTTGTTCGGCGTTTGGTTCACCGCATGGGTTATCGCTACCGGCTGCATCGAAAAAATCTTCCTGGAAAACCGGATTTGGTCCTGCCACGCCATAAGCTGGTGATTTTTGTGCATGGGTGCTTTTGGCATCGTCATGCCGGCTGTTCACGATCGACTATGCCGCAGACGAGGGCCGACTTCTGGGAAGCAAAATTTGCGGCCACCGTCGAACGGGATCGCGCCCAGATTGCTGCGTTGAAAATAGCCGGATGGCGTGTTCAGGTGATTTGGGAATGTGATCTGCGGGATCTGGGTCGCTTAGAAAAAAGCATCAGGCATGCCGTGGAGGGAATGCCTGATGCTCTGCGGTATAGCCCTGCCGAAGCAGGGGCGTAGGTTAGGCGTAGCTGGTGAGCTGCCAGGTTACCGCCTTGCCG
>NZ_BMZA01000030.1 GCF_014652555.1 Novosphingobium colocasiae
CAGGGCGCGGAGACTCGACGCTGCGCTTCAAGCCCGCAAGGTGGGGCGGCGGCTACGCTTACGATGGGGTGGACGGCCCCCGCGGTGCAACAGGTTTTTGAGTGTCGATTAGCACCGGTCGAGTGCATCCATGTGTTCGGCCTGTTCGTGCAGCACTACATGGCTGCTGGCCCTGATGAAGTCCGCGGATCGTTTCCCTGATCACGTCAACGCGCTTGGTTAGCGTCTGCTCCCCTTGGGTTTCCACGATCCCCGGTCAGACCGGTCTGTCATCAACTCTCATTCACCCTGCATCATCTCGTAGCGCTGGCTGCTATCTTATGTCGATCAGGCCACAGCGGGCCGGTAAATTTCCCCACGGCTCATAATGACCCAGGCGATCCGGGCCGTTTTGTTCGCCAGAGCGACGCTAGCGAGCTTGGCCGGCTTCTTCGTCAAAAGCTTGGCCAGCCTCGGCTGCCTTGCATGATCCTTGCGCGTCATCCGCATGACCGCCGTCGCCCCGACGACCAGCAGGCGCCGTAGGTAGCCGTCGCCCTGTTTTGTGATGCCGCCCGCTGCTTGGGCGCCGCATGGGCCAGCGCATTGCGCATCCAGTGCACCCGGCAGCGTTGCTGGCTCGCGGCGAATACCTTGCTGGCGGCGGTGCGCAGCCCCTTGTGATCGTCGGCGATGACCAGCTTCACCCCGCGCAGTCCGCGATCCGCCAGCGAACGCAGGAAGGCTTTCCAGAAGGGCTCCGCCTCCGAAGGGCCGGTGGCGACGCCCAGAACTTCGCGGCGGCCATCGGTGTTGACGCCAACGGCGATTATCGCCGCCGTCGAGACGATCCGCCCGCCCTCGCGGACCTTGAGGTAGGTGGCGTCGATCCACAGGTAGGGCCACTCGCCCTCGATCGGGCGGGTGAGGAAGGCGTTCACCCGCTCGTCGATCTCGACAACCAGGCGGCTGACCTGGCTCTTCGATACGCCGCCGGCACCCATCGCCTTGACCAGATCGTCGACCGAACGGGTCGAGACGCCGTGCACATAGGCCTCCTGGATCACCGCTGCCAAGGCCTTCTCGGCGGTTCGGCGCGGCTCCAGGAAGCTCGGGAAGTAGCTGCCCTTGCGCAGCTTCGGGATCGCCAGATCGATCCGACCGGCACGGGTGTCCCATCCCCGTTCGCGGTAGCCGTTGCGGTGGTTCAGCCGCGCTTGGCTGCGACTGCCGGCGGGCGCACCGGTTCTGGCCTCAATCTCCAGATCCATCATGCGCTCTGCGGCGAAAGCCAGCATCTCACGCACCAAATCGATATCAGCCCCTTGCTCGATCAGCTCGACAAGGGCCATTCTGTCGTCGGTCATCGTCTTCTTCTCCAGGTTCAAGTTCGCATCCGAACCCACCAGAAGATCGACGGTGGCCACCCTCTCAGGGAAACCTTCCTACACCACCCCATGGGACACGATCCTGACCTCCACGGGTAATCTGCTTGAATTTACTGGGATCGCGTGTGTCCAGTGAGACATTGATCCGGCGCACCCCATTGCGGGCAAGATGCAGGGCATTCTCTGCTAAATGAGTGCCATTGGTTGTAACGGTCAATTCTGAAAGTGCACCGGTCTGCACCTTTTGCCCCAAGCTCTCGACAAGTTTATGAATGCCCCGACGCAAGAGTGGTTCACCACCAGTCAGACGAATGCGCCGTGTGCCACTTTCGATGAACAGGCTGCAAAGCCGGTCAAGTTCTTCGATCGATAGCAGCTCGAAACGCGGAAGGAATGTCTGGCGTTCCTTCATGCAGTATACGCATCGAAGGTCGCAGCGGTCCGTGACGGACACACGAAGGTAGTCTACCTTGCGCCCAAAGGGATCAATCAGAAACCTCAAATTGCTATGATTATTCATAACTATGGCAGATACCTCAGATCCTGATCCGAAACTAAGTTGAGTGGTATCAGCTGAATAGCGTGACGCTTACCCACGTCGTTGATTCAGCGGCTTTGCAATGAACCAAATGAAATCAACGATGTGGACCGACACCACTCGGGCACAGCCCGCCCGCACGGACCTGGCACTGCCAAGTGATTTGACCGATGACGAATGGGCGGTGCTGGAGCCGTTTGAGTAGCCAAACCAATCGTGCTAACTTCCTCCTCGGGAGCCTTCTTAGGTGCTCGACACACCTACTTTGACACATAAATGCAGTCGCCCCCCATCATCAAGACCACGAGCCGGATGATTTCAGACGAAGAGTTGAAGTAACGGAATGGGCTGGCTCGCTTTCAGCGGCGTGACATATCGCTCCCCACCTTCGTCACTTCATTTGTCAATCAGGTGCTTTTGCTCTAACTAGTCCCGTTCAGACGACAAGCTGCCCGAACCTCATTTCGTTCAGAAGGTTATCACATCAGTCGGCCAGCGCCTTGTTGATTTCCTCGACCATCTTCTTGGCGTCGGCCAGCAGCATCATGGTCTGGTCCATGTAGAACACGTCGTTGTCGACGCCTGCATAGCCCACGCCGCCCATGCTGCGCTTGATGAAGAACACGGTCTTGGCCTTGTCCACGTCGAACACCGGCATGCCGTAGATCGGGCTGGACTTGTCGGTCCGCGCTGCCGGGTTGACGACGTCGTTGGCACCGATGATGAACGCCACATCGGCCTGCGCGAATTCGCCGTTGATGTCTTCCAGTTCGAAGACTTCATCATACGGCACGTTGGCTTCGGCCAGCAGCACGTTCATGTGCCCTGGCATGCGGCCCGCGACCGGGTGGATCGCGTACTTCACGTTGACGCCGTGCTTCTTGAGCTGGTCGCCCATCTCGCGCAGCACGTGCTGGGCCTGCGCCACCGCCATGCCGTACCCCGGGATGATGATGACGTTCTCGGCTTCCTTCATGATGAAGGCCGCGTCTTCGGCAGAGCCGCGCTTCCACGGGCGCTGCTCCTTGGGCGCACCGCCGGCACCGCCGCCGGCACCCGCATCGGCCCCGAAGCCGCCGGCGATCACCGAAAGGAACCCGCGGTTCATGGCCTTGCACATGATGTACGACAGGATCGCACCCGAAGAACCCACCAGCGCGCCGGTGATGATCATCGCCGTGTTGTGCAGCGTGAAGCCCATCGCCGCCGCCGCCCAGCCCGAGTACGAGTTGAGCATCGAGACGACCACCGGCATGTCCGCGCCGCCGATGGGCACGATCAGCAGGAAGCCGATCAGGAACGAGAGCACCGTGATCGTGACGATGATCCACTGGCTCTGGTCCTGCGTGAAATAGCCGACGAGGCCCAGGATCGCGATCAGCGTGCCCAGGTTGATGACATGACGTCCCGGAAGCAGGATCGGCGAACCGCTCATCTTCCCGGCCAGCTTCAGGAACGCGATGATCGAGCCGGAGAAGGTGATCGCACCGATGGCGATGCCAAGGCCCATTTCCACGCGGCTCTGAGGCTCGATAATCCCGTCCGCACCAGCAATGCCAAATGCGATCGGATTGAGATAGGCAGCCAGGCCGACCAGCACGGCGGCGAGGCCGACGAGGCTGTGGAACGCCGCGACAAGCTGCGGCATGTCGGTCATCTTGATCTTGCGCGCGGTGATGAAACCGATCACGCCGCCGACGGCGATCGCGCCGATGATTTCGGGCAGACTGGCGATCTCGTGCGTGACAAGCGTCGTCACCACCGCGATCGTCATGCCGAACATGCCGTAACGGTTGCCCGCGCGGCTGGTGGCGGGGCTGGAAAGCCCGCGCAGCGCGAGGATGAAGCAGACGCCCGCGACGAGGTAGGCGAACGGAATCCAGGGGTTCACGGCGAGGTGTGCCATCAGTGCTTACTCCCCCCGGAATTGGCCTTGGCCGGACCCTTGTCCTTCTTCTTGTACATCGCGAGCATGCGTTCGGTGACCGCGAAGCCGCCGAAGATGTTCACGCTCGCCAGCGCCACGGCGACGAGACCCAGCCACTTGGCGGCGGGCGAACCGGCCGCCGCTGCGGCAACAAGCGCACCGACCACGATGACCGAGGAAATAGCGTTAGTCACCGCCATCAGCGGAGTGTGCAGGGCCGGGGTCACCGACCAGACAACGTAATAGCCGACAAAACAGGCCATCACGAAGATCGAAAGAATGCTGATGAAGTCCATGAGGACTGCCTCCCCCTTATGCGAGCAGCCTCGCGTTCACCACTTGCCCGCCCTTGGTCAGGCGGATGGCGTCACCGATTTCCTCGTCGAGCACCGGCTTGCCCGCTTCCTTGTCCCAGAAGGCCGAGAGGAAGTTGAACAGGTTGCGGCTGAACAGCGCCGAGGCGTCTGCCGGCAGCAGCGCGGGCGTGTTCGAATAGCCGACGATCTTGACCCCGTGGCGCACCACGATCTGGTCCGCCACGCAGCCTTCGACATTGCCGCCCTGCGGCGCGGCGAGATCGAAGATCACGCTGCCGGGCTTCATCGTCGCGATCTGCGCGTCGGTGATGAGGCGCGGCGCCGCCCGGCCCGGGATGAGCGCGGTGGTGATGACGATGTCCTGCTTGGCGATGTGGCTGGAGACCAGTTCGGCCTGGGCCTTCTGGTATTCCTCGCTCATTTCGGTGGCATAGCCGCCCGAACCTTCGCCTTCGATGCCCTTGACGCTCTCCACGAAGATCGGCTTGGCGCCGAGCGACTGGATCTGCTCCTTGGTGGCCGAACGCACGTCGGTCGCGGAAACCTGCGCGCCCATGCGGCGCGCAGTGGCAATGGCCTGCAAGCCGGCAACGCCGACGCCCATGATGAAGGCCTTGGCAGCGCTGACGGTACCGGCGGCGGTCATCATCATCGGGAAAGCGCGACCATAGTGGCCCGCCGCCTCGATCACCGCCTTGTAGCCCGACAGGTTCGACTGGCTGGAGAGGATGTCCATCGACTGCGCGCGGGTGATGCGCGGCATGAATTCCATCGCCAGCGCTTCGAGCCCGGCGGCGGCATAAGCATCGATCCGCGCCCGCTGGCCGAACGGATCAAGCCCGGCGACGATCCACGCCCCCGGCTTCACCCCGCCCAACAGCGCCGGATCGGGCCCCTGCACGCCGAACACGATGTCGGCGCCGGCCAGTACGCTTTCCAGCGGGCCGACTTCGGCACCGGCAGCGGCATAGTCAGCGTCCGAGATCGATGCGGTATCCCCCGCCCCCGTCTCCACCGCGACCAGTGCGCCCAGCGCGGTCAGCTTCTTGACGGTTTCCGGCGAAGCCGAAACACGCGTCTCCCCGATCGCGCGCTCCATGAGAACGGCGATCTTGAACCTTGTGCTCATGTCAGGCTCCTGAAATCTTCGTGGTCAGTTCCGGCACCGCGCTGAAGAGGTCCGCGATGAGACCGATGTCGGCGACCTGGAAGATCGGCGCGTCCTCGTCCTTGTTGATGGCGATGATGGTCTTGCTATCCTTCATGCCGGCGAGGTGCTGGATCGCGCCCGAGATGCCGACCGCGATGTAGACTTCGGGGGCCACGATCTTGCCGGTCTGGCCGACCTGGTAGTCGTTGGGCACATAGCCCGCGTCCACCGCCGCGCGGCTGGCGCCCACGCCCGCGCCGAGCTTGTCGGCGAGCGGCATGATCGTCGCCTCGAAGGTTGCCGCGTCCTTGAGCGCGCGGCCGCCCGAGACGATGATCTTGGCGCTGGTCAGTTCCGGACGCTCGGACTTGGCCACTTCGGCGCCCACGAAGCTCGAAAGCCCCGCATCGCCCGAACCGGCAACCGCCTCGACCACGCCCGCGCCGCCGCTGGCGGCAGCCTTGGCGAAGGCGGTGCCGCGCACGGTGACGACCAGCTTGGCATCGCTCGATTCGACCGTGGCGATGGCATTGCCGGCGTAGGTCGGACGGGTGAAGGTCTTGGGGCCTTCGACCGAGAGGATGTCCGAAACCTGCATCACGTCGAGCAGCGCGGCGACGCGCGGCGCGATGTTCTTGCCGTTGGAGGTGGCCGGCGCCACGAAGGCGTCGTGATCGGCCATCAGCGCCACGACGAGCGGCGCGACGTTCTCGGCCAGCGCGTTGCCATAGGCGGCATCGTCGGCGAGGTGGACCTTGCCGACGCCGGCGATCTGCGCGGCGGCTTCGGCCACCCCGGCGCAGCCCGCACCGGCGACCAGCAGGTGAACCTCACCCAGCTGCGAGGCAGCGGTGACGGCGGCCAGCGTCGCGTCCTTGACCGACGCGTTGTCGTGTTCGACCCAAACGAGCGTCTTGGACATCAGGCGACTCCCATTTCCTTGAGCTTGGCAACCAGCGCGTCGACGTCGGCCACCTTGATGCCGGCCGAGCGGACGGCCGGTTCGACGACCTTGAGCGTCTTGAGGCGCGGCGCGATGTCCACGCCGCAATCGGCCGGGCTCTTCACGTCGAGCGGCTTCTTCTTCGCCTTCATGATGTTGGGCAGCGAAGCATAGCGCGGCTCGTTGAGGCGCAGGTCGGTGGTGACGATCGCCGGGATCGCCAGCGACACGGTCTCGAGACCACCGTCGACCTCGCGGGTGACGACGACCTTGTCGCCCTCGACCGCGACCTTCGAGGCGAAAGTGCCCTGCGGACGACCCAGCAGCGCCGCCAGCATCTGGCCGGTCTGGTTGCTGTCATCGTCGATCGCCTGCTTGCCCAGGATCACCAGGCCCGGCGTCTCCGTCTCGACCAGCGACTTGAGGATCTTGGCCACCGCCAGCGGCTCGACCTCGGCGTCGGTTTCCACCAGAACCGCCCGGTCCGCGCCCATCGCCAGCGCCGTGCGCAGCGTTTCCTGCGCCTTCGCCGGACCCACCGACACCACGATCACTTCGTCGGCCTTGCCCGCTTCCTTGATCCGCAGCGCTTCTTCCACCGCAATCTCGTCAAACGGGTTCATGCTCATCTTCACGTTCGAAAGATCAACACCCGTCCCGTCCGCCTTCACACGCGGCTTCACATTGTAATCGATCACCCGCTTCACGGGCACGAGGATCTTCATGGACACATGTCCTTTCAAGCGGGAAATTCAGGCAACTAGGTTGCTTTCGCAGGAACCTATTGCGTCCGGTGCACATAGCGTCAAGGCGCGGCGACAGGGTCGCCTGCGGCATCGCAATTGTAATGGGGCTTGGTGGCAAATTCACTAACGAGGAGAGGCAATCATTCGTCACCTTTTACTCGCGAGCGACGGGAACGGGATCTTGTCGGGAATATCGGTTGTCATAACATTTGTCGCAGATCGCGGCGTCGAATAGCGGAGTAAGGCCCCTTCTGCGGTTTTTGAGGGTCTGGTGCCAGCTCTCGATCTTGCGTTGGATCTGCGGATGGCAAGGATCTGTGCGAACATGGCTAATTTTGTTAGCCCCGATATAGTCCGCCAACTCGCCTGCGATGTAGCTGGTGCCGTTCGTCGCTGATCAGCCTTGGCTTGTGCAGCACCGTGGTGCCGTCGCAGCCGGAAGCAGTCAGGGCGAGGTCCATCGTGTCGGCAACGTCCGCGGTCCGCATGTTGGTGCACAGCTTCCAGGCGATGATGTAGCGTGCGAAGTCGTCGAGCACGGTAGACAGATACATCCAGCCCCGCCCGGTGATCTTGAAGTAAGTGAAGTCGGTCTGCCACGTTTCGGTCGGTCGGGTGGTCTGGATGTGGAATTGATCGGCGGCCTTGAGCAGCCCGTTTTCGAGCTTCAGGTCGGCCACGCATTCCTTCAGCGCACGGACTTCCCGGCGCAGATCCTGCACTTCGCCGGTGGTCGCAGCACGGCCGGTGTCGCCAGACAGGCGGCGCTTGCCCGCTTTCATGAACTCCTTCGAACAGGCGTAGCAAAGGCTCCGGGCGATGCCTTGCTTGCGGCACAGCTCGGCGATGCTGTCCTCGCCGCGCAGGCAAACCTGCACGATGCAGATCGTGTCCTCGGCTGAAAAATGGCGCCGCGTCTGCCGCCGGATATCCTTCACCACCTGCTCAGCAGGGGCCTTCGCCGAAGATTTTGCATTGGTGGATATGGGCTTCATCTTCGTTCCTTCGTCACTATTATTTCGTTCCTTCGTCACTATTATGAAGCCGAAACCCTCCTTAAATCTCAAACCCTGATCTGTGCCATGTGCGATGACGCCGGACAAAGGGATTGAAGGTTTCAGAGGCGCAGATCCCCTTTGTGCTGAAGCAGGCTGATGACGGGCCGTCGATCGGCGGAGTGTCTCGCAAGGCTGGAATTAGCGAAGCGACTTTCTACAGCTGGCGCAAGAAGTACGCTGGCTTGATACCGTCCGAAACGAAGCGCCTGTAGCGACGTGTTGCCGACCCTGCCGCTCGACAAGGCCATGCTGGATGATGTTGTTCTATCCTTTGGCAACGCCGAGGATATTGGCGATATTTTGCCTGTAATAGCTTCGTATCCAGGCAGGCGACAAAGTAGAAAATTTTTGCATCGCTGCGAGCACAGGGCCAACACGAAACCCTTGTCGCGCTTTGAGGCTTTTAGGGACTTCCGTGACTGTCGTTGAGGTGCCCATGTCAGAGGGCAGCGACCTTCACGAGCTTGGGTGCGCACCAAATTTAGGATCCACACCGGTCCATAGCGAATTGAAAACACGAGGATAATGGCAATGTCAAAAAATGATCGTCCCGCACGTCTCCGTCGAGTTCAGCTCTCCGTTCCTGGCAGTAGCGAAAAGATGCTGGCGAAGGCAGCGGCTTCTATGGCCGACCACGTGTTCTGCGACCTTGAAGACGCCGTTGCGCCTAGTGCAAAGGTTGCTGCGCGGGACTCGATCGTACGGGCCCTCAACGAGCATGACTGGGGCCGCAAGACGCGCTGCGTCCGGATCAATGACGTGACGACTCCGTGGTGCCACGGTGACATCATCACGGTGGTCGAGGGCGCCGGTGAAAACATCGATACGATCATGCTCACCAAGCCGCGCACCGCCGCCGACGTGATGTTCCTGCATCACATGCTGGAGCAGCTCGAGCAGAAGCTCGGCCTCAAGCGCAAGATCGGCATCGAAGTCCTGATCGAAGAAGTCGAGGCCCTTCAGAACGTTGAGGAAATCGCCACCTGCTCTGATCGCATGGAGTGCCTTATTTTTGGCATGGGGGATTATTCGGCCTCGCAAGGTATCGATACTCGTGCGATCGGCGAAAGCGGCGCCTATCCGGGGGACATTTTCCACTACGCCCGCTTCCGCGTCACCATGGCCGCCCGCGCAGCGGGTATCGATGCTGTCGATGGGCCTTTCAGCAACTTCCGCAGTCCCGAGGCCTATCGTGAGCAGGCCATCCAGGCTCGCTCGCTGGGCATGGTCGGCAAGTGGGCGATCCACCCCGCACAGATCGAGTGGGGCCTCGACGTGTTCACCCCTGCAGCGGAAACGGTCGCCGAAGCTCGCAAGCTGGAAGCGGCCTACCTCGAAGCGGAGGCCCAAGGCCTCGGTGCCGCACAGGTGGACGGCAAGATGATCGATGCCGCGACGGCGCGTCTCGTCCGCAATACTCTTATCAAGGCCGATCTCATCGGCATGTAAGTTAATTCATGGCCCCCGGACCTTGTGGACGGGGGCCATCAAGAGGAATTTGAAATGACTGAGGCCTATATCGTCGATGCGTTTCGCACCGCTGGCGGCCGCCGCAAGGGGCGGCTGTCGGGAGTCCATCCCGCCCATCTGGCTGCCAGAACCCTCGACGCCCTCGTTGAGCGTACGAACATCGATCCTTCCGTGATTGAAGATGTCATCATGGGCTGCGTGATGCAGGCCGGCGAACAGGCGCTGAACATCGGTCGTCACGCAATCCTGGAATCGCGGCTGTTGCCGACAAGCGTCCCCGCGGTCTCGATTGATCGTCAGTGCGGCTCGTCGCAGCAGGCGCTACAGTTCGCTGCGCAGGCCGTCATGTCCGGCACGCAGGATGTCGTGGTGGCGGCGGGCGTCGAAAACATGACCAGGGCTCCCCTTGGCATCAGCCTGCCTCAGGGCGGCGGCCACCCCCGCACACCCGAAGTGTTCGAACGGTTCGGCGTCAAGAACTTCAGCCAGTTCGATGGCGCTGAGATGATCGCCGAAAAGTGGGGGTTCACGCGCGAGCAGATGGACGCGTTCGGCCTTGAAAGCCAGGCCAAGGCTGCAGCTGCAATCGACGCCGGCGCGTTCGACGCCGAAATCGTGCCGATCGCGATCACCCTGCCTGACGGTTCTTCCGATATGCACGTTTTGGACGAAGGCGTTCGTCGCGGCGGAACGATGGAATCGATGGCAGGCCTCGAGCCCCTTTCTCCAGGCGGGCGCATCACGGCTGCCACTTCGAGCCAGATCTGCGACGGCGCCAGCGCCGCGCTCATCGTGTCCGAGAAGGCGCTCAAGGACTATGGGCTCACCCCTTCGGCGCGTATTGTGAACCTCACGATTACGGGCGGCGATCCGGTGATCATGCTCGAAGAGCCGCTGTTCGCAACGGAGAGGGCGCTCAAGCGCGCGGGTATGCGTCTTGACGACATCGATCTGTACGAAGTGAACGAAGCCTTCGCGTCGGTTCCGATGGCGTGGATGGCCCACCACCACGGCGATCCGGCCAAGCTCAACGTGAATGGCGGGGCGATCGCCCTTGGCCACCCGCTGGGCGCCAGCGGGACCAAGCTCATGGCGACCCTGATCCACGCGCTGAAGGCGCGTGGCAAGCGCTACGGCCTGCAGACGATGTGCGAAGGCGGCGGCATGGCCAACGTCACAATCATCGAGCGGCTCTGACCTTCGAAAGGCCGGATTTCAATTGGCATGTTACGTTTTCGTAGCAAACGCCAATTGAGCTCCGGCCTCGCTTCGCTCCGGACCGACCTGCTCCGCTTCGGTTTTTTCGGCTGAAACGGCGGAAACGAAGTTTCTCATTTCCTGCAGGATCAGATCGCGTTTTGCGTCGATGTTTTCGATCACTCCACCGACGGCAACGGCAATTGGGGACTGGCCTAGCACCGTCCGGATCGGCATTGCGATGACCGCGATGTTATCTTGAACCTCACCGCGTGTTTCAGCAAAGCCGCGCGCGCGCACCTGCTCGATGGTCGTCATGAAGTCTTGCGGATTTACTCTGAACCGAGGATCCGAAACTTCGTCATTTGCGCGATGAACAAGGCCTCGGATCTCTTGTTCGGGTTTGAGGCTTAACAAGGCCTGGCCGACCGCCGATGCGGCAAGGGGCCGGGCCATGCGGGCTTGCACGTCGAACCGATTGGGCATTTCAGGCTTGAGGAAAAGAACATACTGCGCGTGAACTCCGTTCTGGATTCCGATGAAGGTTGATTCCCCCACCGCATTGAACAAAGTGCTCAACCGCCACTCAAGCTGACGGTCCTGAACGTACGCCTGGTGGATCCAACTGCCGAGCAGCGCAATTCTGATGGTCGGCGTGTAAGTACGTGCGAAGCGGTCCTGCTCAATATAGCCAAGCGCCATAAGGTTCCGGATCAGCATCGTTACGCTGGGCTGGGGTATTTTCAGCAGTTTCGAAATTTCGCCAACAGTAAGTGGCTTCTGCTGCGCTGAAAAAAGCTCGAACAAGGCGAGCGTTCTCTCCGCAGATTTGATGTTCCGTATGGTCATTTATCTTTTCCGTAACTTGGCCTGGTCCGCGGCCCAGCCAAAATCCGCAAACTTGCTCCGTGAGCCAGTTGCGTGACCTCTCTGTCCCGTCGCGCGTTGCGTCCGACGGTAAATCGGACCTTCACGCTAGTCAGGCTCCCACAGGATTTATGTCATATGCAATGGGGTTGTGCAAACACTGACCGTAATTCGCAAGGGAAGAGTCACGCGGAATTTCGACTTGAGACGACGATCGTGTTGGCGCAAGACAGTACGGTAGCCGCGATCTCGTCCCGGGAGGTCGTGCAGGTTCGTAGGTGGCCATCGGTGATCTTCGGATAGGTTTGGTCTGCGAGAATCAAACCAACGACGATCCCGATGACCGACGATAGGATGGACGTTCAGGCGCTTGTGAGGAAGAGCGCGGACGCAGACTTTTTACGCGACATGATCGGTTTTGCCGCGTAGCGGCTGATGGAGTTGGAAGTGGGCGGCCTGACCGGCGCAGCCTATGGCGAGAAAGACGCCGCGCGGCTCGCTCAGCGCAACGGTTACCGCGAGCGTGATTGGTAGACGCGGGCGAGCACGGTTGAACTGCGCATCCCCAAATTACGCAAAGGCGGTTACTTCCTCGGCTTCCTGGAGCCTCTCCGGCTGGCCGATCCAGCGCGCCTTGATGGCGCTAGCGACGTCCTTGATTGCGGTGTCGGCGGGAAGGTTGGAGAGATAGTATTTTCGCTCGCCGTTCGAGCGATGCTCACCTACCAGCCAAGCCTTTTCGCCTGGCATATGCTGAGCGCCAGCATCTCCGTTCCGGTGTGGCGCGCCATCGGCGATACGCACACGCATGGGGGCAAAGCGAGCCGTCAGGCGGCCTTTGGTTCCTCGACGCCAGCTGATCTTCCGTAAGCGATGTGCTCAGACCACGGCGATCCATGGCATGAGGTCGCCCACTGCGTTTGC
>NZ_BMZA01000031.1 GCF_014652555.1 Novosphingobium colocasiae
GGGCCATGGCCGCCTGATGATCAACCGCCTCGCCACACACGGAAATCCTGACAGTCCCATGGCTGAATCGAAACCGCCGTCTCGCCAAGGACTTCGAGCAAACCATCGCGTCAGCAACCGCATGGCAAGGCTATGAAAATAAACCCGATAATTATGAATCAGGCTCTAACACCCTATCCAGAAATCCGACACCACCTCACATTTGAGTGAAACATGCGCTCAGACACAGTAGCCCCCGTCGACAAGAAGCGGCGCTCCGGTCACGAAAGACGACTGACCAGACAACAGCCACATGATTGCGTTGGCTACTTCTTGCACTTCTCCGAAGCGACCGATGTGGTGGCGCTGCCGTAAGCCGTCCAGGGCCTTATCGAAGACTGGATCGTGCATTAGCCGATCACGAACCATCGGCGTCATGATCAGACCCGGATTGACCGAGTTGATACGGATGCCGAACGCGCCGACCTCAGTCGCGACGGCCTTTGTAATCCCCTGCACGCCGTGCTTGGCTGCGACGTAGTCAACTGCGTTGATTTGTCCGCGCAGGCCTGCGCCCGACGACGTGTTGACAATGGCCCCGCCGTTCTTCTTCATCTCGCGAACTTCGTGCTTAACGCAAAAGAAGACGCCGGAGAGATCAACGTCGATTACGCGACGCCACTCTTCAGCAGAAAGCTCATGCACCGGCTTGTTGGACATTTCGATGCCAGCGTTGTTAACCGCGCCGTCCAGCTTGCCATATGTGGCAACCGCAAATGCCACCATGGCTTCGACGCTAGCCTCATCGGCCACATCGACCTTGACCGCTGTCGCAACACCTCCCTCTGCAGTGATCGCCTCGGCCGCCACGTGTGCACTGGCGGCGTCAAGATCGGCCACGATGACTTTCGCTCCGTTGCGAGCCAGAGTGTCGCAGGTCGCTCGACCTATTCCGGAACCACCACCAGTGACGATGATTACTTTGTCCTCAACCATAAAGCCCTCGACACCTTTCTATCCCGCAACCGCGCATCGCGGGCGAACTTTCGCTAAATTCCAAACCCGTCCCAGCCGGACAAATACTTAAAGAGCCGACCTTCAATTTAGGACTGCGCACCACCGCAGGACCGACCGTCCGTGAACGCTTAAAAAGCATCGGAACCATTCATGATGGGAGTAATACTCTAATTACTTCGGAATACCCAAAGCGTCACTCCAGGCGCAGTTTTGGAGATTTCCGGATTCAGGCTCTCCTGAGTTGCGTCATTCGGTGCGCCGCCGCCCGAAACAATGGCGACGTATTGATTATTGCCATGAGCAAATGTGATCGGGTTGCTGCTCAGTCGACGATCCAAGCGCGTTTGCCAGAGGACCTTGCCGTTCGAACTGTCCAAAGCGCGAAACCAGCGGTCCCGATCGCCGGCAAAGACCACGCCGCCGTCTGTCGCCAGCACGCCGCTTGATGCTGCGGCCCGCTGCTCTTGAACCCAAAGCGGCTTCAGCGATTGCATATCGATCGCCATCACCCCGCCCAACATGCCGTTACCTTGGACAGGCGGAGCCATAGCGTAGGAAATATCCAAGGTGCGGTCCCCATGAAACGCGTAATTCATGCACGATCGCGTGAACGGAACATAAAGAACACCTTGCGAACCATCGAACGACGTTGCCGGCCAATTTCTAACGCCACCGGCAAATGGGCATATGTGCTTGAAAACGCCGTCTTGAGGTTCTGCGGCGGGGTTTGTAGTCTTCTGACCTGTCTTTGGATCTATGGCCGTGACCAAGTCCTGCATACCCATGTCAAAGGACGCGACGTAGGCGCCGGTCTTCGCGTCGAGCACATCCAGAATACCGAGCTTCCCCACCGTACCGACAACCCGGCGAGGACCGTCTGCCGCCTTCATCGTGAAAGCATAGCGTTCAAAGGCCCAGTCGAAGTCCCAGACGTCCCGTTCCATATGCTGATAGAACCAGATGCGCTTTCCGGTATCCGGATCCAGCGCCAGGGTTGCGTTGGTATACAAGGCCCTGTTGCTTTCATCTGTCTTGGACTTTTTCAGCAACGGCGCGACATGGTAAGTCTGCCCAACTCCGAAATAGATCAGCCCTGTTTCTGAATCATAAGTAGGGGCCGACCAGATCGACCCGCCAAACCGCTCGGACGCAGGCGCACCACCCCAAGTATCGAAACCGGGATCCCCCTTTCGCGGCAGCGTATAAAAGCGCCACAGCTCCTTCCCGGTTTGGGCATCAAGGGCGACCAAAAAGCATCCACCGGTTTCCTGGGCGCCCGCACAGCCCGCCATGCCCTGGAAAATCTTACCCCTGGCGATGAGGGGGGGGGCCGATATGCGAAGCGTTATCTTCGGGGTTTCAATCAGATGATCCCAGATCACCTTGCCGGTATGAATATCAAGAGCGATCATGTGGTTATCGAGAGTAGGCACATAAAGCCTATCCTGATACATGGCCATCGACCTTGGCTGGCTGACGGGTGGGCCCAGCGGAACATTTTCGGCCGAACGGCTAAACGACCACAATTCATCGCCGTCCGCAACAGACAACGCCTTGACCGTGCCGTCACTGTTTATGAACATGACACCGTCGTGCACCAGGGGCGTGATGCCGTTCGTACCGCTCGGAAGCGCAAGGCTCCATGCCAGGGTCAGATTGCCGACATTGTCGCGATTGATTTGCTTCAATGGACTGGATGCCAAACCGTCCAAGGTCCGCCGGGAACCGAGCCAATCCTCGGCTGGCGGCGCTTGCAGCGACGCGTCGGTCACCGGGCTGATGGCGGAAAGTATATCTTTGCGTTGCTTGATACGACCGCGGTAAAAACCATCTTCGTTCAGGATAGCCGATCCAATTCCGCCTTCGGCACTTTCATCGGCTTTTGCTTGAATGGCCTTTTTTGAGTTTGAGACCGGACTTGGTACAGGGCTTGAGCCGACCGCTTTGACGGCTGCCTTTGGGATAATTCCGTTCTTGGTGCCTATCATGGCCGCCAACTGGTTAGCCTGTGCGGCGGATAGGCTTCCGGCATCCGAGGGCGGCATATTGGCCTTGATGTAGTTGGCTAGCGAGGCGAGGCCCTTGGCACTCCACTTGGCCTTGAAACCAGATCCCGACAACGGTGGGCCAAAGCCGCCTTCAAGCTTGGCACCATGGCATGCAGCGCATTTGGCGCTGTAGGCCGACGATCCAGCCGGGCCAGCAGCACCGACCTTCGCCGGCTTAGCGGCACCGGTGGCTGCGCTGATCGCGGCAGCTAGCGAAAAGGCCAAAATAACATGCTTTCTCATCGGCCTTCTCCCAGCCACATTCTTGAGTTCGAGCCACAAACGATTATGTGACATCGTCAAATAACAGGCGCGGACTGTCGCTCCTGAGCATAATTGATGAGCAGTTCTGAAGGCCCACTGATGATGGTATGCTGACTGTCGAGCGTCACCCAACGCGTCGCTGATACATCGATGAACTGCCGCTCATCTTCGAGCGTTTCAGTTTTCATGGCCGGCAACGCGAAATATGCATCACGGGTCTGCTCGTTTTCAAACCACCCCTCCGAAAAGCCATCGAAGCCTCCGGCGGCGCCGGCGGTAACGCCTTCCTGAAACGGATAGGTCTCATCTGGCGTAAGGTGATGCTGGACGTACCTCAGGAGCAGGCCATGTGCGTCCGTAATCCGCTTGATCAGCGGACCATGCACATCACGCCAATGCGTACGAAACTGTTCGATTGAAAGATCGGGACGGCGTCTATAAAATCCAAGCACGATCAGCATTCTGGGCATCCTCTTCCTGACTGACAATTTTCGGCAATCGAATTGGAATTTCTGTCATCTGATGGAACGAGTTGGCTCATAATAACTCGTAGATCTCGTAGGTTGGGCCGCCAGATGAGAACGCCCCCAAACCAAACGCCACAATATTATTCAGCCATACCAATTCATGATCGGCGGTTTCGAATTGCACGGCACTTCGGAAATACAATTCGTTCCCGGCGTCAGGTGGTGGAGGGAGCACCATATCAGCCGGCACAACCAGTCTGCCGGTGTAAGTCATGTAGACCAATGCGCCGGAATCAGTTTCCAGCAGCGCACGGACATCCATGTGCATCACCCCGTCGTGGCGTTTGACCACCCAATCGCCACCCCCTGGCAAAACCCGCCCTCGCATCCGGTCGCCAACAAACTCTCCGCCGGAAATGGCGCTTATCCGGCGCAGATAGCCGGCAGGAACGTCACCCAGCAGACGGGGCGTCGACGTGAACGCGATAGAAAATAGCGGGCGAAAATTCGGGCCCATGGATGCCTCTTATCTTGATAAACGCGCCTTGTTTGACGCCCATTCGGCCAAAACCCCGCCTGCGTCAGGAAAAATAGCGCTGACGAAGACGGCACCGGCCAGAAGAAGTCCGCACCGCCCCGAGTTAGACGAAGCGTTCACGGCACGCCCGGTGATTACCGCCGCCAACGCCGACTCTCCATTCAAAGCGCCACGGGTCGGATCAGATCGCGTCCATCCCAATCCTTTGCCGCATCCCTGGCCATGTCATAAAGCGATTGAATTCTCGGGCCACTGTACAATTCCACCATGTGGCCATGCAGATGGCGCGTATCGACCATTACCACTTCAAACCCCATCTGGATGCGTGACGCGACCTCGGCACCTTCGCGGCGATATTTTTCGACTTCCGCTTCGATGTCATCGACAATGAACGCGATATGCTGCAGCCCCCCCTTGCCGCTGCCGTACGGAAAGCTGTCATGACAGTACGACGGGGCGTCGTTGTTCTGAAAGAAGAACTCGACCATGATGTCGCCCCACTGACCGAAGATAACCGACTGATCGATTGTCGATGGCTGCCCGCGATGGACAAAATCGGTGATCAGGCCCGTTTCGGCGTGAAAGAATGGGCCGGAGCCGTACAGCCTATGGTGGCGAAGCACGTCCGCTTCCAGGTTCGGGGAATAGTACGCAATCTGCGCCACCGGATATGCCATCAGTCACTCTCCACTTTATGATTATTCTCAAACATCCAGTAATTGGAAATTCACATCTTCAAACCCACGGTTACACCGTACTCTGCGGGCCGACCGGCATATCGCACGACCGTATCGTAAGCCTGGATCGCCTGATTCCAGTAGTACTTGTTAAAAATGTTTTTACCCCAGACCGTAACGCTCCAGCGATCGTCCGCGCTGCTTATGCCCAGGTTGGCGTTGACGAGCGTCCGGGCGTTCAGTCGGTAAGTCGACGACGGGATGCCGAATGCCGCCGCGCCGGGCAACGAGAGCTGGCCCATCGAACTCGACTGACCACTGATGCCCACGCCGACATGGCCCACGAGTGAATCCGACAACGGCGCTTCGTAGTCGGCCCGGGCCGTGTAACTCAGTTTTGGCGAAAACGGCAGTCGCACGCCCGCGAACGACGCGAGAACCGGCTGCTGGAGTCCGCCAACGACCTGCGCGCCAACGACGCCCATGTACCTTTTCACCTTTGCGTCCAGGTATGTTGCAGAACCCGAAAATGTCAGGTTTTGCGTGGGTCGGGCTTGAAACTCGATTTCGGCACCCTTGATCTCGGACTTCGGCACGTTGACCAGCTTGTCGAGGCCGCCGAAGATCGGATCCACAAATTTGGCGCGCAGTTGCTTGTTGCGGTAATCGTAGTAGAAGGCACCTGCGCTGATCGACAGCCGCCTGTCGAGCAACTGCGCCTTTACGCCGCCTTCCAGGTCGAGCACGGATTCCTGCTTCACGCCCTCAAAGGCAGGAACAATCGCTCCCGATACGTGGGGGAAGCTGCCTGCCTTGTAGCCCTTCGACAGATTGAGGTAGAGCAGCAGGCTGTCGGACGGCTTGTAATCGACACCCAGGCTCCACGAGGTGCTGTTCTCGTTGAGACGACCGGGGACGGGACCCGTCTTCAGGTAAGTCGCCGGGTTGACTGGTGTGCCATCGGGATTGACGCGATTATCGATGACGATCGAGTCAAGTGGCCCCAGCAGCGGAACGACACGCGTACCATCCGGACGCGTTCCGTAGATGGCACCATAGATGACATTGAAGAAGTCCGTCAGAGAGAGGCCTGGCGCTCCGGTGAACGGATTGGTTGAAATCGGGAAGCGCGCGGAATCGCTCGTATCACCGACATATCGCCGCTTGGCCTTTGTCTGGCGAATACCCGCCTTGACTGTGATCGTATCGGCAAGATCCATCTCGATATTTCCGAATGCGGCATAGTTGCGCATCCGGTTCCGGCTCGAATAGGCGCTCGAAGTAAAGCCGTTCGCAATTGTCGATGACGAATCCGCTGAGTCCAGATCCGTCACCTGACGAACATTCGTCCGTTCATAATTAGCGCCCAGAACCCAACGGAATCCCGAGGAAGCGCCGTTGCTGAGCCGTACCTCCTGACTGAATGACTTGATCCGCCCATCGTCGCGTTGAATTTCCAGGCCGACAAGATCCGTACCGTCCTGGTCTTGAGCGGTCAGAAATTTCAGGTCCGCGTAACTGGTTATCGACGTAAGCGTAACGCTACCAAGATCAATGTCCGAGCGCAGTGACGCCTGCTTGAATTCATTGTCGGTTCGCGGACGATTCTGGTTCCCCCAGTCTGCCGCTCGGGGATTAGCCGGTGCGTTCGGATACTCGATCACGGGAAATGTCCCGACCGGGTTTTGCGGCGAGGAGAGAATCTTTTGCGCGGCCTGCGCGTCATCCTGATTACGCCAGCCGTTCAGGTTCAACGAAAACTTGACGTCCGGTGTCGCATCCCAATCCAGAATGAGGCGACCCGCGACGTTGTCCTGCTTGCCCAGCGTGTCATTGCGCGTGTAGCTTTTCTGCCATCCGTCACCGTTAACCGCTTTGACCGCGAGACGCGCGCGCAGCGTATCTGACAGAGGCCCGCTGACAAAGCCAGAGGCCTCGAATGTATTGAACCTGCCGTAGCTCAAATCGACACCGGCCTTGAATTCGTTCGTCGGTTTGGCAGCGATCATGTTGATCGCACCGCCCGTGGCGTTGTTTCCGAACAAGGTCCCTTGCGGCCCTTTCAGAACCTCAACCCGTTCGAGATCAAACGCGGTCAATGACGACATGATCGGCAACGGCAGCGGAACCTGGTCAAGGTAGAGACTTACGTCGGGATACGCTGCAAGCGATGACTCGAAAAACCCAACACCGCGAAGCGTATAAACTGGCGTCGACGTCGGCGTCGGAGCGAATGTAAGGCCGGGCGTCAAGCGGGCCAGATCCGAAACATTCGTGACCCGCTCCTTGAGCAAGGTATCACCGCTGATGGCCGCGACGGCCAGACCCACGCGGTTGAGATTTTGCTCGCGCTTGTTTGCCGTAACGATGATCTCGCCGACACCTGCAGAAGCTTCCTGATCTGCCGGTCTTGTTTGTGCGTGGCCGCAAAACGGCACCAGGAGACTGACACCTGCAGCGAGCACAAAGCGATTATTTTTCATAGCTTTCTCCCCCGTCCGACCTGCCCCGCCGCCTTATTGCGGTCACGCAGGGTGCGACGGTCTAACACCGCCTTCGATTCGGTAGAATGCTTTCTATGGAAAGCTTTCTACCGAATCAAGAGCCTTTTGGGGGAAGTTGTTCGCAGCCGGCGCAAGCCTACATATCTCGAAGCAGCCTTTCTCTGATGCTTTGATCGTCTATGATCAAAAGCCGCATGATAGCGGCCGTCCGCACCTGCTGCTCGAACTGCGAGTTATCCAATTCGCCTTGCACCCACTGATCCAACGCGCCTGCGAAAAACAGCATGTGATCCTGCGCGAAAGCTTCGAGCGGAATTTGCGGAGGAAGGAGTCCTGCGGCTGATATCGGCTCCAATCTGGTCAACCAGAATGCCAGCGATCGGGCCATAAAGGCGGGCCGATGGGTTTCATCCGCCACGCCGAGGAGGTATCCATATAAGGGGCGTAAGAAATCTGGATCACTGGTGAAAAAATTCGCGGCCATTTCCGACGCATCCAATGCAGCCGATATGGGATCTTTCAATTTCCTGGAATTACCTGATTTAAATATTATCCCATCCATCACTTCGTTTAGTAACGCATAAATAATAGTCGATTTCGTGCCAATCATATTATACAATGACGCCACGCTGGAATTAGATCTTCTCGCCAGTTCGCCCACCGAAAAAGAGACACTCCCTGTTTCGCGGATTAATGCCTCTGCGGCCACCAACATTTGCGCACGCATATCATCCCGAACCTGGGCTCGCCGCGCTGACTGCGCTCGTATCTTCATGGTAATCTGGTGCCTCCAATTTGATGCCAGAGTGCACCAGCGGATTTCCGCTTGCAAACCCAATGCGCGAATCGTAGAAATCTTTCTACGATAAGTGGCTGCCTTGCGCGGCCCACCGCTGAGCCAACCCGCCCGCGACAAGGCCGGACACGGCAAAGTTCAAAAACATGACGTTGGAGCAGGATGGCGATATGAAAACCGGGCTGATACTGGGCACTGGCAAATTCGAATTGCGAGAGGTCGATAACCCGGTCGTTCGCAAAGGAGGCGCAGTGGTGGCGATCTCGCTTTGCGGAATCTGCGGATCTGACATCGGCGCTTACAAGCACGGGGACGATTCCCCATTCGCGTATCCTCCCGCCGTTTGCGGGCATGAATGGTGCGGTGTGATCGAGGACCTGGATCCGGAGATCGATTATCTCGCCGTGGGTGACCGCGTCATCTTTTCCGCCCCTCCCCCGTGCGGCACCAACTGCACTGCGTGTCGGCAAGGCAAATATTCCGCATGCAGCAGCATTGTCGCCGCTTTCTTCGGCCAGGACGGATTTTCACCAAACTCGGGCGGGTTCGCCCCACGCCAATGCGTCGACGCTCGCCGCCTCATCCGGATGCCGGACGAGATCTCCGATATCGAGGGTGCCATGGCAGAGCCTGCATCTGTAGCATCGCACTGTGTTCGCCGCAGCGGATTGCTGACAGGCGACAGAGTGGCGGTGATAGGCGCCGGACCCATCGGGCTGTTTACACTGCAAGCGGCAGCAGCGTCGGGCGCGCAAGATATCCTCGTGATCGAACCTTCCGCCACGCGGCGGGAACTTGCACGGCAATTGGGGGCGACCCACGTCTGTGCCCCGGGCAGAGAGGCGACGGAATGTATCGGCGATATCACGCGCGGGCTGGGTGTTGATCAGGTCTTTGAATGTGCAGGCGTGGCCGCGACCTTGCAGGACGCAACGACTTACGTAAGGCAACGCGGGACCGTCAATCTGCTCGGCCTGAGTGGCGTCAAGGCAGCCATCGACACTGATTCATGGCTCGTAAAAGAGATCGCCATTCAAACGTCTCTTGGATTCGACAAGGCAGATATGGAGGCGGCACTCGTCAATATGACGAACGGGTCAATAAATACGAAATCCATGCTCACCGATACGATTCCCCTAGAAAACCTGGAAAGTACCATTAAAGAAATTTCGAATGGGCGGGATAGCGTGAAGATCCTGGTTGATCCTAGAGACATATCTTAGTGATCAATAAAGCCTGATTTGTGCAACGGATAAAGACAAGACGTCCGATTGCCTTTCTCGCATGGAGTGTACCCTGAGATCTGGCAGGGTGGCGCTACAGAAGGGAATGAAGGAAGATAGATGGATTTAGGCCTCAAAGACAAAGTGGCCGTCGTCACCGGCGGAAGCCGCGGCATTGGACGAGCTATAGCCCGCCGTTTCGCAGAGGAAGGTGCCAGAATTGCCATCTGCGCCCGAACCGCCCCAGACATCGACAAAGCCGTCGATGTGCTCAAGGCCGACGGTGCCGATGCGTGGGGGATGGCGGTGGATGTATCCGAACCCGCAGGCATCAGCACCTTCATCGCCAATGTAGTGCATCGCTTCGGCGGGATCGATGTTCTGGTGTCCAACGTCAGCGCGCTCAGCCTGGTAGATGATGAAAGCGCATGGCGCGCCATGTTCGAAATCGACCTGATCGGCACGGTTCGGCTGTTCGAGGCAGCCCAACCCTATCTGCGCGCCGCCGGCGCACGTTCCGGCGATGCCGCCTTCACGCTGATCTCCTCGATTGTGGCGGGCGAGCCTTACAAGCCAAGCCCCTACAGCGCGATCAAGGCCGCCCTGATTAACTATGCAAAAGGGGTGGCTCGCACCAACGCTCCGTACAAGACGCGATGCAATGTGATCTCCCCCGGAAACGTCTATTTCGAAGATGGGGTCTGGTCGCACATGAAGCGGGAAAACCCGGCAGTCTTTCAGGCTTGGCTCGACAAAAACCCGACCGGTCGCATGGGCTCGCCCGAAGAGATCGCATCCGCCGCGGTCTTTCTGAGCAGCCCGCGATCGGCATTCACGACCGGCGCGAACCTTGTCATCGATGGATGCCTGACTCAGCACGCGATGTTTTGACGCCTATTTGATCGGCGCGGGACTGCGCAATATACGCCGGGTAACAAAAGGGGGTACCAACCTTGCGCAACATGACCATGACGAGTGACACGTGGGAAACGTTGGCAGCGTCTATCCCGAGCGGTACCCCGCTGATATCCCTCAACCTCTTGCGGTTCCATGATCGGACGCGGTACCATGAGGGGAGCGGACATGCCCCCTGCAGCGGCCGCGAGGCCTATTACGAGCGCTATGCGAGCGTCACGGTACCGCTTGCTCTGGCGGGAGGTGCCAAGGTTTTGCTCAGCGGCACTGCGGCTGGCCACCCCATTTGTCCGTCGGACGAACAGTGGCACGATTTTCTGATGTTGGAGTATCCCGATATTGCGGTGTTGATGGCCATGGGAGCGGAACCTGCTTATCGCGATTGTATCGTCCACCGGGATGCGTCGCTCGCGGACTGGCGATTTTTCATCACGGTCCGGAATGAACATTTCAGATGACGCGCCGCGCTTAGCATTCACAACCGCCCGATTCTGTCTGATGGATGGCAGCGCCAGGAGCCGGTCGAGGATGTTTCACGGCATGGGAGAAAGAGCATGATAACTGCCCTGCATCACATCGGCATTTCCGTTGCCGACCTTGACTGCTCGATTGCATTCTACCGCGACCTGTTGGGGATGAAGCTCTCCTCGCAGCATCCGTTTGGCGGGGCGCGTTTTGAGCAGATATTTCGCCTTGAAGGGGCCAAGGGCCGTGCCGCGCACCTGCATGGCGGCGGAACTGAAGTAGAACTTTTCGAGTTCACGCATCCTCGCCCGCAGACCGCTGACCCGAAGCGCCCCGTCAACGCGCACGGCATTACCCACTTCTGCATCGAAGTCGCGGACCTGAGAGGTCTTCACCTGCGGATGAGCGAAGCCGGCGTCGATTTTCACTGTCCGCCGATCGATTTCGACATTTGCGAAGCCACATATTGTCGTGATCCGGATGGCAATGTCATCGAACTAATCGAGATGTATGAACTCCAAGACTGAAGCTGATGACTTTCGCGTGCTGACGTGCCCCCCTGATTGTTACCGGTCAGAGGCAGAGCAGTCGCGACATGGGTGAAATCCGACACCCACAGCATGTTCGGCGCTGGGCGTAGAACCTGCGGTTGACATGGTCGAGCGGGCACGGTGCCGCCTTGCCGCTGATGGTCGTGCGCACCGGCTTGCCTCGGATTACCCCCGCCAAGCCCATCTCGCGCATCAGCCGAGCGACCGTGCAGCGTGCGATCGGAAAACCCTCCCGCATCATCTGCCGCCAGACCTTGCGGACGCCATAGACCGCGAAGTTCTCGGCGAACACGCGCGCGATCTCGGGCTTGAGGGCCAAATCCTGCCGCGCCCGCGCCGACAGGCGCGCCGGATCCCGCCGCCGCGCGATATGCTCATGATAGGTGGATGGGCGATCGGCAGGACGCGGCAGATCGGCTCGACCCCATAGGCATCGCGGTGATCGTCGATGAATGCGAGCATCGCTTGAACGGGCGGTCGAGCTCCGCCTGGGCAAAATAAGCCGACGCCTTGCGCAGTATCTCGTTGGCCTGCCGCAGCTCGCGAACCTCTCGTTCGAGCGCCTTCACCTTGTCGGCAACCTCGGTCGGGACACCCGCCCGCTTGCCGCTGTCGACCTAAGCCGTCTTCACCCACTCATGCAGGGTTGGCGGCTAGGGGTTGTGGGGATTTAGGATTCCCATTTTGTCGGAGATGTGATTCACGCTCTGGA
>NZ_BMZA01000032.1 GCF_014652555.1 Novosphingobium colocasiae
GCAAACGCAGTGGGCGACCTCATGCCATGGATCGCCGTGGTCTGAGCACATCGCTTACCTAAATACAGAGCTGATGAACGGGACGAACGCCAACGCCACAGCGAACGCTATTGGAATAACGGGCCGCGAACGCTGGGCCGTCGCCTCCATCATTGTATCGAAGGAATAAAATCTGCCACGTCGATCGACACGAATCTGCTGCAGAAATAGTTAAAAGAAAAAGACTATTTTGCGAAAAAAATATCACAGATCAATGTCAAACACTCAAGGAGGTCATAATTATATAAATGAGATTCTATTATCATGCAAGCAGCCGCAAAATTCGTTCAAATTTCATATATACTCTTGGAAAAATTCTTGGATGTCTGCAACAAGAAGATCGGGCTGTTCCATGGCGGCGAAGTGGCCGCCGCGCGGCATTTCTGTCCAGCGACGGATATCATAGTGTCGATCCGCCAAGCTGCGCGGCGGTCTGGCAGGCAGCAATTCTCGTGGAAAAATTGCCGCTGCTGTCGGCACCTCTAGCCTAGGCGACGGCGGGAAGGCAAATCCGATTTCTCGACCGAACCCTTCATAGAGAGCGATGCTGCTGCCGATAGTGCCAGTAAATGAATAGAGCGACACGTTGGCGCACAACTGTTCCAGGGTGAAGGCGTCGAGAATGTCGCCATCATTGTCGCTCCACCCATGAAACTTTTCAAGAATCCAGGCAGCCATTCCCAAAGGGTTATCATCTAGTGCGAAGGAAACGGTGTTCGTCTTGAAGCCGTGCAGGTTCATGTAGCCGAATTCCGTTGCGGCGATCTGGTTGCACCGCTCGGCGTAGGACGTCTCTTCTGCGGTCAATTGCTCGCCTGTTGGCACGAGCACTGGGAGAGCATTCAGATGCATCGCTGCGATGTGGCGACGGTGGCGCTTTGCCAACTGGATGCTTACGATCGCGCCGAAATCACCTCCTTGTATTCCAAAGCGCTGATATCCCAACACGTCCACCATAAGGGTGCGCCATAGGTCGGCCGTCATCACCGGTCCCATTGGATGCCCGTCGGGCAACTCGGAGGCGGCGAAACCCGGGACCGACGGGATGACGACGGTAAAGGCGTCTTCCGCCCGCCCGCCATGACGTGATGGATGCGTTAGTCTTTCGATCATCGGCACGAACTCCAGGATCGAACCCGGCCAGCCATGAGTCAGAAGGAGAGGGCGGGACCCGGCCGCCTCCCCGCGCACATGATAGAAATGGATTTTGCAATCGCCGATCGCGACCCGGTACTGGGGCCAGGCGTTGAGCGCAGCTTCCGTATCGCGCCAATTGTAGTGTTCAGTCCAGTATTCGGCGAAAGTACGCATGAAATCATGGCTTATCCCAAAGTCCCAACCGCCGCTTCCAAGGCGACGCGGCCATCGCGTCTGTCGAACACGTTCAAGTGTCGTCTCAATAACGTCGTCTGAGATCGAAAATTGGTATTCTTCCGGCGAATCCATGATCTGTCCCCATTTACTGATTCAATACTGAAATGCGAAGAGCAGCGTATCAAAGCGCTTCGGCCACTGATCCTATCTCATGCGGTCTTGGCGCGACCGTCGCTCGCTGCGAGGGTAAAGCGAAAACCTGCGCCCAGCACTGCTTATCTGCCAATTGCTATCGTCAGCCATTCACGGCCTGGGCGCGTATCAACAGGGGAATGACGGCACCGATGGCACACACGCCTCCCCCCACAAGAAAAGTAATTAAAATGCCCGTGGTGTCGACCAGAACCCCGCCGATCGCAGCGCCCACGGCGAGTGCGACCTGAAAGGAACTTACCATCAGCGCCGAACCCGCCTCGAACAGCGAGGGTGAGGACGTAAACATCCATATCTGCACGCAGACCGGGAACGCTCCGAAGGCAAGGCCCCATAGCACTACCACGCCGATACCAGCGATCGGTACGCTCGTCGCTGCTACGGCCGCGACAAGGCACAAACCGACTGCGATGGCGGTGATGACGAGCGCGCGGCGTACATCGCGGGTCGCGAGCCGTTCGCCTACGAAGGTGCCGGCGATCCCTGCCACGGCATAGCCAGTGAGCGCCACCGCGATGCCGGACCGGCCTAGCGACAGGGTATCGCGAAGATAGGGCTCAATGAACGTGTACGCGATGAAATGCCCCACACCGACGAAGCTGCTGGAAATCAGGCCGATCCTTGCCATCGGCACTTTCGCAAAACCTAAAAGTCGGGTGCCATCGATCACTACCACGGTTGGCAGGCGTGGCAGGATCCGCATCTGCATGATCGCGACGACCAAGCCCAGCGCGGCGATGACCGCGAACATTGTCCGCCACCCGGACAGATCGCTCGCCACCGCGCCTACCGGCATCCCGCACACCGTACCGGCGCTGATCCCAGCTACGATAATTGACGTTGCGCGCGCACCTGCCGCTTCCGGGACCAATCGGCGACCTACCGCCACGGCGAATGACCATAGGCCTCCAACCGCCAGACCCAGGATCAAGCGGCCGACGATAAAAACGGTAAAGGTCGACGCCAGCATTGCTATGACATTTGAAGCGATGACGGCGAGTGTCAGCACAATGATAATGGTGCGCCTGTCGATCCGCCCTGCCAGGATAGTCAGCAGCGGCGCCGTTATGGCAGCGACGATGCCCGGCGCTGTAATAGAGAGGCCAGCGGTCCCTTCCGAAATACCAAAGCCGCGCGCGATCGGCGACAGCAGCGCAATTGGCAGGACCTCGGAGGTAACTAGCAGAAAAGTTGCCGCCGCTATTAGGGTGACGCCAGTCCATGATCGAGCGTTCGCTAGGCGAGAACAATCAAATTGGTCCATAACTTTACCTGCCATTTCAATTTGACATGAGCGTTAATGTTCCGGTCGTGACGTTTTTGGACATATCCGATACATTTTTTTCGCAAATAGATTTGCGTCGGGATGTACGACGTGACAATGAGACGCTACGGTCATTGTGATATTGACGCGACGTTCGATCCCGCTCTGCCCGTATCATGGCGCGACGCTTCGGGCTGTTAAAGTTCGCCTCAACATGCCCTTCCGCACATCTGTAATCTTATCCTAATGCGCGAGCGGTTATCTCCAGCGACTGTCGTCGTTTG
This sequence comes from Novosphingobium colocasiae, assembly GCF_014652555.1. GTDB lineage: Bacteria > Pseudomonadota > Alphaproteobacteria > Sphingomonadales > Sphingomonadaceae > Novosphingobium > Novosphingobium colocasiae. The sequence continues at coordinate 3,115 of NZ_BMZA01000032.1, forward strand.
TCGAAGTCGAAGATGTCGGACACGATCATCAACTCATCAGCCTGAGTTTCGGCGACAAGCCGATTGAGGCCGTTGCGGACAGTCTCGACGCTACCCACGATGCTGCAGTCCAGCATCTGATTGGCCTGCGCTTTTTCCTGTGGCGTCCAGTACATCTCGATATCGTCGATGGGTGGCTGGAGCAGGCTGATCTTGCCTCTGAACAGGTCGGCGAAAGACATTTGCTGCGAGGTCGCAAGCATACGCGCCTCTTCATCCGTCTCCCCAGCGATCACATTGACCCCGACCAAGGCGTAGGGCTTTTGCAACTGCTTGGATGGGCGGAAATTCGCTCTGTAGGCTTCCAGCGCATGATGAAGGGCCTGAGGAGAAAATTGTGACCCGAAGGCATAGGGAAGGCCGAGAGCGGCTGCGAGTTGTGCTCCAAACAGGCTCGAGCCCAGTATCCATATCGGCACGTTAGTCCCTGAGCCCGGGACAGCCTCGATCCGCTGCATCTCGCCCCTGGGGGCGAGATACCCCTGTAGCTCGACGACATCCTGAGGAAAGTTTTCTGCGTTTCCAGGGGCGCGCCGGAGTGCGCGCAAGGTCATCCCGTCGGTGCCGGGCGCGCGCCCTAACCCGAGGTCGATCCGTCCCGGATAAAGCGTTTCCAGCGTGCCGAATTGTTCTGCGACAACGTAAGGGGCGTGGTTGGGAAGCATGATGCCGCCGGCACCGACGCGGATCGAGGTCGTACCGGCCGCGATATGTGCCACTACGAGAGATGTCGCTGCCGTGGACACGGCCGGCGAGTTGTGATGCTCGGCGACCCAGATGCGGCGATAGCCCAGACGTTCGGCATGCTGGGCCAGCGCGCGGGCGTTGTCGAGCGCGTTGCGACGATCCGATCCTTCGCGCACACGTCCAAGTTCGAGGATTGACAGTGGGATCATAATTCAAGGTTCCGTATCATGGAGGGGGCTCAGACCCCCGAGGAGGCAGCCTGTACCTATCTTGCCCCTTCGATCAGGCTGATGATCAGCCTGTCGCTGGTCGTCTTCACCGACTCCTGGTGGAGCGTCCGTGTGCAGACCGAACCCAGTTCGATGAGCATAAACGCATGGGCCAGCGCGCGGTGTTTATCGTCCACCACATCGCTTCCCATCAGCCCGGCAAAGGCACGACTGATGTTTTCGAAAGCCTGAGAACGGACTTCCAGAAAGATCGCCCTGATCCGCTCGTTGCGCGTCACTTCGGCGATGATCTCGAGGAATAGCCGGTCACCCAGTTCGTCGTCGCGGGACGGCGTAGAAACCAGCCATCCGATGATGGCTTCGCGATCCTTATTGGCAAGCGCCGTCGCGAGTGCTTCCTGGTTTCCGATTCTTTCGCAATTTGCCTCGACGATGGCGGCGATGATGTCCTCTTTTGACGAGAAGTCACGGTAGAGCTGCTGGACGGCTAACCCGGATTCCCGGGCAATGATGGCTATTCCCGTAGCATGGAACCCGTTCTCGACGAACAGGCGCCTGGCCACTTCCTTGATGGTATTCCGGCGCATTTCCGCGCGGGTGAGAGCAGGGGCATCGACGTTCGTCATGATGGGGCCTTCTGTAATCTGTTGACGCGCTCGATCAGGGAGTTTAACAACATTGTTAGTGAGTGATCGATAACATACATTTTTGCAAGCGAGAAATGATATGACTTCCGGGCGGCGTATGAGTCGTGTGTTGGCATCTGCCACCCTTCTAGCTCTGGCTGCGTGCGGCGATGGCGGCGACCAGCAGGTGGCAGCGCCAGCGCCGACGTCGGTAAGTTATCTAGTCGCCAGCGAGCAGCCTGTAACCCTCACTAACGAGTTACCCGGGCGCACAACTGCATTCGAGACTTCCGATGTCCGTCCTCAAGTGAGTGGCCTGATCAACCAGAGGCTTTTTGTCGAGGGTGACGTGGTCCGGCAGGGGCAAGCCTTATACCGCATTGACCCTGCGCCCTATCAGGCACAGGTTGCCAGCGCCCGCGCCGCGCTGACCCGCGCCCAGGCAGGCATTGCGTCGAGCGCCGCGCTGGCGCGGCGTTATGGCGAACTGGTCAAAGTCAATGCGATCTCCCGGCAGGAGTTTGAGAACGCGCAGACCAGCGCGGCGCAAGCCCGTGCCGACGTCGCCGCGCAGCAGGCCGCGTTGCGATCCGCTCAGATCGATCTGGCCCGAACCACCATCCGCGCCCCGATCACCGGCCGGATCGGTCGGTCAGTGTACACCGTCGGCGCGCTGGTATCGGCATCGCAAACCGATGCGCTCGCCACTATCCAGCGTATTGACCCGATCTATGTCGATATCCAGCAATCCAGCACCGAGCTGCTAAAGCTTCGGCGGCAGGTGATGAGCGGCCATCTCACCCGGGAGGGCAGTGCCCAGGTCAAGCTGAAGCTGGAGGACGGCAGCGACTATGGCCCGCAGGGCACATTGCGCTTCACCGACGTGACCGTCGATCCCACCACTGGATCGCAGGCGCTCCGTGCGCTCATGCCCAATGCCAACGGGCTGCTGCTGCCCGGCATGTTCGTGCGCGCGTCGCTCGTCGAAGGGATACAGTCCAAGGCCTTCCTCGTCCCGCAACGTGCCGTCAGCCGTGATGAAAAGGGGCAGGCTACGGTTTTGGTGGTTGGGGCGGGCAACAAGGTTGAAGGGCGAACGCTTCAGACCGGCCGCGCCATTGGTGGCAACTGGCTCGTCAATAGCGGACTGAAGACTGGCGATAAAGTTGTAATCGAGGGCGGCATGATGCTGCGTCCGGGCATGCCCGTTGAGGGCAAACCATGGGATCCGCAGGCCAAACTCGCCGTCGCGCAGCCGCAAATCGCAAGCCAAGCGAATTAACCGGCCATGGCACGCTATTTCATCGATCGCCCGATTTTTGCCTATGTGCTGGCCGGACTGGTCGTCATCGCGGGGCTCTTGTCGCTGCGGGCGCTACCGATCGAGCAGTTCCCACCGATTGCGCCGCCAGCGGTGTCAATCACGGCCAACTATCCAGGGGCCGACGCCAGGACACTGGAAAACACGACAACCCAGATCATAGAGCAGCAGATGAAGGGGATCGACCACCTTCGCTACTTCTCATCTTCCTCCTCCTCTGCGGGCAGCGTGACGATCACGCTGACCTTCGAGCAGGGGACCGATCCCGACATCGCGCAGGTGCAGGTCCAGAACAAGCTGCAGGCGGCAACTCCGCTGCTGCCCCAGGAGGTTCAGCGCCAGGGCATCATCGTCGCCAAGGCGTCGCAGTTCTTCCCGCTGTTCGTCGGCCTCTATTCTGATAATGGGGCCCATAGCGCGGAGGATCTTTCAGATATCGTCGCATCGCGGATTGCCGACCCACTTTCGCGCGTCAACGGCGTAGGAGATACGATGATCTTCGGGTCGCAATTTGCGATGCGGATCTGGGTCGACCCGATCAAGCTTAATAATTACGCGCTGACGATGGAGGATTTGACCGACGCGATAAGGGCCGAAAACGCTCAGGTGTCGGCGGGTCAGATCGGTGCGCAGCCCGCGCCCAAGGAGCAGATGCTCAACGCGACCGTCTCTGTGTCGTCCCGCTTCACCTCCCCCGAACAGTTCGCCGAGATTGGCCTGAAGAGCAACATCGACGGATCGATCGTCCGGTTGGGCGACGTTGCGCGCATCGAGATTGGCGCAGACAACTACGGCTACTCGGCGCAGTGGAATGGCAAGCCTGCCTCGGGCATCAATATCAAGCTGGCCCCGGGCGCCAACGCGCTCGACACTATTGCTGCGGTCAAAGTGCGGGTCAACGAGCTGTCTAGCCAATTTCCCTCTGACGTGAAGGTTGTTTTCCCCTACGATACGTCGCCTTTCGTCCGACTGTCGATTGAGCAGGTTATCGAGACGCTGGCAGAGGCGATTGTGCTCGTCTTCCTCGTGATGTTCCTGTTTCTCCAGAATTTTCGCGCCACTCTGATCCCGACGATCGCGGTGCCGGTGGTGCTAACGGGTACGTTCGCGGTGCTGGCGGCGTTCGGCTTTTCGATCAACACGCTCACCCTGTTCGGCATGGTGCTGGCCATCGGTCTCCTGGTCGACGACGCAATTGTCGTCGTCGAGAATGTCGAGCGACTGATCGCGACCGAGCACCTGTCGCCCAGGGAAGCAGCGCGCAAATCCATGAAGGAAATCACCGGCGCGTTGATCGGTATCGCGGCCGTGCTCTCCGCTGTGTTCCTGCCGATGGCGTTTTTCGGTGGCTCGACGGGCGTGATCTATCGCCAGTTCTCCATCACAATCGTCTCGGCTATGGCGATGTCGGTCGCTGTCGCCGTCATCCTGACGCCTGCGCTGTGTGCGACCATCCTCAAGCCGCACGACCCGGACAAGGCGGAAGGCCATGGCCCGCTTGCGCGCTTCTTCCGTTGGTTCAACGACCGGTTCGACCGTGGGCGTGATCGCTATGAAAAGGGCGTGCGCTCGACTGCGCAGCGCTGGACACGCTCGCTTATCATCTATGCACTGATCGTGGTCGGTATGGTCGTCTTGTTCATGCGTTTGCCAAGCGGCTTCCTGCCCGAAGAAGATCAGGGTGTGATTATCGCTGTGGTGCAGGGCCCGCCAGGGGCGACCACGGCGCGAACCCAGAAAGGCCTCGATCTGATCCGCGACCATTTCCTGAGCGATGCCGGCGATGCCATCAACGGCGTCCTCACGATCAATGGCTTCAGCTTTGCAGGGCAAGGCCAGAACAGCGGCATCGCCTTTATCCCAATGAAAGAGTGGAAAGATCGTCCGGGGGCGAAGAACCGCGCGCAGGCGATCGCAGGCCGAGCGATCGCTGCGTTCGCGCGCTACAAGGACGGCCTGATCTTCGCCTTCACCCCGCCTGCCGTCCAGGAACTGGGCAATGCCACAGGGTTTGACATGCAACTGGTCGACGAGGGCGGCATTGGCCATGATAAGCTGCTGGCTGCGCGCAACCAGCTCCTTGGCATGGCAGCGCAGAACAAAGCGCTCGTTGGCGTGCGTCCTAATTCGGTCGATGACGCACCGCAGCTCAGCGTCAACGTCGATCGGAACAAGGCGCGAGCGCTTGGCCTTGACCTTTCAACCGTCAACAACACGATCGCAACCGCTTGGGGTGGCTCTTACGTGAACGATTTCATCGACCGGGGCCGGGTGAAACGCGTCTACGTCCAGGCCGATGCGCCCTATCGTATGGCACCCGATGATATCGGCGACCTCTATGTGCGGGGCGCCAACGGCACAATGGCGCCGTTCACCGCCTTCTCCTCGATCGACTGGCATCAGGGTCCGATGCAACTCACCCGGTATAACGGGCAGCCTTCGATGGAAATCCTCGGGCAGGAGGCGCCGGGTGTCTCGTCAGGTGATGCGATGAAGGCGATGGAAGACATGCAGGCGAAACTGCCGCCCGGCACCCGGCTCGACTGGACCGGTATCAGCTATGAGGAAAAACTGTCTGGTGGCCAGGCCCCGGCGCTCTACGGCCTCTCGCTGCTGATCGTCTTCATGTGCCTTGCAGCGCTTTACGAAAGCTGGTCGGTCCCGATCTCGGTCATGCTGGTCGTACCGCTTGGCGTCGTTGGCGCCCTGCTGGCCGCTCTGCTCACGGGGGCGAACAACGACATCTACCTGCAGGTCGGTCTGATCACCACGATCGGCGTGTCGGCGAAGAACGCGATTCTGATTGTCGAGTTCGCCGAGGACAAGATGCGACAAGGATACAGTGCCTTCGACGCTGCGATCGAAGCCGCCAAGCTGCGTTTGCGCCCGATCTTGATGACTAGCCTCGCTTTCGTCTTCGGAGTGGTCCCGTTGGCCATAGCGAACGGCGCTGGTGCGGGGGGACAGAACGCCATTGGTAGCGCTGTTGTGGGGGGCATGTTGTCCGCAACGATCCTGGCAATCTTCTTTGTGCCGATGTTCTTTGTCGTCGTCATGCGTCTGTTCGATCGCAACAAGGTTGATAAGAATTCGCAGAACGACCGCCGCCCCCGAGATGCCGAGCTCAGCTCGCCTTCCGCACCACAGGGAGCTTGATCAATGATCCGATCCAGATCCGCGCTCGCTCTGTTGGCGGCGACCGCGCTTGCCGGATGCAATCTAGCCCCCAAATATGTCCGCCCGGAGGGGGCTGTTCCAGCGGTGCTGCCGCAGGATGGCATCTATCCGCCTGCCACATCCGACGCCCCGGACGTTACCAGCATAGGGTGGCAGTCATTCTTCACTGACGACCGCCTTCGCCGTTCCATCGCCCTGGGGCTGAAGAATAACCGGGACCTGCGCATCGCGGCGGCCAATGTGCTGCAAGCGCGGGCCCACTACCGCGTCCAGCGGGCCGATCTGGTCCCGTCGACGACACTGTCAGGTTCGGCGAGCTATACCAGCAATATCCAGGGCGCTTCCGGGGCGTTGGGCGGCGGAGCCGGTGCTAGCGCCGGTGGTGCTGGCTCGGGCACTGGCGTGGGGGCGTCGTCGCGCGACGTCGAGTTCTACTCAATCAATGCCGGTTTCTCTGCCTTCGAGCTAGATCTGTTCGGCCGCCTCCGCAATCTCAACCGCGCGGCTCTGGAGCAATATTTTGCGACCGAGGAGGCCCAGCGTGCAACGCGGATCAGCCTCATCGCCGAAATCGCGACGGCGTGGCTGACCTATGCTGCGGATCAGGACCAGCTTCGCATTTCGCAGGAATACATGATCTCCTTCGAAAAATCTCTGGAGCTTACGCGGGCGCAGTTTCGGATCGGCATCGCCTCTGAACTCGAGGCACGACAGGCCGAGACCGCTTATCAGGGTGCCCGGAACGACATTGCCGTTCTCAAGACGCGGGTGGCGCAGGATAAGAATGCACTCGACCTGTTGGTCGGCGCTCCAGTGCTCGACGCGTTGTTACCACAAGGGCTCGGCAGCGGAACAGCGGCGCTGCCGCTGCTTCCTGCCGGCCTGTCCTCCGACATCCTGCTACGCCGCCCCGACATATTGCAGGCCGAGCATCAGCTGGTCGCGCAGAACGCCAATATCGGCGCGGCGCGCGCGGCCCTGTTCCCGCGCATCTCGCTGACCGCGACCCTAGGGACGATCAGTGCCGCGCTTGGCGGCCTCTTCGCCGGCGGCGGCTTCACTTATACTGGCGCTCCTTCGATCTCGCTGCCATTGTTTGATGGGGGACGGCTGCGCGGCAATCTAGATGCCGCCCGCGCAGGGCAGCAGGTGGCCGTCTCGAGCTATGAAAAGACCGTGCAGACGGCGTTTCGCGAAGTGGCGGACGCGCTCGCGCAGCGCGGGACCATAGATGAACAGCTCGCAGCTCAGACCGCCCGGGTTGAAGCTGCGAACGTCGCGCTCAGGATTTCCGACGCGCGCTATCGCTCCGGCGTCGAGTCTTTTCTTACGACACTGGATTCCCAACGCACCTCTTATTCCGCCCAGCAGCAGTTGATCACCACGCGCCTCATGCGCGAGAGCAATATGGTGGAGCTGTACCGTTCGCTGGGTGGCGGGCTAATTTCTTAAGCGAAGGACGATAACGATGTACGCACAGATCACGCAATTCACCAAAATGCTTCACACTCTTTCTCGTCTCCTGGACAAAGCGCAGGCACATGCGAACGCGAACGGGTTTGAGGCTGAAGTTCTTTTGAACGCGCGCCTGGCACCCGATATGCTGCCTCTCACGAGCCAGGTTCAATGGGTCTGTGATACGGCGAGCCTCGCTACGGCAGTGCTGGCCGGTAGACAGCCTCCAGTCTCTGCGAACAGCGAAAAGACTATTTCGGAACTCAAAGTGCGCATCGATGAGACGATCGGTTATATCTCGTCGATAAACGAGGGGGAATTTGCGGGCTGGGAAGATCGTATTGTCGCGCCCCCGGGCTGGAGCGGAGCCTTTCGCGGAAAGGACTATTTCTACCAGCACGCGGTTCCAAACTTCTATTTCCACATGGTGACGGCCTACGCAATCCTTCGCCACAAGGGGGTGAAAATCGGCAAGCTGGACTATATCGGGCAGCTGCCATTCCTGAGGTAACGGCCCGCAGGCGCCATTCTATGTGCGCTCGAAGCTCCCGAACGAAATCCCCTCGGGCGGATGCGCTAATTCAATCAAGTGAGGATTCGACGCATGGCGTCATCGACCTTCGTCGCCGCGCGAAGTTTGAAGTGCAGCTCTTCGATCTTTTGGGTGAGCAAAGCGATCTGATCCAGATAAAGGCGAGCGATGTCACGCACAGCATGAAGGAGATCGATGGCGCCGTGGTCGATCATGCCGACCACGGCTTTGAGATTTGCCGGCCCCTGAGCTATGACTAGGCTCAGGGCTCATTGATTGAGCCAGAAGATGACGGTTGCGGCGATGCAGATGGCGGACATGAAGGTATGGGCGCATCGGTCGTAACGGGTGTGGATGCGGCGCCAGTCCTTGAGTTTTCCGAACATGTTCTCGATCCGATGGCGCTTGCGGTAGAGCACGGTATCGTGGGGGATCGGGATTTTGCGGTTGCTCTTTGAGGGGATGCAGGCGCTGATGCCGCGTTCGGCCAGGGCGGCGCGGAACCAGTCGGCATCGTAGCCGCGGTGTAACCGTGGGCTGTAGGCCGCCTTGCACGGCGCGGGATTGAAGCGCTGATAGCCGCT
>NZ_BMZA01000033.1 GCF_014652555.1 Novosphingobium colocasiae
CCTCGTCGCGTTCGAGCCGGCTTCCACTCCAGCGCCGGGCTGAAGTCTGCGCTTGGGCGTAGGGGCTACTTATTGCCCCGATCACCGTTGGGGTCCGATCAGCGATATCCCCCCATCGAGACAGATGTTCTGACCGGTAATGAATCTGGCCTGCTCCGAGAGCAGGAAGCGCACGAGATGGCCTGTGTCCCATCCAGTGCCTTCGCGCTTGATGAGGGATGCGTCGATGCGGGTCTGCCGGCGCTCTGGAGTGAGCATTGGGGCAACCGCCGGAGTATGGACCGGACCCAATATGATCCCGTTCACACGAATACCACTTGCACCATGATCGGCAGCAAGAGTCGCGGTCAGTGCGTTCACCGCTCCTTTGCTGACCGAATATACCGTCGAATTTTGCGGCCTGATGCTGCGCAACGAACTTATGTTCACGATCGAGCCGCCGCCGCTCGTGATCATCGCCGGAATGGCGTATTTGCACATCATGACCATGCTCTCGACGTTGATCGAGAAGACCTCTCGCCACTTCTCGATACTGATCTGGGTCACGTCGCCATGGGCCGAAGTGCCTACGTTATTGTCCAGACAATCGAGGCGGCCAAAGCGATCCAAGGTCATTTCAACCACTGACCGGCAATCATCTTGCCGGGTGACGTCGGCAGCATAGGCAAAGGCGTCACCGCCTTCGCTTTCGATCATTTCCACGGTCTTCTCCGCCAGATCCAGCGATCGCGCGACCACGCAGACCTTCGCACCCGCACGCGCCAGCAGTACGGCGGCGGCCCGACCATTTGTAATTGATGGCTCATGGGGGCTTCCAACCGGCCCGCCGCCTCCGGAAACGATCGCGACTTTTCCCTTCAAGCCGAATTCATCGTTTGCCATTTGTCCCAGCCTTCAAATGCACTGCGGTGAAAATACATGGCTCAGGCATCGCACTGCTCGGACGATGAGATTGAGTCGGGCCCGCTGGCGGGCGTTGTAAATCTCATCTGCTTCGCAGCTCAACTGTTGCCGCACCAAGCACTGCAATGCCCGGACATAACCGATTTCGCGAACCGCTCCCTGGAGGTCGCCTTCAGTGACAGCAACCAAATTTGCGAGTGCATTCACCGCGCCTTCAACTTCCACCACTTGACCAGCCAAAGCAGCGGCGGGCAATACCGCCGCCAATTACAATTCAAAGCACTATTCTGGTCCAAAACAAACCGCTACAAGCCTGTATCGCCTAAATCATGGAAATAGTTGGCGTAAAAATCATGCTTGTCAACAACGGCCCGAGCTCCGGGAACCCCTCACTTGTACCGCCAGACGAAAGCGCCTTCGCGCGAGCTGGACGGCTTCAGGTCGATTACTCACCAGCATAAATGACACAGTGCCATTCCCCGCTCTGGCGAGCTTCCCTTCGAATGGTTTCGCTACCGCAAGATAGCCTGACCCGATCCGTTCGACCAAGCGCACATCTTGTCGACGTCACGCAGCCGCGTCGCTCCTATGCGGGCTACATCTCGTCGAAGACCGCTTCGCCTTTTCGAAAATGTTGGTCGCGACCCTGAGATAGCCAGTAATTCAGATCTTACCAGTATAGCTCTTGCGATCACGTCTTCTTGTCATATCCGTAAGCATCTTCGGTTGATCCGGCGAAACCGAGAAGTTCGGCGATCTTCGCAGTGCGCCAAGGCGGACTTTCCGGGATCCAATGTTCTTCCTGGCTGAGGACGCTGGGCATCCTGTCACGGACTTCCTCGATCGTGGCGTTTTGACCGATGTCGCCGATGGTCTCAATCAACCGCACACAAGAAATGCGCCCGCCTGCGACCGTGAGGATCTCCCCGTTTACCTTGCTTTCATCGTGACACAAAAAGCCGACGATCGGGGCCGCCAGCTCTGTTTTGAGATTTTCCCGGAACCAGTCCATGAACGGAGATTGCGGAAATCGATCAGTCAAGCGGGTGGCAGCGGTGGGTATGATGACGTTGGTAAGGATATTGTCCTCAGCACCGCTTTTCGCGAGGGAACGGCACATGCCGATCATCGATGACTTGGCGGTGCCATATGGCAGGCTGTTGGCGGTACCCCAAATTGCGGCTGAGGAAGTCAGCACAATGCGTCCCCCACCTTGACTCCGCATGTGGGCCCAGGCCGCATTGATCATCCAGAACGGCGCGAACGTGCTGACCCCCAGAACGCGGGCGAAGAGGTCCGAGGGAATTTTGTCGATCTCGATCGTGCCCGGTGCAATTCCGGCGTTGTGGACGATCGCATCGATCCTGCCAAAGCCATCGAGGCAAGCTTCCACCGCCCCCCGAGCCTCACGCTCCACGGAAAGATCGCCCGTAAAGGCGATTGCCTCTCCGCCTGCGGCCCTGATTTCCTCGACCACCTGATTTGCAGGATCGCCGACGCTGCCGTCTCCCGCGACCGACGCGCCATTGTCGCTGACCACGACGCGGGCGCCAAGCTGCGCCAGCAAACGGGCATAATCCCGACCCAGGCCGCCGCCAGCACCGGTAACCAGCGCCACTTTGCCGTCAAATCGGAGATCTTGCTCAGTCATGTCTTCCAACCGATCCACTCTTAATGCGTCCGCTTGGCAGCGACGTTGATCCTGCAAACAAGGATAATCAGGCGGTAATCAGGCAGCCTTGGCTTCCGTCCACCGCTTGGGTGCGGTGTTGAACGACCGCCCCGCGCCTTCGAGCCTGACATCGACCGCGAGCAGGTGTCCGCTGCCCGGATCGAGGTAAGCCACGACGTTGACGTCGGAGGACGATTCCACGAAGTGCTCGATCGTAGGGCAGCCATCTGTCCAGGAATCCGGGCTGACGGCCAGCGGCGCGCCGCTCCGGGTGCTGATTGCAACCGCACCATGCTGCTCCACGCCGACATATAGCGGAGCCGGGGCACCTTGCGCGGCAAGCCGTAGATCAGCCGTCCAAGTGAGCGGCTTAACGGCAGGCTGCGCGCGATCTAGGCGCTCGCGAAGCTTCTGGGCACGCAGCTCGGTAGTGCTCCTGACGTCGCCGACGATGACGCCGTAGACGGCCTGCGCATCCTCCGCCGAGATCCGCATGTCTGTGACATCCGCTTCCACCATCGCGGGTTCGCGGTCCAACGGGTCCCCCCAGCCACCGCCGCTCGCGCAATCGATCAGAACGCCTTCGCCCTCCTTGAGAGGGATGCCCTGTTGGTGACATGCCAACGGGTCGATTGAGCCATCGCGACGCCGGATGTGGAATTCGGTGACCGCACCCGGCAGGCCGCCGCCCAAGCCGGCAATCGGGACCCTTTCGCGATTGCCCATCAGCGTCATAGACAGCCCATCTGTGCCGCGCACGACATATTCCATCGACATTCCGGCGCCCGACCGGAACATTCCGGCACCGTTGAGCCCTTCGCGCGGCCCACGACGATTGATCAGGATCGGATACCAGGACTCCACAACTTCCACGTCGACCAACTCGGTCGCAGCCCCATTGCCGAGACCTTCGTAGAAGGTGTCGCCTGGATCCCGGTCATGTCCGGCCGAGGTTCCCACCTTGCCGCCGTCAAGCATCAGCCAACCGTCCGGCTTGCCATTGAGACCGATGCCAGTGAGCGTGTGATTGGTGATGCCCGAACCAGCCGACGGCCCGGACATTCTGGCTCGCGCCGTAGAGTTCGGCGACGCCGCAATGGCAAGGTTGAGCGTGTGCATACCGACCTCGGACGCGTTCATCCCGACATCCAAGTGCGGCGCGCCGATCGGGGCCGGCGGCTGCGCGTCGAGCAACGATCCCGGGCGGCACAAGACTTCGAAAATCTTGAACGTGCCCTCGTTCAAAGGGAGGTCATAGCCGAGCGTGGCACCGACCTGAACGCCCAGCAGGCTGGTGATGACGTAAGGCTTTGAATTGAAGTAATGCGAGGACTGCGGCGACGCCTCGGTATAATCAAAAGTCAGCTTGCCATCGCGGACGGTGAGCGTGCAGGGAACCTTGAAATTTTCCTCGGTCCATTCCGACCAGCTTACGAAGCTATACTCGCCTTCCTCGAGGAGCTCGACGCGCCGGCGCATCTCTACTTCGGTCAGACGAATAAGATCCGCCGAGGCTTCGGCCAGCGTATCGGCGCCATATTCCTCGGCGAGCTTAATGATCCCCTGCTGGGTTACGTAACAACCCGAGATCAATGAGCGGATGTCGATTTCAACCAGATCGGGAAGGCGAATATTGTTCCGCAGGATCGCCCAGATATCACCCTGCTCTTCGCCATTGCGCGAAATCCTCACCGGAGGAAACCGGAAGGCTTCCTGGTAACATTCGGTCGCGTCAGGCGAGAAGGAGCCAAGCACGGACCCGCCCATATCCATCATGTGCGCGGAACAGCCCACCCAGCCGATGAGCTTGTCTTCAGCGAAAATAGGCATGTGAACGTAGACGTCCTGCGCATGGAAGCCACCGCCCGAATAGGGGTCGTTCACCATGAAGACGTCGCCGGGAGCCAAAGTGTCTCCGTGCAGTTCGAGAATTTTCTCGACGCCATTCGAGCCTGTATGGAAGTGGATCACGATTGCCCCGCCACCAACCAGCAGAGCGCCCGAGGCATCATAGATTGCGCATGAACAGTCGCCGCTATCTGCAACGGCCGGGCTGACGGCGGTCCGCTTGATGTTCTTGGCACCATCGTTGGCAATGGCTTCGAGCTTGCAGCGAATGACTTCGAGGACAATAGGGTCGATCATGAGATTACCGATCTTGCGAAGCGTTGAAACGGGTAACGAGGGTCTGACCTTGGGTGAGGCTTACCGTCGAGTTGGCCGGCACCCAGAGCGTCGTATCTACCGTATCGAGGAGTGCTGGACCCTGAATAGCATGATTCAGGCGAACTTTTTCCATGTCATACACGGGGATCGATGCCTGCTCGTTGCGCGTTGTCCAGACCAGACGATGCGTGTCAGGCTCCAAGTGTGATGTCTGCGCAGCCGGCAAATCCTTGGGAAGCGAGGCACGGATCGACTTGCCCTCGCCGATGACGCGAAGGGTCGACAACTCGATCGGCGCATTGCGGGCCATGCTGTTGGCCCCGTTGCGTGCCGTATATTCCCGACGGAAGATTTCGATCAATCGATCGCCTTGCAGATCTTCCTTCTGGATCGACACGGTCAGTTCGGACTTCTGGCGCCGAAACCGCAGATCCGCTTCGAACGAATAGCGGCGGTCGGCTTCGGCGACACCCTGGCTTTCGAGTTCCTTTCGGATCGTTTCGATCAATCTTTCGAGAAGGTCCAGCGCACTGCCATCGCTCAGCGGCAGCGATTGGTCGACCGGAACCATCCGTTCCGAACGCAAGTCGGCCGTGGCGGCACCATAGGCCGACAGCACCGATGCAACGCGGGGCGTCAGACACGCGGCGAAGCCGAGTTCCTGGGCGATGGGAGGCGCGAAAAGTGAGCCGGAGCCTCCAAACGCAATGACCCCGTACTGGCGAGGATCGAGCCCGCCCGAGGAAATCCTTGCACGGACGGCCTTGCCCATTTCGGCCAAGGCGATCTCACGGATGCCATAGGCGGTCTCGATCGCACTGTAGCCGAGCTTCTCACCGAGCTTGGCGCATGCTTCGCGCGCGCCTTCTACATCCAGCTTCATCTTGCCGCCCATGAAGGCGGCCGGATCGATATAGCCCAGCAGGATCATGGCGTCGGTGACCGTCGGCTGGGTGCCGCCGCGGCCGTAGCAGACAGGGCCGGGGTTTGCCCGGGCAGAAATCGGGCCGACCCGGAGGAGGCCGCGGCTGTCGATCCAGGCGATCGATCCACCGCCCGAACCGATCGATTCCACATCGACCGCCGCAAGCGCCGTAGTGATGCCCTCGATCTCGATCCTCTGACTGCGCTCGGCATAGCCGCTCCGCACGACCGCCACGTCAACGCTCGTCCCGCCCATGTCGCAGCACAGGGCGTCAGGGATTCCGGCGACCATCGCGACTTCGGCGGCAGCGGTTGCGCCGGCGGCCGGGCCGGAAGAGGCCAGAGCCATCGGCGTCCTGCGCGCTTCGGCGGAACTCATCGTGCCGCCGCCAGAGTGCAACAGCATCAGCGGAACCTTGAGGCCCATTTCGATAAGCGTGTTTTCCAGCTCTTCGACGCCATCCAGCGCACCCGCGGTAAAGGCGTTGAGCATGGCGAGCGTGGTGCGCTCATACTCGCGCATGATCGGATGAAGCTCGGAGCCGCAAAACACAGGTAGGTCAGGCCACGTCGATTTGATAACTTCCGCGGCCGTCTTCTCGTGCGCCCCGTTCTTGAAGGACCAAAGGAACGAGATGGCAAAGGCGTCGACGCCCTCGCGTTCGATCAACTCCTTTGCAGCGGCCCGCACTTCCTCGGGATCGATCGGCGAGATCACGTCGCCATTTCGGTCGATGCGTTCTGCCATGCCGCGAATGCGAGGGCGCGGAACAGGATTCCACGGCTTCATCAGCCACCCGTGCTCGCCGATCCGCTTATTGCGGGCGGTGTGCAGTTCATCCTCAAACCCTTGGGTCGTCAGAACGCCAACATTGCGCCCTTTGCGAGTAGCGAGCACGTTGGTGACGGCCGTCGTACCAAGGCCGAACCGCACCGTGTTTGCAATCACCTGCTCGGGCGAAGCATCGATCTGTTCCCCGATGCGGCCAATGCCGCCAAGAACCCCGTCTGCGAATCGTTGAGGGTTAGTGGGAAACTTGGCGCGCCAAGTCGACTCACCGTCGCTGCAAACGACGTCTGTAAAAGTTCCACCGACATCCACGCCAATGACCAGATTCATTATGGTCTCACTCCACTAACTATCGAGCATGAGACGGAAAAAATTTATGAGATCTCGCCCAATTCTGTCTCGTCAGATCCATCACCATTTAACAGGTACGGATGCATACCGGAGAATTCAGATTAGAGGCACACCTCTCCGTCACGAAGCTTATTATCGACTGCCCGCCTCTCAAGAGAGTCGAAGAGCCTTGCCCGTTCTGCCCTCGCACACTCATAAGGGCAACTCGTTGGCCTAGGTCTCGAACTGACCAATTACACCTGTAATTCGAACGAGGTTCTACCGTAACCTACCGGCGCGCTGAATATCGGCGTGAAGGCACCCAATTCACGCCGGTGAATGCAACGGTTGTTGATTCTGTTTGGTGGCCCGCGAGGTGCCAGATACGTCACGCCAAGAAACTCGGCAGTATCATGGAACATCTCGCGGACAACGAGTTCAGCCCTTGTCTAAGGCAGTGCCGACCGCTTGGCAAAAAGCTCATTGCGCGAGCCATTCCAACGTTGGCGGCATCCGTTCCACGTGCACCTTGACCCCGCTAAGCAGTGACATGTTGCTCAGTGGTTCAAACGTTCCTGGCCCGGTTGGTGGCAGCGCGTTAAAGTTGGCCCCTGGACTTCGCTGCGCCACCGACAGTCCATAGGCATGGCGATGGCCAAAGCCATGAGTCATCGCAACCACGCCCGGACGCAGGGTATCATCAATGAACGCGCGGGTTTCAATTTCTCCTGAATCGGTGGATACACGGACAGGATCACCGTCGGCCAGGCCCAGCCTTTGCGCGTCGGCACCGCAGACAAGTAGCGGTGCCAAGCCCTGACGGCCGCTCCGCAATATCTCCACGTTGCTCAGCGAGCCATTGTGCATATGCGGTGTTCGCCGGGATATGAGTCTCATCAACCCCTCAGGCTCATTCAGCCGCTCAGCAAATTGCTCGTCGCAGCGCTGGAAAAGACCGGATGTGACAAATTCCGCAGGGCAACAGTCAATCCGGCCATGGGGATGTTTGACGCATCGCTCGAATAGCGATTCTGGCGGGACATCTGGGAAGCGGATGGCATTGCCCGGCGCAGCGCGCAGCATGTCGATCGTAAGGTCCTGGGTTGCGAACAGCGCCTCAAGTGCGGAAAAGCCGTCCTTGTCCTCCGGCACCGCGTCGAGCGGCGAGGAGATTCCGAGTGCTTGCGCCAGGCGTCCCATAAACCACCAATCGCTGCGTCGACCAGCTGTCGGGGACACCACCGGATCGGCGTAGCGCAAATGCGGGTGCGTCTGCATGCCGAACGCACCGGCATAATTGAAATCCGGCCGCTCCAACCAATCCACCCCCGGAAGGGCGAAATCAGACATCTCTGCTGTCGCGCTTGGATAGATATCAATCGACACCAGAAGATCCAGCTTCTCGAATGCTGCCCGCAGCCGCGCTTCGCCGCCGATCGACAGCAGGGGATTGCCGCCCAGATTTATCAACGCGCGAATGTCACCGGCCTCGATCAGGTCCGGCAACACGACAGACGGTAAGTTGGTGTAGCCGATGGGATCAGACAGATTGAAATCGCCGATCGAAGTATGGACCACTTCCCGCCGGACAATCGCCGGCAAGTCAAAGGCGAGACCGGCGGGCTTGAGCGAGCCTCCGGGACGGCCAAGATTGCCGGTTACAAGATTGAGCATGTCGATAAGCCAGGCGCCCAGCACGCCATGGCCGCTCTGGTTGAGGCCGGTGGCGGAATAGGCAACGGCCCCGGACGCATTACTGAATTCATCGGCGACCAGCCGGATGGTTTCGGCCGGAATTCCGGTGACCTCCGCCACTGCCTCGGCCGGATATTTCGACACGAAGTCGATCAGCCCATCGACATGGATCGCCCGGCGCTCAAGCACATCGTGATCGAAGCGGCCAAGCTGATGGATCGCCTCAAGCAAGGCGGCAAGAAAATACACGTCGGTTCCGGGCTTGATCTGCAGGGTTTCGCCGGTCAGCTCGCTCGAGGATTCGATCACCCGCGGGTTGACGAACACGATCTTTGCGCCGCGCTTCGCCATCGACTTGAGCAGGTCAGGATTGTTGGGTGTAGCCATCATCGTCCAGCGCGAAACCATGGGGTTGCTGCCGACACACAGAAGATAGTTGGTGGCTTCTAGATCGGGCACGAACTGGGCACCCTGGGTTCCGAACACGGCTTCCGCCGCCGCGATCCGGTTTACGGCGTCCTGGGTATTCACGCTGAAGCGCATCTTTGTGCCCAAGGCACCGATCACAGCCTGCGCCAGCGGGAAGGCCGTGCTGTTGAAGGCGAAAGGGTTGCCGGTGAAAAACGCCACCGAATTTGGCCCGTGCTCAGCGATCAGCGACTTTATGCGCGCCGCGATCTCTTCGATCGCGTCCTCCCATTCCACATCGACGAATTGGCCCCTTGGTTCGGAGCGGGGGTTTTTTCGCCGGCGCGGCCAGTTTAGGCGGTCTGGATCGTTGTGAACCGCGAGATAGGACGGCCCCTTGTGGCACGCCACGCCACCGATCGGATCGTCAAGGTTGGGCCGCAGGCTCTGCACCCGGCCATTGTCGTCCAAGGCCGCGACGAGTGAGCAGCCCGGCTCGCAAATCCGGCAGAACGTCGTCTTTTCCTGTGCCATTTCAGGTTCTCCCGGTGGCCGCGCAACTAATCAGGTCGTCACGATTGGTAATCTTGCGGCGCGGCCGCCCCTCCGCGCGCCCCGCTGCGAGTTCGGCATGATTGATCCTGCGCCAGCCGCTGCCGGACACCAGCGGATGTTTTTGCGCGATGGCTTCGAGCGCAGAGTTAGCGGACGAGATCGGTGGCAAGAGCTTGCCCTCCTCCCAGTCCTCTAAAAGATTTGCAACGGTTTCGGCGGAACAGATTCGATTGCTGCCGATGACACCGCGGCATCCGCGCTTGGCCCATCCCGCGACGTAGACGCCGGCCATTGGCCCGTCATTTGTCATGACGCGCCCGGCGACATTGGTTATGACAGACAGTCTCTCATCATATGGGAGGCCGGGCACGCTTGCTCCCCGGTAGCCAATCGCACGCAAAACGAAGCCAGTGTCCAAAGTCGATTCATGCAGGGGTCGGTGAATGGCTTCATTGGCCGAAATTGCCGGGAAGGTGTCCGCCAGCAGCAGACGCTCGACACGCCCATTGCCTTCAAAGGCCAAGGGTGAGCTCCAAAAGCGGAAAACGATTTTGCGCCCCGCCTCCCGCCGTGGCCGACCGGCGAGATTCCGAAGCGTCTTCATTTTGCGCCGTACGTGCCATTCGGCCCCGGCCAGTTCCGCATCGGTTTCGTCAGGAACAATCGCGCCGGTGACCTCAATGTCCACATCGGTCAAATGCGCCAATTCCTCCAGCTCGGGGTTGTGGAATGCCCCGTCCATTGGACCTCTGCGACCGAGAAGGACGACTTCGCGGATGTTGCTCTGCATCAGCGCGTCGATTGCATGGTCGGCTATGTCAGTCTTACGTAACTCAGCAGGAGGCGTCATCAGGATACGGGCGAGGTCGAGCGCTACGTTACCGTTGCCGACGATCACTGCACGGTCGCCCGTAAGATCGAAAGGGAGGTCCGACTGGTCTGGATGACCATTGTAGAACCCCACAAAGTCATTTGCTTGCCAGCTACCGGGAAGGTCTTCCCCCAAGATGCCAAGGCGACCATTACCCGACGCGCCGGGGGCCACGATCACCGCGTCATAACACGCGGAAATCTCTTCTAAGCTGATCGTTTTTCCAATTTCGACGTTGCCAATAAAGCGCACACGTTCATCGTTAAGGACAAAGCTAAAGAGACGGTCGACTATTTGCTTTTTTTCCGGATGGTCCGGGGCAACGCCGCCTCGGATAAGGCCCCAAGGTGTCGGCAGGCGGTCAATGACATCCACGGATACAGCGCCCCCTTGGTAGCGGAGCAACTGCTCAGTCGCATAGAGGCCGGCTGGTCCCGCGCCAACGACCGCCACAGACAGGCGTCCAGAAGTCATAGCTTCACCTCAGCAAAATACTCTCGATTGATTGCAGCATAGTGCTGCCACTTGCCTGGAAGAGCGTCCTCGTCATAAATCGCCTCAACCGGACAGACATCCACGCACGCGCGACAACTGATGCAACGATCAGGATCAATGAAAAGCTGTTCAAGATGATGTGCGTCGGGCGCTGGCTTGATGCAATCGACGGGGCAGACGGCAGCGCACGAAAAATCCGCTACGCAAGGCGCTGCAATCACATAGGCCATCAGGCGAGCCCCTGAATCAGTTTAGGCTGCGCTTTGGCCCAATCCGTGCGGACCAGGGTGGTCACTGCATATGTCATGACTACCTCACCTAATATGTTACCTCTGTGCCTCGCTGGGCGCGTTTCTGGCGACGAATTCTTGAAGCGAGCCATCTTTGCGACCCTTACTCTCAGCGGCGGAGCTTGTCCCAGCGAGTTTTGGCCTCGCCGATTTTGCTCTCGCCCTTTTATGATGGCAACTCATTGGCAGAGGCCCTGAACACAACAATTACATCTGCAATTCAGAAATGGGATCGTGTGTGGATGCCCCCAGGTTTGCGAGGGGATTTTCTGACATTTCGTGGCTGAGCGCTTCCA
>NZ_BMZA01000034.1 GCF_014652555.1 Novosphingobium colocasiae
GCAAACGCAGTGGGCGACCTCATGCCATGGATCGCCGTGGTCTGAGCACATCGCTTACCGCTTGCCGGCGCCTGCCCGGGCAGGTCAAAGCGCGCGAATTCACACGCCCCTGCTGGGCGCGAACCGCAAAGGGACGACGCCGCCGAGATAATCGCCCGCAAGAATGAACCCACCTAGCGCAACGCCAGTCTTCAAGATCTTTGCAGGGCACCGTCGTTCGGCAGAGCCCCCAACCGGTCAGTGGATGATGTTCGCCAGATCGACCGCGGACGTTTCCTCATCCAGTCTCATAATGCCGGACATCAGGCGTTCCGCGCGTTCTTCTCCGATTACCGGGGCGGCCAGACTGCGGAACTTCGCGGCGAGCCGGTCGCCCTGGGCGACGAGATCGGTTTCGACGATGCCAGTATTGTGCTCGCCTTCATACACCTCGCCACTCGTCGAGCGTACCAGCAAGCGGGTGTTGCTGCCCCCCGGCATGTCACCATGAACAGTGACGCGATTGCGCGTAGCTACAAGCCCTGGTTCGGAAGCCACCTCGTCCGAGAATGTTTCCAGCGCCGATGTATCGACCTGATGAATTGCGAGCGCTGCAGCATGGCGCAGACTGAACTTGGTTTCGAGGCCGCTTACCGGATCGGGAATGCCGGCCGTCTTGAGGTGCAATGCCGAGACGTGAATATCGATCGATGCGACGTTTTCGGGCGTCAGGGCATGTCTCTGGCGCAGGTCGCGCAGACAATCCAGAGTTGAATGCGTGCAGAAGCAAGCGGCATGATATTTGAAGAGTGTGTTGACGACCTCGGTCCCCGGTGCGATCTTCACAAGCGGGCGGATCGGCTCGTCAGACTGCGTCGTGATGAAGCCTTGAATATCCTCCAGCCCATATGGTTGGGCAATGAAGCCTCGGGCTGCCAGTCTTGCAGAAAGGACGCCATTGGCGGCTGCCTTTCCAGCATGGAACGGCTTGGCCATGCTTCCGAACATGGCTTTCAGGCCCGACGCCTGGGTCGCCCCCAGGCCAATCGCGCTTGTCATCTGCTCTTCGTCGAGCTGCAGCAAAACGCCCACCCCGACCGCAGCACCGATCGATCCGACGGTTCCGGTGGAGTGAATCCCGCGGGCGTAATGTGACGGGTTGACCATGCTGCCGACCATGCAGGCCGCCTCGTATCCCGCGATGAATGCGGTTAACAAATCCTTGCCAGTAGCACCGGTCGCTTCGGCCACCGCAAAGACAGCGGGAAATATCGCCACCGTGGGGTGGCCCTGCATAAGACGGTTCACATCGTCGAAATCGAGCGCGTGCGACGCGGTGCCGTTAACGAGCGCCGCGTCATATGGCGACAGCCGTTTTGCACGCCCGACCACGGTGGAAGGACCGCTTCCAAACGATTCAAGTTCGTCGGAGAGCAGGATTGCACATTCTTCCCGAGAACCGGGTAGCGTGACCGCGAACCAGTCGAGGATGCACTGTCGCGCCACGGTTATCGCAGATTCAGGCAGCTTTGCCGAGCGATACCCGAGTGCAACCTGCGCCAATTGCCGGGTAAGGTCGAATGTGCCCTGCTTGACGGTCGTCATGTGCTCAGCCCTTCTTGCCGACGGGCTTGCCGAGCATGGCGTCGGACACGATCCGCAGCTGGATTTCCGAGGTTCCCTCGAAGATCTTGGTTAGGCGCGCGTCGCGCCAGAACCGCTCGACCGGGTGCAGGGTGGTGTACCCGGCACCGCCCAGGATCTGCATGGCCTCGCTGGTCACCTTCTCGGCCATCTCGGCGGCGAGGTACTTGATCATCGAGGTCTTGATCTTGCCCGAGCGGCCGGAGTCGATCTCGTCGCAGGTGTGGTAGAGCAGCTGGCGGACCGCCTCGACCTGGGTCGCCATGTCGGCGATCTTGAAGCGGATCGCCTGGAAGTCGGAGATGGGCTGGCCGAACTGGATGCGCTCCTTGGCATATTCGATCGCATGGTCGAGGGCGGCCTGCGCCACGCCGAGGGACCGGGCGGCGGTCTGCGCGCGGGCCAGCTGGAGGCCGAAGGCGGCATCCTGGAAGCCGCGACCGGGTTCGGGGGCGTAGGGATCGACCGGGACGCGCACGCCGTCGAAGAACAGCTCCCAGGTCTTCCAGCCGAAGTAGCCGATCTTCGGGATGGGCGAGCCGGTCACGCCCTCGGGCAGCTGGCCGCGGGGCTTGTGCACATGGATGTTGACCGTGCCGCCCTTGCCGGTGCCATCGTCGACCCGGCACAGGACGCGGATGAAATCGACGCCGTCGGCAAAGGTGCACCAATACTTGCTGCCGGTGATCACCCATTCGTCGCCCTCGCGGCGGGCGCGGCAGGAAACGTTGGACAGGTCGGAACCGGTGTTGGGTTCGGAGAACGCGGCGGCACCGATGTACTTGCCCTGCGCCATGAGCGCGATCTTCTCGCGCTTGAACTCGTCGCTGCCGCTGATGGTGCGAAAGAAGGCGTTGCCGCGGGCCGGCACGCTCGCGACGCTCATCCAGCCCTTGGCGAGTTCCTCGGTAACCAGGCAGTATTCGTAGGCGCCCAAGCCCAGGCCGCCGAGTTCCTCGGGGATGACGATCCCGAAGAAGCCGAGTTCACCCATCTGGTCGATGAGCTCGAGCGGGAAGTCCGCATGCTCGGGATCGAGGCGATCGGCGAGGGGGCGCACGACATCGCGGGTAAAATCGCGCGCGAGTTGCTGGATCATGACCCGTTCTTCGGTCATTCCGGGGGCGTGGGCCGCCTCAGACTGCTGTACCATTTGACTTCACTCTCCCGTTTCTGACGCGGTGTGCGCGATCAGGTAGTGCAACAATTCGGCCGACGCTGGCGAAACGGAATTTTGAGAGCCGTTTCAGAGAGCCGACCATTCCAATTTACGCTGCGCTTTCCGCAGGGACTGCCGGACTGCGGTCCGCGCGAATGACGTCGTCGATCGCGCACAACCTCTTGCATTGCTCGAGATGCAGCAGCTCTACCATCTTTCCGTCGACACGCAGGGCGCCGGCATCGGCATTCTCAGGCAGGGAAAAGGCTTCGATCACCGCTTTGGCAAAGGTGACTTCCGCCTCAGTAGGAGAGAAGGCGCGGTTAGCGATGGCAATCTGGCCGGGATGGATCAGGGTCTTGCCATCGCAGCCGTATTCAAGGCCCTGGTGGCATTCGGCCTCAAATCCCGCGGTGTCTTCAATGCTGTTGTACACGCCGTCGATAACAGCCAGGTTGGCCATCTTTCCAGCGGTGACCGCAAGGGCGATAAGCGGCATGACCGCTGCGCGGCCCGGTACCAGGCGGGCGTTTGTCTCTTTGCACAAGTCGTTCGTGCCCAGGACGAAAGCCGCCAGGCGTGTTTCGCTCGCAACGTCGGCGATCTCCGCCAGGTTGAAGATCGAACGGGCGGTTTCGATCATGATCCAGAGCTGGGTGTTTGCCGGAAAGGCCGACATCAATTCATGACAGGCACGCACTTCCGCCGCGCTTGAAACCTTGGGCACCAGAATCGCGTCCGGAGCGCATTCGGCAACGGCGCGAAAGTCGGCCTCTCCCCATGGCGTGGAGAGCCCGTTGACCCGCACGACCACCGTCCGGTTGCCGAAATCACCTGCCTGAACCGCCTCGACCGCACGGACGCGCGCAGCGTCCTTCTCGTTCGGCGCAACCGCATCTTCCAGATCGAAAATGACGGCATCGCAATCGAGAGTGCGCGATTTGGCGATGGCCTTGGCATTTGATGCCGGCATGTAAAGCAGGCTGCGCAGGGGCCTTGTTACCTCGGACACGTTATCTCCATGATCGAAATCTGTGATGGCTACCAAACATTCATAGGGCGCATCAACGAAGGTATTGGCAAGGCCAAACGAACCGCCCGCCCGCCTTGATTGCATGAGTAATAAGCCGCTGCAGCGATAGTTCTGGTCGAACCGGACGGGCGGCCTAAATCAGCGCGGCGGCATGCGGATGGCACCGTCGAGCCGGATAGTTTCTCCGTTGATCATGGCGTTTTCCACGATGTGAGCGGCCAGTGCGGCAAATTCCTCCGGCCGGCCAAGCCGGGCAGGGTGGGGCACCGCTTTGGCAAGCGTGTCGAGGACTTCTGGGCCGAACCGGGAAAGGATCGGGGTGTCGAAGGTCCCGGGCGCAATGGTGCTGACCCGGATCAGGTGGCGGGACAGATCGCGGGCGGCGACCAAAGTCATCCCGACGATTCCTGCCTTTGCCGAGGCATATGGAATTTGTCCGATCTGACCTTCGAACGCGGCGACCGACGACGTCAGCACGACTACGCCGCGCTCACCATCTACAGGTTCGTTACGCGCCATTCGCGCAGCGCCCTGGCTGAGCACATTGAACGTACCGATCAGGTTGACCCGGACAATCTCCTCGAACAGTTCGAGCGAACCCGGATCGCCTGTCTTCTCGACCACTCGGACCGTGCCGCCCCGCCCGGCGCAATTGACCACGACCCGCAGCGGAGCAATCTGTTCTGCGGCATTGAAGACGGCAGCCATCGCGGCGGGATCGGTCACGTTCGCCGCGACGAATCTGGTTTCCCCGCCGATCTCGCGGGCAACGTCTGCTCCAGCCGAACTTTCCAGGTCGGCGATAACGACATGCGCGCCTTCCTTCGTGAGCCGTTCGACGGTCGCGCGACCAAGTCCAGAGGCGCCGCCAGTGACGACGGCTGAACATCCCTTGATAATCATGACTATGGTTCCTTAAAGACGTTCGATGATCGTTGCGTTGGCCTGGCCGCCAGCTTCACACATGGTCTGCAAACCATAGCGTCCCCCGGTTTCTTCAAGGCCGTTAAGCAACGAAGCCATAAGACGGGTGCCAGAGGCACCGAGCGGGTGGCCGAGCGCGATTGCCCCGCCACGCGGGTTCAGTTTCGCGGGATCCGCGTGCAACTCGCGCTGCCACGCCAAGGGGACGGAGGCGAATGCTTCGTTCACTTCGAATTGGTCGATATCCGACACCGCCAGGCCAGCCTTGCGCAGAACGCGCTGGGTCGCGGGAATAGGAGCGGTGAGCATGAGGAGGGGATCGTCGGCGATCACGTCGCAGGCGACAATCCTGGCCCGCGGTCGAAGTCCCAATCGCGTTGCCGCGGCTTCCGACATGATCAGAGCCATCGCAGCGCCATCGGTGATTTGAGACGAGTTCCCTGCGGTCACGCTCCAGTTGATCTGCGGAAATTGACGCCCAATCGCATCGTCCATGAAGACTGTCCGCAGACCGGAAAGGCTTTCGGGCGTTGTTCCGGGACGGATTGTTTCGTCCTCGTGAACAGGGCCAGCAGGCGTATCGATGGCGACAATTTCGTTTGCGAGACCACCCGCCTTCCGGGTGGCCTCGGCCCGATCATGGGAACTCGCGGCGTACGCGTCCATCTCGTCCCGGCCTATATTCCAGCGTGCCGCAACGAGTTCGGCCGCAACGCCCTGGCCAACGTCGATGGGGAAGCGGGCGCGGTAAGCAGGTCCGAATACATCCTGCCCTAACCGAGCGCTACCCATCGGAACGCGGCTCATCGATTCGATGCCGCCGGCGAGAACGATCTCGTGATCGCCCGAGGCAATGACTTGGGCAGCGAAATGGAGTGCCTGCTGGCTCGAGCCGCATCGGCGATCAACGGTTGTCGACGGAACATGAATGGGCAGGCCGGCACCAAGCCAGGCAGAGCGCCCTGGCGGAAAACCCTGTTCACCTGCTTGGCTGACGCAGCCCACGATCACATCGCCCACCAAACCGGGATCTAGTGCGGGGTTTCGCTTCAGAAGTCCCACTAGGGTCTGTGACAGGAGATCGACGGGATGGACTTCGCTCAGCAATCCCCCGGCCTTGCCCCGACCCATTGGAGATCTGACGATATCGACGATTACTGGATTGTTCTGCATACTTCGTTCCTGCCTTCTCTCGGCGTTCAGACGAACTCGAAGAGACATTCCCCCCACTGTCGGTGGTTTTTCGCTACTTAAAGGCGCAAAAACTACGGGGCGTGGCAAGGCAAATTGGCCTTAATGAAGCTGCGTTGAGCTGTGATTGCATATGCAATCGGGTCTGCGATCATCTGGTCAGCTGCTCAACTGGCAGCGGGCGACCAAATGCGATGGCTGAGATCACCGGATTCAGGTATTCCCGAACGAGAGCAATCTGACCATCACGAAAATCATAGCGGAAGATATAACGGTTCCGATACGCGAACCCTGAAGGCAGAGTGATGTTGCCCCGCTGTTCCAAAAACAGCCGGCTGCCGTCCGCAAGAATGGAACATGTGACATCTTCGGGTGCCGCAAACAGCATGTCGATCGCAGAGGTTGCCTGCCAGAACGCCACGACTGCGTCGCGTCCGATGTAGCGGCGGCAGTCAGCCGGATCGCTTGATCCTGTTTCCGACAAAGGGAATTCGTAGATGGCATCTTCGGTCAGCGTGTCGGAAAGCGCGGCCATATCGCGCTGGACGATGGCCCGGTAGAAGCGACGAAGCACGAGCTTTGCGGCAGCCCGGGCCATCGGATCATCAAGAGGAGCATCGTCGCTCCGCAGCCACCCAGCCAGGTTTTGCATCGAATTATGTCCCCAAAAGCAGGCGTGATGGAGTTCGTGAGCCAGAACGCCCAATGACAAATGCCGAATCTCCGAGATTCATAATTCGGCGGGCACGCGTTTCACGCGTTTATAGTTGTGGTCGTCACCAATCATGTTCGGCCTACGGACATTTACGCGCTAATGGCCAGCGGCCCCGACTGATCGGGATGGCAAGGTCTACTACGCAAGCGCTGGGCCGGTCTGAGCGACAATCGCAGCTTTGGCAATGTCTTGAGGCCGTGATCTGGCAACTCTGCTCCTCACCGAACCGCCCGCCGCTCCCTCGCCTGCATTGCGTATGCAATGAATCCGGCGTGCCGGGTCCTGAAAGCGGGCTTTGGCTTGCTTCAATTGCGGCCAACGGCAAAATGCTGCGGCGGATCGAGACTGTAGTGTCGGATGTAATCCAGCGCGGATAGGGCCGAAGATCGGTCTGCCAATCTATCAGGGAGTGGAAAAGTGACACAAAAAAATCGACTCTATTGCCGAGCTTCGGCCCTTTCGCTGTTGGTGCCGGTGCTGGTGACTGCGGGGGCATCAAGCGCGTTCGCTAACGATCAATCTGCTATCACTGTCGCAGCAGCTGCTGCGGCTTCCCAAAGCGGTTTAGGGGGTGCTCAAACGCCGCAGGCTGCGTCCGAGGCGGATACGTCTGCTCAGGAAGACGGCGTCATCATGGTTACGGCTCGCCGTCGCAGTGAGGCGCTCTCGCGGGTGCCAGTCTCGATTTCCAGTATCAGTTCCAACGACCTGGCAGAGCGCTCCATCACCAGCCAAGCCGACCTGCAGCGCGGCGTGCCCGGTCTTACGGTTCGTTCGGGGCAGAGCGACAGCGTCCTGAATTTCAGCATCCGCGGCCAGGGTATTGATACCTATTCGTCCTCGCCGCCTGCGGTGGCGACCTATTTCAACGATGTGCCGCTCGTCAGCCTCAGTGCGTCGAACTTTTATGACCTTGATTCGGTTCAGGTTCTCAAGGGGCCTCAAGGAACTCTCTTCGGCCGCAATACCACTGGCGGTGCCGTGCTCTACAGTTCTGCGAAGCCCACGAATAACTTCGAGGGCTATGTTTCTGCCGGTTACGGCAATTACGATGATCGCCGGCTGGAAGGTGCTATCAACATTCCGCTCATAAGCGACAAGGTTCTGCTGCGCGTCGCAGGTAACGCCCAGTGGCGCGATGGCTGGCAGAAGAACGTGACGACGGGGCAGGACCTGGGCCGCGTGGATCGCCAGTCGGTGCGCGCCACCCTGGCTCTGAAGCCGACCGATAGCTTTGAATCGACCTTTGTCGGCGGATACAGCTATCTTGGCGGAAACAATGTCGGCATGCAGCTTTATGCGGTCAACGCGTGCGGCTCGACCAACAATGGCCTTGTCTTGGGATCGTTGGTCGCCTGTACTTATGGTCCGTCCGCTGATTACTGGGACGATTATCTCGCCGCCCATCCGGAAGCTACGGCTGGGGGCATCGTTGACCAGGTTGCCATTCAGAAGGCACTCGGAACGCGCAAGGTGAACGGGACGGCCTTCAGCAAAAAGAAAGGCAAGGACTGGTTCATCATGAACACGTCCACAGTGGATCTGGGCAAGGATACTTCGCTGAAGTCGATTATCTCCTACTCCCATTCGAAAGACTTCAATCTCTGGGATCCGTTTGGCACCGGTTTGTACCCCCTCGCGCGTATATATGACACGATTGAACTGGAGGACGCGGCCAACCCGGGACTTCAAGAGTCGATCGAAGGGGTGTCCGCAGAAGTTCAGGTTTCCGGTACTGCGATCGATGGAAATCTGAATTACGTCGTAGGCGGGTTCTATTCCCGTCAGAAGAGGACTTTCTACGATTCGTTCTACTTCTTCAACGTTCAGCCGATTTACGGTCCGTTCCCGAGCTACTACCATTATAACTATACGTCGCAATCGAAGGCAATGTTTACGCAGGCGACCTATGATCTGTCGTCAGCCGGTCTGAACGGCCTGAAACTGACGGGGGGCTTCCGCTACACGTGGGAGAATTTCGCGCTCGATACCTTCCCGGACGCGACCGCGTACTCTGCACCGGGCGCCAACCCGCGTGAGCGTACGAAATTCGACGCTCCGAGCTGGACGATTGGTCTCGACTGGCAGGCGACGGACGCTCTTCTGTTGTACGTAGCGCAGCGCGGAAGCTTCCGCTCGGGTGGGTTCAACGGTAATGGTCCTCTCGCCAACACGACCGCTGCGAACGTCGGTAACTTGTTCCTGCCTGAAAAGGTTCGCGATGTCGAAGTCGGGGCGAAGTTCGCTGGCCGTCTCGGAGCGATGCCGGTGCGGGCGAACCTTGCCCTATACAACTCGAACATCACCAACGTGCAGCGGATGCAGTCGGTCTATGTCGGTGGAAATCCCGTGGTTTTGACGGTGAATATTCCGAAGGCGCGGGTGCGTGGCGTCGAGTTTGATGCGAATGTGCGGCCAACGTCGTGGCTGGAGGTCGGCGGCAATGTTGCTTATACCGATGCCCGCTATATCGACGGAAAGTCGATCGTGATTGGTCAGGAATATAACTACGGTCCTTATGCCGATACGCCCAAGTGGGCTGGCGGCGCCTTCGCCAAGGTTACGGTTCCGGTGGGCGACAATGCAGGGGAAGTCTCGCTTCGCGGCGAAGTCTACGCGCAGTCGTCGCAGGAATTCAGCAACCTTGCCGACACGTACGTGCCAAATACGACGCTGCCGGGCTACGCGCTCATCAATGCGTCACTGGACTGGAACAAAGTGATGGGTTCGAACCTGAACCTGTCCGTTTTCGTCAAGAACGCCACCCAGAAGGGCTACTATACCGGTGGCTTCGGATTTGTGCCGCTCGGCATTTCGTCCGTCGTTCCGGGGCAGCCGCGCATGTATGGTTTGACTGTCAAGTATAACTTCTAAACAGATACCGCCTGCGCCGCGTCATGCTGCGCAGGCGGGCATTTTGACCGGCTTCTGGCTGGACGGAAAATGGGGCTGATCCGCATAATTCTTTGCCTGGTCGACAATTCACTGTGGTGCAGGTGACCGGGGCAGGCGCTATCCTAGCGGCCATAGATCGCTGTTCTTTGCCGAACTCGGTTCGGGGCGCATGCTATTTGATCGACGGCGGCGGACCGGCTCGCCTGGTCGCTCTGACGGACAAAAAGCCCGATAAGCTGAACTGCGGTCAAAGCCCGCCAGTATTCAGACAACCGGAAGCGACCGCCTCGGAAATCGAATGTTCTGGAACTTCATATTCCGCCATGTTTAGAAATGCGACGTCCAATCCGCAAGGACGCCTTGCTCTGCTTGGCACATGACCGGAGGAATCAAAGTGCCCAATTCGAAGTCGTTCGATGTTGTTGTACGTGAGCGCCGCTCTGTCCGCCGGTTTCTTTCTCGACCTGTTCCTGACGGCCTGTTGCGCACGGTAGTCGAGCAGGCGCAGTTGGCCCCTTCAAACTGCAACACACAGCCCTGGCAGGTGCATATTGCTTCGGGTGCAGTCCGCGACAGGTTGAGCCAAGCCCTCCTTGCAGCAGACGAAGCTGGTGAGAACTCACGAGATTTCAGTTTCTCGACGGCAGACTATCCCGCCGTTCCCCATCAGCGTGCCAAGGATCAGGGGGCAGAATATTACAAAGCAATCGGTGTGGCCCGTGAAGCAACGGAAGATCGCTTGATCGCTACCAAACGCAACCTCGACTTCTTTGGAGCGCCGCATGTCGCGTTCCTGTTCATGCCCTCTGTTGGGGACAATGTCCGGGTTGCAGGCGATATTGGTATGTATGGCCAGACATTCTTGCTGTCTCTAGTTGCAAATGGCCTTGGTGGTATTCCGCAAACCATGCTCGGGTTCTACGCCGATACTATCAGAAGTGTCTTGGGCGTTGATGAATCCCTGAAGTTGCTTTTCGGAATTTCATTCGGCTTTGTGGATGAAAGCGCAGCGGAAAGTCGTTACCGTATCGGAAAGGAGCCTATCGAGAATAGCGTTACCTTTCATGGATGACCGCGTTTGGCGCGAGCGCGCGTCAATAGGGACTATGGCGCGGTGACGATGCGTCCTATTCAGGCGGATATCCAAGGTGCGCCTTGGCAATTCCGACCGGGACCACACGAGCCGATGGCACGTGCGCAAAGCTATTCCGACTTGCCCTTTCAAATGTTCGACGATTCCGTCCGGGTGGTGCGAACCTCGCTTGAACTCGGAAAGGGGACCAGCCTGTGAGCTGGACCGCAATTGTGCCGATCAAGGCGCCAGAAGCGCGCAAAACGCGACTTGTCCAACTCGACGCTTCTTCTCGTCTGGCACTAAGCGAAACGTTTCTGAAGCATGTCCTGGCAGCGGTCGATGGCCATCCGGCAATCAGAGAAACTGTCCTGCTTTGCGCAGCGCCGCATGAGGGATACGGTTGGATCGAAGATCGTCAGAGAGGTTTGAATGCCGAACTCACTTCGGCCCGCCAAGGGCGCGGTGCCGTTCTGGTCGTTCACGCGGATCTACCTAGCCTGACGGGTGAAGATGTTTCGGCCCTGCTCGTTACCGCTGAACGCTATGGCGGGGCCTTGGCGCCGGACCGTCATGGTAGCGGAACGAATGCCGTTGCGTAAGCGATGTGCTCAGACCACGGCGATCCATGGCATGAGGTCGCCCACTGCGTTTG
>NZ_BMZA01000035.1 GCF_014652555.1 Novosphingobium colocasiae
GCAATCGCTTACGCCACTCCCGCCAACCCTATCACCCGCCTCCGTGAATAAAACAGGCTAGTCATCTGGAACTGAAGTAAGCCTTATTATTGAGCGCTTCTGATTTCATGACGGGGTTAGAGGGATGGGGCGCGGTCGGCCTGTTGAGGCGTTGGCTCTGACGGCGCAGGAGCGTAGCTATTTGGAGCGGCAGGTAAGGCGCCATCACGTACCCGCTGTTGCTGGCCATCGCTCGCTCTGCACAACGCTGATCAAACACAAAGTTATGGGCGGGCGATCGCCAGCGACATGTCGCCCACAGTCAGCGCGCCAACGCCTCACCCGCCTCGGCCTTGCGGACAAGAAGCGCGGCCGGCTCTATCCCCGCCGCGCGCAGGCCCTCTACTATTTTGCTTAACCCAACTGTGTCCGCCCAGAACATCGGACCGCCGGTATATATCGGCCAATTATAGCCGAGGATCGCAGCGACATCGATGTCCGATGCGCGCAACGCAATCCCTTCCTCCAAAACTTTAGCACCTTCATTCACGACTGGATAAAGCAACTGGGCGACGATCTGCTCGGCGGACCGCGTTCCCTTGTTTTCGACGCCGAGGTCGCGCGACAAATCGGCCACAATCTTCGCGGCAACCGGCGACGGCGTCGCACATCGCTTTTCGTCATAGTCGTAAAAGCCGCCGTTCTGCTTCTGGCCAAGGCGGCCTAGCTTCACCAGCTCGCTGGGTATCGTCCGCTCGCTGCTTTCCCGACCGATCACGTCGAGACCCACGAGATCCAGCATGGCCAGCGGCCCCATCGCGAAGCCATAGCTTACCAACGCAGCATCGACGTCTTCCGGCGTCCCGCCTTCCAGCAGAACGTTCATCGCTCCGGCAGTGTAAGGGGTCATGATCCGATTTGCGATGAAGCCGAAACAGACACCACTCAAGACGGGGACTTTGCCAAGGCGCTTTCCGAGCGCCATTGCCGTGGCGATTGCCTCTTTAGAAGTTTTTTCTCCGCGCACAACTTCCAGCAAGCGCATAACGTTGGCCGGTGAGAAGAAATGCAGGCCGAGCACGTTCTGCGGCCGCGAGGTCACCGATGCGATCTCGTCGACGTCGAGGAACGAGGTGTTCGATGCGAGCAGCGCCCCCTGCTTGCAGATCTTGTCCAGCTTGCCGAAAACGTCCTTCTTTACGTCCATCTCTTCGAACACCGCTTCAATCACCAAATCAACCTCGGCGAGCGCCTCCAGGCCC
This sequence comes from Novosphingobium colocasiae, assembly GCF_014652555.1. GTDB lineage: Bacteria > Pseudomonadota > Alphaproteobacteria > Sphingomonadales > Sphingomonadaceae > Novosphingobium > Novosphingobium colocasiae. The sequence goes on from NZ_BMZA01000035.1 coordinate 1,242, forward strand.
AGCGCAGGCGTAATTAGCGCCATGCGCTGTTCGACCTGCCCTTGCGTCATGCGGCCCTTCTGGGCGGTGATCTCATAGTTACGTCGGATGACAGAAATGCCCCGGTCCAACGCTGCCTGGCTTGTCTCTACTAGTGTCACCGGCATGCCTATGTTCAGAAAGTTCATCGCAATCCCACCGCCCATGGTACCGGCACCGATTACGCCGACTTGGATGATGTCCACCTTGGGCGTCGCCGAGGGGACAGTGGGGATCTTCGTCGTTTCGCGCTCTGCGAAGAAATAGTAGCGCTGGGCTGCGGATTCACTACTAGCCATGAGCTCGTCGAACAGCTCGACCTCACGGACCAGACCTGCATCGAAATCGGCCGTTTCTGCAGCCGCCTGTACGGCCGCGACGATATTCGCCGGCGCCTTGAAGCCACGGAAGGCCCGCTTGTTCTTCTCCAAAAACGCCGCGTAAATCTCGGGCGTGCCACGCGCCGGCGCGATCTTGTCCTCGCGATCCCGGACCCGCACCAGCGGCGCAGCGCTCTCGAGGATTTGCCGCGCAAAAGCGATAGCGTCCTCGCGCAGCTTGCCCTCTTCGGCCAGAGCGTCGATCATGCCGAGTTCCTTAGCCTTCTTGGCCGGAACTGGCCGACCGGTGGTCATGATGTCGAGCGCGGCTTCGACACCGACGACGCGGGGGAGTCGCTGCGTTCCGCCGGCACCGGGAAGCAGCCCGAGATGCACTTCCGGAAGACCCACCTTGGCTGAGGGCACCGCTATCCGATAATGGCACACAAGCGCGGTTTCATAGCCACCGCCCAGCGCGGTGCCGTGGATCGCGGCAATCAGGGGCTTGGACGATCTTTCAAGCGCTGCCAGTACGACGCGGAGGTCTGGCTGCTGAAACGGCATTCCAAACTCCGAAATGTCGGCGCCTGCGAAGAAGGTCCGGCCGCCGCAGATGAGGACGATCGCCTGAACCCTATCGTCAGCTTCCAGCGTCTTGAAACCGTCAAAAATCGCCTTGCGGGTTTTGAACCCGAGCGCGTTCACCGGCGGATTGTCGATGGTCAAAACGCCGATGCCGCTTTCGATCATAATGGTTCCGACATCGCTCATATAGTCTCTCTCCTGTGTTGTCGCTGGGTGCTGGACACCCCAGAATATCGCTTCTGGTATGTTTGTTCAGGTTGACGGTGTGTCGCAACCTACTGCAGGGCCACATTTTTCTCTTTCGCCACTCGCGTCGCCGCAGCTTCCAATAGCCTGCTCGGTCGATGACCTTCTGTGATGCTTGTCTTCCCTTTTGCGCTGACACCTACTCGGCTGGAGTGTTCGAAAGTGCCATGATCCTGGTATGTGCCGTCGCTATCAGACCTTCCTTGAACTCCGGAGACCGTTGCAACTGGTCGTAGCTTTCTCGCACGTCCTTGAGCGCTGCGCCTTTGGTCGCCCCCAGCAGCAAGAGAAGAACCGCGTCCAAGGTCCGGTCAAGGAAAGCATCATCCGACAATTCGCCAAGGCCCCATTCGTGGACTTTGGCAAACTGGAGATTAGACAGGTCTATCAGCATCCGATCGACCTGGACGCCCCTTCGTAATTGCCGGCCAAGGCCCACCGCCTGGAGCCAGGGCCGCCACGATCGCGTGCCGATCTCCAGCATGACACGTCGGATGTCGGCATGGAGAGATGGCGAGAAATAGAGCGCTGCCACTGCGCGCAAATAGTTCGGAATTTCCTGGTTCCGCACGGTCGTCGTGACCTGGTGCGCAAGCGCGCCTTGGAAACTGCTCAGGCTTTCACCGATACCAATCTTGCTGTCAAAAGCCTCGAAATAGCCCTTGATCGCAAGGGCTATGATATTCTCTTTGCTGTCGAACGCATAATAAAGTGTGCGCGATGCGACCCCGGCCTTCTCACACAAATCCCGGATATTGAAGGCTTCAAGACCGCCGCGGCCTATCATTCTGCGGGCTTCGTCCAATATGCGCCGGCGACGCTCGAACATAGCCTGGCTGCTGTTCGTCATATTGCCGAGCGCGAAAATCTCCGTATCGTCCATAGCAACGTCCTAACAAGCAGCCGGACCCGGCGCCAGTGACAGCGAAAGGTTCGTATCGCAGTCATTCATTGGCCTGCGCGTGATCTACGAAACACGACCGCCGGGCGTTGGACTGGCACTTGCCAGCAACCTGTCGATTTGCCGCTGCTGGGCAGCGGCTTCCTTTTCCAGCATCGCCATGGTGCCGAGGTCAGCGTCATTGCACAGCCGTTTTGCCGCCGCGACAGCCGAACTGTCGCTTCTGGCCATAAGACCGGCCAGTTCGTGGGCCGCTTGCCATGGCGTCTCGTCAAGTTGTGTTGCCAGTCCGATATCCAACGCCTCTCGGCCTGAAACCTGCGCTGATGCCAGTATCATGCGCCGCAACTGGTCACTCCTGACTAGCTGCGGAAGCAGCGCGAACGCCCCCATGTCAGGGATCAGTCCCCAATGCACTTCCTTCAACATCAATTTCGCATCGGGATGGACAATCCTGATGTCAGCGCCAAGCGCCAACTGGAGGCCGCCGCCGATCGCTGAGCCATGGATGGCAGCGATCACTGGGACCGGCAAAGCCTGCCAGCCCATGACGCAGAATTGCGGCAAATTGGATTGTCCATGTGTCCGCCGCACGAGATCCCTGGGAATGCCGCTCGGAGGAATTCCAGCCTGGATTTCGGCAAACATGCCAAGATCCAGGCCGGCGCAGAAATCATTGCCTTCCCCTGAAAGCACTACAGCCCGGGCCGAAGACGAACCCACAAAGTCGATTGCGTCGGCTATGGCCCCGAACATCGCGCCGTCGAGCGCATTGCGTTTGGAGGCCCTCACCAGCCGGACATCTGCCACATCATGACTGATCTCGACACGGACGCGGCTCGCGAATGTCTGGGAGGGCTCCACGATGTTACAGCCGCTCGATAATGGTTACGTTCGCGATGCCACCGCCTTCGCACATGGTCTGAAGCCCGTAGCGCTTGTTTCGATTACGCAGGGCATGAACGAGCGTTGCCATCAGCTTGGTGCCCGAAGCGCCCAGAGGATGCCCCAGCGAGATGGCCCCGCCATTGACATTGAGCTTGCTCGGATCTGCGCCGATGTCCTTGAGCCATGCAAGCGGCACAGGCGCGAACGCTTCGTTGACTTCGTACAGGTCGATGTCATCGATCTTCATGCCGGCCCTGGCGAGCGCGCGACGCGTTGCCTCAATGGGTTCCTCAAGCATGATGACCGGATCGCCGGCCGTGACCGTTACATTATGTATGCGGGCCATGGGCGTAAGATTATGCCCCTTCAGCGCAGCTTCGTTGACGATCAGAACCGCGGACGAGCCGTCGCAGATCTGGCTGGCGTTGGCAGCGGTGATCATCCCGCCTTCTTCCAGCGTCCGAACCGACCCAATCGATTCGATCGTGGCATCGAAACGAATGCCTTCGTCGATCGTGTGAAGGGCCGGGCCTTCGGGAGTTTCGATCTCGACCGGAACAATCTCCGCCTCGAAGGCACCGGACTGGGCGGCTGCCGCACCACGCCGATGGCTTTCAAGCGCGAAGGCATCGAGCTGTTCGCGCGTGAACCCGTGCTTTTCCGCGATCATCTGCGCGCCGTGAAACTGGCTGAATTCGGCAACCTGAAAACGATCCAGCACGCGCTGGCTCCAGGGACCGGTCCCGATCCCGGCCTGAGCGTAGAGGTGGACGTTGGAGTACATCGGCATACGCGTCATGCTTTCCACGCCGGCTGCTATGATGACGTCCTGTGTGCCGGATAGCACCGCCTGAGCAGCGAACTGGACCGCTTGCTGCGAGGAACCGCATTGACGATCAATCGTGACGGCTGGCACCGTCTGGGGCAGTTTCGAGGCAAGCACCGCATTGCGGCCCAGTGCCGTCGATTGTTCGCCACCCTGCGTGACGCAGCCCATGATAACATCCTCGATCGCGGCGGGATCGATTCCCGTTCGGTCAAGCAATGCGTTCAGGCTCTGGGCAGCAAGATCATTGGGGTGCCATCCGGCGAGTTTACCATTTCGACGACCACCGGCCGTGCGCACAGCATCAACAATATAGGCTTCAGACATTCGATTGACCTTCCGATTTGAGTTCGACAATCACTGCGCGTAGCTCGGCCGCCGCTTCTCGAGAAAAGCGGCAATCCCCTCAGCAAAGTCCTCGCTTTGGGAGCATAGTACCTGGTTGCGATCTTCCATGGCGATGACTGCCTCGAGTCCGCTGGCATCGATCGCCTGATTGAGAGCGTTAAAGCATTCTGGCCTATCGAGCGTGACTTTGAGAAGAGGGCCATCGCGGCGGACGGACCGGCGAGCCTGGCTCTGCTCTTCGTTCAAGCTGCGGCACTCCGCCGGGCGACGACTTCCGGACGTTGCGCAAATTCCAGCATCCAGTCCAGCAGCGCCGGATTTGCCATGGCGTCACGGCTCACGACCTTCTCGGCCGGCATGCCCATCAGCAGCTTGCGGATCGGCACTTCCATCTTCTTGCCTGTAAGGGTGTAGGGGATCGCCGGCATGTGATGGACTTCGTCGGGCACATGACGTGGGCTTGCATCGTCACGTAGATGTCCAGCTATTGTTGCCTTCAACCCATCATCGAGAACCCTCCCCGCTTCGAGGGACACGAACATGGGCATGTAAAAACCGCCGTCAGGCGTTTCGCAACACACGACAAGACTATCGAGGATGCCCGGTATCTGTTCAACGACCCGATAGATCTCGGCCGTCCCGATCCGCACGCCAAACCGGTTCAGCGTGGAATCCGAGCGACCGTAGATATAGACGCCGCCTCTCGCATTGATCTTGGCGAGATCGCCATGCCGCCACACGCCCGGAAAAGTCGTGAAATAACTTTCATGATATCGCGAACCGTCCGCGTCCCCCCAGAAAAAGAGCGGCGCCGACGGCATCGGGCTGGTGATGACTAACTCGCCGACCTCATCAACGATCTCGTCGCCGTCTTCACTCCACACATGAGCGTCAATGCCAAGGCCGCGACATTGTATCTCTCCGGCATAGACAGGCAGTGATGGAAGGGCGGTGACAAAGCCGCTGCAGACCTCTGTCCCGCCAGACTGCGATGTCACCCAAAGGTCGTCACGGATCGTCTCGAAGAACCACTGGAAAGTCTCTGGTGTAGAGGGCGCGCCGCCAACGATGACGGACTCAAGGGCAGAGAGATCATAGAGCTCTCCGGGCCGCACACCAGCCTTCTTCATATTCTGAACCAGGGTGGGGCTGGCCCCAAAAGAGGTTGTACCGGTTTCGGCAGCCATGCGCCAGAGCATATCGACGCCGCCATGAACCGGACTTCCGTCGTACAAGACGGCCGACGCGCCAGTCACGAGTGCAGCCATGACGGAATTCCACATCATCCAGCCAGTGGTCGTGTAGAAGAACATCCTCTTGCCAGGCGACAGGTTGCAATGAAGCGACATCACCTTGAGATGTTCGGCCAATATACCTTGATGGCCGTGTGCGATGGCTTTGGGCACACCCGTGGTGCCCGACGAGAACAGGACCCACAGCGGATGCTCCGGTGCGACGCGCGTATACTCGAAGTCCGAACGGGCTACTGCGGGGCTTGCGAGCAGGTCTTGAAGATTGATGATCGGCACATCGGCTTCGATCTCCCGGTCGAGACCGAGATAGGGCAGCCAGATGAGCTTCTCCAGGCTGGGAAGGTGCGCGGCGATTGTCGCGACTTCAGACCTTCTGTCGAAGCTTCGGCCATTGAAGCTGTAACCGTCGGCGACAAAGGCGAATTTTGGCGCAATTTGCGCAAAGCGCTCGACTACCGTCTTGGCCCCGAATTCGGGAGCGGCTGCGGACCAGACCGCACCTATGGCGACCGTGGCAAGCATCGCTATGGCCGTCTCCGGGATATTGGGCATGTAGGACACGAGGCGGTCGCCCGGCACAACGCCCAGTTCGCGAAGACGTGTCGCCAAAATGCGAACCTTGCCGCCAAGCTCCTCCCAACTCATTGTGGCCAGCGGGCGCAATTCGGTAGAGTGGACTAACGCCGTTTCTCCAGGCGCAGCCTGACCTTCATGGCGAAGGAGATGTTCGGCATAGTTAACCCGGGTGCCATCGAACCAGCGTGTGGCCTCCAAGGTTGAACCCGTGCGAACCTTGTCTATTTCACCATCGCTGACGATGTTGAAAAACTCCCATATCGTCCGCCAGAACGCATCCAGTTCCGCTACCGACCATTGCCATAGCGAGTCATAATCTGCGAATGTCAGACCCTTTTCGCGGTCCAACCAATCCAAATATCGTGTAATCTGCGCCGCATCCTTGAATGCCTTGGAAGGGATCCAGAGCAACTCGCCCTCGCCAACCGATGCGCTGCCAACACTTTTCTGGGTCATCATGCTTTTTCCTGTTCGACCACAAATATTCTCGAGATGGCCGAGGCCCCCCAATCTCCACGCTAACCCGGTCGCCCGCCTGAAGAATCATGGGAGGGGGGCTTCATATCACCGCCCACGCCTCCGACCATTTCTGGAAGCGGCACAATTGTGTAGCCGACGACAATGCCGATTGCAGTCTGACCGTTCGAAGTGAAAAGCGCCAATTTCATGCTACTCCCCCGCTCCGCTTGCAGGCCTTTACAACTTCCCGAGGCTCCGCATTGATCAGGCAGTCAATAACAGACGTTTTTTCTCAGGTGCCAGCGATTGCGCGCATGCGCGGCCACTTGGAGACGGCGCTGCGCGACTTTCGGGGTGCACCTCGCTCTCGATCTTGAGGGCTTCGATTAGCGTGAGATCCTTTCCAAAAATCAGGTCATTGGGACTCATGCCGGGCCTCTCGTGCTTTTACGTGTCCAAGCCTAATTTTGTACGAACAAGATTGCAAGTCGTGTTTGATTTATCGGCACCGGATATTCAGTATAATTGAATATTATCAATTGGATAGATTCAGCGCTGCGATCAGGCGCGATGGCATAATAATCTACCTTATTGCCACATGTAGCGCTTCACGTTATCGACACGGCTAGAACCGCGTGCCTGAATCGGGCCTCCCCCGACAGTTTTGCGAACGGAGAGATTAGATGCCGACGCCCGTGATTAACGTGCCTACACCTGAATATATGGCCGACGAAGAGTTTGCGATGTTCGGCGACAGCGTTGGCAAATTCCTCGATAGCGAAGCGCCTGCCGAAACCCTCACCAAGTGGCGGGAGGCCGGCATCGTCCCTCGCTCGTTCTGGGAGAAGGCAGGCGCGGCAGGTCTGTTGGGGCTGTCCACCGCTGCGGAATATGGCGGTCAGGGTGGAGATTTCCGTCACGAAGCGGTGCTGATGTACGAAATCGGCGTGCGAGGTTTCGAAGGATGGGATGTCACGCTGCATAATGCGATCGTGGCGCCCTATATCGAAGCTTATGGCACAGAAGAACAGAAGCAGACCTGGCTTCCCAAGATTGCAACCGGCAAAGTTATCACGGCCATAGCCATGACCGAGCCGGGAATGGGATCGGATTTGCAGGGCGTGAAGACAACTGCGCGCAAGGACGGCAATCACTATGTGATCAATGGTTCGAAGACCTTCATCACCAATGGCCAGAATGCCAACCTCATCCTCGTTGTCGCCAAGACCGACGCCAAGGCCGGAGCGAGGGGTACATCATTGATACTCGTAGATACCAATGATGCCGAAGGCTTCGAGCGCGGGCGGAATCTGGATAAAATCGGCCGAAGTATGGCCGACACGTCCGAACTGTTCTTCAATGACCTGCGGGTTCCTACGGCAAATCTCCTCGGACTCGATGAAGGGCAAGGCTTCATACAATTGATGGAGAAGCTGCCTCAGGAGCGCCTGATTCTCGCTGTTCAAGGCGTCGCAGCAATGGAATATGCTCTTCGGGTGACTATTGATTATGTCAAGGAGCGCCAGGCGTTCGGAAAGGCAATCATCGATTTCCAGAATACTCAATTTAAACTGGCCGAACTGAAGACTGAGCTGACAGTTGCCCGGGTATTCGTGGATCATTGCGTTGGACTGCACCTGCAGGGCAAGCTCGATAGCCCTACAGCATCCATGGCCAAATATTGGGTTTCGGAAAAACACTGCAAGCTAGTCGACGAGTGCCTGCAATTGCATGGTGGCTATGGATATATGAATGAGTATCCCATTGCCGTCGCGTATAAGGATGCCCGGGTAAACCGCATTTATGGAGGTACGAGCGAGATCATGAAACTGATGATCGCACGTACACTGTAGGTATTGGGATGGACATTTCGTCTTTGTTTGACGTGCGCGGCCGCAGCGCGCTGGTCACAGGTGGGTCCCTGGGCATCGGCGCGATGATCGCGGAAGGGCTGGTGCGCGCCGGTGTCAACGTCTGGATCTGCTCGCGAAAGGCTGCTGATATTGCGGCTACACGCGACAGGCTGTCGGAATGGGGCACCTGTCACGCACTGGCGGCGGACCTTTCGCAGGACGCGGGAATAGAGGCGGTTGTCCGATCGCTGGGTGATCAGCCGCTAGACATACTCGTCAACAATGCCGGAGCCAGTTGGGCTGCGCCGATCGAAGCGTATCCTCGCGCAGGGTTCGACAAGGTACTCAATCTCAATGTGACCGCGCCGTTTTTGCTCATCCAGAGGCTGTTGCCAAATCTGCGCGGAGCGACGTCGCCCGAAGCTCCTGCCCGGATCATAAATATCGCCTCGATAGATGGGCTTCGCCCCCCGTCACTGGACAGTTTCGCCTACTCTGCCAGCAAGGCGGGCATGATCATGTTGACCCGTCACCTTGCGAAAGCTCTTGCCACCGATGGCATAACGGTAAACGCCATTGCTCCTGGTATCTTCCAGTCGAAGATGACAGCATTCTGGTTCGATGAACACCACCCTGAGCATGTGGCGCGGCCTTCGATCCCGCTCGGAGATCGACCGGGCACACCTGAAGATATAGCCGGAGCTGTACTCTATCTTGCCTCACGTGCGGGCAGGCATGTAACAGGCGCCATCCTGCCCGTGTCGGGCGGCGAAGCTACGATAGACTGATGCGCGCCTTGCTCCGCATCGCACAGGCGGCTCGACGGCGCTGACGGCAGTGCGAGCCGTCGGATCGACCGTGTTACTGTCGACATCGACGCGGCCAACGTCGAGGAAGCGTGAAAGTCCGTCCGTCCCAGTGGGTGAGTGTGTAACGGATCGCTTCGCCGAGATTGGCGCTGTAGCTTACTTGGTGATTCCTGGCTTGAAGGTGACCTAACCCGGGTTATTCACGAGCCCGCCGCTCTGGTGTGTCCCGAGCTCGATCGGTGTTTGGCGGC
>NZ_BMZA01000036.1 GCF_014652555.1 Novosphingobium colocasiae
TCAGGGCGCGGAGACTCGACGCTGCGCTTCAAGCCCGCAAGGTGGGGCGGCGGCTACGCTTACGCCGTTGCCCTTCTGGCGGATTGCCCTTTCGATTTCCGTTTCGGGCCGGATAGCCGCAGTCTTCACGAGGCGCAACTGTCGGCCGACGCAGTCGTCATGCGTCCGGGACTCGCGCTCGACATTGACACGCTCGAAGACCTGACCTGTCTGCAAGGCCATCCGACGTGGCATCAAAAGCCCGATTTGTAAGTCGATCGCCCAGAGCGACGATGTCCCGGTGCCAATTGCAGATTTTGCGAAACCGCCGCAAACGGCGACATCGCTGAACGACTGCGTCAGGGCTTGATAAGTTTACCCGTGATCTGGATGCCCGCGCCGTCCACGCTGTAGGTCTTGTTGAGGAAGATCAGGATCGAGGTCAGCGCCTCGGCGGCTGCCGAATTGCACAGGGAGCCGGCATGAATGCCGCGCAGGCCCATCAGATCTGCCAGTTCGACGATTTTTCCGCGCGCTTCCTTGTCATCGCCAAATATCAGCACGTCGCAGCCGATGTCTTCGTCCGTGATGAGTTTGTGAGCTGCGACATTATGGAAGCCGGACACCACTGTCGGACCGTCGCCGAGCAAGTTCAGCGCACGCTGGGCAGCGCTGCCTTCGGGCGGCAATTGTACGCGCATGACTTTCGGCGGGACCAGCGGCACGGTCGTATCGACCACGATCTTGCCGGCGACATGAGGGGCGATGTCGGCAAGCGTCGCTTCCTGCGCCGCGAACGGAACGGTGACGATGACGATATCGCCCATCTTCGCGGCGTCTGCATTTGCCATGCCGGTCAGCCCGAACCCAAGTTCCGCAGCAGCAGCTTTGGCGCTTTCGGCCGCGCGCGAGCCAATGACGACTTTGCGTCCCGCCTTGGCCAGACGCCGGGCGATCGCGCGACCCAGGTTGCCGGTGCCGCCAACGACGGCGATCGTCTCATTGCTCATCAATAATCTCCTGCATAGGTCGCAGCAAGTTCGTCGACCCGCTGATAAAGTGTGGTGCGTTGCCGGGACTGGCGCCCGGCGCTGGCGGCCAGCTCTGCCATCCGCTCCGGATCGCAGAGCTGGCCGTTCTTGCCCCCGGCTGCCCGCGTGATGGATTCATCCATCAACGTACCGCCTAGATCGTTTACCCCGGCACGCAGTGCGGCTGCGATGCCCGTGGGGCCAAGCTTGACCCAACTTGCCTGAACGTTCGGAACCAGCGGGTGCAGTACGATCCGAGCCACCGCATGCATCAGCAGCGCCTCGCGGAAGCTGGGTCCCGAACGCGCACGCCCCTTTCGCCAGATCGGCGCTTCCATGTGGACGAAGGGCAGGGGCACGAACTCGGTGAAGCCGCCCGTTTCTGCTTGAAGGTCGCGGATCGCCAGCAAATGCCGGGCCCAATGCTCATATCCTTCTACATGGCCGAACATGATGGTCGCGGTCGTGCGCAGGCCCACGCGATGGGCGGTGCGCATGACGTTCAGCCATTCCGCGGTATCGACCTTGTCGGGGCAGATGATCGCGCGGACCTCGTCATCCAGAATTTCAGCAGCGGTGCCGGGCAGGGTTGCCAGACCCGCATCCTTCAGCTGGCGAAGATATGTTTCAAGCGACAACCCAAGAGTGGTGGCACCATGCGTTACTTCCAGTGGTGAAAACGCGTGGATATGGATAGTCGGAGCGGCTTGCCGCACGCTACGCAGGACATCGAGGTAAGTGTTGCCGTCGTAATCGGGATGGATGCCGCCTTGCAGGCAGACTTCGGTCGCGCCGCGCGCTACCGCTTCAGCGGCCCTGCGTCCCACTTCAACGAGGTCTAGCCGGTAGGCGGGGCCGCGCTCAGCTTTGGTGCTGCCTTTCGAAAATGCACAGAACCCGCATTTGTAGAGGCAAATGTTAGTGTAGTTGATGTTCCGGTTGACGACAAACGTCACCGCGTCTCCAACCACGTTTTGACGCAACTTGTCGGCGGCATCAATGATCAGGTCGACGTCGGATCCCTCCGCCCCGAATAGGCGCACGATCTGGGCTTCTTCGAGCCGCTGCCCCACCGATGCTCGTGCAATAATCTGCTCAAGCTCCGACGAGACCGCTGTTCTACCGCTGCCGCCGACGATCGGCGCGAGACTGCCAGTCCCGGCAAGCCAGTCGTCCACGATCGGCAGACCGCGTGCATCGACCGAGCGGCGCACGACCTTCGCCAGTGCGGGCTCCATCCAAGATTCAGGGTTGCGGGCGAAAGCCGGACCGACCGCCAGCCGCTGCACGAGAACACGACCGGCCGCCGCAGTTGCCTGGGCCAAGGCATCGAGATGGGGCCAGGGTGCCTCGGGATTCACATGATCCGGCGTCACGGGGGAAACGCCGCCCCAGTCGTTGATGCCGGCCTTTAGAAGGGCAGCGAGCTCATCCGGTGCATGCAGGTTCGGCGGCGCCTGAAGGACCATATCCGGCCCCAGGATCAGCCGCGCCATCGCCACCGTCCAAAGGTGTTCCTCAAGCGACGGTTCCGGATGGTACGCCATCGGTGTTCCGGGCTTGGCCCGAAAATTTTGAATGATGACTTCCTGGATGTGACCGTACTGGTGATGGAGGTCGCGGATGGCGATTAGTGCCTCTACGCGCTCGGCACGGGTTTCGCCGATGCCGATCAGGAGCCCGGTCGTGAACGGAATCGCGGCCAGGCCGGCAGCGGCAATCGCCTCGATCCGGGCAGCCGGCACCTTATCCGGCGAGCCATAATGCGGGCCTCCCTTCTCCGATAGTCTCTCTGAAGTCGTTTCCAGCATCAGGCCCATCGAAGCAGACACCGGCCGCAACGCTTCGTAATCAGCTGCAGTCATCAAACCCGCGTTGATGTGCGGCAGCAGCCCTGTTTGCTCGAGCACCATCTCGGCCATGTCGCGAAGCAGTGACAGCGTGGTCTGGTGTCCGGACGCTGCCAATTCGGCCTTGGCGGAATTGTAACGCGCCTCGGGCTGGTCTCCCAGCGTGAAAAGCGCTTCGCGACAGCCGGCGGCAATCCCGGCCCGAGCGATCGCCAGAACTTCCTCGCGCGTGAGGTAGGCCGCCTTGAGATCGCGGGGGCTCGTTGCGAAAGTGCAATAGTGACAGACGTCGCGGCACAGGCGGGTGAGCGGTATGAAAACCTTGCGCGAGTAGGTCACAACCGAGCCGAAGCCTGCAAGGGTGGAGTGTTCGCTCGCAGCCAGCAGGACGTCCAGCGGAAGGTCGGCCAAAGCTGACACTTCGCCCTGCGCGGCGAAGTGTTCAAGGATCCCCTCGATAGTCATGGCATTCACCTTCCCAACTGCTAAAAACACTCTAAATGCAGGCAGATAGTCCATAAGCGATGAACCAACGGCGTACAGCTTGCATGATGTCTGCCCCTGTGACGAGTGAGAGTGCCTTCTGCCGAGGCCGACGCGCGCCGGGATGAAGTCCTAGGTCCGACAATCGCCTGCTTGGACCGGCCTCCCGTTTCCGCTCCCCGCCGGGCCAGCGACCGATGGTGGCGAAACAGGCGCGCCTATCACAACAAAGCCTGAGAGAGCGGGCCGGTATGCGTCTCATCACTCAACCGGAATATAGACGACCTTCGGGAACTCCGAATAAGCGACATAGTCGGATATAACATTCGCTGCAATGCGATCTTCGCTGGTCAAGTAATCTGTGTTCTGACTGTTGAAATTACCGTCTGTGCTGACGCCCCACACGAAACGATTGCCTGGGATGTCGGCAACGGCGAATTCGACCTTGAATCCGGCTGCTCGACGCAGTTTGACGATTTTGCGCCAATAGTAAAAAAAGTTGGTCCAGCCACCGGGCTTGATAGTATAGATCTTGAGCTCAACATTGCGACCGGCAGCCAGTTCTTCGATTGTCTTGATCTTATCAGTCATTTTTGTCTCTATACAATCTTCGTGACCATGCGCGCAAAGGCACCTGACCGTCAATCAGGCTGCAATTCCTCGGGCAGTGCCTCCAGCGCGTCGAACCGCGCGGTGCCCCACAGGCAGTGAGTAAGCTTTGGATATCTACCGGGATAGAAGCGATTTTTCAGGTCGAAGCCGGGCGCATATCGGTGCACCCAGATTAGCCGCTTGTGAGCGACGTCGACTGCGGAAAAGAGCATCTTGAACCCCTCCGGCCGGTATTCCGCGAAGACTTCTTGAAATGCCGCCACAGCCTCTTCGACCATGCCTTCCTGTATCTGAGCCGTAATTGTTTCGATGGTCGACCCATCGTCCAAAAGCCCATACTCTCCCGGATCGAAATCCATATTTTACCTCGTTCGGCGCCAAAGATGCTCATAAGCCAAAGGCCTGGCCTTTGCGCCACGCATTGTGCACGAGCCACGGGGCAAATCAATTCTCGCGACCCGGATCGCCTCGGCATTGCATATGCAATTGGAAGGGCGTTAGGTGCAAATCAGTGGTCGCCGAGGCTGTATGCAAGGCGACTGCTGCCAATGCATATGCAATATGCCTGTGCGCTGGACAGAAACCACTGGTCTTGCGCGGCAATGGGCGCATCCTGAAAGTCTAGGTAGCAGTTCCGAAGTGCCATCCAGTGCATAAGGACGACCGTTAGGCGATAGCAATAATACTTGGAGAGGGCAATCCGATGAAGACAAAAATTCTTTGGCAGTCCGACAATACGTTAGAGCACTTTTCTAAAAACGAAGAAACTGCACGATACGTCTACCAAAATATGCTGAACTTCGCAAAGACGATCGCGAGACCAACGACAGAATTCGTTTTGCAATTTCCGGCTGACGGCATTGGCAAAGATTTTGCGCCCTTCTTCGGTTATAACAGGACTATGATGGCACCGGACATCATGCGGCTGGTGAAGGAGGCAGAGGAGGCAGGTTTCGACGCTGCGTTTCCTGGAATGTGCTTTGGGGAATATTTCCTACAGGACGCCCGGCAGGCCGTGAAAATTCCGGTCGTGGGACCGGCTGAGTCTGCGATGATGGTTGCGCAGCTTGTGGGGCGCAAGTTTGCGGTGATAACCAATGGCGACGCGTTCATCCCCGGGATGGAGGAGAACATTCGATTCCATGGCTGGTCCGGCCGAGCCATCGCGCACCGTCCGGTAAGAGCCTGGGACACCGACGTGATCCAGTTGATGGCGGATGCCTATGACGGTCGCCCGGAGCAATTGGTGGAGGAATTCGACCGGTTGGCTGTCGAGTGCGTGCGGGATGGCGCCGATGTCGTGATTTGCGGCTGCAACCCTTACGGAGCTGCATTGTCGCAAGTCGGGTATAATACCGTTGCCGGCACTGGCGTGCCTGTGGTTACAGCGCTGCCGTCCATGATCAAAATGGCCGAAGCCTTGGTAGACCTGCGACGCAATGTTGGGCTGACCAAGTCTGAAGCGTTGCTTGGCCGGTATCGTTCTACGCCGGCACACGTGTTGGCCGATCTGGAGGATCGCAGCATCGGAATGGCGAAGGTCGCCGCTGCGCCCACAGGATCAAAGCAATCTGCTCGTTCAGAATTGTCTGCTTTGGAAAATTGACGCAATTCCTGAATTGTGAATTCGATACTAATCTTTGATTTCCAAAATAAAAATCCAGATATTTTGCGATGGAGTATTCCTATGAAGGTCGGCGTCTTGTTTCCGGTAATAGAATTGGGAGGCAATCCTGATGCCGTGCGTGAATTTGGTTTGGAGGTCGAACGCCTGAATTTTGATCATCTTCTCATGTATGATCATGTTCTTGGCGCTGCCCACGAAAACCGGGATCCGCCCTTGACGCAGTATCTTGACGAGAATGATCCGCTTGTCGATCCCATAACCAGTTTCGCTTATCTTGCGGGGATTACAAAAAAGATCAATTTTGTCTTTGGCGTACTCGTGATGCCGCAGCGGCAGGTTGCGCTTGTTGCGAGGCAGTTAGCAGACCTGAGCCTCTTTTCCGGCGGGCGTGTCACACTGGGCGTTGGCAGCGGTTGGAACTACGTTGAATACCAGGCTCTCGGTGTGGATTGGGCTTCCCGCGGAAAAATTCTTGACGAACAAATCGCCATCCTAAGGAAATTGTGGACTGAAAACCTCGTGAGCTTTGATGGCAAATTTCACCAATTGGATCGCGTTGCGGTTAACCCGCGGCCAAAAACCCCGATCCCTATATATATAGGTGGTGACAGCAAGGTAGCGTTTCGCAGGGCGGCACGGTCAGGTGACGGCTTTATCTTCATGGGGCCAATTGAAAATGGACTGAGTGGTCTGGCGCGTTTTCGAGAGGTGCTTGCTGAAGAAGGCAAATCAGATCAGGACTTCGGCAAGCATTATTTTATGGTGCCAGTAGGAGTCGATCCGACCCAGGGTGGGCAGCCGAAGAGCGGTTTTCGGGATGTCCAATTGGTCATCGATGAACTCGAACGCTGGCGCGATGCTGGCGGGACATCCGCTAGTATTTCAACCGCCGGAATGGGATTTACTTCAGTAGATCAACATTTTGAAGTGATTGAGCGGGTAGCTTCACGGTTAGGGTTATAATTAGAGCGGTTTCCACACGAACTGAATCGTTGGGGATTGAACGAACCCGCTTACGCGGGAGGTGTGAGCATATTGGCTGGAATGGCCTCCTGATGGGAAGGTTTGGTTGCTGAAGACCAACCCCTGATCAGGAGACCATCCCATGGCTGATACCACCACGACAGCGGTGAGCCCGCTGCGGCACCGTACCGCAAGACGACCGCGCTGGTCGCGGGCTTGCGCATGACCGGCATGGTCGCGCCCATGGTGCTGGACGGTCCGATCAACGGCACTGGTTCGAAGCCTACGTAGCGCAGGTCCTCGTGCCCGAACTGCGTGCCGGCGACGTCGACATCATGGACAATCTGTCGAGCCACAAGCGCCCTGCGCTCCGTGACAGGAGCGAGGCAGCAGGGGCAACTCTGCGCTTCCTGCCGCCCTACAGCCCCGACTTCAACCCGATCGAGAAGGCATTCTCCCGCCTCAAGGCCATGCTCCGCAAAGCAGGCGAGCGCACCGTGAATGGCTTGTGGGGCCTTATCGGCAAGCTCATCGGCATCTTCCAGCCCATGGAATGCGCCAACTACTTCAGATCATGCGGCTATGACCCAGACTGATCGAAAACCGCTCTAGGCGGCAAGCCTTATGCGAAACAGCGCGCAAAACGCTAAACTAGGAAGGTTGATCGACCAGGCGCGCCAGATTGAATATGATCAGCATCAGATGATGGTCCCGTTCTATTAATTGGCTTGGGCACGAAAATTCTCTCGCATTGATCATCGAGTTTGGTTTCTGTGGCTGCATCGAACATTGGTTTCGATGCAGCCACTTCCGGCCTCTCTACTCGACTTGCAGGCGAAAATCGAAGGCGTAACCTCGGGTCTCCCGCGACTAGGCGAGCCCCGCAAAAAATCCGTTCAACTTTTTGGAGCAGGAAGCTGTCTGCGGAACCCCCAGGGCGCCCAGCAATTCATGCGGCTCGATGACGCGGTCTGCAACGAGGTGGGAGATCGTAGCGCGATCAAAAGCAAACTGCCGACATCGCTAATGTGGGCGCGGGCAGCACATAGTTTGCGTGACCTCGATCGGGCTGGCCAGGCCCTAGCGGGTACCGCGGTGGATGATATCGATTGAAAAACGGACCAACATCAAGACCTGCCGCCAGAGTAAATAAGAATATGCAGGCGCATATTTCAGATGCAATAGATTATGTCAACACTTCCTATTATTTAGATGCGCTGGCATTATAGTTTTGGAAAACTCGCGCTTCAATTGCATGGGTGTTCGAACGCCAAAGTCCACAGGCCATGGAGCTGAAAGTGGGCAATTTTATGGGAGCGGCTAGAATGAGAAGAGTCCTATTTCGTGGAGCTGGGGTGGCGCTAGGCGCATTGGTCGCATCACTACCCTCTATCGCAATGGCCAAAGCCCCTGCAGATTCAGGCGCGGTGAATGAGCCACAAGCCTCAACGAGCGAGCCCGCCAAAGCGCCGGCTGGCGAGGGCAACGACGTGGGTGAAATCGTTGTGACTGCGCTCAAGCGCGCCGAACGCGTTCAGAACATCCCGGCTTCGATTTCTGCGGTTTCGGGCGAGATGCTGGCGCAACGCGGCATTGCCGATATTCGCGCTCTGACCAGTGCGATACCGAACCTCGTCGTTGGCGAGTTTGTCGGCTCAACGTTGATAACCATCCGCGGCGTCGGCAGTAACGTGGATAGCGGGCTCACGGAGCCAACGGTTGCGGTCTACGCAGACGGTCTTGCCTTGCCTCGCGCGACCATGGCCAGACTGCGCGCCGTCGATCTGGAGCGCGTCGAGGTCTTGCGTGGGCCACAAGGAACACTATACGGCCGGAACGCGACTGGCGGTGCGGTCAACTTCATTTCGGCTCGCCCATCAAAAGAGCTTACAGGCAAGGTTGAGGTTTCCACCGGCAGCCGCGATGCCTTGGGAATCAATGGGTTTGTCTCCGGACCATTGGCTGACGGCGTGTATGTGAGGGTTAGCGGGGGCCGTGAAAAGCAGGACGGCATCGTCAAGGTTCTGAACACCGGGCAGACGCTCGGCGGCGTTGACGCCAAATATGGACGCGTAGCGTTTCTGCTGGAGCCGAGTTCTGACATCGCGGTCGATCTCGGCCTGCGCTATGAGCGCGATAATGCGCCTGTTGGATATCAACAAAGTATCAACGCGAACCGGTTCGAAATCGCTAATGGGCCGAGCGTAGCGACGCATGAACCTTACAAGTTGATCTCCAACAATCGTCTTGCAGGTTTCAAGGAAACGTTGATTGTATCGGGCGGCATCAATTGGCAGTTGTCCGATGCTCTAAGCCTGAAATATCTTGGCGGATACATTGATCACGATAGCTACGATTTCTACGATCCTGACGGCTCTTCCGTCGCATTTTCACACGTTGAATACGATCGCGCATCGAAATCGATTAGTCAGGAACTGACGCTTATTGGAGACTACGAGGGCTTTAAATTTATTCTTGGGGCGTATTTCTTCAAGGAGAAGGCTAACAACATCTTCTTGACGACTTTCGAGTCTGCGCATCCTTCCTTCCCCGGCAGCCTCAGATTTGGGGCGAGGGCGCGAATAACGAACATGGCGCTTTACGGTGACATCAAATATTCCGTCACCAGTCGGTTCGGTCTGAACCTGGGGCTTCGGCTGAATCACGAAGACAACGATTTTAACCAGTTTTTTGCCACCGCTAGCACGGATCAGACGGTAAAGGCCACAAGGCTTCTGCCGAAGGTGGCTGCGACGTATGAATTCTCGCCCGACGTCAATGGTTACGCGCAGTGGAGCCGTGGCTATAAGTCAGGCGGTGGTCAGTTTGGTCAAGGTTCGGGCGTTCAACCGCCATACCGGCCGGAGGTTCTGGATGCCTTTGAAGTCGGCCTGAAGTCGCAGTTTGCCGATCGGCGAGTGACGGCGAACCTTGCTGCCTTTTATTATAAGTATACCGATCTTCAATTTCTCAATTTCATTCCGGAGTTCACCACACGGATTGACAATTCGGATGCTCGACTTTTTGGCGTCGAAGCTGATTTTCGGTTCGAAGCCACGGACCACACGACATTGTCGCTCGCGCCCACTTGGCTTGATGGAAAGTTCAAGGACCGTGTGGTCGTGGAACCGGTCACCGGGATTCCCTACAACCTCGACGGCAACCGACTCCCTCGCGCTCCGAAATTTACTGTCAGCGCCGGGATCGAGCAGCGGTTCGATCTTGGGGGCGATCTGTTTTCCGAGCTGCAGCTGAACGGCAACGTCAAATACAGCTCGACGACTGTGCTGCGCTTTTTCGACCTGAACGAATTTGAACGCCAAACCGGGTATGCATTGATCGATCTGTCGGCGAGTGTGATGGACGCGGATCGAAAGACACGGCTCGCGGCGTTTGTGAACAATCTGACTGACAAGGCTGTCCAAATATCGTCATTCCGGACCGCCAATGGCTATTATGGCAATTACGGCGCCCCACGCACTTGGGGTGTTCGGCTGTCTCGCCAATTCTGACGAAGGGAACCTCCCAGGCCGGGGAAACGTCCCCGGCCTGGAATTCCACGGATGCGAGACACTTCAAAGCGCAACCGGCTTACAGCGCTCCACTCCCCCTGACGGCGAAAGTTCACTGAACTGATGCGGTGGATGCCCCCAGGTTTGCGAGGGGATTTTCTGACATTTCGTGGCTGAGCGCTTCCA
>NZ_BMZA01000037.1 GCF_014652555.1 Novosphingobium colocasiae
TCGCTTCGGGGAAGACGGCGGTGATGGCGTCTGGGAAGCCCTTGAGGCCATCGACGACGGCCAGCATGATATCCTCGACGCCGCGGTTGCGCAGTTCGTTCATGACGCGCAGCCAGAACCTGGCGCCTTCATTCTGCTCCAGCCATAGCCCGAGAACGACCTTGGTGCCGTCGGCCATGACGCCCAGGGCAATATGGATCGCCTTGTTGCGGACCATGCCTTCGTCCCGGATCTTTACCCGGATCGCATCGAAGAAAACCAGCGGATAGGCCGGGTCCAGCGGCCGTTGCTGCCAGGCCGCGACTTCCTCCAGGACTGCGTCAGTGATCGTGCTGATCAGATCGGGCGAGGCGTCGATCCCATACAGCTCGCGCAGATGCCCGGTGATCTCCCGCGTGCTCATGCCGCGCGCGTACATCGAGATGATCTTGTCGTCGAAGCCGGGGAAGCGACGCTGGTACTTGGCGATCAACTGCGGATCGAAACTGCCGGCCCGATCGCGTGGCACCTCGATCTCGATCCGTCCGCTGTCGGTCGTCACCGTCTTGCGGCCATAGCCGTTCCGACTGTTGCTTCCTTGCTCCTCCTGGCCGAGATGATGATCCATCTCCGCGTTGAGGGCCCGTTCGGCAAACGCCTTCTTCAGCGAATCGAGCAGGCCGCCCTGGCTGAGCGCCGCCGCCGCGTCAGTACCGGCAAGCAGCTGATCGAGGATCTCGTTCGGTATAGAAGGGTCTTTCCGTCGTGACATGCTGGGTCTCCTTGTTGCCCATTATGCCTCGCCACACACGGAAATCCTGACAGTCCCAAGGACCAACGTCGCTCTTCCGCTTGGCTATTCGGCGCGATCTGTCCCGCCGAAGGCAAGGCCGCCGGCATCGTCATGCCCCGTTGCAACAGCGGGGCAATGAGCATGCATCTCGAGGAAATCGCCTTCCACATCGCGCCAGGCGCGCATGCGGTCCTCCTGCTCGATCAGGCCGGATGGCACGGATCGGCCGAACTGGTCGTGCCTCCAAACATCACCCTGATGCCGCTGCCGCCACGATGCCCTGAACTCAACCCGGTCGAAAACGTCTGGCAGTTCATGCGCGACAACTGGCTGTCAAACCGCATCTTCAAATCCTACGACGACATCGTCGACCACTGCTGCTTCGCATGGAACAAGCTCGTCGACCAGCCGTGGCGCATCATGTCCATCGGAATGCGCCAATGGGCACATGGGTACTGATCAATGCACATTGGTATAAGACGCGCGCTTCCCACCAAAATCGACCCCACCGCGTTGCCCCAGCAGCAACTCGATGCCATCCTCGCAAACTACAACAACACGCCCAGAAAATGCCTCGGCTTCAAAACTCCAGCCGAAACTTTCAACCCGTTGCACTTCGGATGTGAATCCACACCCGGGTCCGCTACGGCTACCGGTGGGTGCACGTTCTTCTTCGCCGCGAAGGCTGGGAGATCAACATGAAGCGAACACACAGGATTTACAACGAGTTGGGCCTCCAGCTGCGTAACAAGACGCCCAAGCGAAGGGTGAAGGCGAAACTGAGGGAAGACCGCTGCGCGGCCTCCCGCGTGAATGATGTTTGGGCCAGCGCCGTCAACGTCTGGCGTGTCTGCGCTGGCAGCGTGTGCCACCGAGGTGTCTGCGTTATCCCGGAATCGCGTGGGCAGGAGAACAGATCGAGCTGCAACGTCTTGGACTTGCACGGCATTGAGACCTCCCGAATGTGAGTCGTGAGGGCTCGATGCTGCGCTCGAAACCGATGATGCCGAAACCGACTTTGCAGTTCGCAACAGCTTGGCCAGTGCGCTCAGCGCGCCGACGTCGACCTGGGGCGCCGAGCCTATGCGCGCCAGGGCGCAAGCGGTGCAGTCGAACATCCACGCCGGAATCTCGAGCCATCGGTCCGACGTTGCTCCCGCCTTGCTGCAGCGAAGTATATCCCAACCCGCTCGCTCGACCTTCTCATGGACGTGGACACGAAGCCCAGCCCAGGGATGCCAACGATAGAGAACTTCTCGAAGTTCGGTCCCGTGGGCGTTGCGTCGCCGCGTTGTACAACGAAGAGCGACCGCACAGCGCGATCGGGAACATGCCCCCGATCACGCTGATGAATCCCGGTGACGCACCCAGCCCGTCACCGTGACCCTGGCCGGGAACTCTAACCCCGGGTGGTCAAGAGAATCGTGTCGGATCACGTTGGGGCAGACTCTACATCAGATCGAGGAAGCCAACGGGGGGAAGGTCAGTACCCGTCAGAGAGTGCCTGATATCCCAATGATAATGCATGCGAGGGCAAGCAGGCCGATGCGGGGCCAAGAGGCGCTTTCGCCCAAGAAGAAAACGCCGATGAAGACCAAAGCGAGCGGGACGGTTGCGGCGAGCGCCGGCATGATGATGCTGATTGGCCCACCCTCTTGTACCATTTTGGCGAGCGCTCCGATCGATACCGCGAAGAGAAGCAAACAGATCGCCGTCCACAAAGGGTTGGTAAAGCCCTCGGTACGTCCGAGGGTTGCCCCTCCGCCAACTTGCCCGAGCGCGCCGACTGCGAACAGTACGAAGAGACGAGCCGTGAGGCCACTTGCAGTTTCCATTTCCTCTCCCTTCGTTGTTGTATCATTCTGGCTATGAAACGGCGTCGGCATTTATGGCGATCATCATCACGGTCTTTCGGCTTTCAAGCAAAGCCAGGCGACCCAGACTGGCGTTACAGCTTGACGCGACGAACAGGGATGTCTGACGCGTCGATGCCTGATCAGAGACGGATGGTGGTGCACTTCAGCTGTGAGTAGTGGTGGAGCGATTCGACGCCCTTTTCACGGCCATAGCCGCTCTGCTTGTAGCCACCCATCGGGGTTTCGATGCCGCCAGCCTGGTACTCGTTGACGAAAACCTGTCCTGCTTCGAGCTTGGCCGCTACGCGATGTGCACAGGCGAGATCCTTTGTCCAAATCCCCGCGCCAAGGCCGTAGTCGGTGTCGTTTGCGATTTTGATTGCCTCGGCTTCGTCCGAAAACGGAATGACGACGAGCACAGGCCCGAAGATTTCTTCGTTCGCAATCCGCATATCCTGCTTCACGTTCGTGAAGACCGTAGGACGGATATACCAGCCGCCGTTGCTTTCCTCAGGCGACAAGGCCTCGCCGCCGGCTGCGATCGTTGCACCTTCGGCCACCCCGATTTCAAAGTAGGCCTTTACCTTTTCGAACTGTGCGCAAGTGGTGATCGCGCCGACGAAAGCATCATCCTGAGGTCCGACCGTCACTGCCTTGACGGCGGCAACCAGACGGGAAACGAAGTCGTCGTAGATAGATTGCTGAACGAGCAGCCTCGTGCCCGCGACGCAGATCTGGCCGGCGTTGAGCGTGAAGGCCCTGACCGACCCGGCAACCGCCGCATCGAGATCGGCTGTTTCGAAGACGATATTGGGGGATTTTCCGCCAAGCTCAAGCGTCAACGGAATGACCCGCTCAGCCGCGATCTTGCCGATTTCGCGCCCAGCCCGGAGACTGCCGGTAAAGGCCACCTTGCGGACGAGCGGGTGCGAGACGAGCGAGGCGCCCGTCTCCACGCCATTTCCTTGCACGACATTGAGCACGCCGGGCGGCAGGCCACATTCCTCAACGGCGATCTGCGCGAGAAAAGCGGAGGTTCCGGGGGTTTCCTCGGAAGGCTTGACAACTACCACGTTGCCAACGGCCAAAGCAGGGGCAATCGCGCGCGCGGCTTGCTGGAGCGGGGCGTTCCAAGGTGTAATAACGCCGACCACACCGAAAGGCTCGCGCGTGGTGTAGGAGTGGTAGTTGGGGCCAAGATCTATAATCTCGCCGTGGTTAATGCTGACCAGGCCGGCGTAGAACTCGAAATACTTGGCGCTGCCCTCGATCTCGTGCGGGTTCTGCCAGGCAGGCTTTCCGGTCTCGACGCGTTCCATTTCAGCGAGCTTCGCCGCGTGCTCCCGAAGTTTGGTGGCTATGGCCATGAGAATGCGGCCGCGCGCCATAGGGTGCTGTTCGCGCCAGGCCGGGAAGGCAGCCCAGGCATGCCGGACCGCACGATCAACGTCGGCAGCAGAACCGACAGCGACCTCTCCGATCTTCTGACCGGTAGCAGGAGACAACTTGTCGATGAACCGCCCGGTATCGGGCTCAACATCCTTACCGATAAAATGCAAATACCGGAACATTGTCTCTCCTCTGGATCGTCGGAACTGTGCATGATGGCTCGAACGCAGAAACCGCATTTTCTAGTCCGGCACTACCGACCCTTTGCGCGAGATTGATCGACCAAAACAAGACTTGTTGCAATCAGCCTGCAGCCGTCTTTGGTTGCACATTCCATATATAATATGGGTCGGCGTTGTCGGACGAGCTGTGTTTGAAAATGCACCTGTAATACTGGGGTTCCAATCTTGCAGCCCATTTGGCCGCGTAGCAAATAGGTCCCCAACTGCAGCAATACGCCCTCGGTGTCGAGGCAACGTTCGGGACTATAAGCGCTGGCAGGCTAATGTCAGGCCTCCCCATCAGAGTGAGGCTTGTGGAGAGGCGCGTCGATTGCGCCTGCAACAAAGATTGGGGTACGATGACCGACTTGAATTTCGCCGGAAAACAGGTGCTCGTGGTTGGCGGTTCCAGCGGTATTGGCAATGCCACTGCTCGCGCATTCAAGGCGGCCGGAGCCGACGTGATGGTGACCGGGACCCGCGCGTCTCCCGCGGAATATGGTCCTGAACAAGCTGTCGATTTCGAGGGGCTGGCATATTCACGGCTCGATGTGAGCAATTCCGCAATGCTCGCGGATTGGGATCCCGGCCTTACCCGCCTCGACGTGATGGTTCTTTCGCAAGGGTCAGTGGAATATGGCCGGCGCGAATTCGAACCCGAGACGTTTCGACGCATCGTCGAAATCAATCTCAATTCGCAAATCGACTGCGCGACCAAGCTGAAGCCGCTCCTGTCGGACAGCGAAGGGAGCATCATCACGATCAGTTCGGTGGGGGGATTGCGCGCGACCATCGCCAACCCGGCTTATGCGGCCTCCAAGGCGGGGGTCATCCATTTGACCCGCGTATTGGGTGCGGCCTGGGCCCGCGACGGAATTCGCGTTAACGGTATCGCTCCGGGGCTGGTCGAAACAAAGATGATCAGTGTAACGTCGGAAAATCCGGAGCGGCTCGCCGCACGCGTTGCGGGTATTCCGCTCCGACGGATCGGGCAGGCGGACGAGATTGCGTCGATCGCGCTGTTCCTCGCATCGCCGATGGCCAGCTACATCGTCGGGCATACGATTGTCGCCGATGGCGGACGTACGCTGAACTAATAGCACCTCGTATGGCTGTCGATCACAGGTGAAATAAGCTTTGGCGTGTGGTTCCGGACCTTGCTCTGGTCTGCGGGCTGGAGGATGTCTCGCGAGATACCGTGATTTCCTCAAGCTCTGCTGAAGCGATTTGTCGGCCATGGCGGCGATGATCGCCGAATTTCGTGCCAATTTTAAGTAATCGGGAGTTTTCATGAACGCTGTTGCAACGAGCGAAAAGCAGGGCGAAGTCGGGATCATTACGATCGATTCCCCTCCTGTAAACGCGTTTGGGATTGCCGTGCGCGAGGGTCTTCACGGCGCCATCAATGCATTCAAGGCCGATGACACGGTCAAGGCCATCGTTGTCATCTGCGCTGGCCGCACGTTCTTCGCGGGCGCTGACATTTCCGAATTCGGCAAGCCGCCGCAAGAGCCTTTGCTGGGCACCGTGTTCGCCGGGATCGAAGATGCAGGCAAGCCGGTTATTGCCGCAATCCACGGAACGGCCCTTGGTGGCGGTTGCGAGTTCGCACTCGTCTGCAATTTCCGCGTCAGCGTCCCCAGTGCGAAGCTGGGCCTTCCTGAGGTCAAGCTCGGCCTGCTGCCGGGCGCAGGCGGGACGCAGCGTCTGCCTCGCATCGTCGGACCTGAACTGGCGCTTGACCTGATGCTGTCCGGCCGTCAGGTGGGGGCGAACGAGGCGCTCAAACTGGGGCTGGTTGACGAACTCGTTCCCGAAGGCGCGCTTCTGGAAGGCGCCGTCGCCTTCGCCAACCGAGTTATTGCCGAAGGTCGTCCCGTCACCAAGGTGCGTGACCGCCGTGACCAGCTCGATGCTGTGGCCGACAAGGCTCCGATCTTCGCGGCTGCGCGCGCCAAGGCAGCCAAGGCCTCGCGCGGTTACATGGCCCCCGAGAACATCATCAAGGCGGTCGAGGCCGCTGTGACCCTCCCGTTCGACGAGGGCATGGTGCGGGAGCGCGAACTGTTCGTCGAACTGCGCGACTCCACGCAGAGCGCAGCCCAGCGCTACTACTTCTTCGCGGAACGCCAGGGTGGCAAAGTTCCGGGCCTGCCCGCCGACATTGCACTCAGGAATATCGCCAAGGTCGGTGTAATCGGTGCCGGCACGATGGGCGGCGGCATCACGATGAATTTCTTGTCGGCTGGCATCCCCGTCACCCTCATGGAGATGACGCAGGAGGCGCTTGACCGCGGCATCGGGACGATCCGACGTAATTATGAGAACAGCGCCAAGCGCGGACGCATCACTACAGACGAAGTAGAGCGCTGTATGGCGCTGATAACGCCCTCGCTCGATATGGCGGACTTGTCGGACGTGGATCTCGTCATCGAAGCTGTCTTTGAACGCATGGACGTGAAGAAGGACATTTTCAGCCGCTTGGATGCAGTAGCCAAGCCCGGCGCGATCCTGGCGAGCAACACGTCCTTCCTTGACCTGAACGAGATCGCCGGGGCGACAGCGCGGCCTGAATCGGTGATCGGCTTGCATTTCTTCTCGCCGGCCAATGTCATGCGCCTTCTCGAGATCGTGCGTGGCGAGAAGACCGCCGACGACGTGCTTGCGACCTCGCTGAAGCTGGCTGGCAAGATCGGCAAGGTTCCGGTGGTGAGCGGCGTTTGCGACGGCTTCATAGCCAATCGCATCATGACGCCGCGCCGAGAGCAGTGCGAAGCGGTGATCCTCGAAGGGACGCCACCCGAACTGGTCGACAAGGCCATCTACGGCTTCGGGTTCGGGATGGGGCCGTTCGCCACCATGGACCTCGTCGGACTGGACGTCATCAACCGCAGCGAGCCTTATCGCACGGTCAAGCAGGACCTGCTTGACGCAGGCCGTCGCGGACAGAAGTCGGGGGCAGGTTACTACGACTACGACGAAAACCGGAAGGCCACGCCTTCGCCGCTCGTCGCAAACATCATCGCGGACGTGGCCGCCGAGCGCGGGATACCCCAGTCGCCCCCGCTGAGCCAGGACGACCTGATTGCCAGGACGCTCTATCCGGTCGTCAACGAAGGTGCGCGCATTCTTGAGGAGGGCATTGCCATCCGCGCCTCTGACATCGATGTCGCATGCATCCTGGGCTACAACTGGCCGCTCTATACAGGCGGCCCGATGTTCTGGGCCGACTCGGTTGGTTTGCCGAAGATCGTTGCGGAACTGCGCCGGCTGGCCAGCATCCATGGACCGCAGTTCGAGCCGGCACCTCTGCTGGTGAAATTGGCCGAGTCTGGCGGCAGCTTCACCGGCTGAGTCAGGCGCGGCCCTTCGGGACCGAATCATCTATCTGCGAACTTGCTGCGGGGGCCGATGGACGGTCGAACCATGGGTCCCCGGTCAGCGGCAAGTATGAGGCTGCCTTCCATCCGGGCGTCATATAACGCTTTGGGTCGATAACTTTGTCCCCAAGGGCGAAGTGGAACCTTCTGCCGAAGGACGACAATGGCTGACGATCAGTTGGTTCTGGAAGACAATGGCGCGGTGTTTACGCTGACCATTAACCGTGCCGATAAGCTGAACGCATTGTCGCCCGCTCTGGTGCGTGATCTGCTGGTAATGGTGCGCAAAGTCGCCGCGTCCGATGCGCGCGTGCTGGTGCTGACGGGCGCAGGGCGGGCGTTTTCCGCTGGGGTGGACCTGAAATCGGTCAGTTCGCCCGAATATACGGCGGAAAGCTCTAGGGCGTTCGCTGCCGATGCGCGTGCTGTGATCGACCTACTAGAGACGATGCCGCAGGCAACGATCGCCAAGGTGAACGGCTATTGCTTCACCGGTGGTTTGGAGATCGCGCTCGGTTGCGACTTCATCATGGCCTCGGATAACTCCGTCTTTTGCGATACCCATGCTAAGATAGGCATGCGGCCCAAGTGGGGGCTGAGTCAGCGCCTGCCGCGCCGAATCGGACTACAGCGCGCCAAGGAGATGAGCTTTACAGCTCGCCGGATTTCGGCCGCCGAAGCCGTCGAGATCGGGCTTATCCTGCGTGCGGTGCCTGCAGAGCAACTGGATGCAGAGGTTGCGTCCCTTGCGGCGAGCATCGTTGCAAACAGCGCCGATTCAGTGACCGCTTACAAGGACCTGTATGGACAAGTGGAACGGGTTGGTCTGGACGAAGGCCTTTGTTACGAGGCAACCGTAACGCTGGAATTGCACGATCACGCTACGGCCAAGGCGTCATCGCTGTTGGAGCGGTAATCCGCACGATCGTAGCAACTTGATCTCGGCGCTCGCATTCTGGGCTCAAGAGACCTGTGCGCGGGTGGGGGCAGGGCGTTGATTTAGGGGCTGATTGACGGCGACTTTGGTCGGCGGGCAGTGCATTGCGCGCTGATCATGCGCCGTTAGGCACCTGCCCAAAGGCACACCGATAGAGCTGTGGTGGCAACATGAGGCCCGGATCGGACAGAAGACGCAGATTACCCGGCGCTGGGCCAAACACGGCACGATACCCTTTGCGCCCCGTGATCTGCGCCGGGCTTCGGCATGGATCTTTGGGGCGTGCGGATTCCGACGATCGCACGCAGGCATTCCGATTTGATGCCGCGCAGCGTTCCGATCTGATCGCGCGCAGTTGAAGCGCCTGATCGTTGGTCGTGATGTCACCTATGTTGGCGCCTTGGTCAAGCGGCTGCAGTTGCTGGTCGACGCATGGATTCACCCTCGAGTTCGAGGCGGTGCGCGTAGTGCACGAGGCGGTCCAGGATGGCGTTGGCGTAGGTCGGATCGTTTATGGTCTGATGCCAGCGGGCCACGGGAAGCTGGCTGGTGACGAGCGTTAAGCGCTGACCGTAGCGGTCCTCGAGGATTTGGAGGAGATGAGGCCGGGCGTTGCCGTCGAGTGGCTGAAGACCCCAATCGTCCAGTATCAGCAACTCGACCTTGGTGAGGCTTTTCATGCGGGCGGCGATACGGCCGTCACCTTTGGCCAGCGTGAGTTCGTCGATCAGCCGCAGCAGCCTGGTGTAGAGAACGGAGCGGTTATCGCGGCAGGCCTTGTGGCCGATCGCACAGGCCAACCCACTTTTGCCGATGCCAGTTGGGCCGATAATGGCCAAGTTCTCGTGCCTGGAGATCCATTCTCCGGCGAGCAGCGTTTCGAAGAGCCGGCGGTCAAGGCTGCGCCGCGTTCGGTAATCAACATCCTCGGGCACGGCGCGGTGCCGTAGCTTGGCATGTCGCAGGCGCAGAGCGAGGCGTCTGTCATTTCGGTAGGTGGCCTCATGGTCGAGCAGCAGTGCCAGCCATTCTGCATGGCTAAGACTGGCTGCGTCATCGTTGCTTTCCATCTCGGCGAAGGCCTTAGCCATGCCGGCGAAGCCGAGTTGGCCCAGAAGGTCCAGAGTGGGATGCTTCAGCATTCTTGCTCCTTCAGTTGTAGTAGCTTGAGCCGCGGATGTTGGAGTGGATGATCAGCTCTTGCTCGGGGGATTGGGGAACGGGCACCGGGACTGTCAGGATTTCCGTGTGTGGCGAGGCATAATGGGCAACAAGGAGACCCAGCATGTCA
>NZ_BMZA01000038.1 GCF_014652555.1 Novosphingobium colocasiae
GGGCCATGGCCGCCTGATGATCAACCGCCTCGCCACACACGGAAATCCTGACAGTCCCTATTGCCGCTTTTAAAAAGCCTTCCGCGCCCGCCTGGCGCAAATCCGAAAGCGCCTGCCCAAAGGCACACCGATAGAACTGTGGTGGCAAGACGAGGCCCGGATCGGTCAAAAAACGCAGATCACCCGGCGCTGGGCCAAGCGCGGGACAAGACCCGTCGCGCTCCGTGATCTGCGCCGGGCTTCGGCATGGATCTTTGGAGCGATCTGTCCCGCACAAGGCAAAGGCGCCGCGCTGGTCATGCCTCGTTGCAACAGCGAGGCCATGGACATGCATCTCGCCGAAATCAGTAGCCAAGTCGCACCCGGAGCTCACGCCGTGCTCATGCTCGATCAGGCCGGGTGGCACATGTCCGGCAAACTCGACATTCCGGCCAATATCACCCTCCTGCCGCTGCCGCCCAAATGTCCCGAACTCAATCCGGTCGAAAACGTGTGGCAGTTCATGCGCGATAATTGGCTCTCCAACCGCATCTTCTCGTCCTACGACAACGTCGTCGATCACTGCTGCTACGCCTGGAACCTCCTCATCGATCAGCCATGGCGCATCATGTCCATCGGATTACGCCAATGGGCCCATGGGTTCTGATCAGTGAGTCTTGGTATTACACCAGCGGCACGGCGCCTTTACCTGAACTGGCGCGCCAGATCCTACTGCTGTTGGCAAGTATCATCGAGGGACTGAGCCAACAGATCTGCGCGATCGAACTTGAACTGATGGCCTAGTAACGTGTCACCGCGTCTGGAAACGATTCCCGGGATAGGCTTCATCACCGCCACCGCCGTCATTATTTTCAGCGGATCATCAGTCCGCCGTCGATCGGCAAAGCCGCACCGGTGATGTAGCTCGCGGACGGTGAGCTCAGGAAAAGTGCGGCGCCCGCAATCTCGTCGGGCTGACCCCAACGACGCATTGGCACGCTGCCCAGAAGCCGCTTTTCATGCCCGGCATCGACGCGCATGAAATTCGTCGCGCGCGTGTCGATGAGGCCCGGGGCAAGCATGTTCACGCGAATTCCTTCCGGGGCCCATCGGTCGGCCAGCGCTCGGGTCAAGCCGAGCACGCCAGACTTGCCAGCTGTATATCCCGGGACGTGAGCCAGTGCGAGGAACGAGGCCACTGACCCAATGTTCAGGATCGACCCACTCGCCTGCGCCAGCACCGGCCTGAACAACGTGCACAGATGCATGACTGCCGTCAGATTGACTTCGATCGAAGCTTCGAAATTGTCCAGATCGAACTCGTTCGGCTGGTCACCACCGGCATTGTTGATCAGTACATCAAGGGCGCCGACCTTCTCGGCGATCTCCGCACGCTGCGCTCTGTCGCGCATGTCCAGCTGGAAGTAGTGAAAGGCGGACAGGTCGATATCGTAGTCCGACGACTGCGCTCGCGTTCCGGTCACGACAACGTAAGCACCATTCCTGCAGAACGCCTCGGCAATCGCCCGGCCGATCCCTTGCGTGCCTCCAGTCACGAGTACCCGACTTCCCTCGAAATCGCCCATGTAGTCTATCCTCTATTGTCTGTGTTCAGCTCCGATCGCCGTCGACCAGACTTAGTCACAACCTCCAATCTGAGGGTGTTGCGAAGGCCGGTTGAATCCGCCTTGGACGCCCCCGTCGGTGTGGTGGATCAGGCCATTCTCCGACCCATTCCTTCGGTCATGAATCTGCTGCTCCTGAGCATTTACAAAGAAGTTCGCGGAGAGCAATGTGCTGACCGTCGCCTTATCGCACATTACGCCTCTCAGCACCATGGTCACCATCAGGCGCTCATGGAGCATCGAGCAACGGGCAGCATTCCTTAGCGCACACTGTAGGCCCGCGAACTAATCTCGTGGACGGGCTTGATCATGCGCCAGGCAAGCTCATGATTAAGAGCGCGGGCCTGCTGTAAGTACACGGGAGATTGCCTCTATACCCAGATCCGCGCGAAGCCTCCCGATCAACGACATTGCCATTTGCCTTTTGAGTAAGTGAACTTTCGTGATGAGCAAGACTCAGACGAGCTTTCAATGAAGTCCGCGACCGCTCCAAGTTCATGCTTGCCGAGCATCGAGCCGATTACCACTTGGATTGGGAGGCGATGAGCTCGGCCGCCAGCAAAATAGTCCCAGCGGCTCAGGCGACCGACGCTTAAGTCCGGCTCAAGCTGGCGGAACGCGACGTCAAGTAGCTACGGCGCTCTACGAGCCTATGAGTAAAACATCGGCGCATTCGGCACTGACCGAGTTGGACCGCCAAAGCAATAGCCTGCGCATTCACGCCTCAGACGCAGCTCCCTGTGCCAGCACAGCCTTACGTGCTGGCACAGGAAAAGTATCTAACAGCGATACATTATCAAAATTTAAAGTCAACCGCCACGCCATATGTACGCGGCGCACCAGCCTGCCCTACCGCGCCGGTCGCTCCAGCCTGCTCATACAAATTTGCATAATATTTCGTCCGCGTAAGGTTTCGTCCCCAGCCACGAATACGTACCTTACCATCATCGATGGCATAGGCAATTTGCGCATCGACAAGAAAATAAGATTTCTGCCGGGTCGTATTCTGGGGCTCCCAGAAAAATCCATCATTATATGAGACGTTGGAACTCAGTTCAATTGCGTCAGCGCCCAAAGGTATACGATAGTCAAAACCCGTACTGAATGCGAACTTCGGCGCACGCGGCAATCGGTGACCCGATGCGTCGCCTTGACAGAAATCAACATTACCACCGTTCGCTGGATTGGTGTTAACGGTCGCGGGATCCACACATCCTGGAACTGTCGGAAGCCCGCTCGGCCCTGTAATCAGATCTGTATTGGGCGCATTGAATGGGGCTCCGGTGAAAGAACGGTATTTGGCATCCAAGTAGGTACCGCTAAATCGCAGTCTGAGATCCTTGGTCGCTGCCAACTCCAACTCTAGTTCGGCGCCTCGGCTGCGTGCCGATCCAGCATTCGCGAGTGCGACAAATGTCTGACGAATAAACGAAACCTGTGGATTTTTGATATCACTCCAGAACAATGACCCGTTAATGCGAACACGGCGGTCGAGCATCTCACTTTTAAAGCCGATTTCATAAGCATCGACGGTCTCGGGATTAATCGGAACCGCATTCGCAGGCAATGTTTCAAAAACACCAGCCTTATAACCACGGCTTACAGAAGCATATATCATAGCATCATCGGCCAATTTGTAGTCAAGCGCACCGCGCCAAGTCAGTTTTTTAAACGTCTTCGAGCCAACAACATCTGGATTGCGCACAATCTCAGTGCTACCGATCACGGGATGCGCGGGATCCGGCCCGACGAGCCCCACTGTCGTAAAACCAAAAACCTTGGATTTGTCGACGGTGTAGCGAGCGCCAATTGTGAGGTTTAAATTGTTCGCGATCTGGGCAGTGGCTTGCCCAAAGCCAGCATACGATTTCACCTTTGACTCTCCGAACAGATTAACTGTGAGCCCTGGTCCAAAATCGCTGCCCTGAAACGAAACTGGATAGTATCCGTCCTTCGAGTCGAGATAATATAGGCCGGCAACCCAGGTTATTGGAGAACCTGCCCTTGAAAGAAGCTGTAGTTCCTCAGAAAATTGTTCCGATCGGTTGTCCAATTGATATTGGAACGAGGGTACAGGTCCAGCATCACCATCCGCAGCATTGTAGCTGGTTGTCTTTCGATATCCTGAAATGCTGACTAGACGCGCGAAAGATAGATCCTGCTCAATCCGAGCCATGCCAGAATAGGATTTTGTACGAAAATAATAAGGAGTATCGGCATCGGTATCGTAAATGCCGGTAGCAGCATATACCATCGGCGGCAGGTAAGGCGGATTGCCCGATGTCCGGCCAGGTGGGAGGTCAAACGCGCGGTTGGTATATGCTTTCAGATAATCTGCGGACAACGTGACCTTTGTAGTGTCAGTAACATCCGCCACGAGCTTAACTCGCCCACCCCAACGGCGGCCGAAGCCAACCTTTTCGTTGAGGGTCACGTTGCGCCCCCAACCGCGATTCTGAACGCTGTAAAAGCCTGTCACGCCGACAGCCACGTTGGGAGCAAGCCCCCCGGACACATACGCGCTGGTATCAACCGTATCGTAGTTCCCGTATCCTAGCGAAGCTTCCATAGTCGGGACGTCGGTAGGTGTTCTTGTGATAATATTGACGAGTCCCGCCGACGAATTGCGTCCGAACAACGTGCCTTGCGGCCCTTTCAGTACTTCAACACGTTCAACACCCCGGAATGCGAACAGTTCGGGTGTTGGCCGCGCAACATAAACGCCGTCAACATACACCGCAGCACTCCCTTCATTGCCGGCCGCATCGTTCTTGTTGCCGATGCCGCGAATGAAGACCTCAACGGGCCCCTGCCCGGGGTTGATGTTCAATGATGGCGAGACCTTGGTAAGCGCCTGAATGTTAGTCACGCCTGCGGATTCCAAGGTCGCTGCGGATGCAACGCTCACCGATACGGGAACATTCTGCAACTTCTCTTCCCGCCGTTGCGCGGTGACGACGATTTCTTCCAGCTGAGGCGAACTCGTCGCAACCCCGGCATCAGACGAACTTTGCGCGTATCCCACAGTCGATGTGCCGGCCAGAAGCACCGCGCAGGCGATCGAACATTTCTTTTGCATCACGACTCCCATCAAAACTATTTTATCGTCAAACCGACATGCGCGATTGCTGGCGGCAGCTCTCACGCCTCTGACGCCGAAGCGACTATCGATCCAGACACTGCATCCGTTATCTGACACTGCGTCTTGCTGCAAGCAAATTGTCCGCCGTCAGCACCAATGGCACAGATTTGAGGTTGTGAATTAAGGAGGGTTGGGTCTTCGTCGCAGTGACGAAGGAACGAAGATGAAGCCCCACCCTCCTCCAAAAAATTGCCGGCCAAGGCCCCTGCTGAGCGGGTGGTAAAGGACATTCGACGACAGACCCGGCGGCATTTCTCGGCCGAGGAAAAGATCCGTATCGTGCTGGATGGGCTGCGCGGCGAGGACAGCATTGCCGAGCTGTGCCGCAAGGAGGGCATCGCGCAGAGCTTGTATTACACCTGGTCGAAGGAGTTCATGGAGGCGGGCAAACGCCGACTGGCGGGCGACACTGCCCGTGCCGCGACCACTGGCGAAGTGCAGGATCTGCGCCGCGAGGCCCGTGCCCTGAAGGAATGCGTGGCCGATCTGACGCTCGAGAACCGCCTGCTGAAAAAAAGCATGATCGCGGATGGGGGCGACGACGCATGAGGTATCCCGCATCCGAGAAGCTCGAGATCATCAGGATCGTGGAGCAGTCGCACCTGCCCGCCAGGCGCACGCTGGATCAGCTCGGCATTGCCCGCCGGACGTTCTACCGCTGGTATGACCGCTATCTCGAAGGCGGACCCGAGGCGCTGGAGGACCGACCATCGGCGCCGATCCGGGTGTGGAACCGGATAGGCAACGACATCCAGGACCAGATCGTCGAGATGGCGCTGGATTACAGCGAACTGTCTCCGCGGGAACTGGCTGTGCGATTTACCGATGAACGCCAATACTTTGTGTCCGAAGCTACGGTTTACCGCCTGCTGAAGGCGCACGATCTGATCACCAGCCCGGCCTACGTCGTGATCAAGGCCGCCGATCAGTTCCACACCAGGACCACCCGGCCGAACGAGATGTGGCAAACCGATTTTACCTACTTCAAGATCATTGGATGGGGCTGGATGTACCTGTCGACCGTGCTCGACGACTTCTCGCGCTACATCAGCGCCTTGAAACTGTGCACCAACATGCGCGCCGAGGATGCGACCGACACGCTGGACCTCGCACTCAAGGCCTCGGGCTGCGACAGCGCCACGGTGCTGCACAAGCCCAGGCTTCTGTCGGATAATGGTCCCAGTTACATCGCAGGCGAACTGGCGGAATACATCGAGGCCAACAAGATGAGCCATGTCCGCGGCGCCCCGATGCATCCCCAGACCCAGGGCAAGATCGAGCGCTGGCACCAGACCCTGAAAAACCGCATCCTGCTGGAAAACTACTTCCTGCCTGGTGACCTCGAGGCCCAGATCGAGGCCTTCGTCGAGCACTACAACCACCAGCGTTACCACGAAAGCCTGAACAACGTGACGCCCGCCGACGCCTACTTCGGCAGGGCACCAACCATCATCAAACAGCGCGAGAGGATCAAGCGACAGACCATCGAGTATCGGCGCTTGCAACACCGCAAGCTCGCCGCCTAACATCAACCCCCAGACGAGGCCCGCACTCCGCTAATCTACGCCGCGAGTTGTGCCGAATGTTCTGACGACGGACATTCGAGCTGACCTGCCCCCCGAAAGGTCCCTCATTCTGATGTAGAGTCTGCCCACGAGAAGGAGCAGACGCATGAGGAAGAGCCGTTTCACCGAGGCGCAGATCATCGGGATGATCAAGGAACAGGAGGCAGGGCTTCCAACGGTCGAGGTTTGCCGGAAGCACGGCCTGAGCACGGCGACCTTTTACAAGCTGAAGGCGAAGTATGGCGGCATGGAGGTTTCCGACGCCCATCGGTTGCGGCAGTTGGAGGACGAAAACGGCAAGCTGAAGCGGCTCCTAGCCGACAGCATGCTGGACAACGCGATCCTGAAAGACCTGCTGGGAAAAGGCTGACGACGCCGGGCCAGCGGCGCGACGTGGCGCTCGGCGTGATGCGGGACTACCAGGTCTCACAGCGTCGGGCCTGCGTGCTGATTGGCGTCGATCCCAAGACGGTCAGGCGCGAACGCCCGCCGGACCACGGAGCGATCCGCGAAGCCATGCGGGAGATCGCAGGGCAGCGCCGTCGGTTCGGCTATCGCCGGATCGGCGTCATGCTGGAGCGCAAGGGCATGAGCATGAACCACAAGAAGCTCTACCGGCTATATCGGGAAGAAGGCTTGTCTGTACGCCGACGACGCGGCCGCAAGCGCGCCCGAGGCAGCCGGACGCCGGTGCCGGGAGCACTTCGTCCTGGTAACCGCTGGTCGATGGACTTTGTCGCCGATACGTTTGGCGCGTCGCGCAAGTTCAGGATTCTGGCGATCAACGATGATTGCTGCCGGGAGAACCTGTGCCTGGCGGCGGACACTAGCGTCTCGGGGGCTCGGGTGGCGCGCGAACTGGATGCGCTGGTTCGCCTGCACGGGAAACCTGCTTGCATTGTCAGTGACAACGGCACTGAATTTGCGAGCCGGGCGATCCTGCGATGGGCCGGCCAGAACAAGGTCGAGTGGCATTACATCGATCCCGGAAAGCCCCAGCAGAACGGCTTCATCGAGAGCTTCAACGGCTCATTGCGCGATGAGCTGCTCAACGAGGAGCTGTTCGACAGCTTGGCTGACGCCCGCCGGAAGCTGGCCATCTGGCGCTACGACTACAACCATGTTCGGCCCACTCTTCGTTGGGAAATCGAACGCCTGCACAAGCGCGTCGGACGTTCGTGCAGGACGATAGCATCACGCCCGACGCGCTTGTGCAGGCGAGCGTGCCGGAATATTCAACCGCAAGACTCTCGTTATGATCGAGGGACCGCCGGGGGGCAGGTCAGAGCGGGTCGAGTGGTTTAAAATTCACGGAATGACGGCTGAGGGGACAGGGTTGCCGTCGAAGGCTAGTCACGGATCCTCCTTCGCGATGGCCGTGTCTACAGCAACAGATACCACTATCTGTTCGTTGTCCAAGGAGGACAAATCACATTGGTTCGCGAATATCTCGACACGGCGCTGTAGCGCGACAAACTGGATGAAGATTGCGCGACAATCAGGATGAGAATGTGATTGTCGCGGCGCGTCGATCAGTGCCGTTTTTGATTGTCGCTGGCAAGTTCGTCGTTCTCATCCTGATTGTCGCGGATGGTCTCGAGGACCTTGGGGGTGGTGTAGGCAGCGGGTCGTCCTGCGCCGGTGCGCCTGGCCTGTGCTGTGCGGCGCCGGTAACTTTCGACGTTCATCTCGAAGATGGTGGCGTGGTGCACGAGCCTGTCCACGGCGGCGAGCGTCATAGCGGGATCGGGGAAGACCCTGTTCCATTCGCCAAAGGGCTGGTTGGCGGTGATCAGCAACGACCGTCGCTCATAGCGCGCGCTGATCAGCTCGAAGAGCACCGACGTCTCGGCCTGATCGCGCGAGACATAGGCGAAGTCGTCGAGAATGAGCAGGTGGTACTTGTCGAGCCTGGCCATCGCGGATTCGAGGGCGAGTTCGCGCCGCGCGACCTGCAGGCGCCGCACGAGGTCGGAAGTTCGGGTGAACAAAACCCTCCAACCCCGTTCGACCAGCGCAAGGCCGATTGCCGCGGCGAGATGGGTTTTGCCGCCCCCCGGCGGACCGAACAGGATGAGGTTGGCGCCTTGCTCGAGCCAGCCATCGCCGGCGCACAGGGCCATGACCTGGGCCTTGGATATCATCGGCACGGCATCGAAGGCGCAGCAGTCGATGGCTTGTGCCCGCGTTTGGGCGGCGCTGGCAGGAATGAACGGATGATCTCCTACTCCGCATCCGGGACTGCTGCGTAATAGGCGTATCTCATGGATATTGTGCGATATCTGAC
>NZ_BMZA01000039.1 GCF_014652555.1 Novosphingobium colocasiae
CAGGGCGCGGAGACTCGACGCTGCGCTTCAAGCCCGCAAGGTGGGGCGGCGGCTACGCTTACGGCAAGCGCAGGCGCGTTCGCGATGGACGTGAGTTCGGCTTACGCATGACAGGCGATCAAGCTGGTATGTCGCTAACTAACAGTCCATGCTCCTGATACCAAATCTCTCTGATCATGACCCATGCGCCCATTTGCGTAACCCGATAGACATGATGCGCCATGGCTGATCGATGAGGCGGTTCTAGGCGTGGCAGCAGTGGTCCACGACGTTGTCATAGAAGGAGGAGATGCGGTTCGAGAGCCAATTGTCGCGCATGAACTGCCACACGTTCTCGACCGGATTGAGTTCGGGACATTTGGGCGGCAGCGGCAGGGGGTGATGTTAGCCGGGATGTCGAGTTTTCCGGACATGTGCCACCCGGACTGATGAAGCATGAGCACGGCGTGAGCGCCGGGTGCGACCTGGCTGCTGATTTCGGCAAGCTGGACACCCGCAAAAACCGGTGAGTTTGAGGCTGATTAGTCCCAGGGGGGCTGCTTCCTATGCTTTCGCCCATAGTGACCGCGCGGTGGTCCGTTTCGGTCGGTAATTCGGGCGGTTTGAGTCGGTTCTTCGGGATTCCAGGCAAAGTCATCCCAGGCTTTCGCGGCGCTCGTGGAAGATCAGCCTGTTGAAGTTGTAGGCCAGGTTGCAAAGGGTGAGCTTTGCTTCGGCACGGGCCAGGCCGATGGTGCGGATGAACATTCCGAAGCGGTTCTTCTGATGCGCGAAGACATGTTCGACGTGGGCCCGTATCGAGGACTTTGCGGCGTTGGCCCTTGCGATCGCTTTCGGCATGGGCTTGCCCTTGGGTTTGCGCCGGTGGATCCGGGATGTGAGCATCCGATCCGACAGGCACTTCTCGTTGCGCTTTGAATTGCTTGGAAGAGGACATGGTCAGAAGCCTACTGCGGCTTCACCAGGAAAGGCAACCAGGGCAACTATTCGGCGACGATCAATCGCAGCGCCTTCGCTTGTGAAACCACCCTTCGGACTCCCTCAGGGGACCAGGACAGCCCGCCGCGCGGTGTCGGCTCGCGTAGATCGCGCGACAGCCAGGAGGCAATATCGCGGAGCGAACTTTCTGGATGGGTCTTCAGCCGATCAGCCACGAGGCGGGCTGCTCGGGTATCTGCCGGCAGTCGCGGTGCGACTTCAAGGATCGCTGGATCGGCATAGCCTGCCCGAACCAAGGTCCGGCATGCCTTGACCAGTGTGCGTTCACTGAACGACCGCACTGGGGGCGGTAATGCCTGAATCTGCCTCAGAACCAAACCCCAGGGAAGGTGTGGTCGCAACCGCTCCACCGTGGGAAGCCAGCGGTGCCGGCCATCGAGCAACTCATTGAGGTGGCGCTCCTTGTGGCTGGCGCGGATTTCGGAGATCGCTCCCGGATCGCGGCTCCGCATCTTGGGATTGCCTGGACGTGCCCCGCGGGCGACGGCGGCCTTGATGCCAGCACGCGTGCGCTCCCGGATGAGGGCTCGTTCAAACTCCGCGAAGGCTCCGAGCATCTGGGTCATCAGCATGCCTTGTGCGCTGGAAGTATCGATGGGATCGTTGATCGAGCGGAAGTAGGCACCCTTGGCGCGCAGTGTCTCAACAATCTCCAGCAAGTGCGACAGGGAGCGCGCCAAACGATCGATCCGCACCACAAGCAAGGTATCACCCTTCCCCACCCGGTCCAGAGTTCTGGCAAGGTTCGGGCGCTCCTTGTTCGCGCCGCTCGCCTTGTCTTCGAAGATCACGCTGCAACCCTGTCCGCGCAGCGCATCTAGCTGGGCGGCAGTGTCCTGTTCGTCGGTCGAAACACGGGCGTAGCCGATCAGGGCCATTTGTCACAATTCATATAACGATACCAATAGGTCGGTTGCCCCCGTTAGATATAATTTTGGGAGCAGCCAAGCCAGCGGTAAATGCGATGACGGGGCCTTAACGCCGGCTTGTGGTCTGACCCTGCTGCAAGCACGCTCCCGCGGCCGATCACCCATCCAGGCCAAACCAAACGGTCGAGCGCAAAACCCGCAGAGATCCGCGGATCAGCAGTGCTCCAGGTTTAGGGAGTCCGGTGGTATTCTTGCAGAATCCGGCCGTATTCTATCATTCGGCAGCCCGGAATCGCGGAAAGGTGGGAGAGTCCGGTCGTATTCTTTCACCGACAAACAGGCGATTTTCTATCGTCCGTGAAGAACCATTATCGGACATTGATAAAGCGCCAGAAGTACCCTCAAAGCAGAGTATACTTTTAAATCTATTCATATATTATTGCCTTCCATGCCCCCCTCCCCTCCCCCGTGGCAACTGGCCCTCGCGCGGGTCGAAGGAGCGCTGCCGTTCTTGCGCGGTGACGTGGCCGACGGCTTGGCGCTGGCCTCGCTCCGCCGGTTATGGCGGGTCCATGTGCGCGATTTTGCCTTTGAAAACCTGGGTCCAGACCATGACCCCGGGATCGAGGCGGCCGAACTGACCCGCTCGTGGTACGCCGCCGAACGGCGCGATTTTCTCTCGTGGATCGCCCGGCGGGGGCCCCCTCCCCTCGCCCGTGCGGCCCGCCTCGCGCTCGCGGCCAAGGGCACGGCCGAGAACTACACCGAGGCCTTCGAACCTGCCGACCGGGCACTCGCACGGCTCGATGCGCTATTGCCGGCGCGCGATCCGCTGGCCGGCCTTCAGGGCTGGCTGCGCCAATTGCGCGAGGACGAGGTCTGTTTTCTGGAAGGAGGCAGCGAGGAAGTCCTGATCGGCGGCCGGGTGTTCCACCGGTTCGCCGGCCGCGGCAGTGCCTGGGCCGCCTCGCTCGCGGCAGCCATGCGCCCGCACCTGTTCGGGCTCGGGGCCGCGCCGCTGGCGCTGGCCGGGCTGGCCCCGCGCAGCCTGTTCGCAGCGGAACCCGAGAGCCCCCTCCCCGCGCTGCTGGCCGACACGATCGCCACTGCGGCGTACGATCTGGTCACGGATCTCACCGACATCCACCAAGCGGTCACGCTGGGCGATACACGTCTCGCCGCCCTCTACGCCTCATCACAGGCGCCGGCGGCGTGGCGGTTGATTGCGGCGCTGGGCCCCCTCACCCGCGCCGAACTGGCGCGCGCGCTCGTCATCACCCGAAGGACTGCGTCCCAGGCCGCGACCGCGCTGGAGAAGGCCGGGCTGGCCACCTTGCGCCACGGCGACAAGGCCCTGCTGCCCATGGGACCGGCAAGGACGGACTGAGCCCTCACCGGCTCAGTCGTCGCGCAAGACGGCTGCGATCGCCTCGAGGATTTCAGACACCTGCGCTCCGCTTCGAGGCTGAACCTTGAAGGTGTACCCGCCCCTTGCCGAATGAGCGTAACGCAGGAGCACCTTCCCGCCCTCCCCTTTCACTTCGACTTCTGCGGTTGTCGACTTTGCCGGAGCGACGGTTGCTCTAACAAGGCGCTTGGCGATTTCCGGACCGGTCAGAACCGTGCCAAGGTCATGACGTTCAGCGACGATTGCCTGACTTTCGGCAACCATGAGGTTCAATGTCCGCTTGTCCGAGGTCAGCGGCTTTATTTCCCGAGCGATGCGGACGGTGATGCCGTGCGTATCCGGGAAAGCCTCGACAATCTCCGTCGGCAGCCTGGCGACATCCAGCAAGCGACTGAGCCACGAACGCGAGATCTTCAGGTGCTCGGCCATCTCGCTCTGGTTGGAGCCATAGAACTCCTCCAGCGCGCGTGAATACTCCTTGGCCCGCTCCCAGTCCGAGATGTCCTTGCGCGATCGGTTCTCGATATCCGACACCCGGAAGGCTTCTTCGTCAGATACGTTCTGGATTGTGACCAGGTACTCGAATTCCGGGTGGTGATGGCTGCGGAGCCATTGAACCGTCCACCAGCGCCGAACACCGGCGACGATCTCGAAATCGTAATCGGGATCATCTTTCAACCGGCGAACGATCGCCGGTATCCTCTGCTTCTTTGCAGAAAGAAATGCGTCGATGAGATCCCGGCAGCTCTCGACGTTCAAATGATCAAGGTCGCGGTTATGCAACCGCCACGGCCGGCAACGCGTCGGATCGACCCATTCGGTGCGATCTGTCACAACCTTGCCGGCGGCGATCCTGGCCAGGCTCTGACTGCGACTTGCCATGATGCTTTCCGAGGGTGCCGGCGCACTGTTGTCGACCTCATCGTCGAGCCCTTCGGTCAGGCTGCTCCCAAAGCCGCGATTTCCCTTGGCCATAGCTTACTCCAAACCTCATGTTTCTACTCTCCGGTGGTCCTATTGCCACGTGGCAACCGCTTCCGCCCCGGAGACAATTTCGAGCATGTTGCCACGTGGCAACCTTATTCGACTACTTCGCTACGCAAAGGAATATCCAACCGAAAATTTGGGCCGGAAATTACTTAATGCATTGTTTTAAAATTCTTTTACATGCCGTTGCCACGTGGCAACACGGGCCTAGACCGCCCCTGCCCTGCTGGCCCACGAGCGCAAGACGTCTGCTTCAATCTCCCGGCAAACGTCGGTCAGATGGCGCATGCAGCGGTTGTGAACTTCATGGGACGTGACCGGCCGATCCAGCTCGAACACGGTCTTCATGCGAGAGCTGGCGTTATCAATCTCGGCACTCGTCTTCAGGAATGACGTAGCCATCGAGCCGCCAAACACCTGTCGCATCATCGAGAGAATTTCACGGTGCATCGACTTGCTGTCGTCCACCCTGCTCCCAACCAGCCGGATGAAATTGTAGGCCGGCTTCACGCGTCCTGCGAGCGTCTCGAGCTGCTTCATCGTGGTGCGCGCCATGTCGATGAAGGACACCGTCGACGCAAAGTCGATGACGCTGGGGGGCACGGGGATGACCATCGCGTTGGCTGCCTGGAGGACCGCCATCGACACCATGCCGAGGGCAGGGGGGGGGTCCATGATGACGATGTCATAGTCATCGACTACCGTTTCGATCGCCTCTG
This sequence comes from Novosphingobium colocasiae, assembly GCF_014652555.1. Classification (GTDB taxonomy): domain Bacteria; phylum Pseudomonadota; class Alphaproteobacteria; order Sphingomonadales; family Sphingomonadaceae; genus Novosphingobium; species Novosphingobium colocasiae. The sequence continues at coordinate 4,983 of NZ_BMZA01000039.1, forward strand.
CAATCATGTCGATGATATCGAAACTCTGGTTCTGGGCCAGGTAGCCCGCGATCTCATACTCCAGATTGTAGAGTTTCAGGTTGGCCGGAATCAGGTCCAGGCCGAAAAAGTGGGTCTTGCGAATGATCGACCGAACCCCGAGCAGTTCGGGGTTATGGAAGTGGCCATAGAGAGTATCGTCTTCGGTAAGGTCCACATCCGGGCGGTAACCGAACATCATCGTCGAGCTGGCCTGACTGTCGCAGTCGATGAACAGCACCCGGTATCCCTGAATCGCGAAGTGCTGGGCCAGGTGCAGGGCAACCGTGGACTTGCCCACGCCGCCTTTGAAGTTCGAGACCGAAATGACCGCCGGCGTATCCGTCGGCGCGCGCCAGGGGCGGGTGCCGAACACGCCGCGCATGCGATCGAGTTCCTCAAGCGTATATTGCACCCGATGCCCCGAGGCCGTGCGATCCCGCTGCGGAAGGCGCCCATCGCGTTCCGCCTCGCGGATGGCGGAAGCCGTTCGGCCGACAAGCGCGGCGGCCTTGGAAATGGCGTAGGACGGGCCGACTTTCTGGCCGGTCTCGGGATCCAGGGCGCCATCGCGAATACGCTTCAGGATGGTGAGGGCTTTCCGGTGGAGGTTGCCCAGTCCGTCTTCCAGCAGTTCATCTGTGTGTGCGTCGAGCGCTGCGTTGATAGCCATTGTCACCGCTTTGTGAGGTTGAGCGGGCGAATTATCACTCTTGGCAGTTTTGGGCAATGTTTGGCCACGAATCCTACAACCAGACCGATGATCTCCGTTCCCTTTCGTCTTCCCCGACCGTGAACGAGTTGCCGATCGTCGAGGGGCCGATGATCTCGGGTCCATTGAAAGTCCGAACGGACGCGACAGGGGAGGGGCCTGAAAGGGCAGCGCCCCGCAATCAGCGCTCCTGTGGACATTCACCGATGATCTCGGTGCAAACCGATGATTTCAGTGCATTTCAGCGATGATCTCGGTTCCGCAAGCACCGATGATCTCGGAGCGCATACCTACTAAAGGAATCTCCTAGAGAATCCGATTCGCGAATCGTTTTTCGAGAATTTTCGAATGGGCCGGCAAGATGTGAGCGAACGGCTCCGAGATCATCGGTGGATTTGGAGGTTCTGAGCCCAAGAAACCGCCAAAACTGCCAATGGCCTTGCTATTGAAGTTCAAACCTGTTGTCTAATCACCACCCAAGGCTCCGATGAGTCGGGGAGGGACGAAAGCAATGAGCGGCGACACACTGAGGCCAATCGGGCACCAATATGCCCTAGCCATGCTGGGCGGGGGCGAAGAACGCGTCCGTTCGCTTGCCCAGTCAGCCGGCACCCAGCTTACCATGGATGCCTTTCTGCGGGTTCAGGATGAAGAGCCCGTACCGGCCTTCCTTCATTCCGCCTTGTGCGCCATGTCGCTCCCCACCAAGCGTCCCAAGGACGATACGCAACCGATCCTTCGCGAAGATGGCAAGTATGTGCTAGCCATCAATCCACGGCCAGTCTTGCAAGCTGTGGATGGCAAGACCGTCTTGCGCAGCCTTGGCGTGCCATATGGCGCTTATCCGCGCGTAGCCTTGATCTACCTCCTTTCGCAGGCCGTGACCAAGCGATCCCGTGATGTTTATCTGGGCCGCAATTTCACGGAATGGATGCGTCGCCTGGGATACCAGACGGTGTCGTATGGACCACGCGGAACGGCCAACCTGATGCGCGAACAGGTCGACCGATTGCTGGCATGTGAATGGCAGATCCGGTGGGAAGGGAAAGACGCCGGCGATAATGCCTTTGCGGTTCGGGACGTCAAAATCTCGAATGAATATGCCGGTTCGCTAGAAAAGAATGGCGCATTTGCGCGCGAAATCCGGATGTCCGAGGCCTTCTACAGTCACCTTGTCGACCATGCCGTCCCACTGAACGAGGTGGCGATCCGGGAACTCAAGGGCACGCCGACCGCGCTCGACCTCTATACCTATCTTGCCTATCGCCTGCCGCGTATCAGCAGCGACCGGGGGCAGACGATTTCCTGGGACCAATTGGCCAAGCACCTCGGCAATGATGCGGACAGCAAGCGTTTCCGCCAGACGGTCCGTGAAACGATGCAACTGGTTTCGGCGGTATATCCCAATGCCGACGTGGATTTCAGCGGCCGCAAGGTCGTCCTGCGACCGTCTCCGGCACCCTTGGAGCGCAAGCTCGTCGGCCCGCATCTACGGGCACTGGGGGCGCCCGCTCCCGAAACGGCACCGAGATCATCGGTCGTCAAACGGCCTCAAACGACTGTGCGCGAATTGAAGGCAGTGGAATCCACGTTGCCGTTCCCCAGTGGCAGCCTGAACTATGGGAAAAGAGAAGCCAAGTTCCGGGCCATCGGCCTTGATAAAGGGCAACCCTGGAGCGTTGACGCCATGGCCAACGCTTTCCGGACCGGATTTCCCGGCATCAAGCAAGAGCGAACGGATACCGAATGGCTCCGGGTATGGGAGGCTTTTGTTGTCCGATACGCCGAGCGTCGCGCACAATCGGGTGCGGGCTAATCGGGACGGACGTTCTCCTGTGACACTTTGCCGACGGGCAGACTGTCACCCTGGACAGGAGAAGTTCGGAAAGCTGAAGCGGGCAGCGGGCTTGATGCTCCCGAGCAGAGTGCACCGGTAACCTCAGCTTCGAATGGACGTGGGGATCCGGGCGAAGTGTCACGGGCGACAAACGACTGTGCGCGAACAAAAGGGGATTCACAGGATTCACCTTTTGTGCTCAATACTGTTCCATGGAGCAACAGGCACACATACCCGGCATCGGCGGTATCTACGCCATCCTGGCCAACATTTCGAACCGGCCGCGATATGCTTTTCTCGTCCTACAACTGGTTTCGGAAATTGCCGATGGGCGAGGGCAGGCTGGCCCCGTCGTGCGGGTGGCAGGGCAGGGGGTCCTCCTGAGGGATTGGCTGTGCAGCCAGCTCCTGCCATTGAGCGAGCAGGCCGGGCGCCGCGCTGCCCTTCGCGCCCGAGTCAAGCAAGCCATCAGCGATCAGCTCACCGGTGATGCGGCCCGCGACGCTGCCCTGGTCGAACAGGCCGTGGAGGATCAGGTTCTGGCCGCCGGCCGCGCCAATATTAGCCGTGCAATCTCAGACCTTGTCCGCGCCGGACTGATGACGCGCCATTACGCGGGCTATGCGACCAACCACAAGAACCGCGGGGGCGGTCGCCATGCCGTCTACGTTGTGAAATTGGACGTCCTGCGGTTGTTGCGTCGTCCGGCGTGCCCGCCTGGCGTATACCTGCAGTCGGCGGGGCGGCAGGGAGACCTGTTTTTGACCTGAAGTCGAAGCCGCCAGCGTTCTGCCGGAGCGATGATTTCTGAGCGCATCGCTCAAGTTGAGATCGTGGCGGGGAGGGGGCGTTAGAGGCACGCTCCCCGGAAAAATTCACGGCCATGACTGAGGGCGTGGCCTGCGAGCGGCGTCAAGGCAGTACGACGTTGGAGCCAAGCCATGCACGCCACGCATTACCTAGATCGTAAGCGTCCGGCCTCACCAGTGAGAGACAGCCGCTGACCAGAAAGCGCCCCATAGCG
>NZ_BMZA01000040.1 GCF_014652555.1 Novosphingobium colocasiae
CAGGGCGCGGAGACTCGACGCTGCGCTTCAAGCCCGCAAGGTGGGGCGGCGGCTACGCTTACGGTTGATGCCCGATGTCTTGCATGTCTCCTTAGGCGTGGCGTTCACTGTCCAGTTGTCGTCGCCCTCGTCGGAACCATTGAAGATCGCACTCTTGCGATCGACGACCAGTCGACCGATCGACGGTGTTGGGATCAGGCTCGACGCGGCGGTCGCCAAAATAAGCGACAGTCCGGTCCATCGGGACAGTGCTTATACTAGGCCGTAGACTCATTAACACGGAGCCACAGTCGCATTGAAGCGAGTTGGACCATGGCGAGGAAGTTTTCGGCGAGCTTGTCGTATCGTGTAGCAACCCTGCGGAAATGCTTCAGCTTGGAGAAGAAGCGCTCGATCAGGTTGCGCTCGCGATAGAGCCATGTGCTGAAGTACGGCTTCGATCTGCGATTGGACTTAGGCGGGATATTGGTAAACGCTCCTTTTTCGCGGAGGGAAGCCCGGATGCGATCTGCATCGTACGCCTTGTCAGCCAGCAGGATAGTTCCGGTGTCTACATGGGCAAGCAGACCGTCAGCCGCTTGCCCATCGTGGCTTCGCCCAGCGGTCAGGCTTAGCCGGATCGGGAGGCCTTGCCCGTCGACGACCGCATGGATTTTGGTCGTGAGGCCGCCTCGGGAACGACCGAGACAATGATCTCGATCCCCCTTTTTGCCGTCGCAGCCTGTTGGTGCGCCCGGATGGAAGTGCTGTCGATCATCTGGATGTCGCCGTCGTGGGCGACGGTGATCGCGTCCATCATCCGATCCCAGACACCTGCCTTCCGCCATCGCACGAACCGATTATAGCAAGTGGTGCGCGGACCATAGCGTTCGGGTAGGTCGCGCCATGGAGCGCCTGATCGCAGCACCCAGAAGATGCCGTTCAGCACGCGGCGATCATCTACACGCGGCACGCCTCGGGATTTGTTAGGTAGCAGGGGCTCGATCACGCGCCACTCGAAGTCGGTCAGGTCATATCGGCTCATGCCGACGCTGAATCAGAAAGCGGTGCGGAATGGAAGCTGTCAGCCTCTATGCGAGAGCGTGACCGGCGGCAGTCGCCCATGTATACTGCCATTTATGAGCTATTTCCCTGATTTGACGCCTTTCACCTATGGAGGGGCCGAACCGGACCCGGCTACCCTAAACGTTGGCTGGCTGAGCTCTGATTACACAATACCAGTGGCGGTCCCGGACGAGTTGTTTCTCAGCGCGTTGAGAAAAATGGCTGCAGAGCCGGTAAACCTTTGTCGGGGTAGCCACCTCTGCGATTTGTGCCCGCGCCCCGTCATGACCCTCTCGTCAGGTGGCATCCCCATGCTCGAAGCTGCTCCCGAAACAAGGGGTAACGGAGAGATTTGGGTCAAGGGATATGATGGTTTCACCTACGTCGCGCCGGTGCTTGTCCTTCACTACGTCAGTAAACACCATTACGCGCCGCCACAGGCCTTTGTCGACGCCATCATCGCTGCGGTTGAGCAAGAACTCCCCTCTGTCGACTGAATATGTTTATGGGTTCACGGCCTAAGCTGCACTGATCAGAACCCATGGGTCCATTCGCGGCGACCGATGGTCATGATGTACCAAGGTTGGTCGACGAGCTTTCCAGTCATGTGACATCGATAGCCCATCGAACGCCGTCTTGCGCTCCGGCTTCGCGAACGGCACCGCGCCGCCGGCGTAGATACCGACGCACCGTGTTGCGGGCGCAGCCGAACTCCTTCGAGAGCCGCTTAGCCCCCAACCAAGTTCACGCAGCCGCGCCATCGCGGCAACCTCGTCGGGTTGAAGCATCTCTTCCCCCTGCACAGCCATTGTCCGTGCAGGAAACTCTGGCCCCCATTCGTCTTCTGTCTTTCCCTTCATCAGCCGAAGGGGTCAGCTCTCAGATTCAGGAGGGGGTCAGTTTCTCACTTCGTCTGACAACCGGCACCGTGCTTCATGTCGGCATGGTGAGGCAGCACGGCGCTTACGATGATGGCCATGTTTGGCGACGAAGGTCAGGCTTGCGCGGAGCCCCCCGCCTGGCTCTGGCGGATGAGGTGCTGGCGCGCTCGCAGGAAATGCAGCGCGGCAGGCACGAACATCAGAAAAGAAAGGATGTAGGCAAAGCGCAGCGCTTCGCTGCCGAAGCGTCCTGTCAGCAGGTCGCTGATCTTGCCGACGATGGCAGCACCCAGCGAATAGGAAACTAGGTTGAAGCTGACCAGAAAGATGGCGAGTGTGACGCTGCGCCGCACCGGCCCGGCAAGTGTGGCGGCCGTAGCGTAGCCCGGCGCAAGGTAGAATTGACCGAAGAACACGGCGAGGCTGAGCAGGGCCAAAGCGGACAACGGGTGCCAGTTTCCGAGCAGGGCAATGGCGCCAATCAGCAGCGACATGCTCGTGCCGGCGATCGGCACGAGCATTCTGGCGGCCAAGCCCCGACATCCGAGGCGGTCGGCGATGAAGCCGCCAGCGGCCGCGCCGAGCGCCCCGCCCACGCCGACGATCAGACCTGACTGGACGCCTGCCTGCAATGCGCTCATGTCGAAAGTGCGGCGTAGCAGGCTGGGCGTCCACGTCCCAAATACAGCCAGCATCGAACCACCCCAGGTCATACCCATGGCGATGTTGCGCAAAACCTTGTCACGCATGAGGAATTCAAAGGCCGAAAGCAGCGTCGGCCTGGTCGCGGTGACAGGGGCGGCGGTATCGTCAAACTGCCCGCGCTTTGGTTCCGAGGTGTTGAGCCGCAGCAAAGCAGCCAGGATGAGGCCGGGGATTCCCGCCACGAGGAACGCTGCGCGCCAGCCCCAATAGACTTCGACGAATCCGCCCATCGCCATGCCGATAAACAGGCCCAGTCCCGCTCCCAGGTTGAATATACCCATCGCGGTCGATCGCACTGTGGGGGGAAAACGATCGGTCAGGGATGAGAGGCTTACCGGCGTGAATCCGGCCTCGAAAAACCCGACGCCGGCCCGCGACACGAACAGCGCCAGCGCTGAGGCGGCGAATGCCGTCAGTCCGGTTACTAAGCTCCAGCCGCCGACGAGCATTGCCAGAAGATTGCGGCGGTTGATGCGATCGCCCAGCATGCCCATTGGAATGCAGGCAATGGTGAAGGGCAGTGATACGGCAAGGCCCGAAAGGAGGCCCATATGCGTGTCGTTCAGCTGGAATTCGGCCTTGAGAGGCTCGATGAGGACCGGAACAAGAGCCTTGTCGGCGTTGTAGAGGCCATAGCACAACACCAGCAAAATCAGCGCCCACCAGTCACTCGGCCTCGCCTTGGCGGGACGGTCCACAAGCGTTGGCTGCATCAGCGTACTCTCCTCATTGGAGCCGCGCGGAAGGCCCCTCGTATAGCAGGCTCACTAGAACGCGCGGCTTGACCGTGTATCCGCGCTAGGCTCAGGATTCAGGATTGGCGGGGATTCAGTCTCCTCGGGGAGACTGCGCTGCACTCCCGGCCGAAAATCTCGGTCCTTGCCCTTCAAATTCAAAAGCAGCCGGTACGAGCAGCACGACCGCATCGAGATCATATTCAGTCGCCAAGGTATTGGAGCCGCGTGGCAACGCAACATGATCGTGGTCCAATGGCCTTCTTTGATTACAACCAGAATATAGAGGGCACCGCGAGAACGAGAGTAGGAAAAACATCTTCATAACTCTGGGCGGACAGGTAACCTAGACGCTGACGTCGTCAGCTGTGTGTCTGCAGCCAGAAGTCAGACCGATAATTCGCCCAATGCTGCGAGAGGATAATAACTGTGCCCAAGATCCTTGGATTGATTGCCGCGTCGGCCAGTGCATTTTTAGCCGTTCCAGCGTCGGCAGATTCTCTGGCGTCAGAGGCTGCACGGTCCGGCCAAGCATGGCCAATGGGGCAGGTCAGCCCCGAGCCCCGGATCCCGCCGAGTGAAGCGGACCTCCCCACTTTTGTCGCCAAGCCCTGGTTTTCCCTCGATGACAAGACACCGGCCCTCGGCGGCAAAGGCGGCAAGGTCATCCTTGAAGGCCCTGCCTTCGACAAGCAGGGCAACCTCCTCTTCGTTGATTGCGTCACCGGCCGTATATTGCGGCTCTCCCCGAACCGCGAATTGACAACGGTCCTGAGTGATAATCCGTCCGGCATCGCCGGCATCGCCATTCACCCGGACGGGCGTATTTTCGTTGCTGGCTTCACAGATCCGGCAGACGGCGGGACGGTCTTCACGATTAAGCCCGACGGCTCCGGCAAGCAGGTCATCATCGAACCGAGTGCGGGCTATGTTCCTGACGACATCGCTATCGACAGTGAGGGGGGGTTCTATTTCAGCGACATGCGGGGCGACACCGCAGAGCTGACCGGCGGGGTCTTGTATGTCGCCCCCGATATGAAGACAGTCACGCCGCTCCTCACCGGCATGTCGCTCGCGAACGGGGTCGCACTCAGTCCCGATCACAAAATCTTGTGGGCCACCGAGACTGGAAGGGGTATCCTCCACCGCATTGATCTTGCAACCCCGGGCAAGATCGCTCCCTATGGCGCGACGTTCGCGTATCACTTTACCGCCGCGAAGGTCGACTCATTGCGGTCCGATGAGCGTGGCAACCTCTACGCGGCCCTCTATTCTGAAGGCAGGGTTCTTGTATTCGATCCCCGCGGCGTCCCGATCGGCCAGATATTGATCCCTGATCGGGAACAAGGAGAGTTTCTCGGGACCACAAGCATGGCGATCGAGCCCGGTAGTGGCGCGGTCTACATCGTCGCGCACGACCGTGACGGGCGACGCGCCAGAATCTATCGGGCCGAATTGACCGGCGATTTTTCCAAACCGGCTCGTCGGTAAAGGTAGGTCGGCTCAGTCTATAAAAATGCAACAACGATTCCAAAGACGCGCAAGTCATCCTGCACATGCTGCGGGTCGGCGCCACCCAGCGCTATGTCGACCCGCTCGCCGCCGGCATCAACGATCTGCAGGAGATGTCGAAGACGCACGAGGCCATTTCCAATGGCAAAGACCCAGACCTGGCACCGGATCCTGACGCACTACCTTCCATTGTACTTCCCGGAGATCGAGCGGTTCGCCGGCAACAGCCGGTCGGATTGGTTCCTGGCCTTGCTCGAGCGGTTTCCTACCCCGGTGAGCATGACATCGCTCGGTCAGGAGGCATTCACGCGCGAGGCCTGGTCGCTGGTCGGCCGCAAGGTCTCCAAGGCTCGCTTAATCAACGATATTTGCGAGACCGCCTGCGCCTCGGTCGCACTACCAGTCGACGAGGATTCCGTTGCGATCGCCATGTTCCGCATGGTCATTGCACAAGCGCGCAGTGAGTAGCCCCTAGATTTCTGGACGCCTTCGATCCTAATTTTGAGGACAGGAGGCGATAATGGGGAAGCCGAATTTCAGCGATGAGTTCAAGCCTCTCCTGAGCTTGCCGAAGGGCGTGATGCGGTGGCCCAGATCACCGAACGCGGGTATCCGGTAGCGGAGGTCTCGCAACGCCTCGGGGTCAGTGCGCACTCGCTGTATGCGTGGAAGCGGCAGCTGGCGAAGGTCGTATCCGGCGATGCGAGCAAGGATGCCGAGATCCGCCAGCTGAAGCGCGAGCTGGCTCGGGTACACAGCCGCGTGGAAGTTCATGCGGCGAGATCGGGATGTTGGTTTTGGAGACAGTGGTTCGTATCCGGCGTGAGTATGCCGGCGGGAAGGCGATCAAGGCGATTGCACGTGATCTGCATGTGTCGCGGAAGGTGATCCGCAAGGCGATCCGGGCGCCGGAAGGCGCATTTGATTATCGACGCAAGGTTCAGCCGCTGCCGCGGATCGGTCCGTTTCAGGATCGGCTTGATGTGCTGCTGGAAGAGAACGAGTTACGGGGCCGGCGTGACCGGCTTCGGATGACCCGTATCCACGACCTTCTGGTGCGTGAGGGTTTCGAGGGTTCTTACGATGCCGTGCGCCGCTATGCCGCACGATGGAAGGTCGAGCGGCGCCGGGATTTCGGCGACGGGACGACGGCCTTTATTCCGATGCTGTTCCAGTCCGGCGAGGCCTACCAGTTCGACTGGAGCCATGAAGATGTCGAGATCGCCGGCAAGCCGATGCGGGTGAAGGTAGCGCACATGCGGTTGTGCGCATCGCGGGCGGTGTATGTCCGGGCCTATGCCGACCGCATTGTCGTGCGATGCGGCGATGATGCCGATCGGCGGTTCGTGCGCGTGCTGGCGGCCGTGCTGACCGATGGCCTGGAACTGGTCGAGGCCGCTGTGCGGGAGGCGCTGGCGACCGGCACGGCGAGCGACGACTTGATCCTGAATATCCTGGCACGACGCCGCGAACCGCCGCGACCGCTGACGATCGTCACTTCGGAGGACAACCCCCTGCGTCATCCGCCGATCGCCGACTGTGCCCGTTACGACCAACTGAAGAACTTTCATGCAGCGGCATGACATGATCGACGCGATGCGCGGGCTCGGACTCAAAGGGATGGCCGGCGCGTTCGATGAGGCCGTCACCACAGGGCTCCAGCGTCAGCGCACAACGATGGAGATACTGACCGATCTGCTGCGCGCAGAGGCAACGCACCGTCACGCGGCCTCGATCCGATACCGGGTGGCGGCCGCCAAGCTGCCGGTGGTGAAGGACCTCGATGCCTTCCGCTTCGAAGGGACGCCGATCAATGAGGGGCTGGTCCGTTCGCTGCACGGCGGCGCGTTCCTGCCCGCACGGCGCAATGTCGTCCTGGTCGGTGGCACTGGCACCGGCAAGACCCATCTGGCCATCGCCATCACCGCCAATGTCGTCCGCGCCGGAGCGCGGGGGCGTTACTTCAATACTGTGGATCTGGTGACCCGCCTCGAAGAGGAAGCCCGGATCGGCAAAAGCGGGGCCCTTGCCGCCCAGCTCTCCCGGCTCGACCTCGTCGTGCTTGATGAGCTTGGCTATCTTCCCTTCGCCCGTTCAGGCGGGCAGTTGCTGTTCCATCTGGTCAGCAAACTTTACGAGCAAACCAGCGTCATCATCACGACCAACCTGGCGTTCGGGGAATGGCCGACCGTGTTCGGCGATCCCAAGATGACCACCGCTCTCCTCGATCGCGTGACCCATCATTGCGACATCATCGAGACCGGCAATGACAGCTGGCGCTTCAAGAACCGAAACTGATCCCCGCCGCACGCCGGGATTAAGATGCCTTGCGCTGCGCGCCTCCGGTCGGGCTCGGCCCTCCCTACGCCGCGCGCAGCGCAAGGCGCGTTCCTTGACCGTCCTGCCATCGTTGAGAGGGGGTCCCGTTTGCACGCCGATTGACATCCCGGGTCACTTCTCAGGGGCAATCAACAGCCTGAGAACAATCGCGGCTCACAAGGTGACCCGCGTCGAACTGTCAGGGTGCCGCATTGAATTGGTGATGACGATCTGAACGCGGCCGCATGGGCCGGGACAACCCGAGGTGCTGTAGGAGCTTCGTGCTCGTTGGACTGAGAGGGATTTAGCCGGCGGACACCATCAGGGCCAGCGGTCATCACGCCGCGCCAGTAGACCGGACAGATGACCAAACCCGACAGATCAGCCCATCAGCTCAATTCACCCCTTGCAGCGCAGGGGCCATCCACAAATGGCAGCACCCTTCAGCCATCTTATTGCAAGGATAATAAGTCAGATTTGGGGGCGCGAATGCTGGTGCGCTGGCGACGACCGAAGCTACAAGCTCGCCTTCAAATCGCGGGACAGAGGCACATGGAAACAAAAAGACTTGGATCGTTTGGTCTGCGCGTCAGCAGGCTCGCGCTAAGACATCTCAGTTTCGCTGATCAGCCAGGCACTGCTTGCTGGGATCGTCGGTCGTAATGGTGTCCGAAAACAAGACCGCCAATGCGACTGCTCCAGAGGCTGTCGTCGTCCGCTTCGCGGGCGACTCCGGCGATGGCATGCAGTTAACGGGTGGCCAGTTCACCCTGTCGACCGCGCTGGCCGGCAACGATCTTGCCACGTTCCCCGACTTTCCTGCGGAAATCCGTGCGCCGCAGGGTACGCTGTTTGGCGTCTCGGCGTTCCAGATCAACTTCGGGTCGAGCGAGATCACCACGGCGGGCGACGCGCCCGACGTGCTGGTGGCGATGAACCCGGCGGCGCTGAAGACCAACGTCCAGGCGCTCAAGCCCGGTGGCCTGGTGATCGCCGACACCGGCGAGTTCAACAAGCGCAACCTCGAAAAGGCGAAGTACGACGTCAGCCCGCTCGACGACGGCAGCCTTGCCAGGTGGGATGTGCTGGCGTTCGACATCTCGGCGCTGACGCTGGAGGCGGTGAAGCCGTTCGGCCTTGGCAACAAGGAAGCGTTGCGCTGCAAGAACATGTGGACGCTGGGCCTGGCGCTGTGGATGTTCGATCGCGATCGCCAGCCGCTGGTGGATTGGCTGAACGCCAAGTTCAAGAAGAACCCGATCCTTGCGGAAGCCAATATCGCTGCCCTCAATGCCGGTCATGCTTATGGCGAGACGGCCGAGCTGGCCGGGCCGC
>NZ_BMZA01000041.1:0-2500 GCF_014652555.1 Novosphingobium colocasiae
CCTTCAGGTTATGAGCCTGACGAGCTACCGGGCTGCTCCACCCCGCGTCACCATGTGTGCGTCCTTGAGTGACGCAAAAAGGGCCCTTTTGGGGCCCTTTTGTCTTTGATCATTGTGATGGGTTTTAGCGCGCTGGCTTCAATGCCTGGCGACGACCTACTCTTCCAACGCTTGAGCGTTAGTACCATTGGCGCAGGCGGGTTTCACGGCCGAGTTCGAGATGGGATCGGGTGGGTCACCGCCGCTATGGTCACCAAGCAATGGAGCGAGCGCGCTGTTTTTCAATCGATGGTTATCCCGTGCTTTGTCAGATCGTTTCTGGCTGCTTCATCGTCCGTCATCTTTGACGGCGCTGCTGCTGGCAGGGCTGTCATTGATGGTGGGATTCTCAAGCATGAACAGAGTTATTAGGACCGGTTAGCTTCATGCGTTACCGCACTTCCACACCCGGCCTATCAACGTGATGGTCTATCACGACTCGAAGATACCTAATCTTGAGGGAGGCTTCCCGCTTAGATGCTTTCAGCGGTTATCCCGTCCATGCATAGCTACCCTGCTGCGCGGCTGGCGCCACGACAGGTACACCAGAGGCATGTTCATCCCGGTCCTCTCGTACTAGGGACAACTCCTCTCAAGTATCGACGCCCACGGCAGATAGGGACCAAACTGTCTCGCGACGTTCTGAACCCAGCTCACGTACCACTTTAATTGGCGAACAGCCAAACCCTTGGGACCTGCTCCAGCCCCAGGATGTGATGAGCCGACATCGAGGTGCCAAACGATTCCGTCGATATGAGCTCTTGGGAATCATCAGCCTGTTATCCCCGGCGTACCTTTTATCCGTTGAGCGATGGCCCTTCCACGAGGGACCACCGGATCACTATGACCGACTTTCGTCTCTGCTCGACTCGTCAGTCTCGCAGTCAGGCAGGCTTATGCCATTGCACTCTTGCAGCCGGTTTCCAACCGGCCTGAGCCTACCATCGCGCGCCTCCGTTACTCTTTAGGAGGCGACCGCCCCAGTCAAACTACCCGCCACAGAGGGTCCCCGCACCGGATAACGGTGCTGGGTTAGACATCAGAAAACAACAGGGTGGTATTTCACCTATGGCTCCACGACAGCTGGCGCCGTCGCTTCAAAGCCTCCCACCTATGCTACACAATTCCTTCCTAATGCCACTCTGAAGCTGCAGTAAAGGTGCACGGGGTCTTTCCGTCTAACCGCGGGTACTCCGCATCTTCACGGAGAATTCAATTTCGCTGAGCATATCCTGGAGACAGTGGGGAAGTCGTTACGCCATTCGTGCAGGTCGGAACTTACCCGACAAGGAATTTCGCTACCTTAGGACCGTTATAGTTACGGCCGCCGTTTACTCGGGCTTCAATTCGGAGCTTGCACTCCTCCTCTTAACCTTCGAGCACCGGGCAGGCGTCACACCCTATACGTCGTCTTGAAGCCGACTTAGCAGAGTGCTGTGTTTTTGCTAAACAGTCGCTACCCCCTGGCCTGTGCCCCCCGACAGTGCTTGCGCATAGCCGGGGCCTCCTTCTTCCGAAGGTACGGAGGCAATTTGCCGAGTTCCTTCAGGATACTTCTCTCAAGCGCCTTGGTATACTCTACCTGACCACCTGTGTCGGTTTCGGGTACGGTCTATACGGTGGGGCTATTTCCTGGAACCACGTGAAAGCACAACCAATCCAATAAGGTTGTACAATGTAAGTGATCCGTCACACACCACCAGGCCCACGAATATTAACGTGGTTCCCATCGACTACCCCCTTCGGGCTCGTCTTAGGGGCCGGCTCACCCTGCTCAGATTAGCTTTAAGCAGGAACCCTTGGTCTTTCGGCGAGAGGGCATCTCACCCTCTTTGTCGCTACTCATGTCAGCATTCGCACTTCCGATACGTCCACGGCCCATTACCAGACCGCTTCACTCGCTTACGGAACGCTCCGCTACCGCGTGATCCGAAGATCACACCCTAAGCTTCGGCGCATCACTTGAGCCCCGTTACATTTTCGCCGCAGGAACCCTTATTTAGACCAGTGAGCTGTTACGCTTTCTTTAAAGGATGGCTGCTTCTAAGCCAACCTCCTGGTTGTTTTGGGATTCCCACATGCTTTCCCACTTAGTGATGACTTGGGGGCCTTAGCTGTAGGTTAGGGCTGTTTCCCTTTTGACGACGGACCTTAGCACCCGCCGTCTGTCTGCCGGACTAGACTCGTTGGTATTCGGAGTTTGGTTAGAATTGGTAGATCTCGCGACCCCCGCATCCATCCAGTGCTCTACCCCCAACGGCAAATATCCGACGCTCTACCTCAATAGATTTCGCGGAGAACCAGCTATTTCCCGGCTTGATTGGCCTTTCACCCCTAAACACAACTCATCCGAGAATTTTTCAACATTCACCGGTTCGGTCCTCCAGTGCGTGTTACCGCACCTTCAACCTGGTCATGCCTAGATCGCCGGGTTTCGGGTCTAATACATCAAACTCAGTCG
>NZ_BMZA01000042.1 GCF_014652555.1 Novosphingobium colocasiae
CAATCGCTTACGCCACTCCCGCCAACCCTATCACCCGCCTCCGTGAATAAAACAGGCTAACGATCAATACGGTCCTGAGTTTCTCAATACGGCGCATCAATATAATTGCTTTACTGACGGGCACACAGCTCTGCCTATAGGCTCTCGTCAGACCATTCGCAGGCGATGACGAAAGCCAGTCTGTCTGCACCGTCACGTTACGCTACAGAGGGCGATCAGGCTTCGATCGTGACGATGACCTTGCCCATTGCGGAGCGACCCGCAAGATGAGCGATTGCGTTACCCGCCTGCTCGAGCGGAAAGGAGCGTGAGATATGGGGCCGGATTGCGCCGCTTTCGTATAGTCCCATCAATTCGTCGACGATCCGTCGGTCCAGTTCAGGTTCACGCTCGCGAAACGAACCGAAGAAAACGCCGACAATCGAGCACCCTTTGAGCAGTGCCAGATTGAGCGGGACATTTGGGATACCGGCCGGGAAGCCGATTACCAGAAGTCGTCCGTTCCATGCAATCGCCCGCAGCGCGGCCTCTGCATAGTCGCCACCCACGGCGTCAAAAACTACGTCGAATCCGCGCTCCGGCGCCGCTGCCTTGAAAAGAGCTGCAAGTTCCTTCCTGCCCGCGCCGTCGAACGTGCCTCGTGGATAGACGATACATGCGTCGGCTCCACATTCCTGAACGAAAGCGGCCTTGTCAGGACTTGAAACCGCGCCCACCACCCTCGCGCCCAGCGCCTTCCCCAACATTACGGCCGCGAGGCCAACGCCCCCCGCCGCACCGAGCACGAACAGGGTCTCGCCCGGTTGGATCTGCGCACGCTCTTTCAACGCGTAGTATGAGGTCCCAAAAGTCATGAGGAACGCTGCGCCGTCCTCGAACGACATGTCCGCAGGCATCGGAATGCACGAGGATGCCTTCGCGGCCACCTTCGTCGCCATGCCATTCCAGCCAACCATGCTAATTACCCGATCGCCGATCGCCACGTCCGTGACGTTCTCCCCGACTGCCGAGATCACTCCTGCCACCTCTCCTCCTGGTGCGAAGGGCCGTTGCGGTTTGAATTGATATATGTCTTGTATGATCAGCACATCGGGGTAATTGACCCCGCATGCTCGCACATCCAAGATCACTTCATCCTGCGCAGGCAGAGGGTCATCGAGATGCTCGATCGACAATGTTTCCGGTCCGCCAGCGGTTCTGCTCAAAGCTGCCTTCATTTGATGCCT
Source organism: Novosphingobium colocasiae (assembly GCF_014652555.1). GTDB lineage: Bacteria > Pseudomonadota > Alphaproteobacteria > Sphingomonadales > Sphingomonadaceae > Novosphingobium > Novosphingobium colocasiae. The sequence goes on from NZ_BMZA01000042.1 coordinate 1,227, forward strand.
TCCAATATCAAAAATTGATCGAACCAACATGCCTGGATTCCACATTCAGCCGTTACACCAGCTGACCAGACAGCACTTTGGAAATCGGGATGCTCTTGCCGAAGATAATTGTCGGCTTGCTATAGCGAATTTAGGTCGCGCCGTTCGCGCTCCGATTGCGCCGCATGTCCAAGCTGTGTCCATCGGCCAACGCCTACAGCTGAGCCGTTCACAGCACCGACCCGAGGCTTGACGCTGTCGAAGAAGCGGAGCGAAACCAATCCGCCAGTGTCGCGGCAAAGGTCGCCCACCCTGTCCACTGCATAGCCATCCGTACGGACCCATTATCGACGCTTCTTGTCCGCTCGACAGGTCTGCCCCAGGGCAAAACGCGCGGCTACCTGACCCGGTGACGACGACGGCGCGCAGATCGTCATCGGCATCTGTGTGCTCAATCGCAGCAGTGAGCTCTAAACCCATGATGCGAGTGAACGCGTTCATCACTTCCGGCCGATTGGGCATGATGGTCGCGATGCGCCTTCCAGAGCGTAGAGGAGAGTCTCGAGCTGGGGCGCCTTCACGAGAGCATCCCTGAAATGCGGCGAGTGAAAATTGCCTCGGCATCCGCGACGATGCGCGCCATTAGTTCAGCAACGGTGGGAATATCATGGATCAGTCCCATCACCTGTCCAGCGGTCCAGATGCCATGATCAGTATTTCCGCTGATCAATCCCTCAAGCCCGCGAGCGCCTTTGACAAGGTGGGCAACGTCGGCAAATGGCCTTCCTTGACCTTCAATCGAGAGCACCTCTTGGCTGATCGCGTTCCGACTGACCCTGGCGCTGTTGCGATAGGTGCGAAAGATTATATCGGTGGACCGCTCATCGCTGTCCACCATATGTTGTTTGAAGTTTTGGTGGAGTGGCGCCTCGACCGTCGCACAAAATCGCGTGCCCATGTTGATCCCTTCTGCACCCAAGACCAACGCTGCTGCAAGCCCGCGGCCGTCGCCGAAACCACCGCTTGCAAGCATCGGAATGGACAACTTGTCCGCTGCGGCCGGTATCATGATTAGGCCGGGAATGTCTTCTTCGCCGGGGTGCCCCGCGCACTCAAACCCATCTATGGAGACCGCGTCCACGCCCATGCGTTCGGCCGACAGCGCATGCCGGACAGCAGTACACTTGTGGATGACCTTGATCCCATGGCTCTTGAAGTGTTCAACATGCTCCCGTGGCTCGCTTCCGGCGGTCTCCACGATCCGTACGCCGCTGTCGATAATCGCCTGCCGATAGGCTGCATATGGCGGGGGATCTATCGAAGGGAGGATAGTTAGGTTCACGCCAAACGGCTTGTCAGTCAGTTCTTGGCAACTTTTGATCTCGCGGCGCAATGCATCGGGGTCGGGTTGTGTCAATGCGGTGACCATCCCCAAACCACCCGCGTTCGATACTGCTGCCGCGAGCGCGGCTCTGCCTACCCACATCATGCCCCCTTGTACGATTGGATGCTCGATGCCGAAAGTTCGGGTGAATCGCGTCTCAAATGCCAATTTTTCGTACCTTCCCGATTGCACTCTGGTTAACGCCTTGTTGCTTATCTGTCGGACCACGGCGGCGCGCGCTTCTGTTAGAATCCCAGGCGACCATCGTGGAAGTCAGCGGCACGGAACAAGGCCTTCACTTAGGAGTATCAAATCTGGTTGAACTGGACAGACGGGTATTCTTCTTTGAAGCGGCTCCGATAGATGGCCTCCTTTAGGCGTGAATGGATAACGGGCTGCAATGAATGATAACGTGTGCCCACCCGCGTACAGCCTACATCGCGAAAACGTCTGATCTGCCGCGTCGACTGCTTTTATTCTTGCTCTCGAGAGCATTCCTAATAGTAAGCCTCACCTCGCGACAATCGCGCGTCTTGCCGGGTAGTTAACGTTCTACAAGACCACTAACTTGACGAACCTGCGGGATCTGGAGATGCACCAGAGCCGGGGAGGCAAGCTGGTCGAAAATATCTCGCGACTCGGCCGGCTCAGGCTTCACTGCGACATCATCGAGCCAAGCAGGACGGCTGGCACTTCAAGAGCCACATCTGAGCCCGCCAACCAGCTAAAAGAGAAACCGACTTCCGCCGTGGTGAATACCTCCGGGCTACGCGCTCCACCATTCCGCACGTCGTAAACGTGCCTCATATCCTGGTTACCTATTGCCCGCTGATTGCCATACTAACGCACCACTGCACGTGTCGCAGAGCCTACGAGCGCTTGTACCTTCGAAATATCTGCTCGATGCGAGCCGCGGCCGGGGTTGACAAGCTAGCTCCAAACACGGCGAGAAGGAGGTGGATTGTATCGGAAACGACCCCGCTGACGCCTTTAGGCGGCGCGCCCCGTGAGGCCTCACGGGGCGCGCCGCTTTGTCATGGTCACAACTGGGTCCTCGGATCGAGCTGGATCATAAGCCGTTTGTATCCGCGAAAAACGAAATTATCGACAAATTTTGGATCATTCTCCAAGATTGTCAAATCATATGCATTCAACACACGAGAATAGAACTCCTCTAGCTCCATTCTCGCTAGAAGATGGCCTATGCAATGATGAAAACCTGGAGCAAACGAAAGCGAGGACCGGCAGTCACGATTTGGATTTATTGTGAAAGGGTCTTCGAATATTTCTGGGTCGGTGTTGGCAGAAATATTCATAAGGAACAATACATCACCGGCCTTAATGGCTTGTCCATGCCATTCGAAATCCACGCGAGCGATGCGGATCAGGCCTTTAACCAGACTCGGATAACGCAGCAGCTCATCGACAATGCGTTTTTCGGCACCCGGTTCGCTGCGGATCAAGGATGTGAGATCTTTGGAACGGGCGATCTCTGCTAGGCCTACCGCTAGAAAATGTGCGGTCGTCTCCGTTCCGGCGACGATAGTCTGGTGGCACGCCGCTAGCGTTTCGTCGTGGCTCAACCGCTCAAGGTTATCGCGCGCGTTTACATAGTGTGAGAGCAGGTCGTCGGTCGGCAAGCGCTCACGCTCGAGCATCAAAGCCTCGAACATCTGGTTTAAGCGTATCGTCGCTGATTCAAACCTCTCGAGATCTTCGACGTTTGGCCGCACCGATGCGAGCACTTCGACGATCGACTGCGCATGCTCGAAGAACTCCTCCGCCTCTTCAACGCTAACCCCAAGGATACGCTGCAAGACGCGGGCCGGTAGGCGGGACGTTATAGTGCCAACGAGATCGAAGGGCTCTCCCTTCGGAGCTGCGGCGAGCAATTCTTCTATTGTGGCGACGGTGTGGGCGCGGAAGCTCTCAACGACACTGCGTGTGAACGCTTTCATCATCAAGGTTCGGATACGCATGTGATCGGGGCCATCGAGAAACCCGACATGAAGCTTCGCGATTCGGATGGCCGTCGGACAGATCAGTTCTGCGTTGGGCGGAGCGGTCCGCAAGTAAATTTCCGCTCGCTCAGCAGAAAGACGAGCATCGGAGTATCCCGCCTTTACGTCCGCATGACGCGTCACGATCCACGCCTGCTGCAGGTCGCTCCAAAAAACCGGATTGCGATCGCCGAGCTTCAGTAGTGGCTGCCAAGGCGCGGCCAAGAAGGATGGGTCCGTGAAGTCAACATCCTCCGCCGGTCGGTCGTCTAAAAGCTCAGTTTGAGTCGTCATGTCGGGTTCCTCATCCATCATGTCATCGCCGTGGGGGACGGCATAGCCTCCCAGTGACACCTTAAAGCGTGACAGCCTGTCAATAGAACGACATGGAGTATTTGAAAAGAGCCGTGTTGGGGCTTTATCTGGGTTCCTTCGTCACTACGACGAAGCCCCAGCCCTCCTAAAACACAACCTCAAATCTGGGCCTTAGAGCCCAACCGGAAATTAGGTTGAGCGATTTCAGCCAGTTGTGATTCACCGAGGGTTGCGAAGACCACGGGGATCATATGGGCTGGACCGAAACCGCTCGTCGCGAGCATGACAGAAGAAGGCTGCGCTACACAAGCGACTGCACCGATGCGGAATGGGCGATTATCGCGCCGCTGCTAGCACGAACGACGAAGGTGGGGCGTCCACGCCTGCACCGCGCACGGGATGTGTGGAACGCGATCCAATATCTTGCGGCGACGGGGTGCCAGTGGGCGCAACTGCCCCGGGACTTCCCGCCGTTTACGAGCGTGCAATATCATTTCTACCGCATCCGGGACTGCTGCGTAATAGGCGTATCTCATGGATATTGTGCGATATCTGAC
>NZ_BMZA01000043.1 GCF_014652555.1 Novosphingobium colocasiae
GCAAACGCAGTGGGCGACCTCATGCCATGGATCGCCGTGGTCTGAGCACATCGCTTACTGTCTGTCGGATTTGAACTTGGGCCCGTGCCAGTCGCGAGGCCAACCGAATCTGTGGCCAAGACCAATTGATTGAGCCAACGCGATGGTGATTGCGGCGATGCCGATAGCGGATATGAAGGTGTGGCCGCATCGGTCGTAACGACTGTGGATGCCGCGCTAATCCTCAAGCTTACCGAATGCCTCTGCCCTATATTAGCTCAAACCGACATCTTTTGACGGGCACCGCGTCAAAGCAGCCGAAACAACTGCCAAATGCCGGTACCAAACACCGGCTGTGCGCCAGCGGTTGAGCCTGTCGTAGCCGGTCGTCGAGGGGCCGTAGCGCTCGGGCAGCCCAGCCCACAGCGACGCCCCGTGCGAAACCGCCAGAGAATGCCGTTCAGGACCCGTCGATCATCGGCGCCGGGTACACCGCGCGTTTTGTTCGCGCAGCAGCAGCTCGATGATCGACCGGTCTTCTCTGGCAGTTCGCATCGCCGCCGCATCATTCTGCCACCATCGCAATGGAGACCCTAAATAACGCAAGACTGCAAACCTCAAGTCGGCTTACAAGATATCGCCTGAAATCAGCGTCAAAGCTCCACCGGCAACTGGGGCAAGTAATGTTGCTCAAGCTGTTTGACCTCGTCGTCGGAAAGCTTGAGATTGAGCGCTTCTACCGCGTCAACAAGATGGTGCGGCTTGGTCGGGCCAATTAGCGGCGAAGTCACCGTAGGATTGCTGAACACCCAAGCCATCGCGATCTGCGCCATGGGTACGCCCCGCTCACGAGCGACCTTTTCGACAGCATTCACAATCGGAATGCCTCGGTCATCGTAGAACGACTGGTAGCGATCGGAACTTGAGCGCTCTGTTGCCTCCGTCCATGGGCGAGCGAGCTTCCCTCTCGCGAGAGGACTCCAGGGAAGGCTGGCCACCTGCTGATCGGCGAGCAATGGGAACATCTCTCGCTCCTCTTCGCGCTGAAGCAGGCTGTAATGATGCTGCATCGATACGAACCGGGTCCAATTCCCCAAGTCGGCGGCATGTTGCATTTTCGCGAACTGCCAGGCCCACATCGAAGACGCACCGATATAGCGGACCTTCCCGGCCTTGATCACGTCGTGAAGGGCTTCCATCGTCTCCTCGACCGGGACATCCGGATCGAAGCGATGGATCTGGTAAAGATCGATGTAGTCGGTATTCAGCCGCTTAAGCGACAAATCGATCTGCTCGAGAATGGCGCGGCGCGACAGGCCAGACCCACCCGGCCCGGGACCTGCAGGATAGAAAAGCTTCGTGGCCAGGACAACTTCCTCGCGGCGCGTATACTTTCTGATCGCCCGGCCGACGATCTCCTCCGAGCTGCCGGCACCATAGATGTTGCCGGTATCCCATAGCGTGATGCCCAGTTCGACGGCCTGCCGGAACAGCGGCTCGGCCGCCTCATCGTTAAGCGCCCACGAATGCTCGCTGCGCTGCGGATCTCCGAAACTCAGGCAGCCAAGGGCGAGCCGGCTGACGCGCAGGCCAGACGATCCAAGTCTTGTTGTTTCCATGTGCCTCTGTCTCCCGATTTGAAGAGCGGCTTCTAGCTTCGGGTGCCGCCAGAGCGCCAGCATTCGCCCCACCCAATCCGACTTATTATCCTTGCAATAAGATGGATCCGGGCTGTCTTCCGTTTAGCATGTGTCATGTCGGGAAATTCCCAAATACTGTCTGCATGCAGCGTGGTCGGCACGGCACTCGCCGGCTACCCCTGAAATTGCGGCAAGCGGGTTATGGCCGTTGCCGTTCGACAGCCCGTCTAGTACGCCGCAGCAGGGATGCTCATTGCATTAGTAATAGAGATGCGATGGCCGGCATTACCGGTTGCGCCAAAATAAGGCAGTTGAGAAGATGCGATGAGCTAGTTGACTAAGCGGCGGCCAGCTTCGTGTACCGATTATGCCCTTGCTGCGGCGCAGGGCATTTACCATAGATATCAGGAATAAGCGGGAGGGTAAAACCGATGGATAACGTTCCGACCTTCGGTGCTCTATCGGATCTAAAGATCATCGACCTGACGCAAATGCTCGCAGGTCCTTACGGTACGATGATTCTTGCTGATCATGGTGCCACGGTGATAAAGGTTGAATCGTCTGTCGGAGACCTCTCTCGTGCCGGACAATATCGCGACGATGACACTCAGCGTGTTCTTGGCGGGTATTTTCAAAGCATCAATCGCAACAAGTTGAGTATTTGTATCGACCTGAAAACGGAGCAAGGTCGGGAGGCGCTCAAGGTACTGGTGCGCGACGCTGATGCTGTCGTGGAAAATTTTCGAGCCGGCGTCATGGATCGCCTGGGCGTCGGTTATGAAGTGCTGAAGGAAATCAATCCGCGGCTTGTCTACGGCGCATTGCGCGGTTTTGGTGATGAGCGCACAGGTGCATCGCCCTATCTTGATTGGCCGGCCTATGATGTCGTTGCCCAGGCCATGGGCGGCATCATGGCGATCACGGGCATGGATTCCGCAACGCCGACCAAAGTCGGCCCCGGTGTCGGGGATATCATTCCCGGCATGATGCTGGGATTTGGTGTGCTGGCGGCCATACATCATGCCCGGCGCACTGGTGTTGGCCAGTTTCTGGACGTGGCTATGACGGACGCCGTTCTGGCAATCTGCGAGCGCACCATCTGGCAGAACTCGATATCCGGCGCGGTGCCCGGCCCGGAGGGCAATCACCACCCGTTCCTCTGCCCCTTTGGCGTCTACCCGACCAAGGATGGGTTCGTCACTCTGGCGGCCTTCCAGGACTCGTTCTTTGCGATCCTGTGCGGCCTTCTTGACGTGCCGAAGTTGGCGGAAGATCCGCGATTTCTCACGCGGGAGGCGCGAAAGGCGCACAAGGATGACGTTATTCGCGAGCTGAGCGCGCAGACCCAGCGCTTCACCAAGCAAGAACTGACGACGCGACTTGGCGGCAAGATACCCTTCGGGCCCGTGATGAACGTCGAAGACATTGTGCATGATGAGCATTTTCAAACTCGCGAAATGATGGTGGAAGTTGAAAATCCGGGCACAGGCCCGGTAAGAATTGCAGGGGTGCCGATCAAAATGGCATCCACACCTGGCCGAGTGAGTCGTCGCGCACCCTTGCTGGGGGAGCACAATCACGAGGTACTTCGTGATGCAGGACTTTCCGAAAGTGAAATTGAGGCACTTTCGCCGACAGCCAAGTCCGGACAGCAATTGGATGCTGGCAGCATTTTGGCCACGGGAGGTTAAATCCGCCCGATTTTCTGCGAACCCGTCCCTGACAGTGTTGCGGGATCGGTGAGCGAATGCAGCTACAAGTCGGCCTTTGACCTTGAATTGAAGGCCGCAAGGTTGATTGATCGGACGATGGACGCGCATTCCAACACATGCAGTATGTCGACAAATCCGAAGATTTTCAAAATCTTATCAGGCTTATCGCTGGCGCAATATCGTCGCATCGCGTGAAGCCAAGCGCAGACCAGCTATCGAAGCCCGTTCCCGGCCTGTGAGAGCTGACCTCTAGATTAGAGAGATGACAAATGGACTTCGAATATAGTGACAAGATGAAAGAGCTTCAGGCCAAGGTGCGCGCGTTTATGGACGAGCACATCTATCCGATCGAGCACGAGTGGCTGGCTCACCAGAAAGATCCGTCCACGATGTGGACGCCTTGGCCGCAGATCGAGGATATCAAGGCAAAGGCGAAGGAGGCCGGCCTCTGGAACCTGTTCCTGCCGAAAGAATACGGCAAAATCAGTCCGGGCCTCACGACGCTTGAATACGCGCCGCTGGCGGAGGAAATGGGCCGGGTCATGGGGTCCTCGGAGTTCTTCAATTGCTCGGCGCCTGATACGGGCAACATGGAAGTTCTGGCAAAATACGGGACGCCAGAGCAGCAGGAGCGCTGGCTCAAGCCGCTGCTCGATGGTGAAATTCGCTCTGCTTTTGCGATGACCGAGCCGGACGTTGCCTCGTCCGACGCAACCAATATCGAAACGAGCATTATCCGTGACGGCGACGATTACGTCGTCAATGGGCGGAAATGGTGGATTTCGGGTGCCATGGATCCGCGCACGAAGGTCTTCATCCTGCTCGGCAAGACCCCGGATGCGGATCGAGCGCGCCACCAGCAACATTCGCAAATCCTGATCCCCGCCGACACTCCTGGAATCGAGATCGTCCGGCCGCTCAGCGTCGTCGGCTCTTTCCATGGGCCTAGCGGTCACGCCGAAATGGTGTTCCGGGACGTCCGCGTACCGAAGGAGAACCTGATCCTCGGTGAAGGACGCGGCTTCGAAGTCGCACAGGGCCGGCTTGGGCCCGGTCGGATCCATCACTGCATGCGGGCCATTGGTTTGGCGCAGCGGAGCCTGGAATATATGGCGCGGCGCGTAGAATCCCGTGTGGCATTCGGGCGCAAATTGTCGGATCAGTCGAGCATTCGTCAGGACGTAGCGCTCTCCTTTTGCGAAATTGAACAGGCGCGCCTGCTAACTCTCAAGGCGGCCGATGCGATGGATCGCCATGGCAACAAGGTGGCCAAAGACCTTATTGCGGCGATCAAGATCGTCGCGCCAAGGATGGCCCAAACGGTCATTGATCGCGCAATCCAGTCATTTGGAGGTATGGGTGTTGGACCGGACACGCCACTCGCTGCTGCCTTCGTCAACGCCCGGCATCTGCGCATCGCCGACGGCCCCGACGAAGTTCATATGTCGCAACTGGGCAAAATGAAGATTGCAAAGTTCAACGACGGTGGTCCTCACCGCTAGTCGTCCATAAAGCCACCACACACCTGGCTGCCTGCCAACTGTTCGTAAGTGCTGTGCACGTGCCGCGGCTATCGTAGCCATGAGTTCGCCGACAGCGTTGCAGGATGACCGCGGCAAGCCTGGCAAGGTTTTGGGCCAGCCATGTGTGTGGGTTGATGGTAAGCGATGTGCTCAGACCACGGCGATCCATGGCATGAGGTCGCCCACTGCGTTT
>NZ_BMZA01000044.1 GCF_014652555.1 Novosphingobium colocasiae
CATGGGAACGATCACAGAGTCGAGGAAGCAGCTTGACCCACAAGGCCCCAATCAGAGAAGGCTCTTAGGTTGGTGATATCGGCATTCTGGTCGAGAATGTCAGATAGCGCTCTCGCTACCGAATCCCGTGTCGCTTCTGCGTCCTGTGTGCCGTCGATCGGCCGGATTGCATCGACCAGAGCATCGGCAAACTCTGACGGCGACAGTCCGACCAGAGCCTGTGGATCGATCCCTAGTTCCGTTGGGAAAGGTTCGCCATTTGCCAACGCAGTGAGTGCACTATGCAGGACACTGGCTGTCCTAGCCGAGCCGGCCATCCGACGGGCGGCGTTGCCGCTACCTCCCAAACCGCTTCGCGAATAGTGGCCGAGACCACGACGCAGATGCCTGCCGCGGTCATCGCCTCCTCCTCCAAATTTGCCGAGCGACGTCCGCACGCCGCGCCAGCGGCCAGGTGCTGATGCTTCGGGCTTAGGCTGAAGTTCGGGTGGCTGGGGCGTCTGAGGATTAGGAGATGTGGGGGATGGAGGCGTCTGTGGTGAAGGCACTGTCGGTGCTTGACCTGGCGCCGGCATCGGCAGTGCCGGCTGCGGCGCAGGCTGCTGGGCCGGAGGATTTTCCACCCAAGGCTGCACGATTGGAATATCGGGGCCTGATCCTGGACCACGGCTGGAAGCGGACGTACCCATCAGCCCTTCTCCTTCATCGCCTTGACCACCGCGTTCTTTGTTGTGGTTGCCAGATCACCGCGCTTGTTCATAGCGATGAGAACCTGCCGCCCCCATGGCAACGGCGCGAGGCGGGGCACGATGGACGGTTTGATCTGGCCGGATGGCACTTCACTGAAGAATGCGGCGATCGCGCTCGCAGACGTAGGCGAAGCAGCAGCGAGAGCCTGCAGCGCATTGAGGATACTCGCTCATCTGGTCTCGCCCCAACGGTCGCCGAGGCGACTGAGGTCTCCGTCAGGCCCCGACCAGAACGGTCGGGGCCTTTTGGCATTCGGGCGGCCGAATCAGGTCCGCCAACCGCACAAATAGTTCGCCGTTCAAGAGGTCGATCGACGCAGGATAAAGGTGGTATTTGCAGTAAGGACGACCAGTATAGTCGTAGTTCTGGCGCGTTCATCCGCGGCGGTGGGAGGCAATCATGCATGATCACCGCTCGCCAATCGCGGGCCGCACGCGCGTTGCTGGGATGGACACAGGAGACGCTCGCTGACAAGGCCCAGGTCTCTCTGACCGCGCTCAAACGCCTCGAATCCGAAAGCGGGCTTGAGGTGTATGAAACCACGCGCGATCAGGTTCGCAGGGCGCTTGAATCCGCTGGTGTCGTTCTCCTGTCCACGGAGAAGGGCGAAGGTGTTCTGCGGCTCCATCATCCAGGGGATCGAACGGCCCGGCCTTAAGGCTGGCTGTCGTCTCTTTCCGCTACCGGAAAAAATCTGCGAGCCGCTGTCCTGGATCAATGCTAGGGCCGATGGAAAGTCGCAAAAACACCTAGAACAACGTGGTGGCCGGTGATGGACGAGTCTGCACCGCAGTTCCTCGATGAACCGCCGCAAGGCCAACAGCTCACCTCCTACGATCGTGAGCACATGGTGCTGTACCTGCGGCTTCTGGATGCCCATCGGGACGGGGCCGACTGGCATGAGGCCACGCGCATTCTCTTCGGCCTCGATGCCGCAATTGATCCGGTGAGGTCCCGCAAGGTCCACGATGCTCATCTGGCGCGCGCGCAATGGATGTCCGAGCACGGCTATCGCGAACTCCTGCGCAAGGGGCAGCCGGACTAGCAGGTGATGCCGCTCCGGCATCACCTGTTGCCGACATGGGGACTTCCGACCTCCAACGCAGAAAGGAATCATCGTCTTCCCGTAATCGAATGAGGCCGGGGAGAATCGTGATGATGCCGGATGCATCGCAATGGCGTTCGTCTGAACGCTATGAGCCCGTTGAACGCATGAGTGCCTCGGGTCTCGCATGGGAATGGCTTCGACGAAACGAAGCATATAACCGCGATTTCGACGCCCTGTCGGCACACGATGCCGACATAGCCATGCTGACGGACGCGATCCGCCAGCGCTGGAGGTTGCGATTTCGCGGTCGACCCCGCACTGGATCACGCTGCCGCCACCGTTTTCTGGATGCCTCAGGACGACACCAGCATCGTCGTTCTGGCAGAAGCTCCCCCTGAGCTGGACTTCGGATCTGGCGGTGACCATTTGCCTGCCGTGATCCCCGGAAGTGATGGCGAGGCCATGGTCCGGTTTGCCAACGGCGAGCACATTCAGATTCAACTTCTGGCCTCTGCGTCCAATCCAGCGGTGGCCGTCATTCCCTTGAACCTCGACGGGTTCGGCAGGCTCGAAGCCGCACATCGCCTTCTGGCCGCTCTTCACGGTCGCGCGATCCCGCCCGACACCAGACTGACCCGTCAGCAGCGAACGCGGGCGCGCAGGATGCTTCAGGCATTCGATGGTTCGCGCCACGGTGCCACCCAGCAAGACATTGCTAGGGCCTTGTTTCGACTTGGTCCGGTCAGCCGCGACGAGTGGCAAACCTCCTCCACGCGCCACGCCGTCATGGCGCTGCTGCGCGATGCCCGCGCAATGATCGCGGGAGGATACCGGAACCTCCTGAGGCACAAGCGCCGGTCCTGAACCGCCTCCCGAATGCTGATGTGGGAATTTGGCAGGGACCAAAATCCCGCTGCAACTCGCCGATTTCGCTTCGCCATTGTGGCCTTCGCCCGCCGTCGATCTCCCGCGGCACCAACGAAGCCCACGAAAGGCCGACTTATGCGACCCGATCTCGCCGTTCTGCCGCCACGCTATCTGCGCACCAAGGAAGCGGCCGCGTTTCTCAGCCTTTCGCCGCGAACACTCGAAAAGCACCGGACCTACGGGACTGGCCCCGCCTACAAGAAGCTCGGTGGCCGGGTAGTCTACTCGGTCGATGATTTGCAGCATTGAGCTGAACGCGGCGCCGTCACGTCGACCTCCGACCCGCGAGGCACAGTGCTGCCGGCGAAGTGGCATCCGGACGATGTCGTTTCCATGACCGGCCGCCTTGCGCGCTGATCGCAGCCAATCTGCACATGGCGCCCCGCCTCCAATCCCCTCCGGAGCACGGACAGCTCGATCTGTTCCGCACCATCCCTGGCGATATCGCGCCCCGGGACGCGCAGGATCTCATGGCCTATCCATTCTTCTCCCTGTCCAAGACCCACCGCATCACCCCGATCGACTTTGTCGCCGGCAATGTCTCGATCCGGGTCGAGGCCGTACCGGATCATGGCATGGCGACCATCTGGGACGCGGACATCCTGATCTGGGCTGCGAGCCAGATCGTCGAGGCCCGCGACGCGGGATTCCGAACGTCCCGGCTGATCGTCGCAACGCCCTACGAAGTGCTAAGGTTCATCGGACGCGGCACGTCCATGCGCGACTACCAGCGCCTGAAGGCCGCGCTGGACCGGCTACAATCGACCACCGTCGCCACGTCCATCCGCCAGCATGCCGAGGGACGGCGCCACCGGTTTTCCTGGATAAACGAATGGAAGGAGCGCCGGGACAGCAACGGCCGTCCCGACGGCATCGAACTGATCCTGCCCGACTGGTTCTATCAGGCCGTACTCGACGATGCCCTCGTGCTGACCATCGACCGAGCCTATTTCGATCTCACCGGCGGACTTGATCGCTGGCTTTATCGCCTGGTCCGTAAGCACGGCGGTAAACAGCACCATGGCTGGCGCTTCGACTTTCGCCATCTGCATCTCAAGTCCGGCAGCTTGTCGCCCTTCAAGCGGTTTGCGTTCGAGCTTCGTGACATCGTCCGGCGCCAGCCGCTCCCGGGCTACATACTGTTCCTCGAAGCCGAGGCCCGAGGTCGCACCCTGCTCGCCTTCAAACCATCGGTGCCCGGTGGAAAGCCTGTGGACGGAGTCGTGCCATCGGGAACCGCAAGGCCCGTGCCATCAGGAACTTCAGGCTCGTGCCAACGGGAACCCGATGAGGGGTTAAGTCGCGACAGCGCAAGCCGAATTCGCGCCCGTAACTTAGGGGTTGTGGGGATTTATCGTGAATTGATGACGGCTGCGGCGAGGTAGATCATGGC
>NZ_BMZA01000045.1:0-3018 GCF_014652555.1 Novosphingobium colocasiae
AGCCGTGCACGACATCGCAGGTATCATCGATGTCCAGCGTCACCGCCGCCGGTGGGACTGGATAGCTGGCACAGTAGACGCCGATCATCGCGGCCATCATCCGGGCCAGTTCGCGCGTGGTCGGTGCATTCTCCCAGCGGCTCATCGTCGGTTGGCTCGCAAGCCCCGCGCCCGATCCCGGCAACTTGCCCAGTGCCAGGCGGAACCCCGGATCGTCGCGCAGGGCGTCGAGATCGTCAGCATCCTCATAGCCACACGTGATCGCGAATACCCGGGCGCGCAGGATATCATCAAGGCGATGGGTCACCCGCGCCGGGTCACGCGGATCAGCGATGCAAGCCGCAAGCCTCCGGCAAATTCCCATCGCTCGCTCGGCTTGCGCCAGCAGCAGAACGCCGCCGTCCGAGGTCAGCCGGCCACCGTCGAACGCGGCTGTGATCTTCTTCCCGCCAACCGCTGGAAACGAAAATCCCGGTGCGCTATCATCGCTCACGGCGGGTGTGGTCCGTGGCATAAATTGCCTCGCTGCAGGACTGGTCTAGACACCCATTTTCCTACTGAAAAGCAATCGCTTACGCCACTCCCGCCAACCCTATCACCCGCCTCCGTGAATAAAACAGGTTAAAGTGTAGAACGTCGCATCGCTCGTCGCCATCTGACGAGCTAACTTACGAACGGATTTCCGGAGCAGGTCATGAGGCATCGCCCAACGGCCCCAGAAATAGCGACGCCGCCATGGCCGCCGGTACCGCTACGCTCCACCTGCGGATAGCCCTTGGGGCCGGAGGCGGTCTGGACTAGTAATCACCACAGACCACTCAGCGGGGCCGGTCTAATCCAAGGAGCTAAGTCGTGCAAAGAATGAAGGATAAGGTTGCAATTGTTTCAGGTGCTGGCTCGCTTCGGGGTATCGGTTTTGCAACCGCTGTCGCGCTGGCGAAAGAAGGCGCGAGGGTCGTTCTCACAGATTTGGATGAGGACGAGGTGGCTGCCCGTTCTCGTGAGATCGGCTCCAATGCGATAGGCTTCGCTCAGGATGTCACGAACGTCAATAGCTGGGAGGAACTGGTCGCGACAACGATTGAACGCTTCGGAACCATCGATGTGTTGGTCAATAACGCCGGGATCGCTATTCCCAATGTGAGCACAGGTGTGTCCCTGTCTGAGTGGAATCGTCAGATCGAAGTGAATTTGACAGCCCCCTTCTGCGGTACGCAAGCTGTTGTCCGGGCTATGCAAAACTTTGGCAAAGGCGGGGCCATCATTAACGTATCATCCATTGCCGGTGTTGTCGGCGTCGCCGGCTGTGCGGCATACAGTGCCAGTAAAGGGGGGCTGCGCCTTTTGACGAAGGCTATGGCATTGGAGCTAGCACCGATGGGCATTACCGTAAATTCGGTTCATCCCGGGCTAATTGCTACAGCCATGCAGGATGAAACGATGACGCCTAAACAGATCGAACGCATGGCGCGTTCAGTCCCCCTGAAGCGCCGTGGTGAACCGGTCGATATCGCCATGACAATCCTATTTCTAGCCACCGACGAGGCCCGTTACATCACAGGAGCGGAGTTTATTGTCGATGGAGGCATGACAGCGCAAGCCGGAATGCTTGTCGATTAGGGCGCATACTGCAGGAGATCGGCCGATTTATACCATTGCTGACCGCGTCTTCATCCGTCAACTCAGAGAGGTCCAGGATGGGAGCGACCGTTCCAACGTGTCATTCAAGGTGGTACCGCCTGCAGGTACAGTCTTGTAATTAATTTAATTGCTGTATTCAATCGTCTCGCGGATTGAATGATATGTTTGTTTAAGGTTTTCGTTGCGCAGGCATTAGTGGCAAGCCATACCACCATACGCCGGGCCTAAACACCTAGTGGATTGACTCCAACGTTTGGAACCCTCGATTTCGAGCCGCGATGATTTCGTCCGGATTGGCCTTCCAGATGAAGGGCTTGGGGTTGTCGGCGTTGTACTCCCGGATGAACCGGTTAATGGCGGCCTGGAGGTCGACGACGGAGTGGAAGACGCCGTGCTTAAGGCGCCGCCTGGTCAGCTTTGCGAAGAAGCCCTCGACGGCATTGAGCCATGAGGAAGATGTCGGCGTGAAGTGGAAAGTCCAGCGCGGATGGCGGGCGAGCCACTCCTGGACCTTGTCCTTCTTGTGTGCGGCATAGTTGTCGAGGATCACGTGGATCGCCTTGCCCTTGGGTACTTCACGCTCGATCCGATTGAGGAAGCGGATGAACTCCTGGTGGCGGTGGCGCTGCATGTTCTGCCCTATCACGGTTCCGTCGAGCACGTTGAGCGCAGCGAACAGCGTGGTCGTGCCGTGGCGCTTGTAGTCATGGGTCAGGGTACCGGCGCGGCCCTTCTTCATCGGCAGACCGGGCTGGGTGCGGTCGAGCGCCTGTATCTGCGATTTCTCGTCGATCGACAGGACCACCGCATGGGCGGGGGGATCGACATAGAGGCCGACGATCTCGGTGAGCTTTTCGGCGAAAGCCGGATCGTTCGACAGCTTGAAGCTGCGCCAGCGATGCGGAGCAAGCCCATGCGCCTTCCAGATCGACTGCACTGTCGAAACGGCGAGCCCGACCGCTTTGGCCATCGCGCGCGCCGTCCAGTGGGTTGCCTCATGCGGCGGCGGTTCCTGCGTAAGCCGGACAATTTCGGCCACGCGCTTGGGCAATACCGGCGCCTTGCCGGGCGGACGGGACTTGTCGCGGAGCAGGCCATCGACGCCTTCGTGCATGAAACGCTCCTGCCAGCGCCACACGCAGGTCTTCGACTTTCCTGTTGCCGTCATAATCGCCGAGGTGCCCAGGCCGTCGCTGCTCAAAAGAACGATACGGGCGCGCCAGACATGTTTCTGTGGACTCAAGGGCGCCGACACGATGTCGTGCAGGCGTTGACGGTCGGAGGCCGAAACGGTGAAGCTGATCCCATCACGCATCCTCCGAGACTGACACGCCAGCAAGCCGGTGGGAATCCCCAACCGGACTCTTTCGTTCCGGC
>NZ_BMZA01000045.1:3029-4038 GCF_014652555.1 Novosphingobium colocasiae
GGACAAATTCCGCAACGCCACGGAATTTGTTCACGCCGCCTAGCGAACATTGAAGACAAGGCTAGCCCACAAGTCTGTCAACTCGTCGACGATGATTTCCTCGTCGAACGCTGCGCCATCACTTATGAAGCGCAGAAATATTTGATCTACGGCCATAATCGCGATCCAGATTCTTATCTCAAGACGTTTAACGTCTTGTGGTTCGATGGCTCCCACTGTACGCTCAAAGATGGATCTAACATAAATTTCGAAGTTGGTATTCAACAAATCGGCAACACTCTGATCACTTAAAGCGGCCTCTCGGATCACACGTAAAAATGCGCCTTCCGACCGATAAATTTCGCACATGGCTAAAACGCCACGTCGAATTTCTTCTTTGGCTCGTGTTTTTGTCTTTAAGTTGTGGGGCGAAGGCATCGTAGCCACAAACGCTTCGAAAAAAAGCTGTTCATCTTCTTCGATAGCCTGTCGCATTATTTCATTTTTATTACTAAAATATTGGTAGATTGCCGTGCGGCCAATTTTTGCCTCAAGCGCTATATTTTCGATCGTAGTAGCCGCAAATCCGTAGGCCTGAAAACACTTTCTGCCTGCGGAGACAATGCGTGTTCGGATGAGCACGCGCAGGGTTTCCCGCGGTGAAAGCGTATCATCAATGACAGGGGGAATTTTCTGAGGGCCCGGCGCATGGCCCCGCCTCGTTTCATTTTTCTTCGCCGCGATATGCTTTTTCACCCGTTTGACACTCCAAATGCAGCCTTCCTGTCATTAGATTAGCTGATGCGCGGCCGCAACCATCAGTTCGGACCTTAACTACTGACCTGGGAACCCCATTGATAATGGGTTGAGCGACAGCGGCTTACGTGATCCAAGCTTGGGATGTGGACCCAAGCGAGCCGTGAGCGAATGGCTTAACATGAGAAGCGCGCCAAGCATTACCCGACCGATCTGACGCATCCGGGACCATTGCAAAAGTCGGCAATCTTTGATTCTCTTCTGGTGAGGAGGA
>NZ_BMZA01000046.1 GCF_014652555.1 Novosphingobium colocasiae
TCAGATAATCAGCCCCATGGGAATCCCCCGCGATTCAACTTGGTCGAATTCGAGTCTAGCTTGGCACGCAAGGACGCGATCGCGGTGCCAAGGCCCGGGATTTGCGCGGCCTGTGCATTATCGCTCGAGGAATGCCTTTCCTTGGCCCGCCCCTGGGCAATAGCCGAACGTGGCACAGAGGGCGTTGCGCTAAGCGCCGGCCCTCTCAGCAAATGACCAGGCGATCGCGGTCATTTTGGGAATTTTCAAGGCTTGGGCACGGGCGTTCGGGTGATTTGCGGTTCCATCCCGAACTCGCCCGGCGATGCTGTAGAGAATGGCCGTCGTGCGGAAGCAGTTGTAGGCGAAATACCAGTCCAGATTTGGCAGGCCGTCGCGCCCCGTTCGGGCGCAATAGGCCTCCACAACCTCTCCAATAGTCGGGATGCCGTGAGCCGACAGATCGGGAATGTCCGCCAGAGCCGAGGTTACCCAGTTCATCAGGAGATAGGTGAAGTCCGCCAGCGGGTCGCCAAGGGTCGAAAGTTCCCAGTCCAACAAAGCGACGACGCGCGCTTCATCAGGATGGAAAATCATGTTGTCGATCCGGTAATCGCCATGCACAATCGAAGTGCGGTCCTGCGCCGGCAGCGTGGCGGACAACCATTCTATCAGTCGCTCCATGACGGGATCGGGCTGTTCACAAGAGGCACGATACTGTCGAGTCCAGCGCTCGACTTGCCTTCCCATATAGTTGCCGGGCTTACCGTAATCGCCAAGGCCGAGCTTTTCGTAATCGGCGTTATGGAGATCGGCCAGCGTGTGAATTTCGGCATTGTAAATGGCCCGCCGCTCGGCTGGCTGGTACTGCGGCAGCGTCGGATCCCACAGGACCCGCCCCTCTACCATGTCCATGACGTAGAACCATGTCCCGATCACGTCGACATCGGTGCAAAGGCCGTAGGTCCGAGGTACAGGCACGCCCGTTGGCCCCAAGGCCGACAGGACGCGATATTCCCGGTCCACCGCATGGGCTGAGGGCAACAGGTTGCCTGGCGGTTTGCGGCGCAAGACATACCGAGCGCCGGGCGTTGACAACTGGTAGGTCGGGTTAGACTGCCCGCCCTTGAACTGGGTCACCTCCATCGGGCCGGCATACCCCGGGATGTTTGCCTCCATCCAGCGGGACAGCGCCGCAACATCGAAACTGAGCGCTTCGGCGACGGGCTTAGTGCCCATGTTATCCGTCGCTCGCTGGTCCTCGTTACTGGCAACCATGTCCGTTCACACTCCTTGCGCTTTGGCCTGCAGCAGGCCGCTCGGGTGGCCGTCCGCGTCGATGCCTGCCCGTGTACTCCGCTCGATACAATCGCTACCCACACATAGTGGCTCAGCCAAAATTAAAGGGCACGCGGCTGCCAGGTGCCCCAACCTGAATACGGTAGCACCGCCGGCGATCACTATCGGATCGTCACGGACCGAAGATCTAGATTCGATGACATCGATAGCTACAGGTGCCAAAAATTGCTGCCGCCGTAAGGTAAGCTCCCCAAACAACATGAGCCGCGCTCCTATCCCGGATGAGGTTGAGCAGCGCCGAGCGCAAGTACAACCCTGACGAAATCACTCAGTCTCGTCACACGTCAAATGTCACTAGTAGAGACTGGTGAAACTGCGTCCAGACCCGCCGCACCCCATTACAATTGCGATCACGTCGGCATCCCACGCATGCGATCACGCCTGCCCCATCACATCTGCAATATGGCTTTAGGAGCCGGCCTGCGTGCTTGGACTTGAATGGTTGTCATGGCAGTAGCTACATCGACAGGAGTTAAGCCGTGGATATTAGTTTTCTCGACAAAGCGACACTGTGGCCGAAGGGCCGCTTATACGAAGACTTTTTTGTTGGTCAGGAATTCGAACATCACTGGGGCAGGACGATCTTCGAGAGCGACAACGTGCTGTTCAGCACGCTCTTGATGTCGTTTGTTCCGCTCTACTTCAACCGCGATTATGCCAAGGCGCACGGACATCCGGATGTCGTGGTGAACCCCCAGCTCGTTTTCAACATTGTGCTGGGTCTGGCGGTGGAAGACTGTAGCGAGATTGGCGGACCGTTTCTCGGTGTCTTCGATCTCAAATATCATCGCCCGGTCTATCCGGGTACGACGATCTATTCGCGGACAAAGACAACTGACATGAGGCTATCAAGCAGCAATCCGAAAAACGGAATTGTCACTTGGGAGACTGAAGGTCGTGACGAGAACGGAGAACTGCTGGTCAGCTTCCGCCGTTCGAATCTAGTTAAGCGGCGCACAGGAGCCTCGCAATGAAATATCCGGCGGCATCTACGGCGAATAATTTTTTCGATGATTTTGAAGTTGGCATGTTGATTCGGCACGCCAGAGGCAAAACTATAACCAACCTGGAAAATGTTCTCTTCACGAACCTCACGATGAATACATCGGAAGGCCATTTCAACGAGGACAAATTGAGCA
The DNA here is from genome assembly GCF_014652555.1 of Novosphingobium colocasiae. Classification (GTDB taxonomy): domain Bacteria; phylum Pseudomonadota; class Alphaproteobacteria; order Sphingomonadales; family Sphingomonadaceae; genus Novosphingobium; species Novosphingobium colocasiae. The sequence goes on from NZ_BMZA01000046.1 coordinate 2,478, forward strand.
CGTCCTCGTTTGGCCGGGTTGTGTCTTATGGTGGTGTGAATTTTTCGATGGTTCTCGGCTTGGCGTCTCAGGATTGCTGTGAGCAAGCTCTTGAAGAACTGGGCCTGGACAACATCAAGCTTACAACCTTCGTGGGGCACGGCGACACGCTGTACGCCTATTCGGAAGTGCTCGCAGTCGAAGGCGCCGATCGCGAAGATGCCGGAATCGTGACCTTCCGTCACTACGGTGTAAACCAAAGACGAGAGCTCGTCGCTCAGGTTGATCGCCGTGTTATGCTGAAGCGCCGAATTACCTCGGCCGCTGAATAGAAAACAATCCTTATTCTAGCAGGCGGTCCCATGCAGAAGTGATACCGCCTGCTTGATCATCAAGTCACGAGGGCCGTGCCCTTGATCACGTTGATGAAATCCGGTGATGCACCAAGCACGTCACCGTGACCAAGGCCGGAAAGCTTTGGCTTCTGGTGGTCCGGAAAATAGTGTTGGATCACTACCATGCGCCTGACACTATCGGCTGCGGAAGAAGCAACTTCGCGAGCGATATCGCCCGAATCGTGGTGCATTTTGGACGCTGCCAACAACGCATGATGTAATGATCGCGTACCACATCCGGAGAATAAGGAATGTCACTTCAAGGGAAAAAGGCACTCGTCACGGGCGGATCCCGCGGTATCGGCTCGGCGATCGCCAAGCGGCTTGCGGCAGAAGGGGCGACTGTTGCTATCACCTACGCCGGGAACAAGGCAGCCGCGGACGCAACGGTCGCGGCGATTGAGGACGCTGGCGGCACTGCCTACGCATTCCAGGCCGACGCCGCAGATCCCGCATCGCAACGCTCGGGCATCGAACAGGCTGCAGGAGCACTGGGGGGCCTCGACATTCTGGTGCACAACGCGGGCATCGTGGAGTTCGCCGTCGTCTCCGACGACACAGACGAGAACTTCGACCGACAGTTTGGCGTCAACGTGAAGGGTCTGCACGTAGGCACCCGCGCAGCGTTGCCGCACTTGGCCGACGGCGGCCGCATCATTCTGATCGGCAGCATTGCGAGCCAAAAGGCTTTCCCGACAAACTCCGTGTACAGTGCAACCAAGGCCGCCGTAGCGGCGCTGGCGCGAGGCTGGTCAAAGGACCTCGCTCCGCGGAAGATCTTGGTCAACACTGTGCAACCCGGGTCGATTGACACCGACATGAACCCCGCCGATGACGAATTCGCACCGCAGGCGATAGGTTTGATCCCATTGGCCCGCTTTGGCTCCGCCGAAGAGATCGCGGGCGCGGTCGCATTTTTCGCCGGCCCGGATGCGACCTACATTACAGGTGCGACGCTCAACGTCGATGGCGGCGTGGCAGCCTGACAGCAGAAAGCTCACGGCACCTTCCTGCAAGTTGCCACCGCTTTTCAGCCTGGGCGTGGGCGATGTCTGTCGTAAGCGTAGCCGCCGCCCCACCTTGCGGGCTTGAAGCGCAGCGTCGAGTCTCCGCGCCCTG
>NZ_BMZA01000047.1 GCF_014652555.1 Novosphingobium colocasiae
GGGCCATGGCCGCCTGATGATCAACCGCCTCGCCACACACGGAAATCCTGACAGTCCCCGGGCACCTGGTCGAGACCCTTCTCGAGGATCGATTTGACCGACGGATAATTGCGCGCCTGGATTTCCAGCGCGCGCAGCGCCGCGGCTTCGAGCCGCTGGGCCCCGAAGCGTTTCTCGAGCCCGATAATGCCCAAGCATGACCGGTAGCCCTGTTCGGGATGGGGCTTCGCCTCGATGACCTTCTCCACCAAGAGGGACAGCATCGGCCCGATCCGGCTTGCCTCTTCGCGGATCTTGGCCGGCGTCCATTCGCCGTAGCGCCGATGGCTGGAGGGCATGTGCTCGGGGACTGTGGTGTGCCGGCCATTGCCGCTGCCGCGCATGTGCACGGCGATGCGCTCGCCTCCCAGGAAGATCTCGACGGTGCTGGCAGTGAACCGGGCTTCGACCTCGCGGCGCGCGAAGCGGTGCGGGACCGAGTAATGATGTCGCTCGATCGCGATATGGTAATCGAGCCCGACGCGGCAGCGGCGCCATTCGGCATGAACCCACGGCTCTGCCTGCAGCGGCTTGAGGTTTGGAACATCGACCTCATTGAACAGCTGGCGGCGCGTCATGCCAAACTGGCGCAGCACGCGCCGGTCATTGAGATCGGCAAGGCACCCGGCGACCGCCGCGTTGATCTCGGCAAGACTGTAGAAGATCCGATTGCGCAAGCGGCCGAGCAACCAGCGCTCGACGATACCGACGCAGGCCTCGACCTTGGCCTTGTCCCGGGGCTTGCGCGGCCGCGTCGGCAGGATCGCCGTACCGTAATGCCGGGCCATGTCGGTGTAGCTGCGGTTCACCTGAGGATCGAAGTGACAGGCCTTGATTACCGCCACCTTGGCGTTGTCGGGCACCAGCAACTGTGGAACGCCGCGGAAGAAGGCGAAGGCGGCATTGTTGCCCGCGATCCAGTCCGGGAACTGTTCGGTCCACGTCGCCAGCGCAAACGACAGGCTCGATCCGCCCATCACGGCGACGAAGATGTGGGCACCGCGGACTTCCCCGGTCCGCCGTGTGATTCGGCGTGCAAAAAGGACCCCGCTAGGGGGTGATCGGGGTCTAAAAGGGACCCCTCATTTCGATAGCTTACACAGCCGCGTGGAAGTTCATGCGGCGAGATCGGGATGTTGGTTTTGGAGACAGTGTGTTGATTGCCGCTGAGAACTGACCCGGGTTGAATATATGTCCCGCGGTGCGGGGCGTTCCTGCCCGCACGGCGCAATGTCGTCCTGGTCGGTGGCACCGGCACCGGCAAGACCCATCTGGCCATCGCCATCACCGCCAATGTCGTCCGCGCCGGAGCGCGGGGGCGTTACTTCAATACCGTGGATCTGGTGACCCGCCTCGAAGAGGAAGCCCGGATCGGCAAAAGCGGGGCCCTTGCCGCCCAGCTCTCTCGCCTCGACCTCGTCGTGCTTGATGAGCTTGGCTATCTTCCCTTCGCCCGTTCAGGCGGGCAGTTGCTGTTCCATCTGGTCAGCAAACTTTACGAGCAAACCAGCGTCATCATCACGACCAACCTGGCGTTCGGGGAATGGCCGACCGTGTTCGGCGATCCCAAGATGACCACCGCTCTCCTCGATCGCGTGACCCATCATTGCGACATCATCGAGACCGGCAATGACAGCTGGCGCTTCAAGAACCGAAACTGATCCCCGCCGCACGCCGGGATTAAGATGCCTTGCGCTGCGCGCCTCCGGTCGGGCTCCGCCCTCCCTACGCCGCGCGCAGCGCAAGGCGCGTTCCTCGACCGTCCTGCCATCGTTGAGAGGGGGTCCCTTTTGCGCGCCGATTGACAGTCCCTGCGTTCCCTCGCGGGACACCGCCCTCGGATCAGCTTTGGCGCTTCACCGCTGGCAAGCAGGTTCTATCTTATCTCACGCCTGGAACAAAGTGCCGTCGTGCAGCATGGCATGCATGATGACTGCCAGGCGGCGGGCAAGGGCGACGCGGGCCTTTTTGAGCCCCCGCCGCTTGGCGATCTTCGTGGCCCATGTTTTCAGAGCGAAGGTTTCTCGGCTCCGGGTCAGGATCGAGTTGACGGCCTCGTACAGCAGCTTGCGAACGGTGCTATCGCCCTGCTTGGTGATCCTGCCGGTCCAGTCGAGCGCACCCGATTGGTGACGCCTGGGCACCAGGCCGAAGTAGGCACCGGCATTGCGAGATTGGCGGAAGCGCCCCGCTTCATCGATGGCAGCAGCGAAGGCAGCGGAAGTCTGCACGCCGACACCTGGGATAGTCATCAGGATTTCGCAGGCCCGCGACTGGCTGGCGACGACGCGAAGGCGGCGGTCCATTTCCTTGATTTGCTCCATCAGGTCGGCGCGCACCGACAACAAGGATGTGATGGCATCGCAAAGGCCTGGGATGTGCGCAGCCTGCATGATCCGCTCCAGGAATGGCTTTCCTTGACCCGGACCTAGGCGATAGCAGAACGTGGCGCAGAGGCCGCGGATCATGTTGTCGAGCCAGACGCGCGCTTCCACCAGATGGCCTCGTGCCGTGATGACGCTGCGCACGCCATGCGCTGCCGGGGATTTGACGTGCACCTCCTTGTAGAAGCCGGTGCGTGCCAGTTGCGCCAGCCCGGCGGCGTCGTGCGGGTCTGTCTTGTTCGCTTTCATGGCCTTCAGGCTCTGGTGGGCCTGGCCAGCATCGATGCAAACCACCGGAACGCCCAGTTCACGCAGGCCAGTGCAGATCGCAGGCGACATGCGGCCCGTTTCGATCGCTGCCCGCTCGAGCGGACGGTATCGCTCGAGCATCGCGGCCAAAGCTTCCGGAGTGCTCTCGACCTTTTCGGATACGAGCTTCCGGCCATTTTCTTCAACGATGCAGACCTGCGTGGTTTCCATCGACAGGTCTAATCCGGCATAATGCTTCACGGCTGCTTCCTTCCTTCAGGATTATACCAAGGCGCGGTGAGGCTGACTCACGCCGGGTATTCCCAAGCTGATAAAAATCTGATTCGACGTTTCGGACACTTGGAGGCTTGGGATGGCGGCAGCGATTGGGGTTCGATCTGACTACACATCGGTGGATTTGCGCCAGTTTGCGCGCCGAAGTGACGATGCGGATCAGGTCCGGCGTCTGTTGGCTGTTGCACTGATCCTGGACGGCGGCAGCCGCAGCGAAGCGGCGAAGATTGCCGGCGTGACGCTGCAGATCGTGCGCGACTGGGTCCTGCGCTTCAACGAGGGAGGTCCCGACGGTCTGGCAACGCGCAAGGCTCCGGGGCGAGCTTCGATCCTGAACGACGAGCAGCGCGCGCGGCTTGCCGGGATCGTCGAGGCTGGGCCGATTCCTGCAGCGCATGGCGTAGTGCGCTGGCGGCTGTGCGATCTGGCGCAGTGGATCCGGGACGAGTTCGAGTTGTCGGTCACACGCCATACCCTCGGGCGCGAGCTTCGCGCTCTGGGCGGGACTGTCAGGATTTCCGTGTGTGGCGAGGCGGTTGATCATCAGGCGGCCATGGCCC
>NZ_BMZA01000048.1 GCF_014652555.1 Novosphingobium colocasiae
GTTCGAGCATGTGTTCTTTGCCGTGCCCGCCAAGGGCGAGACCGACCGGCTGCTGCGCGCCGCGCGGCGGATCCTCGATGCCGGGCGGCAGTTGCGCCGCGAAGCGCGCAGCGGCCAGCGCGCCCTCACCCCGGCCGAACGGCTGCTGACCACCCTCACCGCCGCCGGCGTGCGCGTCTTCGAGGAAATCCTCACCCTCGCCCGGCTCAACCGCGGCCGGGTGTTTCCCAGCTATGACCATCTCGCCGCCGCGACCGGGCTCGGCCGCGCCACCGTCGCGCGGGCCTTGCGCATGCTGGAGACGATCGGCTTCCTGGTCCGGCAGCGCCGCTTCAAGCGGATCGAGAGCGAAGGGCCGGGGCCACGCTACGAACAGACCTCCAATGTCTATCGCGCCATGCTGCCCCGGATCGTCCTTGCCTACCTGCCACGCTGGATGCGCCCTGCCCCGGTGCCCGACGACGAACTGCAGCGCCGCGCCGACCATGCCGAGGATGTGGTAATAATGCGCGCGGGCCTGACCTGCCGCGAGCTGGCGGGCACGATTGCGGACGGTGCGCTGGGCAAGGTCCTTGCTCGGCTTGGCGCGGCGATCGACCGGCGCGATGATGCGAACAGGCGCGAGTCTCAAAAAGATGCGCAACCGCTACTGGATTCTTATTCATATGAGGGAAAGCGGAGTTGGCCTAGTCGGCCAACACGTTGATGAGGCTTCAATCCAACCGGTTCCGCCTCGCAGCATCACCAAGCCACGCCGAAAACCTCCAACGCGCCGCTTCGCGTCGCGAGTGCTCCCAGAGGAGCAAGCGGCCTTGGCGGCGCGCGCGGGATCGTCACGCTAACCGCAGGCGATGCGTTGTGACCCGGTTGTCGCCAGGCCAGATTGACCGGCCGCGGCCTTAGCCGGTATATACAACGTCATTACTGAAGGAAATGACGCCATGAAAGCAGCCGTATTCACCATGAAGCTTGAACCTGACCTCAGGGCCGCGTTCATGGCCGAAGCTGAGGCCAGCCATCGTCCCGCCTCGCAAGTTGTTCGCGAATTTATGCGTTCGTTCGTCCAGCAGCAACGGGCGCAGCGCGAGCATGATGCCTTCCTGCAACGCAAGGTCGAAGTGGCCCGCGCATCGATGGCCGATGGGTTGGGCCGCTCGAATGAAGAGGTTGAAGCCGCCTTTGCTACTCGGCGTGCAGCCCATTCGTGAAAATTGTCTGGACGCCGGAGGCAGAGAGGGACCGTTCCGCGATTTGGGATTATCACGTGTCGCGCGATCCGGCCGCTGCCCTCCGGATTGACCAGCTATTCAGCGAAGCCGTTGCCAAGCTGACCAATTTTCCCATGCTTGGTCATGCCGGCATCGTTGCCGGAACACGCGAACTTACCCCGCACCGGAGCTATCGCATCATCTACGAGGTTCTGGACGATACGGTCTGGATTCTGGTTGTGATCCATACAGCTCGGCAATGGCCTCCGCTTCAAGACTGACCTGGTTCACCTTGCGAATGTCGAGCCGAAGGCGTGCCTTCGCTCGCCTCATCCCGGTACGAGATTAAAGACATCAAAAGGATATCCTTAAAATATAGCACATCGATATGTATAGGATATCCATTGCGACATCGATATGGATAGGCTATCTAAACCAACGTCGCTTCTGAAGGATCCCGCCGCATGCCTGCCATATCCGTCGCCAATCCCAAGGGTGGGGCCGGCAAGACGACGCTCACGTTCGTCCTCGCCTGCGAACTCGCGCGCAGCGGGGCCAGCGTCGCGGTGATCGATGCCGATCCCAATGCGATCATCGCCGGATGGGCGCGCAAGCGGGCCGAGCAGGGCAGGGGGGCACCGTTCGAGATTATCGCCGGCCCCAAGGAATCCGAATTGGTCCGGCTCATCGACCAATATACCGCCAGCCACGATTTCGTGCTGATAGACCTTGAAGGCACCGCCTCGCGGATGACCTCGCGCGCGCTGGCCCGCTCGCATCTGGTGCTGATCCCGTTCAACCTCTCGCCGATCGATGCCGAACTGGCCGCCAACGCGGTGAGCCTGATCCAGGAGGAGGCCGAGGCGCTCGGCCGCGATATCCCGTTCCGCCTGGTGCGCAGCCGTGACAATGCCGCGATGCAGACCAAGACCGCACGGCGGATCGTCGCCGCGATCGACGAGGCCGAACTGCCGCTGCTGTCCGTCGGCCTGGTCGAGCGGGCAGCGTTCCGCGACGTCTTCGATTTTGCCGCGACGCTCGAAGAACTGGACGAGGCGACGACCTCGGGCGTGCCGGCAGCAAGAACCAACGCTTACGACATGGCACGCGCGGTGCTGCAGGCGGTACAGGAGGAGATGCGGCGATGACCAGTCAGGGGAGCGGCTACGGCTTCGGCAAGAAACCCGCAGATGCGTCAAAAGAAGCCGGGGCAGGGCAGGGCGCAGGTGAGACGGCGCGCCTTGACCTCAGCGGCATCGAACGCGGCCCGGTCGTCGTCGATCCGGCGCGCGAACAGGCAGCCCTCGCGCGCGGAGCCGCGCTCGGCTTCGTCGATCGCAGCGCCGGCGAAGAGGCCGGGGCAGAAACAGCGAAGCGCCGCCGCCGAGCGGCCTCGCCGCAAGGCAGCGTCTTCATCAAGGGCCCGCAGGACACGCTCGACTGGTTCATCGACTACACCAACCAGCGCGGCCACCGCTCCTACTGGCAAACGCTGGAGGAATTCCGCGCGCTGGTGGAGGGCAGGTGAGGGGCCTTAGGGCCCCTCTCTCAGATTGATTGTCATACATTCCCGGCGTCGCGCCTATCCGGCCCTCACTTTGCGATCACTTGCAAAGTCTGCTTGAGCAGACCGTTTGCTCCCTGCGCCGCATCGGGATCAGGTCTCATGCGTCAACGCCGGCGGTAAAGTGACATTTTGCTGCATTGCACCCAGCGCATGTGCTTTTCCCTTAATCGCCCACCGGAATTGAGCAATAAGCCCGAATCATGGTTACCCTAGTTCCCGTCATTTTGTGCGGCGGCAGTGGCACGCGGCTGTGGCCGCGCAGCCGCGCGACCAAGCCCAAGCCGTTCCTCCCGCTGGTCGGCGATCGCACGCTTTTCGAAGCCACCGTGGGGCGCTGCCCGCCCGATCTGGGGTTCGCCGCGCCGATCGTGGTGACCGGGCACCTGCACCTTGAACACGTCGAAGCCCAGCTTGGCGAGATCGCGGGGGCGCAAGTGCTGGTGGAGCCGGTGGGGCGCAACACCGCTGCGGCGATCGCGATGGCGGCGTGCCGGTTGCCGGATGATGCGGTGATGCTGGTGTGCCCCAGCGATCACCACATCGGCAACGCGCAGGCGTTTGCCGAAGCGGCACTGGCGG
>NZ_BMZA01000049.1 GCF_014652555.1 Novosphingobium colocasiae
CCAAGGGGGTGGCATCGGACAACCAGATCTGGTGCAACGACGGCGAACCGCTGCTGTTTGCCAAGGGCACCAAGGGCCTGTCCCTCGATCTCGACACGCTGACGCTCAAGGTCGTCGATGTGGCCGGAGGCGATTGGAAGGCGGCCGGCGTGGCGGTGCACAACGTGCGCAACCGGGGTCTCGCCCACATGCTGGTGGAAATGCCGTTCGGCCCGTTCCCGATGGCGCTCGGCGTGATCTACGACGATCCGCGCCCCACGTTCGAAAGCCAGGTGGTGGAAGAACGCGCCAAGCTGATCGCCGGCAAGGAGCCGAACCTCACCAAGCTGCTCGCCAAGGGCCAGACCTGGACGGTTACCGAAGCCGAGGCTGCGCACGGCCTGATGGACTGAAGGCGGCCTGATCGGCAGAACGCGGGAACGGTCAGGCCGTGGATAAAAGCGACGCAGGTTGCGGATCACAACTAAAAGAATTGATAGCCTTAGGATGCCTCCATGACATATGTAGTTACCGAGAACTGCATCAAATGCAAATATACCGACTGCGTGGAAGTATGCCCCGTCGACTGCTTTTACGAAGGCGAGACGATGCTCATCATCAATCCGGATGAATGCATAGATTGCGGCGTTTGCGAGGCAGAATGCCCCGCCGGGGCCATATTGCCAGATACGCAGCCAAACACGGAATTCTGGGTAGAGCTCGCCAACACATACTCAGGCCAGTGGCCCAACATAACAAGCAAGATTGCACCGCTCGCCGACGCCGACTCATACAAAGATGAGGCGGGAAAATACGATAAGTATTTTTCATCAAAGCCTCCGTCTGGCGATTAATGGCATTGTCAAACGGATTGCGGGGCGAGTGTGGACCGCTGACCATTGAATTTCCTGGGGTCGATGTTGTGCGGAATGTACTACCAATAGACAGCTTGCACGAGATTAAACCCGGGTGTGCGTTGGCCCCAATTCTCTGCAACGTGTTGCAATCTCTGGTGCCACAGTTCGCTGATCCGTTGATCGTGGCGCAAAAGATCGTTTCAATGGCCGAGGGGCGCTACGTTTCGCTAGGCGGCATGGAACCTTCACGCGCAGCCATTGAACTGGCCGACATGGTGGCCTGTGCAGCAGGGCTTGCCATGGGCGAGGGCGCGGAAGGTATTCCCGCTGCCCTCATTCGACGAGGCATTGACCTTGACCCCGCGCCGCACTTAGCTGCTTCGGCAATCGTGCGCCCGCGTGAAGAAGACCCGTTCCAATGAGTGTGGCGATGCTGACCAGCGGCGTTGGAGGCGCACAGCTTGTGGATGGCCTTGCTCAAATATTGCCGTTACCGATATCGAGGAATCGGTCATGCAGCCCTATCTCGATTGGGAATACGGACTCGTTGCCCAGCTCGAAAGGGACGCAAGCCACGGATTTTCTGTCGCGTAGGATTGCGTACATGCCAGGCACAGCCGGGGGGGGGAATTGAACGGCGGTGCCGATCGAAACCAACCCTCACGTAACTTAATGGGAGAAATGCAAATGGACGTCGGAGTTTTATATCCAGGATTTGAGTTGGGGGGTAATCCCGATGCTATTCGGAGATTCGGCCTGGAAGCCGAACGTCTGAATTTTCATCATCTCCTGATGTACGATCATGTTCTTGGTGCTGTTCAGGAAGACCGCGATCCGCCATTGCCTTTGTCGAACTCGGCTCTTGATGAGAATATTCCTTATGAGGATGCCCTGACTCTCTTCGCTTATCTTGCGGGCATTACAAAAAAGATCAAATTCATCACCGGCGTCATCATCCTGCCACAGCGGCAGGTCGCGCTCGTCGCAAGGCAGGCGGCAGATGTCAGTCGTCTTTCTGGTGGGCGCCTCACGCTGGGCGTTGGCAGCGGCTGGAACCATGTTGAATACCAGGCGCTCGGCGTGGATTTTGCCGCTCGCGGAAAGATCCTTGACGAACAAATTGAGATCCTGAGGAAATTGTGGACCGAAGACGTCGTAAGCTTTGACGGTCAACACCACAAACTGGATCGTGTATCGGCAAAGGCGCAGCCAGAATCTCCGATCCCGATCTTCCTTGGCGGCTATTCAAAGCCGGCATATCGCCGAGCCGCTCGGGTGGGTGACGGATTCATATTCCCGAGCCCGATCGAGAATGGGTTGGAGAAGCTTGCGGATTATCGCGAAATCGCTGCGCAGCAAGGGCGTTCTGAAGAAGGCTTCGGCATACATTATTTCATGAACCCCGCATGGGTCCAGGATCCCGACCGGGGGCCGATGCCCGGTTTTCGCAATGCGCAAATGATCATCGATGATCTTGAACGCTGGCGGGATGCCGGTGGGACAGGCGCTAGTATTTCGACCGCAGGCATAGGATTTACATCGATAGATCAGCATCTGGAACTGATTCAAGAAGTGGCAGAACGTTTGAAGCTCTAAAGTGTGATCGTATTTATTGACGCATTGCCGGACTTTTGACGGTAGTATGCGCTTTCCGGATACGGGTGATCTGGGCCATAAGGAACGCCACTCAGCCAAGATGGCTGAGTGGCGTTTTACATGTTCGCCTTTCATTCCACCCAGAGCCGGATCAATTGGAGGGTGTGACGCCAGGACTCGATTCGATTTCCTGCGGAAGGCGGATCAAGTGTAAGCGTCCGGTAAGCGTCCGGGCTGAACCGTTGGAAGCAAAATGCCCTCGGATGATTGTAAGCGTCCGGCCTCACCAGTGAGAGAC
>NZ_BMZA01000050.1 GCF_014652555.1 Novosphingobium colocasiae
CCTTTTGATGGGGTGGCGTGGATGGACGATAGCGAGGCGGATGAAGCGAGCACTCATATGAGCGGTCGTATGACTACTCGGATTGAGGTCGTTGGCCGCGTGTCCGGCCGCCGGCGCTGGACGGTGGAGCAGAAGCTGGCGATCCTGCGTAATGCGTTTGGACCGGACGGCTCGGTTCGCGCAGCATGCGACCAGCACGAGGTCGGCAGCGGGTCGATCTACACTTGGCGGCGACAGGCGATGTCCGGGGAGTTGACCGGGGTCAGGCCACCGGCCTTGCCGACGTTCTCGCAGGTGGAGGTCAAAGATCCAGTTGCCGGTGATGTTGCGTTGCCGGCGCCATCGCCTTGCGGGCATATCGGCATCGAACTGCCGACGGGTGTCCGCCTGACCGTGGATGCAATGGTCGATGCCGACGCCCTGGCCCGGGTGATCGCCGTGCTTGGCCGATGATCCCGCTGCCACCCTCGACGCGGGTTTACCTGGCCTGCGGGGCGACGGACATGAGGAAGGGCTTTGACGGGCTTGCGGTGCTGGTCCAGCAGGTGCTGGAGCAGTCACCGCATAGCGGCGCGCTATTTGCCTTCCGCGGCAAGCGTGGTGATCTGATCAAACTGCTCTGGTTCGATGGCCAGGGCATGTGTCTGTTTTCGAAGCGCATGGACCGCGGCAAATTCGTCTGGCCGGTCACAAAGACAGGCAAGGTCAACCTCACGTCGGCGCAGCTTTCCATGCTGCTCGAAGGTATTGACTGGCGCCGGCCGGAACGCACTGCCGCGCCGCTGCTGGCGGGATAAAAAGCCCCTGATTTGCGGGGTTTTTCTGGCGCCAGACGACCCATTTTGCTAGTGGGTCACGGTGTCGGACGCAGCCACTTCCAGCCTTGATAAAGATGCCCGGATCGCCGAGCTGGAAGCAGCCTTGGCGGCCCGTGACACGCTGATCGACACGCTGCGTTTCCAGCTGGCGCAGCTGCGCCGCATGACGTTCGGGCAGTCGTCGGAGAAGCTGTCGGCACAGATCGAGCAACTCGAACTGACGCTCGAGGAACTCGAAGGCGAAGCCGCTGTCGCCGATGTTCGCAAGGATGGGCCAGCGGATAGATCCGAACGACCATCGCCGGTTCGCAGCCTTCCGCCCCATCTTCCCCGGGCCGAGCAGCGGATCGAACCTGAGGCGGGGCGCTGCAATTGCCCCGATTGTGGCGGCACCCTGCGCCAGTTGGGTGAGGACAGCGACGAGATGCTCGATGTCCTGCCGGTGCAGTGGCGCGTCATCCGCACCATCCGCCCGAAGTACAGCTGCCGATCCTGCGAGAAGATCGTGCAGGCGCCGACACCGGTGAAGGCCATCGCCCGCGGCAAGGCCAGCTTCGCCACGCTCGCCCATGTCGTCGTGTCCAAGTTCGACCACCACCTGCCGCTATACCGGCAGGCCGAGATGATGGCGGCGCAGGGCCTCGACGTTGATCGCTCGACCTTGGCCGGTTGGGGCGGACAAGCCGCGCACCTGCTCGATCCCATCGTCTCCCGGATCCGCGAGGAAGGCCTTAAGGCTGCCAAGATCCACAGCGACGACACGCCCGTGCCAATGCTGGTGCCCGGCAAGGGCAAAACTGCGCAAGGTCGGCTGTGGGCCTATGCCGTCGATAATCGGGCCAGCGGATCAACCGCTCCGGCGCTGGTGTGGTACAAGTTCACGCCCGACCGTAGCGGTATCCATCCGCAGACCGAGCTGAAGGCCTTTACCGGTCTCCTTCAGGCTGATGGTTATGCCGGTTACGAGAAGCTCTATGCCGGCAACCGGATCCAGGAAGTGGCATGCTGGGCGCACTTCCGGCGCAAGATATTCGAGAACCACCAGACCAGTCCGACACCGCTGACCACCGATCTGCTTGAGCGGATCGCGGCGCTCTACCGGCTTGAGGACGAGGTTCGGGGGCAACCGCCCGATATGCGTCGGCAACGGCGACAGGAGAAAGCCAGGCCACAGGTCGACGATCTGCGCGCGGCTATCGACGATGCCTTGCGCCGCCTGTCGCCCAAGTCGGCGATGGCTAAGGCGCTCGCCTATGGTCGCAAGCGCTGGATTGCGCTCACGCGCTTCATCGAGGATGGCCTGGCCGAGATCGACAACAACATCGCCGAACGCGCGATGCGAAGCGTAGCGATCGGCCGCAAGAATTGGCTATTCGCAGGATCGAAGGCTGGCGGTGAACGTGCCGCCGCCATCTACTCGGTCATCGAGACGGCAAAGCTCAATGGCATCGAGCCGCAGGCCTACATCGCCGATGTCATCGCGAAGATCGCAGGCGGATGGCCAGCTTCTCGCTGGGACGAGCTCATGCCCTGGAACTGGGCTTCCG
>NZ_BMZA01000051.1 GCF_014652555.1 Novosphingobium colocasiae
TCAAGAAGCTGCACATCGATCCGGTGCCTTCGGAAGCGGGCCTCTATCGCACCATCACCGGTGCCGAAGCGGTCTCGCTCGGCCTTGTCGCCGGGGCGCAGCTTGCCAGCCTGCCGATGTTCTTCGGCGGCTATCCGATCACGCCGGCTTCGGCGATCCTTCACAATCTGGTGAAGATGAAGGAATTCGGGGTCACCACCTTCCAGGCCGAGGACGAGATCGCGGCGATCTGCGCCGCCATCGGTGCCAGCTATGCCGGCCAGTTGGGCGTGACCAGCTCGTCCGGGCCCGGCATCGCGCTCAAGGGCGAGGCGATGGGACTGGCGATCATGACCGAGCTGCCGCTGGTCATCGTCAATTCCCAGCGCGGCGGTCCCTCCACCGGGCTGCCCACCAAGACCGAGCAGTCGGACCTCTATCAGGCGGTCTATGGCCGCAACGGCGATGCGCCGATCCCGGTGATCGCCGCGCGTTCGCCGGGCGATGCCTTCGAATGCGCGATCGAGGCCTGCCGGATCGCGGTGCAGTACATGACCCCGGTGATCCTGCTGACCGATGGTTACATCGGCAACGCGTCCGAGCCGTGGAAGGTGCCCGATCCCGCCAGCTTCGCGCCGTTCCCGGTGACTTTCCTGGCGGACAACAACAACCCCGATGGCAAGGTGCTGCCGTTCAAGCGCGATGAACGCGGCGTCCGGCCGTGGATCAAGGCCGGCACGCCCGGCCTGATGCACCGCATCGGCGGCATCGAAAAGGGCATCGATACCGGCAACATCGATTACGCCCCCGATGTCCATCAGGCGCAGACCACCGCGCGCAAGGACAAGATCGACGGCATTGCCGCCTCGATCCCGGCGCAGGGCGTGGAACTGGGCGAAACCTCGGGCAAGCTCGCCGTGGTCGGCTGGGGATCGACCTACGGGCCGATCTACCAGGCCGTGCGCCGCGCCCGCCGCAAGGGCATCGCCGTCAGCCACATCCATCTGCGCCACATCTGGCCGCTGCCGGCGAACCTGGGTGAACTGCTCAAGAGCTTCGACAACGTGCTGGTCCCGGAAATGAACACTGGCCAGCTCAAGACCGTGCTGCGCGATCAGTACCTCGTCGATGCGGTGCCGCTGACCAAGACCAGCGGCCAGCCCTTCGCCATCGCCGAGATCGAGGAAGCCATTGCCAGCTTCTTCGACGGCAAGCCCGGCCACGAAGAGGGCGAGGTCGCGGTGAACGAGGCCCAGCTTCCGGCACCGGAGCAGGAAGCACCGTAAAAGAGGGGCGCCCGTTCGTGTCGAGCGAAGTCGAGACACGTTCAGACCGGCGCCAGCTTCTCTCGACTTCGCTCGAGACGAACGGAAGGTTCGAAGTATGAACGACATGACCCCGATCCAGACCTCCCTCAAGGACTGGGAAACCGATCAGGAAGTGCGCTGGTGCCCCGGTTGCGGTGACTATGCGATCCTCAAGGCGGTGCAGCGCACGCTGCCGATGATCGGTGCCGATCCGTCGAACACGGTGTTCGTTTCGGGCATCGGCTGCTCCAGCCGCTTTCCATACTATGTCGAAAGCTATGGCTTCCACACCATCCATGGCCGCGCGCCCGCGTTCGCCACCGGCATCAAGCTCGCCAATCCCGAGCTCGACGTTTGGCTGGTGACCGGCGATGGCGATGGCATGTCGATCGGCGGCAACCACACGATGCACGTGCTGCGCCGCAATCTCGATTGCCAGATCCTGCTGTTCAACAACGAGATCTATGGCCTGACCAAGGGCCAGTATTCGCCGACCAGCCGCGTCGGCACCAGTTCGCCCACCTCGCCGATCGGCTCGATCGACCGGCCGGCGCTGCCTTGCGCCTTTGCGCTCGGCGCGGGTGCCCGGTTCGTGGCGCGCGGGTACGACGTGTCGAAGGACCTGCCTGAAGTGCTCAAGGCCGCCTATGCCCACAAGGGCGCGGCGTTCATCGAAATCTTCCAGAACTGCATCGTCTACAACAAGGATCGCTTCGACGATTTCACCG
>NZ_BMZA01000052.1 GCF_014652555.1 Novosphingobium colocasiae
GGGCCATGGCCGCCTGATGATCAACCGCCTCGCCACACACGGAAATCCTGACAGTCCCCACGAGGCTGGCCAGATGGAGTGCGGTCTGCGGATGAAGTGCTCGTCCGAGACCTTCGGCTTTAGCAGCAATTTCGGCGACCAGATCGGGCAAATCGCCGGTTGGCGCATCGATCCGTGCAGGCTCGATCTGGGTCGGGGACTCGACGTTTTCTACCACAGGTTTGGCCGATCCTCCTGGTAAGCACTCCATGCTTACCCTAGCGAAAAACTAGCCCATTTTCTAGCGTTATGTTCTGTCCCACGTTCTTCCTGACAGATGATGGATGACTATCTGGCCGATCTTTTGGCCGATCCTTTGGGCGAAGTTTGCGGACTGTCGCTTCGATCATGCAGAGAGTTTCTGCCTATTCGAGCATGATCGCGCAACCAGTAACTCGATCAACCGGCCGACCAAACAGCAGCCACTCCTGCTCGGGCAAGGCCATCGGGCGAGGCTGATCGGCAGGGCCGAGCGAGTGCGACCGCGAAGGCGCAACCAGAAGTTCGACCTCGTAGGCCTTAGCGTTGCGTGCCTGAAAGTCGCGCTCGCTATTGACAGTGAAGGTCGGATCGACCGCCTTCAGCATGTCCCACACGGCTCGGCCGGATGTATCGTCATCGGCCGCGACCCAGGCGAGGTCGAAATCCTCGGTCTCGTCGGGCAGGGGAACGACACCATTGGCTTCGACCATATAGGCCGAGATCGCATTGGTGCCGACGACCAGCAGGTGGGAACCAAGCAATTGACGGCGATCGCATTCCCTCAGGATCGGACCTGCATCGCTGGACAGCAGCGGCAACCGCAGGGCCCGATAGAGCGCGGCGCTTTCGGCCAGGATCGTGCGCAGGCGGGCAGCGCGGTCCTTCAGTTCGGCTTTGCGAGCGTGATAGGCGGTGAACTCGGCATCCCGTTTGACGCTCCACCGGCCAAGACTCTTGCCGTTGCCGCTGCGGTCGGTGATGCGATAGAGGTAGTATTGGCCATTGATTGTTTTCTTGCGCAGGTCGTACGGAAGCTCACGTCGCTCGCGCTCGACCTCGATCCAGCTCTCGTAGCGCTGATGCAGATTGACGAGCAATCGGGCTTGCTCATCGCTGAAAGGGCGGAAGATTGTCACCTGCATTTTATCCCACAAGGCGGGCGATTTGTCAAAATGTGGGATAAACTGATAATAATAGTTATGTTAATAGCGATACCACAACTGTCCATGTAAACTGTGTTCAGTGTGATGACGCAAGGCTTGCGGTCACGGGGGTCTTTCAACAGTATCAGCGACCGTGTCCACTCCGTTCGCTACGACGCCCTGGCAGGCTGCGCGCATCGAAATGCCCGGCGGTCGCCGGTCGTGGACGGTATTGGATGATGACGGCGATGTCGTCGAGTGCCTTCGTCACTGGATCGTCCATCTCGAACAGACCCACGCGTCACCAAACACGATCCGCGCTTATGTTCGCCACGTTGTGGACTTCGCGAACTTCCTCGGCGCAAACGGCGCCGGCATCCATGAAGCCACGGTTGCGCTGTATGACAGCTTCCTTGCCTGGCGGCTTGCCCGCCGAAAGGATGCGCTGCCATGTCCTCGGCTGATGCTGCTACGCAAGCAGGAAACGCGGATTCTGGCATACGACCCGTCAAAGCCGAGGCTCACCAGATCGGCGTACAGTTGCTTGATCGTCCGCTTCTGCGTAAGCGATGTGCTCAGACCACGGCGATCCATGGCATGAGGTCGCCCACTGCGTTTG
>NZ_BMZA01000053.1 GCF_014652555.1 Novosphingobium colocasiae
ATCTCGACATGGCAGCACCTGTCTGAGGTGTTGCACTTCGTTTGTGAACTCAGAGGGTCTCGCTTCTTTTCGCGTCGGGCGGAAGAAAAGCAGGATCCCGGGTCGAGCCCGGGATGACGGAATCAATGTAACCTGCTTCAGCTCGAGATGGCTAAATCAGCGCGCGAAACTCTTCCACAACAGTGCGATAGACCCGTTTTTTGAAAGGAACGATCAGGTCCACCAGCGTTTCCGGCTCGACCCATTTCCACTCCGCAAACTCGGGCGGGCGGTGGGCGCGCAGGTTAATGTCCTTGTCTTCGCCCTCGAAGCGCAGCAGGAACCAGTGCTGGCGCTGGCCGCGATACTTGCCGCCCCACAGCTTGCCGACCAGTTCGGGCGGAAGATCGTAAAGAACTTCGTCACGGGTCTGGGCGAGGACGATGACGTGGCCGTTTTTGACCCCTGTTTCCTCCCACAGCTCGCGCAGCATGGCGTCACGCAGGTCTTCCCCGTCGTCAACGCCGCCCTGGGGCATCTGCCACCAGTCGCCCTCACGGTTGTCGATTCGCTTGCCGACGAATACTTTGCCCTGCGCGTTCACCAGCATGATGCCCACGCATGGGCGGTAGGCTAGCGGGACTGAATCGTTCATCGTCCTGCGGTTATCCCTTGTTTTCGCGTCGGAGAAGGCCATCCATAAGGAGGGGCCGAACGATTTCGGCGCGACGCATGGGCGCAAGAATGGAGCATGGCCGTTGTCTTGACCAGTGCGTTTTCTACACCAAACGACAATTGTCACTCTTGCAAGGCGCAGAGTTTTTCTAAATTGCCAATCAAGCATGATGCGCCCAGAGGGACCGTTATAAGGTTTTCCGGCACGTGCCGAAGAGGATGAAAAATGGCTACACTTTCAGCCGAACACGACCAACGTAGTGCTGATGAAACCGCCGCACCCGAAGCGGTGGTGGTTCGTTTTGCGGGCGATTCCGGCGATGGTATGCAGTTGACCGGCGGCCAGTTCACACTGTCCACCGCACTGGCCGGCAACGACCTGGCGACTTTCCCCGATTTCCCCGCCGAAATCCGCGCGCCGCAGGGTACGCTGTTTGGCGTCTCGGCGTTCCAGATCAACTTCGGGTCGAGCGAGATCACCACGGCGGGCGACGCGCCCGACGTGCTGGTGGCGATGAACCCGGCGGCGCTGAAGACCAACGTCCAGGCGCTCAAGCCCGGTGGCCTGGTGATCGCCGACACCGGCGAGTTCAACAAGCGCAACCTCGAAAAGGCGAAGTACGACGTCAGCCCGCTCGACGACGGCAGCCTTGCCAGGTGGGATGTGCTGGCGTTCGACATCTCGGCGCTGACGCTGGAGGCGGTGAAGCCGTTCGGCCTTGGCAACAAGGAAGCGCTGCGCTGCAAGAACATGTGGACGCTGGGCCTGGCGCTGTGGATGTTCGATCGCGATCGCCAGCCGCTGGTGGATTGGCTGAACGCCAAGTTCAAGAAGAACCCGATCCTGGCCGAAGCCAACATCGCTGCCCTCAATGCCGGTCATGCTTATGGCGAGACGGCCGAGCTGGCCGGGCCGC
>NZ_BMZA01000054.1 GCF_014652555.1 Novosphingobium colocasiae
AGCGGCTATCAGCGCTTCAATCCCGCGCCGTGCAAGGCGGCCTACAGCCCACGGTTACGACGTCTCTCAGGTCCCATCTCCACCTGTCAACGGGCACCGAACTTTCCCCGGATGTGGGCGCCCAAAATTCCCTAGGTTGGCGGTTTGGGATGGCGCGGTGATCAGCCGTATTCGAGATCTGCTTTTCCTTTCATCGACGGTCAGCCGCGGCGTTTGGGCGGGCGTGGATTGAAGGCGGCGCCGTTGCGCACGTTTTCGGGCACGAGCGCCGCGTGCTCACGCATGCGATAGCTGGACCCCTCGATCTGGATGACGACGGCGTGGTGTAGCAGCCGGTCGAGCAGGGCTGTGGCGACGACGGGATCACCGAAGACCTCTCCCCATTCGGCGAAGCCGCGGTTGGAGGTGAGGATCATGGCGCCCTTTTCGTAGCGAGCGTTGACGAGCTGGAAGAACAGGTTGGCGCCGCCGGGTGTGACCGGCAGGTAGCCGATCTCGTCGACGACCAAGAGCGATGCCCTGGTGAGGAAGCGGATCTTCTCCCTAAGCGTGCCTTCGCGTTCGGCCTTGGCAAGCTGGGTGATCAGATCGGCAAGCGGGATGAAGTAGACCGCCTTGCCGGCGCGCACGGCCTCGACCGCCAGCGCGGTCGCAATGTGGCTTTTTCCGGTGCCCGGCGGTCCTAGCAGGTGGACGACCTCGGCCCTTTCGATGAAGTCGAGGCCAGCGAGCGCGAGGATACGGTTGCGATCGAGCGATGGCTGGAACGAGAAGTCGTATCCGGCCAACGTCTTGACGACTGGCAACCGGGCCATGCGCAGGGCAGCCTTGATCCGGCGGTTCTCGCGCAACGAGAGCTCCTCGGAGCACCAGTGTAGGGCGAACCAACATCTTTCACGAAACGGACATACGGTCTTATACCAAAACCTGTGGAATCTGACTTACTGGGGGTATCGGGTTTGGCGCTGAGGTGCTTCACCATCGCGAACGGTTGGAGTTTTGCGATGGCAGCGGCGATCAGAGTTCGCGGTGATTTCAGTCCAGGGCATGTTCGGGCTTTTGCTCGCCGCGCCAAGGATGCGGACCAGGTCCGCCGTCTTCTGGCGATTGCAACGATCCTGGACGGCGGAAGCCGAAGTGACGCAGCCAGGGTCGGCGGGGTTACGCTGCAGATTGTCAGGGATTGGGTGCTGCGCTTCAACGCGTATGGCCCTGATGGTCTGGAAACGCGCAAGGCGCCGGGGCCGGATACGATCCTTGACGACGGCCATCGCCGCGCGCTGGCCGAAGCCATCGAAGCGGGCCCTATTCCTGCGGTTCATGGTGTGGTTCGCTGGCGGATCATCGACCTTGTTCAGTGGCTATGGGAGGAGTTCGAAGTCTCGATCAGCAAGCAGGCGCTGGGGCATGAACTTCGGGCCATGGGCTATCGCAAGCTCTCGGCCCGGCCACGCCATCAGGGACAGCGCCCTGAAGATATTGCCGCGGGACTGTCAGGATTTCCGTGTGTGGCGAGGCATAATGGGCAACAAGGAGACCCAGCATGTCA
>NZ_BMZA01000055.1 GCF_014652555.1 Novosphingobium colocasiae
GCCGGAATAGCTCCCAAGGTGCGCTTCGGCGCGTTCACTTTTGCGGTCGGGAGCATAGGCGCGCGCGTTGCGTGTTCCAGAAATCTGGCGACGTCACTGCAACTGTCAGGTCGATCTCACGCGTCCATCCATCTGGGCTACGCTCGCGCGATACCGCTTCGTCAGATGCAACCACCGCCATCGCAAATGAGGTGAAGTCCCACGCGCTAACCGATGGTCGCAGGCCAAGTCGGCGTATACGTCCGGGCACGAGGTTGCCCACTCGGCCGCGCCCCGAAAGACGCGATCGCGAATATATATCGAACCGCAAATCGGTTCCGCGCAGGTCCGGGAGATCCTCGGGAAGGCACGCGATTCTAATCACAGGTCGCCGTCCTCCTCGAACACTTCGAATGCCTGCTGTATCGCGTTGCGCGAAATTCGGTCGATAGCCGCGCGTCCGACAATGCCAACGCTGGCGCGTTCCAACTTATATTCGGCGACAATTACTTCGCGTACATAGTCCTTCATCTCCTGGAGCCGTTCCAATCCTTCGCCCTTCGTCGGGGCTTTGGCGATGATCGATTTTCCGACATCCAATTCGATTCGCAGTGCGACGTCGTATCCAAGAGTCGAGGCAGTGACCTGATCAACCTGTTCCGGTGTCAGAGCCTGATCCGAAACTAAGTTGAGTGGTATCAGTGGGTTAGCTTGACGTCATGCCAAGTCGTTGATTCAAGTGGTTTTGCGAAGACTACCGGAGATCAACGATGTGGACTGACACCACTCGGGCACTCTATGCCCGTGCGGACTTGGCTTTGCCAAGTGATTTGACCGACGCCGAATGGGCGCTGCTTGTTTCTGCCGCCGCCGTCGCATGTGGGCCGCCCGCGCAAGTGGCCGCTCAGGCGGATTGTCGAGGCGATCCTGTATCTGTTGCGCGGCGGTCTGCCTTGGCGGATGCTGCCGCCGTGCTTTCCGCCGGTCTCGACAGTGCGGCGCTGGTTTTACCTGTGGCGGGACAACCGGCTCTGGTTGTCGCTCAATCATGCCCTGTTGCTGATCGGACGCGAGGCGAGAGGGCGCGATGCCTCGCCCAGTGCCGGGGTCATCGACAGCCAGAGCGTCAAAACCACCGAATCCGGTGGTCCTCGCGGCTATGATGCGGGCAAGAAGATCAAGGGCCGCAAGCGCCACATCCTGACCGACACCGAGGGCAATCTGGTCCACGCCGTGATCCACACCGCCGACATCCAGGACCGGGACGGTGCACCGCTGGTGCTCGCTCAGATCATCAAGCGCTTCCCGTGGCTGCGTCATGTGTTTGCCGATGGCGGCTATGCCGGCGACAAGCTCCGGCAAGCGCTGCGCCGGATCGGCAAATGGACCCTCGAGATCGTCAAACGGTCCGATACCGCCAAGGGCTTCGTGGTCCTCCCGCGCCGTTGGGTCGTCGAGCGGACGCTGGCATGGCTGAAGGGACTGTCAGGATTTCCGTGTGTGGCGAGGCATAATGGGCAACAAGGAGACCCAGCATGTCA
>NZ_BMZA01000056.1 GCF_014652555.1 Novosphingobium colocasiae
CGGCGCGATCATTACGACGGAGCCCGCACCTGCGCTGGCAGTGCCCGAGCCCCAGAAGGCACCGCGACCTATTTCGTCGCCGATGCCGCCAGCGCCGGAGGATCTGATCCGCCCCCATCCCGGTGCCCGCCCCGGCGCGATAGACATAGACCTGCCGAGCGGCGTGCGCTTGTCGGTGGACAGCTATGTCAACGAGAAGGCGCTGGCCCGCGTGCTGCGTGCATTCCGGGATGTCTCGTGATCTCGCTGGCACCCGGAACGAAGGTCTACCTGGCAAGCAAGCCGGTCAGCATGCGGCTCGGCTTCGACGGGCTGGCAGCGCTGGTCCGCCCGCTGTTCGCGGTCGAGCCCTACGGCGGGCATGTTTTCCTCTTCCGAAGCAAGAGCGGCAACTACCTGAAGGCGCTGCACTGGGACGGGACCGGTCTCTGCCTGTTCGCGAAGCGCCTGGAACGCAGCCGTTTCGTCTGGCCGCCACTCATCGAGGGCGGTGTCGTGTTGACCCCGGCACAGTTTGCGCTGCTGATCGAAGCGATGGATTGGCGGCGCACCGTAGCTCCCGATCCGCCCCGTCTGCCGGTGCAGATTTGACGCGATAATCGGCGTATTTCCGGGCATTCTGCTTGGGCGGAAGACCTGATTCTGCTATCGCGAAGTGTGTCTCCCGACGATCTCGAACTGCCTGCCGATCCCGCAGAACTGCGCGCTTTCGCCGAGACGATGCGCGCACGCCTGGCGGCCTCGGAGCAGGCGCTGGAAGCCGAACGGGTGGCCCATGACGCGACCCGTGGGAAGCTCGAGACCGCCCAGAACTCGATTAAGCTGACCGCACTGCAGATCGAGAAGCTCAAGGTCCAGCTGGCCCGCCTTCGGCGCATGAAGTTCGGTCAGTCCTCGGAGCGTCTTGCGCTCCAGGCCGACCAGCTCGAACTGACGCTGGAGGATCTCGAGGCCGAGCATGCCCATGCCGAGTGTTTGATCGAGGGCCATGTGCCCGAAGATGCCCCGGCCAAGGCTGCCCCTCGCAAGCCGCGCCGTGCTCCGCTGCCCGACCACCTCCCTCGCGACGAGGTTATGCACGCAGCGCCAGATGCCGATGGCTGTTCCGCCTGTGGGGGCACGATGGGCAAGCTCGGCGAGGACGTGACCGAAGTGCTGGAATATGTCCCCGGCCGGTTCCGCGTCGTCCGTCATGTCCGGCCCAAGCTTTCCTGCAACCGCTGCGATGCGATCAGCCAGGCGCCGGCCCCGGCGCTTCCCGTGCCGCGCGGCCGTGCTGGTCCCGGCCTGCTGGCCCACGTCATCGTCTCCAAGTTCGCCGATCACTTGCCCCTGTATCGCCAGTCGCAGATCTACGCCCGCGAGGGCGTGGAGATCAGCCGCTCGACGATGGCGGACTGGCTCGGCCAGGCAAGCTGGCTGCTGCAACCGCTCGTCGATCGGATCGCCG
>NZ_BMZA01000057.1 GCF_014652555.1 Novosphingobium colocasiae
CGGCGGCGCTGGCCGGGGAGGGCTGGCTGGTGTCGTTCGGGATCGAGCCGCATGCCCCGGAAACCGGCTTCGGCTATCTCAAGCGCGGCGAGGCGATCGAGTCGTCTCGCGGCACCAAAGGTTTCCGCACCGCGCAGTTCGTGGAAAAGCCCGATCTCGAACGCGCCAAGGGCTTCCTGGCCGAAGGCGGCTATGCCTGGAACGGCGGCATCTTCGCGTTCCGGGTCAAGGATTTCATGGACGAGCTGACCGCGCATCGCCCGCAGATTGCTTCTGTCATCCGCGAGGCGGTCGCCAAGGGCAAGGAGGACGGCCAGCGGTTCTATCCCGATGCCGAAACCTTCAAGTCGGTCGAGAGCGATTCGGTCGATTATGCGGTGATGGAAAACACCACCCGCGCAGCCATGGTCCCGACCGATATGGACTGGTCCGATATCGGCAACTGGGATGCGCTGCACATCGCGCTAGGCGCTGACGGCAGCGCCAACACCGCACGCGGCGGCGAGGTCGAACTGATCGATTGCCGCAATGTGCTGGTCGATACCGACGGCCCGCGCGTCTCGGTGATCGGGCTGGAGGATGTCATCGTCGTGGTAGACGGCAACGACATCATGATCACCAGCGTCGCCGGGGTGCAGAAAGTCGGCAAGCTCGCCGGCGCGGTCAATCAGTAGGCGAGGGGTAGCGCGGAACATGGAAGGCCCGCTGCCGATCCGCCAGGTCGAGAAGCCCTGGGGCCAGGATATCCTGCCGCCGCCTTTCGCCACGCCCGAAGGCGCGCGCATCGGCGAGATCTGGTTCGAGCCGCCGCCGGAACTGCCGCAACTGCTGGTCAAATACATCTTCACCAGCGAAAAGCTGTCGGTCCAGGTCCATCCGTCCGATGCGCAGACGATTGCCGGGGGCTTGGGCAAACAGGGCAAGGAAGAGTGCTGGCTCGTCGTCGCCGCCGATCCCGGCGCGACGCTGGGCATCGGCTTTCGCGAGGAGATCGGCGAGGAGGCCATGCGCGCCGCCGCCTTGGACGGATCGATCGAGGACCTGATGGTCTGGCACGCGGTCAAGCCGGGCGATTTCTTCTACATCCCGGCCAACACCGTCCACGCCATCGGTGCCGGGGTCACCGTGATCGAAGTGCAGCAGAACAGCGATATCACCTATCGCCTGTTCGACTACGGCCGCCCGCGCGAGTTGCACCTCGAAGAGGGCATCGCCGTCGCCAAGGGCGAGGTCTATGCCGAAACCTGGCGCAAGACCGTGCCTGCGCAGGGCACCATGCAACTGGTGGATGGCCCGCTGTTCCGGCTCGATCAGGTCAGCGGGGTGCCTGA
>NZ_BMZA01000058.1 GCF_014652555.1 Novosphingobium colocasiae
GGTAGAACGTGGTCCGTGTGATCGGCCACAACCATGAGGAGAAGCAACCATGAGCTACTATGCCGGACTGGATGTATCGTTGGAAGAGACGGCGATCTGCATTGTCGATGGCACGGGCGCGATCGTCCGCGAGCTGCGCGCGGCCAGCGATCCAGAAAGCCTGATTTCGGCGCTCAACGTAGTAGATCTTCCGATGGAGCGGATAGGGCTCGAGGCCTGTTCGCAGTCGGCTTGGCTGCACCAAGGGCTGACGCGAGCTGGTTTTCCGGCATTGTGCATCGAAACGCGCCAGGCGAAAGCCGCGATGGGAGCAATGCCGAACAAGACCGACCGCAATGATGCCCGAGGCCTGGCACAAATTATCCGGACCGGGTGGTATCGCCAGGTTCACGTCAAGAGCGTTCCATCGAGAATGGCGCGCTCACTGCTGGTCGCACGCCGGACGGTGCTCTGCAAGTTGCGCGACATGGAGAACGCAGTGCGAGCAGTCTTGCGGGAAAGCGGGCTTAAAGTGGGATCACCGGGGCGCAAGCTGTTCTCGGCCAGGGTGCGCGAGCTGGCTGATGCGGATCCAACGTTGACCGATATAACCGAGCCACTGCTGGCAATCATCGCGACCATGTACCGCGAACTCGAGCGACTGACACGGCGCGCGTTGGAATCGGTTCGTGTCGAACCAATCTGTCGACAGCTGATGACGGTCCCCGGCGTCGGGCCGCTGACGGCACTGGCGTTCCGTGCGACCGTGGATCAGCCCGAGCGCTTCCGGCGGTCACGCGATGTTGGCGCCCATCTCGGCCTCACCCCGAGGCGCTATCAGTCAGGCGAAACCGATGTGCAAGGACGGGTCAGTCGATGCGGCGACGAGCTTGCCCGCACCCTGCTTTATGAGGCCGCCCACACGCTGTTGACCCGCTGCAAGAAATGGTCGGCCCTCAAGGCGTGGGGCATGAATGTCGCGAAGCGGCGCGGTATGGCGAAAGCCCGCGTCGCTGTCGCCCGCAAGCTTGCCGTCATCATGCACCGCATGTGGTGCGATCATAGCGAGTTCCGCTGGGGCAAGGCGCCAGCCTGCCATGCAGCATGAGGAGGAGTAAACCGGATCCCGCCTGACAACGCGGGTAGTGTCGTTCCCATGGGGACGAAGGGCAAGACGATCTCGCTTAGAGCCCGGAACCTCAGCTTGGCTGAAGGTCGCGAAATCAGATTGAGACGCCTTGTTCTCCATGACCCCATTATGCGGCGGCCAGGCGCCGACCGCGGAGAGAAGCGAGTGATC
>NZ_BMZA01000059.1 GCF_014652555.1 Novosphingobium colocasiae
CAGGGCGCGGAGACTCGACGCTGCGCTTCAAGCCCGCAAGGTGGGGCGGCGGCTACGCTTACGGGCAACTTTTGATCCGACACCATTCTCTGGACCACCCCGGGTTAGAGTTTCCCGGCCAGGGTCACGGTGACGGGCTGGGTGCGTCACCGGGATTCATCAGCGTGATTGGGGGCTTGTTGCCGATGGCACCGTGCGGCCGATCCTCGTTATAGTATCTGCGCCACTCCTCCAACGTAAGCGCCGACGGAAGGCGGCGTTGACGTAGACCTATTTGGCCTTTCGCGGGCGCGGCGCCCATTTCTTTGTCAGCGCGGCGAAGCGGGAGTGGATCAGGTCGATGTCGGGCTGGGCGTTGGGATCATGATCGTCGCCCAGGGCGTCGAGCGCCTCCTCGTGATACTCATCGGCCGGATCTGCGAGTGCTTCCAGCTTCTCGGCATAGCCCCAAGGGCCGCCTGAGTCCTCGGGTGGCCGCATGCCGGTGGCTTCGAGCAGACGTGGATAGCTACCTTGGAGGTTCGCAGAAGCGATGCCCTGGATCTTGACGCTGTGCTCCCACGCATCGCCGAAGTCGTAGAGGTACCGGAAGGTCTTGCCCCGCATTCCTTCCAGAGCCTCGGCCAATGTCGCCTTGCGGGCATCGAGCGGACCATCGAAGCCATATTCGGGATCAGGGATGCCGAAGTCCGTGCGGCCGAAGGTCAGTTCCCACAGGTGGCTGTCCGTCCACGCCAATGCCGCCTGGAAGACGGTGTGCAAACGATCGAGTCTGATGCCGAGCGGCACTTCGATCATGCGGCTCACGGCCGGGGTCACGTCATCCAGGGTGATCGTCATCCGCACGACGAAGGCGTTGCTCAAGCAGCTTGCTCCAGGTTCTGGACCTCTTTTTCTGCTTGCCAGTTCCACGGCAACAGTTCGTCGATCCGGTTGATCGGCTGGTTGCCGATACGCGCAATGACGTCGGTG
This sequence comes from Novosphingobium colocasiae, assembly GCF_014652555.1. GTDB lineage: Bacteria > Pseudomonadota > Alphaproteobacteria > Sphingomonadales > Sphingomonadaceae > Novosphingobium > Novosphingobium colocasiae. Next base: position 973 of record NZ_BMZA01000059.1, read on the forward strand.
AACCAGGCCTCAGGCTCCACGCCGTTCAGGCGGCATGTCGCGGCGAGCGCGTAAAACAGGGCTGAAGCATCCCCGCCCTTGGCCGAGCCGACGAACATACCCGGCGAGATGGGCTGCAGGATGCTCGCTGCCGCGACCGGTCGTGAAGCGGAACGCCACGGCCGGCGGGCTCATGTCACCGCTGGAACGGCCCTCGCGCAGATAGACCCAGAAGTAGGCGGTGCGGCTGGAAGGATCGCAAGGCGCTCGGAATGGCTCTCAAAGCCATCTACCGTGCCGTTGATG
>NZ_BMZA01000060.1 GCF_014652555.1 Novosphingobium colocasiae
CGGAGGTCCATCAGCGCCGAGCTTGAATGCCGCAACACGCGGGAAGCCGTACGCTTACGGTGAAGTCCGCCCCCCACTTCTGGTTGGCCCTGTCTGCGGTGAACTGGCAATCCAGCACATTGCCGGCGATGACCGAGCGTGCGCCCTGATCCTTTGGCAGTCCGCGACGACGAGGCCGTGCCCGCACCCCTGTGCCTGCATGAGCCGTTCGACCCGGTACAGACCGCAGGAAATCTGCCCCCAGCAGGTCGTGCCAGACAGGGCGGGCGACATAGGCGCGGTAGCTGCCAACATCGCTGGGCCCTGTCTCTCGCGCCGATGACCCCGTCCTCGCGGGTAGGCTGTGATGGCATCTGGGTGAGCTAGGCATGGAAGGCGATCTGCGACACACCGCCAAAAGATCTTTGAGAGCCCCGCACATTTATGCCACCGGCCAGATTCTGCGGTGCTTCGCGATGAAGCTATATCGAGTCCTTCGCGAAGCAGTTGGCGGCCTTTTCAAAATGTCGCGCTCCGCCATCAGCTTCTCCACCGCAGCGTAGAGATCCACAGGCCGGGTCAGTTCTTTCCTGCAACTTCTTCAGCTGCCGATTCTCTCCTTCGAGCGTCCGCAACCGCGCCGCCTCCGAGGCGGTCATGCCACCTTACTTCGCCTTTAACCCGGGTTATTCACGAGCCCGCCGCTCTGGTGTGTCCCGAGCTCGATCGGTGTTTGGCGGCGTGACTTGGGCGAGCGCCGGCGCCGGTGTTTTTCACCGCGTCAGGAGCAATGGGCTTTTCGAGGTTGATGGACGAGGCTTTGGCGTTCGGCGGCACGGCCGCGCTGGTTATGTCGGTGCTGGCCGGAGGCTGGTAGCGAGGGCTCTGACCACGTTGGCATCGGGGCAGGCTGACGCGAACGCGACACGGATGCGCGAGGCACTTTCGATGACGCGAGCGGCGATCTTGAGCAGCCGCAGGCGCAGTGTCACGAATTCGGCGGTGGCCAACGCGGTGGTGCTGGGGATCGCCTGCTGGACGCGCCATAACAGCCAGTACGCGGCGGTGTGCAGGATCAGCCGCATCTGGTTGGCATTGGCCGAGCGGCACGAGGTGCGATCGCTAGCCAACTGGGTCTTGTGGCGCTTGATCAGGTTCTCGGCTTGGCCGCGCGCGCAGTAGAGTGTGTCGTAAATATGCTCAGCCGAGCCTTCTGTCAGCGAGGTGACGACATAGCGGATGTCCATGCCCAGCGTGCTGG
>NZ_BMZA01000061.1 GCF_014652555.1 Novosphingobium colocasiae
AGCGGACCTCATGGCCGAGTGATTGGGCATGGCGACCCCAGAAATGGCTAGTCGCGCAGGCTTCCATCGCAACGATGCAAGAATCCTGCTCGCACAGAAGTTGCTCCAGCTTCGCCCGCGACATCGTCCGGTTGTATAGAACCGACCCCGCGCGACCCGTTGCGCAAGCCTGGAAGCTCCGCTTCGCAGATCGATCGCCAAGATGTATACGTCTGCCATCTGCTTCTCCTTCGTGCGCCAGATTGGCGCAGTCAGCATCATACGATGCCGGGCGAAGGGGGCATCCACCGCATCAGTTCAGGTCAACTGCTGTGAGGCCTGGAACATGCTCGTCGACCAACCTTGGCACATCATGACCATCGGTCGCCGCAAATGGGTCCATTGGTTCTGATCAGTGCAGCTTGGTATTAGGGGCCACAAGCCCCGACAAGGAGATCGACTGACGAATTATGCGGCAAGGACTTCAATGTTCAGGACGACGAAACCAGTCCCGGGGCGCGAGCATCTAAGCTCTCTGAACCGATGTGGCCCCCGTTCTTCGAACTGCATAATGGCCCGTGGCAAACTTCAAGCCACAGCGAGAGGCCTGACACACGAGCGATAGAAGCGCCCAGCCGTCACACCGTCAGACAATCACCTTGCAAAACTGGGGGCATCCACACATCAATCACAATTCCCTCGCAAAGGGATCCCGGCCGATTCAGGTTTCAAGCGCGATGCTCTAGACTCATATTTGATCAAGTTTGCACATAACCGGAATGGCGGATGAATTTTGCGTATTCGCCGGGTTTGAAGCTTTGGAGGATGACTTTGAGCGCGTCGCAGATGGCGTCGAAGCTGCGTGGGTTCATTTGCCTGAGGAGGCCTTTGATCTTTGAGAAGACCTGTTCGATCGGGTTGAAGTCGGGACTGTAGGGCGGCAGGTAGAGCAGGTGCATGCCCGCATTTTCGAGGCATTCGCGGATGCCTGCGACTTTGTGGGCGGACAGGTTGTCGACGACGACAATGCTGCCCTGTCTCATTTCCGGGATCAGGCATTCCTCCAGCCACTGACGGAAGATCACCCCGTTCATCGGGCATGGCAGCAGGTGCGGAGTAAGCGATGTGCTCAGACCACGGCGATCCATGGCATGAGGTCGCCCACTGCGTTTGC
>NZ_BMZA01000062.1 GCF_014652555.1 Novosphingobium colocasiae
GAGCGCGGTGCTGGATGTGACCTGCACTCCGGCCTTTGTCCTGCCGTTTGCGGGGCTGGAGTGTGTTCCGGGCGGGTTTCAGGCAGTCGAGAGCTTGTGTGCCCGGCGCAGATTGATGGCGAGGAGGGTGAGAAACATGTCGAGGCGGTTCTTGGCGAGGCCGATGTAGACGAGGCGGCTGCGCCGGTAACTTCGCTTGAGCGTGCCGAACACGCCTTCGACCCGGCCCCTGATCCGCCCGATCGCGGTGTTGCGGGCTTTGGCATCTTCGGTGAGCGGATGGTAGCGGTTGGGCCGGGCCATCACCGCATTGGCGATGCCGCCGGCTTCGAGTGTGTCGCGCATGACGGCGTTGTCGTAGGCCATGTCGGCATAGACCGCCGCCTCATCGCCTTGCACGAGGTCGGGGCCGATGGTGCAGTCGGCGACCCGTGCGGGCGTGAAGCGCGCCGCGCGCACGATCCCCGAGCCCTGATCCACCGCGATGTGCAGCTTGAAACCGAACGTGGCCTTGCTGCCCTTCTTGGCCCAGCTTGCCTCGGGATCCACCCGAGAGACCCCGCCGCCGGGCTGCTTGCGTGGTTCGGCAACCGCTGCCTGGATCAGGCTGGCATCGATCAACGTACCCTGGCGCAGGATCAGCCCGCGCGCGTCAAGCCCGCGTCCCACGGCTTCGAACAACGCCTCGCCCAGCGCCCGGTCGGACAAGGCCGAGCGGAACCGGCACACAGTCGAGGCATCGGGAATGGCCTCCTCCACGGCAAGGCCCACGAACTTGCGGAACGAGAGCCGGTCATAGAGCGCATCCTCAAGCGCCTCGTCCGACAAGCCATACCAGCGCTGCAGCAACAGCGCCTTGAACAGCACCAGCGCCGGATAAGGCGGACGCCCGGTGCGCCCCGATCGCAGCCGGCCCAGCAAGCAACGCACCTCGCCCCAGTCGATCAGCCCGTCGATCTGCGACAGATGGTCCATCCGCCGCGAACGCTTGCCCGCAACAACATGATCCGCAAACCCGAGCTGTCCAGACATTCCCGC
>NZ_BMZA01000063.1 GCF_014652555.1 Novosphingobium colocasiae
TCGGTCGTGTGTCAGGCCTCTTGATGTGGCTTGCTGACGCCACGGGCCGGTATGCAGTTCGAACGTGGCGGGTCACATCGGTTCAGCGAGCTGATTTCGCTCTAGCCCCGGGACTGGTTAGCCGCCGCGTGAACTTGGAAGTTCTTGCCGCATAATTCGTCAGTCGATCTCCTTGCCAGGGCCAAGGCCCCGAGCGCTCACGGCATTACCGCCAGTCGGCGGCAACCGTTCACGCCAAGCGGTAATTTTCCTCGCGCGTCATCATCGCCCAGATGACGCGCGCCATCTTGTTGGCCAAGGCCACGGCAACCACCATCCGAGGCCTTCGGGCCATCAGCCTGCCGAGCCAGTTGTCTGGCAATACGCCTTTGCGCACGATCCAACGGATCCTGCTCATCGCTCCGACGACAAGGAGTTTCCGGATGTCGCTTTGCCCCATCTTGCTCATGCCACCGAGCTTCGTCTTTCCGCCTGTCGATCGTTGTCGGGGGACGAGGCCGAGCCAGGCCGCGAAGTTGCCCCCACTAGCAAAAGTCCGCAGGTCCGGAGCAAAGGCCATGATTGCTCCTGCTGTTACCGGACTGACGCCCGGAACCGTGCACAGGCGGCGCATCTCTGCGTTGACCTTCATTGCTTCGCGCAACTTCAGCGACAGATCGTCGATCTTGGCGGACAAAGCCTCGATATGCTGGAGGTAAAGCCGTGCGACCTCGCGGACGCTTTCCGGCAGGTCGACAGTCTCGTCTTCAATTGCGGCATGGATGTCCTTCAGATGAGGCACGCCCTGCGCGAAGACCAGGCCGAACTCAGCGAGATGTCCCCGTAGCGCATTGATCGTCTGGGTGCGCTGTCCGACAAAACATTGGTGAGTGCGGTATACCACAGCGCGGGCCTGATGATCTGCGCTCTTTACGGCCACAAAGTGCATGTTCGGTCGGACTGCTGCCTCCGCAATGGCCGCGGCGTCGGCTGCATCGTTCTTTTGCCGTTTGACGAAAGGCTTCACGTAGATTGGCGGGATCA
>NZ_BMZA01000064.1 GCF_014652555.1 Novosphingobium colocasiae
ATCTCGACATGGCAGCACCTGTCTGAGGTGTTGCACTTCGTTTGTGAACTCAGAGGGTCATCCTTCGATCTCCTGGCGCTTGAGCCATGCCAGATGCCGCTCTGGCGTGTAGGCTCGCGGTGCCTGACCGACGCTCATCCGGTTCGCGACATGACGCCAGTGATCGGGGGCTACATCGCAGGCATCGAGCCCGACGGCTTCCACGTCGTCGACCAGCTGAAGCACCTGGCAGACCTTGGGCCAGCCATCGACGGTCAGCAGGATTTCGCCGCCGGGGCGAATGAAGGGCAGTGTCTGATAGGCCTCGCCGGGCACCACGGCACGAACGATGTCGATCCGCGAGGCGATGGTGCCGAAGTCGTTGGCGGCCCAGCGAATGAAGCCGAAAACACTGCCCGGTCGATAGGAAAGCACGCGCCGTCGTCTATCAAGGATCTGCTCGCGGACATGACGGCCGAACCTGATCCAGTTCTCGATTCGCTGTTCGATGTGCGTTAGTTCGACATGGGTCAGGACGTCAGCAGAGCGGGCGAGCGGTGCAAGGCCGTGCTGCTGGCCGGAGCTTGCGGCGCAGGTCATGATGGTTCTCCAGGCAGGTTGGGAAGTGATCGGTTCACGGCGCGCCAGCGGGAGATCGCCGCTGCCGCGCATTGACGGTGAGGCTGTTGCGGACCGTATCGATGAGGCTGCGCACGTCTCGCGCGCGCTCTTCAAAGTTAGATTCTTGGTTAGAGTCTAGGGGTTGTGGGGATTTAGGATTCCCATTTTGTCGGAGATGTGATTCACGCTCTGG
>NZ_BMZA01000065.1 GCF_014652555.1 Novosphingobium colocasiae
TGGAACGCTTTGTACTGACAGACGCCCAATGGTCGAAGATCGAACCGCATTGTCTTGGGAAGCCGACTGACCCAGGACGTAGCGGTAGGAACAACCGGCTGTTTTTGGAGGCGGTGTTGTGGATTGTCCGAACGGGCAGTCCCTGGCGCGATCTGCCTGCCTTGTTCGGCAACTGGAGCACGGCATTCCGCCGGTTTCGTGACTGGCGCGAAGCCGATGTTTTCAAGCGGATTTTTGACGCATTGTCAGGGGAAGCCGACATGGAATACGCCATGGTGGATGCCACCATCGTCAAGGTCCACCGACACGGCCAGGGCGCAAAAGGGGGACTTCGAGCCAGGCCATTGGTCGTTCCAGGGGCGGAATGACGACCAAGATTGTGGCACTGACGGATGCCTTGGGCAATCTCGTGCGCTTCGAACTCCTGCCAGGGAACCGCCACGATACCATCGGCGTCGCACCGCTGATCGCGGGCATCGACCTCGGCGCTCTCCTGGGCGACAAGGCCTTTGATGCCAACTGGATCGTCGAGGAACTCGATCAGCGCGGAGCAAAAGTCGTCATTTCGCAACATCCGGGGCGAGCTCAAAAACTCAAGATCGACGCCGAGATGTACAAATGGCGGCACCTCATCGAAAACTTCTTCTGCAAACTCAAAGAGTTCAAGCGCATCGCCATGCGGGCCTGCAAAACAGACCAAAGCTTCGCG
>NZ_BMZA01000066.1 GCF_014652555.1 Novosphingobium colocasiae
TCCTCCTCACCAGAAGAGAATCAAAGATTGCCGACTTTTGCAATGGTCCCGGATGCGTGACAGCGGCCTGCTCGATGCGATCAACGCGGTGCTGGTGGCCGGGGTGCGGGTCGCGGAAGGCCGCGCGACCGAACCGACTGCGGGCATCATCGACAGCCAGTCGGTCAAGACCACCGAAGCGGGAGGCCCGCGCGGCTACGACGCGGGCAAGAAGATCAAAGGCCGCAAGCGCCACATCGCGACCGATACCGCCGGCAGCTTGCTCGACGCCCTGATCCTTCCCGCCGACGTTCAGGATCGCGATGCCGCGCCTGGCCTTCTCGAGCGATGCCGGGATGCATATCCTTCGCTGGCCCGCTTCTTCGCCGATGGCGGCTATGCAGGGCCGAAGCTGGAAACCGCGATCGCGCATATCGACCGGCTTGCCATCGAGATCGTCAAACGGTCGGATACCCGGTCTTTCGTCATCCTCCCCCGCCGCTGGGTCGTCGAGCGCACCATCGCATGGCTCAACCGATGCCGACGCCTCGCCAAGGACTGGGAGGCTTCCATCGCCTCCTCAGAAGCATGGCTCATCATCGCATCCATCAGGCGAATGACACGACGTATTGCTAAGCTCGAATTATGAGTCAGATGGGGTGATTGGGGCTCCACACCGAGTCGGTGGAGTGGCTGCTCCTCGCAAAT
>NZ_BMZA01000067.1 GCF_014652555.1 Novosphingobium colocasiae
AGCGGACCTCATGGCCGAGTGATTGGGCATGGCGACCCCAGAAATGGCTAGTCGCGCAAGGCACGCAAGCTGTCAAAGCTGCGAGTGCTGGATTTCTTCGCATGGGCCGATGGCGTACTGGCGCAGGTTTCCGCGCGATCACCGCTGGCCGAGGCGCTGCGCTATGCCGTGAAGCTCAAGCCCCAACTGCTCGCCTACACCGAGGACGGGCGCCTTGAGATCGACAACAACCTCGCGGAGAATGCCCTGCGCAGCATCGCCGTGGGCCGGAAGAACTGGCTTTTCGCGGGTGCCGACTGCGGCGGGGAGCGCGCCGCTGCGATCTACTCCCTGCTGGAGACGGCCAAGCTCAACAATGTGAACCCGCAGGCTTGGCTGGCCGATGTGCTCGACCGGATCGGCAAGGGCCATCCCATCAACCGGATCGACGAACTGATGCCGTGGAATTGGTCGGCATCACCGACGTGAAAACCAGATTGGTGAGCAAGAGACCTTTAGATCCACTGAACGACCGAGGGACGAACTTCTCCAGTTTCATGGTCCCAAAGCCAGAGATCGTTGCTGTCAGGCAGCAGCACTGAATGACATACCGGCTGACGCCGGTAGGATCATGCGGAGGGGCTGAAGCCGTTCA
>NZ_BMZA01000068.1 GCF_014652555.1 Novosphingobium colocasiae
AGCACTCAACGCGGAGATGGATCATCATCTCGGGCATGATGACCAGGTCGGCAACAACCGCAATGGCTATGGTCGCAAGACGGTGACGACCGACAGTGGGCGGATCGAGATCGAGGTGCCGCGCGATCGGGCCGGTAGTTTCGATCCGCAGTTGATCGCCAAGTACCAGCGTCGCTTCCCCGGGTTCGATGACAAAATCATCTCGATGTATGCGCGCGGTATGAGCACGCGCGAGATCACGGGCCATCTGCGCGAACTATATGGCATTGATGCCTCGCCCGATCTGATCAGCACGATCACCGACGCCGTGCTGGAGGAAGTTGCAGCTTGGCAGCAACGCCCGCTGGACCCAGCCTATCCGCTGGTTTTCTTCGATGCGATCCGGGTCAAGATCCGCGACGAGGGGATGGTCCGCAACAAGGCGATCCATATTGCTCTGGGCGTCATGGCCGACGGCACCAAGGTGGTGCTGGGGCTGTGGCTGGAGCAGAATGAAGGTGCCAAGTTCTGGCTGCGCGTCATGAACGAACTGCGCAACCGCGGCGTCGAGGATATCATGCTGGCTGTCGTCGATGGCCTCAAGGGCTTCCCAGACGCCATCACCGCCGTCTTCCCCGAAGCGA
>NZ_BMZA01000069.1 GCF_014652555.1 Novosphingobium colocasiae
CGAAGGCTGAAGCCAGCATCCGACTGAAGTCGGAGGGTTTGCTCCTCACTTGGGACACTGAAAGCGCGGGTGCCAGCGATGCGGCTGGCGCCTGGGTCCAGCGCGAGAGCTTCGAAGCGCTCGAAGTGGCGCTCGCGATGGCAATTCCGGAACTGGTGGGCCGGATGGATGCGGGGGATGCCATCCGCACGCTCGAGGCACTGGCAAAGGAGCTCCCCACCCATATCCCCGAAGCGGGCGAGCACCCGAGCCACCTGGTCGAATCCGCCGCCATGGCGTCGATCGCTGCACCCAGGCCGAACTATGTCCCGTGCCTGCCCGAACGCACGGTCACCGCCCGTCTCCTCTCGGCCGCGCAACTTGAGACCGTGATTTACGCCGGTGAGGCCTGGAGCCGCGATCTCCATGGCCGGTTCACCCAGACCGCGGGCGAGGTGGCGCTCAAGGAAGACCCCGAGGGTCAGCTCTATCGGACCGGGTTCTTTCTCGGCGACGGGACCGGGGCGGGGAACAGCTGCGACGGGCTCATGCCATGACGCCGTGCAGGTGCTGGTCGCCAAGTACGCCGACCATGTCCCGCTTTACCGGCAGGCGCAGATCT
>NZ_BMZA01000070.1 GCF_014652555.1 Novosphingobium colocasiae
CTCGACGTCGACAACCTGCTCGATCCGTTCGAGGTGCGCGGGCAGCGCGCCGCGGTTGGCCTTGCGCGGGCGATCGCTGCCGGCCTTCGCGGTCACCGCCTCGCGTGCGGCGCGGGCCTGGCCCAGTGCCGTCTCGACATCCTCAAGGCCAAGCTGAAGCTGGTCTGGATCGAGCTGCTCGGACTTGCGGCCGAACCGGTGGCGCATGAAGGCATCGATGATCGACTGCAGCCGCTCGATCTCTGCATCGGCCTCGCCCTTGGCGAGTGCAAGATCGCTCCTTGCCGCGCGTTCTGTGGCCAGTGTGCGGGACTGCTCAAGGACGAGCGCGCGGAGCGCTTCGACATCGTTGGGAAGGTCCGCTTCCATGAGCATGGAAGCAATGAATCAGCAGCGAGAAGCCCCGTCAACCGGCAATCTGCGGGGCCATCGGCCGACGTCCACCGTGCACCCGCCGCCAGTCCAGGCCTTCGAGCAACGCACCCAGCTGGGCCGCGGTCAGGCGCATCACGCCGTCGCGGATCCCGGGCCACTTGAAGCCTCCGGACTCAAGCTTCTTCGCCATCAGGCACAGCCCGGTGCCGTCCCACCAAAC
>NZ_BMZA01000071.1 GCF_014652555.1 Novosphingobium colocasiae
ACTTGGGCGAGCGCCGGCGCCGGTGTTTTTCACCGCGTCAGGAGCAATGGGCTTTTCGAGGTTGAAGGGACGAAGGCTCGGGTTTCGGCGGCATGGCCGCGCTGGCTATGTCGGCGCTGGCCGAAGACCGGTGGCGATGGCTTTGAACACGCCGGCGTCGGGGCATGCTGACGCGAAGGCGACACGGATACGCGAGGCGCTCTCGATGACGCGGGCAGCGACCTTGAGCAGCCGCAGGCGCAGAGTCGCGAACTCGGCAGCGGCCAGCGCAGTGGCCTTGGGGATGGCCTGCTGGATGCGCCACATCAGCCAGTAGGCGGCGGTATGCAGGATGAGGCGCATCTGGTTGGCATTGGCCGAGCGGCACGAGGTGCGATCGCTGGCCAACTGGGTCTTGTGGCGCTTGATCAGGTTCTCGGCTTGGCCGCGCGCGCAGTAGAGCGTGTCGTAAATATGCTCGGCCGAGCCTTCTGTCAGCGAGGTGACGACATAGCGGATGTCCATGCCCAGCGTGCTGG
>NZ_BMZA01000072.1 GCF_014652555.1 Novosphingobium colocasiae
GGCACCCGAGATCTTGCAGTTCTCGATGAGCGTGGCGATGACCGCCCAGTTGTCGCCGCCCTCATCCGAGCCCGCGAACAACGCGTTCTTCCGGTTGAGCGCGAGAGGCCTGATCGAACGTTCGACGGTGTTGGAATCCAGCTCGACGCGGCCGTCGTTGAGGAACAGCGACAGTCCAGCCCAGCGGGTGAGCGCGTAGCGGATGGCATCGGCAAGCTTGCTCTTGGCGCTGACCTGACGGAGGCGCGCCTCGAGGTAGATGTGCAGGTCATCGACGATGACGCGGGCCTGTTCGGCGCGCACCGTGCGGCGCTGCTCTGCCGAGGTGCCGCGAACCTCGTCCTCGATCGCATAGAGCGTGGCGATCCGGCGCAGCACCTCGGTCGCGACTGGTGAGCTGTCCGCGAGCTCGTAGAACTTGCGCCTCGCATGCGACCAGCAGAACGCAAGGCTGAGCTGCTGGCTGCGCCTGGCGAGCGCGGCATAGCCGCTGTAGCCGTCGACCTGCAGGAT